>JACKQC010000005.1 GCA_024233085.1 Akkermansiaceae bacterium
CTTCGGGCCGGCGACGATCAATCCCGACGGGGCGGCGGTCTTCACCGCCCGGCTCGGCGGATCGGGCGCGAGCCGCGGGCGGAGCAGCGGCCTGTGGTCGCAGGTGATCGACAGTTTCCCGGTGGGGCCGCTGCATAAAATCGCGGTCAGCCGCGACCCGCTCAACGAGGTGATCCCGAATATCGTTGCTCCGGAGCCCTTCGTCCGGTCGCTGGGCACGGCGTTTTCCAACCAAACCGAGCGCCTGGCCTTTGACCTGACCGCGGCGGGCGGCGATTTCAACCGGCACCGCATTCTGGCGATCGACAAAGGCAGTTTCAGGAATCTTTTCGCGGAGACGTCTTCGACGGCTTTTGGGATCAACGGGAATCCGATCCAGACCATCCCCGAGTTCGCCCAGACCCACACGGCACTCGGCGGCACGGCGCTGACCTTTGCGCTGAAGCGCGGCGGTGCCATCTCGGCCGCCAACGACAGCGGGATCGCCCTCTACGACGATTCGCCGAGTTTTGTGAATGACATTTCGGAGGGGGACGCCATACCCTTTATGTTGGGGGAGCATTGGGGGCAGTTCGCCAACCGAATCAGCCATGGCGGCGCGGGCAAGATGGTTTTCACCGCCTATGTGACCGGGGCCGGGACGCCCTTTCAACGGGTCTTCAGCAACCTTACGGAAGCCGTTTCGCAGGGCGACACCCCGGCCGGCGCGGGCGGCGCGGAAATCCGCGCCATGGTCACCGAAATCGGAACCCAACCCAACGGTCTCGCGCTGGCGCGCACGACGCTGACCGGCGCCGGGGTGAACGGCTCCAACAACGAGGCGATCTACTCCTCGGCCGAAAGCGATGTGGCGGTGAGGAAGGGCGACCAGGTGCCGGGCGAGGCGGCCGGCGTGGTGTGGAATCGTTTCCTCGGGTTTTGGCCGGTGGATGAGGATCGTTTCATCCTCCTCGCGAAGCTCCGCGGTCCGGGCGTCAGCGGGCGCAACGATTGCGTGCTCTATCTCTGGCGGAATGGCATGCCCTATCTCAAGTTGCTGCGCGAGGGCGACCCGATCTGCGACTGCGATTGCCCGAGCGTGGGATCGATCCAGCGCGTCGACGTGAACCCGGTGAGCGGCGACTACGTGGTGCTGACCTCGGTGACCGGCGGCGACCGGCGAAAAAATCAGGCGCTGTTCGCCGGCAACGCGGGCATTCCGACCATGGAGAGATTCGTGTATCTGCCCCACCTGCGGCTGCGAAAGGGAACCCTTTACGCGGCGACGGGCGGCGCCGGCACGACGGGCATCCGCTCGATGTCGCTGGCTCCGACGACCGACCGAGGAGGAGCCGGCGGCAAGGGGCTCGGTCAGGCCATCAATGACCAGGGCGAAATCGCGATCTGCATCACCTTCGACGATCGGGCGAAGGAAGTGCTGACCGGATATCCCTATCCGATCTCGCCTCCCTAGCGGCAAACACGGCCGTGGATTCGGCGATCCGCGCCTGCTGGGCACACCGCATTTCTAAATTTTTTTGAGTTTTGCCGAAAGGTTTTGTTGAGAGAGGCGTACCGCCTTCCAAGAGCTGCCAACAGAAAATGAAGACCTCCACCCACCTCGCCCCTTCCATCGCGAAATCGATCCCCGCGCTCGCCATCGCCGGGCTGATCGTCTGGACCCTGCTGGCCGCCGCGCCGCCGGCGTCGGCTTTCAATCCTTCCGTTCTCAAGATCTACGGCCGCTCGACGGATCCGGGGTCGAACTACTTCGGCCAGACCGTGGCGCTGACGGACCGCTTCATGGTCGTCGGGGAGCCATTCAATGACGATCATGTCGCCAGCGGCGGCGCGGTGCATGTTTTCGACACACGGACGGGGAGGTACCTCCGAACCTTGAAATCGGAGGATGTGCGGAACGGCGATCCCGGCGAGTTCGGCATCGCGGTCGCGGCCTGCGGGCGATACGCGGTGATTGGCGCGCATGTGGCGACGGGAGCGGCGGCCGGCTCGGGAGCGGCCTACCTGTTCGATCTCCAAACCGGGCGCGAGTTGTTCAAGCTCACCCCGATGGGAGGCCTGACGGGGGATCGCTTCGGCGGCGCCGTCGCCATCGACGGATCGCGGATCGTGGTGGGGGCAAACCAATCGGACGTGGCGGCCAATCTTTCCGGAGCAGCCTGGTTGTTCGATGCCACCACCGGAACGGAACTGGCCCGGCTGGCGCCCTCGGACGCGGCGGCATCGCACCGATTCGGAATGGCGGTGGCCATCTGCGGCTCGCGGGTGCTGGTTACGGCGACCGGGCACTCGAGCCTACTGGGGGCGGCGTATCTTTTCGACGCGACCCAGCCCGGGCCGACAATCGCCGAAAGCAATATTATGATCGGTTTGACCCCCGGTGAATTCTTTGGCGGGACTGTCGGATTGTCGGGCTCCTTCGCCGTGGTGGGGGCGCAGAACGACGACATCGCGGCCCCAAACGCGGGCGCCCTCCATGTGTTCGATTGTGACAGCGGGTCGTGGCTCCACGCCATCGTCGCCGAGGATGCCCAATCAAGCGCGGCTCTCGGTGCAAGCCTTTCGGTCAGTGGATCGCTGGTTCTGGCGGGGGCGCCGCTGGATCAGAGCAACTACGGGGCGGCTTACCTGTTCGACATCGCCGGCCGGCAGTTGGCGAAGCTGGTTCCGACCGATCGATTCGACGATTCACAGGTCGGCCGATCCGCGGCGATCTGCGGGAACCGGGCACTCGTGGGCGCGGTTTTCGACCAAGACGCCGGATCGAATGCCGGGGCGGCCTATTTCTATCAGCCGCTCGCGGGACCGCTGCCGCTGACTTCGATCGCGAAAGCCGGGGACTTCGCGCCGGGGGCGATCGGGGCGACGTTTCGGAGCTTCGGGCCGGCGACGATCAATCCCGACGGGGCGGCGGTCTTCACCGCCCGGCTCGGCGGATCGGGCGCGAGCCGCGGGCGGAGCAGCGGCCTGTGGTCGCAGGTGATCGACAGTTTCCCGGTGGGGCCGCTGCATAAAATCGCGGTCAGCCGCGACCCGCTCAACGAGGTGATCCCAAACATCGTTGCTCCGGAGCCCTTCGTCCGGTCGCTGGGCACGGCGTTTTCCAACCAAACCGAGCGCCTGGCCTTTGACCTGACGGCGGCGGGAGGCGATTTCAACCGGCACCGCATCCTGGCGATCGACAAGGGCAGTACCAAAAAAATGTTGGCGGAAACATCCTCGACCGCCTTCGGGATCAACGGAAACCCGATTCAAACCGTTCCCGAATTCGTCCAAACGCACACGGCGCTCGGCGGGGCGGCGCTGGCCTTTGCGCTGAAGCGCGGCGGTGCCATCTCGGCCGCCAACGACAGCGGGGTGGCCCTTTACGACGATTCGCAGAATTTCGTGGACGCCTTTTCGGAGGGCGATCTGATTCCGATGGGAGGCGGCGCGCAATGGGGGCAATTCATGCCGCGGCTCAGTCAGGGCGGGGCGAACGATCTCGTTTACTCCGCCTACGTGATTGACGGCGGCACGCCGTTTCAGCGGCTCTTTCGGGACACGAACACTGTCTTTTCCCAGGGGGACGCGTTGATGGGGCTCGGAGAGGTTCGCGGTTTTCTCGCGGAGGCCAGCACCCAGCCCTTCGGGCCGGCGGTGACGCGCATGACACTGACCGGCGCGGGCGTGAACGGGTCCAACAACGAGGCCATCAGCTCCCAGGCCTTCGGGACGGTGGCGCGCAAGGGCGACCAGGTGCCGGGCGAGGCGTCGGGCGTGGTGTGGAGCCGTTTCCTCGGATTCTGGCCCGTGAGCGTGGATCGGGTGATTTTTCTCGCGAAACTGCGCGGCCCGGGCGTGAGCGGCCGCAACGACTGCGCGCTCTATCTGTGGCAGGAAGACCAGAGCTATTTGAAACTGCTGCGCGAGGGCGACCCGATCTGCGATTGCGACTGTCCGAGCGTGGGAGCGATCCAGCGCGTCGATGTGAACCCGGTGAGCGGCGACTACGTGGTGCTGACTTCGGTGACCGGAGGGGACCGGAAAAAGAATCAGGCGCTTTTCGCCGGCGACGCCAACGCGGGCGACGCGACCACGGAGAAATACCAGCGTGTGCCCCACTTGAGGCTGCGCAAGGGAACCCTTTACGCGGCGACGGGCGGCGCCGGCACGACGGGGATCCGCTCGATGTCACTGGCACCGACGACCGATCAAGGCGGAGCCGGCGGCAAGGGTCTCGGCCAGGCCATCAATGACCAGGGCGAAATCGCGATCTGCATCATCTTCGACGACCGGGCTAAGGAAGTGCTGGCGGGATATCCCTATCCGATTCACATCCAATAGGGTTGGGTCGATGACCTGACCCTGTTTGGTCGGCGGGATGGCATGCCTTTTCGGGGCGGCGCGAGATCGTTCCCGGAAAAAAATCGGATTTTTTTTGAAAGATCTTCCCACGAGCCCGGTAGGGCTGGGTGACGCGATTCGGCGTGGAAGCCGGATCCGACTTATCCCAACACCCCTGCCGGCTCATGAAAAACATCCTGAAAATCCTGTGTCTCGCCCTGGTTTCGCTGATGACGGCGAGCGGCGCCCGAACCGGCGCGGCCGCTCCGGTCGGGGACACCGATTCGAACCGACCGCTTCCCGCGGGCGTGTCGGCGTCCGATTGGGCATCCATCGTCGAGACCTGGGAGACCGGTCGCCACGCCTTCGCGACGCAAGAGAACGGGACTTTCTCGGCGCGCCAGCCCGGCATGCGATGGCGCACGGTTTTCGACAGCGAAGGCTTTCTCACCCGTCCCGACGCGGGCGACTGGGCGTGGGGATTGGTGCTGCGATCGGTATCCGTCGACGAAACGAGCCTTGCCCTGGAAACCGGCACTTCTCCGGCCGCGATTGATGGCAATCGCCTGAGCCGGTACCACGGGGCCGGGATTGAGGAATGGTACCGGAACGACCGGCGCGGCCTGGAGCAGGGCTGGACGATCGCAAAATGCCCCGTGCCGGGCGCGGAAACGTTGCTTCTCGAGCTGTCGGTGCGTGGCGGTCTGAAACCGGAAGTTCACGCGGACGTTGTCGCCTTTCTCGACGGCGGCGGAAATGCGATCCTGACATACGGCGGACTGAAGGCCTGGGATGCCGACGGACGGGCGCTGGCGGTCCGATTTTCCGACCGCGAAAACGGCGCCCTCGCCGTCGAGGCCGATGTTCGCGGCGCGCGGTATCCGGTGACGATCGATCCGATCGCGCAGCAGGCCTTCCTGAAAGCGTCGAATACGGGAAACTCCGATCATTTTGGCTACTCTGTGGCGGTTTCCGGCGACACGCTGGTGGTGGGCGCCCCGGGAGAGGCAAGCCCCGCAACCGGTGTCAACGGGGATGGTTCAGGAAACGGATTGACCGAATCCGGAGCGGCATATGTGTTCGTCCGCTCGGGTGGGGTGTGGGTGCAGCAGGCTTACCTCAAGGCATCCAACTCCGGAATGTTGGACGGCTTTGGGGCGGCCGTGGCGATTTCCGGTGACACCATCGTCGTGGGCGCGCCGGGGGAGGACTCGGCCGCCACCGGGGTGAATGGCGACGAGCTGGACAACACCGAGGGCAGCTCGGGAGCGGTCTATGTGTTTGTCCGTTCCGGCAATCAATGGAGCCAGCAGGCTTACTTGAAGGCGTCGAATACGGAGGACTCCGATCAGTTCGGCTTGTCTGTCGGAATCTCGGGAGAGACGGTCGTGGTGGGCGCTGAAATGGAAGACGGAGGAGCCGGGGGGATCAACGGCGACGACACCGACAACAACATGAGCGTTGCGGGCGCGGCCTATGTGTTCGTTCGGTCTCGGGGAAAGTGGAGCCAGCAAGCCTATCTGAAGGCGGCCGTGCCGGGGATCGGTGACCATTTCGGCCATCAAGTCGCCATTTCGGGAGAATCGATCATTGTCGGAGCCTTGAACGAGGACTCGGACGCTATCGGCGTCAACGGCGACGGAGACAACGACGACGGCCCCGAATCGGGCGCGGCCTATGTGTTCGTGAGATCGAAGGGAAAATGGAGCCAGCAGGCTTATCTGAAAGCGTCGAACGCGGACTTTTACGACGAATTCGGCTGCTCTGTGGCCATCTCGGGCGACACCGCCGTGGTCGGCGCACGGGGGGAGGACAGCAGTGCCGATCGACCCATCACGGAAGGGTCGTCCCTCGCCAACGACTTCCAGAATGCGGGAGCCGCCTATGTCTTTTTCCGGACGGGAACCACCTGGATCGAGCAGGCCTATCTGAAACCGCTGAAACCTGAAGCGGGCGACTTCTTCGGCTCGGCGGTCGCCGTTTCGGGCGATCTCGTCGTCGTGGGAGCTCCGTTGGAATCGAGCGACGCCACCGGGGTGAATGGCAACGACAACAACGCCAATGCCGGATCCTCTGGCGCGGCCTACGTCTTTTCCCGAATGGGATGGCAGTGGTGGCAGGTCGCCTATTTGAAGGCCTCGAACACCGGTGCGAGTGATGTGCTGGGCACGGCCGTCGCCCTCTCCGGACAGACCGCCATCGTTGGCGCGTATTTTGAAGGCAGCGATGCCATCGGTGTGAACGGCAACGGGAACAACAACAACGCCCCCGGCTCCGGCGCGGCTTACGTTTATACGTTCGGTCCGGATTTCCGCAGCCTTTCCCATCGTCAGTTCCGCGCTCCGGGCGAGGCGGATCTCTATTATGGGACCGAGGGACAGGCGGTCATCGGCGACGGGGCCGGAGCGCTCTTCGAGTCCGGCGTCACCGGTTTCGGCGCCTCCCGGGGACGCAACCGGGCGACTTTTTCGAACTTTGGCGAGTCCGGCGAGGTCGATCTGCTCCTCCAGCGCTATTCGCTGCTCAGCGGTGTCGGTAGCCTGCCGACCGGCGCCAAGGTCACCACGATGAACAGCCTGGTCGCCCACCAGTGGCGGCGCGGACTTTTTCTCGCCACCGTGGCGGGCGGCGGAGTCAATTCGACGAACAATCGCGTTCTCTTTCGCGACAATGGCTCCTTCCTGGTTCCGCTCCGCCGAACCGGCGACGAGGTCGCGGAACTGGGCGGCGCCAAGCCGAACGTCTTCAAGGAACTCGGCCAGCACGCCTCCGACAATGCTCTCGCGCTCAGCTACACCCTGGCCCGCGACAGCGCGCTCGGCGTCACCTCGGCGAATGATTCCGGCCTGCTTTTCCTCAATCACGGCGGAAACGTGATCGGGTCGATGCCCCGCGAGGGCGACGCGGATGGAGGCGGCGGTGTGTTTGGACAGTTCGTCGGGAAGGCGGCCATCCATGACGGACCGCGGGCCTTTTTCATCGCGAAGTCCATACCGGTGACCGGCGCGGCGGTCGATCGGGCTTACTGGACGCGGCACGACACCAATTCGGCGCCGGTTCCCTTTTTGGTGGCCGGTGGCGTGGCCGCCGCCGGTGCCGCCCCCGGGGCGACGTTCCGTACCCTGCTGGCCACCAATGGCGACGCCGGCGCCGGGACGGTCCGCGCGACGCTGACCGGCGCCCCATCCACCGCGAATGAGGGCATCTGGGTCGATAGCGGTCCGCTGCTGATGCTGGAGGGAACGGAGATCTATCCCATGTTCCAGCCTGGAGTAGTCATCAGCCGTTTTCTCCGCTACTGGGCGGTGGGCAGCGATCAGATCCTGGCTCAGGTGATTCTGCGTGGTCCCGGCGTGAAATCGACCAACAACCAGGCCCTCCTCCTCCTTGAGAACCATCGGCTTCTCGTTCTGATGCGAACCGGCGATCGGGCGCCCGGTTTCGACCTGTCCACCGTGACGGTGGGCGCCATCAGCGCGGTGGACCTCGACCCTGTGAATGGCCACTACGTCATCCTCGGCACCCTGCGGGGCAAGCCGAGCACCGAAAACCAAGCCCTCTGGGCCGGCACGACGAGGAGCGCAGACGACGATTCGGACTCGTTCTTTCGAGTTCCCCAACTCCTCCTGCGAAAGGGCCAGACCTACAGCACCGACGGCGTCACGCCGCGCGGGGTGATCCGCGGCATGACCTTGAAACCCGCGGAGGAAACCAGCGGGGCCGGCGGCCGGGGTCTCGGCCAGGTCATTACCTCCGACGCCCGCATCGTCGTCACCCTCATCGGGGACGGAAGGTCCCGGGAACTCGTGATCCTGAACACCGGTAATATTGTCGTGGCTCCTCCAGGCAATTCCTAGTCATTCTGGAGACGGGGATTTCGCGAGATTCACCATGTCCTGTCCCGCGGGGACACGCCGACGCGCCGGGCGTCGGTGAATGGGCACCCCATGACAGGGTTAGGTGGATGACCTGACCCTGTTGAGTCAGAACGATATTTCGAGTTTCGGCTTCCGGGAGACGGGCCATTCGATGGTGGAAACGACGATCAGCCATTTCTGGGCGTCCGTGTCGGCCCGCTCTTTCTGGACGGCCCGGTATCCTTTGAAAGTGAGACATTTTCCGCTGTGGACGGCGACCAGGCGAGTGTGAAACCGCGCAAGGCCGGGCGCGATGCTTTCAAAAAATCGGGCCCAACCGTCCTGTCAAAAACGAACGCCGTAGAAAACGGAGGGTCACGGCTTCGTCAGCCAGGCGATCAGGTTGGCGAGGTCGCGGGGGGAGAGGACGGTTTCGAGACCCTCGGGCATGAGGGAGAGGCCGCTGTTGCGGACTTCCTTGATGTCGCGGCGAAAAACGGCCTCGCGGCTGCCGTCCGGGCGGCGGAGCAGCACGGCGGCGTCGGTTTCGTTGAGCAGGGCGCCGCTGACGACGGAGCCGTCCGTTTTTTCGACCAGGTACTCGACGAAATCGGGCGAGACTTCGCGGTTGGGGTCGAGGATATTCGTCAGCAACTGGTCGCGGTCCCAGGCTTTCACGGTCGAGAGATTCGGCCCGACCTGGGCGAAGCCCTCCTCGCCCGCCTGGTGGCAGGCGACGCAGAATTGCCGAAAGATTTCGTGGCCGGCTTCGGCGTCGGGTGATTCCCTGGCGATCGCGGACTGATAGGCGGCGATGACTTCGGCGCGGGCGGCATTTCCGGAAAAAAGGGCTTTGGCTCTCGCCGCGAGTTCGGGATTGGCATGCCCGGTGAGAGTCTCGCGCCGGGCCCGGGTGACGAGGTGGGCGGAGATTTCGCCGTTCTCGAGGGCCTGGAGGAGGACGTCGAGGCGATCTTCGCGCGAAATCAGGAACTCGAGCGCCTGTTGCTTGAGGGCGGGCGAAAGCGATCCCCACGAGGCGACCAGCGCGGGACCGACGGCGGGATCGTCGAAGCGGCCGAGGGCGCCGAGCGCGGCGCGCTGCACGTCGAGGGGAAAATCGGGGTAGAGGAGGTTTTCGAGAATGGGGCGGGTTTCCTTGAAGGTGTAGAGGCCGAGCAGGGGAAGGCAGTGCTCGAACACCGCCGGCTCGGTTTTCGGCGACCGGGTGGCGCTGACGAGCGCGGCCAGCAACAACGACGGCAGATCGGCGAGGGGAGACTCGGGCGCGGCGAAGTCGAGCAGGCGCTTTTTTCGGAGGCGCAATCCGTCGTTCAGCCCGGCGGCGGCGCAGAGGGTGGCCTGGGGCACGGGCGCCTCGGTGAGGACCGCGCCGGACCGGGAGAACTCGGCATAGGTGCGCAGACCGTTGGCGATGAGGCGGAGAAATTCGTCAAGCGAACCGTCGGCGGCGGTGGCGCCGGCGGTGCGGGACAATCCGTAAACGTATTCGAGCCGGCCCGGGGTATGGCGGATGCCGAGGGTGCGGTTCATCGCGAGCTGGGGGGCCGTTTTGACGGCGGAACTCAGCGCGGCGACGCGCAGCCAGGGATCGTTCTCGATGCGGTCGCCGAGCCGGATCAGGAACTCCGCCGCGAGGGCGGGATCGGCGTCGCCCAAGGCGAGAATGGCGGCTCCCAGCAGGCGGGGATCGCGTTCCCGCTCGAGGGCGAGGACGGCGGCGAAGACATCGGCGTCCTTCGCGAGAAAGGGTTCGGCGGCCTGGACGGCGTGGGTGCGGAGGTGGATTTCGTATCCTCCCAGCACTTTCGCCAGGTCGTCGGCGGTGAGGGCCTTCAGTCCCTCGAGACAGCGAAGGGCGTGGAGGCGAGCGGTCTCGTCCCCGTATTCGTCATGAAGCAACCGGCGCAGCGGCTCGACGGCGGTCTTGTCCTGACGCTCGAAAATGAGCCGTTGCGCCGTTTCGCGATGCCAGGCGTTCCGGTGCGCCAGCAGCTTCACCAGCTCGGCGGTGGTGGCGTCGGCCAGTCGGGGCGCGGGGCGAGGGGTGAAATCCCCCGGTGGCACGAGCCGGTAAATGCGGCCCCGGTCCATGCCACGCCGCAGGTCGATGCGGGCGTGGATGTCGTCGGGAATGGACCAGGGATGCTCGATCGCCTCGCGGTGCATGTCCAGCACGTGCAGGCAACCGTCGGGGGCGTTCTCGAAATTCACGGGCCGGAACCACACGTCCTCCGACGCGCAGAAATCGGCGTCAGCGTCGGGACGCGAGGCCTTGAAAGTCATGCCGTCGGGGGTGAGCTTCAGCCGGTAGAAGAGATTCGAGGCCACGTCGGCCACAAACAACTGGCCGCGCCATTCCTCGGGCCAGGCGTCGCCGCGATAGATGGTGACGCCGGCGGACGAGGTCACCCCGCCGGCACCGACGAGTTCGGTGGGGGGATGTTTCGAGGCCTCCTCGGCGGTCCAGCGCGCGGCGCGCTCGACCCGCCAGGCCTCGGGCGGGCTGACCCGGTGGACGGGGATGAACTCGCCGAATTCGCAGATGTCCTGGCGCGGATCGACGGGCGGGAGATGGGGGTTGCGGTCGAGGTAGCGTTTCGGCAGCACGACATGCAGCGCCGGGTCGCGGATGTTGCACACGAAACGATTGCCGTAATCGTCGAAGGCGTTGCCGAAGCGACCGAAGCCGGATTCGAGTTCCAGCGTCTCGGTGACGGGGTCGAAGCGCAGGTCGTGCCGGCTCATGGCCAGCGGAGCGTCGTCCGGTGCGTTGGATTTTTTCAAGATGCCGCCATTGGTGCTGCCGGCGATGTGGATGCGGTTGTCGAGGCCCCAGACCGGATTGTTCATCACCGCCTGGACGTTGAGCTTTTTGAAGCCGGTATAGACCTTTCGCCGCTCGTCCGCGACGCCGTCGCCGTTCGTGTCCTTGAACCACCAGAGATCGGGGGTGGCGGTCACGAAAATGCCGCCTTTCCAGCAGACCACGCCGGTGGGCCAGCTAAGCCCCTCGGCGAACACGGTCGACTGGTCGAACACCCCGTCCCCGTCGGTGTCGGTCAGCAGGCGGATTTTCCCGATCGGCTGGTCGGTCGGGTTTTCCTGACCGGGATGGTGGGCCGCTTTGTCCGTGTAAGGGTAATCGTTCATCTCGGCCACGTAGGCGCGGCCGTTTTCGTCGTAGGCGATGTCCACCGGGTCGGTGACCAGCGGCTCCGCCGCGATCAACTCGAGCCGGAACCCGTGCAGGGTGTGGAACTTTCTCGTCGATTCCTCCGGGGAGGTGGCCGGCGTTTCCGGGTAGGGCGCGCCCGAATCGGCGGGGGCCTGGGATCGCGCCGGACCGGCCGGGACGAGGAGCAGCAGCAGGGCGGCGACGGCGGGGGACGGCGACGATTTCACACGGCCATCGTAAGACGCCGGGGGCGCGCGTGGCAAGCGGGGCGCGGCCCGCGATCGTGGCGGAGCCGGCGCGGAATCAGGCTCGCATGAGGAAATTTTCCACGTTGTGGCAGCGGATCGCGACGGTCCGGCCGGCGGGGAGGGTGGACTCCTTAAGCTTGAGCAGGGAGGATTCGATCGGGAAAAACGGGGCGTAACTGCCGAAGGCGAGCGCCGCGAGCGGCACCTTGCGTTCGACGAGGCGCTCGATCCCGGCGGTGCCCTCGAGCATGGCGATATCGAATTGCGCGCCCAGGGCGGCGAGGCGGGAGATTTTGAGCGGATCGGTCAGGGTGCGGAGGCTGTTGAGCAGTTGCACACGGACGCCGGCCTTGTGCCGGGGCAGGAGATCGAGCAGCGGCATGGCGTCGACATCGGGCGCCGCGACGAGGGGATGCTGGGTGCGCGTGTCCTCCATCCTCGCCGCGATCTGCACGGTGAGATCCCGCTTTTCCGCCTCGGCGAGCAGGGCGGAAAAGGCCGGGTCGGCCAGCGTGTAGCCATGGTAGTTGGGATGCAGGCGGATCCCGCGCATGCGGTGGACTTCGTGGCAGCGCCGCAGCGTTTCGCGCCAGCCGGGGAGTTTCGGGTTCACCGCCCCGAAAGGCACGAAAATCGAGGCGCCGCCCTTTTCGTGGCAGGTCTCGGCGAGCCGGTCGTTGACGGCGTCGAGATCGCGATGCAGCAGGGCGTCGAAGCTGGCCGCCCACGCCTGGGTGACGCCGCTTTCGCGCAGTTTCGCCGCCAGCGCGGCCGAATCGTCGAGCGGCAGGCGGCGAAAGGGCCAGCGCTCGAGGTAAACGTTCACGTCGATCGTCGGCTGCTCGCCCGGCTTCGGGAGCGAGCCGGAGCCGCCACCCTGCGCGATCAACGACAGCGGAGTCGTCGCCGCGGCCGTGGCCGAGGAGGAGCGGAGGAGAAAGGCGCGGCGTTTCATGACGATGAGAAAACGATGACAGAGGTTTCCGAAAAGAAAAGGGGCTTCGGAGGCCCGCGAAATTCCCCGGTCAGCGGAGGACGATTCCCTTTTTCCGCAGGATCGGCGTGAGGAGGCGCTCGAGATTTTCGCCGAGGATGAGCGACCGGGCCGCGGCGGGAATCGAGGCGCCGGTGACCTTGGCCAGTTGCGAGGCGAAGCTTCGGCCGGGGGCGTCGCTTCCAAACAACAGCCGCTCGGCGCCCAATTCCCGCACTCCCATCTCGACCACTCCCGCCGTCGGATCGAAGCCGCCCAGCCCGATGGAGACGTTGCGGTGGGCCCGGATGGCCGGGATCGCCAGCTCCCAGTTGCCGCCGGTGTGGCCGCAGATCAGCGGAACCTCCGGAAAGCGCCCGGCCAGGGCGGCGAGATCGGACGGAGTCGATTCCCCGGGGTCGTTGCCGCCGGTCTTCAGCCAGGTGTGCTGGAAGACGGGCGCCTTCAGTTCCGCCGCCAGCGATACGATGGGATCGAGTTCCGGAGCGGAGCATGGATGAGCCACCCACAGCTTCACGCCGACCAGGGGACCGTCGCGCACGCAGCGTTTCAGCTCGTCGAGCGACTTTTGGACATGCTTCGGATTCAGGTAAACGAACCCGAAGAGTCGGTCCGGATGCGCGGCGACGGCGGCGAGGATGTCGTCGTTCTGCGCGGCGAGATCGTCGGGGGCCGGGTCCTTTTTCCACTGCAACCCCATGAAACAGCAGAACCGGTCGATGCCGACGCGGTCGCCCATCTCGATGAGATGCGCCGCCTTTTCCGCCGGGGTTGTGCCGTGGAGCGCCGCGGTCAGGTGGGTGTGGAGATCCCAGATCATGATTGGGGCGTTTTGTCCGGGCCGGGAAAGTTTCAGGGGTGACAGAAATCGGATGGCGAGTCAACCCCGCATCGGCAGGGGCGATCTTATTCGAAAAAGAGGGCAATCCGGGTGGCAAAGCGATGCCGCATCCGGACAATTGACGCGGGGCGCGGCGAACCGGAAGCGCCGACGATGTTCCGATGAAATCGCGAACGAAAACGAAGACGCGAACCCTCGCCGCCGCGGGACTCTGCGCGGCGGCGTGTCTCGGAGCGGCGACGGTCCGGGCTCGGGACCCGGCGGCGGACGCGCAACGCCAGGCGGGCCTTGAGATGTATCGCGCCGCCGTCCGGCCGCTCCTCGAGAAGCGCTGCGTGCGCTGCCACGGCGGCGAAAAGATCAAGGGCGAGTTCGATCTCACGACCCGCGAGACCTTGCTCGCCGGGGGAGAATCCGGAGCGGCGATCGACCTGAAGCGCCCCTCGGAGAGCCTCGTGCTCGCCCTGCTGCGCCGCGAAGAAAAACCCCACATGCCTCCGAAGGGTGATCCGGTCGACCAAGAGACGATCGGCAAGCTCGCCGTGTGGATCGCGCTCGGGGCGCCCTACGACGAGGCAAAACCCCTCGCGGACGCGCCATGATGCCCCGGCGCGCCGCGGGCGATCCGGCCATTGACGCGGGCGCCCGATGCGGCTGAAAATACCCGCCATGCACTTCGTGAATCGTTTTTTTGGGTCGGCGTGGACGGCGTTTTTGGGGTATCTCGGGTTCCTGGCGTGTTCGGTCGGCGTCGCGCGGGCCGAGCCGGTGGCTTTGTTCGATGGGAAGACATTCGCCGGGTGGGAGGGAAACATCGGCGAAGTCTGGCGGATCGAGGACGGCGCGCTGACCGCCGGCTCGCTGGAGAAGAAGCAGGAAAAGAACGACTTTCTCGCGACGACCCGGGAATTCGGCGACTTCGAACTGACCCTGAAATGGAAACTCGAGGGGACGGAGGGGTTCGTGAACGGCGGCGTGCAGTTTCGCTCGAAGCGCATCCCCGATCATCACGAAGTCATCGGTTACCAGGCCGATCTTGGGGCCGGATACGACGGCGCGCTCTACGACGAAAGCCGCCGCAAAACGGTGCTCGCCCAACCCGATAAGAACCTGCTCGAGAAAGCCGCCAAACCCCTCGGCGAGTGGAACGAATACCGCATCCGCGCCGAGGGCCCGCGCATTCGGATCTGGCTCAACGGCGTGCGGACCGTCGACTACACCGAGCCCGACGCGGCCATCGAACGCACGGGCATCATCGCCGTCCAGATCCACGGCAATGCCACGTCCGTCGTTCGCTACAAGGATATCCGCATCGAGGAGCTTTCCGGCGAGCCGACCAACGCCGACGAAGCCGCCGCCCGGAAAGCCGCGGCGGAACAGGCGATCGACGCGCAATACGCCGCCTGGGTCGAGACCCTTTCCCCCGAACGCCGGGCCTGGGAAACGGTGTTGCAGGATCAGCTTGGGAGCTTTTACCTGCCCATTCACAAGCGCGAAAAGGTGGCCGGACGCTCGAACGCCTGGGATTTCGTCGAGGACGACCCCGCGCTGCCCCGGGTGCTGCTGATCGGCGATTCGGTGTCGCGCGGATACACCCTGGCGGTGCGCAAAGCCCTCGACGGCCGGGCGAATGTCCATCGCGCCCCCGCGAACTGCGGTCCGACGGCGAGCGGCCTCAAGAACCTCGACGTCTGGCTCGGCGATGGAAAGTGGGACCTGATCCATTTCAATTTCGGCATTCACGACCGCAACACGCCGGTGGCCGACTACGCGGCGCGGCTCGAGGAGTTGGTCGGGCGCCTGAAAACGACCGGCGCCCGCCTGATGTGGGCGACCACCACGCCGATTCCCGACGATCCGGAAAAAAAACAGACGGCCGCCTCCATCGTGGAGCGCAACGCCGCCGCCGCCGCGCTGATGGAGAAGCAGGGCGTGGCGGTGGACGATCTTTTCGCCGCGGTCACGCCCCACCTGGCGGAGTATCAGAACCCGAAAGACGTGCATTTCAACGGCGCCGGCTACGATTTCCTGGGTCAGACCGTGGCCCGCGCGATCGAATCGGCCATGAAATAAAAGACGCGAGGGCCGGGCCGACTCAATAGGGTTAGGTCATCGAGTCAACCCTGTCTGGTCAAAGCTCGAGGCGTTGGGGTTCGTTTCGGATTTCCGGCTCCGCCGAATTGGGGGGGGGGGGACTTGACCCTGCCGCGGAGCGGTCGAAATTCAGCGTCATGCCGAAAATCGATCCCGCTCTGCATCAGTCGAAAAAACCGCCCTGGATTCGGGTGCGGCTGCCGAGCAATCCGGTCTTTTGGGACACGAAGGGACTGGTCGACGACCTGGGACTGGTGACGGTGTGCGAGGAGGCGCAGTGTCCGAACCGCTGGGAGTGTTGGGGACAGGGAACGGCGACGATGATGATCGCGGGCGAGCGCTGCACGCGGGCCTGCGGCTTCTGCGCGGTGGACACGCGCAAGCCCTTGCCGCTCGAGGCCGACGAACCGGATCGGGTCGCCGAGGCGACGCGGCGGATGGGGCTGAACCACGTCGTCATCACCGCCGTGGCGCGGGACGATCTGGCGGACGGCGGGGCGCTCCATTTCGCGAACACCATCCGCGCGGTGCGGGCGGCGAATCCGAGTATCGTCATCGAGGTGCTGACGCCCGATTTCAACGGGGACGAAGAGGCGCTGCGCGTCGTGATCGAGGCCGGCCCGCGAATTTTTAATCACAATGTGGAGACGGTGGAGCGGCTGACGCCGGTCGTCCGTTCGCGCGCCCAATACCGGCGGTCGCTGGCGGTGCTGAAAAACGCGCGAAGCCTGGCGCGGAACCTGGGACGTCGCGTGGCGACCAAGAGCGGGATCATGCTCGGACTCGGCGAAAGCGAGGCCGAAATCCTGCGCACGCTGGACGATCTGCGGGACCACGAAGTGACCGTGCTGACGATGGGGCAGTATTTGCGGCCGTCGCCGAAGCACCTGCCGGTGGTGGAGTATGTGACGCCGGAGGCCTTTGACCGGCTGAAGGCGATCGCGCTGGAAAAGGGGTTCCGGCACGTGGCGTCGGGGCCCTTGGTGCGCAGTTCCTATCATGCCGGGGATTTTCGCCCGGAAATGGACGCGGACGCGTGAGTCGGCGGGGTGGAGGGGCCGGACAAGCTGAAAGTGAAAGAATTGAGCGAGGTGAAGGGGGCGGAAAAGGGAAAGAAGTGAAAGTATTTCGGAAAAATGTAATCAGCGTTAAGAACTGAAATTTTCATATTTTTTTCGCTTCATTTTCTGAAAAATAGCCTTGGCTTCCATAGTTTTTGTTTCATACGAATAAGGTGGCGACCTCTCTTTGGAGGAACCCATTGAGGGGCGGCCCAAGGCCGCGGGCGAGGCCCGGATTTTCCGGTGCGAGACGCATGAAACGATTGGGAGCATATTTTCGTAATTTTCTGCTTGGGTTTTTCACGCTGGCGCTGGTGGCCGGCCTGATTGCCGGGGATTACTATTGGCGTCATGAGCCGTCGCGGAAGGCGACTCGCCTGCTCAACAAACAGGGAATACCGATCGACTCCGCCAGCGCGGTCAGGGCGGCGGCGGAGGGACGGCTATACCTGCTGGAGCAGTTGGAGCAGGCCCGGGTGGACCTCGGCGCGGCGGACGGCGAGGGGGAAACGCCATTGTTGTCCGCGATCCGGGCGCGGAAGGACGAGGCGATCGATTTTCTGCTGCTTCGCGAGCGGGTGTTGCTGACGGTGGACGCGGCGGCGGCGGGCGACGGGCTGACGGCCTTTGGCCTGGCGTTGAAGCGGCGGGATTTCGGCCTGGCGCATCGGTTGAGAAACTTCGGTGCCGCCCCCGATGTCTCGCAGGAACCGGGAAAGCCTCTGCTCGTCGAGGCGTGCCGGTCCGATGACCGGGACTTGTTGGATTTCCTGTTGGACGAGGGCGCCACGCCCATCGTGGCCGACTCGGAGGGCGACACGCCGCTGCGAATCGCGATCGACCGGGAGGAGGGTTCGCTGATCTGGAGGCTGGTGGAGGCCGGCGCGAGCGGCGCCGAGATGGGCCGGACGGGCGATTCGCTCCTGACCGAAGCGGTGGGTCGGGGAGACCACGATCTGGCGGAGTTTTTGCTGAAACACGGGGCAAAGGTCAATGATCAGGGCGCCTCCGGCAGCTCGGCGCTGATCGCGGCGGTGCACTCGGGCCAGCGGGCCTTCTGCGAACTGCTGCTCGATCACGGCGCGGACCCGAACCTGGCCGGTCGCGAGGGCGCCTCGCCGCTGCGCCTGGCGACGGAATCGCAGGATGTGGACACGATGAAAGTGCTGCTCGACGCGGGGGCCGATTTTCGCGAGAAGGACCTGGTGCTGACGGCTTTCGAAAACCGCGACCTGCCGGGGCTGAAGCTGCTGCTTCGCCGCGGCGCGGAGCCGGAGGCCTTCAACGCCGAGGGCATGCGCCTGCTCGATCTGGCGGTGGCTTCGGGCGCGATCGAATCCGCCCGCGCCATGCTGGAGGCCGGCGCCGACGCGGGAGGCAAGCTCTGGTCCGCGCTGCGCTCCGGCAACGATGACATGGTGGAACTGATGCTGACCTTCGGCGCGCGGGTTTCGGAGATCGACCGCCTCGGCGGGAAGCCGCTGGATTTTGCCCTGAAAAACGGCCGGGATCGCACGGCGGCGCTGTTGCTCGAGCATGGGGCGAACCCGAATCTGCTCCGCGCGGAAAACGAAACCTGGCTGGCCGGGGCGATTCGCGACGGGAACGCCGCCCTGGCGATGACGCTGCTCGACTACGGCGCCTGTGTGGACGGGCTCGCCTGCGGGGACGGTCACAGTCTGTTGGGATGGGCGATCGCGCACGACATGGAGCCGGTGGCGCGGCGCCTCATCGACGCCGGCGCCGATGTGCGGGCGCGCGAGCCCTCGCCGGCCAGCGAGGCCTTTCGCGAGACCTTCGCGCGCAGCAAGACCTTTCGCTGGCACCTTCAGACGGACGACGACATCAATCCCCTGATGCTCGCCGCGGCGCAGGGTGACTGGAAAATCGCCCGGGAGCTGATCTCGGCGGGCGCGAAACCCGGCGAACACAGCCGGAAGTATCTCTGGCCGGTGAACATCGCCGCCTGGCACGCGGACGTTCCCATGATGCAGGTAATGTATCAGCGCGATCCCGATCCGGAAAAACAACCGCGGAAGATCGTGATCGACCTCAGCAGCCAGCGGGCGACTCTCTACGAAAACGGGAAGGCCACCTACAGCACGCGCGTTTCGACGGGGAAATCGGGCTACCGGACGCCCACCGGGGAGTATGTGATCACCGACAAGCACCGGCACCATACCTCGTCGCTTTACGACGCCAGCATGCCCTACTTCATGAGGCTGAGCTGCGCCGCCTTCGGGCTGCATCAGGGGAACGTGCCGAACTATCCCGCTTCGCATGGCTGCATCCGGGTGCCGTATTCCGGTGCCAAGCACCTGTTTTACACCTGCGAAGTCGGGGATTACGTGCAGATCCGCTATTGATCGGTCGCGGTTCGGATTTTCCGGGGGGCGCATCCCGGAAAAGAATCGGTCACAAAAAAGGCGCCAATCCGTCAATGATCTCCGTGGAAAACTCCGCGGATCGCGCGGAAGTTTTCGGAACCCAACCCTTCGATTCCCGATTTCGATGAGCGACATCTCGACCCTTTCGGCCAGCCTGGACCGCGATCCGGGAAACTGGGATATCCGGCTGCAATTGGCCGATGCCCTGATTGCCGGGCGGCAACCCGACGAAGCCTTGGCCGTGCTTCGAACCAACCCGCTTTCGCCGATCACACCGGAGCAGTCAAAGCGCGCCCGCCAACTGATCGCCGAACTCGATCCGAACTCCACCGCGGCCCGCGCCGAAAGCGCGCCCCAGGCGGAGGCCACCGGCGATGTGAGCGCGCCCGGCGCGGACAGCGCCCCGGTGATGCTGGCGCGGATCGTCGAGGATGACGACGAGGCGGACGCGTCCACGGTCGCCTCCGTGATGGCGCTGGACGTGGAGACCGAGCCGGGATACGAGGCCGCCGGCTATGCCGACGACGAACACGCGGACCATCGTTCCTTCATCGTGGCCGAGGGCTATGCCATTCCGCCGGCCGAAAAGGAAAGCGACGCGGCGCAGAAAGTTTCGGCCATCTCGCTGGCCCTGTTGATTCACGCGGCGGTGTTCCTGATCCTGGGATTCGTGGTGATCTCGATGCCGCGGCCCAATCCGCCCCAGGTCGTGGCCACCCTTTCCCAGCCCGACACCGACGACGTCGTCGAGCAGGTCACGATAAACAAAGCGGTGCGCTCCGCGTCTTCCGCGTCGGCGAAGCCCTCGTTCGTGATTACCGCCCAGGGGCTGTCGGAGGTTTCGGCGCCCGAATTCGACGCGGCCGCCACCACTTTTGACGTCACCATGGGCTCGTTCACCGCCGACATTGGCATGGGCATGAGCTTCGAGGAGGGCGAGATGGAGTCGAACGTGAACTTCTTCGGCATCAAATCGAAGGGAAGCCGTATCGTGCTCCTGATCGAGGCCGCCCGCTTCATGCTGACCGACGACAAAGGCGGGATACCCGCCTACGACAAGGTGAAGGAGGATATCGGGAAAATGCTCGGCGGCCTGAACAAGCTCACCGCCTTCAATGTCGTTCTTTTCGAGGGCAAAAAGATCGCGACCTTCCAGGATCAGCTCGTTCCGGCCAGTCCCTCGAACGTGCGCAAGGCCATCGAGTGGATTCACCCCATCAACCTGAAATATGAGGAACTCGGGATTCGCGAGGACTACACCTCCCAGCCCCTGCAGGAGGGCGTCGAGCCCATTCCCGTCGACGATCTGTCGCATTATATCAAGGCCCTCCAGCGGTCGCTCGAGATGGATGTGAACACCGTCTTCCTGCTGACGAGCGGCTGGGTCCACATCCACAAACCGCTCGACGAGCGGGAACTGGAGAAATTTTACCGCGACTACAAGTGGGGGGAAAAAGAGGAGGCCGCGTGGATTGACGCCGTCAAGAAAGCCCAGGCCTGGCTCGACAAGGAAAACGCCGCCCGGCGCGCGAAGGGCGTGCCCCAACGGGTCATCCGCGACTGGCACGAGATCGTGCGCGAGATCCTGCCCAATGTCCGCCGCAAACCCGGACCCGGCTACACGATGGAGGAGGTCGAGGACCAAGTGAAGAACGCCGTCAACACCTACTACCGCGCCGCCAACAAACCGAAACCGGAAGTCAACCTGGTCTGGTTCGTCGGCGAAGACGAGGAACCGAGCATCACTCTTCAATCCCATTTCGAAAATCTCGCCCGGAAAAACCGCGGCAAGATGCGCCTTTTGGAAGGTCTCGCCGGCCTGACGAACGTGACCGACGGCCCGGGCGAGTAACGGACCGGATGGCGCCCGTCCCTCCGATCGCCGCGCCCGGGTCCCGGCCGCGGCCACGGGGTGACAACGAGGGACGGCCTCCATCCCGACCGTTGACCTGTTTCCCGCCCCGATTTCAATGATCGCCGCCAACGCCGAAGAAATCGCCGAACTCGAGTCGCTCCTGGCCCGTTGCCCGGAGGACTGGTCCGTCCGCCTTCGGCTGATCGAGGAGCGCATCGCCCGGGACGACACCGATGGCGCCCGGCGACTGGTCCGAGAGTCGCCCGGAGACGGCCCGTTGCCGCCGGAATTGCAGTATCGCCTTCACACTTTGATGACCCGGGGAAAAACCGCCTTGGGACTGGTCGAGGCCCTGCCATCATTTCCCGCGCCTCCGCCGGCGCCGGTGGACGACCCGCGGCCCGAAGCGCCGACCTCCGGAACCTCCCCCAATCCTTCCGCGGAAACGGAGTCGACTAGATCCGAGGCGAAGCCAGAAGCCAAAACCGAAGAAGCTCAATCCGACGGCCTGAGCCGGCTCGCCCGGTTGGAATTTGGCGACGATTCGCCCCCGGAAAACCGTGGCACGGGTCCGAAAGAAGAAACCAAAGACGCCGTTTCCAAGCCGGCCGAGGCCGAAGGGAAACTGAAAAAGTCGCCCGCCTTTATCGGGATACGCCGGCTCGATCTCGAGCGGATGCGGGCCGCCGCGGCGAAGAAGTGGTCCGCCTACGATGGCGATCTGCTGCTCACGCCCATCGACTCCGGGCAGCCGGTGGAGCGGCCTCCCAGCGCTCCCCAGAAAGCCTCGGCCGTGTCGCTGGCCCTGCTGGTTCACATCGTCTCCATCGTGGTCCTGGGGACGATCATCATCAGTGTTCCCGTGAAACCGCCGCCGCAACTGGTGGTCACCGTCGCCCAATCGCCGCGCGAGATCGATCTCGTTCCCATGCGGATCGTCCCGCCGTCGGAGTCGAAACCCTCGGCCGCCTCGGCGCTGGCGGCCAATGTCATCGGCGTGCTGGGGGACTCGTCCGTCTCCATACCGGAAATGGAAAAGACCGACTCGGTCGATGTGACCGCCCTGATCACCGGTGTCGCCGCCGTGGGGCAGGGGATGAGTTTCACCGGAGACACCGCCGAGCGGTCGGATGTGAACTTCTTCGGCATCAGTTCCGGGGGGCGCCGCATCGTCTTCATCGTCGACGCCACCCCTTTCATGTTGCTGGACGAGAAGGGCGGCATGTTCGCCTACGACAAGGTGAAGGACGAGATTTCCATCATGCTCGCCGGCCTCAACCGGGGAACCTGGTTCAACATCCTGCTGTATGAAGGCGGCCGCCTCATGGCCTTCGCCGAGGAACCGGTGCAGGCCTATCCCTCGAACCTGAGACTGGCCGCCGCCTGGCTCGATCCGCTGAATCGCGACTACAACCGGCTCGGACTGCGTTCCCAGATGGGCACGCTGCTTGAGGCGGCCGACGAGATCGAGCCCATCGCCTCGCGCGACCTCGCCCACTACGCCAAGGCCATCCAAAAGGCGGCCGAATGGCGGTCCGGCGCGATTTTTTGCATCTCCTCCGGCTACCGCCAGATGCGCCGCTCGCCAACCCCCGAGATGGAGGAAGAAATGCGGAAACGCCGGGCGACCGATCCCGGCACCCCGGGGAGCGTCAGCCAGGCCGAGCGGAACGCCTGGAACCAGGCCGTCCAACGCACTCGTCAATGGCTGCGGAAAGAAAACGACGCCCGGAAGGAAAAAGGCCTGCCGCCCAAGGTCGTCGTCGATTTCAACGCATTGGTTCTCGAAATCACCGGGGCGACCCCGCCGCGGCCACAGGGCGGCACCCCGCCCGGAGGCGCCCGGCCGAACCTGCCGCCCTACACCCCCGAGGACATCGAGACCCAGGTCAAAAACGCCGTCGCCCGCTATTTTCGCGGCGAAGGGAAGGAGCCCCCCTCGCTTCACATGGTTGTCTTCCTCGGCGAAGGCGAGGACATGGACGATCAGACGAAGGATCACTTCCAGAACCTGACCCGAAAAAACAACGGCAAATTCAAGCTGCTTCGCGGGCTCGCCCAGTTGGAGGATGTGACCCAGCAGTGAAGGTGGCATGGCCATCCCGCCCCCTTTTCGAGCCGGGAGCGGCTTTCGCCCGGAAATGCGGCGAAAGATTTGAGCCCGCCGCGGCCTTCGGCTAGAGTGAAGCCGAATCGCAAGTAACCCATCCATCCACCCGTTCCCGATGAAAACACTTACCCTTCGCCTTTTGTTCGCGCTGCTTCTGGCGGCCTCGTCCCAGTTCTTCACCGGCTGCAACACCGTCAGCGGCCTTGGCGAGGACATCCAGATCCTCGGTCAGAGGATGGAGGACAAGGCCGATGACGTCGCCCACGGATACTGAGCAAATTCGGGCGACCCAACAGGGTTGACTCGGTGACTCAACCCTGTTGGGCCGTCGCGCGAGACGCAATCGCGTCGGGCTGGCTCGTTGACGGGGCTGGGATCGGTCCGTCTCATTGGCGGATCATGACACTCCGTAATTTTTCCTTTTCCCTGGCCGCTCTGGCGGTTTTTGCGTTCACAACGGGCACGGTCCGGGCGGGCCTGAAGCTCCCCGCCATCGTCGGCGACAACATGGTCCTGCAGCGGGATCTGGAGTTGCCGATCTGGGGCTGGGCGAATCCCGGCGCCATGGTCAGCGTCGAGATCGCCGGTCAAAATCTCGCCGGCGCGGCGGATGAAAATGGACGCTGGGAAGTGAAGCTGAAGCCGCTTTCCATCTCGGACCATGCCCTGCGGATGACGATTCGCGCCGGAGACGAGACGCGAGTGCTGACGAACATCCTCGTCGGCGAAGTGTGGCTCTGCTCCGGGCAGTCGAACATGCAGTGGCCGCTGGGGTCCGCCTACGACGCGGATCTGGAGATCGCGACCGCAAATTTCCCGAACATGCGGCTGATCACCGTGCCGCAGACGGGAACGCAGGAATTGCAGGACGACTTCGACGGGCGCTGGGAGCCGGTGACTCCGGAGACGGCGCCGGATTTCACGGCGGTGGGATACCTGTTCGGCCGGCAACTGCACCAGACGCTCGGGGTGCCCGTCGGGCTGATCGACAACGCCTGGGGCGGTTCGGCGGCCGAAGCCTGGGTGCGCCGCGATGTGCTGGAGCAGGACGGCCGATTCAACGACTATCTCGAGGAATGGAAGCGGACCGAGGCGACCTACGACCACGACGCGACCCTCGCGAAATGGAAGACCGCCATGGAGGCGTGGAAAAAGAACGCCGACAAGCTGAAGGCCGAGGGCAAGCCGGCGCCCAATCCCCCGCGCCAGCCACAAAATCCGCTGACCGGACAGCACCGGCCCGGCAATCTTTTCGCGGGCGTGCTGCACCCGGTCCTTGGCTACGGCATCCGCGGCGCGATCTGGTACCAGGGCGAGACCAACGCGCCGCGCGGTTGGAATTACCGCGATTTGTTTCCGAAAATGATCGGTCACTGGCGCGAGGAATGGGGGCAGGGCGATTTCCCGTTTTACTGGGTGCAGTTGGCCGATTTCAAGGCGGAGATTTCCGAGCCTGGCGACAGCGACTGGGCCGAACTGCGCGAATCGCAAACCCTGACGCAGGACCTCATCCCAAACGGCGGCCAGGCCGTCATCTACGACATCGGCGAAGGACGCGACATTCATCCGCGCGACAAACAGAACGTCGCCAGGCGTCTCGCCCGCCTCGCGCTGGCGAAAGACTACGGGATGGCCATCCCGGCGGACAGTCCGCGATTCGAGAAGCTCGAAATCGCCGGCAACAAGGCCGTGCTGACGTTCAGGGATGTCGGCAGCCAGCTCTATGCCTTCGACGAGACCGAGCCGAAAGGCTTCGCCATCGCGGGCGAGGACCGGAAATGGGTTTGGGCGACCGCGAAAATCGTCGGCCGGGACAAAGTCGAGGTTTCCAGCGACGCGGTGCCCGCTCCCGTGGCGGTGCGCTACGCCTGGGCGGACAACCCGGTGGCCACGCTCGAAAGCCGCGAGGGTCTGCCGGTGACGCCCTTCCGCACGGATGACTGGCCGCTGATCACCGGCCCGCAACCGGAGGCCGCCGCTCCGGCGGAGAACGCGAAGCCACAATAGACCGGGCGGCTCACGCGTCGGGGATACCCACCGGCTCGATGCCCGGTGGCTGGGGGGTGTCTTCGGTGATGGTCTCCCAGGTCTTGCCCATCTCGCGATAGGCGCTGAAATCGCGGGTCTCGTGGGCGAATTCCAGGTGCGGCGTGGCGATTTCGGCTCCGCCAGCGATTTTGGAATCGATCGCCGCCTCCAGGGCGCCGCCGGCGAGCAGGGTTCGCTCGACGGGGCAGGGCGGTTTTCCCGTGAGGAAATGGGACTGGATCGCGTGGGCGAGGGCCTTGAAAAGGTTTCGATTGTCCCACGGTCCGCCGTGGAAATAAGTCGAGAGCGGTTCGGCGCGACCGTCGAGGCGGCAGGCGAAATCCCACCGGATGCCGGAGACGCCGATTTTGAGAACGATGGCGCGCAGGCCGTCGCGGTAACGCAGCAGAAAACCGTGCGGCGGCGTGCCGGCGAATCCCGGCCGGGTCAGCAGCCTCCTCAGGGGCGGGGCGCCGGGGCCCATTTCGGCGCGCAGGGCCAGGTTGGCGAGATCCTCCGACCACGAGCCGTCGTCGGCGGCGCGCCAGAGCGACTCGCCCTCGAGATAGCGAACGGAGGCGACGCCGGTTTCGCCGCCCGCCCGGGTTTCCACGATGCTTTGCAAGACTTCCAGGCCGTGAAATCCGTAGCGTTCCAGCGGTCCGCCGTGGATCGATACCGCCGCGGCGATCCGCGATCCGGCCGGCGGGTCCATCGGCGGACGGCGTTCGGCGAGCGGGACGGAGCTGCCGGCCATCAGGCCGAAGTCGAGACGCTTCGCCGTGTCGACCATCTCCCGGGCCTCGGCGAAGCTGTGCGAGAGATGCTTATCGCTGTAAACCGGCACGGACCGGCCGCTCTTTTCGAAGACCGAGACGATCTCGTCGAAGAATCGCCGCTTGGGATACAGCTCCTGGCCCTTTTCGTTGAACGGATAATCGCCATGCTCGCCAATCATCAGCACCGCGTCGACGGCCAGATCGTCCCCGCCGAGGGTGAGGGCGCCGGTGACGGTTTCGTGAAGGGGGATGCCGAACTCCGCCGCCACGGGCCGCGCCATGTCGGGCCGCCGGCGGGTGCCGAACTGGTCCACGTAGAGGGAGGCGATCTCGAAATGCTCCCGCGGGTCGATGACTTCCCCGTTGAAGAGGTAGGGAACGAGAAAATTCTCCAGGATCACGTGGGCGTGGCTGCGGTGGAAAAACGCGGTGACGATCGCGGCCACCTTCAGTTTTTTTCCGCCGCCGGCGGTCCTGGCGATGGCGGGGACGAGCCATCCGGCCATCGCGGCGCCGGTCCCGGTTTTCAGAAAACGGCGGCGGGAGGGATGAGGCGGACGATTCATCCCCCGATCAAACCGGAAGGCGCCCCCGCTGGCAAACCCCGCGAACGCGGCTTGAAAAGGCCGGGAATTTCCCGAAGATTCGCCCGGTGGCGGCGATTCGCTGTGAGAATGTCCTTTTTCGGTATCCGGGCGAGTCGTTCGCGCTCCGACTGCCGGCGCTGGCCATCGATTCGGGCGAGGCGCTGGGCATCGTCGGTCCCAGCGGGTGCGGCAAGACGACGCTCCTGCGGCTGATCGCGGGAATCCTCCAGCCGGCGGCGGGGCGGATCGAGGTCGCGGGCGAGTGCGTCAGCGGCCTGGCCTTCGCGGCGCGGCAAAGGTTCCGGATTGCGCGCATCGGGCTGGTGTTTCAGGAGTTCGAGCTGCTCGACTACCTCGATGTGCTGGACAACGTGCTCCTGCCCTACCGGATCGCCTCGGTTCTGGAAATGGATGACGCCGCCCGCGGGCGCGCGGAGGCGCTGCTCGAGTCGACCGGGGTGTCGGCTCTCCGGAACCGGTTTCCGGGGGAGTTGTCCCAGGGCGAAAGGCAGCGGGTCGCCCTCTGCCGGGCCCTCGTCACCCGGCCGGGCGTGATTCTCGCCGACGAACCGACCGGCAGCCTGGATCCGGAAAACCAGGCCCGCGGCATCTCCCTGATGCGGGAAAGCGCCGCCGCGGCGGGCGCGACGCTGGTGATGGTGACGCACGATCATGACTCTCTCGACGGCTTCGACCGCGTCGTCGCGTTGCCGGAAATCCTCGACCGTTCGGAGAACTGAAGCGCGATGAAGGAATCCGGCATCTTCTATCTCGGCGGGCGATATCTGCGGCGGCAGCCGGCGAAGACGACGCTGCTGGTGGCGGCGCTGGCGGTGGCGCTTTTTCTCCCGGTGGGCATCATGCTCTTTGTGAGCCGGGCGGAGACACATCTTCGCTCGCGGGCGGCCACGACACCGCTGCTTCTGGGCGCGCCGGGCAGCGCCCTGGAGCTGGTCTTCAATGGCCTCTATTTTTCCAAGCCGGAGGTGGCGCCTCTGACTCAGCGGCGGGTGCATGAGATTTCCGCCGATGGCCTGGCGCGAGGCATTCCCATTCTGGCGCGCTTTCGGGCGGGGAGCGATCCGATCGTGGGGACTTCGCTGGACTACTTCCGGTTTCGCGGTCTGGAAATTCGGGAGGGACGGCAGCTCGCGCGGCTTGGCGAATGCGTGGTCGGCGCCCGGGTGGCCCGGGAGCGCGGACTGCACCCCGGCGATCGTCTGGTTTCGGCGCCGGAGGCGGTCTTTGACCTGGCCGGAGTTTATCCGCTGAAAATGCCCGTCGTCGGAATTCTTGACGCGACGGGGGGACCTGATGACGCGGCGGTGTTTGTCGATGTCAAAACGGCTTGGGTCATCGCCGGCCTGGCCCATGGCCACCAGGATGCCGCGAAGGCGGAAGAGTCGCTGGTGCTGGGCCGCGATGACGCTGGCGCCGTGGAGCTGAATGCCTCCGTGGTCGAATACACCGAGATCACCCCGGAAAATGTGTCGACGTTTCATTTTCATGGAGATCCGGAAGATTTTCCCCTTTCCGCCGCCATCGTCCTGCCGGCCGGCGAAAAGGCTCGCACCCTTCTCCGGGGACGGTATCAGGATGCCGGCCGGGACGACGGCGCGCAGTTGGTCGAGCCGGCGGCGGTGATGGACGATCTGTTCGCCACCGTCTTCCAGGTGCAGCGAATCGTGGTGGCGGCCCTGGTTCTGGTCGCGGTGGCCATGGGGGTGATCGCGGCGCTCGTTTTCCTGCTGTCGAACCGGCTCCGGGCGCGCGAGTTCGAAAGCCTTCGAAACATCGGGGCCGACCCGTCGACGATCCGGGCGCTCGTGCTCTTCGAGGGAGGGGCCGTGCTCGCGATGAGCCTGGCCGTGGCGGCGATTCTGACGGCGATGTTGTGGCTCGCCGCGCCGGCCCTGATCCGGCATCTGACCGGGTGAGAAGCGGAACCGAGTTCAGGGATCGACCCGCACGGTCGGGGCGGTGTCCTTGATCTCCAGATAGGTGTGGGACAGGCGCTTGCCATCGTTCGGATCGATCGTCTCCACCCGCATCTCGTCCACCATCCAGACATCGTCCATTTTCTTGCCGTGCAGCACCTCGAAGCGGCGGACGGGGCGCCCTTTGTCGTCGTAGCCGATCATCTGCATCAGACCGCCCGAGCCCTTGTCCACCCAGGCGTCGACGGTGGCGTAGTTGCCCGCCTCGCCGGGATTGCGAACGCGGACGATCCAGGTGTCGCGGGTCTTCTTCTTTTCCTCGCCCACGATGCGGGCGTTGGGCCAGTAAAGGAAACGCATCGAGAGATCGTCGTAGGTGACATCCGTGCCGCGAATGCGCTCGCCATAGCGGGCCGGATCGACCGGTCCATCGCTGCCCGCCACCACCTCGCGCAGTTGAAACTGGTTGTCCGCCGTGTTGAGATGGATGATCTGGTCGGGATTGTCGAATTTGAACCGGATGTACTTGGGCTGAAGCGAAAGCGTGAACGGAATCTTCACCTTGAAACCCTGGCGCAACTGGCCGGTGAAATCGCGGTCGTAGAGGGTGTAGCTGTAGCGGACCAGCCTCAGGATTTCCTCCGCGTTCAGTTCGTCGATGGTCTTGGGCGGCGGAGGCGCGGCGGCGGGCGCCGGCGTCGCGGGTGCTTGTTGCGGCGGCTGGATGGGCGTCGCCTGGATGGGTTTCGCCACCGGGGCCGGCGCGGCGGTTGCCGGGTTCTGCTCCTGGGAACGGGCGGGAACGGAAAACAACGCCGCCGCCAGCAAGGCGAGAATCGCGGGGAAAACGGAAACGAACTTCATGAGCGGGAGAAAGGGGAACGGGATCGCGAAAATTTGACGGACCGCGTTAAAGTTACATTCAAACAACGGCCGATAAAGGCGCAATCTTTCAGAAAATTCGATTATCATGGAAAATCACAAACTCGTCCTGCCCCAGCATCTCAACCACTACGGGTTTCTTTTCGGCGGTTACCTGTTGATGTGGGTCGACGAAATCGCCTGGATCGCCGCCACGCGGGAGTTTCCCGATTGCCTGTTCGTCACGATCGGGATGGACCGGGTCGAGTTCAAGCGAGGCGCCCAGAACGGGGCCATCCTGACTTTCCGAACCGAGCGAACCCGCGTGGGCAGGACTTCGGTGACCTACGCCGTCACCGTCCATCGCGAGGACGAGGAGATCTTTTCCACCCGCGTCACGCTGGTCCGGGTGGACGAGAGCGGCGAAAAAATCCCGATCCCGGACCCCGGGGACGGAGGGAGTCAACAGGGTTAGGTCGCGGACCCAACCCTGTTGGGTCAGGAGGATTGCTTTTCCTTGTCGAACTGGGCGTCGAAAACGATGTTCGACGGCGGAAAATCGACCCGTTTGCAGTAGGCGGCCGATTCGGCGGCGCCGAACTCGCGGTCCATGCCCCCGTCCTCCCATTCGACCGAGAGCGGGCCGGCGTAGCCGACATCGTTGAGGGCGCGGATGATGCGCTCGAAGTCGATGCGGCCTCGTCCGACGGACTTGAAATCCCAGTGGCGATTCGGCTTGTGAAAATCGACATGGCCGCCGAAGACGCCGACCTCGCGGGGGGTGTCGTGCCAATAGACGTCCTTCATGTGGACATGATTGATGCGGTCGGCGAAGCGGTAAATGAACTCGACGTAATCGACGCCCTGATAGCCGAAGTGGCTCGGATCGTAGTTGAACCCGAAGGCGGGGTGGTTGCCGATGGCGTCGAGGGCGCGCTGGGCGGAGGCGATGTCGAAGGCGATCTCGGTGGGATGCACCTCGAGGCCGAACTTGATTCCGTTCTCCTGAAAGACATCCATGATGGGCCCGAAACGGTTGGCGAAGTCCTCGTAGCCCCGGTCGATCTGGCCGGGGAGGTTGGGCGGGAAACTGTAAACGAGGTGCCAGATGGAGCTGCCGGTGAAACCGTTGACGACGCCGATGCCGAACTCTTTCGCGGCGATGGCGGTTTTCTTGAGTTCCTCGGCGGCGCGCTGGCGGACGCCTTCCGGATCGCCGTCGCCGTAGATGTAGTCGGGCAGGATCTGGGCGTGGCGGGCGTCGATGTTGTCGCAAACGGCCTGACCGACGAGATGGGACGAAATGGCGAGGCATTTCATGCCGTGCTTGTCGAGCAGTTCGCGCTTGGCCTTGCAGTAGGCGGCGTCGGCCTTGTCGACCTCGAAATGATCGCCCCAGCAGGCCAGCTCGACGCCGTCGTATCCGAATTCCTTGGCCTTTCGGACCATGGTTTCGCAGGAAAGATCGGCCCACTGGCCGGTGAAAAGGGTGACGGGTCGCGGCATGTCGATGAAAGGGTTGAAGCTGTCCGGATTTTCGATTTCGAGCCCCTTAAATAGCGGTGGTGCGGGTCCCGATCAAGTCCGAATCCGCGACGGCATTCGAGCCGGATTTCGGTCGAAGAGCCTTGCCATTAGGCGGGAATTTGTTCAACCTGTCGGTCATGAAACGCGAACTGGTGGCCTTGGCGGTCTTCTTTTTATCGGGAACGAGCGGCGCGCTGTGTCAGCAAACGGCGGACGAGTCGACGGCATTCAACCCGCTCGGACGCGAACTGCCGATCCAGGAAATGGATAAGCAGATTCGGCTGCAGGTCGAGTGGATCGAGGTCTCGCACGAGACCTACACCGAGCTGATGGCGGAGGACGACCCGGAGCACCCGGCGACCCACCGATCCGGGAACGACGGGCCGTTGCGCGCGCGCCTCGCGGAGCTGGCCGGACGCGGCGAGGCGGAAATTCTTGACACCGCGATGGTCATCTGCCGCAGCGGCCAGCGGGCGAAGGTGGAATCGATCCACGAATACATCTACCCGACGGAGTACGATCATCCCGAGATCGTCCGGACGAACAGCGATCCGGAGGGGAAAAAGCAGACCAACACCGTGAAGGAAAGCGCGCCGCTGCCGATTCCGGCGGCCTTCGAGACGCGCAATGTCGGCACCACGCTGGAGGTGGATCCGGTGATCGGCGCCGACGACGTGACGATCGACCTGAACCTTGCGCCGGAAATCGTCTATTTGGCGGGGGAATCGGAATGGGGCGAGTTCGAGAATCGCGAGGGATCGGTTCCGGTCAAGATGCCGATTTTTTTCACGATGAAGGTCACGACGCAGTTGGTCACGATCGCGGGGCAGTACGCCCTGATCAGCGCGAATTCGCCCATGAACGAGGACACGGGTCTGCCGGACCGGGGGCGCAAGGTGTTTGTGCTGGTAAAGGCCGATCTGGTCCTCCCCGGCCTGCCGCCGGAGCGTGAGCCGAAACCCGCGGGTTCGAAGGAGAAAGCGAAAGCGACATCCGACAAGCCGGCGCCCAAACCGAAGGCGAAACCCGAGTCGACGCCGCGGGCGACGGTGCGATTCTGACCGCGGGGCGAAATCCATGAAACGCGCGGCATTTCTGGCGTCCGTCCTCGTCTGGTGGGGGGCGGGAATTCACTCGGCGCGAGCCGAGGTGGCGGTGCCGTCGCTGACGGTGAAGGACGAGGGGGGCCGGGAGATGGCCCTGGAATTGCGCGATCTTTCGGTCGCGGTGCGGTTTGTGGGCGGTTTCGCGGAGACGGTGCTGGAGATGGAGTATTTCAATCGCACGAAGCGCCGGCAAGAGGGGGAATTCGTGCTGCAACTGCCGGAGGGGGCGACGGTTTCGACTTACGCGCTCGAGATTGACGGGGCGCTGCGCCCGGCGGTTTCGGTCGAAGCGGAGAAGGCGCGCTTCGCCTACGAGTCCATCAAGCGCCGGATGGTCGATCCCGGATTGGTCGAACGGGAGGCGGAAAACCGCTACCGGACGCGGATTTTCCCCATCATGCCCGAGAGTCCGAAACGGGTCAGAATCGGGTATGTCCAGTGGCTCGGCGGCGGAAAAGACTACCGGTTTCCTCTGAGCCACGAGGGGAGGATCGGGCGTTTTGCCTGCGAGGTCACGGGCGCGGCGACCGCCGGGCTGCCGATCGGGGGGGTGAAGCTGATTCCGGGCGATCCGCCGGAGACCTGGCGCTGGTCGGCGGAAGGGATATCGCTCGATGGTGTTTTGACGGCGCGGTCGAAGGCCCTCGCGGCGGGCGGGACGGCCGTTTTCGCCGAGCGCACGCCGTCGGGCGACACGCATTTCGTGGTCCAGGGGCGGATGCCGGAGGAATGGAAGTCGGCGGGGCGGCGAAAGCCGGAACATCCGCGGCTGATCTGGGACGCCTCCGGCTCGGGGCGGAATCGGGATCGCGCCGGGGAGTTTGCGGTGTTAAACGGGCTCTGGAAATTGCTGGGCGAGGCGCGGGTGACGGTGCGACTGCTGCGCGACCGTCTGGAGACGCCGCGCGAGTTCGCGGTGAAAAACGGAGCCGGCAAGGAGATCGAGGAATTTCTGAGATCGGTGGGATACGATGGCGTGGCGGACTATTCGCGGATCGACGCCTTCGCCGGGGACGGACCGACGCTGCTGGTTTCTGACGGGCAACCGATGCCTCCCGGTTGGGCGGAGTCAGCCAAGGACGAAGGGGCAGATCCTGGCGAACTGATCCTGATCGGTTCGAACGGGGGCGGCATCGATGCCGTCCTGGCAAACCGGATCGCGATGCGGCTCGATCCGGCGGACAAGGACTGGCTGGCGAAATGGACCGGGGCGGAGGCGGCGCCGCGGGTCGAGGGATTACCGGCCGAAAACTGGGAAACGACGCGGGAAGGGGACAGCTACGTGGTCAGCGGACATTTGCCGGCCGGATTCGCGGGCGCCGCGCCGGTTCGGGTGGGTGGCGCGGTGGTGGCGACGCTTTCGCCCGGGGCGGCGACGCCATTGAAGGACGAATGGGGGCTGGCGCGGCGCATTCGGGCGCAGCGGCGGCTCGGCATTCTGGAGCGGATCGGGGAGGAGGCGGGCATCGTGGCCTTCGCGAAGGCGGAACGACTGGCGAGCGATTTCACGTCGCTGATCGTGCTGGAGCGGTTCGAAGATCATGTGCGATACCGGATTCCGCCGCCGGAGCCGGAGTTGCGCGTCCGCTACGAGAACGAAGTGGAGCGGGGCGATGGAATGGCCCGGAGCAAGCTGTCGTTGCTGTGGACCGAGAAGAAATGGTGGCACCAAACCCAATATCCGTGGCTGGACTGGCGGCTCGAGGAGCAGGTGGGCACGGTGTCGATCTGGGTCAAATCGGCCCGCGAAGCGTTTCCCGAGGAAACTCTGAATCGCGACACGGTCGAGCCCTACGAGAAATGGCTTCCCGAAGCGCGCCGGATCGTGGCGGCGAAGAGCGGGCTGGCCAACGAGGCGGCCTTCGACCAATGGCGCGCGGATGTCGTGAAACACATCGAGGCGCTCGACGCCATCCGGCGGCGATCGAAGGATCCGTTGGCCGGCCAGACGGTTCACGTTTCGGTGCGGGGCTTTGTGAACCAGCGGGGCATCGTTTCCGGCAAGTCCCCAATGACGCTGGTAGAGGCGATCGGCGAGGCGCGGGGGGTGTTGACTCCGTGGGGAACGCTGAGCCGGGTTTACCTCTACCGGGACGGTTCGCGAACCGGCTACAACCTGGAAAGCCAAGCCTACCGGCCTGTGCCGCTGCGGTGGGGCGACATGATCGTGGTCGAGGCGATGTCCCGGCGACCCGAGTATTACGGAGACTTTTTCGCGGCGCCTGTCGATCCGTTCGCGGCACCGGCCGGCTTGAGATCCGGTGGTGGCGCCGCCGCCGCTCCCGCTTTCCCGTTCGAGGCGGAGGATGCCGTTTTCGAAAGGCCCGGTGAGTCGGCCGTCCCGATGCCTTTCGCCGAAGGAGCGATCCCGGGCGGTCCCGGCAGCACGCCGGCTCCCCGGATGGACGCCCGCGTCGTGGCGGGCGAAGCGGTCCCGCTGGGCGCTGGAACGGACGACGCCATGCTGAGCCGGTTGCGGCAGCAGGCGGACCCCTCGAAGGCCTACGAGGAATTGGTCGCGACCGATTTCCGGAAACAGTCGCCCTCGCCGGCGACCCTGATCGAACTCGCCCGGATACTGAGCGAAAACGGCGCCGAAGACCTCGCGGCGCGCGCGTTGTCGAACCTGCCCGAATCGATGAGCAATCCGGTCGAGGGCGTTCGGGCGATGGCGTTGTGGCTCGCGGATTTTGGCCTGACGGAGCGGGCGCTGGATTTGCTGCGCCGGCTGGAAGCGGCGCTTCCCGACGAAGCCACCCGGGCCATCGTCCGGCATGACATCGCGCGGATTTCGGACAAGGCGGAGGATTTCCGCGGCGCGGTGGAGGCGGAGTTGGCGGGCGGCGAAGTCACGGCGCTGGGACCGATCGCGCTGACGGATTACTTTGGGCGGAAGGGTCGGGCGGACGGGGCGCTCAGCGCCTTGACGGCAAGCGAGATGACCTCGGATGTGCGGATCGTGGTCGACTATGCGGGGGACGACCTGCTGCTGCAAGTTTCCGAGCCGGGCGCGACGGTGGACCTGGTGTCGGGAGTCAGTCCGCACGGCGGGAGAATCGAGGACGGTCCCCGGGCGATGGAATACCAGATGCGGGTCGGATTGCCCGGCGATTACCGGATTTCCTGTCACCGGAGAGAAAAGGGGACGGCCGAGGAAGACCGCCAGCCGGTGACCGTGCGCGTGACCTATTACCTGGGATGGGGAGGGCGGCGTCAAAGCGCGCGCCACCTGACGCGCCTGCTCGACGGCGACGGGCTGATGCTGGACGCGATTCGCTTCGGCTTTGCGAAGTGAGGAGAAGACCGGGCTCGTCACTCGGACGACCGTGTCCAGTGCCGCGCGTGCAGGGCGATCCAGATCCCGCCGGCCGCGGTCCAGAGAAGGGCGGCATAGATGTGGTGGCTGATCATGATCTTCGGAATCAGATCCGCCGTGCCCCGTGTGGCGACCGCGATCAGGACGATCCAGGCGATCCAGCGCCAGGCCTTCGATTTCGCCGGAGCGGCGGCGGGATCGGCGCAGTGTCCGAGCGCGACCCGGTCGGCCGTCAGGAGCATGGCCAGACCGAATCCGCCGAGAAACAGGAGGTGCTCGACGGCGAAAAGCCACTTCGGAAAGGCGATTCGCAGGAGATAGGAAAGGCCGATCGACGACAGCGCCACCCGCAGGGCCCAGGCGCGGGTATTTGGGGCGCGGCCTTTCCAGAGGCGGGGCAGGGCGCCGATCGCCCAGATCAGAAGGGCGGCCAGGCGCAGGGCGTTGGCGCTCCGGACCCACCCGGACGCCTCGAGGCCGAATGACCCCACCACCAGCGCCGCCGCTCCCCAGACAAACCAGGCGCGAAACCGCTTCGCCGCCGAGGGAGGAGGCGCGCCGGGGCCGGAACCGTCCGCCTGGGGCGGTCGCTTTTGGCCGGGAACGACGAAAAACCGGAGAAACAGATAAGACCCCACGCCCAGGATCGGGAGCAGGAGGAAACCCTGGTAGAGCAGGAGCCGGGTGAAAATGACGGCCCGGGGGCTCAGGTTCGCCTCGCGCCAGGCCCAGTAATAGGCGACGCCGGCGGCCATGGCGACGGCGGTGAAGGCGAGCGCGAAACCGGGAGGCGGCAGCGGACGGTCGAAATCGACGCGGCGAATCAGCACGACCAGCAAAAAGGTCAGGGAAATCGCGGCCAGCAAGTCGCCGGAGGGCAGCGACACCGCCAGATAGAAAAACTGGGTGAGCAGCCAGAGAAACGCGAGCAGAATCACCTCGGCCGCCGACAACGCGACCGATTCCAGAAATCTCGGCCACGCCGTGCCGAGGAACCCGGTGACGAACGCCATACCGAAGCCGAAAATCATCAGCCGCGGATGCAGCTGCGCGGGTTGCAGGGGCCACCAACCGGCGTAAAACATCGGCCACAACAACACCCCGAGCATCCCGGCGAGGAGACCCAGAGGGAAGAACACCCGGAAAGGCTCCGAAGCCCAGAGCGGGCTCGATCCGGGTTTCACACGGTAGGTGGGGGAAGAACCGGCCATGGGTTTTCGCGGGAATCGGAAAGGCGTCCTCCGCCGGCTCAGGCCATGATCTGGTGGATCGGATCGACCTCCTGGACACCGACGAGTTTTTGATCGAGCCCGCCGTAGAAGAAGCTCAGCGCGTTCGGGTCCAGCCCCATCAGCGACAGGATGGTGGCGTGCAAATGCTTCACATGCAGGCGGTCCTCGACCGCCGCGGAGCCGATCTCGTCGGTCTGGCCGTGGGACACCCCGCCTTTCACGCCGCCACCGGCCATCCACATGGTGAATCCGTAGCTGTTGTGATCGCGCCCGGTGCCTTTCTCGTATTCGGCGGTCGGTTGGCGGCCGAATTCGCCGCCCCACACGATGAGGGTGTCGTCGAGCATGCCGCGGCGTTTGAGATCGCGGATCAGGCCGGCGATGGGCTTGTCGGTTCCGCCGGCGTGGTGGTTGTGATTTCTCTCGAGATCGCCGTGGGCGTCCCAGTTGTCGTCGTTGTGGGCGCCGCCGGAGTAGATCTGGATGAAACGCACGCCGCGCTCGACCAGGCGGCGGGCGAGCAGGCATTTGCGGCCGAAGTCCTCGGTCCGGGATTGGTCGATGCCATAGAGCGCCTTCGTTTCGGCGCTTTCGCCGTCGAGGTCGATGGCCTCCGGCGCGGTGGCCTGCATTTTGTAGGCGAGTTCGTAGCTGGCGATGCGGGCGGCGAGGTTGGTGTTGTCGAAGCGCGAGTCGAGATGCCCGGCGTTGAGGTGGTTGAGCGAGTCGATCAGCGTGCGCTGCTCGCCCGCGCTCATGCCGTCGACGTGCTTGAGATTCAGGATGGGATCGCCCTTCGAGCGAAAGACGGTGCCCTGGTAGCTCGCCGGCATGAAGCCGCTGGTCCAGTTCTTGGCGCCGGAGATGGGGCCACCGGACTGGTCTAGCATCACGACATAGCCGGGCAGATTCTCGTTCACGCTGCCCAGACCATAGTTGACCCAGCTCCCGAGGGAGGGCTTGCCGCTGATGATGCTGCCGCAGTTCATCATCAGGAGCGCCGATCCGTGGATCGGCGAATCGGCGGTCATGGAATGAAGGAAGGCGATGTCGTCCACGCATCCGCCGAGATGCGGGAAAAGATCGGACACCCACTTGCCGCACTGCCCGTATCGCTTGAATTTCCACTTCGGCTCCACGATGCGGCCCGAGTTCTTTTTCCCGCCGCGGCCGAAGGTTTTGACGGCGATCGTTTTGCCGTCCATGCCGTACATTCGCGGCTTGTGGTCGAAGGTGTCGATGTGGCTCGGGCCGCCGTAGCAGAAGATGAAAATCACGCTCTTCGCCTTCGCGGGGGCCATGGCCGGCTTCGACTCGAGCGGGTTGCGGAAGACGCCGGGAGAGGCGGCGTTCGCTCTTCCGAAAAATCCGTCCGCGCCCAGCAAGCCGGTCAGCGCCAGGGCGGGAAAACCGCCGCCGACCGTGTGGAGAAACTCGCGGCGCCGCACGTTGCCGCAGAACTGGGAGGGGGAGGGGTGGCTCGGGCGGTTCATGGCGAATGGGGGAAAATCCGAAATCCTAAGTTCGAAATCCGAAACAAATTCAAATTGGGAAAGGGTTCAATGTTCGAAACTGACGCATGAATTAACCACCGTCGCTTTTCCTGATGATTGAGCCAAATATTCTGGTCAACTGTCCGGCTTCGTCATTCAATCGCCGGCGTTCGTCTTCCACTTCCTCCGAATCGCCGGTGTCGAGCAAGCGAAGAAACAGACCCGATTCCTTGGCTTCCTTTCGGCAGACTTTTACACGAAACGCGAAATCTTTTTTGCTCACCGCTTCGTTCGCTTCGATATAATTTGCGGACTGCGAACCGGATGCCCGGACGAGTTGTTTGATGTCTTCAAGGTTTGCGATCGTCATTGGAATCGTCTTCGGGAAGACTCGCACGTCTTTGGCAAAGCGCTCCGTGCGTTCCTCCAGGTCGTAGGGTTTTCCGCCGCTTTCGTTTGGGTCCTTTCCGGATTTCAATTTTGGATTTGTTTCGGATTTCGAGATTCGGGTTTGGAATTTCCTCGACTAGTCGAGGAAGAGGAATTCGTTCAAATTCAGCGCCAGCAGCGCCACACGATCGAACGCGGCGTCTTCGTCGAGGCCGTTCTCGGTCTGGAGCCGTTTCATCAGGGCGAGGCATTCGGCGATCTCCGGATCGGTGGCGGGACGCTGAAGCGTGCGTTCGAGCGCCTCGCGGACGCGCGCCTCGGGGGCGCCGGCGTCTTGACGCAGGTGCTCGGCAAAGACGCGGGCCTGGCGGTTCACGAACTCCGAATTCAACATCGCCAGCGCCTGGGTGGGCACCGTGGTCGCGAAACGCACCGCGCAGGGGCCGTCGGTGTCGGCCTGGTCGAAGTCGGCCATCATCGGGTGGCGCAGGCTGCGTTTCACGTGGATGTAAATCGAGCGCCGCGTGTGCTCGGCCGGATCGCGCGACACGGGCCAGGCCTTGTCGGGGCGGGAGGCCGTCGCCAGCACCTCGTCGGGAAGGGGAGGGAAAACCCAGTCGCCGCCGGCTTTCAGGTTCAGGTTGCCCGAGACGGCGAGAATGGAGTCCCGCAGTTCCTCCGCCGTGAGCCGGCGCATGTCGTGCCGCCAGAGCCGCGAATTTTGCGGGTCCTTCGCCAGCGAAGCCTCGCTCGGAGCCGATGACAGGCGGTAGGTCCGGCTGTCGAGGATGAGCCGGTGCATCGCCTTGAGGCTCCATCCCCGGCGAATCAGCTCGGCCGCGAGCCAGTCCAGCAGTTCCGGGTGGGTCGGGGGCTCGCCCAGCTTGCCGAAGTCGTTCGTGCTCGGCACGATGCCCCGCCCGAAGTGATGCTGCCAGAGCCGGTTCACGATGACACGGGCCGTCATCGGATTGGCCGGATCGACGATCCAGTTCGCCAGGGCGAGTCGGCGGCCGGAGGACTTCGCGCCGCCACTCTCGACGGGCGCGATCTCGGCGGGACGCGGATCGCTCGTCGCGCTGGCGAGGATGGCGGGAAACCCGGGCTCGACCGGGTCGCCGGGCGCGTGGGCCGAACCGCGGAGGTGAATCTGAAGCGGGTCCGGATGCTGGCCGGTTTCCTTGACCACATTCAGCGGCGTGCCCGGCAATTCGCGGCGAAGGGCGTCGATCGCGCCGCGGCGGTCGTTCCATTCCTTCACCACGTCGCGGCCGAAATGCCCGGCCATCGCCTTGGCCAGGCCGGGACCGCCGCGTTTCAGGGCCTCGGGCAGAGTTTGCGGTTTCTGGGCGGCGCTCCGCAGCGCGAGATCGATGTATTGGCCGCCACCGGTCTGGTGGCAGTGCACGGCGACCACGTTGCGGCCCGTCTGCAGGGCGGCGATCGCCTCGGGACCCAGTTCGACCGTTTCGTAGTCCGTGGAAAAACCCGCCGCCCGGAAGATCTCGGCGCCGTTGAGGAAGACCTCCACGTCCTCGTCGTGATGAATCTCCAGCACCAGCGATTCCGGCAGTTCCTGCAGGCCGAAATCCGTCCGCATCCAGATGTCGGGCCCGGCCCATTCGGTGCCGACGCGGGCGTTCGGCGTGCCCTTTTTGCCGAAGCCGCCGACGCCCTTTGTCCAGCTCTTGACCTCCTTCGAGGCCACCGCGTTCCAGCCCGGCGCCGGCTGGTCGGTCACGTAGTCCCAGGTCACCGGCCGTCCCCGGGCGTCGTCGATGAAGGTCAGCACCCGGGCGCGCGTTTCCGAGGCGGCGGCGTATTGGCCCTCGGCCTTCAGGTGGGCCGTCATCTCCGTCTCGAGGGCGTCGAGTTTTTCACGTTCCGCCGCGAGCCGGGCCGCCCGGTTTTTCTCGAAGCTCGCCAACTCCGCCGGGTCCGCCCAGGGCCGAATGGTCCCCTCGGTGGCGTAGGGCGTCAGGCCGTGGAAAAAAGCCATGAACGAGTAGTAGTCGCGCATCGAGATCGGGTCCGCCTTGTGGTCGTGGCAGCGGCAGCAGTTCATCGAGGTGCCGAGAAAGGTCTCCGCCGTCACCTGCACGTTGTCGGCCAGCACATCGTAGACGTGCTGCTTGCGGTCCGCCGGTTCGTCGTCCCACTGCATCAGGCGATAGTAGCCGGTCGCCGTCAGCGAGGCGCGCGTCGGCTCGGCGATTTCGTCGCCCGCCAGTTGCTCGATCACGAAGCGGTCGTAGGGCGTGTCGCCGTTGAAGGCGTCGATCACATAGTCCCGGTAGCGCCACATCTGCGGCTTCGGATTGTCGCGCTCGAAACCGTTCGTTTCCGCGTAGCGGACGAGATCCAGCCAGTGTCGGGCCCATTTTTCGCCGTATTGCGGCCGTTCGAGGAGGTCCTCGACGAGGTCGTTCCACGCCCGGTCGGGATCGGCCGCGAAGCGTGTCTCGAAGTCCCGCACCTCGGCCGGCGTCGGGGGCAGGCCGATGAGATCGTAAAAGACCCGGCGGCACAGCGCGCCCGGCGGCGCGGGCGGGTTGGGCTCCAGGCCCGCCGCTTCGAGTCCGTGGCGAATGTGGGCGTCGATCCCGTTCGCGTTCCACGCCGCGTCCTTCGCCACCGGCGGCTTCGCGGCGGGATCGAAGGGCCGATAGGCCCAGTATTGGCGGTCTTTTTCCGTGATCGTGAATGCCTTCGAGGCCGGCGGCGTCTCGCCCTTGATTTCGAGAGCCGCATCGTAGGGCGCCCCTCTTTCGACCCAGCGTTTCAGGATGTCGATCTCGGCGTCGGGGAGCTTGCCCTTGGGCGGCATCTGGTGCTCGTCGTCCACGTAGGACAACATCGTCAGCACCAGGCTCGCGGCGGTATCGTCCGGATTGTAGGCGGAGCCAAGATCGCCCCCGGCCAGCAGTCCCTCCCGGCTGGTGAGGCGGAAGTTGCCCTTCAGCTTTTCCTCCGCGCCGTGGCACTTGAAACAGCGACCCTCCAGCAGGGGATGCACCGTTTCGCGGTAAAAGGCCGCGCCGTCCTCCTCCGCTTCCCCGCCGACGGCGGTCGGAGCCATCGGAAGGAGAAGGAGGGCGAGGATCGCGGCCGCCGCCGGGATTGATCCGTTGGGGAGGCGGCTCCGGAACGACTGGCGGAAAAGATTCATCGAACCAACGTGGGGGAGTTCAACAGGGTTGGGTGCCGGACCCAACAGGGTTGAGTCGAACACCCGACAGGGTTGCATGAGGCCTTTCGCCGGTCTGGTGTCGGATGGGGCCACTTTTGTTTGAATGCGACACCTTACCGGGCATTTTCTCGGCGTTACAGGGCCGGAATTGCGGCCATTTCCCGTCCGACGCGCGCCCGGGCGGGAGTCAATCCTTCATGATCTTGTCGTACCAGGCCGCCGCCCGTTCGTCCTCCCATTCCTTCATCGACCGGAATTTCTGCTGGAGCCAACTGTCGTTTTGGGATTCGACTCCGCCGAGGGTGTAACGCGCGCGCGTCTCGGCCGCTTCCTGCTGTCGTTTTTTCTCGGCATTCATCGAGCCGCAGGCGGAAATCGCGAGAGCAACCGCGGGGAGGATGAATCGTGCCACCAAAGTAAAGCGGGTCATGGTCCGGCCCTTGTAACGGAGGGGAAAGCAACGGTCAATTCGAAAAGGGATGCCGGCCGTGTGGCGCGGTCATCCCGCCCGCGGACCGAACGGGAACGCGCCATCGAATTTCGGAACAGCGAAGCCGGGACGAAAGCGTTCCCGCGAATGAACGAAGGGCGGGAAGCCGCCGCCGGGCTCGATCGCTCTCAGTTGGCGGCGGCCATCGGCTGGGAGCCGGACTTGGCAGAAGGCTCCGCGGCGGAGATTTTCTTCCGGCCGGGCACCTCGTCCCAGGACTGGTAGATAACCGGCTCGCCGTCGGAGCGGGGCGGGTTGACGACTTCGGGAAGTTTTTCCGTCGAAATCTCGTCCACCGCCGCCGCCGGGCGCACCTCGGCGATCGGCTCGGGCAGGGGCTCGGCTCTGGGCGCATCAATTTCGGGCTTCGCCGAAACGGATGCGCTGCCGCCGGGTTCGGGCATTTCGCCGGGGCCGGCGTGCCCGGACATCGGGCGACCCAGTTTGGCGAGCAGACCATCTTTGCCGCCGCCGTCGTTCGATTCGTGCGATTCCTTCCTCCGCGCGGCGGCGAAGGTCGCGGCCGGCTCGGCGTGGCCGGCGCCTTTGTCCGCTTTCGGCGGGAAAAGGTGGTCGCCCCACTCGTAGCCGAGGCGCGCGCTGCCGAAGTGGGCGCTGGCGTTGTTCCTCGCGAACTGGCCCTGGTAGCCGAGGCTGCTGTTCCAGCCGTTGCCGAAGTCGACCCGCAGCGCGGCGCCGAGTTCGAGCCAGTCGGTGCCGGCGTGGGTGCCGTCGGCCTGGGCGCCATAGCCGCCGATGCGCCGGGCGCTGTTTCCATTGACCAGAATGAAGGGCGAAGTCTCCAGGGTGGCGCCGACCGGATCGGACTCGGGCATGTATTCGTGGGCCCAGGCGGCGCTCAACTGCGTGGTCACCGTCCCGCGACCGGCGCGGACCTGGTGGGTGACGTGCCAGCCGAGGCGGCTGATCATGGACTCGAAATTGTCGTCCGGATAAACCAGGTTGGCGTTGCCGCCGCCGGTTTCGGTGTAGCCGTCGATGTCGCCGGTGCTGTAAACGAGGCCGAGATCGGGGCCGGTGGTGATTTGATCGGTCAGGCGAAGGGAGTACCCGGCGTTGAGCGCGATGTTGTGGGAGTTGCTGTCGGTGTCGCCGTGGGCGTTGGAACCCAGCAAAGTGTTGCGGGTGATCTCGTTGTTGAAATCGCCGTAGGAGTAGAGGGCGTCGGCGTAGAAGCGCTTCCAGAGCCAGGTGACGTAGGTGCTGAGCATTTGGCCCTCGACATCGATGCCGCCGAGGTTGCTGGCGATTTCGGTGTCGCTCCAGACATGGCTGAAGGCCCCGCCGATCAGGAGGTTGCGGGAAAGGCGGTATTCGAGCCCGAGGGTGCCGGTGTAGCTGTCGGTGTCGAACCCGCGGGCGTTGCGGCTGAGATTGTCCTGATCGAAGTCGCCGTAGTCGAAGGCGGTGAAGGCCTCGAAGCGCTGGTGGGGGTTTTCCTCGAGGACGACTTTGGAGCCGAGGGATTCCTTGCCGGAGCCTTCGGGGACGGCGACGACGGCCTTGATGGCGACCGGGGCGATGGCGGCGGAGATGGGGATGGGCCCGCCGAGCATGGCGGTGGGCATGGCCGACCACACGGTGTCGCCGCCGTAGAGGGTGTCGAGCAACTCGACCTCCTCGCCGTCGGCGAGGCCGAGGGCGACGCGGTAGTCCATGTGCTGGTTGGCGGCGAACTCCATGTAACGCAGCGTGTTGTGGGAGGTCTGATCGCCGCCGAAATTCTGCTGAAAGATCTGGAAATCGGCGGCGTCGACATCGCCGTCGTCATCGTAGTCGGCGAAACCGGCGCGGGCCCGGAAGAGGCGGTCGTTGAGGTCGCCGTGGACGGTGTTGAAGCCGGCCTGCTGGGTGACGGTGCGGTTGACGCCGGGCATCATCAGACCGGTGGTGAGCAGCGAGTTGATCGACCCGAGATCGACGACGAGAAAAGCCGGGTCATCGTCTTCCCGGCGGGCGGGGCCGGCTCCGGCGGACTCCGCCGGGCTCAGCGGAATGATGGCGTAGAGGACCGCAAGGGCGAAGTTGTCGGGAATCGATCCAGGGGTGTTTCCCGCAAACAAATATCCTTCCGTAGCGGTCGGATCCTGAACTCCTGTCGTTGATCCAGCGCCGGTTTCCGGATTTCCGGCACCGTAGAGAAAGAGCATGTTGCCGTCGTCGAAAAGGACCGCCTCAATTTCGAAAGGACCGCCGCCACCAAAATGGTTGGTGTTGTTCCACTGAAAAACATTGGCGGCACTGGAACCGCCACCGGGATTCATGTAGGGACTTGAGGCGAAATATTGGTGGTAAATGCCCCCACCCACGTCCAAGTCGTCATGAAGGACATAGATTCGGCCGCCGGTTCCCGAGCTGGGGGATTGAGGCAGAGGGGTATCGTTTGTAAGATCTCCACCGCCATCCCCCGCCGTGGAGAGAAAGCCGTTCGTGGTAGCGAACAGGGTCGTGTAAGTGGTTCCGAAAAAGGAAAAGCCGGGGCCACCCAATGGTGCGGAGAAGCTTTCGTCGTCACCCCCGCCCAAGAACGTGCCTGTCCCCGAGATATCGGTGATGCCGGGATTGGCAACGGGGTTGAACGTGTAGGTTTGAGCCTGTCCCGACCGGGGCATCGCCAAGAACAGCAATCCCAATCCCGAGACAAGCGTGAAGCAACCCAACTTTTGGCAGGTCATGAAGTTAGAAATCCCTCCTGAGAATGTGAGCGGTCGGTCGTGGAAAAGCCGCGGGTCACGGCAATCCGGCGACATTTCAGTCGAAGTAGCAAAAAAAGGCAAGAAAAAAGAATCAAGAAGATCAAGATTCCCGAAATAAATGGATGGCGGGCGAATCACCCGCCTCGCCGCATTTGCGGGTTGCGAATTTTGGACCTCATCGAAAACTGTCCCATGAGATCCACCTTTTTGTTTGGACTCCTGTTGGGAACGGTGTGGGGAGGCCTGGCACGGGGAGAGGAATGGGTTGAGTCCATTCCGCTTTCGAAGCCGTCGGCCGAGGGGAGAACTCCGAAGTTCGAGAGCTTGGGAGTCGCTGAAACGGGGATCGACTTTCAGAATTTCCTGAAGCCGGAAAATATCCGAAAATATCTTTATAACGGGTCCGGCGGTTGCGCGGGGGACTTTGACGGTGACGGAATGCCGGACTTGTTTCTGGTTTCGGAGGATGGGCAGAACCAGTTGCTGCGACAGACGGCGCCTTGGAAATTCGAAAACGTCACGGCGGCGTCCGGAATTCGGGAGGAAGACGCCTGGGGATCGGGAGCCTGCTTCGCGGATGTGGATAACGACGGGGACCTGGACCTTTTCGTCTGCAACATGGGAAGCCCTTGCCGGCTCCACATCAATCAGGGGGACGGAACCTTTCTGGAAGAGGCTCGGGGCCGCGGCCTGGGGCTGGACGACGCGACGTGGATGGCGTCGTTCGCGGACTACGACCGGGACGGCGATCTGGACTGTTTCCTGTTAACCTATCGATTGTTTTATGTGGGGGAAAAGGACCCGACATTTGAAATTCAAAACATCAACGGCCAACCGGCCGTGCCCGCCCATCTGGAGGAGGAGTTTTTCCTGGTCGGCGGGCGCCCCCAGGAAGCCGGGAGGAAGGATCGCCTTTTCCGGAACGACGGATCCGGTGTCTTCACGGAAGTCACCGGAGCGGCGGGAATGGACGCGGAGCTTCATCACGGCCTGTCGGCGACCTGGTGGGACTACAACAATGACGGGTGGCCGGATCTCCACGTCGCGAACGACTTCACGGACCCGGACCGCCTCTGGAGAAACAACGGTGACGGCACGTTCACCAATGTCCTCAAGGAAACCTTTCCCTACACGACGTGGTTTTCCATGGGCGGCGACTTTGGTGATGTCAATCGGGATGGCTGGTTCGACTTCTACGTTGCCGACATGTCGGCGATGAATCATTACCGCCAGAAAATGGAGATGGGCGAAATGGGGCGGAGTTCCTGGTTTCTCGATTTTCCGGAACCCCGCCAGATCATGCGGAACATGCTGTACATCAACGCCGGAGGGCGGCGTTTTCTGGAATCCGGCTTTCTGTCGGGCCTGGAGAGCACCGGCTGGACCTGGGCGGTCCGGTTTGCCGATTTTGACTGCGATGGATGGGAAGACGCGATGGTGACGAACGGAATGGCGCGGGACGTCAACAACTCCGACCACGTGGCCGAGATCGCCCGACTCAACGAGGCCGGGAAACTCGCCGAACGCGACGCATTGCTGAAATCGTACGACAAAACGGGAGCCGACCACAACAAGGTCTTCCGAAATCGGGGGGATCTCACTTTCGAAGACGTCAGCGAGGCGTGGAACTACAACGATTTCTCGGCGAGTTTCGGGTTGATCCTGGCGGACCTCGACCGGGACGGCGATCTCGACGCGGTGGTCAACAACATGAACGCCCCGGTGGGCGTCTATCGAAACGATCTCGGTTCCGGCCACCGGATGCTGATCGAGTTGCGGGGCGGGCGGTCGAACCATTTCGGCGTGGGGGCGCGGCTGCGGCTGAAATCCGCGTCCGGCTGGCAATCCCGCATGCTGTCGCTGGCCCGCGGGTACGAATCCGGCGAAGAACCGGTGATTCACTTTGGGCTCGGTCCGGACGAGGTGGCGGAGAGGCTGGAAATTGAGTGGCCGAGTGGAACGCGGCAGGTCGTGAAAGATCTCGCCGCCGGGTTTCGCCACATCGTCACCGAACCTGACGGCGACGAGGAACCGGCGCCCGCCCGGCGAACGCCCGAATCCCGGCGAACCCTGTTTTCACAGGATGCGATCGCGGGACTGACCTTCGAGCATCGGGAAGATTTGGATTTTGACGACTTCGAGAAGGAATCGCTCCTGCCGTGGCGCCTGTCGCGATTGGGGCCGGGGCTGGCTTTTGGCGACGCGGACGCGGACGGGGACGAGGATCTTTGGGTCGGGGGCGCGAGCCGCCAGGATGGGGCGCTGTTTCGAAGAGAGGCGGATGGCCGGTGGATTGCCGAGATATCCGGTCCCTGGCGGGCGGATTCGAAGTCCGAGGATATGGGGGCGGTGTTTATCGATCCGGATGGCGACGGAGACATGGACCTTTACGTGGCGAGCGGCGGATACCAACCCGAACTTTCCGGCGAGCCGATTCTTGAGGACCGTCTGTACATCAACGCCGAATTTGGAGAAGGGGAGGCCAAAAAGCGGGGTTTTGCGAAGGCGAATCCGAGTTCCGATCCGAAGGAGCGCGCCTTCGAGAGCGCCGGCGTGGTGGCGGCCGCCGATTTCGATCGGGACGGTGACGTTGACTTGTTTGTCGGGTCACGGGCGATGCCGGGGCATTTTAACGACATTCCTCCCCAGCGGTTGTTGCGCAACGAAGGGGACCGGCTTCGCGATGTCATCGGGGAATTGGCGCCCGAAATGCGCGAAATCGGCAGGGTTTCGGGCGCGCTGTGGACTGATTTCGATGGCGACGGCAGGCTCGACCTGCTGCTTACCCTCACCTGGGGAGCGGTGAAGGCATTTCACCAAGGGGAGGACGGCCGCTTCGCCGATGTGACCGAAGCCGCCGGACTGGCGGAATATCAAGGATGGTGGCAGGGCATCGATGCCGGCGATCTCGATGGCGACGGCGACATGGACTACGTGGCCACCAACCTGGGACACAACACCAAATACCACGCCTCGATGGAGCATCCGATCCTGGTTTACCTCAATGACTTCGACGGCAACGGGCAGTGCGATCTCGTCGAGGCGGAATTCGAGGGAGACACCCTTTACCCGATGCGCGGGAGGGGATGCAGCTCGCAGGCCATGCCCTTCATCCGGCAGAAATTCGAGACCTTCCACGCTTTCGCCTCCGCCAATCTGGAGGCCATATACGGTCAGCCGAAGCTCGAAGAGGCGCATGTCCTGAAACTAACCCACCTCGAGTCCTCCGCCCTGGTCAACGACGGGGAGGGGCATTTCACGGTCAAGCCGCTGCCCCATCTGGCGCAGATCGCCCCCGCTTTCGGCGTCGTGGTCGAGGACTTCGACGGGGATGGGCGTCCGGACGCGGTTCTGGCCCAGAATTTCTACTCGCCACAGGTCGAAACCGGACGGATGAGCGGCGGGTTGGGTCTGTTCCTGAAGGGCAACGGTGACGGAACCTTCACGGAGATCGAGCCCGAAGACAGCGGGATATGGATTCACGAGGATGCCAAAAGTCTGGCGAAGGGAGACCTCAACGGCGACGGAGCGCCCGATCTCGTGTGCGCCACGAACAACGGACCACTGAAAACGCTCGTGAACCAGACCCGCGGGCCGGAGGCGCGCTGGACGACGATCGCTTTGGAGGCCGGAAAGGGAAACCCCACCGCCGTCGGATCGCGGGTCGAGATCGAAACCAACACGGGCGCGAAGATAACCAAAGAAGTCGCGGCGGGAGGGAGTTACCTGGCGCAATCGACGGCGACCCTCTTTGTGGCGCTGGGTCGTGAAGAGTGGATTACCACGGTGAAGGTGCGGTGGCCCAGGGGAGACAGTAGCGAATCCTCCTTCGAGATGTTTCAGAGTCGCGTGATGTTGCGGCGTCCCGAGACGCGGTAAGCGGCGGTGGGCGAGTTCCTTCCCGCCGCCGCCATCGCCGAAACGACGAAAAAAGGCGAAAGATTGGCAAGATTGGTGGCGTAAACCGTTGGAAGAACAATTATTTAAGACTACTGTAATACCGCTATGGAACAGGAAAAAGATTTCGAAATCGATAAGGAATCCAGTGCCGAGGGGGCGCCCCGCGGTGGAGGTTCCAAAGGGCCCATCGTCATCCTGACCCTGCTGATGCTGGCGCTGGCCGGTCTGGCGGGCGTCTTCGGCTGGCTCTGGAGCAAGCAGCAGAAACTCGTGCTGGAAAGGGACGGCCAGATCCGCCAACTCGAAGCCCAGGCGACGCAGTTGGAAAAAACCAAGTCCGACCTCGAGGCCGAACTCGCCGACAAACAGTCCGAACTGGACCGCGAACGCTCCGAACGCGCCAAGGAACGCGAGCGTCTCCTGGCCGAGGGCGCCGAAAAACTCCAGCGGGCCTACGCGCAGTTCAACGAAATCGTGTACGACAGCCGCAAGACCATCGAATACATCGGCTCGGTCGAGGACAAGCTGAAAGCCGGCAAGGCGCTCGACGAGCAGGAGTCGGAAAAGCTCAAGACCGTCGTCAACGGACTCACGATGCTGCACCAGCAGTATCGGAAGCCGATCGGCGAATTTCGCGAACTGGAGCGTTACCTCTCGGAGCAGCTCGCCGTGCCCGCGAGCATTCCGCCGAAGGAGCGCTACGGACTGCTGCAGCGGATTTTCAGCAAGGAATACAAGGTCGAGCGCGAGAATTTCTACAAGGAGCAGGGCCAGCGCGAGGCCTTCGAGCGGGCCCGGGGCAAGGTCGCCGAGGCCTACGGCCGCGCGCAGGCGCAGATGAACGCCATCGCCCTGGACTCGGACAAATTTCTCAATGAACTCGACACCCTGATCGCGTCGAACAACGCCTCCGCCGCCGAGGTGGACGCCTTCTTCGAGAAATCGAAGGAGATCCTCAAGATCCACGACAAGATCATGAGCATCGAGCCGGAGAAGGACCTCCAGCCGGTGAAGCCCTGATAAGGCCGGGTCCGCCCGCCGGACGGCCGACGATGGCGAGAGGGCCATCCCTGACTGAACAGGGTTGACTCTCCGACCATACCCTGTTGAGTCGCGGGGAGTTTTTCGACGTTTCGCCCCTCCATGAGCGCCTCCCCGAAACCCGTCCTCCTCATTGGCGGCGGCATGATCACCAAGGTCCAGGTGCTGCCGTCGCTCTTTCAATTGCAGCGGCTCGGCCGAATCGGAGAGATCACCGTCACCGCGCGCCGCAAGTCGACCCTCACGCCGCTGATCGAGGACGCGGATCTCCGCGCGGCCTTTCCGGGGCAGTCCTTCCACGCCCAGCCGGGGCCCGACGCGGACGACTCCGCCCAGGCCGACCTCCACAAGCGCCTGCTCGACGAGTTGCCGCCGGGATCGATCGTTTACATCGCGATTCCGGACCAGAACCACCACGAGGTGCTGTGCGAGACGCTGGACCGCGGCCATCACGTGGTCTGCGTCAAACCGCTCGTCCTCAGCCACGAGCACGCGCTCGACGTCCGGCGGCGGGCCTTCGAAAAGGGGCTTTTCGTCGGGGTGGAGTACCACAAGCGGTATGACGACCGCAACTGGATCGCGCGGCGGAAGTATCGCGCCGGACAGCTCGGGGAATTCAAACTCGGGCAGGCCTGCCTTCACGAGAAGTGGTGGTATCGCGACTCGAATTTCATGAACTGGTGCACGACGGATCAGACGGACTTTTTCGTCTATATCGGCTGTCACTACGTGGATCTGGTGGCGTTCATCACGGGATTGAAACCCGTCGCCGTCTCGGTGCACGGGATCGAGGACCGGTTTCCGAACGGCAACGCCGGCTACCTTTACACCGACGCCCGCGTGATCTGGGAAAACGGCGCCGTGCTCAACGTGCAGAACGGCATCGCCTACCCGAATCAGGCCGTGGCCGGCAACGACCAGGGAATGAAGCTCTACACCAAGGACGAGGCCACGGGCATCGGCGGCTTCATTCAGCACGTCGACAACTACCGGGGAGTCGCCTACTGCGCGATCGAAGCGGGCAACGACCCGGGGGACACGGCGCATCATCTGGTGAATCCGGATTACTTCCAGATGATCGAGCGCGCCGACGGGCCGGGGCTGCGTCCGGTCGGTTACGGCTACCGGGCCATCGAGCAGCTCGTCGAAACGGCGGCGCGGGTCGCGGACGCGGGCGATCTCGCGGCGCGACAGGCGATGCTCGCCGAGATCGACGAGGCGGGCTGGCACGCGACGCCGGCGAACAGCTTTTACAACGAACTGGTCGTCGAGGCGGGCCGGCAATCGATTCTCAACGGCGGCCGGCGCGTGGACATCGCGTACGGCGACGCGCCCGGCGTGGCCTTCGCGTGAAGGCGGCGCTCCGGCCGGATCACGGGCTCTCGAACCAACCGCGGGCGGTTTTTTGCCACGCGGGCCAGCGGTCTTTGAGCCAGACGAGCGCGCGGGGCGTGCGCTCGACGGTGGCGTGTTCGAAACGGCCGGCGACGATCTTGCGGTCGTAATCACGGGCGGTGTTTTCCAAGGCGGTCCCGGGGTCGAGTCCGGCGGGCGGCGCCTTGGCGAGTTCGTAGCGCCAGACGAGATTGTCGCGGCGATAGGCGAGCGTTGCGCCGTCCGGACTCCAGCACGCGGAATCGCCGAGGTCCCGGACGATTTGTGAATTGGCGACCGCGGCGATCTTGCGAAACGATTTCCAGGCCTCCCACGGCGTGTCGTGCGTTTCGATCCGGGCGAAGCCGATGAATTCGTACCCGCTCATCGGGGTGGGAGTCATGGCGAGGAAGGTATTCGTGGAGACTTTCCTGATCGGCACCGGCCAGACCAGCCAGGCCAGGAAGGCGAGAGCGGCGACCACCGCCAGAATCCAGCGCGGACGGGTCAGCCAATGGCGGGGGAGTGTCATTCCGGAAAGCGTAAGCCGGTCGCGGGGAGAATGTCGAGCCCTCATCGCCGTGGCGGGGGCGTCCTGGCCGCGGGCGGAGGAGGCGCGCACCTCGGGCGGTGGAGGTAGGATGATCGGGCGGAGGCCGTCTCCGCGAAATCTTGGGCAGGATGCCCAAGCCACGATGAAAAACGGGGCGTGCGGAACGGGCGAGGATGGGGAAGGGTGGCGGCGCGATTCCCCGCCCGATGAACACCCTCTCCGCCGCCGAACGCCGTTTCCTGATTCTGGCCCTGGCTTTGCTGTTGCTGGCCGGGCTGGCGCGCTGGTGGTGGGGATCGCGGGCGTTTTCGGAGATGCCGCCGCCTCTGGAGCCAATCCCGGCGCCGGAACCGGCCGAAAACTGAGCCGTGTTTCGTGGCGCGCCGAATTGCGCCGGATCGCGTCTTTCGCTTGACGAACCGGGGCGGATTGCGGGAAGTAAGGGAGCGACGATTCTTTCGTCCAGCGGTCGTCTTCTCCGCCGTTTCTTCTCCCTCCACTCGACCCATGCAGAAAATCCGATTCGACGAAGCCGTAAAGGTCATCCGCCGACGGGATGGGCGCTTTGACGCGGATGCCTACGCGTTCCTGCGGGACGCGCTGGACTACACCGTCCGCAAGCTGCGCAGCGAGGAGATGGAGGAGCACCGTCATGTGAACGGCGGCGAACTGCTGCACGGGTTTCGCGATTACGCGCTTCGGGAATACGGTCCCATGGCGGCCACGGTCCTGGAAAGCTGGGGCCTCGGCCGCTGCGAAGATGTCGGCGACATGGTTTTCCAATTGATCGAGGCGGGGGTTTTCGGGAAATCGGACGAGGACTGCCCGGCGGATTTCGCGGGCGTTTTCGACTTCGACGAGGCCTTTCGTCAGCCATTCCGGCCGAAGATCCGTCAAAACACACCGGCGGGCGACCTGTCCGCATCCGGCGGGACCGCTCTCCGGTCCCGCGGACTGAAGCCGAAGCCGGCGGACGAGCCCGGCGGGGAATCGGAAGCCGCCCAGGAGAGCCTCAATTGAGATCGGACCCGGGTGTGAGCGCGCGCGCAACGACGGACACGGCGGCGGCGGATGAGGCCGCCATCGAGTTTCCCCGGACCACGGCGCGGGTCCGGACCTACCCGAACGGACTCGAACTGATCGTCAAGGAGGACCGCGCCGCGCCGGTGGTGAGCCTTCAGGCCTGGTGCCGCGCCGGAAGCATCCACGAGGGCGACCTGCTCGGGTCGGGCATGTCGCATTTTCTCGAGCACATGCTTTTCAAGGGAACCGGGAAACGCGGCGGCAACGAGATCGCGCAAGCCGTCCAGGCGGCGGGGGGCTACATCAACGCCTACACCTCCTTCGACCGGACGGTTTACTGGATCGACGCGCCGTCGGAGGGCTTCGAGGCCTGCCTCGATGTGCTGTGCGACGTGGTGGCCAACGCCCGGTTGCCCGAGGACGAGTTCGAGAAGGAGGCGGAGGTCATCCGCCGGGAGTTCGCCATGGGCGACGACAATCCCGACCAGGTCCTGAGCAAGCTGCTGTTCCGCACCGCCTTCGCCGAAAGCCCCTGCCGCCATCCGGTGATTGGGCATCTTGACCTGTTCAACCAGCTCACCCGCGACGAGCTGTCCGGCTACTACCGCCGCCAGTACTCGCCGGACAATCTCTTTCTCGTCGTCGCCGGCGATGTCGACGCGGAAACGGTGCATTCCCTGGTGGAGGGGCATCTGGGAGGGCTCGAGCGGCGCCGGCGCCGGCATCACGAGGTCATTCCCGCCGAGCCGCGGCAACTGGGACGGCGCGAGATCCACGAGACTTTTCCCACCGAGCTGTCTCGCGTCGAGCTGGCCTGGCACCTTCCCGACGTTTCGCATCCGGACATGCCGGCGCTGGATGTGCTGGCGACCATCGCGGGGGGCGGACGAAGTTCCCGCCTCTACCGGGAAGTGCGCGAGCGGCTGGGGCTCGCCCACGGCGTGTCGGCCCACGCCTACACCGCCGCGCACGCCGGGCTTTTCATCGTCAGCCTCGACACGGAGCCGGACAAACGCGACGCCGCCATCGAGGCCGCGCTCGATGGTGTGCGGTCCTTGGCGGACGCCGGCGGAATCGTCTCCGACGAGATGAGCACCGCCGTCCACCAGGCTCTCAGCGCCCAGCTCGGCACCCTGACGACCATGCGCGGCCAGGCCTCCGACCTGGGATCGAACTGGATATTGACGCGAAACCTGGACTTCACCCGCGACTACGTCGAGGCCGTGCAGCGCGTCACGGCGGAGGATGTGGCCGGGGTCGCCCGGCGCTACCTGACGAATGACGGTCTCACCATCGTGTCGCTCAATCCCGAGGAAGCCGCCCCCGTGAAGGCCGCGGCACGATCCGCGCCCCGTTCCGACGAGGTGCGAAAGGTCGAATTGGCCAACGGACTCACCCTGCTGCTGAAGGCCGACGCCCGGGTGCCGCTAACCACCGTTCATGCCGTCTTTCGCGGCGGGATGCTCGCGGCCACGCCGGAGACGGCGGGCATCGGACAGTTGATGGCGCGGCTTTTGGCGAAGGACACGAAGCGCCGCTCCGCCGAGGAAATCGCCCGCCAGATCGAGGCCGTCGGCGGCAGTCTCGGCGGAGGCAATGGCCGGAACACCTTCAACGTCACCGCCAACACCATGAGGCCCGATCTCGACCTCGCCATCGATCTGGTGGCGGAGTCGCTCCTCGAGCCGGCGTTTCTCCCCGAGACGGTGGAGCGGGAAAAGGGCCACCAGATCGCCGGGATCAAAGCGGAGGACGACCGGCCTTTCAGTGTGGCCATGCTGAGGCTGCGCGAGACGATTTTCGGCGCCACGCATCCCTACGGGCTGCGCGGCGGCGGAACGGTTCGTACCGTGCGCGGTTTCTCGCCCGCGGATCTGGAGGCGCTCCGCGCGCGGCTGGTGTGCGGTCGCAATGGCGTGGTGGCCGTCTTTGGGGACATCGATCCGGGACGGGCCGAGGACCGGCTCCGGGAACGTTTCGAATCGACCCTTCTCCCCGGCGCGAAGGCTTTCGACGGTGAAAGCGGAAACGCCACGCCGCCTCTGTCGATTTTCGTCGAGCCGGGACCGCGCGAATGCGTTCTGACCCACGAGAAGGAGCAGGCCATCGTCGCCATCGGGTTTCCGACCGGCGGCGTCGCGGCGCCGGAGCGGGCGGCGCTCGATCTGCTCGACGAGGCGTGCAGCGACATGGCCTCCCGGGTCTTCGTTCGCATTCGCGAGGAACTGGGGCTGGCTTATTCGGTCGGGGCGACCCAGCTGCTCGGGCTCGACCGCGGCATGATTCTTTTTTACGCCGCCACGGCGCCGGATCAATGGGAGCGCGTGCGGGACGAACTGCTCGGCGAAATCGACAACCTCGCGCAGAACGGGCTCGATCCCGCGGAACTCGAACGCGCCCGCAGCTCCTGGCTGGGCCGCGATGTCATGGGCCGGCAGAGCGCCCAGCAACTCGCCGCACCGGCCGCCGTGGACGAATTGCTCGGCCTGGGCTGGGACCACCACCGCCTGGCCGCCGAAGCCATTCGCACGGTCGAACCGGAGGCGATTCGCGCGGCGGCGGCGGCCACCTTCGTGCCCGAAAGGCGCGCGGTGGTGGCGCTGACGAAAGGGTGAGGGGCGGGCAACGCCCTGGTCGAGCCCCGGAGTCAGGGAGCGTTATTCCCCGTCGTCCGATTCGGGTCCCAGGAACCAGAGCAGGCCGCCCCCGACAATCAGCGCGGCACGGATCAACCAGCCGGCCGTGGGACCCCACAGGTCGATCCACATCAGGATTTTGAGGTTCATGCCGAGAAACGAAAGCACGGCCGACACGATGCCGGCGATGGCGAGGAAACTTCCGATTTTTTTCATGGATCAGAGATCGATAGGGTGTGTGGACGTTTTGGATTGCCCGCCGGACGGGTGTCCGGCGGAGCGTTTCACCGGCGTTTTAGCGATCGGATAACTTTTTGGAAAGCGAAAAATTCACTTTTCCGCCTACCCGGTGGGAACGATTCGCCTCACTCGTCCGCAAAGGCCTCCATCCGGGCGATCAGCGGCTCCAGCGAATCGTCCACGAGCAGATTGTCCCGATGGGCGGGGGCGGCGAAATGCTGACCCACCACCGAACTTTCAAGGAAGGCGAGCAAGGAGTCGTAGTATCCCTCGATGTTCAGCAAGCCATTGGGTTTTCGGTGGATGCCGAGCTGGGTCCAGGTGAGCATCTCGAAGATTTCGTCGAGCGTCCCGATGCCGCCGGGAAGCGAGATGAAGCCGTCCGACAGCTCCGCCATGCGTGTCTTGCGCTCCAGCATGGTTTCCACGATCTCGAGGGAGGTCACGCCGCGGTGGCCCACCTCGCGGTCCATCAGTTGCCGGGTGATGACGCCGGTCACCTCGCCGCCCGCCTCGAGGCAGGCGTCCGCGAGAATGCCCATCAGCCCGATGCTGCCGCCGCCATAGACCAGGCGGATGCCCCGCTCGGCGAGCAGACGTCCCGCGCGCATCGCCGCCTCCGCGAAAGCCGCCGATTGTCCCTGGCGCGATCCGCAAAAGACGCAGAGAGATTGAAAACGGGGCATAACGGGCTCCGAGACGCCTCAGGCGAGAATATCCTCCAGCACGTTTCCATGCACGTCGGTCAGGCGCATGTCGCGGCCGGAAAAGCGGAAGGTGCTGCGGGTGTGGTCCAGCCCGAGAAGGTAGAGCATCGTGGCGTGCAGATCGTGAATCTCGACCTTGCGATCGACGACCTTGTAACCCCAGTCGTCGGTTTCACCATAGGAAAAACCGCCTTTCACCCCGCCGCCGGCCATCCACATGGAGAATCCGAACGGGTTGTGGTCGCGCCCGTCGCTGCCCTGGGCGAAGGGCGTGCGGCCAAACTCGCCGCCCCACACCACCAGCGTGCTCTCGAGCAGGCCGCGCTTCTTCAGATCGGTGAGCAGGCCGTAAATGGGCTGGTCGACGGTCTTGCAGTTCTTCGTATGGCCCTCGAAAAGCTTGCTGTGCTGATCCCAGCGGTCGCCGTTGCCGGAGGGACAGGTGAGTTCGACAAAGCGCACCCCGCGCTCCACCAAACGCCGCGCGATCAGGCATTGGCGGGCGAAGGTTTGCGTCTGCGGGTAGTCGGCATCGAGGCCGTAGAGCTTCTTCGTCGCCTCGGATTCGCCGCCGATGCTCATCAGCTCGGGCACGGCCGACTGCATGCGGTAGGCGGTCTCGTAGTTGATGATGGCGGCGTCGATCTGGGCGTCGCCGGCGTAACGGTCGATCGCGGACTCGTCCAGAGAACGGATGAGGTCGAGCTTCCGGCGCTGGCGGCCGGGCTCGGTCTCGACGGGGCGGATGTTCGCCACGGGCAGGTCGGCGGGCTTGAAGACCGAGGCCTGGTAAGCCGCCGGAAGGAAGCCGGAATTGAAACAATCGAGCCCGCCGGGCGGAATGAGACCCCCGTTGAGCACGATGAAACCCGGCAGATTCTCGTTCTCGCTGCCGAGTCCGTAGCCGGTCCACGCTCCCATGCTGGGGCGCCCCTGCAGGCCCGAGCCGGTATGGAGGAAATAGTTCGCCGAAGTGTGCTCGGGAAATTTCGAGACCACCGACTTGATGACGCACAAGTCGTCGGCCGCCTTCGAAATCCACGGAAAAAGATCGCTGATCCACAGGCCGCCGTGTCCGCGCTGTTTGAAGTCCCACAGCGGCTTGAGAACCTGGCCGACATTGTCGAATTGCGTCGGCTCCAGTTTGCCGATGGCTTTTCGCGGGTCTTCGCCGTTGTATTTCGTGAGGAGTGGCTTCGGATCGAAGGTATCCACCTGCGAGGGGCCGCCGTCCATGTAGAGAAAGATGACATTCTTCGCCCGGGCGGGAAAATGCGGTCGCTTCGGCGCGAGGGGATTGCCGCCGACGGCGCCGAAAGCGCGGCTATTCAACAGCGCGGTGAGCGCGACGGCGCCGAAGCCGTTGGCGCACTGCGCCAGCATCCGGCGGCGGGAAAGGGGGGCGGTTCTGAATCGGCGGCAGTGCATGGGACTTCCGGTTATTCGGTTACCGGTTCAAGGTTTCCGGTTGGATTCGAGGTAGTGAATGAAAGCGCCGGTCTTGGCGCGCACGAGCCGTGCCTGTTCGTAGGCCTCAACGAATTGATCCCGCGTAATGTATTGCTGGTCGAGAGCCACATAAAGCTGGCTTTGGACTTCGGTGGCCGAACGTTTGCCGAAACGAAGAAAACGGATGAATTCCGGATTGGTTCCGGCGTCGAATCCTTCCGCAATGTTGTGCATCGACGATCCCGATGCCCGTGTGATCTGGTCCCGCAAACCAAAGTCCCGGGCAAACTCGGCGCCCCTGGCGAGGGAGTAAACCATACTGGTAAGCTCCCTGGCGAGTTGCCAGCATTCAATGTCCTCAAAGCGTGTGATTGTCATAACCACAAATCGGAAACCATTCTCCAAGTCCCGTCCAATGGAATCGCGAACCGAAAACCGAGAAACCGAATACCGAAAAACCTAGTTCAGATAAATGAATTCCTTCTTGTTGAAAAGCGCGTGGCAAAGGTCCCGCCAGGCTTCGTCGGGGTTTTCTTGTCCGAGATAGTTGGTCAACTGACGGCTTTCGTCGTGCGTCGGTTTGCGGCCATAGGCGTCGAGAAAAAGTCGCTCGATGCGCTGCTCGTCGGTTAAAGAAGTATCGTCCGCGATCCGCTTCGCCCACAGGCCGGCCTGCTCGACGACAAAGGGATCGTTCATCAGAGCGAGCGCCTGGGCCGGGACATTCGAGACGCCGCGGCGGCCCATCGCGTTGAAAGGCACCGGCATGTCGAAGGTCATCATCAGCGGCGGAAGGAAGTTTCGCCGGATTTCGGTGTAAAGACTGCGGCGTCCCGCGCCGTCGAGGGGACCGGCGGATTTCGGCCGGCCGCGCCCGTCCATGAAACCGGTCAGATGGACCGGAATGCTCGGCCCCCCGACCGTGGGATCGAGCCGGCCCGAGACGGCGAGGATGGCGTCGCGGATCGCCTCGCCCTCCAGGCGCCGCACCGGCGCGCGATGCAGCAGAATGTTTTCCGGATCGACCACGGCGAGGCGCCCGGGGTCGTTGGCCGGATTCGCGGCGCTGCCCACGCGGTAGGTGTGGCTGAGCACGATCGTTTTGATCAGCCTCTTGAGCGACCAGTCCATTTCCCCGGAAAAATCCGCCGCGAGGCGGTCGAGCAGCTCCGGGTGGCTCGGCCGCTGGCCGAGAAAGCCGAAGTCGTCCGGGGTCGGCACGATGCCGCGGCCGAAAAGATGGTGCCAGACGCGGTTCACCAGCACGCGGCGAACCAGCGGGTTGTCCTCCGACACGAGCGCGCGCGCCAGATCGAGCCGACCGCTGGCGCCGGCGGGCGCCGCCTGGCCGCCGAGCGCGGCGAGATTCCGGCGCGGCGCTTCGTCGCCGAGGTTGTGGGCGTTTCCGCGGAGATGAATGCGCTCGGTCTCGGGATCTCCGTCCATCAGTGCCGTCGCGAAAAGGGGCGCGGGCGCTTCAAGCCGCTTCCAATCGGCGGCGGCCGCCAGCAATTCGGCGTCGCGCGGCCAGAGATCCGCGCGCCACAGGCCGTTGAGCAGGGCCAATTCGGCGGGATCGGGATTTCCCCGCCGAAGCCCGGCGAGACTTTCGGCCCACAGCGTCCCCATCGCGGCGGCCAGAGCCTCGCGGCCGTCCCCTTCGACACGGCTCAGCAGAGCCGTTTCCCAGGCGTCCGGCTCGGGCGGGAGGGCGTCGTTCGAGAGCAGAATCTCGTCGATCGTCGCCTGGCCGCCGTCGAGATCGGCGATCTCGAGCCAGACACGATGCCCCGCGTATTTGTCGAGGTCGCCGCTCAGCGTCAGCCAGCGGAATTCGCCCCCGGTGTCGGTGTCGCCGGGCTTGAGGATCGTGCCCTTCAGCAGGAGCTGGTGGAAGTGGTTCATGTAATGCCCGTCGATCACGAGCCGAACCTTGGCGGCCTTCGCGTTCATCCGCAGGTGGATGTGGTCGTGGGTGAGGACAAAAGTCGGGGAATACAGGATGCCCGGGAATTTCGCGGGCAGGCGCGCGCTGGTGAGGACGCCTGGTTTCAGCAACAGCGATCCGCCCTCCGGAGACCAGAGCGCCGAGGTGGACGGCTTCGCTTCGTAGGAAAAGCCGGCCGCTCTCCAGCCGGCCGCGTCGCCGTCGGCGAAATCCGCCAGCACCGCGGCCTCCTTTCGCGCGGCGGCGTGGGCGGACGCCGCGTCGTCCAATTTCCGTTTCAGGGCGTCTCGAACCCTGGCTTCGTGGGCGCCGGCGACCCAGGCGTGAAAGGGATGGCCGGGTTTCCCGGCCGCCTCGGATCGCAATTCCTCCGCCCAACTCAACAGGGTTGAGTCGTTGACCCAACCCTGTTGGGTCGCCACCCGTTTCGCCACGTCGGGATCGAGGGGGCGAACCGCCGGATCGCCGGCGGAAAAGGCTTCGTCGGGGCTGAATACGAAGTGATCGAGGTTGATGTGTCCCCAGCCCCCGGTCGCCTCGTCCACAATCTCGAGGCGCGCCTTTTTACCGCGAAACTCGGAGATGTCCCAGGTGCGCGGCTCGAGTTTTTCGTTGTTTTTCCCGGTGGCGGTTCGGACGGGTTTCCCGTCCACGAGCAGATTGACGCAGGTCTCGCCGGTGTGGCCGCCGCCGCCGACGAGGAAGTGGAGGTAGGGCTGCCCGATCGTGAATTCGGGCGACCGCGCGCGGCCGGTGTGGCGGTCCGCTCCGTTCCAGGTGTTCACGAGTCCGCCGCCGCGGTAGCCGCTGACGGTCTGCTGGCGGGGGAAAGTGCCCGTCGCGGGCCGGGCGCCGAAGGCTTCGCCGGAAATTTCCCACCCATCGTAGTTTCCTCCCTCGAAGTCGGCGAAAACGATTTCGGCGCTGGATCGGGCGGAGCATTCGTCGATCACCTGTTGCGCGGCCAGGAGGTGGCGGGCAAAGCGCTCGGCGGCGTCGGCGTTCTCCGCCTCCGACCCGAAGGCCGAGGCCAGCCGTGGAGCGATCCGGTCGCGAATCTCCCGCGCTCGGGCCGCGGCTTCGGCGCCGGCGCCGTTGGGATCGAGAAAAGCCTCCTGGCGGCGGGAACTTTGCAGGTATCCGTAGAGCGCGTAGTAATCGGCCATCCCGATGGCGTCGAACTTGTGGTCGTGGCACCGGGCGCAGCCCAGGGTGACGCCGAGGAATGTCTTCCCAAAGACATCGATCTGGTTGTCGACGCGGTCGCTTTCGTCGGCGAGGATGTCGGTCGGGGCGTGCACCGCCTCGTGGAGAAACCAGAATCCCGTGGCGAGGATGGAGGCGTCGATGCCGGTCTCCGGATCGCGGCGGGGGTGGGGAAGCAGGTCGCCGGCGAGGTGCTCGGTCAGGAAGGCGTCGTAGGGCAGGTCGTCATTGAAGGCGTCGATCAGGTAGTCGCGGTAGCGCCAGGCGTTGGGGATGGGGTAGTCGAATTCGTGCCCGCAGGTCTCGCCGAAGCGGGCGAGATCCATCCAGTGGCGCGCCCAGCGTTCCCCGAAGTGTTTCGAGGCCAGCAGCTCGTCGACGGCGCCCTCCCGGGCGGCGGCGGGGTCGGCGGTCCAGCTTTCGAGAAAGGCTTCCGCCTTTTCCGGGGCCGGCGGCAGGCCGGTGAGGTCGAAGGTCACGCGCCGCAGCCAGGTTTCGGGCGCGGCGTCGGCGGCGGGTTTCAGCTTCGCTGCGTCGAGCCGGGCGAGGATGAAGCGGTCGAGCGTCTGTTCCGGCCAGGCGGGGTCGGAGACGTCCGGCGGCGGCGGCGCGGCGACCGGTTGCCAGCACCAGTGTTCGGCGCGTCTTTTTTCGAGGTCGAATTCCTCGACGACGAGTCCTTTCTGCCCGGCCACGGCCTGGCCCTTGGCCTCGCGTTTCGGAACCGCTTCGTCGGGCCACGGGGCGCCCATGCCGAGCCATTTCGCGAAGTCGGCGATGACGGCGTCGTCGAGTTTCTTCTTCGGCGGCATCTGGAGATCGGGGTCTCCGTAGCGGATCGACTCCAGCAGCAGGCTTTCCTCCGGTTTGGCGGGGTCGATGGCGGGTCCGATGTCCCCGCCCTTCAGCAGGTGCTCGCGATGGTCGACCTGGAGACTCCCTTTGAGTTTCTCGGCGTCGGCGCTGTGGCAGCGGTAACACTGGTCCGCGAGGACGGGCCGGATCCTCTTTTCAAAAAACTCGAGCTGTTCCACGGCGGGCTCCGCCGAGGCGACGTTTCCCCGGACCGCGGCCAGCAAGATGGCCGCCGCCATCCGGGAGAAGCGACGCCCCGCCCCGGTCTTCCGGCCCGGCGTCCGCGGGGTGGCCAGGGCGGGGAGGGAAATGGGATCGTCCGGCCGTCGCATGGATACAGGGGGGGGGAGTGGTCGGGGAAAGCGGGCGTTCGCCGGCATTTCGCGCCCCGGGAATCGCGCCGCCCCCAACGAACCGGATTCGGCGCGGGATGATAGTGCCGGAAGTGCGCTATCGGGCATGCGGCCCGCGAGGAGTTTGGAATTGTCCGGCGGGCCAAACGTGTTAGTATTCACGGCATGAGCGCGACGTTTGCCAGCCGGGAAAGCTCGATCTTGGGACGGATGATCCGACCCGATCGTGGCGATTTGCCGGAGGCGGTGGCGGAGTGGATGCTGAAGGCCGAATTTGACGAAGTGGACCGCGACCGGATTCGCGAACTCTCGGAGAAGGCGCGCGAGGGAAGCCTCACGCCCGAGGAGGATGCCGAACTGGAGGACTACGGGGACGTGGCCCGGATGCTCGAATTGATGAAGGCCAAGGCCAAAGCCTCACTTCGGCGCTCGGCGTGAGTCGTCCCGCGAAAAGGCAAATCGGGGAGGTGAGGAAGCGCGCTCGCGGTCGCTGCGAGTACTGCGGATTTCCGGAATCGGAAGCGGCCATCTCGTTCGAGGTCGAGCATGTCATTCCCCGAAAACACGAAGGTGAGACGACGGCCGAGAATCTCGCCCTGGCTTGTTTTTTCTGTAATCGGTACAAGGGACCGAATCTCGCCGGTGTTGACCCGAGTTCGGGTGAGATCGTGCCGCTTTTTAACCCTCGAACGGATCGATGGGCGGGGCATTTTGAGTGGAATGGTCCGATCATCGTTTCCGCCACGCCGGTTGGAAGAGCGACGATTTCCGTGCTGCGAATGAACCTTTCGAATGCCATCGACGTGCGGCGCGAACTCATGGCGGCCGGACTTTGGTAGCCCCGCCGTCCGCGCGAATTTCCGCTCCGGGCGATCACGCCACGCAGAAAAAATCCAACCCCTCGGTGTAGCCGGCGTCCCGCGCCAGCTCGCGGATCGTCTCCCGCGCGCCGGGGAGGCCGACGGCGCCGACGAGGACGCGGTGCGGGGAATCGGCCAGCGCGTCGCTGGGCAGGACGGGGACGCCGTCGATGGCGTTGCCGATGCGTTTCTCACTGACCTCGAAAAAGCTGCCGACCGTCACGCCGTGGTCCCGCTTCAGACGGCGGGCGAGCTTTTTCCCGATCGGGCCGGCGCCGGCGATGTCCACGCCACAGGCGCGGACGGCGGGCAGGCGGGCGAGGTAGTGGGCCTTGGCGCGCTGGAAATTGTCCTGGGCGTAGCGGCTCTGGGTGCGGGTGGCGCGGCGGTCGTGGTCGATCCAGTCCAGCAGGACACGCTCGACCTTCCCGAGGCGCTCGCCGCGCTCCAGCATACGCAGCCAGAGGTCGTAGTCCTCGGCCCAGACGGGATCGTCATAACCGCCGAGTTTTTCGAGAACGGAGCGGCGCATCAGCACCGTGGGATGGGGAAGGGGGCTGTCGACGAAACGCTCCGTCGCGATGGCCTCGGGCGTGACGACGCTGTTGATCCATCGCTCGTAGTCGGCGTAGCCGCTGTCGGGCGGGCCGGATTTCTTGCGAATGCGCACGCGGGTGCCGCAGGCGGCGATCCCGGGATGGGCGGCGAGAAATTTCGCCTGGTGCTGAAGCCGCGCGGGATAGGAGAAATCGTCCGCGTCCATCCGGGCGATGAGGTCGCCTTTCGCCTCGCGCCAGCCGAGGTTCAGCGCCTGGACGAAGGAGGCGTCGCGCCGCGTCCGCAGGACCTCGATACGCGAATCGCGCCGCGCGAATTTTTTCATCAGCGAAAAAGTGCCGTCGGTCGAGGCGTGATCGATGAGGATCAGCTCGAAGTCGGGCAGGGTCTGGGCGAGGCAACTCTGGATCGCGAGGGGCAGGGTCGATTCGGCGTTTCGGGCGGGGAGGACGATGGAGATGCTCGGTTTCGGGGAAGGCATTTGCGGTTATTCGGACGCGGCAGGTGGCGGGGGTTCGCGGGGTCGGAGAGTTCGTTACCGAATTCCCCGGCGGAAGACGAACAAAATCGGACCCCGGACGCGAAAAAGTGAGGCGGCTTCACGCCGCGGGCGCGGCGCGCAACGCCTCGCGCGCCGCCGAAAGGCCGCACATGCCGTGAACGCCGCCCCCCGGCGGGGTCGAGGCCGAGCAGAGAAACAGGCGCGGATTTGGCGTGGTGTGGGGTCTCAGCCGGGCGACGGGGCGCGTCATGAGCTGGGTCCAGTCGGCCACGCCACCGACGATGTCGCCGCCGATCAGGCTGGGGTTGTGGCGCTCGTAGTCGGCGCAGGTCATCGTGTGCCGGGCCAGCACGCAGTCGCGGAAACCGGGCGCGAAACGCTCGATCTGCGACTCGATCGCCTCGGTCATGTCGCGGGTCGAGCCGTGCGGCACATGGCAGTAGGCCCAGAAGGTGTGCTGTCCCTCCGGCGCGCGCGAGGGATCGCACAGGCTCTGCTGGGCGGTGAGGACGAAGGGCCGCGCGGCGTGGCGGCCCTCCCAGCATTCGCGTTCGGAGACGACGATCTCGTTGAGCGGGCCGCCAACGTGAACCGTTCCCGCGCGCCGACAGTCGGCGTTCGTCCACGGCACGGGCCGGCGGAGCGCGTAGTCGATTTTGAAAACGCCGGGACCGTGCCGGAAGCGCTCCAGCCTTTTGCGAAAATCCGCCGGCAGGGCGTCCCCGGCGATCCGGGCCAGCGCGCGCGGCGGCGTGTCAAAAAGGAAGGCGCGCGCCCCGGGCAACTCCGCGAGCGTCTCGATCCGCCGCCCGCACACGATCTCGCCGCCGAGCGCCTCGGTAAAATAGCGCGCCAGGGCGTCGGTGATCGCCCCGGACCCGCCGCGAGCGACCGGCCAGCCCGCGACGTGGCAGGCCAGCATCAGCATGATCCCGATCGCGCCGGTCGCCAGCGGGCGGTCCAGCGGCAGCACGGAGTGCGCGGCGTTCCCGGCGAACAGCGCCGCGCCGGCGTCGGTCCGGAAAATCCGCCGCGCCGTCGCCAGCGCCGAGGGCAGCGCCCGCAGTCCGAAGCGCGTCATCAGCACCGGGTGGCGCGGCGGCAGGCGAAGCGGCCCGAGCATTTCGGGAAACAACACGTCCGCCCTTTCGAGGAGGGGCGCAAACAATTGGCGGTAGGCCTTTCCGTCGGCCCCGAGCCGGGACGCCGTTTCCTCCAGCGAGACGTGCATCGTGGCCGCCGAGCCGTCGTCGAGCGGATGCGCCAGCGCGATCTCCGGATGCACCCATTCCAGGCCGTGGTCCGCCAGCGGCAGCGAACGGAAAAAGGGCGAGATCACCCCCATCGGATGCACCGCCGAGCACACGTCATGGCGAAAGCCCGGCAGCGTCAGATCGTCCGCCGTCCGCGCCCCGCCGCCGGGCGTCGCGTGCGCCTCCACCACCAGCACGCGCCAGCTCTCCCGCGCCAGCGCGATCGCCGCCGCGAGCCCGTTCGGCCCCGAGCCGATCACGACGGCGTCGTAGTTGGCTTGGCGAGGGGAGTCGGAGATGGCGTTGGGTGGCATTTTTTTCTGACAAGATTGACAGGATTTCCTGGATTGGTTCTCAAGATCGGTGCGCAGCGCCCTGATCGGAATTTCGGATCCGGTACCAGATTCGGAAGGACAAAAAGAATATCGAAAAAAGTCCTGTCAAACTTGTCAAAAACCGCCGTCACCCCCCGCATTCCCGATGGGTGAAAACATCGCGTTCCGTGTCCCAGAGCCCCCAGCTCGGCGGGCCGAAGCGGCCCATGATTTCGCCCGGGTTGGCCCACAGGACGCGGTCGCCCTCGTTGAGCCGATGGACATACCTTTGGTGATCGTGGCCGGAAAACACCGCGTCGTAGGCGCCGCTTTCGGCGAGCCGGCGCGCGATCTCGGGATAGTGTTGCAGGGCGACCTTTTTGCCCGCCACCTCCAGCTCCGCCAGCGGTTGGTGCAGCGTGACGTGCGGATGTTTGGACGCGATCCGGCACAGCAGAAAAACATCGCCATCGTTGTTGCCGAAGACGGCGTCGATCGGCCCCGCGAACCCCTGGGCCAGTGCCGCCAGCGAAAACGGGGCGCAAAAGTCGCCGAGAAAAAACAGACGCTCGCACTCGCAGCCCGCCACATCCGTCAGCACGGCGGCTAGGTGGTCGAGCCGGTCATGGCTGTCGCTGAGCACGGCGATTTTCATGCCGTCGAAGATACGGATTCGCCCCCCCGCGTCCAGTTTCACCACTCCGGAAAAACCTGAAAAAAATTCCCGTGCCCCCATTCCCCTGTCAAAACGATGCAGAGCCACGACCGCGAAAAGTTTTCCGTGAAATCCCCCTCCGGCGCGATTAGAAAAGTCCCACCATGGCAAGCATCGGCACCCCTTTCTCGGACACGGCGACGAAAGTCCTCCTCTGCGGCTCCGGCGAACTCGGCAAGGAAGTCGTCATCGAACTCCAGCGCTACGGAGTCGAAGTCGTCGCCGTCGACGCCTACGCGAACGCCCCCGCCATGCAGGTCGCCGACCGCGCGCACGTCGTCTCCATGCTCGACGGCGACGCCCTTCGAAACGTCATCGAGACCGAGCGCCCGCACTTCGTGGTGCCCGAGGTCGAGGCCATCGCCACCGACACCCTCGCCGCGCTCGAAGCCGAGGGTGTCGCGACCATTATCCCGACCGCGCGCGCCACGCGGTTGACCATGAACCGCGAGGGCATCCGCCGCCTTGCCGCCGAGGAACTCGGCCTGCAAACCTCGCCCTACCGCTTCGCCTCGACCGAGGAGGAATACCGCGCCGCCCTCGCCGAGATCGGCCTGCCCTGCGTGGTCAAGCCCATCATGAGTTCCTCCGGCAAGGGCCAGAGCACCGTCAAGACCGAGGCCGACATCGACCGCGCCTGGCAATACGCCCAGGAAGGCGGCCGCGCCGGACGCGGCAAGATCATCGTCGAAGGCTTCGTCGATTTCGACTACGAGATCACCCAGCTCACCGTCCGCCACGCCGGCGGCACCGCCTTTTGCGATCCCATCGGCCATCTCCAGATCGACGGCGACTACCGCGAAAGCTGGCAGCCCCAGCCCATGAGCGACGCCGCCCTCTCCAAGGCGCGCGACTACGCGAAGGCCATCACCGACGCCCTCGGCGGACGCGGCATCTTCGGCGTCGAGTTGTTCGTGAAAGACGATGACGTCTGGTTCAGCGAAGTCTCGCCTCGCCCCCACGACACCGGCATGGTGACGATGATTTCGCAGGATTTGTCGCAGTTCGCCCTGCACGCGCGGGCGATCCTGGGCCTGCCCATCCCGAACATCCGGCAGCACGGCCCCTCGGCCTCGTGCGTGATTCTGGTCGAGGGCCATTCCGACCACGTTTCCTTCGGCCATCTCGAGACCGCCCTCGCCGAGCCCGACACCCAGCTCCGCCTCTTCGGGAAACCGGCGGTCAAAGGCAAGCGCCGCATGGGCGTCTGTGTCGCGCGCGGCGCCTCCATCGACGAGGCCCGCGAAAAGGCCCGCCGCGCTTCGGCGGCAGTGGATGTGGCGCTCTGAGTTTCCAGCCGCAAAAAGGCGCAAAGAGACGCAAAAAGGGACTCTGGATTCCAATTGCTTCGAAGAATTGCGCCTGATTGGCAGGGCTCACGGCAAAGAAAATCGAGGTCGAAGACTTCGGTTCGGCCAAAAAAACTTTTTGCGTCTTTTTGCCGCTGAAAACGGAGCCTCGGCAGAAACCTATCGGCTCCGCCGGGTTTGCATCGCCCATGAAACGCGCCGCCCCGCTTCCGCTCGCCCCGGGTCTTTTCACCTTTCTCGCCCTCTTGATCGTGGCCTCGCCCGCCGAGGAAACCGCGACCGGAAACTGGCCCCGCTTTCGCGGCCCGGACGGCGCCGGCGTTTCCGCCGACACGGCGGTGCCCCTGACGTGGAGCGAGTCGGAGAATCTCAAGTGGCGCGCCGACCTGCCCGGGCCCGGTTCCTCGTCGCCCATCGTGTGGGGCGACCGCGTGTTCGTCACCTGCTACTCCGGCTATGGCGTCGGCCAGCAGGGAGGCGGCGACCCGCTGAATTTGAACCGCCACCTGCTTTGTTTCGACGCCGGCAACGGCCAACTGTTGTGGGAAAAGACGATCCCCGCGCCGCTGCCCGAGGACGAGTATCGCGGCTTCATCGCCGAGCACGGCTACGCCAGCCAGACCCCGGTGACGGACGGCGAGCGGGTCTATGTTTATTTCGGCAAAGGCGGCGCCCTGGCCTTCGACTTTGACGGGAAGGAACTGTGGAAGGCCGATCTCGGCAGCCGGCCCAGCTCGAAAGGCTGGGGCACCTCGACGAGCCCGATTCTCCACGGGGACACCGTGATCGTGAACGCCGCCGAGGAATCGAACGCCGTCTACGCCCTCGACAAAAAGACCGGCAATACGGTGTGGAAATCCGAGGCCGAACCGCTGGTCTCCATCTACGGCGCGCCGGTGATCGAAAAAGTCGCCGACGACCGCGACGACCTGATTCTTTCCGTGCCGGGCGAGGTGTGGGGCATGAATCCCGCCACCGGCAAGCTGCGCTGGTATGCCGGCGTCGAAGTGACGGGAAACATCGCCGCCAGCCCGGTGCTGGCCGGCGGCCGCATCATCCAGTTCGGCGGTTACCCGCGCACCATGGGCGTGGCGGTGAAGTCGGGCGGCAAGGGCGACGTGTCGGAATCGAGCGTCCTCTGGCACAGCAACGACGCCAAATCCTACCTCACTTCGCCGGTCTATTTCGAGGGGAAACTTTACTGGGTCTCCGACGCCGGCATCGCCGGCTGCGCCGACCCGGAGACCGGAGAGATCGTTTTCGAGGAGCGCGTGCCGGAGCTGAACGCCGGCGGTGGCGGCGGGGGACGCGGCAAGCCCTTCTATGCTTCGCCCATCGTGGTGAACGGCCATCTCGTCGCCGTCAGCCGCACGGCGGGCGCGTTTGTCATGGCGGCGAAGCCGGAGTTCGAATTCGTGCGGGTGAACCGGATCGCGGGCGACGACAGCCGCTTTCAGGGAACCCCGGCGGTGGCGAACGGGAAGCTCTACCTGCGCTCGGAGAAGGCGATCTACTGCGTCGGCCAATAATCGCGCCGGGCGCGATTTTGGGATTAACACGAGGCACGTTTTCCCCTATACCGGAGGCTCAGTTTCGACCTCCGTATTCATGAAAGATGCCTCCCGCGCCGCGGTCGCGATCCAACAGGGTTGGGTCGGTGACATAACCCTGTTGAGTGGAAAAGGCCTGTGGCCGGTCCTGCTGGTCCTCGCGATGGGGCTGTTCGGAGCCGTCGCGCCCGCCCCGGCCCAGAGCGGCGACGACCTGAATGTGCCCGGCCTGACCGACGGCGTGCCGGCGGGAAACGCGGTGCCGGTGACCACCGCGACCGATCCCGGCGGCGAGGCGGGCGGTTCGGTCTCGCGGGCGGACACCTCGCTGATGGGGCTGATCGCGGCCGGCGGCTGGGCGATGTGGGTGCTGGGGCTGTTCTCGATGGCGCTGGTCGGGCTCTCGGTTTACTGCGGCATGGACCTGCGTCGGCTGAACTTTTCGCCGGAGGAACTGAAGCGGACCCTCGACGCCGAGATGGGGAACCGGAATCTCGAGGGGGCCTTCGCCGCCGCGCGCGCGAACCCGACCACGCTCGGCCGCATGATCGAGGCCGTCGGGGCGCAGGTCGAGGAAACCGGGTACAGCACCGAGGACAACGAAACGCTCCGCGACCAGATGGCCGAGGCGGGCATGAAGGCGAACCGCTGGCGGGCGAAGGTGATCAATTATTTCTCCGTGCTGGCGCAGGCGGCGCCGATGATGGGGCTGCTCGGCACGGTGTCGGGGATGATCAAGGCCTTCGGCACCCTGCAACGCAAGGGCATGGGCAATCCCAACGAGCTGGCCGGCAACATCTCCGAGGCGCTGGTGACCACGGCGGCGGGGCTCATCATCGCGCTCCCGGCGATCTTCCTGTATTTCTTCTTCCGCGACCGGCTGGAGGAGTTGATCCTGGAATGCGAGGACTTCGGGCTGGGCTTTTTGACGAAACTCCGGCGGGTCGCCTACGCGGCGGCCGAGACCGAGGCGGTGGCGCCGGAGTCCGAAGCCGGGGCGGTCGTGCCGGAGCCGGATTTTTCCAAGGAGGGAGGGGAGTGAGCGCCGGGAGTGACGAAGCTAGGAATTGGGGACGAAGACGAAGATTTCCAAATGAGAACGAAGCGGGGACTATTTCCGGGCAAGGGCCTGCAGGTGGACATGTCGCCCATGATCGACCTGGTGTTCCTGCTGCTGATCTTTTTCATGGTCAGCTCGACGATGATCACCAATCGCGTCGATCCGAACGTGCTCATCCCCGCGGCCTCGGCGGCGAAGGTGCCGACGCTGGTTCAAGGGCGGGTGGTGATCAACGTGTACGCCGACGGCACGCTGAAGGACGACGAGGGCCGGGTGCTCGATCTCGCCGGGGTGGAAACCCGGATGCGGCGGGCGAAAACGACCGATCCCTCGGTGCGACTGCTGATCCGGGCCGACCGGGTGGCGGCCCATCGGTATGTGAAGGATGTCGTCGACGCCTCCGCCAAGGGCGGGGTGAGCAGCGTCATCTTTTCGACCTACGTGACCGATTAGCCCATTCCCGGAAACTGAAGACCGAATCCTGAAAACCTGACGGTAAATGCGCCGCCGATCCGCCAGTCCATTCGCCAACCGGGAAGATCCGGAGCTGAACATCGCGCCCTTGATCGACGTGGCGTTTCTGCTGCTGATCTACTTTCTGGTCACCACCACGCTGGTGAAGCAGGAGGCCGATCTCTCGATGGCCCTGCCGGGGGTCACGCGGGTGGAGAGCGATCCGATCCAGGTGGACCGGATGCGGATCGAGATCGACGCGGCGGGGCGGATTCTCATCAACCGCGAAGTGGTCGACACCGATCCCAAGCGCCGCGACGCGCCGAACCTGACCGACCGGCTGGTCCGCTACGCCGCCTCGGCGAAGATCGCGCGGTCCCGGCCGCTGGTGTCGGTGAAATGCGACGGCGAGGTGCCGGAGCAGCGCTTTGTCGACGTGCTCAACGCCTGCGCCCGGGCGGGTATCGAGCAGGTGAGCATCAGTCCCTGAACGCCTTTCCCCGCTTTTCCGCCATGCTGCCCTTCCTCGATCCCGACCGGGAAAAACCGCGCCAACGGCGGCGCTTTCGGCTGCCGCCGTTTCGGTATGTGATGGGCTGGGTTTGGTGGGGCCTGCGGTGGCTCGCGTGGGCGTTCCGGCGCCATGTCGTGGACAACATCCCGGGCGGCGAGCGCGGCAAAAGCGCGGTGCTCTGGGCCATCATCCTGCACATCGTGATCCTGATGGTGGCGCTCTTCATCGTGGCGCTGCCGGGCGAGACGGACGCGCCGGAAATCGTGGCCGAGGTGGTCTCCGCGGACCGGAGTTTCGACCCGGAGATGGCGCGGCTGAGTGTGGAAAAGCAATTGAAGGAGGCGCAGGCGAGCGCCTCGTCGTCGGTCGCGAAGCTGGTGCGCGCCGAGACCGCGGCGGTGCTGGCCGCGCCGGACACGCCGCTGGATCGCTCGGCGCCGCTGGGTCTCGGGATGGGCGAGCTGGGGATGGGCTTCGGCATGGGCAGCGGCGCCGGCGGCGGGGGACTCGGGATGAACCGCATCCCGGCGACCATGCGGGGGCGCTGCATCCCGGGCGAGCGGGCACGACTGCTGCACGAGAACGGCGGCACCCCGGAGGTGGAGACGACCGTTTTGAAAACCCTCGACTGGCTCAAGGATCGGCAGAATGTGGACCGCGGCTCGTGGGGGAACGCCTACCCGGGGGCGATGACGGGTTTCGCGCTGTTGTGTTACCTCGGGCACTGCGAAACCACCAAGTCGCCGAAATACGGCGAGACGGTGACCAAGGGCATCCAATACCTGATCGAGTCGGCGAAGCGCAACAAGGGCCGCATGGGCCGGACGGACAATCAGCACTGGGCCTACGAGCACGCCATCGCGACCTACGCCCTCGGCGAGGCCTACGCGCTGACCAGCGAGGAGGGCACGAAGATCCCCGGTCTGGCGGACACCCACGAGCAGGCCATCGCGGTCATCGTGAAAGGGCAGAACAAGGACGGCGGCTGGGTTTACGGCTACACCGGCCAGGGCAACGCCGACCTTTCCGTGACCGGCTGGCAGGTGCAGGCGCTGAAGACGGCGAGCTACACGCGCGTGAATCTCGACGGGCTCAAGGCCGCCATGGGCCGCGCGCAGACGCTCATCGCCGGCCGGCAGGGACCGAAGGGCGGCTTTGGCTACCGGAACAAGGACGACAAGCACAGCCTCACCGGCGTGGGCCTGCTCGGGCTGCAACTGCTCAGCGGCGGCCAGCGGGGACAGATGGAAAAGGGCTTCGATTTCTACTTTTCCGAGGGGCCCTTCGATTATTCGTCGGGCTCGGGGAATCTCTACTCGTGGTATTACATGACCCAGGCCGCCTTCAACCACGGCGGGGAAACGTGGGAAAAGTGGAACGGCATTTTCCGGGATCAATTGATGGAAAACCAGTCGCGCGACGGTTCCTTCGAATCCGAGGGGGCGGGCAACACCGGCCAGGCCCGCGACGACGAGGACCTCTATCGCGCCTGCCTCTGCACCCTGATGCTCGAGGTTTACTACCGCTATCTGCCGGCCACGGGCTGAGACCATGAATCGTGCGTTCCATCGCCGCGCCGCGACTTTCGGCATCGTTCTGGGAACGGTGGCGATCGGGTGCTGCGTGTCCTGGCGCGGGGCGCTGGCGCAGGGCCAGAGCCAGCTCGAGATGGCCGCGAATCCCTCGGCGGCCTACAACAGCATCGTGGCCGCCCTCAATGCCGGGGACTACGACCGCGGCTTGTCGGTGGTGGACGAGGTGATCCGGTACTGGGGGCCGAAGGGTCCGGAGCAGTTCGGGCCGGGCTTCGGCCATTTTTACTACGTCCGCGGCCTGCTGCTGATGGGCAAGGAGTCCTATGGCGAGGCGGTCGGGGCCTTTCGGACCTGTTACGAGGACTTTCCCAATGAGATTATCAACGCCGACGGCGAGCGCGAGCGTCCGCAGTTGCTGAATCGTTTCCGAACCCATGCCCTGGCCCAGTGGGGGGCGTGCCTGCTCATCATCGGCGACTTCCCCGGCGCGATCGAAAAGCTCAAGCAGGCGCTCGCCGAGTCCGGCGGCACGCGCATTCGCACCGATGTGATCGCGCTGAACCTGGCGCGCGCCCATCTGCGCAACGGCGAATTCGACGCGGGACTGGAGCTGCTCGACAAGGCCTTCGACAGCCCGAAGCTCTCGATGGAGATGAAGCGGAAGGCCTTCATGATTCTGGCCGAGGATTGGTCGCCATCCCAGGAGTTTGGAAAGGTCCAGGATTACCTCTGGAAACACGGCGACCTCGTTCGTGTCGACAACCGTTCCGCCCGCTGGGAACGCAACCCCGTTTTCGCCTTTCTCGCCCGCGACGCGCTGCAAAAGGAGGATCCCCTGCGGGCGCTGACCTGGTATGGATTTCTCCTCAATCCCCGCGAACTGGTCGATTACCAGCGGCAAAAGCTCGCCGATCTCGAGAAGATCCAGCCCCGCAACGACGAGGAAAAGGCCCGGCTGGAGGCCATGCGGACGGATCTGGACCGGAAAATCGCCGAGGCCCTCGACCACGTCGCCGCGATGCTTCTCGGGGTCGGTTCGGCGCATTTTCAGCTGCTGAACCACAGCGCGAGCTACGCGGTTTTCCGCGAACTGGCGGAAAAATTTCCCAAGCATCCGAAGCGACCCGACGCCCTTTATAACCTGATCGCCAGTTGCGCCCATCTCGAGCGCTGGGGCGAGATCCGGCGCTGGGGGGGCGTTTTCCTGGACGAGTATCCCGAGCACCCGTTGGTGCCCGAGGTGGCGCGGCTCATGGTCGAGTCGATCTACCTGCTCCAGGAGTGGGAGGAATCGCTCACCACCGCCACCGAGGTTCGCGAGCGCTTCGACAAGGGCAAGGAAGCCCGCGACGTGCCGGATTTCATCGCCGGCGCATCGCTGTATCACCTGGAGCGTTATGCCGAGGCCGAGCGCGAGCTGGAGGAGTATTTCCGTGTCTATAAAAAGCCGCGCCGCCTCGAACCGGCGACCTACTACCTCGGCGCGACAAAAATCTACCTCTTCAAGTGGAAAAACGGCGTCGAGATTCTCGAGAAATTCATGGAGAATTTTCCCGGCTCGCCGCTGTTTTCAAGCGCGCTGTATCAGGCGGCGCTGGGGCGATTTGTGCTCGGCGATTTGGACGACGCCGCGGCGAAAGTGGCGAAGCTGCACGAGGATTTTCCCGACGCCCTCGAGATTCCCGCTTCCTTCAACCTGAAGGGCGACCTTCTCGCCGCCCGGGGAGGCGTCGCGCTGGAGGAAATCGCCGCGGCTTATGAAGAGGCGAAAAAGCGGAGCGCCGGCGACGAAACGCATTTCGAGACGGGCGCCTATTCGATCTGGAAGCTGATTCTTCTCCGCGCGGGCGCGGAGGATCACGCCCGGACGGGAGATTACTACGACGAGTTTCGCGCCAACTACCGCGGCAGCCGGCACGAAGTCGACGCCATCGGCGGCGCCCTGCGCTCGCTCGCGGAGTTGAATCGCGGCGCCGAAGCCGAGAGGGCGGTCGAGGAACAGATGCTGCGTTACGCCGCCGATTCGGAGGGCACCAGCCTGGGGGAATTGGTCGGCACGTGGACCGACTTCCTGAAACAGCGGCTCAAGCCCGATGAACTGCTGGCGAAAATCCGCGCCTTTCCCGTGCCCGAGGCGAAGCCCGCGCCGCTCGTCGCGTGGCTCGCCGTCGCCGAGATCGAAACGCTGGAGGGCCTCGGCAAGGAGGCGCCGCTTGAGGAAATCGACGAAAAATACTTCGAGGTGCAGCTCGACATTCCGCGCGACCTGGCCCCGAACTACGCGCTGATCAAGCTGGCGCGCTGGAACGTTGCGAAATCGAATCCCGACCGCGCCCGCGAGTTGCTGGAATACCTGATCGAGCACCGGCCCAACGGCGGCCACCTTGAGATGGCCTACAACGATCTGGCGAATCTGCTCGCCCAATCCGACGTCGAGGACGACAAGATTCGGGCGCTGAACTATTTCGACCAGATCCGCGAACGCTTCGACCTGCCCGACTTGCGGGAGAGCGCCGTGCTTGGCGGCGCCCGCTTGCTGATGAAGCGCGGCAAATTCGACCTCGCCAAGACCTGGTGGCGCGACTATCTGCGGCAAGAGAACTGGCGGCTGGCCCGGGCCGAGGCGAATTTCGAGTTCGGCCGTTGTCTCGAGGAGTTGGGCCAACCCAAGGAGGCGCTGAAACTCTACGTCAGTGTTTACGCGAATTTTCCCGGTTACCTCGACTGGTCCACCGCCGCCTACCTGCGCACCGCGCGCATTCTGAAGGCCGATCGCCAAGACGGCGACGCCCTGCTCGTGCTGGTGGACATGCTCAAGCGGCTCGGCCACCTGAAGCACAAGAACCTCGAGGAGGCGCGGGCACTTTTCGCGGACTGGAAAGCCGATTGGGTCGCCAGAAACGGCGGCAAAAGTTGACTCAAGAGGGTTCGGTCGCCGACCTGACCCACCCAAACCTGTTCAATGAGCGCTCGAAACATGCCGACGGTAAGACTTTTCTGGCTGGCGGCGTGCGGGTTCGGCGCGTCGCTTGCGGCGGAGGAAAAGTTCGAGCCGTCGCACCGGCTGACGTGGGAAGAATACGCGGGAACGGTCCAGTATTGGAGGAAAGAGCACGCGGATCGCCTGACGGTGGAATCGCGCGGTCTGAGCGGCGGCAATTTCCCGGTCTATCTGCTTCGAATCACCGATCGCGCCGTGCCGGACGAGGACAAGCAGGTCTGCCTCGTCACGACGCTGCATTGCGGACCAGAACGCTCGGGGGCGACGGGCGCCCTGGCTTTCACGGAGTGGCTGCTGAGCGACGATCCGCTCGCGGCCGAAACGCGAAAACGGCAGATCGTGCTGGTGATGCCGATCGTGAATCCGCCGGCCTTTTTTCACACCGACCGGTTTCGCAACGAGCACGGGGTCGATCCCTACACGGGCACAGGGCCGGTCGGAAAAATCTGGGATGTGAAATCGCTCTCGCTGGCGACGCCCGAGCGCGCTCCGGAGTTGGTTGCGGTGCTCTCGGTGATCGACGAATACCGGCCCGAAGTTCACGCCGACCTGCACGGCACCGGTCTGCAGGAATATGGCGCCGAACAGTTGGGCGCCCGGCGGATGTACCAGGGGCAGATCATGACCGAGATCACGGGAGGCGCCTATTCGAACTACGCCCTGCGTCCCTGGGATTGGCGCGTCACCGAGGCGATGATCGAGGCCGGGAAAGCGGCGGGTTTTCCCTCGGATCGCTTCGAAGCCGACGCGCAGCGCACGTTCTGGGGGCCGGAACTCGCGCCGCTCGGCGGGAAACTCTGGCACGGGGCGCCGCTGTTTTATTCGGCGCACTATGGCTACGCCAAGTATCACAGCATGCCGATCACCCAGGAGGTCGCCTGGGAGGCGAGCGTCGTCGCCCGCATGCGGGGGCTGATGAAGATCGGCAACGAACCCTGGCTCGACGAGCGCGCGGCGGGCTACCCGGTGAACCGCGTCAAGCACTTCGTCGGCCATTTCATCACCGCCGACGGGGCGACGGCCGCGGAGCGGCGCGACAGCCGGGTGGAGTTGTGGAATCGCCAATCGGATTTCGCGCTCGGGTTCCTCTACCCGCAAACCGACGGCAGGGAGAGTTTCGTCGTCGCGACCACGGCGGCGGCGAAGAAAACCGCGGCTGCGACGGACCGTGCCGAGTTGGTGAAAAATCTGCGTGACGCTCTGGGGGAAAGGGCGGCGGCGATCGAGCGTTTTCTCGAGGCCGGTCCGGAAATCAAGCTGGCGATGAACCAGGCGCCGGCGCAGTTGCTCGCGGCCGAGGACACGACGTCCGCCCCCCACGAGCACGGTCTCGGCCTGCGGGTGCGGCTGCCCTATCGTGCGCCGCGGAATCTGGAGGTGCGGCTCAACGGGGAGCGTTTGGCGGAGAGCGTGACCGATGGGTACGAGAACTGGTTCGCCGACGGCTTCACCCAGGTGCAAGTGCATGTGCCGCCGGCGAAGGCCGCGAAGACTGAACTCTATTTTCTGACCATCGCCTACCTACCCGACGAACGGCGAAGGACGGGATGGATGCCGCCCGCCGCGGTGCGCGAGCGTTTCGCCACGGACAAGGCCATCGCCACGCCCGCGACGCTCACCGACGTGAAATACGGGGAGCATTTTCGGCAGACGCTCGATTTCTGGCGCGCGGATTCGGAGGCGCCGGCGCCGCTGGTTTTTTACCTCCACGGAGGCGGCTGGGGCGCGCAGGACAAGACGGACATCCACCAGCATCTCGATGTCCGGGCGCTGCTGGACGCGGGGATCTCGGTGGTGTCGGCGAACTATCGGTTTCTCGTCGACGCCAACGCCGCCGGGGTTTCGCCGCCGCTCCAGTGGCCGCTGCGGGACGCGGCGCGGGCCCTGCAGTACGTTCGGGCGAAGGCGGGCGACTGGAATCTCGACAAGACGCGCCTCGCCGCGAGCGGGGTCAGCGCGGGCGGGTGTTCGGCGCTGTGGTTGGCGATGCACGACGACTTGGCCGATCCTTCGAGCGACGATCCGGTGGCCCGCGAATCGACTCGGCTTCATTTCACGGCGACCAAGGCTCCGCAGCCCTCGCTCGATCCGGCGGAACTGATCACGTGGATCCCGAACAGCGAGTATGGCGGTCATGCCTTCGGATATTCCGGCAAGACGCGTCCCGAAACCTTCGCTCCCTTCCTGGCGAACCGTGAAAAACACCTCGAAGATCTCGCCCGATACTCGCCGATGGCGCACGCGAGCGGGGACGATCCGCCGGCGTTCCTGCTTTTCACCAAGGCCGACAAGCCGCCCGCGAAAGGGGAGACGCAGATCGATCCGACCCATAGCGCCGTGCTCGGGCTGATGCTGAAGGAGCGGCTCGACGCGCTGGGCGTGGCTTGCGAGGCGCGTTATCCGGGCGACGGCCGAGCGGGTGACGCGGACCTGACGCGTGAATTGATCGCCACCCTCTCCAAGCCATGAGAGCTTCTTTTCTGCTCGGTTTTTCCCTGCTGGCGCCCGCGATGACTTCGGCGGGGGAACGATTCGACGAGACTCGGGCGACAACGCTCTTCGCCTTTGACTCGGTCTCGATTCCCCACACGCAGAATCTCCGCCTCGAAATGAGCGAGCCGCGCCGGCATCCGGCCAATCCGGTCCTGCGGCGTGGAGAGGCGGGCACTCCCGACGCGATGGGGGTGCAATTTTATGGCTCGGTAATCAGGGAGGCGGGGAAATATCGGCTATGGTATGTCGCCCATGACGATGACGCGAGCAGCGCGGCGCCTTCCACCCGTTGGCGGGCGGCCTACGCGGAGAGTGTGGATGGGGTGAGCTGGGCCAAGCCGAGACTGGGTCTGGTCGATTTCCGGGGCAACCGGGACAACAACCTCGTCGACGTGGGCGGCGACTGGGGTTTCGTGAACCTCAAGGTGATCCGGGACGACGACGATCCCGATCCGGCGCGGCGGTACAAGATGACGACCCACGTCTATTTCCGCCACCACTCCCGGCTGGGCACACTGTTGCCGTTTGTCAGCGCGGACGGACTGACCTGGAGGCCGGCCACGGATGCGAAGCCAGTGAAGGGCGAACTGCGCAAGGAGGACCTCCTCCTTCCCGTCGTGCATCTGGAGCCCTGCGGCGGGCTTTACCGGTGGGACGGCTGGTATTACCTCACGGCTCAGAACGCAATGCCCGGCATTCACCACCACCAAGGTCGGGTCGTGCGGATATTTCGTTCATCGGATTTTGTGAACTGGAAAGCCACGAATCACATCGGCTTCGTTCGCGATGTCCAGCATGACTGGCTCGGCGAGGGGCGCAGTCGCGAAGGCGAGCAGAACCACGAAGGCATCGCGGTGTGGAACCGCGGAAATGTCCTGCTCGGTCTCTACGGACGTTGGCACGGCGCTGTGGAATGGGAGGAGGTGACCGTCGACCTGGGCCTGGTGATCAGCAACGACGGGCTGAATTTCCGCGAGCCGGAGCACGAGTGGACTTTCCTGCGGTGTGGCGAAGACGGAGACTGGGACCAGGGCGGGGTGTTGCAGGGACAGGGATTCGAGAATGTCGGCGACGAGACCTTTCTCTATTATGGCGCCTGGGATCCGCGAGGCACGGGAGGTTCGCCCGTTCCGCGCGGTGGAGTCGGGATCGCGGTGCTGCCCCGGGATCGATTCGGGGCGTTCCGTGTCGATGAATCGGGGAAGGGACCGGGAGCCTACCAGGCGCCGGAGATTGTCAGCGAGTTCGTCACGGCATCCGTTCCGCGGGAAGAGGGGAAGGCGTCTCAAGTGTATCTGAACGTGGACGGGCTCGGTCCCGACGCGACGCTTTCCATCGAAATGCTCGACGAGGCGGAGCGCCGTGTCCCCGGGCGCGTCGCGAAGATCGGAGAAAACGGATTCCAGGTTCCCGCGAAATGGGCCGATTCGGAGAAGGGTCCCGTTCCCGATCGGGTGAAGTTCCGCGTTGCCTTCGAGGGGGCGGGCAACGCCGCGATTCGTTTTTACGCCCTCTACCTGGCACCGTGAGCCGGCAAGGACTCAGAGCAGCAGATTTTCACGAACGCGTCCGTCGCTGAGAATGACGGGACGCTGGCCGGCGGTGTATTCGGTCGCGGGATCGATGCCCAAAGCGTGCTGAACGGTGGCGTGAATGTCTTCGACGGGGACCTTGTCGGCGGGTTCTTTTTTTTCTCCGTGGGGATCGGTCTCGCCCACGACATGGCCGCGCCGGAATCCGCCGCCGGCGAGGGCGATGCTGAAACCGTGGGGCCAGTGATCGCGGCCGTCGATGCCGTTCACCTTCGGCGTGCGACCGAATTCGGTGCCGCAGATGACGACCGTGCTTTCCAGCAGGCCGCGGCGGCGCAGATCCCGGATCAGGGAGGCATAGGCGGCGTCGAGGACGGCGCACTGCCGCTGCTGGGTTTCCAGGTTGTTGGCATGCGAATCCCAACCGGTCAGGGTCACCTCGACACAGCGCACACCGGCTTCGATAAGCTGTCGTGCGGCGAGACAGCCGCGGCCGAAGGGCGTGTCTCCGTAGGGAGCGCGATCGCTTTCGGGCAGGTCCGCGACGTTGAAAGCCGCGATCTGTTCGGAGGTCATCATGCGGCGCGCCTCGGCCATGTTCGTCAGGTGAAGCGTCCGGTCGGCCTCGAGCTTCGGATCGCGGCCCCGGGCGAAGGCTTTTTCCACCGCGTCGAGGCCAGCCCGACGCCGGGCTTCGCGTTCCTCGGGAACGCGGGCGCGGACATCGGGAATGTCATTGACGGGATCCCAGATCTGAAAAGCGTCGTATTTGGCTCCAAAGTGGCCGCCGCGCGCCGGCCAGCGTCCGGTGAGAATGGACACGTGGGTGGGAATGTCGATGCCCGGATCGTGAAGCTCGTGGCAAACGACCGCGCCGATGGAGGGATGAACGATTGTCGGGCTGGGGCGGTAGCCGGTCTTGATGGCGTAGGTGGCGCGCTCGTGATCGCCCTCCTGGCTGACGACGGAGCGAACCAGGGTGACTTCGTCGAGGATTTCCGCGGTTTGCGGGAGATTTTCCGAGAGGCGGATTCCTTTCACGGACGTGTCGATCGCTTTCGCCCCCTGGGCGACCGGCGAATCCGGATGAGGATCGAAGGTGTCGAGCTGGCTGGCGCCCCCGGCGAGCCAGAGGAGGATGACGGACCGGGCCTGACCGACGCTCCTGGCTTCGGCGGCGAGCGCGAGGCGGTCGGCCAGCGGGGTCAGCCAGGCGATGCCGGAAAGACCGGCGGCTTTGAGCAAGGTGCGCCGCGACCAGTGATCGGCGGCGCCGCAGGGACATTCGGGGGAAATCATGGCGGGAGAAAAGCGAAAGGGAGGTTCAGTGGTTCCACGAAAACTCGGTGGCGTTCATGAGGGTCCAGAATAGGTCCTCCATGGCGCGGTTTCGGGCGTTTGGATTGCGTTTTTCGAGCGTCCCGGCGAAGAATTCGGTTTCCTCCGGCGTCGGCCTTCGGGTCAGGACGCAGAGGTAGGCGGCCTCGACGGCGCGGGTGGGATCGCCCGACAACGCTCCGATGCGGGTGGAGGCGTTCATGACCGGGTTGGGGCTGGTGCGCTCCTTGACGAGATTGCCGTTCATCATCAGCAGGCGCTGCGGGATGGTGCCGGTCAACTCGGCGAATTCCTCCTCGCCCGGATCGCCCCAGCGTTTCACGAACTGGTTGCGATCGCCGAAGCGCTGGATACGTCGCAGGACTGAGGCCTCGTCGTCGAGCGTGTCGAGGCTGGCGGCCTGGGTGACGCCGCCGGCGATTTGCTCGGGGCGGAGCCGGGTGAGCGGAAAAGCGGCCCAGTGCATTTCCTCCGCCTCGGTGACCGGACGAGCCGGATCCCCGGAGCGGCTATCCAGCGTGTAGGGACGCGTCGCCGCGATGGTGCGGATGAGATGGCGGAGGTCGAAGTCGTGGGCGACGAAATCGTCGGCCAGGCTTTCCAAGCCGGGCGGGTAGGGGCCCTCGAGCGGAATGTCGTCGATCGCCTCCACCAGGGGGCGGCCGAAGAGGATGGCCCAGACCCGGTTGACGGCGGCGCGGGAAAAGGCGCGGTTTTCCGGATGCGTGGCCCACTTCGCGAGGCGCTCGCGCGGGGCTCCGGAGGTCGGCAGCAACTCCGGAGAGAAGGGCACGGCCTGGGGCACGGGTTGCTCGTCCCGTTCGCCGAGGTAGCGAAATTCATAGACCTTGTTTTTCCTGTCCTGCACGCCTGTGATCCGCATTTCGGCGCCGGCGTAAAAGGCGGCCAGTTGGTGAAAGTCTTCCTGTTTCCAGCGGTCGCCGAACTTGTCGTCATGGCACTGCATGCAGTCGATACGCACCCCCAGAAAGGCGCGCGTGGTGCGGGCGGCCAGCTTGATTTCGTCGGGGCCGCGTTTCTTTTCGTTCTGGTCGATGGTGGCGGTGATGAAATTCGCCTCCGGATTGCTTGTCCAGAGTCCCTCGGCGGCGATGAGGTCGCGGACGAGTTCGTCGTAGGGGCGGTTTTCCCGAAATTGGCCGCTCAGCCAGGAAACCAGACGGCCGCGGCGGTATACGAGAAAGGGGCCGTTCTCGACTCCGACAAAGGCGCGGGCGTAGCGCTCGGCCAGGTAGTCCGCCGAGCGGCTGTCCTCAAAGAGATGGGAAAGCCACCACTGGATTCGCCGCGGGCCCTCGGGCCGCGCTTCGAAGGCCCGGATTTCCTCGAGCGACGGCACAGACCCCGTCAATCCGAGACTGAGGCGGCGAATCACGGCGAGGTCGTCGGCCGGCGGGGCGGGCTCGACGCCGGCCTCGGCCCAGGCGGCGGCGAATTCGGCGTTTACCCGGTCGACGGTGGCGCGGATGGACGCTTCGGTCCGGTCTCCCTCGACCGCGGCGGGCGCGGGTGTCTTGGATGGGCTCAACACGGCGAGAAAACAAACCGCGAGAAACGCCGAGGCGACCGTCCAAAACCCGAAAGCCCACCATCCCGTTCGGCGAGGGCGGGGCGAAGGCGGAAGTGGAGGGGGCGAAGCGGCGGACATGACTGCGGGAAGAGCCGGGGCGTTCTTCACCCAAGGCAGACGAAGCCGGTCACGAGCCGGTTACACGGAAAAATGGCGGCGGCCGGGAGTCCTTCCGATGTCAGCCGCGACCGGGCAGGAGGATTTCCACCCGCCGCTGGCTTTCGGCCCGGTCCGCCTTGTCGCCGGCGGGAAAGATCGCGATTTCGAGCGCGTCTTCCGCGATCCCGAGATCGGTCAGCGCGCGTTTGACCTCCCGGGCGCGGGTGCGGCTGAGCCAGTCGTTGTAGGGATGATGCCCGGGAGAGTCCGGATACCCGCGGAGGATGACCTTCCCGGATTTCGGCGGAAGCGCGGCGATGCGCCGGGCGGCCTTTTCGACGGTTTTCAGCTGGTCGATGCCGACGAGGAAACTGTTCGCGCCGAAGGCGACGGGATCGACGGGAGGCGCCCAGGGAGGCGGCGGCAATTCAAAAGTCGTCGGCGCGGCCGTTGCGGTGGCGAGCGCGACCGCCGGCTCCGGTTTCGCGACAGGTTCGGGCGGCAGGGGCGCGGGATCCGGGTCGGGCGCCGGGGAGGCCAGCGGCATTGGGGTGTCGTCCGGCGACTCGGCGACGGCGATCTCGATCACCGGCGCCAAGGGTTTCGCGCGCAGGGGCGGGGTGGGAGGGCCGTAGGGCGCGTCGGCGAGAACGACGGGTTTGTGGACCAGAGGTTTCGGGTTCAGCCCGCGGATGGGGCGTTCCGGGCCGGGGCGGGCGAGTTCCTCGCTGCTGACGATCTTGATTTCGTTGGCGGCGCCGGGAGCGTTGACTTCGCGGGCGACCTCCAGCAGCCGCATTTCGAACGCGGCGTGCGTGACGAGGCTGTCCGTCAGGCCGGAAACTTTCAGCCCTTCCGCCGACGAGAGCGTCAGGCAGCCGTCGCGGGTCGAGAGGACCAGTTCCTGGACCAGTCCGGAGAGGACCGTCGCCGAGGGCAGGCGCGGCGCGGCGGGATCGAGCGTCAGATCGTCCCAGATGTGGCAACCGGGACGGGCGCGGGCCAGGGCGTCCCGCAAACGGCCGGCGTCGGACTCGTCGCGCACGGCGCCGGAGATCTCGGTGTCGGTGCGCCAGAACCGGACCCGCAGCGCGTCGCCGGACGGCGTTTCCGCGCCGGGCAGCGAAACCGCGGCGCACAACATCGCCGCCGTCGCCAGGGCGCAACGCGTTCGCCGAGGGCGGGATCGCACCCGCGCCGCGAAGTTGGCGGAAAAAGCTTTCGTGTTTCGGGGAGGAAAAAGATGACGGAGGGAGGTCCGCGATTCCTTGTCCCCATCCTGAACAGCCGTGACGCGGATGTCAACGTGTCATCAGCGCGGCGATCCGATCATGGTCCGCAGGAGTGGGGCGGGGGATGTCCCAGTCGAGGCGAAAGGTCCGCTCGATCGACTCCGCGCCGAAATGACCGTCGAGAACTTCGAAGCAATCCGGCGTCACCAAGGCGGGGTGAACGACGCCGCAGGTGTGGCTGAGTTTCAGCATCTCCGCGCGCAGGGTGACGAGATAGTTGGCCAGGCGATGCGATTTGTGCGCCGGATCGAGCCCGGCCATGAGCCAGGGATGGTGGGTGGCGATGCCGGCGGGGCAGATCCCGGTGTGGCAGCGCTGGGCCTGGATGCAGCCGATCGCCATCATGGCCTCGCGCCCGACGGCGACCAGATCGCAGCCCAGCGCCATGGCGAAGAGCGCGTCGACGGAAAAGCCGAGTTTCCCCGAGCCGCCGAAGACGATCTTTTCGTGCAGGCCCTGCCGGACAAACTCGCCATAGACCCGGGTGAAGGCCAGCTTGAAGGGCAGGGCGACGTGATCCGTGTAGGCCAGGGGTCCCGCGCCGGTGCCGCCCTCGCCGCCGTCGACGATGATGAAGTCGGGAGAGCGCTTCGTCGTGGCCGAGAGCCGCGCCAGATCCGCCCAGAAGGCCGATTCGCCCACGGCGGATTTCACCCCGACGGGCAATCCGGTGGCTTCCGCGATTTTTTCGATGAAATCCAGGAGGCCGTCGGCGTCGCGAAATTCGGCGTGCCGGGCGGGGCTGGCGCAGGTCTTCCAGGGTTCGATGCCGCGGGCGCGGGCGATTTCCTCGGTGACCTTTTCGCCCGGCAACAGCCCGCCCAGTCCCGGTTTGCCTCCCTGGCTGAGCTTCACCTCGATGGCGCGGATGTGGGGATGGGCCTCGACGACTTCGACGAGCCGAGGAAGACTGAAGCGCCCCTTTTCGTCCCGAGCCCCGAAATAGGCGGTGCCCAGTTGCAGAATCAAGTCCGCCCCATGGAGATGGTGCGGGGAAAGGCCTCCCTCGCCCGTGTTTTGCGGCGCGCCCGCGATTTCGCAGCCCCGATTGAGCGCCTCCACGGCGGCGGCGCCCAGCGAACCGAAGCTCATGCCCGAGACGTAGACAACCGAGTCGGGGCGATAGGGCCGGCGACGGCCGCGGGATTCGCCCAGCACTTTCGCGCAGGGGATCGGGTGCTTGGGATGTTGGCCCGGGGAGTCGCCCGACGGTGATTCCGCGAGGATGGGAAAGGCGCTGTGTTTGACGATCAGGTAGTTGGGCGTCAATTCGAGATCGTTGTCGGTGCCGAAGCCGAAGTAGTTGTTCTGCTGCTTCGAGGAGGCGTAGATCCATCGCCTCTGATCGCGGGAAAAGGGCCGCTCCTCGTCGTTGTTGGTGACGATGTATTGCCGCAGTTCGGGTCCGATGGCCTCCAGCAGGTAGCGCAAATGACCGATGACGGGGAAATTGTGCAGGATGGCGTGCTTTTTCTGCGTCACGTCGTAAACGACGACCGCGACGAGCACGACAGCGAGGAGGGCGGCAACAATCCAGAACCAGAGCATGGCCGGGAAATTAGCGTCTGCCGCGAATTCCTCCAGCGCGCGTTCGCGAAAGCGCCGACCCAACAGGGTTGGGTCCCTCGGTCAACCCTGTTGGGTCAGGGGGATTGAGAATAGAAAATCGGCCCCGAAGCGCCCCCCGTGTCTTCCGGATCGTGGAATTCGAGCCGCAGTTCCGAGTAGTCGTAAACGATGCGCAGGTATTCCTCGACGTTTTCGATCTCCTCGTCCGCGATGTGCGGAATGCGAAAGGGCGAGCCCGCCATGGGGCCGGATGGGATGATGATGCCTTCTCGGAGCAGCCGAACGGTCGCCGCCACGCCGCCCATCGATTCGGGTATGACGTGGGCGACCCCGAGGCCGGCCAACTGGGCGGACATCGTCTCGATCTGTTTGGCGTTCTGCTTGGTCTTGGCTTCGTTGGCATTCTCCCAGATTTTTCCGACAATCGGCGAGGCAATCGCGGCGATGACACCAATGATGGCGATGGTGATAAGGACCTCGTTCAGCCCGATTCCACGATTCCGCCGCGCGCGGCGGCGTCCGGGGAAAACCCCGGTCGCAAGCCCGCCACGGCGCGAGCCTTGGATGTCTGGATCGGACCTCAACACGGCGATCGAAAAAGTGGATGATGAAAACGAAAAAAGTCCGGGGAACTTCTTATTTCAAAACACTAAAATAATTGCAATTATAGAAATTACAAGACTCTTTTTGTGAAATTCGATTCCCGGATTGGAGTTTTTCTCGGTTAAAGAATTGAAAAACAGTTTATTGCGAAAAAAACGGAAGAACCGAACGAATGGTGAAGGTTCTCGTTGGGATCGGAAAGGGGAGGGCCTTCAGAATGAGGGAGAAGCTGGGGATAGCGTATTTACGGGAATTAGAGAAAAAACAAAAATTGTTGCAAATTGTAAGATTATGGATAGAATGCCATCCGAATGTCGTCCTTTCGTACAGGATTATTGGCCGCGCTCGCGTCGTTGTTGCTGAGCGGAGGATTCGCCTCCGCCCAGATCACAGCGGATTCGATCGCGTCCCATATTTCGGCGGACACGGGGCGCCCCAAGATCGCCTACGCCACCTACAGCGAGAACCTCGCGGTGACCCTGGGTGGGCTTTCGGCCGAAGCGTTGGAAAGAGTGTTGGGAACCAACACCCCGGTCGTGGCGCCGCCCGTTTCGCTGAACAACAATCTGGGGCTCGATCCGATCAACTTCGCGAATATGTCCTCGAATCTGACCGACTCCGCGAAGGCGGAACTCGACAAGGTTTTCGATTACCTTTCGAAAAACCCGGATGCGACGATCATGATCGCCGGCCATACCGCCGAGAAATTCAACGGCAACATGGAGCTTTCCGAAGCGCGGGCGAACAGCGCGAAACTCTATCTGGTGGAACTGGGCGTCGACGCCGGGCGGATCGAGACGGAGGGCTTCGGGAACACCCAGCCGCTGGAAGGCGCGTCGAGCAAATCCGAAAACATGCGCATCGAGATCTCGCTGACGAACTGAGTCCGCGGTGGGATGACGCCTGGGATGGGTTTGGACAAGGCTCGGCGGAAGTGTCTCCGCAAGGGGATTTGGGGGCTGGAATTGGAATGGCTTCTAAAAATTCCAAAAATTTACAATTATTTGTTGTAATTATGGAAAATTCTGTTAAATTGGGATCGTGCAATCTTCGAAAACAGGCCTTTTGGTGGTCTTGACGACCCTGTCTCTGAGCGGAATCGCTTCCGCCCAGATCACGGGCGATTTGATTGCGTCGAATATTTCGGCGGACACGGGGCGGCCGCAGGCGGCCTACGCGACCTACAGTGAGAACCTGGCGGTGACGCTGAGCGGACTGTCGGCCGAAGCGCTGGAGCGGGTGCTGGGGACGGCCGCGACCGTGGAGGTTCAACCGGTGTTGTTGAACGATGCGCTGGGCCTGGAACCGATCAATTTCGGGTTCATGTCCTCGAGTCTTCCGGCGGCGGCGAAGGCGGAACTCGACAAGGTGCTCGAGTATCTGACGGAGAATCCGGATGCGACAATCATGATCGCGGGCCACACCTCTCTGGATTATTCCGGAGCGGTCGCGCTATCGGAGGCGCGGGCCAACGCGGCGAAACTCTATCTGGTGGAGCACGGGATCGACGCCGGACAGATTGAAACCGCCGGATATGGCAACAGCCAGCCGCTGGCGGATGCGACGAGCAATTCCGACAATCAGAGGATCGAGATCTCGCTGACCAACTGATCCGGGAGAGGGACCAGAGAGGGTTTGGGCAAGGTTGGCGGGGGTGAGGGCGACCGGAGGGTGTCGCTGCGCGCGAATACCGCGAAGTTCGCCCGGATTCGCGCGGAAAGGGTCGAATTGAACAGAGTTAAAGGCGGCTGGGTGCTCTTGTCTTTTCGGGCCGATTTTCGGCCAACGCCTTTACCGCCGGTGGGGGTTTCGTTTTCGCCCATCGCCGCGGGTTCAGGACGCCTTTCAGCCAACGTGGCGTTCGGTTGGATCGACCTTTCGCGGGCGCTGCCTTGGTCTCGTCGTCCCTCCCAAGGCATGACGCGGAACGCTTTTCGGGCGTGGTTCATTGCTGGATATTGACCGGAGAAGCTCAAGGCCAACGCGGAGAGTTTATCTTCCCGCCCGAAGCTACCGCCGCGCCAAAGGGCGTTCACCCAGGTCACAGGCCCCATGGGATGCCGATGAAACAGTGGGTTGTGATTTTCGCCGGATCGTTCTCATAAAACCCCAAGAGCCTGCGGCTTTCGTTCAACGCGGTCTGAGAAGGAAGCGCCCCAAGGAGGGGGGAATACCCGCCGCCAAAACAACGAACGAAAAAAGATGATTTTGGCGGTTGAGAGAAAGCGGCGCTTTCGTGGCGGAGGATCGGGACTTTCGGCCAGGATTTCCGTCTGGCGGGCTTCCTTGTCCGTCATGGAGTTCGCCTCACTCCCGACCAATCTTGGGCCTTGCCAAGAACTGGTAAGACGGTCAAACCGAGGGTTCGCCGAGGACTGTCTCGCCGAATCAAGGACGATCGGATTCGGCGTGTGAAAGAGACGCGGCAACGCGCGTCACTTCACCGAGGCCGCCGTGGAGTAGATCGAGTAGGCGGCCTGGAGTTCTTCATCCTCCGACGTCGCCGCGGCGGCGGAGACCGAATAGGTCTTCGCGGCGACTGTCGTCGCGGATTCGGAATCCGACGCGGTCTCCACCGTCGAGGCGGCGGCGACCACGGTGGGTTCGGTCGCGGACGAGCCGGAGCCGCCGGAAGTCGACGTTTTGGTGAAAAACAGGGAGCTGCCCGGCTCCATGTCGTCGGGATCGCCGTAAACGAGGCGCAATTCGGAATAGTCGTAGACGATGTTGAGGTATTTCTCGATGTCCTCGACCTCGTCGTCGGCCAGGTGAGGCATGCGGAAGGGAGAGCCCGCCATCGGGCCGGAGGGAACAATGATTCCTTCGCGCAACAACCGGATGGTGGCGCCGACACCGCCCATGGAGTCGGGAATGACGTGCGCCACGCCCAGAGCGGCCAACTCCGCCGACATGGAGGCGATTTCTTTGGCGTTTTTCTTCGTTTTGGAGGCGTTGGCGGTTTCGAAGATGTTCGAGACGGCGGGAGCGGCCACGGCGGCAATGATGCCGATGACGGCGATGCAGGCGAGGAGTTCGCTCAAACCGAATCCGCCCGCTCGGCGCGGGCTTTTGCGCGGGGCCGCGGGCCGCCGCGCGCGGGGGGGAAGCCCGCGGATCGAATCAGAGAATCTGGAACCCGATTTTTGCAATGAACTAATTGTGAGGGGTTTGTGAATTTTGGGGTAATCCGCTAAAAATTCAAAAAACCGAAAATAATCGTTGATCTTAGCAGATATAATTATTATAATAGCTGCATTTATCGCAAATGCCAAGCGTTTTTTGGGTTCGAATCTCGTTTTTGGGAGCGCTTTTGCTCTTTCTGGCCGATTGGCCGGGATGGGCGGAAGAGTCGGAATCGGCGTTGGAGCATCTGCGTTTCAGTTCTCTGGGAACGGTTCAGGGGCTTTCCTCGGATCGGGTGACCGCCGTGGCCCACGATGCCTCCGGATACGTCTGGCTGGCGACGGATCGGGGCTTGAACCGCTTCGACGGCTTTGAGGTGCATTCCTTTTTCCGGGATCCCAAGAATCCCGAGACGCTGAGCAGCGACCGGCTCACCGCCCTTTGTCGGGACAACAAGAACGTCCTTTGGGTGGGGACGGCGGATGGCGGCTTGAATCGCTTCGATCCGGTGACGACCAAGGCCGTTCTCCCGTTCCGCATGGCGGGGGAGTCGATGAAGCCGCTGGTGACGGGGCGCATTGAGTGCATTGCTTTCGAGAAAGAGACCGAGACCCTCTGGGTGGCGACCGACAGCGGCCTTTTCTGGATCGACATCGGAGTGCACAGCGCGGGACGCTGCGAGGGCGAGATCGGGCATGGCCCTGTGGCGTCTCTGTGCCTGAGAATGGACGGTGGCGTCTGGGCGGCCGGTTTTGACGGAAAGCTGTATCGGAATTCGCCGCGGGAACGGGGTGTCTTTGAAATGGTCTGGGAAGCCGGGGCGCCGATTCGGGCGATCGCGGAGGAGTCGACCGGAAAACTGTGGATCGGCACCGACGGGGCGGGTCTGTTCAGTTTTCAGGAAGGGGAGAGGGCGCCGGTTCCCGTCACGGTCGCGGCGCCGGGACCGGGGGAGAGCGCGACATCCTGCCGCGACGTGACGGCGCTTTGGATCGCGGACACCAAGGAAGACTTGTGGGTCGGCACTTCTCGCGGCCTTTTTCGCCGGAACCGGATCGACGGGACGATCAATCGCTACCGGCGGGATTTGTCGGATTCGTGGAGCCTCGGAGACGATTCGGTCACGTCGATCTGGGGAATCGTGTCGAAATTCAAGAGCGAGAAGGCGGGGGTTTCTGAAGTGCTGTGGGTTGGCACCGAGCATGGAGGGGCGAGCCGGGCGGCCCTGAACCGCAATTTGTTTCCGCATGTCGCGAAGCGAACCGAGCAGCGCAACGGCCTCGTCGATGGGTCTGTGTATGGGATGGTGGAGCGGCGCGACGGATCGGTCTGGATCGGCACCGAGGGCGGGGTGAATCGATGGGATCGCGGCTCGGGTGAATTCGCGCTGCCCCTGGCGGAGTTTTCGGGATTGCCGACCGCCTTTGTGACCGTCCTGGCGGAAGACCCCCGCGATCGCCTGTGGATGGGCACGCGGGGCGGGGGAGTGGTGCGCCTGAGCGCCGATGGGCGCCGGGTCGAGACATTCAGGGCCGGAAGCGGTGAGCCGGGCACGCTGGCGCATGACTCGGTGTCGGAGGTGTTTGTCGATTCCTCCGGAGGAGTCTGGATTGGGACCCTCGGGGAAGGCGTTTCGCGGTATTTCGAAACGGAGGACGGAGCGCGCGGCGGATTCCAGAGGATCGAGGTCGACGAGGAATCGTCCGCGCTGCCGGGATCGGCGGATTCCCGAGCGAGCTTCATTTCCGCGATGTGCGAGGACGGCTTGCGAAGAGTGTGGGTCGGGGCCTGGGACGGGCTCTTCCTGGTCGACGCAACGACGGGGAAGCTGAGATCCTTCCGCACGGAGTTTCCGCGGGGAACGGGTCTCAGCTCGAACCGAATCGCGGATCTCCTCGCCGACTCGAAGGGGCGCATCTGGGTGGCCACCGAGGACAACGGACTCAACTGCATCGAGACCGAGACGGGCGATATCCGGTTTTTCAACTCGGTCAACTCCGAGCTGCCCGGAGATCAGGTGTTTGGGGTACTGGAGGACAATGAGGGCGGCATCTGGGTTTCGACCGATCACGGGATCGGCCGCCTGATTCCGGAGACGAGCGAGTTTCGCGTCTTCGACGTCGACGACGGATTGCAGGGGGAGGTGTTTCATTCCGGAGCCCGGCTGCGGTTGAGGAGCGGGCGCCTGATCTTTGGGGGGATGAACGGCTTCAACGTGATCGACCCGGCGCGGTTGCCCACGATTCGGCAGATCCCGCAGCCGGTGCTGACCGGGCTGGAAATGTTCGGCGAGCCCGTGGTGCCGGAGCCGGGCGGGGAAATTCTCCGCAAGCCGCTGGCCGCCACCGGCGAGCTGAAGATTCCCTACGATGCCCGCAACCGTATCGCCTTTCGGTTCGCCACGCTCGATTTCGCCTCCTCCAGTGTCATGTTCTTTCGCTATCGACTGGAAGGTTTGGAGGAAAGCTGGACTCTGGCCGAAAACGACCGCCGCGCCACCTACACCTCGCTCTCGCCGCGGCGCTACACTTTCATAGTACAGAGTTCCCTCGACGGGAAAGTCTGGAACGAAAACGCCGCCCGCGTGGCGGTCGTCATCACCCCGGCCTGGTACCGTACTTGGTGGGCGATGGGGGGATACGGTGTCATTGTCGTGCTGCTCGGTTACCTGCTGGTCCGATCCCGGCTCGCGAAGCAGAAAAATCTCCGCCAGCAGGCCGAAGCCGAGCGTGACCGCGCCGAAGCCGAATTGGCCCGCCACCTCCAGCAGGCTGTGCTCATCGAGCGGACCAGCCGCGAATTTGGCGAGGGCGGGAGCGACGCGGACGCGTTTTTTCAGAGCGCCCTTCGGCGGTTGCGGGAACACTTTGGCGCCTGCCGATGCATTCTGCGCGTGTTCGACGAGGAAAACAGCGAGGGGGAGAGCGACGGATTTTCCCTCCTCGCGGAGGAATGCGCTCCCGGAGCCCCGTCCATCCGCGAGGTGCCGCTACCGCCGGGGGGGCTGGCGGTGCTCGACCGCTTCGGCCACGAATCCGGGCCCTTCACCGCCGAGGACATCTTGCGGCGACCGCAAGGGGACCGGTTTCTTCAGGTGCTGAAGAGCTGGGGGTCGCAGTCCTTTCTCGCGATGCGAACGGCTTGTTTCGATCAGCCAAACGGCCTCATCATTCTCCAGCAGTGCAACACCGCCCGCGCTTGGTTGACGACCGAGGCCCAACTCCTCGAAACCGTCGCCCATCAGATCGGGATGGCCATTGCCCAGCACCAGCTCAGCCTGCGGGAGGAGCGCCAGCGGGCCGAACTCGACGAGGCCCGGTGCTCCGCCGAGGCCGCCAATCAGGCCAAGAGCCAGTTCCTGGCCCGCATGACCCATGAGATCCGGACCCCGCTGAACGCCATCCTCGGCTTTTCGCAGATCATCCGCAACGACCGCGAGCTGACTCCCCGGCAGCGCGAGAACATCGAGATCATCAATCAGAGCGGCGAACATCTTCTCAATGTGATCAACTCCGTGCTCGACCTGTCGAAGATCGAAGCCGGGAAATTCGAGGTCGACATCGAGCGCTTCGAATTCGACCGGCTCCTCGCCAGCGTCCGTGAAATGCTCGTGCTCAAGGCCACCGAGCGAGGGCTCAAGCTCGACATTGTCCGCGCCACCGCGCTTCCGCGCATCATCGACTGCGACAAGAACAAACTCCGCCAGATCCTGATCAACCTTCTCGGGAACGCCATCAAGTTCACCAACGAGGGCGGCATCACCCTGTCCTGCTGGGCTCAGGCGCTGGGGTCCCCCGAAACCGTCGACGGGATACGGCGCCGCGGCATCCGGCTCTGGTTCGAGATTGTCGATACCGGTTGCGGCATTCCCGAGGAGGAAATACCCCTGCTTTTCGGCGACTTCAACCAGACCAGCTCCGGCCGCCGCAAGGAGCAGGGCTCGGGTCTCGGACTTTCCATCTCCCGTTCCTTTGTCGAAATGCTCGGCGGCGAAATCGATGTCACCAGCGTTCTTGGCGAGGGCACCACGTTCCGATTTTCGGTCATGTGCGACGAGGTGTCCGCGCCCCCGGTAGTGGAAGCGGTTCCCGAGTCCGAAGTGGTCAGTGAGGCGGGAGGTGGCGCCGCGCCGCGTCATCGCGCGAATCTTCGCCGCTTCGACCGCGTGGCCGCCCTCGCGCCGGGGCAGCCGGAGTATCGCATCCTCGTCGCGGACGACCAGCCCGCCAATCGGCTCCTGTTGCACAAATTTCTCGAGCCCGTCGGCTTCGTGCTCAAGGACGCCGAGGATGGCGTCAAAGCCGTCGAGGGCTGGCGCGACTGGAGGCCTCATCTCATTCTTATGGACGAGGAGATGCCGCGCCAGACCGGGCTCGAGGCCACGCGCGAGATTGTCGCCGCCTGCGAAGCGGGCGAGGGTGAGCGTCCGGTGATCATATCGATGACGGCTTTCGCCCTGGAGATGAATCGCGAGGCCGCCATGGCGGCCGGGTGCGTCGACTTTGTCCCGAAGCCCTTCCGAATGGAGGATCTCTTCGAGGTGCTTCAGCGTCATCTCGGTGTCGAGTACGTCCACGAGGGCGAGGAAATCGCCCTGCCCGGGTGAGACGGCTGAGACGCTTTTTCCCGGAGCGGTCCAATCGAGGCTTGGCAGGAGGGCGAGATCCGGCCTAAACTCCGTCCGGCGATGAGAGAGAAAAACCGGCGCGATCAAACCCCGGGGGAGGAATGGGTAAATGCCGTGACGCACGGCGTGGGTTTCCTGGCGGCGGCGATCGTGGCTCCCCTGGCGATCGTCTGGATCGCGGCGGAGGCGCGGATCGGGATCGTGGTGGGCGCGGGGGTCTTCGCCGGGACGGCGGCGGTGCTTTACCTGGCCTCGGCCCTTTATCACGCGCTGCCGGCCGGGCCGGCCAAACGATTTTTTCGGCAGGTGGATTACGCGGCGATCTACACCTTGATCGCGGGGAGCTACACGCCTTTCGCGATCGGGGTGCTCGGCGGGGCGCTGGGTTGGACGCTTTTGGGCGTGGTATGGACACTGGCTCTGGCGGGAATGTTGACGAAGGTGCTGGGTTTTCTGCGCTGTCCGAAACTGACGACCGGACTTTACGTGGCGCTGGGCTGGCTGGTGCTTGCCGTGCTGCGTCAGTTGTGGAGCGCGATGTCGCCCGAGGCCTTCGGCTGGCTGGTGGCCGGCGGCCTGGCCTACACGGTGGGGGTCGTCTTTTTCGTGGGAGACCGGAAACCGTGGTTTCACGCGATCTGGCATGTCTTCGTGCTGGCGGGAACGGTGTGTCACTTCACGGCGGTATTGCTGTCCCGCTGACGTTTTGTTTAACATGTCCGAATTATCTCATTGCCCGCGCGGGGCTTTCGGGCGATAATGGCGGGGTTCCGCTTGCCTGACGGGTCAAAATGAGGGTTGGCGGACAATTTCGCAGGAGTAGAGCCGTTCCCGCCGGGGAGGAATGGAAGCAAGGCAGGCAGCCGGGATTTCGCGGGCGTCCGTTTTTTTCGGGGCGACCGGGGAATGGCGAGTGTCGGCCTTCAACCCCGCGTTTGCCATGCCTGACCCATCCGCCTCAACCGTTGGAACGCCGCTTGCCCCGGAAACGGACGCGGACTTGTTGCGGAGACGCCTTTTCTTTGCCTGGCTGATCGGGCTCGCCGGCATTTTCGCGCTGGGATCGATTCCGGTCGACGCCGGAGCGCATCTGTCGGTGTCGTGGACGGTGGTGGTGTTTCTCTGGTTCGCCCGGTGGTTCGAGTGGCGGGGAATACCGCGTTTTGTGGTGCTTTTCGCGGCGCTGTATCTCGCCGCCCGCTATCTGATCTGGCGATCAACCAACACGCTGGGATTCACCGACCCGGTGAGCCACACGGCGGCGCTGTTGCTGTTCGGGGCGGAAGTCTACGGGATCTCGATCATGTTTCTCGGCGCGTTCATCAACGGATTGCCCCGCGAGCGGCCAGTTCTGCCCGAGGTGGCTGACACCGATCTCCCGACGGTCGATATCTTCATCCCAACCTACAACGAATCGGCGGAGGTCATTGAAACCACCCTGATCGCCGCGACGCGCATCGATTATCCGGCGGAGAAACTGCGGGTCTATCTGCTCGACGACGGCGGCACGGAACAGAAACGCAACAGCTCGGATCCGCGCGTGGCGGGGGCCGCGCTGGATCGGGGCGAGACCCTGCGGCTGATGTGCCGGCGGGTGGGGGCGAACTACCGGACACGGGCGAAAAACGAGCGGGCCAAGGCGGGGAATCTTAACGCGGCCTTCGCGGACACCGACGGCGATCTGGTGCTGGTGCTCGACTGCGACCACGTGCCGACCGAGCAGATTCTGCGCGAGACGGCGCCCTACTTTGTGGGTGATGCGAAGCTCTTCCTGGTGCAGACGCCCCACTTCTTCATCAACGAGGACCCGGTGGAGCGAAATCTCGATTCCCACGCTCGGATGCCCGCGGAGAGCGAGATGTTTTACTCCGTGGTGCAGCGGGGTCTGGATTTCTGGGAGAGTTCGTTTTTCTGCGGGTCGGCGGCCCTGCTGCGTCGACGATGCCTGGAGGAGGTGGGCGGTTTCATGGGCGACACCATCACCGAGGACGCGGAGACCTCCATCATGCTGCACGCGAAGGGTTACAAGAGCCTCTACGTGCCGAAGCCGCTCATCGCGGGACTGCTCCCGGAGACCCTGCGCAGTTTTGTGACTCAGCGAATCCGCTGGGCGCAGGGAATGGTGCAAATCTTTGTGCTGAAAAACCCGCTCCTGCTCCGCGGATTGAAGCCGTGGCAGCGGCTCTGTTACTTCAACAATTGTTACTTCTGGTTCTTCCCCTACGCCCGGTTGATGTTCCTGCTCGCGCCGCTGCTGTTCCTGTTGTTCGGCCTCAAGATTTACAACGCCAACAGCGCGGAGATTCTCGCCTACTCCCTGCCGCAGGTGCTGGTCGCCTTCTTGTTCACGGATTTCCTCTTTGGAAAGGTTCGCTGGTCGTTCATCTCGGATCTCTACGAACTGCTGCAAAGCCTCTACACGCTGCCCGCCATCGTGGGCGTGCTGATGAAGCCGCGCGCCCCGGTCTTCAACGTCACGCCGAAGGGCGAGCAGAGCGACCGCGACTTCGTGTCGCCGCTGGGCGTGCCGTTCTATTTTCTCGCCTTGCTGACCGCGGTCGCGCTGGGCATGGGATTCTGGCGCCTCGCGAACTGGAACACCAACCTTCACGTCATTCTCATCACCATGGTTTGGGCGGCGGCCAATCTGGTGCTCCTGCTCGCCGCCGTCGGCATCGCCTTCGAACGCCGGCAGCGCCGCGCCTGTCCCCGCATTCCCGTGGAGTGGCGTGGAGAGATCGAGAACGGGCGGATGATCGCCGAGACCCGCGTCCACGACATCTCCGCCACCGGCATGCGCATTGAGGTGCCCTGGGCGGCGGTCGGCGAACTGAAAAAAGGCGACCGGGTGAGTCTCCGCGTCGAGACCGGCGAAGGAAAGCCGGAGAAAACCGTGCGCGGCGTGCTCCAGGGACTCTTTCCCGACGAGGAGGAGGAGGAGATGTACGCCGGCATCCTTTTCGATCATCGGTCGATCGACGAGGCGGCCGAAAAAGTCTCTTTGATCTACGGGGACTCGGACCTCTGGGTCGAGATGCAGGAACGTCGCGGCGGTCGGCGCGGCATCCTGTCGAGCCTGTTTTACCTCGCCCGGCTGGGGATGATTCGCGCGCTCGAAAACACCGCGCACGGCGTCGGGCTCATTCGACGCAATTTCCGGCGGCGCGGGGGAAGCACCGAGGTGGAAACGCTTTTCGAAACGGTTCGCTGATGGGTTCGCGTGGCACAGTCTCTCTCTCCCATACGGGGCGACGGATCGCCGCCGCGGCTCTTTCGCTGCTGGCGGCGGGCGCGGCGGGGCTTTCCGGCGCGCCCCCGGACGGGAAAGCCGCCGCGGATCGCCTGCGACCGCTGGATACGCTACCGGGAGCGGCCGCCTCCGATCCCAAAAAAACGTCCGATGACGAAAAAACGCCCGAAGGATCGGTCGAATTGCCCAGGCTCCAGTCGGTTCGGCCGAATGCGGCGGTTTTGCTCCCCTCCGTGAAGCGGTACCCCGGCGAGCCGCGGGCGGATGGGGAGGAAGGCGCTTCCCGCTATCATCCAAAGCGTTCGCTGGCCGATTTCATGGCCTTCGACGAGCCCGTGGTGATGCGGAATGCCGCCGATGTTCGCTATTTCTCCATCCCGGTTCCCTGGCGGGCGTGGTGGCCGGTGTTGCGAACGGACATCGCGTTCCAGAATTCGAGCGCGCTGCACCCCTCGCGTTCGCAGCTCGCCCTGCTCTGGAATCAGGCCATGATCTCGCAGGCATCGCTGGACGGCGACCGGCCCGACGGCCGACTGATCGCCGAAATGCCGACGAAGTATCTCGAGGACGACTTTCACACGCTCGAACTCCGCGCCCTTCAGCACGGCGACGGCGAGTGCGGCGATCCTTTCAGCCCGGATCTGTGGACCCAGATCGACACCGAAAATTCCACGATCGAACTCGACTACCAACTCCGGAAACTCAGCCCGGCTCTGTCGGACATCAACCGGCTCATCGATCATTGCTGGTGGGGCGACTATCGCTTGAGCCTCGTCACCACCGATCCCGCCGCCCTGAACGACCGTCACCTCGACTGGCTGGCGCGGGCCACCGAGCGGGTCGCGCTCCTGCTCGACTTCGTTCCCCTGAGCATCGAGCATCGAACCGATCTGCGGCGCCACACCGGCGACCACCTCGTTATCGGCACCCGCCAGGAAATCGCCCCGGCGCTCCCCGAGTCGATCGTTTCGAGGATTGGCGAGAGCTTTATCGGCATCTATCCCCATCCGGAAAACGATCGGTATTTCGTGCTGGTCATTTCGGGGATCAACGACGCGGGGGTGGAAAAGGCGCTCCGGGCCTTCACCGCGACAGATTTCAGTCTTCCGCCGGGGGCGGAACTCGATCTGGCCGATCTCGATCTGCCCGCTCCCACCCCCATCGGGGAGAGCCGGGCCGCGAAACCCGGCCGAACCTACACTTTCTCCGAACTTGGATTCACGACGCGCGAAAGCTCCGGGCTGAACCGCGAGAAGTTCGGGGTGGAATTGATCCTGCCTCCGGGTGTCTCGGCGGCCGAAGGCGACGAAGTGCGGGTGTCGCTGCGAATCGCGTGGGCCGCCGTTCGGGATGACTCACGGCTGAAAGTGTACCTCAACGGCGGCGAGGAACGCACCATTCCGCTCGCGCTCAACGGCGCCACCGCCTACACGGGCTACGAATTCGGCATTCCCCTGCGGTCGTTCAGGCCCGGCAAGAACTGGCTGAGTTTTCAGGCCGAACTCGTTCCGGTTTTCGTGGATGACTGCAAATCGCTGGATTGGGAGGCGTTGCGCTTCGTCATGCACGACGATTCGAGTCTCCATATCCCGATCGCGGCCCAGTACCTGGAGTTGCCCGATCTGAAAATCACGGCGGGCACGGCCGTTCCCGCCTCCTATCTCGAAAACGCCGGGGGCGGCGGCGAGTTTCACATTCAGATCGCCGCGCGCGACCGCAACACCATCGGCGCGGCCTGCACGATGCTCGGCAAATTCGTTCAGATCGATCGCCGGCGCCTTCCCGGAACGCGCCTGAGCTTCGAACTGCCGCCGCCCTACGCCCACTACCTCGCCGTCGGCGGCGCCAGTTCCATTCCCGGCGCCCTGTTGCCGTCCAGCCTGCTGAAGGGCGAATCCGAGGCCGCCTCCGACTTTCGCCAGCTCACCGGCATCGCTTCGGGCGGGGAAGATCCGGCCGGCCCGGGACTCCTGATGCAATTCGAAAGCCCGCGTCGGCACGGGCGGGTGGGGATGATCCTGACGGCGGCCGATTCGGGACGGCTCGTCGAGCGCGCCTGGCAGTTGGCCGGTCACGCGGTGTGGAACCGGCTCGAAGGGGACAGTTTCCTTTTCGGCACGGGAAACGACGCCCGCGGGATCGGGCCCCATCGCCGTTTCGGTTCCTTCCACCTCGGCGACGAAAGTTACTTCGGGAGGCTTCGCCATCATTTTTCCGCAAAACCTCTCTTCTACTTTGGAGCCGTGGGCGCGGTCCTGCTCGTCGCCGGCGCCGCCGTGGCGCGGGCTCTTCTGTCCCGCGGGGTGAAACGCAAACGCGGTCCCTTCGACGACCCGCTCTGGTCGGTCTGATCCGCGAAAGGCGGCGCCAGGGGGAAAAGGCCGGTCACGAGAATTTGCGAAATCTCCGGGGGGAATCCAGAGTGGCCCCACTCGGCGACTCTCCGCCGCGGTCCGGACCATGCCCACCGTTCTCGACACCCTCCAGAAAGGCACCGACTACCTCGCCCGGCATGGCGTGGACGAGGCGCGCCTGAACATGCAGCAACTTCTGGCCCATGTGCTGAAGTGCGACCGCATGGCGCTCTACCTCGATTTCGACCGTGGCCTCGACGATACCGTGCTCGAGAAGCTGCGCGATTTCACCCGGCGTCGCGCCCGGGGCGAGCCCCTCCAGCATCTCCTCGGCACGGTCGAGTTTTGCGGCCGGGAGTTTGTCTGCGATCACCGCGCCCTCGTGCCCCGCCCCGAAACGGAGGAACTCGCCGCGCGCCTTTGCAAACATCCGCTGCCGCCGCGGGCCCGCATCCTCGACATGGGCGCCGGGTCCGGCGTGCTGGGGCTGACTCTCGCCGCGTCCCTGGCCGAGCGGAATCATCCGGCCTCCGTCGTGCTTGCGGATCTCTCCGAGGAGGCCCTCGCCCTGGCCGGGGAAAACCGCGAATGCCTCGGGCTCGGCGCCGCGGCGATCGAGTTGGCGAAAAGCGATCTGTTCGAAAACGTCTCCGGAGGGGCATTTGACCTGATTGTCGCCAACCTGCCCTACATCCCGGACGGCGAAATCACGGCGCTGAGCCGCGAGGTGCGGAACGACCCCGAGATGGCCCTGGCCGGCGGGGAAGGCGGCACCGAGTTGATGGAACGCTTCCTCGATGCCGTTCCCTCCCGCCTGAATGCCGGGGGCACGGTGGCGATGGAATTCGGCGTCGGACAGGGCGACGCCCTGCGCGCGCGCGCGGCGGCGGCGGGCCTCGAGGCCATCGAGATCGCCCGCGATCTCTCCGGACACGAGCGCTTTCTTTTTGCTGTCAAAGCGGCGGAATCCGCCTAGTTTGCCCGCCTTTTCATGGAAAAACTCATTGTGCATGGCGGCGCCCGGCTCGAAGGCGCGGTGAACATCAGCGGATCGAAGAACGCCTCGCTGCCCATCCTCGCGGCGACCCTTCTGACGCGCGAGAAATGCATCGTGCGCCGGGTGCCCGACGTCAGCGACACCAATTACATGCTGCAGATCCTGCAGAATCTCGGCGCCGCCGTCGAGCGGGCCAGCGGCACCGTGACCGTCGAGCCGGCCGACATCAAGAGCGCCGAGGCGCCCTACGATCTCGTGCGGAAAATGCGCGCCTCCGTCTGTGTCATGGGACCGCTGCTCGCGCGGAAACGCGAAGCGATCGTCTCCCTCCCCGGCGGCTGCGTGATCGGCGACCGGCCGGTGGATCTGCATCTGCGGGGCCTGGAGGCGCTCGGCGCCACCGTCGAGACGAAGGGCGGCAACGTCTATCTCGCGGCGCCCAAGGGCTTGCGCGGCCGCGAGGTCGACATGCGCGGCAAACACGGCACCACCGTCCTGGGCACCGACAATGTGATGATGGCCGCCGTGCTCGCCAAAGGCACCACCGTTATCGAAGGCGCCGCCTGCGAGCCCGAAGTGATCGATCTCGCGAATTTTCTCAACAAAATGGGCGCGAAAATCTCCGGAGCCGGCACCAGCCGCGTCGAGATCGAGGGCGTGAAGGAACTGGGCGGCGTCGACCACACCGTGATCCCCGACCGCATCGAGGCCGGCACCTTTCTCGTCGCCGGCGCCATGGCCGCCCGCGACAAAATCACCCTGCGCCGCGTCGATGCCGATCATCTCACCGCGGTGATCGACGCCCTCACCGCCTGCGGCGTGCCGATCGAGCGGATTGGTAAAACCGGACTCACCGTTGGCCGCGCGACCAACCCCATCGGCGCGAACATCGTCACCGAACCCTACCCGCATTTTCCGACTGACATGCAGGCGCAGATGTGCGCGCTGTTCGCGGTCACGCCCGGCCTGAGCGTGGTGCGGGACACCATCTTCCCGCGGCGCTTCATGCACTGCGCGGAGATGAAACGCATGGGCGCCGACATCGAGGTCGACGACGGCACCGCCGTCATTCACGGCGTCGAATCCCTCAGCGCCGCGCCCGTCATGGCGAGCGATCTGCGGGCCTCGGCCGCCCTCGTCCTGGCCGGCCTCCGGGCGACGGACAACACGGAAATCAACCGCGTCTATCACATCGACCGCGGCTACGAGCACATCGACGACAAGCTGATCGGCCTCGGCGCCGAAATCGAGCGCCTGCCCGCCTGACGAAAATCCGGCGCCGACCCAACAGGGTTGGGTGGGGCACTCAACCCTGTTGGATCAGTCGAATGGCGGCACTCGCGAACGCTTTCCTGAAACTGCCCGCGGACCTGAAAAAGGCGGTCCACCTCGATCTCTGCGAGCGGGCCCTGCTCGTGTGGAACCATTACCGCGAAACGCGCGATCCCCTCGAATATGTCGAATCTGTCTGCGGCACGAGGCGGATCGTCGACGGGGATTTGCCCGGGGCGGCGATCCGCGCCGTCCGCGCGGGCGAGGATACGGAGAGTGTGGCCGCGCGATACCGGGAGCCCATCGTCGCAATGCAGGACGGCGATCTTGGCTTTCCCGCCGAGGTGGAGTTTGCCTACTACGCGATCTACAACCTGTTTCAGCGCCAGGTGACCTCCCGGCTCGACGACGACTGGCTCATCGTCAATCAGGCTTTGTCGGCCCGCGGCGAAAGCGCCGACCACGCGGGGATTTTGAAGGCGGCGATGGACGCCGCCCAAAAAAACCGCGGAGCCGGGGTGAAAGCGGCTACGTCAGCCGGTGAAACAGCGCCAGAAGCGCGATCCAACTGAGGACGTTCAGGGCAAACACCAAACCGATCACGCCGACGACGAGAAACAGCGGCCACCAGCCGCCGCCGGCCGCGGCGCCATCGGCCGACCGAAGGTGGGCGCGCATCAGATCGAGATTGCGGGAGTTCGACTTGAACCAGGCGGAAAAGACATCGCCAATGCCGGGGATGGCGCCGATGCCGGCGTTCAGCAGCATGTTGCCGGCCATTTTCAGCAACATCCGGAAGGGAATGCCGCGCCGGGTGGCGTCGCCGAGCACCAGGGTGCCGATGACGGTGGCGACCGTCTCGCCGCCGCCGGGGATCAGGCCGAGAATGGGGTCGAGGCCGACGCGGAAATTCGTGCCGGGGATGCGGATGCATTCGTCCAGCAGCCAGGCGATGGTCCGGGCGAGGCGGGGATCCTTTTTCTCGACGTCGCGGAGCAGGGTTTCGCCGAACCCGGCGGGTTCGCGGGCATCCGGTGGCAGAATTTCGTCCGGCGCGACCGGCGTGGGATCGGACTCGGGCGGCATGGCGGACGGGCGGACCGCTGTCAGGCGATGGCGCTGAGCTTGATGTCCATGAGCATCTGGGCGTTGCTCGGGTAGCGCTCCATGCATTTGAGCAGCCATTCCATGGCTTCGATCGGCTTGTATCCGACGGCGAGCCCGCGGCGGATGACGTGGATCTTCTCCAGCATGTGTCCGGGCAGGAGCAATTCTTCGCGCCGGGTGCCGGAGCGATGGATGTCGATGGAGGGATAGACGTAGTTCTGCGCGAGCTGGCGGTCGAGGACGAGTTCCATGTTGCCCGTGCCTTTGAACTCCTGAAAAATGGCCTCATCCATCTTGCTGTTGGTCTGGATGAGCGCGGTGGCGATGATGGTGAGCGATCCGGCCTCGCGGGTGTTTCGCGCGGCGGCGAAAAGCCGTCGGGGAATCTCCAGGGCGCCGACGGCGAGGCCGCCGGACTGGGTGCCGCGTTTCTTGCCGCCTCCGGTGGCGTTGTTGAAGGCGCGGGCGAGACGGGTGATGGAATCGAGCAGGATGAAGACGTGCTCGCCGGCTTCGACGAGCCGCTTGGCGCGCTCGATGGCGAGCTGGGCCATGCGGGTGTGGTTCTTCACGTCCGAATCGTTCGAACTCGCGTAAATATCCGCGGCGGGGAAGGAGCGCTCGAAATCGGTCACTTCCTCCGGCCGTTCGTCGATGAGAACGACCATGAGGTGCATTTGGTCCTCGTAATTTTCGAGAATCGCGTCGGCGATGTGGTGCAGCAGGGTGGTTTTACCGGTGCGGGGAGGCGCCACGATGAGCCCGCGCTGGCCGCGTCCGACGGGGGTCATCAGATCGATGACGCGGGTGGTGTAGCGGTCGGATTTGGTCTCGAGGGTGAGGCGTTTCGCGGGATTGATCGCGGTCAATTCCTCGAAGTAGGGGAGATTCTTGTAGGCTTCGGGTTTCTTGCCGTTGATTTCGAGGATCTCGATCAGTTGGGGACCGCGCACGCCTTGTTTCGAGAGGCATTTGACCCAGAGCCCGTCCCGGAGACCGTGGATGCGAACGACTTCCGGGGTGATGAAGACGTCGTCTGGATGCTGGGCGTAATTGCGCTCGCGCTTGCGAAGGAAACCGAAGCCTTTGGGCGAGATTTCAATGATGCCCTGCATTTCCAGGGCGGGAGCGGCCTCCAGCATGGCGGCCTCACGCTCGCGTTCCTTGGCGCGCTGTTCTTTCCGGCGTTCCTTGCGGCTTTTGCGGTTGCGATGGCGCCTGGCGCCGCCGCCGGCGTCCTCTCCGTTGCCTTCGCCCTGGTTTTCCGCGTTCGAGTCCGATCCGTCGCCCTCCTCTGTCCTTTCGGCGGCGGGAGCCTCGGAAATCGGCGAGTCTTCGGTTTGTTCGGGGGGGGGCGATTCGGAAACCGGAGCCTTGGAGACCGGCTCGGTGGAGTCGTTCGCCGTCTCCTCGGATTCCGTTGCGGACTTGCGGGGGCGCGAAGGGCGCCGAGTGCGCGGCTTGGGGAGAGCGGGCTGGCTTTCGGCGGCGGCGTTGGTTTCCGGCGATTCCACCGGCGCGGGAGCCTGGGGGGAGGGGACGTCGGCGTCGGCGGGACGCTCTTCCATGGGATCGGTCATGGGAAGGAAAATTACGTATGGGGGATTTGAAAAACGGAACGAATTGACGCCGGGAGGAAGGCGGCGTGCTGGGCGAAACAACGGAAAGCTTGGGGGACGAGGCCGGCGGGAACCGGGAGCGGCGCGAGAAAAGCGGAGCGGAAAAGACAACGTTTCAGGGGAATCGTGCGATTCGCGATAACTCTGAAATTTGGTTTGGATATTGTTTTGATTGGGAGTCTGGGAAATGTGCATTCGTTCGAGGAACGAAGGGGGGCACATTTTCCCGACGCTCGCCGGGACGAGAAAGGACCGGCGATGTTCCCGGCTGGCTGGGTAAGGTCATTCAACAGTCGCCACGGGCGAGTGCCGCGACGCGAACCAGCAGGTGAACGTGGGTATTTATGCCGTTTTCCGGACGGGGCTGCAAGACTTTTTTTCCGCCGTCTCCGGCGCGGGGGGAGGTGGGGATTTCCGCTTGCGCGCGGGGAGATTCGCCATTTACTAGGCGTCCGCCACGTTTCGCGGCTAATTTCACCATGGGCAAACAGTACAACAAAGTCATCAAGCGCAAACGCCGTCTCCAGTATCTGAAGCGTCAGAAGGAGCGCCAGTTGGCCAACAAGGTTCTCAAGAAATCGACCGTCAAGAGCGCCGCGAAGGCCGCTCCCGAGAAGGATGTCGTCGACGTGGCGGAAGAGGCGGCGGCGCCCAGGCCCGCGGCGAAGAAGGCGGCAAAAAAGGCCCCGGTCAAAAAAGCGGCGACCAAGAAGGCGGCCGCGAAGAAGACCGCGGCCAAGAAGGCGGCCAAAAAGGCGACCAAGAGTTCCGCGGACTGAATCCCGGCCCTTCCCGGTTTTTCGGGAGGGAGGGATCGGGATTTCGGGGGCGGCTGAACCCGCGCTCTCCGCGCCATGTCGGACACTCCGGAATTCCTCCTCGTCGACGGGAACAACATTCTTCACGCCTGGGAGGATCTGCGGGCACTGCACCGCAGGCGGGTGGGGCTCGGCCACACAGAACTCTGCCGCCGGCTACGGGCCTTTCACGACACCGGCCGGGCGCGGGTGGTGGTGGTCTTCGACGGTCGCGGCGCGCGGATCGAGGAGGAACGCGAGAAGCATGGACTCCAGATCATATACACCGATGCCGGCACCACGGCGGACGACGTGATCGAGCGCCTGGCTGCGGCTTATGCAAAAAAGTATCGCCTCACGGTGGCGACGGACGATTTCGCCGAGCAAAACATGGTGGCGGCTTTCGGCGCGGAGGTCCTGTCGGCCGAGGGGCTGCGGCGGCTGCTCGAGGCCGCGGGGGACGACTGGCGCCGATGGGTCAAATGAAGCGCCGACTGTATCGTACGACGCCTTTTTCACTGGCGACAGCCTTCCAGCAGTCCGCTCAGAAAGTCGGTGATCTTTCGCAGCGCGGCCGCGTGGGGGTTCGAAGGCAGGACGACGAGGGATTCGCGGGCGCGTCCGACGAATTCCAATCCGGTTTCGATGGCCGATTCGATGGCGCCTTCGTAGTCGGCGATGTTGGCGAGCGCGGAGAGATCGACGGGTTCCTTTTGAAGCAGGAGATTGCTTAGCTTCTCGCGTTGGCGCGGGGTGGCGCTGGCGATGAGGTTGAGAATGGGCAGGGTGAGTTTGCCCTTGTTGATGTCGGTGCGCAACGTCTTGCCGGCCTCCTCCTCGGAGCCGACGAGGTCGAGACAGTCGTCGTAGATCTGGTAGGCGGTGCCGATGTCGGTGCCGTAGTCGCGCAGCGCGTTGACCACCGGTTCCGGCTGGCCGTTGAGATAGGCGCCGAGGTCCATCGCCGCGGCGAACAGAGCGGCGGTCTTTTTCCGGATGATGTCGAAGTAGTCCTCGCGCGACAGTTGAAAGTCGAATCGGCGCTGCGTCTGGATGATTTCGCCGGCACAGACGGCATTGGCGGCCTTCGCGACGCGCCGCCCGATGGTCTGGTCGTCGAACTCCGTCGAAAGCATGAGCGCGTGGGCGAAGAGCGAGTCGCCCAGCAGCACGCTGAGGGCGTTTCCCCATTTTGCGTTGGCGGTCGGGGCGAGCCGCCGGATTTCGGCGCCGTCGATGATGTCGTCGTGAACGAGCGTGGCGATGTGGATCAACTCCAGGGTGACGGCGATCTTGTGATGATCGGCGGTGACCGCGCCGGTGGCGCCGCCGGCGAGAAAGGTGAGGGCGGGGCGGATACGTTTGCCGCTGGTGCCGCACACGTAGGCCACATAGGGCTCAACGGAGGGATCGAAGGCGCGCGCCTGCCCACGAATCGCTTTCTCGACGCGTTCGAGATCGGGTTTCAGCAACTGAAAGGGGAACAGGGCGGCGACGGACGAGGTGCGGCTCATGCGAATGGGACGAGGAAAAGGCTTGTGAAAAATTTCACAAAGGGGAACGGCCACTTCTCGGGCCGCTCGCGTCGATTTTCAAAAAGAATTACGTCAAAATCCCCCCGAGGGGAACGGCGAAATCCGAACGAATGGCTGGGGACGATCAGGATTTTTGCCCGTAGTAGGCGTCCGGACCGTGCTTGCGGCGGTAATGCTTTTCGAGCAGATGCGGTGGCAGGCCGGGCTGGGCGGGATCGAGCCGCCAGGTGCCCAGCGCCATCTCGCAGCAGACTTCCAGCGCGACGGCATTGGTCACGGCCCCTTCGGCATTCCGACCCCAGGTGAAAGGAGCATGGAACCGCTGAAAACACGCCGGCATCGCCATCGGATCCAGCCCGGCCTCGCGAAACCGCTCGGCGATCGCCAGTCCGGTGTTCGTTTCGTAGTCGTCGGCCACCTCCGCCGCGGTCAACTCCCGGACAACGGGCACGGCGCCGTGGAAGTGGTCGGCGTGCGTGGTCCCCTGACAGGGAAGCTCCCGGCCCGCCTGCGAAAATATCGTCGCATGGACGGAATGGGTGTGGCACACGCCGCCGATACCGGGGAATTCGCGGTAGAGTATCCGATGGGTCGGGGTGTCGGAGGACGGGTTCAGTTCGCCCTCGACCACCTCGCCGTCCAGATCCACCACCACCAGGTGCTCGGCCGCGAGATCCTCGTAGGCGACGCCGCTGGGTTTGATGACGAACAGGCCCGCGTCCCGGTCGATCCCCGAGACATTTCCCCAGGTCAGGCGCACCAGTCCCTCGGTCCGGAGCCTGAGATTGGCTTCCAGGACGAGCCGGCGGAGTTCGGGAAGGCGCATGATCGTATCGGAAAAAAGAGAAGATGAAAAAAACACCGGATGGCCCGAACGCGACGAAAAACCGCGGGACCTCCGATTTTCGCGCTGGCTTGGATCACCAGCCGGCCATCGCCTGAACCGTGTGGCCCTTCAGGTATTCGGTCTCCGGCAGGGTCGGAATGACGGGGTGATCCCGCCGTTGCCCGTGCGTGGCGAGGAGACGGACGGTCTGTTTCGCGTCGACGGAGGCGTCGCACAACACCTGGAGAAATTCCCCGCGGCTCACGTGGTGCGAGCAGCAAAAGGTCGCCAGAATGCCGTCGCGGGCCAGCAGTTTCAGGGCGCGCAGATGGATTTCCTTGTAGCCGCGGAGGGCGTCGTTCAGCGATTTCCGGTTGCGGGTGAAACTCGGGGGATCGAGCACGATCAGGTCGTAGGGGCCTTCCTCGCCGGGGGAGAGCGCCGACTCGGCTTTCTTGAGCAAATCGAAGGCGTTCGCCGCCACGAAGTCGATCGTCAAGCCGTTGGCGGCGGCGTTGACGCGGGCCGTCGCGATGGCCGACTCGCTGGAATCCACCGCGGTGACGCTCGCGGCGCCCGCGCGCGCGCAATGGAGAGCGAAACCGCCCTGGTTGCAAAAGCAGTCGAGCACCCGGGCGCCTTTGGCGAGGGCCGCGACGGCCGCGTAGTTGTCGATCTGGTCGAGGTAGATGCCCGTTTTCTGACCCTCCAGCAGATCGACGGTCTGTCGCACTCCGAGCACTTCGATTTCGAGGGGACCCGGCGAGGCGCCATGCAACACACCCGTGACCGCCTCCAACCCCTCGGCCTTGCGAATCGGCGAGTCGTTTCGCTCGATGATCGATTTCGGCTGAAAAACAGCGTTCAATCCTTTGACAATCAGTTTTTTTCGCTGATCCATGGCCATTGTCAGCGTCTGAAGGACGAAATGCGGGCCGTAGCGATCGATCACCAATCCGGGCAGACCGTCGGCCTCGCTCCAGACCAGGCGGTAAACGGGCTCGGAGAATCCCATCGCCTCCCGCAGCGTGAGCGCCCGTTCGATTCGGCGTTGGAAAAAGTCCGCGTCCAGATCCTGTTTTCGCCGCGAGAAACGGCGGGCCACGATTTGCGAGTGCGGATTGTAGATCGCCGAACCGAGCGGCCGGTTTTTAACGTTCTGGAGTTGGACGACCGCGCCCGGTTGTGGATCGCCCAGCACACGCTGCACTTCGGTCGCGTAGACCCATTCGTGACCATGAAAGAGGCGGGCGCGGGGCTTGATGACGAGCGTGGACATGTCGATGACCGATGAAGAGAATGGGCGGGAAATGCCGCCCGGTGCCCGGCGGGGCCGGGGAACGGTGAAATTCCCTTCAAAAACCGATCACGCAATCGGTTTCGTTACAGATAAGCCGCCGGCTCCGGGGAGGGGGCCGATTTGGCGCCCGGCTCGGGATACTCGAAAATCTCGCCCTCGTAGTTGCGGATGAGCACGCGTTCGTCGTTGCGCTGGAGGACGTAGTCGGGATTGACCGGCACCTTGCCGCCGCCGCCCGGCGCGTCGATGACAAACTGCGGCACCGAATACCCCGTGGTGTGGCCGCGCAGGCCCTGAATGATCTCGATACCCTTCGCGACCGGCGCGCGAAGATGCGACGAGCCGCGGATCAGGTCCATCTGGTAGAGGTAATAGGGACGCACCCGGCACATCAGCAGCTTGTGAACCAGCGCCCGCATGGTATCGAGATCGTCGTTCACGCCCCGGAGCAGCACGCTCTGGTTGCCCAGCGGGACGCCCGCGTCCGCCAGCCGGCCCAGCGCCTCGCGAACCTCGGTGGTCAGCTCGCGGGGGTGATTGGCGTGAACGCTGATGAAGAGCGGGTGATATTTTCGCAGCATTTCGCATAGCGCCGGCGTGATACGCTGCGGCAGGAAAAGGGGCACCCGCGACCCGATCCGGAGAAACTCGATGTGCTCCATCGCCCGGAGCCGCGACAGAATCCGCTCCAGCTTCGCGTCGGAGAAAAGCAGCGGATCCCCACCCGAGAGCAGGACATCGCGCACCTCCGTGTGTTCCTCGAGATAGCGGTAGGTCGCCTCGAAATCCGTCTCCAACTCCTGCTCGCCCGCGCCGCTGACCACCCGGCTGCGCGTGCAGTAGCGGCAGTAGGAGGCGCAACGGTCCGTCACCAGGAAGAGCACCCGGTCCGGATAACGGTGCACCAGACCCGGCACCGGCATGTGGGCGTCCTCGCCGCAGGGGTCGGCCAGTTCGTGGACGTTTTCGAGGGTTTCCTCCACCCGCGGGATCACCTGGCGGCGAATCGGGCAGTCGGGATTGTCGCGCTCGATCAGGTTGAAAAAGTGGGGCGTGATCGCCATCGCCAGCTTCGTGCCGGAAAGGATGACGCCGTTGCGTTCTTCCGGTGCGAGTTCCAGATGCTCCTCCAACTGCGCCAGCGTGGAAATCCGGTTCTTGAGCTGCCAGAGGTGGTCGTTCCACTGCTCCGGGGCGATCGCCCGATCCCGCCAATAGCCCGGCGCGTGCGAACGAAACGCCTTGTCGGGATGCGGCGGCGGGGGAGGCTGCATTCGGGAAGGGGCGGCGGGGGACGAAACCGCGTCGGCGGAGGCTGATGCCGAAAGGGAATTTAGGGAAAGGACGCTCATTGTCAACGCAGGCGCCGGTTGCGACGCCCTCCGCGTCCGGGCCTTACAAAAAAATGCCGCGCGCGACGCGATTCTGGTGGCGCCGAGCGGCAAGCCAAGCATCTTGAGTTGAGCGTATTGCCAATGTTTCCAAGAATTCTGCGTGAAATCGCGCGCCCCCACTGGGCGCGCATCATCCTCGAAATCAAACAGTCCGACGGCGGCCTCTCCGTGCCCGAACTCGCCGCGCGGATGAAAATGAGCTACATGGGCATCAAGAAACACTGCGTCGCCCTCGACAAGCTCGGTTATCTCACCACGTGGCGTCAGCCGAAGCAGGTCGGGCGCCCGGAAAAAATCTACCGCCTCGGCGAGAAGGCCGCCCTCCTGTTTCCCGGAATCGGCGACGAGATGGCCCTCGCCCTGCTGGAGACGGCCACCCAATTCGATTTCAACGCCGCCGAAAAGCTCTTCTTCGCCTATTTCCAGAAGCGTGCCGAGCATTACGCCAAGAAAGCCACCGGCGAATCCGTCGCCGATCGCGCCCGGGAACTCGCCAAACTCCGCGACCGCGAAGGCCATCTCTCCCGCTGCGTCGAGGAAGCCGGAAACGGGCTGCGCATCGTCGAATTCCACAACCCGCTCCAGGCTATCTTCGCGCGTTACCCGAACGTGGAGCGGATGGAGGAGCAGCTATTCGAGCGACTCCTCGGCGCTCCCGTGACCCGCGTCGAGATCGAGTCCGCCGGCGGCCAGAGACGCGTGGAGTTTGCGATCGGCGGGTGAGCGATAGGCGGCGGATTTTTGGGAACCACGGATTTCGCGGATGGGCACGGATTCGCTTTTGAATTCCGTGAATCACCAAGTGTTGATATTGTCGTCCCAAGTGTTCGGGTCGCCATCCGGACCAGCCGACCAGACGATCGTGGTTTGTCGGATCTCGGTGTGGCGCCCGTTCGCCGCGGGTATCGAAATTCGATCGTTGTTGTTGGTGTCGATTATTATGTGAAAGTAATTCCCCCACGGGTCGAAGAGTTCCACCGCCGCGCCGGAGTGGCGAAGTCCGCCTCCAAACTTTCCTCCTTCGATTGGTCGGGCGTGATCATCGTCAAAAAAGCAAATCTCTCGCGGACTATCGAAAGTAGACGGCCGAGTTTGATTCGGCGGAGGGCACAACTTTTGCATTAGCGCGTTGTCTGAAATAAAGTGTGTGTCCCCGCCATTGTTTTCGCGCGGCTCAACGGGGTAGCGGCGGTATTCGGTAAAATAGGCGAGAATTGCATGCTTAAGCCCGAAAGCTTGATTCTTGGCCCGGGATCGGTTGTTCAGATGACAACGAGAAAGAAAACCCGGAGGGATCGACACGAGAGCCAAAAGGATGAAAGCCAGTGCCCAACCGAAAAACTTGGAGAGCCATCGAATTCGCGAGCTACCGTCAGATGACATTCTTTTTGCCTCGGATTCATCTCTCATGCTGAAGGATTTCCAAAAAGTAATTACATTGTCAATACGAAATTCTTAACCCAGATTTTCGCGAATCTAACGGGATTGGCTCCTGAACCCAACAGGGTTGCCTCCCCGACCTAACAGGGTTGAGTCCTGTCTTCGGCGGTTGATTCCCTTGCCGAAGGTGGTCCGGAAGCGGCGGGCGGGGGCAGCATCGCGAAATTTCGGGCCAACCAGGGACGGATGGGAGGGATTCGGAGACACCGGTCGATCGCCCAGTCCCGGAGGCGCGCGGAAAACGCGCCGCGCCGGGTGCCGATCCACATGCAGATGGCGGCGAAGCGTCCCGCGCGGCGGAAGGCCAGCCGGCGCCGGGATTCATAGGATCGGAATTCGGCGTCGGGGGCGGCGCCCTCCCGCAGAATCCGGCGCAGGCGCCCGGCCAGATCCTCGGCGTCGGCGAGGCCGGTGTTCATCCCTTGGCCGCCGATGGGGCTCATGACGTGCGCGGCGTCGCCGCAGAGAATGGTGCGGCCGGAAAAGAAACGGTCGGCCAGCAGCCACTGCGGCTGGAAGGCGCTCCAGCCATCGAGCCGGTCGCGGTCGTCGGGTGCCCAGCCCGTGCGTTCGTGGATGGAGGCGAGGTTGATCTCCGAGGAAACTTCCGCCTCCGGCGAACGATCGCCGATCAACTGGGCGATCCAGCGGCGCTTGCCGCCCGGAAGCGGGAAGGATTCGACAGTGCCGCGTCGGGAAAAGTAGAGCTGCGCCACCGCGCCATGCGGGGAACGGTCCACGAAATCTGTCATGGCGAAGCGACAGGGATACGGGTGGATCTCGCACCCGATGCCGGCCATGCCGCGCAGATCGCTCGCGGCGCCGTCGCAGGCGACCACCCAGGGAGCGCGGGCGGCGGGACACGCGGGGTCGGCGCAGCGGACGAGGGCGGTTCCTTTCTCCGTCTCGACCGCGGTGGCGGCGTGGCCGCGGCGCAGCGTGACGCGGGTGTGCCGGGTAACGTGATCTTCGAGGATGGCTTCGAAATCGGACTGTGGCAGGGACAGGATGAACGGGTAATCCCCCGGGATTCCGTGAAACTGAAGGTCGCCGATGACGCGGTCGTTTCCATGCACGATGGCGTCCTGGATTCGCAGCCCGGCCTCGATGCAGGGGCGATCGAGACCGAGTGTGGCGAGGATGCGGAGCGATGGTGGTGTGATGCCGATGGCGCGGGAGAGCGCGGAGCGGGCGGTGCGTTTCTCCAGCACAAGAACGCGAAAGCCTTCTCGATCAAGCAGCGCGGCCAGGGTCAGGCCGACGGGCCCGGCTCCGACGACAATGACGTCATAATCCGGCGCCGCCGCCGTGGTGACCGGGGCGTAGAGGGAGTCTGGGGTGTCCATGGGGTCTCCGGAAGTGGCCGAAGCCGGGCGCCGTCGCCGTCAGGCGCCGGGCTTCAGGGTAATGGTGGCGCGGACCTGGATGGTGTCCTTCACTTTGATGAAACCCAACACGGTGGGCACGGTGATACCGGAGGCTTTCAGGGAGACGGGAAAGGTGACGACCAGGGTGACGGTTTCGCCCTTTTTCGACCACGATTCGACGGTGCCGTCGAGGCGCTGGGTCTTGCCGAGGGTGGTGAGCTTGAACGGGATGACCGAGGGTTTCGGCAGCCGGCCCTCCCATTCGGCGCGGGTGGAGGCGATCTTGAGGCCCGAGAGGGCGACCGAGATTTTGGGGTGGGACTCGACTTCCAGGCACTCGCGCATCTTGGCGTCGCGTTTCTCGTCGTCGGTGTCCATTTTCGAGGCGGTCACGGCGATGACGGCGTCGAGCACGGCGTCCCCGCGCGCGTCGGGGTTGGTGACCGTGAGGGTGAAGGGCGCGGCGTTCACCTTGCCCTTGAAATCGTGGAGCGTGGATTTGCCGAGGAACTCGATGGCGCAGGCGCCGGACCATTTCTCCGTGTCGGGATTTTTGGCCTGGCCGAGGGCGCGCGGGGAGAATCCGAGGGCGGACAGCGTCGCGAGTATGGCGAAGCCGCGGAAAAAGGACGGGGAGGGAAAAAATTTCATCGAAACGATCGGCGAAATCGGCGCGCCGAACCTCAAGATCGGGCAAGGGTTTCGATTTTACAAATCCGCCTTCAAGCCGTCGAGGAGGATGGCCGACCAGGTCTCGAGCCGGTCGCGGCGGGCCTCCAGTTCGGCGAGGGTGAGGAAGGCGAGTTCGGTGATGTTGTCCTCGTTCGAGGTGACGCGGTCGCTTTCGAGGTCGAAGAGGTGCACCACGCCGAGATGAACGCTCCCGACGGGGGTCGAGTCGTCATTGATGAGGCCGACGATGCGCTGGGTGTGGCCGCCCTCGATGTTCAATTCTTCGTCGATCTCGCGCTCGATGCCGGCCGTGTAGGTGTCCTTGTCGAGATGGGTCTGCTCGGCGTCCTCGGCGTTGATGTGGCCGCCGATGCCGATGGAGCCCTTGGCGGCGAGGCGTTTTTCGCCGCTTCCGCCGCCGCGGACGTAGTGCAGGTAGCGGTCTCCATGGCGAAAAATGGCGTAGGGGATGATCTGTTTGTGGCCGGGGTCCTCCTCGGCGTCGTCGCGGGCGAGGAAATAGTTGTTGGCCGGGTCGAGGAAGGCGGGCAGGTAACGGTCCGGCTCGCGGCAGAGTCCCTGGAAGGCGCCCAGCTCGTCGAGCAGGGCACGGGAGACGACCAGCACTTTTTCGTCGGGGTATTTCGCGGGCATGGCGGAGGGAGTCTTGGCGGCGGATGGTGGCGCGGTCAACGAACAAAACGGCGCGCGCGGACGATTCCGCGCAAACTCGCGCCTTGATCCGGCGGGGCGGGGCGGTGAGAATGCGCGCTCCCGCCCCACACCCGACGACCGACCAACCACGACTCGACATGCCGCGAAAACTCAGCCACATCGCCCCCGACTGGTGGGACTACACGACGCTCGACGACGAGATCGTCAATGACGCCGCCCGGCTCACGGAAAAGGACATGGCGCAGCTTTCGCGGCCGGGTTTTGCCGTGAAATTTTACGACACTCTGGAGGATTTTTATCTGGCCGAGGCGCTGGAATACATCGCGGCCTGGCGGCGGGCGACTCCCGACAATCCCGTCGGCATCTGTGGCCCCATCGGGCCGACCGAGCAGCTTCCGCTGGTGGCGAGGCTGGTCAACGAACTGGGGCTGAGCCTCGCCAACGCCCATTTCTGGGGCATGGACGAATGGCTGGGCGCGGACGGCCGGGAGGTGTCGATGGCGCACCCGCTGAGCTTCGAAAAGGCCGACCGGGAACTGTGTTTCAACCGGATCGAGCCGAGTCTCGCCATGCCCGAGGCGAACCTCCATTTCCCCCGGGCGGATGTCTCCGAGTATGTGAAGAGTTGGGACGGCGTCTGTTGCGCCGTCATGCAGGGGGGGCAGGGCGACATCAAGCATTGGGCCTTCAACGATCCGCTGAGGCGCGAGGGCGCCCACGCCGACGCGCCCCCGAGCCCCGAGGAATACCGGCAACTCGGCACGCGCATCGTCGAACTCCATCCCGTCACCCTCGCGCAGAACGCCCGCACCTCCGGCGGCGGCAACATCACCATGGTGCCGGCGAAAGCGATCACGGTCGGGCCGGTGGAGACCTGGAAGGCGCAAAAGGTCAGCATCTGGCACGCCGGCACCCACGACAATCCGCTCGGGCAGCGACTGACGGCGTTGATGATCTCGAAGGGCCTCGCCGACTCCGCCGTGCCCATGTCCCTGCTGGCCGATCATCCGAATGTGCAGTTCAACTATTTCCGCGGCGGCCTTGGGAGCTGCGAGGTGGAGATGCATTGACCCGGAGGCTGCCGGGCGGGTTTCTTTTGCCGCAAAAAGGCGCGGAAAACGAATAGAGTTTGTTTGGAATTGGAGCTTCCGGCATCGGATTTCGAATCGCCGCCTTCCCAAACTCCGTTTGCGCACAGACCGTTTGTTTGGAATCTTACCGGTCCGCGCCATTTTCTCGGCGCGGGCTCGTTGTTCCCTTTTCGGTTTTCGTTTTGATGAAAGGCGCCTCCTCTCATTCGCCCCGCGATTTGCCCAGCGACGCCGGATCCGACGACCCGGTATTTCTCGATCTCGGCGACGCGGAGCGCTGGCTGGACCATGAGATTCGCGAAGATGAAGCGCCCGTCGGGAAACCGAAACCGAACCGCCGCTTGCGGCGACGCGGAGGCTGGTTCGGTCGCCTGGTTCGCGTGGCATTTGTCCTGGCCCTGCTCTTTGTGGCCGCCGCCGCGATCGGGATATGGTTCGGCCGCCATTGGCTGATCGCGGAAGGACAGGGGCGACTGCGGGCGCAGATGGAGCGAAACGGTCTCTTTGTCGAGTACGGCGAGGCGACCTGGCGCTTTCCCCGGGGTCTGGTGATTCAGGACGTGAGATTTTTCCAGAACGAGTCGCGGGACAAGCTGCTCTTCACCGTTTCGGATCTGGGAATCGTCTTTGATGCCGTCGGCGCAATGCGGGACCGGTCGACCCGGGACGTCGCCTCGCAAGTCACGCTGCGCGACGCGACGCTCGTCTTTTTCAGGGAAGGCGAGGAAGTCGGCCGCGTCACCGGAGCCCGCGGCGATTTTCTCGGATCGCGGGAAAGCATCGAAGTCGAGCGTTTCGAGGGCAAGGTGGGCGGTCTGCAGGTCGATCTGAACGGAACCGTCCTGCAACGGCGGGGAGAGAAGAAGCCGGACGATGGCTCCGAGACAAACCCCTCCGCCGACGAGAAAGACCCGAAGCGCCGGCGCACCCCCGATTTTTCCTTCTTCGAAAAAGTGAACGGGTGGACCGCAATCGAGGGCTTGGGCGAGCCGCCGCGGCTTCGCGGAAAATTTCAGGCCGACCCGAAGGGCGAGGACAAATTCCGGATCGAAGGCGATCTCACGGGCCGGGATTTCGCCTGGAAAGGAGTGCACGTCGATTCGTTCTCGTCGGATTTCTCTTTTTCCGACGCCGAAAAACACCTGCGGCTCGACGGATTCACCCTCGTGCACCGGGGAAGACTCGTGCGAACCGACGCGGATTTCGATCTGCCGGGGCACACGGTCGAACTTGCCCGCTTCTCATCGTCCGCCGATCTGCTCGCGATCGCGATCGAGGCGAACCCGGGCCTGGCCGACAAGGTCAGCGGCTTCGATCTGGTGGACGCGCCGGAGATTCGGGGGCGCGGGAGGATCGCGTTCGATGACTTCTGGCGGAGCGATTTTGTCGCCGACTATGCCCACTGGTCCGGACTGGTGGTGAAGTGGGAAAACGGCGCCCGCGAACTCCCGATTCGGGGGCTGAAAGGCCGGCTTGCGGTCAAGGACGGCGCGATTTCGACCGAAGGCTTCGAGGCGCGGATTTTCGACGGTCCGGTGAAGGTGAAAGGAACCGCCTTTTTCGGGGACGCGTCGTTTCTGTGGAATGGCCGCGTCGAGGCCGATGGCGTGCCGATGAATTCGGTGGCGCGCTTTTTTGGCGGGAAACCGGACGGATTCGCCGGCAGCCTCACCGGCTGGTATGAAGGCAAACTGACCGCCGACCACGCCGGTTGGGATGGAAAGGGCGCGTTTTCCATCGCCGAGGGCAAGCTCTACTCCATCCCGCTCTTCGGAGCGGTCAAAGACACCTTCGCCTCGGTGGCTCCGGTGTTCGGGACCCGGAAAGGCAGCCGGTTCGACGGGGCTTTCACCATCGCAGGCGGCGTCGTGCGCACGGACGATCTCGTCGTCGCCAATGACGGAACCCGTGTGACGGCGGAGGGCGAGCTGAATCTCAACACCATGGAAACCCGGTTCACCGCCAAGGGCAATCTCGAGGGGCCTCTCGGCGCCGTCACCGGCCTGCTCAGCGCGGTGCTGGAGGTCGAGGGCTCGGGACCCGTCTCGGATCTCAAATTACGGCTCAAAAATGTGCCCGAAGGTTTCAACAACGAAACGGTCAAGGCCACGCTGACCGCCGCCGCCAAAGGAGTCGGCGTCGTGGGCGGCGCGGCGGGCGGCGCGTTGAAGATGACCGGCAACCTCGTCAACTCCGGCACCGAAGCGGTCCGGGTCGTGGGCGAAAATGTGGGGAAAGCCGGCCAAAAAACTCTCGGAAACGGCGTGAAAGCCGTCCAGGACGGCGCCACCAAAACCGTCGAAGGCGGCGCCAAGCTCGTCGGAGATGGCGCCCGCATGATCGGCGAAGGCCTCAAGCGCATGGTCCCCGTCACCCGGCGTGACGGAAGCGGCGAAACCGCTCCCCCTCTGGTCGGGCCGCCCGGGCCCGAAACGCCCGCGCCGGAAGAAGCCCCGTCGGCAACCCAGCCGACCGCCGACGAATCGGCGACCCAACCGGCGCCCGTCCCCCGGCCGAAGGCCACCGTGCCGCGACCGGGAGCGCCCGCGCCGTTGTTTTCCGACTGAGGAGAGGCGGGATCAACCCGGCTGGGAGAATTGCTCCACCAGGCGCATTACCGTGCGCACGGTGAGCAGGATGGTCAAAACCAGCCCGATCGAACTCATCACGATCATCCAGCGCGGCACCCGCCGCTCGCCCCTCAGTTCGGGCCGGGTGGCCAGATACAGCAACGCCAGCGCCAGCGCCGGCAAGCCCAGCACGGTCGAAGCCTGGGCGATGGTGATCGCGTAAACGGCTTTCACATTGCGAAGGATCGATATCGCCGCGATGACCAGGCCGATCGCGAGGGCGAGGACCGTGGCGTGCTTGGTCCCGCGATCGTTCATCGTGGAGCCCTTGCCGAAACCGTCCGCCAGCATGTTGCCGCCGATCAGGGCGTTGACCATGAAAGCCCCGAAGCCGCCCGCGAAAATGCCGACGCCAAACACCAGCTTGGCCCAGTGCCCGAAGAGCGGTTCGAACTGGCGCGCGATCGCGCTGACCGAATCGAGTTTTCCCGGATCGACCTTCCCATGCAGGGCCGCCGCCGCCGTGGACATCAGGATCAGCGACACCCCGCCCAGCACACAGATGCCGACGAGGGAGTCGATCATGCCCTTTTTCGCGTCCGCCAGGCCCCAGCCCTTCGCCCGGACGCTGTAGGATTGGAAAAATGCGCCCGCCACCGAGAAAGTCGTCGCGATCAGGGCCTGGAGCACCGTCACGTTCGCGTTTCCGGTCGGGGAGGAGAAAAAGGCGCCGTAGCCGCCCTCCGGCGGACTGGGGAGCATGCCGCGCAGGATTCCGCCGAGGCTGGGACCGGCGAGGAAGAGATTGATCGCGAAGGAGGCCACCACCAACAGCACGATGCCTTTGAGCAGGCGTTCCACCGGTTTGTAGAGATTGCCGAAGCGGTAGATGACGCCGATGACGAACAAGTTCAGAAAGATAAGGACGGCGATTTTCGCCCAGGGTTTGGCGGCGAGCACGGACTCGGTGGCGCCCTCCCTTTCCAGGAACGGATCGAGCGCCGCGAGGATGGCCACATTGTTGCTGACCTGGAAGCCCGCCACCACGAGGAAAAGGAAAAGACCCACCGTCGCCGCGACCGGACGGCCGAGGCGGTTGGCGAGTTCCTGAAGCAGGGTGTGCTCGTGGACCACCCCGAGCCGGGCCGAAAGCACCACCATGCTCCACATGAGGGCGGCGGCGATCAGGAGCACCCAGACCATCTGGTATCCGTAGATGGCGCCCGTCTTCGAACTCAACAGCATGCTGCCCGGTCCGCAGACGACGGCGGCGACGATGATGGCGGGTCCGATGGAGCGGAAGAATTCGAGAACGCGTTGCATGGTCCCGATTAAACAGGGTTGAGCCTCAAACACAACCCTATTGGGTCCCGGACCGAAGAGGGTTGAGTCAACGGGGCAACCCTGTTGGCTCGAGAAGACCGAAGTTGCGTCGGGGCAATCGCGAAGTTACGCTTCCCACGCGATGAAGGTTGAAGCGGAAATCAGCGACTCCACCCACTTGGTCCTGAGGCAGCCCTTGGCGATCCCGGCGGGGCGTCGCGTGCTGGTGGAAATCATCGAGGACGACAGTGACTTGGATCGCGGAGAGTATCTTTCCGCTTCGGCGGCTCTGCTGGAACGGGCTTTTGGTCCAGACGAACCCGATTATTCCGAGGCGGGCGAGGCACTCTAAGAATTGGGGAAACGCGGATGGTTTTGGAAGGCGAAATCGTGGTGGCAAAATTGCCCCAAGCCGATGGAGCATCGAAGCTTCGCCCCGTGGTCCTGTTGCGCGAGCTTCCCGGATTTGGCGATTTCCTGGTGTGCGGTGTCAGCTCCCAATTGAGGCAGGCAGTACCCGATTTCGATGAAGTGATTCACGCCGGCTCCATGGATTTTCAAAAGACCGGGCTGAAAGTCTCCTCCGTGGTTCGTTTGGCCTTTTTGGCGGTGATTCCGGTTGTCGATTTCAAGCGACGGTTGGGGAAAGTCTCTCCCGAGATCCTGGATCGTCTTCGAGGGACCTTGTCTCAATAATAGACAAGATCGAACACGCCTTAGACTTGGAGAGTGTGGGTGATCGTGGTTGGGCGCGGCTTGGCGGAAACTCACCGATCAGTCGGCCGGGAAATCGTGTCCAGCCAGCCTTCGAGGGTGTAGGCGGGTTTTCCCAGCTCCTGCGGTTTGAGCACCGACAGGCGGTCGGGCGGGAGTGGAAGGATGGGCGGTTCGGGCATCGCCAGCGTGGCGCCGCGCTGATGCAGGTCGGTTCCGTAAAGCCGCTCGAGCCCAATCCCGTGGGCGTCGCAGTAGGCGCCACCGGTGGTCGTGGCGAGGGCTTCGATCCGCTCGCGCGTCCAGCCCGGGGTGCCGAGATGGTCGTGAATCCACAGCAGCGCGCGCGGATGGGCGAAGTAGGGGCGGTGTCCGCCGCCTGGCTCGAACCACGCTTCCACATCCGCTCCCGCGCCGGTGGCGGCGTGGTCATCATGAGCCACCGCCACGCGGGCGGCGAGAGCTTTCCAGGTCTGGCCGGTTTCTTCGCGGTCGATTACTCCGTCGGCGTCGCCGTTCATGATGAGCTGGGCGCAGGGGGAGGCCAGCAGCAGGTAGTCGTCCCACGTCAGCTCTTCGCGCATTCGCTGGCAGGGAACGGTGGTGCAAAACTTGGTGCGCAGGGAAATGTCGTCGTAGGCCCAGCCGCAGACGATCGCGGCGCGGACGCGGGGATCGAGCGCCGCCATCCATCCGGCGACCGCGCCGCCTAGCGAATTTCCGGCCACTCCGATGCGGTCGGGATCGATGTCCTCCCGTGCGAGGAGAAGATCGATCGCCCGCCGGGTGTCGAAGACGAATTTCCCCATCACCAGTCGCCCGGCTTCGGCGGCGCGCCGGTGGACGGGGTAGGGATCGTGCGCTCTGGAGCCCATCTTTCCGGTCGGGTGACGTTCTTCCTCGCCGATGGGATCGATGGCGAGGCAGGCGATCCCGAGCCTGGCGTATAACTGCGCGGCGTAGTGGTATTGCCAGGCGGACTTGCTGCCGCCGTGCCCGTAGGTGAGGACGATGGCGGGCAATTTCTCCGCGGCGGGTGTCTCGGGCCGGTAGAGCAGAGCCGGGACGCGCGAGCCGGGTTCGGCGGTGAAGATCCACTTTTCGATGACGACTCCATCGTGGACGATCCCGCCGCGGGATTCCGCCGCGAGATCGCGGGGCGCGTCGGGAATACCCAGCTTCGCGGCCAGATCGGCCCGTGCCTTTGCCTGCCAGGCGCGGAAGGCTTCGGGATCGGCGGTCGGCGAGGGGTGCGTGCCGACAGTGGCGGCGGCGAGGGTCGAGGGGTTCGGAAAATCCCGCCAGACCGCGGTGTTCAGCGCGAAATACTTGTTCTCGAAGGGCGGGGCTTTCCGGCTGGCGTACCAGAGTCGCAGGGCGCCGTCGTCGGTGACGGCGGCGGAGTGGCTGGTGACGTAGTGCGACTCCCAGGGCCGGGCCGGGTCGGGCCGGAAGACGGGATTCTCCGGGTGTTTGTGCCAGAGCAAACCGTCAAGGCTGACGGCGAAACCGAGCGCGGTTTTCGATTCGTCGGTGGCGAGGTAGCTCCCGTACCACATGAGGTAGGGGGCGTCGGGCCCGGGTTTCAACACATGGGGGTAAAACAGGCGTCCCTTTTCCCACGCTTGGGTGAGGGTCATGACCGGCTCGGGATGGACGCTCCACTTCAGGCCGTCGGTGCTCTCGGCTTTGCGCAGAATCCAGGGTTCCCCGGTGACGTCGGTGTACCACAACTGCCAGAGGCGACCGATCTTCACGAGGGAGGGCGCGTAACAACCCTCCAGCAGGGGCGGCGAAATGCGATTCCACCGGAAGCCTTCCGCCGTGGGGACGGCGGTGACGCGATGGAGGGTGTGACGGCCCTTGGGATCTTGAAAATCCGTCGCCGAAAAATAGAGCATCGCGGCGCCGTCGATTTCGCACAGGCGGCCGTGCTCGTCCCGGACGGGGCAGGGGGTGAGGATGGATTTCGGGCCATCCGGGGAGTCGAAACGCAGGGCCGGGTTGGCGGGCGACTTGTGGAAAACCCGGCCATCGGGGCCGGTTGCGAGGCCGAGATGAAAGACGCGGTCTTTCACCGCTCCCCGCGAGCCGCAATAGAAAAGGCCGAACCCGTTCCCGGAATCGCTCCGGAAAACGGCGGGGGCAAAGAGGTGCCGGTCGTCGAATTCGCCCTTCTCTCCCAACTCGACGATTGGCGAGTCGGTGTCGCGCTCCCAGTGTTGGGTGACGCCGAACCACGAGCGCAGGTCGGGAGGCACGGGCACAAGCTCCTCCGCCGCGGCCACGCCGGAGGCCGCGAATATCGCCGAGAAACAGGAACGGAAGCGGTTCACGGGAGCGAGGCGCATTTTTCCACCTCCAGAGACAAAGGCAACCCGCGGATTCGAGGGGGATGGCCAAAGAACAGGATTGTCGTCACCGGCTGTCTCGATAACGCTGGGCGATGGGGAAGCGGCGGCCCATGCCGAAGGCCTTGGAGGTGACGCGCAGCCCGGGGGCGGCCTGTTGGCGCTTCCACTCGTTGAGATCGACCGCCCGGGCGACCCAGTTGACCGTGTCGGCCTCGAAGCCCGCGGCGACGATGTCCGGGACGCTTTCGTGCCGCTCCACGTAGCGTTCGAGAATGGCGTCCAGGATTTCGTAGGGCGGCAGGCTATCCTCGTCCTTTTGGTCCGGGCGCAATTCGGCGCTGGGAGGCTTGTCGATCGTGTTCCATGGAATGATCTCGCGATCGCGATTCAGCCAGCGGGAGACTTCGTAAACGCGGACCTTGGGCAGGTCGCTGATCACGGCGAGGCCGCCGCACATGTCGCCGTAGATGGTGCAGTAACCGACCGCCAGCTCGCTCTTGTTGCCGGTGGTCAGGAGCAGATGTCCGAGTTTGTTGGCCACGGCCATCAGCAGCAGGCCGCGGATGCGGGATTGCATGTTTTCCTCGGTGACGTCCTCCGGACGCCCCTCGAAAACGGGGCGGGTTGTGGTCTTGACCGACTCGAAAATCTCCTGGATGGGGACCTGGCGGCAGTGGATGCCGAGGTTCTTCGCCAGAGCGAGCGAATCGGCCACGCTGCCCTCACTCGAATATTGGGTCGGCATGGTGACGCCGAGAACGTTCACCGGACCGAGCGCGTGGGCGGCGATCGCGGCGGTCAGGGCGGAGTCGATGCCGCCGCTGAGACCGATGACGGCGGATCGAAAGCCGCATTTGCCCAGATAATCCCGCACGCCCAGCGCCAGGGCCTCGAAAATCTCCTCCGCCTCGCAGCTTTCCCACGCGTCGCGGGCTCCGGAATCGCCGGCTTTGGAGAGGTCGACGACCCGCGTTTCTTCCCGGAAACCCGCCAGTCGCGCGAGCACCGAACCGTCGGCGGCGGTGACGACCGAGTGGCCGTCGAAGACGAGCTGGTCGTTGCCGCCCACGGCATTGCAGTACACCACCGGGCACTTGGTCGAACGCGAGACGCCGGCCAGCATCGCGACGCGCTGCCCGGGTTTTCCGGCGTGAAACGGCGAGGCGCTGAGGTTGACGATCAGGTCCGCCCCGCCTTCCGCGAGCGCGGCGGGGGGATTTTTGACATACAACTTCGCGGGCAGGTAATCCTCCGTCCAGATGTCCTCGCAAATGGTCACGCCGACGCGGCGACCGGCGGCTTCGAAGATTCCCACCTCGTCGGCGGGTTGAAAATAGCGCGCCTCGTCGAAGACGTCATAGGTCGGCAGGAGGCATTTCCCGAAGCGCCGGACGACGGCGCCGTTTTGCAGCAATGCCGCCGCGTTGCGGTGGCGCGGGCCGGTTTCGGACGGCGAAAAGTCGACGTAACCGGTCAGCAGGGGAACGTCACCGGCGTCGGCGGCGATTCGCTCCAGAGTCTCGAGGCAGCGCGGCACGAAACGCGAACGGTAGATGAGATCGCGGGGCGGATAGCCGCAGATGGCCAGCTCCGGCGTCAGAACCAGGTCGGCGCCCGCGTCCACACATTCTCGGTAGGAGCGCAGGATTTTCTCCGCGTTTCCGGCGAAATCGCCAATGGTGGGATTGATCTGGCAGAGGCCGATTTTCATGAGGCGGGAGAAGGAACCATGGATTGCGCGGATTTCACGGATTCAGTCGGCATTGGCCTCGGCGCTTCGAACTCAAAGGTCCCCTCCGAGTCATCCGTGAAAATCCGCGGCGGTTCACCCCTTCATTTTCAACCGCGCGGCAAAGGCGCCGTCGAAACCGTCGCGCCAGGGGAGGGATTCAACCGTTTCCTCGAGCGCGAACAGGCCTGGATGGCGTTCCATCAGCAGCTCGACCACGGCGAGGTTTTCGTCGGGTTCCAGCGAGCAGGTGCTGTAAACCAGGCGCCCGCCCGGCTTCAGCAGCGGCACACAGGCGTCGGCGATGGTCAGTTGCCGCCGTTGCAGGTGGGAAAACTCGTCCGACCGCAGGCGCCAGCGCACATCGATCCGTCTCCGGATGACGCCCGTGTTGGAACAGGGAACGTCGACGAGGATGGCGTCGAATTTCGGGAGGCTCGCGAGAAAGTTTTTCTTCGGTCGCAGCCAGTCGACCACGATCGATTCGGTGTTTTCGACGCCGAGGCGCCGGAGGTTTTCGCGCAAGAGACCGAGCCTGTCGGGCGAGCTGTCGGCCGCGACGATGCGGCCGCCGTTTTTCATCCGGTCCGCCATCAGGGCCGTCTTGCCGCCGGGGGCGGCGCAGGCGTCGAGCACGCGCTCGCCGCGCTTGGGATGGAGCAGATTGCAGGCCAGAACCGTGCTCGGATCCTGGATGTAAACGAGTCCCTCGTCGATCCAGGCGGCGGGAGGCGCGCCCTCGGCGAGGCGGAAAAATCCGGCCTTGCCCGGCACGCGGGCCGCCTCGGAGGCGGTCTGGAGCGCTTCTTCCGCGCCTTCCCGGAGCCGGTTGGTTCGGGCGAAAACGGCCGGCGGCTCGTTGTTCCAACGGCACAGTTTTTCGGTCGCTTCGGGGCCGAACTGGCGTTCCCAGCGCTCGATCAGGAAATCCGGGTGCGAAAACCTCACGGCGGGCGGCCAGGTGTCGGCGAGCGCCGCGAGTTCCTCCCGCCGCCGCTGGGCGTTGCGCAGGATGCCGTTGACCACACCTCGCAGCCCGCGGGCGAGGGCCACCGTCTCGTTCACGGCGGCGTGTTCGGCGATGCCGGTGTGGAAAAGCTGGAACAGCCCGAGCCGCAGCACGCAGCGCAGTTCGGGGTTCAGGTGGCCGCGCCGCAGGTCGTCGATCAGGGCGTCGAGTCGGGTGAGATGCCGCAGCACCCCGTAGAAAAGACTCTGCGCCAGAGCGTGCTCGGGGCCCTGGAGACGGTTTTTCCGCGACAGATCGGCCAGGATCTCGTCGGCGTGGCGGGAGCCGTTTTCCCACGAGCGGAGCGCGGAGAGGGCAGTCTGGCGGGCGTTTGGTCTGGACATCGAGCGGTCTGGCGAAGACGGGGAGGCGCACCTCAGTCCATCAGGAGGCGGCCGTCTTTTCGGAAGCGGAGGATGCGATGCCCGTCATCGTGAGAAGCGGAAGCACGAAAAAGCGTTCCTCGTCGTCGTAAACCGTCGCGTAGGTGCCTTTGGGGGACAGTGAAAGGTAGTCACGATGCGGGACGGAGTATTCCTTGCCGTCCGCCATCCGAAGTGTGAACGGAACACCGCTGTCGATCACCGCCTGAACCTGATTTCTGTCCATTTCCCAAAGTAGATCGCGCCGAGGGGGTTTCAAGCCCGTTTCCCGACTTGATAGGGTTAGGTCGAGGAGTCAACCCTGTTTGGTGCGTCCCGCCCGCCTCACTCCGGCGCCTTTCCCTTTTCCTTTCCCTTGCCTTGCTCGCGGGCTTTGGCCTTCATTTTTTCCTCGAATTCCTTGGCGAGCTTTTCGTCGACCCGGAGGCGGTTGACGACGTCGCGCGTCTCGAAATCGAGGATCACCTGGGGCACGAGCTGCTGGAAGGCCGACACGACGCGCGGGGAGGGGACGTCGCCCTCGAGGGTGGTGACGCCTTTTTCGTAGCGGAAGTGGCCGTTCTTCACGTTGGCGAAAAAGGGCAGCAGCACGTCGAGCACCCGGTTTCCCCAAGCCACGGGCTGGACGTGGGGGCCGGCGTCGAGTTCCTGGACGACTTCGATATCGGGAAAGGCGCCGGCGAGGCCCTCGTAGATGTCGCTGGCCTGGTAAACACTGCCGAGCTTCCCGGAGACGACGATCTTGTTTCCCACTTGCTTGAGGTCGAGCACCATGGGAACGCTCTGGGGAGGGATGGGCTCCGGCTCGGGCGCGGCGGGTTTGGGTTCGGGTTTCGGTTCGGCCGGCGCGGGGGCCGGCTCGGGTTTCGGTGTCGCGTTTTCCGCCATCGGCGGGGCGGGATCGGTCGGCCCGCCGGCGTCGATGGGCGCCTCGCAGGAGACGAGGGCCAGGACGGCGACGGCGGTCGCGAAAGACAGGGCGGTTTTCATCGGGCTGAAGGAGGGAGGACGCCGCGCGCGGCGGACAGGCCGCTTGCGCGGTTGGCGGAAATCTTGCGCCGGGAGCGTTTTTTTCAATCGCGGATCGCGGTTGGCGGCAAGAGGTCGCCTTCGGTCCCGGTTCGTCCGTATTGGGAGGGAGGGAGGAACTGGAGCGAACCGGGAACCGAAGGCTTCAGGCGTTGCTCTTGGGAGGGAAAACAAGCGCCCGAACCGGCGGGACGTTGCCCGCGCCGGTCATGAGTTGTTGTTGGACCTCGCCGGGATGTGACGAATCCGGGCGAAAAAGGTGGGAAAAGGCCTCCATTCGCCGTAAAAGGAAACTGTCACAATCCGTGTCCGGGGAACAAGAAAAGATGCGGCGACAGCACAGAACGATGACGGGCCCGACTGCCGAAACCTATATCGAATACGTCCGCGAACATCACGCGGGATTGCGGGGTTTCGTCCGTTCGCTCGGGGTCGATCCGATGTGGGTGGACGACGTGGCGCAGGAGGCCTTCATCATCGCCTACGACCGGCTCGACGAATTCGACACGACGCGCGATTTCGGCGCCTGGGTGCGGGGCATCGCCCGAAATCTGGTCATCAACGAACGCCGCAAAGATGCCCGGCGGAAACGCATTCTCTCTGAAAATCTCACCGACATCCTCGTGATGACCAGTTCGGTGCCGGAGGAAGAGGAACAGGAACTTGGCGACCGGGGGCAGGCGCGGTTGCAGGCGCTGAGGCAATGCCTCGCGGAGATGCCGGAAAAGAGCCGCGAATTAATCAAGGCGCGCTACGAGGACGACGCCTCCGCGCCCGACATCGCGGAACGGTTGAAGATGAATTCCGCCGCCGTGCGCAAGGCGCTGGAGCGGGTGAGGACGAGCCTGCGCAAGTGCATGGAGGAACGCATGCGCCTTTCCGGCGTTCCCAATGTCTGAGATGGTTTTTTCCCTTTTTCACGGTAAATTTCTCCCCCTTTCGAGATGAACACTGAATCCCAGTTTCGCGAGTTGCTGTCAAAGCTCCTCGACGACCGATGCGACGCCGCCGAGCTGGAGTCGCTCGCGTCCTTGTGCGCGACGGACCCGACCCTGGCCGCGCGTTTGCGGGAGGAGCTGGCGTTTTCCGAGATGCTGCGCGCCGCGACGCGGGAACTTGGGGGACCGGGCGACGCGGAGCGCTTCGCGGCGTCCTTCCGGCGTCGTCTGGCGGGGGAGGCGGTCGAGTTCGAGACCGCGCTGACCGACTGGATCGAGGGCGAGGCCGGCGCGGAGGCGGAGGTGATCCGGCGCTGCTGGGCCGACCCCTCGAGAGTGCGCGGCGTGCGCGAGGCGCTGGTGTTCGAGGATTTGCTGCAACAGGCGGTCGCGCCGAGCCGGAGCGAGGACGCTTTTGTCGAGAGCCTGGTGACCCGGATGTGGGCCGAACAGGAAAACGACCGGTTCGTCGCCGAGACCCGGTCGAAAATCGTCGAATTGCATCCCGAAGACTCGGGCCGGCTCTCCGGCGGCCGTTCGAAAATCCTGCGCTTTGCGGGAGGCCTCGCGGCGGCGGCGGCGGTGATCCTCGGGGCTTTTGTGGCGTACTCGACTTTCCCGAAAAATGGTGGCGACACCATCGCCGAGGTCAGTCGGGCGAAAGGCGAGATCGTGTGGCGGGAAGGCGCGTCGCCGACGAACGGGGGCGCTTTCGCGCTGGGGCGCTACGTGTTGGAGTCGGGCTCGGTGGTGCTGAAATTTCGCTCCGGCGCGGAGATGACATTGGAGGCGCCGGCCGACATCGAGATTCGCGGCGATCGGGACACTTTTGTCCATTCCGGTGTCGCGATGGTGGACCGGACGAGCCAGCTCGCGGGCGCGGAGTCGGAGAAATTCCACATTCACTCGAGGGGCGGGCTCGAGTTGCAGAATTCGGACGACGTGATCGGTGTCGATGCCCGCGAAATGGCGGCGGTCGAAGCGGTGGTCTTTAACGGCGGCGCCGAGATCTGCGTGCCGAATCTGGGTTCCTGCCGAAACATCTACGAATACGAAGCCGTCCGAGCCGACCTGAAGCGCGAGAAGCTTTACGATATTCCGTACAACCCGAGCGTTTTCGCGGATTCGTGGGAATTGCTGTCCGGCGTCGAGGCCAACACCGGCGCGGTGCGCGTGGAGATGCCCGGTTTCGCCTCGACTCTGGGCGGCGGGACGGGGCGCGAAGTTCGCCTGATCGTGGAGAGCGGGCGATTCACCGCCGGCGAGGGCGCGGTGGTGGACGCGATCGAGCCCGGGCAGTTCGCCGCCATCGGGGGGCACGAAAGCCGGCCGCTTTCCGAGAAAGGCGAGCTGAGGAGTTATCTTCTGCGATTGACCCCGGCCGTCGGTGATGATGGCGCCGGCTCGGGAAGCGAGGCGGGTCCGATGGAGGCGTCGGTCACTTTTTCCCATCCCATCGTCGGCGTGATTTGCGGACCGGCGGAGGGCGGAAACGGCGCGGGTTCCGGATCGATCGCGGTGCAGGCCTCCGCCGGCGCATCGGGCGACGAAATCCTGATTTCTTCGGACAGCCGGACGGTGAATCTGCGTCTCCGCGGCGGCGCCGGCGAGCGGGTGGATCAGGTCCGTGTGCTGGTGGCGCTGCGCTGACGTTTTTGGGACGGCCAGTCAGCCTTCGGCGGTGGCGCCGGCGAGAAAGGCCTCGCAGGCCGCGCGGCGTTCCACCCACGCCGAATAGGGCAGCGGATAGACCTTGACCCCGGCCCGGCGGAAAACGAGCAGTTGATCGAGCGGAAACGCGTCGGCGAAATCGCCGGGATACCCGACCAGGTCGATGCCGCGCGTCTCGGTTCCCAGGCGATAGACCAGGTCCATCGAGGTCCCCGCGACCGGGTAGTCGAGCCGGACGTCGAAACCACGGCTTTTCAGGAACTCCGCCACTTCGCGCGCGAAGCGGTCGTGTTCGTCGAGGGAAGGCTCGCCGGCGGGGGAACGGAAGGGCGCCGACCCTGTCCCGGCCTCGGTGGCGGCGGCGACGTGGCCCAGGTATTCCGCAACCAGCGAACGGGCGGGCAACCGGGCCGGATCGAAGGACCGGTACACCACCATTCGATGCCGGGCGCGGGTGATGGAGACATTGAAGACGTCGGGACGCTCGAGAAAACGGAACGCCGAGGCGGGCGAATCGTCGTCCAGCACCAGCGACAGAAAAACGATGTCACGTTCCTCGCCCTGAAAGGTGTGGGCGGTGCCGACCAACAACTGGTGGCGGTCGATCAGACGGGCGGCGTGAGGACTGTCGGACACTTGACGAATCAGGTGATCGACCTGGTCGCGGAAGGGCGAGAGAATGCCGATGCTGTGCGCGATGCCGGAGGGCAGCTCCGACTCCGCCCCCGTGAGTTCGGCGATGGCGGCCAGAATGGCGCGGGCCTCGTCCGGGTTGTGCCCCCGTTTTTCCCGTCGGCCCGCCACGGACACTTCGGACAAAGCCGGCGGCGAGTCGGGTGGATGGGGGCGATGGCCGGTCATGATGGTGAGCTGACTGGAGTAGAATCTCCGGTTGCTGAAGTCGATGATGACCGGCTCGCTGCGGAAGTGCTCGTTGAGGAAGGCGACCTGCTCCTGCCGCTGGATCTGTTCCGAAGCCAGGTCGAGCAGGCTCAGGTCGCGGAAGTTGAAGAGCGATCGTTGAAGCTCGTCGAGCTCGAACTGGCCGGCGATCGCGCGCTGGCGGGCGTGGGAGAGAAAGGAGAGATGCCGCAACTGCTTCGGGTCGCCGGCGATGACAGCCCGGCGCGCGCGCTGCAGGATCGGCAGCGCCGACGCCATGTCGCACTGGGTCGCTTCGTCGATAATGGCGAGATCGAAGGGACATTCTCCCATCGGCAACACGCGATGAACGTCCGAGGTGTTCACCAGCCAGACCGGCAGCGCCTTGAGAACGCGGCCGAGACCGGCCTTGCGAAAAAACTCCGCCTGGGCCGTTCCGGTGCGGGAGCGCAGGGCCCGGGAGAGATCGAGAAAGCGCTGCCGATTTTTCTGGAGTTCGCCCGCGAGGATGAGGCGCCGGGCTCCGGCGATGAAGTCAACGGTCAGGCGGATACCCTCGTCGGTCAGTTCCTCCAGCCGTTCCGCCAATTCCCAAGCGGGCGGGGTTTTTCGCAGTCGTTTAAGAAGGCGTTTCCGGCGCCAGCGCCGAAACAGCGATGGGGCGGGGTCGCTGAGGAGGCTTCCCCAGCCGATTTCGCGATCCAGGCGTTGCCCCAGCGCCTCGCGCAGGACCTCCGTTTCGCGATCCAGTCGCCGCAGGGCCTTTCGCTGGCGATCGAGCGCGGGGGCGGGGGGCACCTCGTGGGTGTGCACGCCGTTGAGCAGATCCTCGATAAACTGTCGCAGATCGCGAAGGTATTGCCGCCGGCCGCCCCGGGTCACAACGCCCCGGAGTCCGATGGCGCTCTCGATTTTGTCGCCCACGACATCGACGGCATGATCCGTCTTGGACGCGATGAGGACGGAACCGCCCCGGCTGAGGGTCTCGATGGCGAGGGCGGCGATGGTGAAAGATTTGCCGGTGCCGGGCGGGCCGATCATCAGGGTCAGAGCGTGCCTTGCCGCCGAATCCAGAAGCGCGGCCTGGGATTTGCTGAGCACCGCGGGCACGCGGCCCTCCAAACCCGACACGACGGAGGGCACGGAGCCTCCCAGGAGCGCCCGGACCGGCGGAGAAAGCGCGGCGGCGCACTGGGCCATTGTTTCCAGTTCGTTGAGAACTCCCCGCATTTCAGGCGATTTCTTGATCAGGGCCAGGCCGGCCGCCGGAAGCAACACGATGCCGGCCTGGTGATTCTTCCGAACCGCGTCGTAGCGGGACCGTAGTTCGCCTTCGCCGAGCAGTTCCGGGTAGAGATCGAACGCGCTCGTGTCCGCCTCCGGCAGGGCCTGGAGGAGGCGCCGGCGCGCTTCAAGCGCCCCGCTTTCGGTGACCGCTCCCGATCCCAGCCAGATTTCGAGCGCCTCGGCGACCTCACCCAGTCCGAGAGCGTCGAGCACGGCAAAATTGATCTGCCTGCGATTCGGGTCGAAGCGCATCGCCCCGCCGTGCGCCATCTCCGCGACGCTCAAAGTCACCGGAAAATAAAAAAGCGGGGCGCAGACCGCCTCGGGTTTGCCGTCGAGCCGCTCGGCCCAGCCGAGCACGAAAACGGAGGCGTAAACGAGATCGCGCTCTTTTTCGTGGAGCGAGGCCTGGCTGGCGAGCTTTTCGGCCTCGGCATGCCGCAGATAGTGTTCGTCCTCGCCTTCCGGATCGATCGCCAGCGGGTCGGGTCCTTCCAGCAGAAGCCGATGGGAGACGGCCGAGCCGTAGAGATTCCAGAATCCGCCTCGGGCGCCATTTTCCAGATATGACTGGCGGAGATACTGGAGGACCTGCTTTTCGCTCGCCATGTGGCAACATCCATGGCACGCGCCGGGAAAAAGGAAAAACGAAACCTTCGGGTGGCGGGGCCGATCCCTCGGCGTTCGCCCGGTTGATCGAGGCCGGAAGGGGCTTGAACTGCGCCGATTCTACGCCATCCTTTGCCCTTCCAGTTCCCTGACATGACCGCCGAATCCAACCAGATCGACACCAGCGAGCTTTCCGAACAGATTCAGTACCAAGGGGCGTGGGTCACGGCGGTGCGCGAGGAAATGGCGCAGGTTGTGGTCGGGCAGGAAGGGCTGGTGGATCGCCTGCTGATCGGCCTGCTGACCAATGGCCACATCTTGCTGGAAGGCGTGCCGGGTCTGGCGAAAACCTTGACGGTGAACGCGCTGGCCGGGTCGCTGCACGTGGAATTTTCCCGGATTCAGTTCACGCCCGACTTGCTGCCGGCCGACTTGATCGGGACGCAGATCTACAATCCGCAGACGACGCAGTTTACCCCAAAGCTGGGACCGGTGTTCTCCAATCTCGTGCTTGCCGATGAGATCAACCGAGCGCCGGCGAAAGTTCAGAGCGCCCTGCTCGAGGCGATGCAGGAGCGCCAGGTGACGATCGGCGAGACGACCTATCGGTTGCCGGACCCCTTTCTGGTCCTGGCGACGATGAACCCCATCGATCAGGAGGGGACCTACCAGTTGCCGGAAGCCCAGCTCGACCGATTCCTGCTGAAGGTGATCGTGACCTATCCCTCAATCGAGGAGGAGCGCGCCATCCTTGACCGGATGGGCACCTCCGCTCCGGTGACGCGGACGCGGGCGGTGGTGGACCCGGAGACAGTGATCCAGAGCCGCGAGCTGGTGAACCACGTCTACATCGACGACGGGGTGAAGGACTACATCGTCCGCATCATTCACGCGACGCGGTTCCCCGAGGAGATCGATCCGGCGCTCAAGCCCCTGATCCGGGCGGGTTCCTCTCCGCGGGGGACGATCAATCTCACGCTGGCGGCGAAGGCGGCGGCGTTTCTCCAGGGACGGGGCTACGTGGTGCCTCAGGACATCAAGAGCCTCGTCTATGACGTGTTGCGCCACCGCATTCTGCTGACCTACGAGGCCGAGGCCGAGGAAATCACCAGCGAGGATATCATCCAGCGCATCGTGGCGCGCACGCCGGTGCCATGAGCAATCCAGCGCCAGCGAACGGTGGAGGCGGAGGGACGGTGTCCTACGGCCGGCTGAACCCGGCGGTCCTCATCGCGGCGTTGTGCGGGATCTGCCTGGTGGTGCTGACCTTGCTGGTTTGGCGATCGAAGCAGTCGGAGGCGGCACGGCGGCGGTTGCGCGCGGAATTCGGCGCGGAGATCGAGCCCAGCCCGGTGGGACGCGGCTGGACGGCGGTGTTTACCGAGTTTGGGCAGGCGGAACTCTCGGAGGTGGCGAAATTGTTGGCCCGGTCCGGCCCGGTGACGGTGCTCGATCTCTCGGGGAGCGAAACGCTCGAGCGACTCGCCGGGGTGGAGCTTCTCGCGGAGTTGACCACGGTGATCGCGGCCGAATGTCCGAAGCTGGTCGACGCGCAGGCGCTAGCGAGTTTGCCGCGCCTGGAGGAGGCGATTTTTCCCGGTTCGCCCGGCCTGGCCGACGCGGGGTTGCCCGAAAATCTTCCGGGCCTGAAGTCTCTGGATCTCAGCGATGGAGGAATCCGGTCGCTTTCGACGGCGGGGCTTCCGGCCCTGGAGTACCTTTTTCTGAGCCGCTGCGAGAAATTGACGGCCCTGGATGTCTCGGGTTCGCCGGGGCTGCGCCAGATCGCGGTGGACGGCTGCCGCGCGCTCCCGGAGATCGGCGGTCTCGGAAAGACCCCGCAACTCACGGACCTGAACGTCAGCTCCTGTCACGCGCTGAAACGCCTGCCAGGGATCGGCGCGTTGGACTCGCTGGCGATGCTTGACTTGCGCAATGTCCTCGATCTGGAGAATTTTGGAGCGATCGGCGAACTGAAAGGGCTCAATGTGCTGAGGCTCGGTGGGCAATCCGACTTCGAGGATCTCACACCCTTCGGCGGCCTGGAGGAGTTGGGCGAAATGCAGATCGAAGGCAGCGCGGTCCTCGCGAGCCTGAAGGGCATGCCTCCGAATCTGCGGGAGTACGCCGGCTTTTACCACTGCACGAAATTGACGACCCTCGCCGGAATCGAAGCGGCGAAGGACCTGCAGCACCTCGACCTGACGGGATGCGTGGCGCTGACGGATGTCTCGGCTCTGGCGCGGCTCACCTCTCTCGAAAGCGTGAATCTGTCCGGTTGCCGGGGGGTGACCGACATTTCGATGGTCCGCGGGCTGCCGGGCATTGGGATCGTCCAACTGGGAGGCTCCGGGGTTTCCCCCGCGTCGATCGCGGACCTGATTAAGGCGATGCCGGACACCATTTTTGACTTTTCGACTCCGGAGCCCGAGTAATTGGAAGAGCCGAATCCCCCCTCGCCCCGCCATGAAACATCTGCTTGACGCCTGTGACGGACAACCCGTGCGCGCTTTCGACGCGGGCGAGACGGTGATCGAGGAGGGGATGAAGGACGGCCGACTTTACGTGCTCAAGCGCGGCATGGCCTCCGTCTCGAAACGCGGGGTGGAATTGAATCGGATCGCGTCGCCGGGCTCGGTTTTCGGGGAGATTTCGTTGCTGCTGGACCGCGCGCACGGGGCCTCGGTGACGGCCTGCGAGGCGAGCGAGTTTTTTATCATCGAAGAAGGGGAAAGTTTCGTGTTGTCCCGGGCGGATCTGACGATTCAGTTGGCGCGCATCCTGGCGCGGCGCCTGAGCAACCTGACGGACGACTTTGTCGAATTGCGGGAGAGAGTCGACGCCAGCGAGGAGGACGAAACGGTGGGGAACCTGACCACGGCCTTAAACCGGCTGGTGGATCGTCCTTGGGACCGGGAATATTGAGAACGCGATTGATTCCGCCGGCGGAAATTGGTAGAAAGAGCCCCTCATGAACCGACATGTCCGGAAAAAAGTAGCGGGGATCTGTCTCCTGTGCGCCGCGGTCCTCGGACAAGGGCGTGCCGACACGACTCTGGTGTTTGGCGAGGTCGCGGAGGACGGTTCGGTTTCCCTGACCCAGCAAATGCATTTGCGCGAGGGCGCCATCGCCATCGCGGGCGACGGGGATGGCCGCGTGTTTGTTTACAACGAGGGGAAAAAGACGGCCTACGTCGTCGACCACGGCGAGCGGAAGTATATCGCCTTCGATCCGGAGAAAGTGGCGAAGATGGCCGAGAATTTTTCCCAGGTGCAGCGGCAGTTTCTCGGGGGTTTGGAATCGAAGATGGCCGATCTGCCGGCCGAGCAACGGGAACGGCTGAAGCAGGTGATGGACCAGGTCCACCAGTTCTCCGAGGAGCAGATGCAGAGGAAGGGCCCCGAGGTTTCGTATCGCGACACGGGGCGGACGGAGGCGGTGGGAGGATTCGACGCCTCCGTGGTGGAGGTCATGACCGGCGAAAAGCGGACGGGGCTCCTCTACATGGTTCCGTATGCGTCGGTCGGGCTTTCCGCCGGAGAGTATGGCACCCTGGCGCGATTTCAGGCCTTTATCGGCGACCTCGCCAGCAAATTGCCGGCGGGAGTTCGCTCGCAATTTGGCGATTTCGAGATGCTGACCCGGAGTGATCGGATTCCCGTGCAGATCGTGCGCTTCGACGAAAGCGGAAAGCCGAGAAAGACCGAGCGGCTGGCGGCGCGCGACAACAAACCCGTCGAGGACGGCTGGTTCACGGTGCCGGAAGGATATGAGCTTCAGCGCCTGGAGATCGGTGGATAGGCGATGCAAAACGCGGAGACGTTTCGGAAATGCGAAAGAAAATTGAAAACAATGCTTGACCCGGGAACGCGTTTTGCTTCTGATAGCGCGGAAATTTTTGTAAAAAAGGCTTTTTCAACCCGGTGACTGTGTGGTAATCGGGATGGTTTCAAGGGAGAAATCCCGGACAATTTCAACATGGACTCAGCAATGCGTGGGAGAAAACTGATCGCTTTCACAGGCGCCATCCTTGTCTGTTTGGGGAGTTACGCGAGTGCTCAGCAAACGGTCACGGATCAGTATGGGACGGAAATTTTGATCGACGCCCTGCCGCCGGATCAACAGGCGCAGGTCTTCGAGACCCAGATGTCGCTGGAGTCCGGACAGGGGCAGGGACCGCTTCGGGTCAACACCGACGGCCAGTTCTTTCTGGACCCGGGCATGGCCAGCGGCGGATTGAGCGAGGAGATCCTCGTGGATTACCTGCGCGGGGTGGTGGTCGTTCCCCGGCCGGGTGACGTTCGCGCCGAGGGATGGCCCGGCATCGAGGGGATCTGGCACGATTTCCCGGATTTCCCGGAGAAAGTCGGTGACACGCTCAATTCCTTCATCGGCACCCCGGTGTCGCTCGCGTCCTTGGACCTGATGGTCCGGGAAGTCATCAAGGCCTATCGTACTTCAGGACGGCCCGTGGTCGACGTGCTGCTGCCCGAGCAGGACATCACCTCCGGCGTGGTTCAGTTGGTGGTGATCGAGGGGGAACTCTCCCGCATCCGTGTGGAAGGCGTCGATGCCTCCTACGAGGACTACCTGCGGCGCCAGATGACGATCAAGAAAGGGGAACCCATCCGCTCCAACGACATTCAGCGCGACCTGAACTGGCTGAACCGCAGTCCCTATCGGAAGGTGGACCTTATCTATGCTCCGGGCCTGAATTTCGGGACGACGGACATCATCCTGCGCACGGTGACGTCGAATCCCTTCTGGTATTACCTCGGTTACGAAAATTCGGGCACCGAACTTCTGGGTGAGGATCGTTTCCTTTTCGGTTTCAACTGGGGCGACGCCTTCGGTCCGGATCAGGGGATCAGCTATCAGTTCACCTCCGATTTCGAGTTCGACACGGTGCGGGCCCACTCGCTGGTGTTTCAGGGCGGGCTGCCGTGGCGTCATTGGCTGACGATCCTCGGTTCATACGTGACGGTGGACGCGGAGATTCCGGTGGAAGGGGCCGACCCGGTTCTCGTCGGCGGCCGCAACCTCCAGTTCAGCCCGCGCTATGCCATTCCGCTGAACGCTCCCGCCGGTCAGGTGCGCGAAATCGAGTTCGGTTTCGATTACAAGTCCAGCAACAACGACCTCGAGTTCGGCGGGCAGTCCGTCTTCGACACCACGACGGAAATCTTCCAGTTCAGCGCCGGCTACGACATCACCGTCACCGATGGCACAGGGATTTCGCGGGTCGACCTGCAGGGCTTTTACAGCCCCGGCGAATGGACGAACCAGAACAGCGATGCCGTCTTTGACCAGGCGCGGGCCGGTTCGTCTTCCGATTATCTCTATGCGAACCTCGGTGTCGAGCGCCAGCAGCGCCTGCCCGAGGGCTGGTCGCTGCGCGCCCGGGGACAGGGGCAGATTTCCAACGGCAATCTTCAGGCCTCCGAACAGATCGGGGCGGGTGGCTATGACACCGTGCGCGGCTACGAGCAGCGCGTGATCCGCGGCGACGAGGGTTTCTGGGGATCGTTGGAAGTGTATACGCCGCCCATTTCCCTCGGCCGCATCGCCCAGTGGGAAAACGAGACCGACGAATTGCGGTTCCTGGCCTTTTACGACCAGGCGATCCTCACCAACGTCGATCGCCTTCCCGACGAACCCAATCAGCAGGAGCTTCAGAGCGTCGGCCTCGGCCTGCGCTGGCGTTACAGCGACTGGTTCCGCCTCCGCCTCGACTATGGTCTTCCGGTTGGCGACAACAACGTCGATGGCATCGACACCAACGGTCGTCTCCACATCGGCGCCACCGCCAACTTCTGATCCGTTCGCGGACGTTGCCCGATCCGTTTTTCGAATGCGCGGGGTCCAATTGGGTCCCGCGTTTTCTTTTGCGCCGGCTGCGTTTTTCGTTCAAAGTGCGTGACTCGCCGCGAGTCGCCCGACTCGGGGCGTTTCTCCACCGTTCCTGCCATGTATTCTCCTCATCCCGACCGCCTCGTATTCTGGGCCAATGTCGAATTCACCTACGAGCAAGGCTCGAAGCATTACGGCGAGTTCGAGGGCGGTTTTGTCTACTGCTTCGTCCAGGCGACGGACGCCCGCGACGCGCTGGAGCAGTTTCAGATCGAGTTCGCCAGCCGCAAACTGGGCATGCGCTTTGTCGAATTCGTGAACCTCTACGCCGAAATGACCTGGCCGACCGAGGAGGATCAGGACCACTTCGATTCCATCGCCGCCATCGCCGCCGCCAGCGAGGAGGTGGTGTTTGACAGCTTCGAAGTATACGAACGCCGCTGAACCGCGGTCGCCATCGATGAATCGGGGAGCCAGCCAGTGGGGTCGTCGAGCCTTCGCGGCCTTTCTCGCGTCCGCGCTCGCCGGCTGTGACCGTTCGGACGAGAAGAGCGACCAGGAAGAAAGGAGTGCCGCCAATGAGATCGCCTCCGAGGCGCGGGACTGGCCCCTGTTCCGGGGGGATGCCGAGATGCAGGGAGTTTCCCTCGAAAATCTGGCACCGCCTCTGGAGATCGCCTGGACCTTCGAACCTCCCGCCGAAGAGGGGAGGCGACGCGCTCCGATCACGGCCTCGCCCGTCTGTGGAGGCGGGCGCGTCTTTTTCGGCGGGCAGGACGCGAAGTTTTACTGCCTTGACCTCAAGACGGGCGCCCCCCAATGGACCGCGGAGATCGAGGGTCCCGTCTCCGCTCCGGCCGCGCTTGACGAAAAGCACGTCTATTTTGGCGACAATCTTGGCTACATCCACGCGCTCGATTGGAAAACCGGCGCCGAAGTCTGGAAAATCGAAGCCGACGACAAGATCGAGGGCGGCGTGAATCTGCTCGACGTCCCGTCTTCCGAGGGCGCGGAGGAGCCGGAGCGGCGTCTCTACATTGGCAGCCACGACTTCAACCTCTACTGCATCCGGGCCGTAAGCGGCGAGGTGATCTGGAAGCACGAAACGGAGAATTACATCATGGCGACCCCCTCGATCGAGGCGAGCCTGCCGGCGGTGATTTTTGGCGGCTGCGACGGATTCGTCCACTTCGTCTCGGCACGGGACGGGGCATCCGTCCACAAGATCGAGGCCGGCCAATACGTTCCCAACTCGGCCGCCGTGCGGGACGGCATCGCCTACATTGCCCACTATGGCGGCGAAGTGATGGCGGTGGAAGTCGCCAGCGGCGAGACGGTCTGGAAGACGGCCACCGGGGTCGAATACCACGCCTCGCCCGCGGTGACGGACAAACTGCTGATTGTCGCCGGCACCGACAAGCGGGTCGCGGCCTTCGATCGTGTCACCGGCAAGGAAGTCTGGGCGTTTCAGGCGAGCCGCGCCTTCGAGGCGTCGCCGGTGATCAGTGGCGGGCTGGTGTGGGTGGCGGGCCAGGACGCCCGGCTTTACGCGCTCGACCTGGCGACTGGCGAGGAAAAATGGTCGTTCGACCTCGGTGCGCAAGTGGCCGCCTCGCCCGCGATCTCGGCGGGAACGCTCGTCATCTGCGGCGAAGACGGACGCGTCTACGGTTTCGCGTCCGGGGACGCCGGAAAGCAGCCGTGACCCAACAGGGTTGAGTCGCGGACCTGACCCTGTTGGGTCGGTGGCGAAGCGATCCGGAGCCAAATTGCGATGCGCGGTTCCCGGAAGGGTTGCCTTTGCCGGGTTCCTGCCGTAAAACCGTCGGCATGAGTCGCTACGCCCTTGGCCTCGATTACGGCACGAATTCCTGCCGCTCCCTGCTGGTCGATCTCGACACCGGCGAGGAGCTGGGCTCCACCGTGTTTCCCTATCCGTCGGGAACGCTGGGCATTTTGACCGATCCGGCGGATCCGAATGTGGCCCGGCAGAATCCGCGGGACTATCTCGACGGCCTGGAGGCGATCGTCCGCGGGGCGCTGGCCGAGGCGCGGGAGAAGCGCCCGGGCTTTTCCCCCGCGGAGGTGATCGGGATCGGGGTCGACACCACGGGGAGCACACCCATCCCGGTTAACGCCGAGGGCACGCCTTTGGGATTGACGCCGGAATTTCGGGAAAACCTCAACGCGCAGGTCTGGCTGTGGAAGGATCACACCGGCCACGAGGAAGCCGCGCGAATCACCGAGACGGCCGAACGGCTGCGGCCGCAATACTTGGCCAAGTGCGGCGGCATTTACTCCTCGGAATGGTGGTGGTCAAAAATCTGGCGTTGTCTGAGGGTCGACCCCGCCGTGTTCGCGGCCGCGCATTCCTGGGTCGAGCACTGCGACTGGATTCCCGCCGTGCTCACCGGGACGACGAATCCGGCGGCGATGGCGCGTGGCGTATGTTCGGCGGGTCACAAGGCGATGTACGCCGAGGAATGGGGCGGACTGCCCGACGCGGAGTTCCTCGCCGCGCTCGATCCCGCGCTCGCCGATCTCCGCCATCGCCTTTACACCAAGGCGGTGCCCGCCAGCGAAAAAGCGGGCTGCCTGACCGCCGAATGGGCGGAAAAGCTCGGGCTTGCCGAGGGAACGGCCGTGGCGGTGGGCGCCTTCGACGCGCACATGGGCGCGGTGGGTGCGGGGGTGAAAAAGGGCACCCTGGTGAAGATTCTGGGCACCAGCACCTGCGACATCACCGTCTGGCCGAACGACGAATCGCTGGCCGACGTGCCCGGGCTGTGCGGCGTCGTGAACGGCTCGGTATTGGACGGCTTTTACGGGATCGAGGCGGGCCAGTCCGCCGTGGGCGATATTTTTCTTTGGTTCGTCAACCAACTCGTTCCGGATCGGTACGGTTCCACCGCCGACGAGAAATTCGCGGCCATGGAGGCGGAACTGTCAGGGCAGAAACCGGGGGAATCGGGGCTGCTGGCTCTGGATTGGAACAACGGGAACCGCACCATCCTGGTGGACGCGCGGTTGAGCGGACTGTTGATTGGGCAGACGCTGCACACCCAGGCGCACGAGATTTATCGCGCCCTGATCGAGGCCACGGCCTTCGGCGCCCTGACCATCGTCAAGCGCATGGAGGAATACGGAGTGGCGATCAATGAGATCGTCAACACCGGCGGACTGGCGGTGAAGAACGCGACGCTGATGCAGATCTACGCCGACATTCTCGGCCGGCCGTTGAAGGTCGCGGCGAGCGAGCAGACCTGCGCGCTGGGCGCGGCTCTCTTTGGCGCGGCCTCCAGCGGCGGGATCTCGATTTCCGATGCGCAGGCGGCCGTTTGCCGGATGCGCGACCGGGTTTACGAGCCGATTCCGGAGAACCAAGCCGTTTACGCCGAGCTTTATACCCTTTACCGGACGCTGCACGATGCCTTCGGCACCGCGGGCTGGTCGGGACGTCTGGATTCTGTGATGAAGGATCTCATCGCCATCCGCCAGCGGCAGCGGAAGGTCTGAAAGCGGGGCGAGGGGATCGGCGATTTCCGACATTGCCTCGTCGGGGGGGAATGGGCATGATGTTTCATTTTCCGCCGGCACCCGGGGTCGGCCGCCTGAATTCACATGACCGAATCCGCGCAACTGGGGCTGTTGTTTCGGGTGCACCGCCGAATGCTGGCGGTGCGCTGCGGGAAGCTGCTTCGGGAATCGCGACTGATGGCGGCCGCGCTGGCGGCCTTTCTCGTCGGATACGCGGTGGCGGCCTACCTGCTGTTCTCGCGGGGGCTTGCCTATTTCGGCAAAATTCCCGCGGCGGGATCGCTCCTCACCGATCGGCTCATCTACATCATCTTCTTTTGTTTCCTGATGATGCTGGCCTTTTCGGTCGGGGTGACGGGTTACATCGCGCTCTACCGGAGCCGGGACACGCGCTGGCTGCTGAGCCTTCCCGTTTCGCACCGGGTCATTTTTCTATGGAAGACCATCGAGGCGGCGCTCTTTTCGAGTTGGGGACTGGTTTTCATCACGGCACCCTTGCTGCTGGCTTTCGCCCGCGTGAGGCATCCGGGCGCGGCTTTCTATGCGAAAACGGGGCTGGCGCTGATTCCGTTTCTCATCATCACAAGCACCGTGGCGGCGGTTTTCCTGGTCACGGCGGTCCGCTGGTTTTCGCGTCGCCAGATTTGGATCGGGGCCGGGGTGGTCGCGGTGATCTTCGTCGTCTGGTCGGTCAACACGGTCTCCCGGGAGCGCGAATTGACGGAGCGCACCGGACTGAGCGCGGCGCTGACGTTTCAACAGGTGCTGCGCCACACGGAAATGAGTGTGAATCGATTCTCGCCAAGCACCTGGCTGGCGGGCTCGGTGCTGGATTGGACCCGGCCGAAGCGGACCGTCCGCTCGTGGCTGTATCCGTCGCTATTGGCGAGCTACGCGTTGATGGGCGGGTTGGCCACGGCCTGGGCGGGCCGCTATTGGTATTACGATTCGTGGAATCGCAGCGTGCAGGCCGCGGCGATCGCCGCCCGTCGTTCGAGTCGGAGGGCGGGGCTCTCCCGCGCCGGGGAATTGACCCGCGCGATGCGGGCGAGCGGAATCCTGGCGGCGATTTTGGGACGACCCTTGGCGGCGGTCACCCGGAAAGACGCGCTCACTTTTCGCCGTGAACCGGGGCAATGGGTACAGTTCGTCGTCGTGTTCGGTTTGCTGGCCCTTTATGCGACGGGTCTCCGCCGGCTCAACCAGCACCTGGACGATCCTCGCGACCTCTTTCTCGTCGCCTATCTCAATCTCGCCGTGTGCGCGCTGGCTCTTTCGACCCTGACGACCCGGTTCGTGTTTCCACAGTTCAGTCTGGAGGGACGGCGCCTGTGGATCCTCGCCATGTCGCCCCTGCGCCTGCCGCGGGTGGTCTTGCAGAAGTTCTTCCTCAGCCTCCTTTTCACCTCCGCCGCCGCCGGTACCGTGGTCGCCATTTCCGGAAACACGCTGGAACTGCCGCCGGCGGATGTCGGCTATTTCACCGGCGCCGTCCTGTTGTTGTCTCTCGGGCTGAACGCGATGGCCGTGGGCTTCGGGGTCCTTTTCCCCAATCTCGAGGAATCCAACGCCGCCAAGATTGTCAGCGGATTCGGCGGAACACTCTGTTTGGTGTCGAGTTTCGTTTTTATCACCACCATTCTGCTGCTGCTGACATACGCGCGGCTGAATTTTTTTGACGCGGACGCCGAACCGGAGACATGGCTCCACACGAGTCGGGGACGAATCGGAGTGGGCCTGGCCTTGCTATTGAGTCTGGCGGTGACGGTCGCGCCCCTGATTTTTGCAATGAAGCGACTAAAAAGACTGGAAATTCTAGGCAATCTGTAATATTAATTTACCTTAATAGAATTTCCGTCTTTCTATGAGTGCTCTCGCGAAATCCAAAAGCCACCATTTCTACGACGAAGACGATCAGGATGTCCTGATCCAATTCGACGAGAATTCCTTCGTCCCCGTCACTCCCTATCAGGAGGATTTCGAGGATCAGGTGAATGAAGCTCAGGAGCAATTGCTCCAGCTCCGGCAGAAACAGGAGATGCTCGAGCGCCAGAAGCTGGAATTGGAGGAACTGCAACGGCGCAAGGAAGAGTTCACCCACGGGCGCGCCGAGGTTACAGAACAGTTGTCGCAGTCCATCGCCCATCTCGAACGCGAGGCCGCCCGCGCCCAGCAGTTGGCCGAGGAGTGCCTCGACAGCAAGGAGTCCTTCGAGCAGCACCTGCGTATCGTCGAGATGCTTCGTCCCGAGCACTGGAGTCGGGCGGATCTCCGCGACGAGCTGACTCGGGCTCTGGCGTGCATCGAGGATGCCGAGCAGGATATCGCCCAGGCGGGGCATCTTCTCGAAGTTCGAAAGGCCGCTCCCAAGGGTGTTCGGGTAACCGAAAAGAAATCCACAGCTTCCGCCGCGGCAAGTCGCGAGCAGGGATTCCTCCACTGGTTCAAGTGTGGCCTGGCCTTCACGCTGCCCCTGATGATCTTCGTCGGTGTGGCGCTGCTGCTTCTCTCGATCTTCGGCGCCGGCAACTGATTGCGGGTGGCGATCCCGGAATTCGCCCCCAATCCAAGGTCCCGCGATGAGGCGGGGACGATCGCCGCGCGGCGGCATTGTCCCCTCGCCGGGATCGGCACTCTCTTTCTCGATTCACCGAAACCCCTGAAACCCCAATGAACCGGAAACGAACACAAAACGTCCGAAAAAGCGGCGCCAAACGTGGCTCCACGCAATCCAAGGAAAGGCTAATGAATGACCGCACCCGATTCAAAAGCCAGAAAAAGCAGCTCGACGAGGAATGGCAGACGCTTCACGCCAAAATCGGTGTGCTGGAGAATTTCATCGCCGGCTCCGTGGTTCGCGAGGAACGACGGAAAAGCCTGCGGGCGCAGAATGTGCTTCCGCCTCCCGAGCAGGCCCGGCGGAGCCATTCGCGTCAGCGAATGAGCCGCTGGCAGGAGCGCCACTATCATCATCAGCGGGAGCGCCATGGATTGATGTTTCTGCTGCTTTTCGTCGCGGTTTGCGCGACGGCGTGGTGGCTGATCAATCACGTGGCTCCGTGAGGAAACGGGGCCGCCCCGGTGGGCGGGAGGCGGCGCGGTGACGATTGCGATTCGCCCGGCGATTCCGCTTGCGCCTCCGCGCGGAGGTGGAATTCTTCCGTTAGCGGGCGCGCCGCCGTTTTTCACGGCGCGCTCCTCCCCTCCATGAAAATACCTGTCGCCCTCCGGGCGGTCTTTTTTTCCCTGGTCCTCGTCCCGGTTCTCGGGGCGTTCTTCCCGTTGTTTTCTCAGGACGATCCGCTCATTTCCTCGCTTGGCGGGGAGGGAGGAGTCCGTTTCAACGCCGAGGGCGACACCCCGAGCGTTCGCACGGTGCCGACCGGACCCTGGGGTGATCTCGAATACTACGAAACCATCCTGGAGCCGCCGATCCGGATGATTGTCGCGGCGGGCTACCTCGCCGAGCCCCGGGACTGGGCTTTGTCGATTCGGCCACCGGGGGCCGTCGCCGATCTTCTCCGGGAAGGCGGGCTGGAGCCCTCCGAGATCGAAATCCTGCTCTCGCCCTCCTGCACTTCGGTGAGGGGCGATCAGCTTCGTATTCTTCCGCCGGCCGATTGGATCTGGAAACTCGATTCGGGGCGCCGGGGGCGGCTCTACGAGGTTTTGTCAAAAGAGGGCATCAATCGTTTCATCGCCCATCCCTTCACGCTGGGCAATGACATCCCCTCGTCACTCGCCAAGCTTCGAGCGAATCGCTTTTCCCCCGAGTTCCTCGCGCGGGCCGACTCGCTGACATACAAGCGGGGGGGCGAGAATGTCATCACGGATATCCAACTGCTTTACGAGTTGCTGCCGACAGTCGAACAGCGCTTCGAGCTTTCCCAACTGTTGCTCCGAACGCGTTCGCTGATCGTCCGCATGCGCATATCGCCCAACTCGAATCTCGCCAAGCTTCGCGAGTACTGGAGCGCCGGTTTCAAAAACAAGGACATCCTTCCGCTGTTGGAATCCGTTTCCCGCACCCCCGGGGTCGACCGGCTCGATGTGGTGCATCTGCTGCCGGCCACGCCGCGGAAATACATCTACACCTATGCCACGGAGGACATGGCGGTCGGATCGGAGTTTCCGGACTGCTATTGGACCTCGTTCAATTTTTTCGAGGCGAACGAAGCCAATCGAAATCTCGATTCGCCCACCAGCCAGTACATCGGCAGCCGCTGGCGGCAAGTCCAGCCGCCGCTGCGCTTCGGGGATCTCATCGTTTTTTCGAATCCCGAAGGCACCGAGGCGCTGCACGCCTGCACCTATGTCGCCGCCGACATCGTCTACACGAAAAACGGACTCAGCCTGCTGCGACCCTTCGTGCTGGAGCCTTTCAGCGTTGTGGCCCAGTCGTATTGGAATGGCGGAAAGAACCGCGTGTTTTATTACCGGCACCGCGACGCCCACACCGGGAACGGGGCGAACATCGCGGACTGAAGCCGGCCTTCAGGGGAGGGCGGGCGGCGTTTTCACAGCGCGGCCCGCAGTTCCGGCATGGCCCGGAGTTCGATCGCGTGTTCAGCGTCGATTCCCCCGTTTCGAGCCTGGGGCCCGAGGTTTTTCCGGCGTCGGTCGAAGAATTTCGGAATTCCGCCCCGGAAGGGGATCTGGCCGCTCATCAGGGCCGAGAATAGGCCGTCGATGCGCAACTTCAGCTTTTCCAAGTCCCCGTGCAGGTTGTCCAGCTTCTCCGTCGAACGTTTGTTGGCGACCGCGCGGCTGACGCGCAGCACCACATCGTCCGCGTCGAAAGGCTTGGCGACAAAGTCGTCCGCCCCGCAGGACAAGCCTCGCCTCCGGTTCGCGCTGTCGTCGAGTCCCGTCATGAAGATGACGCTGATCGAGTCCGTCCGGGGGTTGGCCTTGAGTAGCTTGCAGAACTCAAAACCGTCGCGTCCCGGCATCATCAGATCGAGTAGCATGACATCCGGGTTGAAATCCTCGACCGCCGAAAACGCGCAGCGTCCGTCGGCGGAGGCGATGACTTCAAAACCGGCCGCCTCCAACGCTGGCGCCAGAATCTGATGGTTGCATGGATCGTCATCGACGATGAGCACCCTGCCTCGTGTTTCGAATACTTTGGCAATCATGTTTGATAATTTCCTCCTAAATTCGGAGCTATTTGAACGTTAAAATATAAATATTATAATTACAATAATTAATTTCGGCTTTTTTGTTTCACTTTTGAATAATCGATTTTTCCGAACCGTTGCCCTTCCTACGGCTGCGCCCACGGCAGCCAACCTCCGCGCATCGCCCCGAGCAGACCGGTCACGACTCCCGCCGCCAGCAGGGTCGAGTAAAAGACCGCCGCCGAGGCGAATCGGGTGTCGCCCTTGAATTCGTGGGCCAGCAGCGCCGTGTTGACCGCGGTCGGCGAGGCCGCGCTGAGGATCAGGATGGCCGCGAATTCCCCGTGAAAGCCGAAAAGCAGAGTCAGGCCCGCCGCGGTCAAGGGGCCGCCGAGCAGCCGAATGAGGAGAGCCCGAGCCAGCGCGCCCTCGATCCTTGGCGGCCGTGTCTGCGAGAGCTGCGCGCCCAGGGTGACCAGCGCGAAGGCCACCAGCGCGTCCGCCAGATAGAGCAGCGGTTTCCAGATAAAGACCACGTCCTCCAGCGGATTGCCCAGCCGGCGGCAGATCAAAGCCGCCGCGATCCCGTAGAGCGAAGGCTGGCGCAGCACCGGCAACAAGCGCCGCCAGGCCGGCGGGCGAGAACCGTCCTCGCCGTCATGCGAGGATGCCAGGAACAGGCCGATGGTGAAAGTGGTGACATTCATCGTCGCCAGCACGAACACCTGGACCACGGGCCCGAGATCGGAAAAGGCGAGCGTCATCAGCGGGATGCCCCAGTTTCCCGAATTGTAAAACATCGTCGCCAGTTGCAGCGACAGGCGCTCCCGCCGGCTCCGCGCCACGGCCCAGCTCGCCAGGGCCATCGCGCCGATGACCAGCAGGGTGAAGCCGATCACCTGCGCGCCGACCCGGTCGCTGAGGTCGGAGGTCGTCAGGCGGACGAAGATGAACACCGGAACGAACACGTAGAGGTTCAGCCGCACCAGCGTCTGGAGATTCAGCCCCAAACGCCGATCGGCCAACCAGCCGACCCCGGTCACGAGCAAAATCGGCAGGCAGACGTCGCGGAGGATCGGCAGGAGCATGGACACGGAGGGCGGGGAGACGGTCCCCGGCGCGTTCGCCGGGACTCAACCCTGTTTAATCCGGGACCCAACCCTGTTCAATCCCGGAGACGGATCGGCGGATTTACCAGAAAAGCATGCGCAGGCCGGCCAGGGCCGAAAAGGCGTAGAGCAATCCGTTGAACAGGCGCTGGGGAACGAGCGCGAGCAGTTTTCGCCCCAACAGGATCCCGGCGATCACCCCGGGCAGCAGGTGGAGATCGAGCCGCAGCGAGGCCGAGTGGATGAGATTCAGGCTCCCGATTCCCGGCAATCCCGCCGCCAGCAGGGGGAATTTGAGCACATTCAGCAGCAGGAAAAACCGCGCCCCGATGCCGAGGAACACCTCCTTCGTCATGCGGTGGACCAGAGCGTAAACCGTGTATACCGGTCCGGCCGCGTTGGCCATCATCGTGGAAATCCCGATGCCGCCCCCGCAGAGCCACAGAAACCAGCGCGAATCGGGCAAATGCTCCAGAAAACGGCGACGATACTCCCGCAGCAACTGCAGGCCGAGCATCACCAGAATGATGCCTCCGATCGCGGGGCGGGCGATCTCGTTGCCGATTCGCGCCAGCAGCCAGACCCCGCCCACGATGCCCAGCAGCGTCGGGGGCAGGAGAAACCACACCTGGCTCCAATGCCCGTGTTTTCGGAACATCGGGTAAACGATCAGGTCGCAGACAATCAGCAGCGGCAGGATGATGCCCACCGATTCCCGCTCGCCGAACAGCTCGGCCACGATCAGGACGTTGACGATCGCGAGCCCGGGAAAGCCCGTTTTCGACACCCCGAGGCAGAGCGCCCCCAGCAGGGCGATCGCCAATTTGGCGGCGGAAATATCGAAACCGGGGGAAGTCATCTGCGATTCGCGGTGGCCCTCCCGGAGAAGGCCCCATCCGATCGCGATTGCAACGAAAAATCCCCCTCCGAGCCCGCCTTTTCAGCGCGGGCTTTTGAACTGGTCCTTGAAACGGTCATGCACCTCAATGGGCGAGCCTTCACCGTTGTCCCAGGCCAGGTCGCCCATGAAGGCGGCGTTGTTTTGAAATTCGTGGACGATTTCGCCATTCTTGCGGACGCGAATCCACAATCCCACCACCGTGTCGCGCTGGTATTCCTTTTCTCCCCGAAGCGGTTTCATTTCGTAGGTTTCGATAGTCACCGGGGCGGTGGTGAACTCGGCCTTGCCGTTGTAGCCGACTTCGGGCAGTTCGAGGCTTCCGCCCTCCATCTGCCGGCGTCCCTCGCCGGGGTAGGCGCTGCCGCGGGTGATGGCGACCTCGTCGTCGTAGACGATGCGGTACTCCAGCTCCGCGTTGCGCAGATCGCTCCGGGTCAGGTTGGTCATCGACACGTCGTAAACCCACTTCGCGGTCTTGATGGTCCGGCCCGTCGCCGCATACTCGAAGGTGTCGGAGGTCACCAGCCGTTTTTCCACCTGAAAATCGAAGGCGAACTCGATGGCGTCCGGATCGCGGTCCATCCAGAGCTGCACGCGGTCGGCGGAGCGGCTGTCCAGATCGCTCATGGACAGGAAAAATTCCCGTCCGTCGGCCACCCGCTCGATCTGGATGCGGTCGCCGCTGGCGGACATCAACCGGGCGTCGATGCTCCGTCCGTCGCGGCTGTAAAGGCGGACGGGTTGTTTGAAGAAGGCCGCCGACTTTGCCGCGGTCTTCTTCGCGTCGGCTTCCGCCGCCGTGGAGGATTTTGCCTCCTCGGAGGCGGGTTTTTCCTGCCCTCCGACCTCGGTGACGGTCGCGGCCGCCAGGGAGAGGCAAAGGGTGGTGAGAAGATTGGGCTGGAGTTTCATGGACGTGCGCCAAGGGTCGCCTGGCGGGGATAAAATCCGCCCCTGTCTAACCTTTCTCAAATGGCGGCATGACGCGGGCACGTCTATACGCTAACGGAAAGTTGCTTGCCATGGCGCGGCTCCAACGGCCGTATGGCGCGATTACGGCTTAGTAATCGTCCCGATTGGGACCTCGTCAGCCAGGGCGATCGCCTCCGCGTAGCAGAATTCGAGGGCCTCGATTTGGCGTTCGAATCCGAATTTCTCCCGCACCGAGGCGTTCGCCTGCCGGGAAAAGCGCGCCAGCGTTTCCGGATCGTCGAGCAGGCGCAGCAGGGCGTCCGCGAGCGCGGCGGGGTCCTTTTCGGGCACCAGGTAGCCATCCACGCCGCTCTCGACGGCTTCGGGGATGCCGCCGTGGGTGGTCGCGACGATGGGCAGCCCGGCCGCCATCGCTTCGACCATCGCGTTCGGCACGCCCTCCTGATCCGAGGTGTCGGTCAGTTCGCTGGGGTGAAGAAACGCGTGCGCCCGGGAAAATTCCGCCCGCAGCCGTTCCTGCCCGACCCAACCGAGCAGTTCGACGTGGTTTTGCAGACTGGCGGCGCGCGCTTCGTCGCGAAACCTTTCCTCGTCCGGTCCTGTGCCTGCGAGGACGAATTTCAGCTTCGGCCAGCGCTCGACCACGCGGGGGAGGGCCTTGAGCGTGGTGAACAGGCCCTTTTTCGGAATCAGGCGGCAGGCCTGGAGCAGGCGCCATTCGCCATTCTCCGGCGGCTGACGCTCGGCGAAGTCGATGTCGTCGAGTGGCGCGGGCGTGCGGTTGAGACGCAGTTTTTCCTCCGGGCACCCCAGTTCGCGGAGCCGGTCCAGCAGCGACTCGCTGCGCGCCAGCACGAGCCGCGCCTCGGCGAAGACACGTTTCAGATCGTCGAGATACCCCGGTCGATCGACAAATTTCACCACATCGACCCCGTGAAACGAAACCAGCCACGGCACGCCCGCCGCCTCCAGCATGCGCCGGTATTTCACCGCCTTGTGCCCGTAGTAAACGTGGACCAGCGCGGGTTTCCACTCGGTCAGCAGATCGACGAGGTCATAGGGATGGTAATACTGGCCCGCGTTGCCCACGTGACCGATGGGCACGGGCGGCGGCCATTGTTTGACGACGTGCTTGTACCAGAAACGCTTGACGAAATTTCCCCGGTAGCGCGGCTCCTTGCGTTTCTCCATCGCCACCACCGGTTCGAAGGGGAACATCTCGAGATTTTCCACCTGCTCGGCAAAGACGACGGTCCGGAACGCGCGCAGGTGGGCGATCTGCCGGTGGAGGCTCTGCATCTCGCGTTTCAGATACGTGCCGCACAGGCTGACGACCAGCGGCCGCGCCGCGTCGCCTTCGTCGGCCCCGGCGATTCCGGGATCGTGTCGTTCGTCCGCCATGCCCGTCAGTCCGCGCGCCCCGTCTGCCAGATGCGGAGGGCCTCCAGGTAGATGGCTTCGAGGTTCTCGATTCCCCGTTCCTGATCGTAGTTCTCCCGGACGCTGGCCGCCGCCTGGCGGCCCATTTCCCGCCATTCCTCGAGGCGATTGATCATGCGTCGGAGGTTTTTCAGCAGAGCCTCCTCGTCATCCTCGTCGCAGAGCAGGCCGGTGCGCCCTTCCTCCACCGCCTCCGGGATGCCGCCGTGCCGCGTGGCCAGCACCGGCAGACCGGTCGCCATCGCCTCGAGCATGGAGTTGGGCACGCCTTCCTGGTTCTGGTCCGCGGTGATTCGGCTCGGGTGGATGAAAACGTGCGCCGAGTAGAATAGGTCGCGCAACTCCTCACCCGACAAGAAGCCGGCAAAACGCACGCGGTCCGCGACACCGAGCTGCCGGGCCAGGTCGCGCAGCGAATTCTCCAGAGGACCGTCCCCGGCGATCGTGAGCATGGCCTCCGGACAGTCCCGGAGAAAGGCGGCAAAGACGCGCAGCGTCACATCGAGTCCCTTTTTTTCGATCAGCCGGCAGGCCTGGACGAGGTGCCAGGCGGAGGCGTTGCCCGGTTCCCGGCGGGGCTGGAAGGGGAAATCGACGGTCGGGATCGAGGTTCGATTCATCCGGATCTTGTCGGGCCGGCAGCCGATCTCGACGAGCCGCTGTTTCAGGCTCTCGGAGCGCACCATCACCAGCGGCGCGGTCTTGAGCAGGCTTCGCAGATCGTCGAGATAGCCGGGCTGGTTTTCCCGGGGCTGGACGTCCATGCCGTGAAAGGAGACGATCGTCGGCTTCGGCCAGCGCAGGATGAAGGGCAGCAGATGCACTCCCGTGTGTCCGAAATACACGTGCATCAGGTCCACGTCGCTGCGTTGCTCGAGGATGTGTCGCAGCGCGCCGTATTCGCCCCGGTAAACGATGGGCGGTTCCTTGCGGACGTATTTCATCCAGAACCGCCGGATGAAATTCGAGCGCGCCTTCCGGTGCACGCGCACGTCGGGAAAGGGGAAGCGGTCCGAGTGCTTCCGCTCCTTGCAGATGACAAAGGTGTCGAAGCGCCGCAGACCGGTCACCTGCCGGTAAATGTGGAGCATTTCCGGCTTCAGAAAGGTGGCGCAGTAGCTGGCGACAACGGGTTTGTGCACGGCCGTGAATCAACAGGGTTGGGTCCCGGAGTCAACCCTGTCCGGTCTCGGGCGTTTCCTCCACGTTTCGCATGAAATCGGCCGTCTGGGAGAAAAACGCGTCCAGAATGTGGCGGCAATCCTCGGGGATCGCCGTCTCGTCCATCGCGGCGGACATCATCTCCAGCCAGCGATCCCGCTCGGCCAGCCCGATGGCGAAGGGAAAGTGCCGCGCCCGCAGGCGGGGATGGCCGCGTTCCTCGATGTATCGGGTCGAGCCGCCGAAGCGGAAAATCAGAAAATCGCGCAGCCGGGCTTCGGAGCCCTCCCAGTCGTCCGGCGGATAGAGGCCCCCGACGAGCGTGTCGTTTTTGACGCGGCGATAAAAGGCGGCGACCAGAGCGGCGAAGCCGTCCTCGCCCATCTGGTCAAAGGGTTCGGTCATCGGGAGGAGGGAGAAAACGGCGCCGGGCGCGCCAAGGAAGGGGGAGAATTTGTCAGGAACGGAGGAGAGGGGCGTCTTTGCGGAGGCAGATTCCACGGGAAATCGGCCACCGCCGCACTATTCTTCAAAAGCATCTCGAACGAAATGAAAACGATTTTTTCCCGATTTTTCCCGCTTCGCCGCCGTCTGGATGCCGTTCTCCGGGTGAGCGCGCTGGCTTTCGGGCTGGCCGGGATCGGGGCGGGGCAGGAGCCCGCGACGCCGGATTTGTCGAAACACCCGGGGCTGCCGATCTACAAGAAACTGTGCCTCGAATGTCACGGCGAGACCGGGGAAGGGGTCGAGGACAAGGCCGACGAACCGCTTCAGGGCGACCGGGACACGGCCTGGCTGGCGGGGCGGATCGAGCGAACGATGCCCGAGGACAAGGAGGACCAGTGTGTCGGAGACGACGCCAAGGCGGTGGCCGACTACATTTTCCTGGCCTTCTACTCGCCCGAGGCCCAGGCGCGGCTGCACCCGGCGCGGGCGACGTTTTCCCGGCTGACCTCGGTTCAGTATCAAAACTCGGTGACGGACCTGGTCGGCGCCTTTCGCGGCGGGCATTCGCGGAGTCTGGGGCCGGACCGGGGGCTGAAGGGCTATTACGACGGCACCTTCAAGAAAAAGAACGACCGCGACAAGCCGAAGGCGGGCGACAAATTCGAGCGGGTCGAGGGGCCGGTGAAGTTCGACTTCGGCGACGGGGTTCCCGCCACGCCCGAGGGCAAGACGCTTTTTCCCGAGCAGTTCTCGATTCGCTGGGAGGGCTCGCTGCTCGCGCAGGAGACCGGCGCCTACGAGTTTGTGCTCCGCACGCGGAACGGCGCCATGCTCTGGGTCAACAACCGGGGCGACGAGGAGCGGGTCCTGATCGACGCCTACGTGGCGGCGAACAACGAGTGGCGCGAGCACAGGGCGACCCTCTTCCTGTCGGGCGGCCGAGCCTACCCGCTGAAGCTCGATTATTTCAAATACCTGGAAAAAGGCGGGGGCGTCGAGCTGTGGTGGAAACCGCCGCACGGCGTGCTCGAGCCGATCCCGAAACGCTGCCTGTCTCCCGAGCGGGTGCCGGAGTCCCTGCTGGTCACGACGCCTTTTCCCGCCGACGACCGCAGCACCGGCTACGAGCGCGGCATCGCCGTGTCGAAAGCCTGGCACGAGGCCGTGACCGCGGCGTCGATGGAAGCCGCCGACTACGTCGTCGAACACATCGATGAACTCGCCGGGACGAAAAAGGACGCGCCCGATCGCGCGAAGAAGATCGGCGATTTCGGCGTGCGCTTCGTCGAGACCGCCTTCCGCCGCCCTCTGACCGGGGAGGAACGCGCCCGCTGCGTGGACAAGCAGTTCAAGGAGGCCGGATCGCTCGAGAAGGCGGTGAAGCGCCTGGTCCTGCTGACGCTGAATTCGCCCCGCTTTCTGTTCCCGGAAATGACCGACACCGGCGCGCCCTCGCCCGGCTTCGGAACCGCCTCCCGCCTGGCCCTGGCCCTGTGGGATTCGATCCCCGACCGAAACCTGCTCGACGCCGCGCGGAAAGGCGAACTCAAGGACCCGAAGCGGGTCGAATCCCAGGCCCGGCGCATGCTGAACGACCCCCGCGCCCGAGAAAAGCTGCGCGGCTTCTTCTATCGCTGGCTCGAACTCGAGCGCGCCGACGACCTTTCCAAGGACGAGAAGACCTTTCCCGGCTTCGACGCCGCCACGCTCGCCGATCTGCGCACCTCGCTGTGGCTGTTCCTCGACGACGCGGTCTGGAGCGAGAAATCCGACTATCGCCACCTGTTGCTGGCCGATTCGCTCTTTTTGAACGAGCGGCTCGGCACTTTTTACGGAAAACAGGTCCCGCCCGACGCCGGTTTTCAGCGCATTTCCTTCGACCCGAACCAGCGCGCCGGCCTCATCACCCATCCCTTCCTGCTTTCCACGTTGGCCTACCACAACAGCACCTCGCCCATCCACCGGGGCGTCTTTCTGACGCGCAACATCGTGGGCATGACGCTCAAATCTCCGGTCGAGGCCAACAAGTTCGACGACAGCAAGTTCGATCCCTCCCTCACGATGCGCGAAAAAGTCACCGTGATGACCCGCTCCCAGGCCTGCATGGGGTGCCACCACACCATCAATCCGCTCGGGTTCAGCCTCGAAAACTACGATGGCGTGGGCCGCTGGCAGACGCGGGACCGCGACAAGCCGATCGACACGAAGAGCGTGTTCGAAACCGACGAGGGCGAGAAACTCCAGCTCAAGGGCGCCCGGGACGTGGCCAATTTCGCCGCCAACAGCCGCACCGCGCACCGGACCTTCATCCACCAGCTTTTCCACCACGTCGCCAAGCAGCCGCTGGAGGCCTACGGATTCCACGAGGTGGAACACCTGCGAGGCCAGTTCGAGAAGTCCGGCTACAGCCTCCGGGAGCTGCTCGTCAAAGCCGCTCTCGTTGCCGTCCGCGATCCCGGAGAGGCCATGGCCGCCACCGGCAAACCCCAACCGCCCGCCCCGAAGACCGCCGCGGTGACGAAGTGAACCTGAACCGAATCTCCCGCTCCCTTTCACCTTTCCCATGCCTATGAATACCTCGCTCGATCGCCGCCGTTTCCTCCACAAACTGGGCGCCTCCGCCGCCGTGATGCCCTTTCTGGGCGGGTTGCCCGGGCTGCGCGCCGCCTCCGCGTCAGGCAAGCCGAAGCAGCGCCTCATCCTCATGTTTTCGCCGAATGGCACCATTCCGCCGGAATTCTGGCCGGACGCCGAGGGCGAAAAACTCGAGCTGAAACGCATCCTCAAGCCGCTCGCGCCCTTTCGGGACCGCGTGACGACGCTCAACGGCGTCTGCAACAAGGTCGACGGCGACGGCGACCGGCACATGCGCGGCATGAGCTGCCTGCTCACCGGCACGGAGCTGTTTCCCGGCAACATCCAGGGCGGCTCGGACACCCCGGCCGGCTGGGCGAGCGGCATTTCCATCGACCAGGAACTGAAGAACTTTCTCCAGAACCGCGAGGAAACAAAGACCCGCTTCGGCTCGCTCGAGTTCGGCGTGGAGGTGCCCGACCGCGCCGACCCGTGGACGCGGATGTCCTACGCCGGTCCAAACAAGCCCGTCGCGCCGATCAGCGATCCCCGCCAGATGCTCGGCAAGCTCTACGGCAAGATGAAGGACAAGGAGAGCCTGGCCAGCATCCTCGATGACGTGCGCGACGAGATCGGTCGCGTTTCCGGAAAGCTCTCCGCCGAGGACCGCGAACTCCTCGACGAGCAGTTGACCCTGGTGCGCGAACTCGAGTCCGAGTTGCGGGAGGACGACAAGAAGGCGGAGCCGGCTTTTCCGATGCCGGAGATCGATCCGAACATCGAGCTGGTCAACGACAACACCCCGCGCCTCAGCCGCATGCAGATCGACCTGCTCGTCAACGCCATGGCCAACGACATGACCCGCGTCGCCACCCTGCAGTTCATGCGCTCGGTGGGCCAGGCCCGCATGCACTGGCTCGGCATCGACGACGGTCACCACAGCCTTTCGCACGAACCCGACGACAACAAGGACGCGGTCGAAAAGCTGACGAAGATCAACGAATGGTTCTGCGGCGAACTCGCCTACCTGACCAAGCGACTCGCCGACACCCCCGAGCCGGGCGGCGACGGCAACATGCTCGACCACACCCTCATCGTCTGGCTCAACGAACTCGGCAAAGGCAACAGCCACACCCTCGACAACATCCCCATGGTGCTCGTCGGCGGAAAGGGCCACGGTTTCAGGACCGGCCGCGCCCTGAAATTCGACAAAGCCGCCCACAATCGCCTCTGGCTCACCGTCGCCCACGCCATGGGCCACGGCATCGACACCTTCGGCACCGCGAAATTCTGCGAGGGCGGGGCGCTGAATCTCGGCTGAGAGGAGGCTGATTTCAGGAAGATGGGATGGAAGGGTTGCCGTCTTTGTCCAGCCTCCCGCCGGTTGACATACACACTATTTCGCGAAACAGTGTGTATTTATGAAACGCACCAATATCGTTCTCGACGAGAAATTGTTGAGCAAGGCGAAGAAAATCACCGGCTTGCGCACCCAGCGGGAAATTGTCGACCATGCCCTCCGCGAACTCGTGCGCCGCTTTGAACTGAGGCAGCTACTGGAGTTGGAGGGGGCCATCGAGTGGGAAGGCGATCTTTCCGAAATGCGCCAGGCACGCGACTTATGAGAGTTTTGGTCGATTCCTCCGTCTGGATCGATTTTTTCAGACGCAACGACACCTCGCAACGGTGGCGGCTTCGAAAAATGGCCACCGGCGGCGAGGAACTCTGCATCTGCGGGCACGTCCTGGCCGAGGTGCTGCGCGGCACGCGGCACGACGAGCAATATCGCAAGGTCGAGCGCCATTTCGCGGTGCTCCAGTTCTTGCCGATGACGGCCGGGACCTTTCGAAGGTCGGCGGACATTTATCGCACCCTGAAAAAGGCGGGAATCACGCTGAAAAACCCCGCCGACACCTTCATTGCCGCCGTCGCGATGGAGCACGACGTGACGCTGCTGCACAACGACCGCGATTTCGACCTGATCGCGAAGCAGTTTCCGCTCAAAGTGCTGTGACGGAGCCGCGCCGCTATTCCTTGTCGTTTCGCCCCTGCCGCGAGCGCACGCGAAAGGCGAAGGGCAGGCCCTCCATCGGATGGGCCTCGCGCATTTGAGCCTCGAGATAGCGCTGGTAGGTCCGCGTCAGGAGGTTGGCGTAGTTGACGAAAAGGACGTACTCCGGCGTCGGGATGGCTCGGGGCCGGTCCTCGCGGCGTTGCGTGGCGTAGAGCAGTTTCAGGCGCTTGCCTCCCTTGGCGGGCGGGGGATTGCGGTCGATCGCGTCGCGGAGCAGCCGGTTGAGCACGCCGGTGGAGATCGGCTTTTGCGCCGCTCGCCGGACTTTTTCGATGGTCTTGAAAATCATCCCGAGAAATTCCCGCTGTTTCGCGGAAACGGCCACGCGCGGCGCGTAGGGGACGAAAAAGAGGTCCTCGCCGATCTCCTCCTGAAACTGTTCGATGCGGTCGTGGAATCTCGCGTCGGGATGGTAGAGGTCGAACTTGTTGAGCACCACGATGCAGGGTTTGTTGGCGTCGAGAATGGTCCGGGCGATGCGCCGGTCCTGCGCCACCACGCCGGAGGAGGCGTCCACCACCAGCAGGCACAGGTCGGCGCGGCGAATCGATCGCTCCGACCGCATCGAGCTGAAAACTTCGACCGAGGTGTCCATCTTTGCCCGGCGGCGGATGCCGGCCGTGTCGATGAGCACGTAGGGGGAGCCGTCGCGCTCGTAGGGCACGTCCACGGCGTCACGGGTCGTCCCGGCGACCTCGGAGACGATGGTGCGCTCGTCGTTGAGGATGGCGTTGATCAGGGATGACTTGCCGACATTCGGCCGGCCGACGATGGCGATCGAACAGGGTTGGGTCGCGGACTCAACCCTGTTGGGTCGGTCGGCGGAGAAACCGAGCTTTTCCAGTTCGCTCTCAAGGCTTTGGCGCAGGTCGTCGAAGTGGCGGCCGTGGGCGGCGCTGACGGCGATCGGGGCGCCGAATCCCAGGCTCGCGAATTCGGCGGCGGCGGGCTCGGTTTTCGCGGTGTCCACCTTGTTCGCCACCAGCAGGACGCGGCGGCCGCTCCGGCGCAGCACGGCGGCGAGGTTTTCGTCGATGGAAGTCAGGCCCTCGCGGGCGTCGACGACGAAAAGAATCACATCCGCGGTCTCGATGGCGATGTCGGCCTCGATCCGGACCTGGGAGGCGAAGCCGTCGTCGAGTGTCGCGCCGATGCCACCGGTGTCGGTCAGTTCGAAGGGGATGCGGACATTCCGCCGCACGTCGACGGCGATGCGGTCGCGGGTGACGCCCGGCTGATCGTGAACGATGGCGATGGTGCGTCCGGCGAGGCGGTTGAACAGGGCGGACTTGCCCACGTTGGGACGGCCGGCGATGGCGACGCGCGGCATGGCGGGATTCGGGGCTGGCGGGGTGTCGGACATGAAAGGCGGACCATTCCCGATTTTTCGGGGAAATCTCGCGGAATTTCGCGGGAAAAGGGGCAAAGGCGCCGCGTCAGGTCTCCGATCGGTCCGAGGCGGGTGGATCGGTCAGGCCCGACTCCCGGAGCTGGCGGATGCCTTCCACGATGTACTGGACGCCGGTGACGACGGTGAGGATCGCGGACACGGCGATGAGGAGATCGAGCGGCAGGGGCCGGCCGTCTTTGGACCAGAAATCGAGCAGCACCCAGACGACGCAACTGAGCTGGAAAAACGTGCAGAATTTGCTCGTCATCAGCGGCCCCATTTTCACCCGGCCCGCGACGTGTTTGATGATGAGCACCCCGATCATGATGACGGCGTCGCGGGCGATGACCAGGGCGGCGAACCAGATGGGCAGGCCGGCGTGCCATCGGGTGACGCTCAGGGTGATGACGCCCGCCAGCAGCAGGAATTTGTCCGCCATCGGGTCGAGCACCATCCCGAAGGGCGTGCGCTGGTTGTAATGCCGCGCGATGTAGCCGTCCACCGCGTCGCTCAGCGCGGCGATCGCGAACACGACCAGGGCCGCGACGCGGAACCCGACCTGCTCGGCTCCCTGCTCGATGCTGGCGGAGTAGTAGGCCGCGAGCGTGACGAAAACGGGGATCAACAGCAGGCGACCGACGGTGATTTTGTTCGCGGTGGTCACGGTGGAATTTCGGCGGGGGAGAGGCTCCAGCGCTTTTCCAACGACGGCGGAAAACGGCATTCTTCAACGGTTTTCGAGGAGGGTCGGCCGGCTCGCGCGCGAATATGGCGCGATCGCGAGTTGCCGTTGGAAGGGACCGCTCGATAAGTTGTCGCCATGAAAGGCGGACCCGAGGTGGGCGACGAGGCGCCCGATTTCACGGCCCCCGTGGTGGGCGGCGACGACGCGGATGGCGGCACCGTCACCCTGTCGGCGCTGCGCGGACGGCCGGTGGTGCTTTACTTTTACCCGAAGGACGACACGCCCGGCTGCACGACGCAGGCCTGTGGCATCCGCGATGCGTGGGGCGAACTTTCGAAAAGGGCGCGCGTCTTCGGCGTCAGCGTCGATTCGGTCAAGAAGCACCGGAAATTCATCGACAAGCACGGGCTGCCTTTCCCCCTGATTTCGGACGAGGATCGCGCCATCGTCGAGGCCTGGGGAGTCTGGGTGGAAAAATCGCTCTACGGCCGGAAATACTTCGGCACGGAGCGCACCACCTTCGTGATCGGACCCGAGGGAACGATTCGCGCCGTGTTTCCGAGGGTGAAACCCGCCGAGCACGCCGGAAAACTGCTCGAGGCGCTTTCCTGATCTTCCATTTTCCGGCCCGCGACGTATCGTTGGCCCGTGCGCGTCTCCGAACTTCAGAACCTCCTCCGCGATCTCGAATTGCGGCCCGACCGCAAGCTGGGCCAGAATTTCCTGATCGACGACAATGTCGCGCGCTGGATTGTCGAGCAGTTGCGCATCGCGCCCAGCGACGTTGTGATCGAGGTCGGACCCGGGGCCGGAGCCCTCACGAAGCACCTCGTGGGCCGCTGCCGCCGGCTCATTCTCATCGAGAAGGACCCGAAGCTGGCCGACCACATCGAAAATCACTACCGCCGCCACGGCTGGCATTTCGAGGTCGTCCGCGGCGACGCGGTCGAGCACGACATCCGCCCTCTCTTCCGCGAGGGGCGGGTCAAACTGATCGGAAATCTGCCCTACTCGGCCGGCACCGAGATCATGCGCACCTTTCTCACGCCGCCCACGCCCGTCGCCGAGGCGGTGGTGATGGTTCAGCGCGAGGTGGCCGACCGCATTTGCGCGGGACCGCGGTCGAAGGACTACGGCGTGCTCTCGCTCATGTTGCAGGAGGTCTGGCATCCCCAGCTACTCAAGACCGTGAAGCCCCCGATCTTCTATCCCCAGCCGGAGGTGGACTCCGCCGTGGTGCATTTCGCCCCGCGGGCGGCGGACGATTTTCCGCCCCACTCGCCGCAGACCTTCGAGGAGATCGTGAAGAAGGGCTTCTCGCGGCGCCGCAAGCAGTTGCACAACAATCTCGAGATTCACGCCGACAAATGGGCCTCCATCGCGAAGAAGGCCAACCTCGCCCCGACCGCCCGGGCCGAGGAGCTGTCGCTCCAGCGCTGGATCAATCTGTCGAATATCCTGGAAAAACATCCCTGCCGGAAACAGACCGGCAACGGCGACGAAATTTTCGACGTCGTCGACAAGCGCGACAACGTCACCGGTCGCGCCACCCGCGCCGATGTCCACGAGCGCAAACTGCTCCACCGGGCCGTCCACGTTTTCCTCTTCAACAAGGAAGGCGAACTCTATCTTCAGAAACGCTCCCACCTCAAGGATTCCCACCCCGGGCGCTGGGACTCGAGCGCCTCGGGTCACCTCGACACCGGCGAACGCTACGCCGACGCCGCCCATCGCGAGCTGAAGGAGGAACTCATGGTCCGGCCCCGCAAACCGCTCGAGCGTCTCGGCAAGATCGCCGCCGGACCCGGCACGGACTGGGAATTCATCGAGCTGTACCGCTGCGAATACGGCGGAAAAGTCCGCACCCACGGCAACGAAGTCGCCACCGGCGGCTTTTTCCCGCTCGAAGAGATCGCCGACTGGGTCGACGACCGGCCCCAGGATTTCGCGACCGGTTTCGTGACCTGTTTTCGCTGGTTCGTCGTCAACGTGCTGGCGAAGGGAAGCGCCTGACGACACGCCGCGGCGGGGACCTCAGTCGGTCGCGGCGGAATTTCCCGGGAGGCTCGCCTTTTCGCCGAAAAGCGCCGTCTCCAGCCGTTCGAGTCGCGCTTTCAGCGTCGCGTTTTCCGCCTCGAGCCGTTGCACCTCGCCGAGCAGCAGGGGCGCCAGCAGTTGGTATTTCACCGTCTCGGGCCGGCCTTCCGCGTCGAAGACCGCCAGCTCGGGGAAAGCCTCGGCGACCTCCTCCGCGATCAGGCCGAACTGGATCGGTTTCTCGCCGCCGGCAAAGGCCTGCCGGTAGCGGAAAGTCACCGGGCGCAGCTTCCGCAGCCTGGTCCCCACCTCCGCCGCGTCGAGGGAGCGGATGTCCTCCTTGTAGCGGGCCGACGAGGAAAGGGTGCCGAGCTGGCCGGCACTGTCGATCACGACCGGCACGGCGTCGTTGAGCCCGGTCGTCTGTCCCCGGACTCCGGCGATGAAGGCCCGCGTCTGGTGGGCGGCGTCGCCGAGGCGGATGGTGGCCGATTCTCCCGCCACGCCGGGATGGGCGATGGCGATGTTGTGATTGCCCGTGGTCAGGGAGGCTCCGGCGCCGTTGCCGAGGGCGAGATTGTCGCTGCCCAGGGTATTGGCCGAGAGAGCCTGGTGGCCGGCCGCGGTGTTCCGCGCTCCCAGAGTGTTGGCCGCGAGCGCCTGGAACCCCGTGGCGGAGTTTCGGTCTCCGGAGATATTCGCCGACAGGCTCTGGTAACCCGTGCCGGTGTTTTCCGAGCCGTAGGTGTTGCCCGCCAGCGTCTGGTAGCCGGCCGCGGTGTTCCGCATGCCCCCGAGATTGGCCGCGAGCGCCTGGTAGCCGGCGGCGGTGTTTTCCGAGCCGTCGGCGTTGGCCGCGAGCGCCTGGTAACCCGCCGCCGTGTTTTCCGAGCCGATCAGGTTTCCCGAGAGCGCCTGGTAGCCGTAGGCCGTGTTCCGGGCGCCCGACACGCTCGCCGCGAGCGCCTGGTAGCCCGTGGCCGTGTTTTCCGAGCCCGTGAGATTGGACGACAGGGCCTGGAAACCTCCCGCGTAGTTCCGGCTGCCCGTCGTGTTCGACGCCATCGCGTAGGCGCCCCCCGCCGTGTTGGCCTCCCCTTCGGTGTTCGCCCCGAGCGCGTGCGCGCCGCCCGCCGTGTTGCCGGTGCCGGTCATCGTCAGATTGCCGGCCAGGATGCCGGCGAAGAAATTATCCGTCCCGCGGGCGTGCAGCAGCGTGTCCGCGCCGGAGAAAACGATGCCCGCGCTCGCCGTCGTCGCCGGCAGCACCAGGCTCCCGCCGCTCAGTTGGATGCCGCCCGCCCCCGAGAGCGTGCCCGCCGTCAGGGCGTAGGGCGCCGGCGTCAGCCGCCGATCCGGCGCCAGCAGCTCGAAGGTCGTCCCCCCGTCCGCGCTGAACCACAGCCGCAGCCGCACATCCGCGTTTTCGGCGAAAACGCCCGCCGGGATCGGCGCCATCGAGAAAGGCGGCGCCGTGTCGCCCAGCAGCACCGCATAGTGTCCCCCCGTCACCGCGATCGCGACCGAGCCGGCCGGTTCGCCGCCGCCCGCGCCCGAGCCGTCGTGGGACCAGAGGGTCGTGTCGCCGGCCCCGTTGACGAGGGAAAATTTGAAGCGCCCCGTGCCGTCGAAGTTCACCCCGTTGACCGCCACGCGCCCTTGGTGGGCGAGGATACCCGGAGGCTCCGCCCCGCTCAGAGGCGGCACGGTCCGGGGGCCGAACCAGGCGAAAAAGGAAATCCCGAACGCGACGATCCGCGGAAAGCCGCGGCCGCCTCGGGCCAGTCGATGAAAGATAACGCGCTGCAAAACCGGGTGAGGATGAGATAAATCTCCCGCACACCCCGACTCGACGCCGCCCGAACCGGAAGGAGAGACAACCGCCTCGAACGACGGCGGTTAGGATACGATCCCTTGGCCCGTCCGTCGAGGAAAAAGGGAAGGGAATCGTCCGAAGAGACATCCATCCCCGTCGCCTCATCCACGAAGCGCCCAAAGGGCCGATCCCGCGCCGGCGCCGGTCAACGGCGGGAGGAGGAGAAGGCGCACGGCGGCAGCCGGGTGGGGCGCCTCGGCCCACCATCCCGTCGCCGTGGAATCGCGGCTCCACGACTTTGACTCATCCTCCCGCGTTTCGTTGACGCCAAGGCACTCAACCCTGTTGAGTCACCGACCCAACCCTGTTGAATCGGTGGCGTTTTCCGGCGAACGAGACACGCGAGCGGATCGTTCGTACGCGCGTACCGACGACCGGGATGAACGAACGAACCATCGGTACGCACGTACCGACGACCGGGATGAACGAACGAACCATCGGTACGTGCGTACCGACGATCGGGATGAACGAACGAACCATCGGTACGTGCGTACCGACGATCGGGATGAACGAACGAACGATCGGTACGCCCGTACCGATCGTTTTGCGACGGTCCGGGGCGGAGGGGACGATTTGAAACCCGCCATCGTGGAATTCCGCCGGTCCCTTCGGATCGCCGGGAGCGGAAGGGGTGCCCGGCCCGAAAGTCGCCGCCCCTTCCTCACCCGAACAGGGCGGCGATGGGTTCGCCGCGGTCGGTGATGGGGACGGGGCGGTCGCCGTCGTAGAGGCTCTTGCGGTAGTCCACGCCCGCGGCGGCGCAGATGGTGGCGAAGAAATCGGGCACGCCGACGGGGGCGGCGACGATTTGCTTGGCCAACTCGTCGGTCTCGCCCCAGGCGCCGCGGTGGCGGAGGCCGCCGCCGGCGAGGACACAGGAAAACGCGCTGCCCTGGTGGCCCCGGCCGCCGCCGCCGTCGAACTCGGGCGGACGACCGAACTCGGTGGTGATCGTGATCAGGGTCTTGTCGAGGAGTCGCTTCGATTCGAGGTCGGCGATGAGCGCCGAGACGGCGGTGTCGAGTTCGCGGATCAGCTCGTGCTGATTCAGGATGCCCTGGTTGTGCACGTCCCAGCCGGTGCCGTTGATGAAGTTGAGGTTGTGCGAGACTTCGATAAACCGCACGCCGCGCTCCACGAGACGCCGGGCGAGCAGGCAGCGCTGGCCGAATTCGCCGCCGTACCGGTTTCGCAGATCCCCGGATTCCTCGTCGAGCTGGAAGACCCGATTGAAGCCCGGTCCGCTCAGGCTCAGGCTCTGCTGGATGGCGGCGTCGTAACTGCGGAGCCGGGGATTGTCCGACGGCGGCGCGCTGGCGCGCAGGGCGGTGAGAAAGCGCACGCGGCGCATCTGGCGCGCCTCGGACACGCCCTCCGGGCGCGACAGGCCGGCCGGGCCGCGGCTGGTGTCGGTGAGGTAAAGATATCCGTGCTCGGCGCCGAGAAACCCGGGGCCGCGGGTGACATTGGGATACCCGATCAACACGTAGGCGGGCGCGCCCTCGGCGGCGGCGCCGCGCTCGTGGGCGATGAGGGAGCCGATCGAGGGATAGGTGATGGTGCCGGTGACGGGCCGGCCGGTGTGCATGCGGTTGGTGGCGGCGGCGTGCTCGTCGATGACGTCGTGATGAACGGTGCGCACGGCGGTGACGCGATCCATCAGCGGGGCCAGCTTCGGCAGATGCTCGCAGAGGCGGACGCCGGGCACGGCGGTCTCGATCGACTGATAGTAGGCACCGGCCTTTTTCGCCTGGGGATCGCCCTTGGCTTTGGGATCGAATGTGTCGATCTGTCCCATGCCGCCGCCCAGCCAGATGGAAATGACGTGCTCGGCTTTGCCGCGAATCGGGGCGGTTTCCGGGGTGTCCTCGGCTCGGAGATCACCGGGAAACGCGAAGGCCCCGGCTCCGGCGCTCGCGGCGGCGCCCGAGGCGGCGAGAAAATCGCGGCGGGTGAGGGAGGGGGAGCTGATCGATTTCACGGCGGGGAGGAAGGGGTTGCGAACGAAAAGTCGGAGAAAATTCTATCCGGTCGATCCTGTCAAAAAGCGGCCCTCAGGGCATCCAGACAAACTCGAGGTCGTTGATGAGGCTCCAGACGATGTCTTCGTAGGTCTCCCGCCATTCCGCGCGGAAGCGGGGATCGGGGCTGGGGCCGCGGCGGACGCGTTTTTCGACTTCGAGCTGGATGGTGTTCGCCTCGGGGCTGACGTGGTTCAGCCAGGTCGCGAGGGGGAGCGGATCGGGCGCGGGCACGGGTTTGACTTGATCGGCCGGCAGCAGGCGGCCGTCGAACCCGTCCGTCAGCGCCGGGAGAAAGGCCTCGCGCTCGGCGTCGCGCGGCGTCCGGCCGAGGAAACGGAGGAACAACTCCTCCAGCAGGTCCTCCGGCGAGGCGGCGCGGGCGGCGAGATCCGCGAGATCGCCGCCGTCGGCGGCGCGGGACAGGTTTTGAATCAGGGTGCCGTTGGCGAGAATGCCGGGCTGGAGGAGATTCGGGTCGACGACGCGCTCGAAGATCGGCATCTGCCGCGAGCCGTTCCAGCCGAAGGCGACCAGCACGTCCACGGTGGCCTGCGCGCGGGGCAGGGCGAGGCTGGGGCGGTCGCGCTCGTTGTTCAGGCTGGCGAACATCCAGGCCCGGCGGGGAACGCCGAGGGTCTGGCGCCGGCCGAGGGGATGCCGTCCGTCGTGGACAAAGGTGAGTTCCTCGGAATCGATCGCGAGCCGGGCGGCGGCGTGCAGGGAATCGACCACCTGTTCCGCCGTGAGACGGCGGCGGGCCGGCGCCTGGAAAAAACGATCGCCGGCGGCGGCGGCGGCGAGGTCCTCGTCGCCGGCCTCGCGCTGGTAAGCCGCCGAGGTCAGGACGAGCCGGGCGACGTGGTCGAGATCGTATCCGTGGGAGACGAGTTCGTTCGCCAGCCAGTCGAGCAGCTCCGGATGGCTCGCCTCGCGGCCCTCCCAGTCGTGGGCGGGCTCGACGATGCCGGCGCCGAGGAGGCGTTTCCAGACGCGGTTGACCATGACTTTGGGGAAACGCCGGTTTTCCGGAGAGGTGACGAGCGCGGCCAGCCGTTCGCGGGAATCCTCCGCGTGCTCCAGGAGGGCGTCGAGCGCCGCGCCGTCCTCCGCGCCGGTGGTCCGGGCGAAGGGCCACGTCGGCGTGACCGGTTCGTCGGGCCGGAGCGTCACCTGGATAAGGGATTTGCGGGCTTTGTTTTTCTCGAAGAAACCGGCCGGGACGCGGCTGGTCTTGGGCACCGTGACCTCCTTGCGCTCGAACATCGCCGCCAGCGAGTAGAGATCGCGCTGGGTGGTGCTGTGGTAGGGCGAGTCGTGGCAGCGCGCGCATTGCAGCTCGATGCCGAGGAAGGCGGACGCGGCGATGTGGCCCTTGGCGGCGAAGGGCGCGTCGTTTTCCGCCGCCAGCGCGAAGCCGGCGCTCCCCCCGGTGGCGGCGTCTCCGCGCATCATCAGCAGTTCCGTGACGAGGCGGTCGAGCGGTTTGCGGTCGCGCAGGGCGTCGAGGAGGAACCAGCGGAAGGGGCCCGTGCTGTTCAGCGAGGGATTGATGAGCGTCGGATTCTCGGCGAGGAGGTCGAGCCAATCGCTCATCAGGTGATCGACCCGGCGTTCGTCGGCCAGCAGGCGGTCGATGACCCGGGCGCGTTTGTCGGGCGCGGGGTCGGCGAGAAAGGCGCGCACGTCGTCGGGAGTGGGCGGCAGGCCGATGGTGTCGAGAAACACGCGGCGGAGGAAGGCCGCGTCGCCGGCGACCGGGGTCTTTGCCAGCGTTTCGGGTGCTCTCGGCGGGGCCGGCCACTCGGCGCCGCCGCGAATCCAGGCATCGAGGGTGGCGATCTGCGCCTCAGTCAGCGGATCGCCTGTCGGGGGCATGACGAGGTCTTCCTCGCCGGAGCGGACGCGGACCATCAGCTCGCTGGCCTCCGGATCGCCCGGCACGACGGAGGCGATCTCCGAGTCGCCGCCGCGCAGGGCCGCGTCGCGCGTGTCGAGTTTCAGGCCGCCCTTGTTTTTCTCGCCATGGCAGCGGAAACACGCCTCCCGGAGCACGGGCAGGACATCGCGGTGGAAATCCGAGCCCTCCTTCGCGCTTTTCGCGGGGGAGGCGCCGGCGGCGAGCGCGGCCGCGATCTTCGCGTCGATAAAGGCGTCCACGGGATGGCCGTCGCCGGGCGGCGCGGGAGCGGGATGCCGCGCGGCCCAGTCTTTCGCCAGGGCGTGGCGCTTTTCCCAGAAGGCGTCGCGCGACTGTGCCGCGGCGCGCCGGCGGGCGTCGTCGAAGGCGTCGAGTGAACTCGTGACGGCGGCCAACACGGGCTCGACCGCCGCGTCGGTCAGGGGCAGGTCGGGTTGTCCCGCCGCGCGGAGGATCGAAAACGACGCGCCGTTCGCCGTTTCGAGCGCGACACAGACCTCGCCGGTCTCGGTGCGCTGGTTTTTGCCTCCGGCGATCAGTTCCAGCACGACGCGGGAGGTCCCGGCGCCCTTCGCGATCTCCGCCTTGCCGAAGACTTCCTGCTGGCGATAGGACTTCACCCGCAGGCCGGGGCGGGGCGGCTCGGGCAGGGGCGTCACCGGATCGTGGCCGTTCGGGCTGGTCGCGTCGGCCGGCTCGGTCTCGGCGACGAGTTGGCCGTCGATCCACAGCCGCGCCAGCGCGCGCGTCCGCACCAGGAAGCGTTGCCCGCCGGCGGGCAGGGCGACATCGCCGGCGATCCGGATCAGCACGGGCTCTTTCCAGCTCGACCGGATGCCCCAGTCGTCATAGCGTCGCGGCACGCGCGGCAGCAGGAAGGTGTCGCCCGACCAGCGCTCCGCCTCGGCGGGCCATTGGCCCGGATTTGGCCAGCGGTCGTGGGCCGGCAGGCCCTCGTGAAATTGCACCCGCACCGTGCCGGCCGCGATCTCGCCCAGGTCGGGCATCTCCGCCGCGTCGGAGATGGCGCCGCGCGGCCCGCCTTCGCGGCGAAAGTGCGCCGCCATCTCCGCGTCGGTCAGCGCCCGCCGGTGCATTGCCACCGCGTCGAGCAGGCCCTCCAGGCTGTTCGACGGGCTCCCGCCCATCGAGGAGCCGATCCACACATCGTCGTCGTCGACCACCGGCGCCGCCGTCGTCGGTCCGCCGACATCCCAGCGTCCCCCGGTCGGCTGTCCGTCGATCCATCCCCGGATGCTCTCCGGTTTGCCGAATTCGTAGGCCACCGCGACGTGGTGCCAGCCCGTCGAGATTTCCGTCGCCGCCTCCGAGGTCCAGCGGTGCCAGTCCGACTCGCCCCGTCCCGGCACGGTCGTGAACAGAAAACTGACGCGCGCCATGCCGCCTTTTTCCCCCACCAGACGCAGGGACCAGTTCTGGTTGTTGCGCGAGAAACGCGGCGAATGCGTCCGCCCCTTGCCCACGATGTAGGCGTATTGTCCCGGCCGGAGGGCGGCGAGATTCACCCAGCCCTCCAAAGTGATCGCGTCGCCATTGGTGAAATCGAATTCGCTCTCCGGCCCCGGGTCCTTGATCTCGATGCGCGCGCCGTTTCCGTTGAGCCGCACCGCGGTGTTTTCCGGTTCGAAGTCTGGAAACTCCGGCGGCCGCGGCCCCGCCTGGTCCCGGACGACATCGCCGCGCGGCGTCAGCGGCGTCGCCTCCTCGGTGCCAAAATCCCAGCGAAGGGTGGTCTGGGGATTCGCGCCCGCGGCGGCGGCGGCCAAGCCAATGAAGCCAAGGCACGCGTGTCGAAGGAAAAAGGGCGGCGAATCGACTTTCACGGGAAATTGAAAGAAGGGCGGATTTCTGGCCTCGGCGTCTCGTTCCGATCGAGTTCGACCGAGATCCGACTCACCATCGATCTCCACCCCGGAGTGGGCAAGCACCGGAGGGGCGCATGATCCCGTCCCGTGCCGCGATCGGTGGATTGGGGCGAGGTTGAGATGACTCCAGGCGGGAAGGGTGCCCGGACGGATCAAGCGTCGTTCGATGGGCGGGGCGTTCTCATCTGGCGCGGGAGGTTGGCAATTTCGGGCAACGAAAGCGAGTGGAGTTTCAAGTGTCCAGGCGATCCCGCCAGTATCCGGGCTCGCGGTGCTGGTGCATCACCGCGACGATGAGAACGGTTTCCGGCTCGATCACGTAGATCACCTGGTAGGGAAAGCGTTTGGTGGCCACTTTTCGAAAGGGCGGATCAAACTCGCGCGGCAAGGTCGGATCGCGGATGATTTTTCGCGCGGCCGCTTCCACCTGGTCAATGAAGCTTTCGCCCAGGCCTTGCTCCTGCCACTGGTAGTAGAGAGCGGCTTCGGAGAGTTCGAGCTTCGCTTCGTCGAGCCAGACGAAGGTCATGCGGTTTGTTTGGAGGGAGGAAGGTTGCGCAATTGTTCCCGGACCTCGGTCATCACCTGATCGTGAGGGATGGTTTTCGCTGTGCCGTCTTTGACGCTCCGCAATCTTCGGTCCAACTCCGCGCGCCATTGGGGGCTGAGTTTTTCCTCGGACTCTTCATCGAGACTCTCGATGAGTTTTCGCGCCAGGTATCCACGATCGGTTCGGGGCAAGCTGAGCGCCTGGTCCACTAATTCGCTCACTGTTGACATGGGGGGAGTGTAGCAGATTTCCGGGTCGGTGTCTCAGCGCTCTTTCAGGCTTTCGGATGGTTTCCAGCCTCCGCCTTACCGGCTCGCCGGCGATCCCCAGCCGCCTCCCCCCGGGGTCTCGATTCGCAGCACGTCGCCGGCTTTCGCCTCGAAGGAAACGACGCCCGGCAGCGCCTCGGCCCGGTCCGCGCCGGCACGAAGCAGAAGCTGTCGACCGGGGGCGCCGGGCGCGCCGCCGTCGAGGCCGCGGGGACGCTCGACGCGATGCTGCGTCAGCAGGGAAACGCGCAGGTCCTCGAGAAACTCGACCTCGCGCGCCAACCCGTCGCCGCCGGGATACAGGCCGTCCCCGCCGGAGCCGCGGCGGAGGCAAAACTCGACCAGCCGCACCGGGTAACGATGCTCGAGAATCTCGGGATCGGTGATGGCGGTGTTCGTCATGTGGGTGTGCAGACCGCCGGCGCCGGCGTAGCCCGGCCCGGCCCCCGCGCCGCCGCCGATCGTCTCGTAATACCCAAAGCGATCGTTGCCGAAGATGAAATTGTTCATGGTTCCCTGCGAGCCGGCCTGGAACCCGAGGAGGCGAATGAGGAGATCGACCACGCGCTGCGAGGTCTCGACGTTGCCGCCGACCACGGCGGGGCAGGCGGCGGAATCGGCGGGGAATTCGGGATTCAGAAAACAGCGCGGCAGGACGATCTCGACATCGCGGAGCAGGCCCTCGTTGAGCGGCAGCGGCGACCGCGTCCAGAGCCGCAGGGTGTAGAGCACGGCGCCGCGGACGATGGCGGGGGTGGCGTTGAGGTTTCCCGGGTGCGCGGTGGCGGTGCCGGAAAAATCGAGCCGCAGGCCGTCGCCGCGCCGGGCGATGGCGCAGCGGATGGCGGCGCCATCGTCGAGTTTTTCCTCCCCGTCGGCGCCGGAAAAGCCGGTGGCGCGCAGGTGGCCGGCGAGCGCGGATTGGGCCTGGGTGGCGAGCGACTCGAGTTGACGACGGACGGCCTCGGCGCCGTGGCCGGCGAGGAGCGACTGGAGCAAGTCGACGCCGCGGCGGTTGGCGGCGAGCTGGGCGTGCAGATCGGCGAGGTTATCGGGCAGGTTCCGCGTCGGCCAGGGCGGCGCGGTCAGGAGGGCTTCGATCCGGTCGAAGCGCGGCGTTCCGCGCTCGATCAGCCATGTCGGTTCGATGACGACGCCCTCTTCGGCGAGACAGCGGGCGTCGGCGGGCATGGAGCCGGGGGATTTGCCGCCGATCTCGGCATGGTGGGCGCGATTGGCGACATAGGCGACGGGCTTTTCGGCTTCGCCGGGGATGAAAACCGGAGTGATGAGCGTGACATCGGGCAGGTGCGAACCGCCGAAGCCGGGGTGATTGGTGATGACCGTGTCGCCGGGCCGCATCGGAAGCCGCGCGGCGATTTCGCGAACGCAAAGGCCGAGCGCGCCGAGATGCACGGGAATGTGCGGGGCGTTGACGACGAGTTCGCCGCGGCCGTCGAGCAGGGCGCAGGAAAAGTCGGCACGCTCCTTCACATTGGTGGAAATGGCGGAGCGCTGGAGCATGGCCCCCATTTCGGCGGCGATGTTTTCGAAGCGATGCCGGAACAGCTCCCGCCCGATGGCGGAGCCGGCGCCGGTCCCGTCGGGCGGCGTCGCTTCCGAATCGGGCTGCCCGGAAAACTCGGCCACGAGCGCGCCGTTGGCCTGGACGGTGACGGTCCAGCCCGCCTTGAGATGGAAAGTCGAAAAGGGATCCTGGATCACCGCCGGTCCCGCGAGCGCCTCGCCGGCGCTCAGGGCGGCCCTGTCGACAAATCGCTCCCCGACCCAACAGGGTTGAGTCGCCGACCTAACCCTGTTGACCGAGTCCGGTTTCCGGGGCGCGGTGGCGGCGATGACACGCAGGGATACCAACTCAAGGGCCCGATCCGGGGCCGGCGGGTAACCGAAGACCGACTCGTAGCGGGCGCGGAACGCCGCCGCCAGCGCGGCGCGGTCCCCGGGGCTGTCGGCGGAAAGATCGACGCTCAGGGTGGCTTCCTGGCCGGCGAGGCGCAGTTCGGCGATGCGGCGTCGAATTTCGAGCGACTCGGGCGGCGTGTCGAGGTCGTCGGCGAGCCGGGTGCGGGCGGCGGTGTCGAGCGCGGCGAGCGCCTCGGGCAGGGTGGCGAAATCGTCGAGCGGGCGCAGGATCTGCCGTTCGGCGAAGCGCTCGACGGCGGCGTGGTGCAGTCCATAGGCGCTGAGCAGGCCCGCCTCGCGGGGGACAAGCACGGTCGTCATGCCGAGGCGCTCGGCGATGTCGCAGGCGTGCAGCGGTCCCGCGCCGCCGAAGGCGAGCAGGGCGTAGTCGGCGGGATCGGCGCCGTCCCGGATCGAGATCGCGCGAATGGCGTCGGCCATCTGCTCGGTGGAGATGTCCAGCAGTCCGGTCAAAAATTCCTCCGAGGGTGGATCGACCGCGCGGCCGCCGGAGGCGAGCGACTCGAGCGCGGCGGCGCGACTGCGGGCGGCGGCGATGTTTTCCGACGAAATGGGAATGCCGAAATTCGACGGATCGACGCGGCCGAGCAGGAGATTCACGTCGGTGACGGTGAGCGGGCCGCCGCGCCCGTAACAGGCCGGCCCGGGATCGGCGCCGGCGGACTCGGGGCCGACGCGCAGACCGGCCTCGGTCCACCGGCAGATGGAGCCGCCGCCGGCCGCGACGGTCTCGATTTTCAGAGCCGGGGCGAGCAGGGTGGCGTCGCCGACGCGGTGCTCGAAGCGGTATTGGAAATCGCCGTCGAACCGGGCGACATCGGTGCTGGTGCCGCCCATGTCGAAGGTGATGAGCCTTTCGAACCCGAGCGCGCGCGCCGCGGTGGCGGCGCCGGCCACCCCGCCGGCGGGTCCGGAGAGCAGCGAATCCTTTGGACGGAAACACGCGGCCGGCTCGAGTCCTCCGGCGCTGGTCATGATGAGCGGGCCCTTTTCCTCCAATCCCGCGCTCCGGCGGATGTTTTCGACAAACTGGCGAAGGATGGGCGTCAGGCAAGCGTCGACGACGGCGGTTTCGGCGCGCGGCAGCAGCTTGATGAAGGGCGCGAGATCGGAACTCAGCGAGACATGCTCGAAACCGAGGGCGAGCAAACGACTTCGCAGGGCGATCTCGTGGGCGGGATTCCGGTAGCTGTGGAGCAGGGAAACGGCGGCGACGCGGAGGCCGGCGGCGAGAGCGTGACGGGCCTCGGTTTCGAATCCGGGATCGAGCGGGTTCAGGACCGCGCCGCCGTCGGCGAGGCGCTCGTCGACTTCGCACACGAACTCGGCGAGGGGCGCGGGCCGGTGGTGTTCGAGCGCGAAAAGGTCGGGCCGGCGCTGGTCGCGGATGGTGAGCAGGTCGCCGAAGCCGCGCGTCACAAACCACGCGACCGGGGCGGCGCGGCGCTCGAGCAGGGCATTGGTGCCGCGCGTGGTGCCGAGGCGGAATTCGACGGGTGGAAACGCGTTTCCCGGACCGGTGCCGGTTAGAAGCCGCGCTCCGAGGATGGGCGCTTCCTCGCCGGTGAAGAGATCGATGGCGGAGGCGGGAGGCGTGGCGTCCGCGAGTTTGAGGACGTGATCGGCCGCGTCCCAGGCCTCGACTTTCACGACAGCGTCGTCAATCGCCGCGTCGAACCGAACAAAGAACCCGTCCGGAACCGACCAGCCGGCGGGGATGTCGAGGCGCGCGGCGCGTTTGTCGATCCATTCCGTCACCGAGACCCGCAGGCGGCCGGAGGACAATACTTTGACCAGGCGCGCGTCCGTCCCCGCCGCGCCGCCGGGCGGAACGCCGAAGCAGTCGGTGAAAGTGCCGCCGGTGTCGGCGCTGATCTGCCAGGGAGCGGGCATCCGTCACCGATGGCACGGAATGTCACGCTTGGGAATAGAGACCGTGCGTTTCCAGGTAGTTTCGGACCGACGCGGGCAGCCAATCCGGCTCTCCCTCGCCGGCGCGGATCGCGGTGGCCGAGGCCGGGTGATCGAACTCGAGAAACGTCGCGCGCCAGCCCGGTCGCGGCCGAACCTTGGAGCCATCCCGCGTGACGACGATGAAGCGCAGGAGCCGGCGCAGCTTCTCCGGCTCGGCCCAGTCGCCGATCGCCTCCCACTGATCGGCGCCGAGAATCCAGTGAAGGATCGCGCCGGGGTTGGCCGCCGCGAAATGCTCGGCGGTCATCCAGGAATACGAGGGCGGCGGCCGGTCGATTTCGAAGCGCGACGCCGCGGCCCAATCCGTCCAGCCGCGCTCGGCGATGGCGAGGTCGAGCATGTCGCGGCGCTGGTCGGGAGTGGCGAGGGTGTCGCTTTCCTTGAAAGGGGAACGCGCGCAGGGAACGAACACGACGCGATCGAGCCGGAGGCGTTCACGGGCCAGCGCGACGAGATCGAGGTGCCCGTTGTGGACGGGATCGAAGGTGCCGCCGAAAAGCGCGAGGTTTCTGGGCATTCGGTTTTGGACAGGATTGATTGGCTTTTCCGGAATGCGGTCCGGGCATCCCGCCCGCGGACCGGGGATCGGCGTGCTTTTGAAAAAGGGCGTCCGCGCATCTTACTTCGTTGGCCGAGTCCGCGGACCATGGCCAGGATGGCCATGCCACGGTTCGCGCCCGCTCACTTCTTCTCCGCCGGTGGCGGTTTGACGACGACGGTGATGGGCGGGGAAAAGGTGGCGAATTTGGTGTCGGTTTCCCTGGCTTTGTCGGCGGCGGCTTTGGCGGTAATTTCGGCGGCGGCGAGGAGATCTTTGGCTTTTTTGGACCTCGCCTCGGCTTCGGCGGCGGTTTTCTTCGCGGCCTCGAGTTTGGCCTGGGCGTCGGCGGCTTGTTTTTCGACTTCGGCCTTGGAGTCGCCGGTCGCGGCGGCGGCGTTGGCCTTGGCGGTTTCGAGGGCTTTGGCGGCGGCCTCGGCGAGTTTCGCGGCGTCGGCGGCCGCCGCGGCGAATTCGCCGGCGAGGGTTTCGAGCCGTTTGCGCTCGGCGTCGGCGGCGTCGGCCGCGGCGGGGTGATAGCGGTATTTGGCGATGCCGATGCCCTGGAGGCAGAATTGATAACGACCCGGCTCGACCTTGAAATTGCCGTCCGGTTTGAAATTCATTTTCAACACGCCCTCGGTTTTGCCCTCGGGAATGGCGACGGAGGGAGGATTGCGCAGGTAGTTGGGGAATCCATACGCCTGCACGGTCAGGTTGCCCTTGCGGGCCGGGGTGTCGGCGACCTTGACGGGAAACTCGAGAGCGCCGTTCAGTTCGACTTCCCACGCTTTGGCCGGATCGGCCTGGGTGACATAGGCGGGCGCGGATTCGTCGGCGGAGACGGACAGGACCGTCTCCAGATCGAAGCGGGTGCGGACGCGGAAGCTGTCGGAAAAGATGACGCCCCAGACCAGCGAGGCGTTTCGGGCGGCGCGGACGGTGTCCTTGCCGTTGATTCCGGCTTTGCCGACGATGCGGATGGGTCCCCGCCAGGCGGGGGCGTCGGGCGCGGCGGACACGATGAGGTAGCCCGTCCCGGTCGGGCCGCCCAGGGTCAAAGGTGGCGCGCTGACGCCCTTGGGAAGGCCCTCGGCGGTGACGACGATGTCGCCGTCGAAGCCGTCGCGACGCGAGGCGATGACCCGGTAGGCGAGCGAGCCGCCTCGCCGCACCAGCGGGGCGGCGGGAAAGCCGGCGCGGCCGTTGGTGGCGGTGATGTTGCGCTCGGTGGTGGTGATGAGCCGGAAATCGGGCGCGGCCGGGCGGATGGCGAGGCGGTAGAGGTGAGCCGGGCCGCCGCTGGCGAGGTTGTTCACGATCTTGACCTCGTAATCGCCGTCGGCGTCGGCGGTGAAACTCAGCATGGCGTCGTTGGTGTCGGCGTTGGTCGAGTCGTGCCGGTCGGCGCTGAAAAAGGTGGGTGGATCGTCGTTTTCGGCGACGGCCGCGAGGGTTTCGACGCCCTTTTCGTCCTTTCCAACCTTGCGAACCAGGAGGACGGTGTCGGTGGAGGCGAGCAGGCGTTCGGAGATGGATTCGATCCACCATGTCTCGCCCTTTTTGGCGGCGAACCGGTAGGCGTCGGCGTCGCCGGGTTCGTCGAAGCAGCCGGCGATCTCGCAGGGGACGGTGACATTTTGGGCGGGCGCGGCCTTTGGGTCCTCCCTCACGACGGGGGCGGTGGCGAAGCCGACGCGGACGGCGTTCGAGTCGCCGAGACGGTATTCGAGGGCCGGCAGTTGCTCCTGGCGCGGGGTGGCGCCGGTGAAGGCGGCGACTTCGCCGGCTTCGGCGGGCAGCTCGATTTCGACTTCGACGGAGTCGAGCGGTTTCCCGTCGAGTTGGACGCCCTCGCCGGGGCTCCCTCCGGGGAGATTGCGGCCGTGGAGGGTGAATTTCGTTTTCTTGCCCGGTTCACCGGCGGGGGGGACGACGAAATCGACGACCGGCTTTCGCGAAACGAGCAACCGGTAGAAGGAACCGCTCCCGCCCCGGTAAAGGATGTCGGTCAGGGACACGAAGTAGGTCCCGTCGGCGGGCGCGGTGAAGTCGATGAGGGGATCGCGGGAAAAATGCCCGCGACTGGTTTCCAGTTCGCGTCCCTCGGCGTCGGACACGGCGAGCATGCCGTCGAGCTTCGAGTCGAGGCGCTCGGCCCAGACCTGGATGAGGAGGCGTTCGCCCTTTTTCGCCTCGATTCGGAACCAATCGACTTTCTGCGCGTCCACGATGCCGAGGACGCCGGTCTCGATCGGGAGCGGCAGGGCGTTTTCGCGGCTGGAATGGTCGCCGCTCTCGACGATCTCGGGCGAATCCTTCGGCAGAATCATGAAGGGTCGCGCGGTGGAGAGCCCGAAAAACCCCAACGACCGCACCTCGACAATGCCGGGAGGCAGATCGGCGGGCACGCTGACCCGGAAGCGGTTTTTCGCGGGTTGGGGCTCGGGGAAAAACTCGTCGGCGGGCGTGGTGGCGGGTTCGGCGGTGATGCGGGTGTCGCTGAAGCGAAGGCCGCGGATTTCCTCGAGATGATCGCCGGTGAGGGTGACTTCGACGGTCTCGCCGGCTTTGGCGAAGGCGGGGGCGACCATCTGGAGGTCGGTGTTCGGCAACTGGGCGCGGCCCGGCGCGGCGGCGGCGAACACGAGGGGGAAGACCGCGAGAAATCGGGGGAATCGAGGCTTCATCGAACAGGGTTGGGTCCGAGGGTCAACAGGGTTGAGTCGGGGAGTCAACAGGGTTGGGTCGTCCGGCGGCGGAATTTTGGCCACGGATTTCACGATTGGGCGCGGGTTTTTCGGGGTGGAGGCCGGCTCCGCCGCGAATTGGATCAGGGTCAGTGGTTGAAGAGAAATTCCTTGGTGTTGGCGATGACCCAGAGGATGTCTTCGAAGGCTTCCTGCTCGGCTTTTTCCCTGGTCAATTTTTCAGGGTCGGCGGCGGATTGGGCGCGCTTTTTGTCGAGATGCGCCCGGGCGATGGCGAGTTCCTCGGGATCGGGTTGGCGACTGAGGGCGCGGAGGTAGATTTCCCGGACGCGCTCGTCGTCGGGGCGGGCGGTGTCTTTGGCGAGGAGTTGGGCGCGGCCGTTGGGGGTGGCGAGTTTTTGCTGGATGAGGTCGGAATTGATGAGGTGAAGGCTTTGCCCGAGGTTGGCCTCGCCGGTGCGCTCGCACTCGCAGGCGGTGTCCATCTGGGGGCGTCCGAACATGGTGAGAAATTCGGACTCGCGGTTGGCGGCGTCGTCGGGCAGGGCGATGGCGCGGACGCCGAGGGGTTGTTTGCCGAAGGAGTTTTGCGCGCCGGCGACGTCGTTGATGGAGTCGAGCAGGGCCTCGGCGGGAAGGCGGCGCGGGTGGAAACGGGCGAAGTTTTGCTCGTCGGCCTCGTTTTCGGGAAGGGGTTCGGAGTCGAGCTGGTAGGCTCGGCTGTTGCAGAGGAGGCGGACGAGGGCCTTCAGGTCGTAGCCGCTTTCGACAAAGCGTTCGGCGAGACCGTCGAGCAGGGCGGGGTGCGAGGCGGGATTGGTGGGCCGGATGTCGTCCTCGGGCTCGACGAGGGCGCGGCCGAAAAAGTGCTTCCAGTAGCGATTGACGAGGACCTTGGACAGGTAGGGGTTGTCGGGCGAGCGCAGCCAGGCGGCGAGTTCGCGGCGCGGGTCGTTTTCGGCGGGAATGTCGATGGGGTCGCCGCCGAGCACGGCGGGCCTGAGCATGACGCCGGTGTTGGGGTTCTTCATCTCGGCGGTCTTGCGGTTGTGGAAAACGATGTCGTCCTCGGGGAGGCGGTAGACTTCCTTGCGTTCGACGGTGGAGAAGAAGGCGGCGAATCCGAAGTAGTCGTCCTGCGACCATTTCTCGTAGGGATGATGGTGGCACTGGGCGCACTGCATGCGGACGCCGAGGAAGACCTGGGCGATGTCCTGCATTTGTTCCTTCTGGTCGGTGACGGCGCGGTACCAGCCGACGGCGGGGTTTTCGCCGGTTTTTCCGCTGGCGGTGACGAGTTCGGCGACGAGTTGGTCGAAGGGCTTGTTCTGGTTGAGGCTGGAGCGGAGCCAGGCGTGGAAGTTGTAGGTGTCGCGGGCGACCCACTCGAGGTTGCCGCCGCTCTTGTTGCGGAGCAGCCCGGCCCATTTGCCGGCGAAGTAGTCGGCGTAATCGGTGCTTTCGAGGAGGGCGTCGATCTTTTGCGGGCGCTTGTTCGGGTCGTTGGAAGCGAGGAATTCTTCGGTTTCGGCGAGGGAGGGCAGGCGGCCGGCGATGTCGAGGGTGACGCGCCGGAGGAAGGTGTGGTCGTCGCCGAGTCCGGAGGGCGGGAGACCGAGTTCGGCGAGTTTGCCGAAGATTTCCTCGTCGACGAAGTTGTTCGGCTTCGGGAGGTCGGTCAGTCGGTCGCCGAGGGGGATGGTGGCGAGGAAGACGTCGACCTGCTCCTGGAAACGGACCATGACGGAGGTGGAGCCGGTGAGTTTCCGGAGGCGGACGTGGCCGGTGGCGTCGGCTTCGGCCATGTCCTCGGCGTTGCTTTCGAACTGGGCGGCGTGGGTAATGTCGCGCCGGGTGCCGTCGCTGAGAAAGGCGGTGACGGCGAGCTGCTGCTCGCCGCCGGGGGCGATGACGCGGGATCGGGGGAAGACTTCGATGCGCTCGACGGTGGGATCGTTTTCCGGAGCGTAGGGCATGCCGGCCTCGATCCAGCGCTTCACCATCCGGTAGTCGCGGGAGTCGGGGTCGAGCCGGGCGCCGCCGCCGTGGGGGATGTCGCCGACGGCCTTCATCAGCAGGAGGCTGTGCTCGGCTGAGGCGGGAAAGACGCGGCGTCCGCGGGAGTCGATGGAGAGGACTTCGTGGTCGGCCTTCGGTTCATAGCCGAAGAGGGAAAGCCGGAAGCCGTTCTGGCCGGTCGATTTCGCGTGGCAGGCGCCGACGTTGCAATCGTTCCGGGTGAAGATGGGGACAATGTCGTTGGGAAAACTGACGGGCGGCGCCTGGGCGAATTTCTCGACGGTGACGGCGACTTCGGCGGACGGCGATCCGTCGAGGCTGGCGGTGACGGTGCAGGCGCCGTCGGCGAGCGGGGTGACGAGACCGTGCGCGTCGATGGCGACGATGCCGGCGGGCTCGGCGGCGAATTTCACCCGCCGGGTGACGTCGATCTCGGGAAATCGATTCGTCGGGTCGGTGGCGGTGACGACGATCTGGCGGCGGGCCTCGGGGCCGGCGAGGCGGATCGGTTCGCCTTCCTCTACGCCGTTGTGGATCGAAAGGGTGGGGGGGGCGGCGAGGCTCGGATGGGCCGCGAGGAGCACGAATCCGAGGACGAGAACGAACGGGCGGGACGGGGGCATGACGGCGTGGCGATTCGCGGAGGTTTCCCGGAATTGTAGGGCATCGGTCGGGATTGCGCCGCCGCTTTTGCATGGCGCAATCCCATATCGACATGGCGCGATGTCGGCGGTCTTCGCGATGGGAAAACCCGGCCGGGACCGCTACGATAGCGGCGCACGAAACGGAAATCCCTCAACGCCACCAATCCCTCAACGCCACCATTCACCGTCTCTCAAGCCATGGAATTTTCGACTTTGCGCCAACGCTGTTCCGGCCCGGTTCACCGCCGCACGTTTCTGGAGGTCGGCGGGCTCAGCATGCTCGGTCTGGGGCTGAGCGATTTCCTGCGGTTCAAGGCGGCGGCGGCGTCCGGCGAGGCGGACCCGGGCTATGTGGACAAGGACACGGCGGTCATTTTTGTCTGGCTGCCGGGCGGACTGCCGCACATGGAGACCTACGACATGAAGCCCGAGGCGCCGATGGAATACCGCGGCGATTTCCGGCCAATGAAGACGAAGGTTCCGGGGATCGAGGTGTGCGAGTTGCTGCCGCGCCACGCGAAGATCGCCGACAAATTCGCCATCATCCGGTCCATCCATCACGAGTTCGCCGACCATGGGGGCGCCCACAAGCGGATGATGACGGGGCGGCTGCCGAAGACGCCGACCGGAACGATCAACGACGCGCCGGCCGTGTCGAGCATCGTGAAAAAGGTGCTCGGGGCGGGGCAGAAGGCGATGGACATCCCGATCTGTGTTTCCGAGGTGGACGGGAGCCGGTCGGGGATCGACACCTTCGCGATGGGCTCCGCGTGGCTGGGCGCGTCGAACACGCCGTTCATGGTGGCGGGCGACCCGAGCGATCCGGAGTTCAAGGTGCAAAACATCGGCGTCAAAACCGAGATGGAGACGCGCATCGACGACCGATTGACGATGCTGGAGGGGCTCGACCGATTTCGCCGGAGCGTGGACAAGAGCGGCGCCATGGAGGCGATGGATTCCTTCAACCGCCAGGCGATGGAGATGCTGATGAGCGAGCGGGTGCGCGAAGCGTTCGACCTTTCGAAAGAAGATCAGAAAACCCGCGACCGCTACGGCATGACCGCCTACGGGCAGCGGGCGCTGATGGCCCGGCGGCTGGTCGAGGCCGGCAGCCGTTTCGTGACGGTCGTGTGGGAAAATCCTTTCCCCGGCAAACCGGTGCCGAAAAACTGCGCCTACAACTGGGATTGCCACGCGGTGAACTGCCACATCTTCGACGATTTCAAGTGGCGGGCGCCGGTTTACGACCTCGCGCTGACGGGACTGATCGAGGATCTCCACCAGCGCGGTCTCGACAAAAAGGTGCTGCTGGTGGTGGGCAGCGACTTCGGGCACACGCCGAAGATCAACGCCCAGCGCGGCACCCAGACCGGCGTGATGCAGCCCGGCCGCGATCACTGGCCGAACTCCATGTCCATCCTCGTCTCCGGAGGCGGGATGCCGATGGGGCAGGTGATCGGGGCGACCAACGCCAAGGGCGAACACCCGGTCGAGCGGATCATGACGCCAAACGACCTTTGGGCGACGGTGTACCAGCATCTCGGGATCGATTACAACCGCTACCTGACGAATCTCGAGGGCCTGCCGACCCAGATTCTTCCTTTCGGGAAGCCGATTCCGGAGCTGGCGGCGGGAATGGCGTGAGGTAATTTCGCGCGTTGCCGGTCGAGAATCTTTCCCGTATCGTCTCACCATGGCCGCGACCGCTTTGCCGGACGCCGACTTGATTCTCAAGGCGGTTGAATCGATGCCGGACGACGAATATGAGCGTTTGCTCTGTCGCGCGGCCGCCTTGCGGCGGAATGAACAAAGGCCGGCGGCCGAGCGTGAGTCGGAGCTGCTGGCGCGTATTGGAGAGGGACTCCGCCTTGAGATCGCCGCCCAACTGAAGGCGCTCCGGGAAAAAATGGAGCACGGAGAGCTTTCGAAATCGGAGGACGAGACGCGGGCGCATCTGGTCGCGGAAATCGAAACGCACGTTGCGCAGCGTTTGTGTTGGCTGGGCGAGTTGGCCGGACTTCGGGGGCAGACCGTCGACGAAGTGGCGGCGGCGCTCGGACTGGCGCCGGTGCCTTGGGATTGAATCGGGAGTCAGCCGATGGCAATTCGGGAGAGGGTTCGGCATCGGGCGGGAAACTGCTGTGAATACTGCGGGGCGCCGGACACCTTCTCGGCGGACGATTTTCGAAATCGACCACATTCTACCCCGAAGCCTTGGCGGGTTGACCGAGAGCGATAACCTCGCCCGGGCTTGCGGCGGGTGTAATGTCTTCAAAGGCGTGTTTACCGAGGCGCCGGATCCGGACGGCGGAGAGGTGGTGCGGTTATTCAATCCGAAGACGGATCTGTGGCGGGAGCATTTCCTTTGGTCTTATGACCGGCTGGGTATCATCGGTCTCTCTCCGACCGGTCGCGCCACCGTTTCGACCTTGCGCATGAACCGCGATTCGGCGAGGAATCTCAGGCGCGCCCTTCGCGCGATCGGGAAACATCCGCCGCGTTCATTTTCATGAATCGTTTTTTCCTTTTTCTTGCGGTTGTCGGGGGCTGGGCCGTCCTGTTCCGGGCGGCGGCGGCGACCGATTCCGAAACGCCTCGGCCATTTCTCGAAGCCCACTGCCTCAAGTGCCACGGCCCGGACAAGCAGAAGGGCGATCTGCGGCTCGACACGCTGGCGTTTCCGCCGCGGGCGGGAGACGAGGAGACGGCGGAACATTGGCTCGACGCCCTCGACGCGATCGAATCGGGCGACATGCCGCCGAAAAAGGAAGCGCGTCCCGAACCGCACGCGACCGAGGCGGCCCTGACGCTGATCGCCGCGGCGCTGGATGCGGTCTCGGGCCCTCCACCGCCGGCGGTGCGCCGGATGAACCGCGTCGAATACGAAAACACGGTGCGCGACCTGCTGGGGATCGACACTCCCCTGGCGGAGCTGCTCCCCGAGGACGGCAGCGTGCAGGGCTTCGACAATGTGGCCGACGGGCTGAGCATTTCGTCGGTCCTGATGGAGCGCTATCTGGAGGCCGCCGACGTGGCCTTCGACGCCGTGATCCGCCGCTTCGCGCCGCTGCCGGCCGAGACCCGGCGGGCCGAACTGATGCGTATCAAGGAAAACATCGACTCGGTGAAGGGCAACAAGGGCGGCGTCATCGAGGTGGAGAACTCCTTCGTCAAATTCACCCCCGGCTGGCCGCCGGCCCGGCTCGACGACGCGCACCCGATCGAGGACGGCGTCTATCGCTGCCGGATCGGCGTGTGGCCCCACCAGGCCGGCGACCGCACGCTGTCTCTGGCGGTGTTTGTCGGTCCGCTGTTCGGGCCGGGGAAACGCGATTTCAAGGGCATGTTCGATGTCACCGGCACGCCGGGGGAGCCGCGCGTCATCGAGTTCACCACTCGGATGAAGGAGGGCGACGCCATGCATCTGGTGCCGTGGGTTTACCCGGAACACATCACCTGGCGCGACAAGGACGAGCCGCGGCCGGGGATCGCGATTGCCTGGGCGGAAACGCACGGCCCGCTGGACCAGAGTTTTCCCTCGGAGCCGCAAAAACACCTCTTCGGCGACGGCGAAACGCTGTCGATGGCCGAGGGAAATCCGATCTATATCCGCCACCGGAAAGGCGTGAAATCCCACACGGTCGAATCCTCGGCGCCCCGCGAGGATGCCGAGCGAATCCTCCGCGATTTCGTGCCGCGGGCGCTGCGCCGGCCGGCGGACCCGGCGGTGGTGGATCAGTTCGTCGCCCTGACGCTGTCGCGCCTGGACGAGGGGCGGACCTTCGAGCAGGCGGTGCGGGCGGGGGTGACGGCGGTCCTGTGCTCGCCGCATTTCCTGCTGCTGAACCGCGAACCGGCGGTCGACGGCTTCACCCTGGCGAATCGCCTTTCCTATTTTCTGTGGTCATCGATGCCCGACGCCGAATTGACGGACCTCGCCGCCGCCGGAAAACTGAGCGATCCGAAAGTCCGCCACGCCCAGGTCGAGCGGATGCTGAACGATCCGAAACGCGAGCGCTTCGTGGAAAATTTCACCGGCCAATGGCTCGATTTGCGGCAGATCGAGTTCACCACGCCCGACGCGAAGTTGTATCCCGAATACGACGAGCTGCTGATGCGGTCGATGCTGGGCGAGACGCGCGGTTTTTTCCGCCACCTGCTCGAAAAGGACCTCAGCGTGCTGAATTTCATCGATTCGGATTTCGCCGTGCTCAACGAGCGGCTGGCGCGGCATTACGGCATTCCCGGGGTAAAGGGACACGAGGCCTTTCGCGTGACGCCGGTCCCGGCCGACTGCGTGCGCGGCGGCGTGCTGGCGCAGGCCAGCGTGCTGAAGGTCACCGCCAACGGCACCACGACCTCGCCCGTGCTGCGCGGCGTCTGGATTATGGACAATATCCTCGGCAAACCCGCGCCGCCGCCGCCGCCGGGGGTTCCCGCGGTGGAGCCGGACATTCGCGGCGCGGTGTCGATCCGCGAACAGCTGGACAAGCACCGCGAGGACGAAAACTGCGCCCGTTGCCACGCCCGGATCGATCCGCTGGGCTTCGCGCTGGAGAATTTCGATCCCATCGGCGGCTGGCGCGACCGCTACCGTTCGCTGGGCCAGGGCGATCCCGCGCCCGGCAGAAAGGTGAACTACAAGCTGGGTCCCGCGGTCGAGTCAAACGGCGAGTTGCACGGCGGCGGCGGGAGTTTCGCCGGCTTCGACGAGTTTCGCCAACGCCTGCGGGACGAGCCCGATCGCTTTGCCCGCGCCTTGGCGGAAAAGCTGCTTATTTACGGAACCGGCCGCCCCCTGGGGTCCTCCGACCGCGCCGTGGTCGAGACCGTTGTCGAGGCGTCGCGGGAGAAAAATTTCGGCCTTCGCGCCATGATCCACGCCGTGATCGAGAACGAACGCTTCCTGCACCTGCCATGACCGCCATTCACACCCGACCCGCCCTGAACCGCCGAACCTTCCTGCGCGGCGCCGGAGTCGCCGTGGGCCTGCCATTTCTCGAGGGCATGATGCCGCGCCCCTCGCGGGCCGCCGCCACCGCGGGCGAAACGGGCGATGTGCGGCGGATGCTCGCCGTCTGCGCCCCGCTCGGTATCCATACGCCCTTCCTCTTTCCCGAAAAGTCGGGACCGGACTACGAAGTCACGCCGTATCTCGAACCTCTGCAACACGTGCGGAAAAAATTCACCGTCATGTCCGGCCTGCGCCACCCGGACGTCGATGGCGGGCATTCGGCGGAAATGAGCTACCTGACCGGCGCGGCGCACCCGAGCCAGCCGAGCTTCCGCAACACGATCTCGGTGGACCAGTTCGCGGCCGAGCGGATCGGCCACCTGACGCGCGTGCCCTCGCTCTCGCTCTCGGCCAATGGGGCCGGCCTTTCCTACACCCGCTCGGGCGTGCGCGTGCCGCCGGAGACACGACCGTCGAAGCTCTTTGCCCGGCTGTTTCTCGAGGGCAGCGACGGCGAAAAGGCCGACCAGATGCGCCGCATCAAGGACGGCCAGAGCATCATGGACCTCGTCCGTGAACAGACCGCGGCGGTGACGAAAAACCTCGGACGCGACGACATCGACACCCTCGACCAATATTTCACCAGCGTTCGCGAGCTGGAGCAGCGCCTGGTTTACGCCGAGGACTGGGCGAAAAAACCCAAGCCGGTGGTGGACCGCAAGCCGCCGACAGACATCGAGGACCGCGCCGACTTCGCCGGTCAGATGCGACTGATGTATGACCTGATCTTTCTCGCGATCCAGACCGACTCCACGCGACTGGTGACCTTCTGCGGCGCGGGGGGCAACGAGGTCGTGAACCTCAAGGGCGTCGAGGACGGCTGGCACAACCTCAGCCACCATGGCAAGGACCCGGGCAAGATCGAGCAGCTCGCGCTGATCGAGAAGGAGGAGATGCGAATTTTCGGCGAGTTTCTGAGGCAACTCGACGGCGCGAAGGAGGGCGAAAACAGCCTGCTCGACCAGACCGCGATCCTGATGGGCTCGAACCTGGGCAACGCCTCCAGCCACAACAACACGAACCTGCCGGTCATCGCCGCCGGCGGCCGATTCCGTCACGGGCAACACCTGAAGTTCGACGAGGAAAAGGCGCCGCCGCTCGCCGATCTGTTCGTTTCCTACCTCCAGCACCTCGGTCTGGAGGAGGAGGGCTTTTCCACCGGCAAGGGCCGGATGGAGGGGCTGGATGGCTGACGGAAGAAGTCGAGGGCCATCGGACTTCACCCGGCACCCAACAGGGTATGGTCACCGACCCAACCCTGTTGGGTCGGCTTAGAATCGGGGTCCGGAATCGCGGAAAGTCGAAACCGCGGCCCGGACGGCGGCGAAAAGGCCGAGGATGAGGGCGAGCACGCTGAGCAGGTGGCCGTTGTCGGAGTCCGAACCGGCGAGATTCGCCAACGCGAGGCTGGCGATCGCCGTGGCGAGCGCGACATGGAAAGGCCAGCGGGAACGTCCCCAGCGGCGGGTGAAACTGAGCGCGCCGCCGGCGAGTCCGGCGAATGCCAGCAGCACCAACACCGCGTGAAACGCGGGGCCCTCGGTGGGCAGAATGGCGAACGGGAAGGCGGACATGGGAAGAAACGGCGTGACTCCGCATTTTCGCCGTTCGCGGGGCGGGGTGTCAACCGCCCGGTTGCGTCCCACGGTCAATAAACATCGCGCCGGTAGCGTTTTTCCTGGCGCATCCGGGCGACGTATTCGGCGGCCTGTTCGGGCGTCCGGCCGCCGTGGGTGGCGATGACTTCGTGCAGGGCCTTGTCGACATCGGGGGCCATGCGCTGGGCGTCGCCGCAGACGTAGAGAATGGCGCCTTCCTCGAGCCACTTCCAGAGTTCGGCGCCTTCCTCGGCGACCTTGTGCTGGACGTAGACTTTTTGGGCCTGGTCGCGCGACCAGGCGGTGGTGAGCCGGTGGAGCACGCCGTCGCGGAGCTGGCGTTCCCATTCGTCGCGGTAGAAAAAGCAGGTTTCCTCATGGATCTCGCCAAAGAACAGCCAGGCTTTTCCCTTGGCGCCGGTGACTTCGCGCTCCTGCAAAAAGGCGCGAAAGGGAGCGACGCCCGTGCCCGGGCCGATCATCACGACCGGGACGTCTTCGTCGGGCGCCGGTGGGCGGAAGCCCTTGCCGGGGGTGACGAAGCACGGGATGGGCGTGTTTTCGTCCGTGCGGTGGGGCAGCCAGGAGGAGCAGACGCCCCGGCGCCGACGGCCGCGGCTTTCGTATTCGACGAGGGCGATGGTGAGATGGCACGCGTTCGGCCGGGCTTTGAGGCTGGAGGCGATGGAATAGAGGCGGACGTTCAGTTTTTTGAGAACGTCGACAAATTCCTGGGGCTCCCAGCCGAGTCCGGGATGGCGAATCAGGCAGTCGATAATCTCCCGCCCCCAGACGAAGTGTTCGTAGGCGTCCTTGTGGTCGGGATCGAGCAGGCGGGCGATTTCGTCGGCCTGGTCGCCGGCTTTCTCGACGAGTTTGCCGAGAAATTTCCGGTCGAGCGCGGTGATGGCGCAGTTTTCGATCAGGGCGGCGCGGAGGGGCTTTTCGCCGCCGTCGCCGGGGGCGGTGACGGTTTCCTCGCCGGAGAAACCGAGGTGCCGGAGGATTTCGTCGGCGAGCGCGGGATCGTTTTGCGGAAAGATCGCGAGGGAATCGCCGGGCAGGAATTCGAGGCCGGAATCGCGCAGGTCGATCTCGAAGTGCCAGGTTTCCTTTTCGTCGCAGCCGGCGGTGAGCAGTTCGCGGCGCGCGACACGGGCGAGGAGGGGATTTTTTCGATCAAAAGCGGATCGGGAAGGAGATGAGGTTGCGTTGGGGCTCATCGGGATGGCAGAATAGCGGAAGGCGAAGGGAACAGCATGAGCGATGCCAGTGGCGCAAACTGATTAGGCTTCGCTAAAATTCAATGAATGACAAACATAAAATGAAGAATCCGAAATCAGTGATCCGGGGAGGCGGGGAAGGGCGAACCCGATGATCCGTGCTTTCCAGGTGCTGGTGGTGGCTTTTTGGCTGGCGACGACGGGCTGGCTGTTTCGAGCGGTTTTCTGGCCGGGCGAGTCGAGTTTCGACCCCGTCAGTCCGCTGGAGCCGCTGAAGGCCTTTTTCGAGTGGAACGACACCAACTCTTTGATCCTCACCGAGCATGGGGAACGAATGGGAGAGATGGCTGTGAGCGGGTTTTCCGAATTCGACAAAGAATTGGGGCACGTGGTGTGCGGGTTTTCGATGTCGGGATCGATGGACCCTCCCGAGCGGGGGCCGGTGACCGGTGTCTCCGGCATGAGCTGGAAACTGACGACGCAGTTCGACGAGGCGCTGGCTCCGATGCTGACGCACGCGGCGGCGCGGGTGCCGAGCCAGGGTTTGTCGGCGCGAATCGAAATCGAGGGCGAGCCGGCCAGTCTGACGGCCAGTCTGAGCCGCGGCGGGGTGCCGCTTTTCGAGGTGAAGGAGGTGCCCCTGACGGGCAAGGAGGCCCGGGCGACCGAGGACGCGGCCTCGGCGCTGTTGCCGAAGGGCGCGGCGGCGGCGGGGCTGCCTCCGCTGTTGGGAGACGCTGCCGGTTGGAAACCGGATTTCGAGGCCGGAAGGGGATTGGTCGAAATCTCGGGGCGCCGACTGCCGGTTTATCGGCTGCTGGCGAGATTTGGCGGGGACGAGCCGGAGCGGCGACTGGAGATTCTGTTTTCCGAGGCGGGCGAGCCCCTGCGGGTGACTTCGGGGCTCGGCTACGAGGCGATCGCGGAGGTGCTGGCGCCGGTCGAGATGTTGGCGACCTATTCTCCCGGGCGGCCGAATCGGAAAGGCGACGCGCCCCCTCCACCTCAAGCCGAAACGCCATGATCGAAGCCCGAAACCTGTCCATGCGCTACGGCGACCTGCTCGCCCTCGACGGTCTGAATCTCTCCGTCGGGAAAGGGGAATTCTTCGCTTTTCTGGGGCCAAACTCGGCGGGAAAGACGACGACCATCAAGCTGCTGACCGGGCTGCTCAAGCCCACCTCGGGCGAGGCTATTGTTTGCGGCCATGACATTCAGAAGGACCCGATCGAGGCCAAGCGCCGCATCGGTTACGTGCCGGACGTGGCGGAGTTTTACGACAAGTTGACGCCGGTGGAGTTTCTGGCCTTCATCGCGGATTTGTTCGAGGTGGAGCCGGAGCTGGCCGTCGAAAGGGCCGACGCGCTGATCGAGCGGTTTTCCCTGTCCGAGCATGCGCGGCAACGCATCGAGAATCTCAGTCATGGCACGCGTCAGCGGCTCGCGATCGCCTCGGCGCTGCTGCACGAACCGGAGGTCATCATCATTGACGAGCCGATGGTCGGGCTCGATCCGCGCAACGCGCGGGTGGTGAAAGAGGAGTTGAAACGCAAGAGCCGCGAGGGGGTAACGGTCTTTTTGTCCACCCACCTGCTGAACGTGGCCGAGGAACTCGCCGACCGCGTCGGCATCGTCAATCACGGGCGTCTGCTGGCGGTGGGAACCATCGAAGAACTGCGCGCCCTCGCGGCGGCGGAGGGAGGCAGTCTCGAGGATATTTTCATCGCCCTGACCGAGGGAAAGGGGGCGGGCGGGAATGATTGATTGAGCGGAACGATTTATTTTTCTTTACAGTTTCCGGCTTTTGCCGCAGTAAAGGGCGCTTTCACCCAAATCAACCCCATGATGTTTGCAAAAACGACAATGATACGATCGAAGTTCACCGGAGTCCTTTTCGGCGTCTTGCTGGCCACGTTTCTGGTGACGGTTCAGATTTACGCCCAGGATGCGGCTGGAGGCGCGGCCGCTGGAGGCGAGGAAGCGGCGGCGGAAAACCCGCAGACCTTGTGGGATCTGATCAAGGCGGGCGGCTGGGCCATGTGGCCCTTGGGCGCCATGTCCGTGGCCCTGATCACGCTCGCGGTTTACAATTCGATGCAGTTGACCGGGAAGAAATTCGTCCCCCCGATGCTCAAGCAGGCGACGCTGGCGAACATGGCCGAAGTCCGGGTCCGGAGCGCGATCGAAGACGCGGCGGCGAGCCCGTCCTACCTCGGCCGCCTGCTGGCGACGGCCCTGCCGCATGTGGACGCGACGGATCCGGAAAAGCTGGGTCGCGATTCCGTGGACGACTCGATGGCGGATTTCGCGTTGAAGGAGAACCCGAGCTACATGTCGTGGATCGGTTATTTCTCGGTGATCGCGCAGGCGGCGCCGATGGTGGGGCTGCTCGGGACGGTTTCGGGGATGATCAAGGCGTTCCAGACGCTCGGTCTGAGCGGGGGCGCCAATCCGACGAAGCTCGCGGCGAACATCTCCGAGGCCCTCGTCACGACGGCCGCCGGTTTGTGCGTTGCCATCCCGTGTCTGTTCTGCTTCTATTTCTTCAAGAACAAGTTCAACCGTCTGGTGTCCGAAGCGCAGGAAACGCTGACCCATTCGATGGACGCGGCCGTTGCCACGGTGAACGCCGATCAGCAGTTGGCCAAGGTTCCCGAAGGGATCTCCGAAGGCTGAGCCGGGCGCCGGGACGGATTGAGAATTCAGCGGGGCGGCGTCAAAAACCGCCTCGCCCCCCGATCGTCGTAACCCTAACCCCCTGAATAGCCATGGCATCCGCGAAAGCCCGATTGGCGAGAGCCGAAGAGGAAGAGTTGAGCCTCGACATGTCCCCCATGATCGACCTCGTCTTCCTTCTCCTCATCTTCTTCATGGTCAGCTCGCACATGATTATCGTGCGCATCGACCGGAACGTGAAGCCCCCCGTGGCCGAAAACGCCAAAGTGGCCGAAAACAACGTGGGCCGCATCGTCATCAATGTTTACGAGGATGGCCGGGTCTTCGATCCCGACAAAAAAGAGCTGGAATCCAGCGACGCCATCACCGCCTACGTGGACGAAATCGCGACGGCCAACCGGCTCGACAACATTCCGAACCAAATCCACCTGCGCGCCGACAAGAACACCGACACGCGCAACATCAAGAAAGTCGTCCAGGCCGCCGCCGCCGCCGGTGTCACGGACGTCATTTTCGGCAGCTACGTGGATAACTTCGACTGAGATCCCGTTGCTCGTGACCGACAGCGAATCCCGCGAACGAATCTTTTCATCTCCCGATTAACCCCCGCATTTATCCATGGCCCGGCATCGCGAACGCACCGCTCCCGTCGAAGAGGAACCGGCTCTCGACATGTCGTCGCTCATCGACGTCAGCTTCCTGTTGCTGATTTACTTTCTGGTCACCTCCACCCTCGATCCGAAGGAGGCCGATCTCGGCATGCAGCTTCCCACGACCGAGACAAACGCCGCCAATCCCGTGGAGGTCGATCAGATGACGATCGAGGTGAATTCGGAGGGGCACATCATCGTGGACAAGGAGGTGCTCGACACCGATCCCAACGACCGGAAGGTGCCCCTGCTGACCGCGAAGATCAGCGAGTATGCCGCCGCCGCCCAGATGACGAACTCGCAGCCCATCGTGGTCGTCGCGGCCGACGACGCCTCGAAAGGACAGCGCTTCGTCGATGTCCTGGACGCCCTCGCGGAGGCGGGCATCAAAAACGTCACCATCACCGGCTTCACTGAAGAGTAAGGACCCGGCGCGGTCCGATTCAACCCACCCCACCCATCGATGAGAACGCGGAAATTCACCTCGCCGCGGGACGCGGAAGAAAACCGGGGGCCGTCCCTCGAGATATCATCCCTGATCGATGTCAGCTTTCTGCTGCTGATCTATTTCCTGGTCACCTCGACCCTCGATCCGAAAGAGGCGGATCTCGCGTTGAATGTCCGGGAATCGAAGCCGGAAATTTCCCGACCCGTCGTGAGCGGAGACACGGGCAGCGAGCCGCTGCGAATTCACGTGGCCGAAAACGGAGTGGTGCTGGTCAACGACGAAGCGCTCGATTCCGATTCCGCGCGGCGTTCGCTGCCGCTGCTGACCGCTCGGCTGCGGGAAATTCGGACCGCCCTCGCCCTGCTGAGCGTCGGGGCGGAGCCCAATATTGTCGTCAGTGCCGACGACTCCGTTCCGGCGCAGCGTTTCGTCGATGTGATGAATTGCCTCGCCGGCGAGAAGATCGCGCGGGTGACGATCGAAGGATTTCAAGGCGAATGAAGGCCGCAACCGACTCAACGCCCCATCCGCGGTCACGGAATCCGGAGAATCGGTCAAGAAAATGGCGGATCGGAAATGGTTTCGGCTCGCCAAGCGGCCCGCCGAGCCGGTAGGATTCGCGGAAACCCGGCCGAGCCGGCGGAATTTTTGACAGGAAAGAAAATGAGACAGCGCTCCCTTACCATCGCCCACCGACTTCATCCCGTCCCGCGTATCGCCGCGGCGCTCGCCGCCGCGAGTTTCCTGGGTCTGGTTGCCGGTTCAGCATCGGCCCAGAAGGCGGCGGCCGAGGAGGAGGATCTGAGCGTCGAGGGACTCTACCGCACCGCGTCGGAACTGGCGATCGAGGGCAAGTTCGAAGAGTCCGCCGCGAAATTCGAAAAACTCTTCGATCTGGTCGGCGACCTGCTTTGCGAGGACTATGGTCCGCAGTCCGGCGGCATCGTGTTCGACTACGGAAACGCGCTGATCCAGTTGCAGCGCTGGGCCGACGCCCGCGACGCCTTTCAGCGCTGCCACACCTTTTCGAAAACCGAATGCGCCAAGTCCAAGATACCCGGGGAAAACACCCGCGAAAAGCTGGCGCTCTTTCAGTGGGGATTTTGCGAGGCGCAGCTCGGAAACCACGAGCAGGCCCTCCAGCTCTACGACCAGTACCTGGCCGCCAAACCCGATCCGGCGGAACTGGCGAAGATTCGCAACGGCTTCAAACTGCGCTACGGCACCTCGCTGGTGAAAGTCGGGAAACTGGCGGAGGGGAGCGCCGCCATCACCGAGCTTTTCGACAACCGGGAGGCCTGGCAGGTCACCCCGCAGTTTCTGATGCAGGGACTGCTCGAACTCGGGCTCGGCTGGGTCGAGAACGCCCAGAAAGCCTCCACGCCCGCACAGATCGCCGAAATCGAAAAATCGGCCAATCTGTTTCTCGACAAAAACGCCGCCTTCGTCGCCGTGCAACCGGTGGAGAGTTTCCGCTACGGATTCATCGACCGAATGAAGAAGCTCGGTCTCGAATGCGCCCGATCGGGTCTTGGAGGGCTTTCCATTCGCTTCTTTTCGATGGTGCCCTCGCTGGACGAGGTAATGCAGGACGCGGAGTCGCGGGTTATTTTCAACGCCGGCTACCAGCAGATCGTCGATCAGGTCAAGGAACAGATGGGCAAGCCGATTCCGCCGGATTTCGAGGTCCTCAAAATTCTCGGCATGGCTTATGAGAAGCTGGGCAATGCCATCGCCGCCCGGGAAATCTATTGGCAGCTCGCGGAGGACTACCCGGACGTCGACAAGGAACAGCGCGCCGAGGTGCTGCACGAGGCGGCGCGGTTTTCCGCCCAGATGGGCGACTATTCGGCTGCCCAATACTTTGGAGAGGTCTTCGTCTCCGAGATGCCGGAGGACCACAAGCTGCGCAACAACATCTCCGTCTTCATGCTCCAGTCCCTCTTCACCTCGGGGCAGTACGAGGCGGTCATCACGGTCTGCAACGACGTGCGCACGCGCTTCGAACTGGGGGACGAAAAACGCGAACTGGCGGACGCCTATCTCGGTCTCGCCCTCTATGTGCTCGGCCGGCATCAGGAGGCGCAGGATGTGCTCGACGAGTTCGCCAAGACCTACAAGGAAAGCGGCAACCGCGAGATGGTGATGTATCATCGCGCGAGCAATCGCCTCATTCTCGGCGAGTTCCGCAAGGGCGCCGATTTGCTGACCGAGTTCCTCGCCGAGTTTCCGAAGTCCGAGCGTTACGCCGACCGGGCGCTGGGCGACCTGGCCTTGGCGCGGTTCAATCTGGAGGACTACGACGCGGCCATCGCGGCGGTCGATCAGCTCGCCGCGGAGTTCCCCGATTCCGTGTCGATGGATCGGGCGCTGAACATCAAGGGAGACTGCCTGCTGGTGAAATCCGACGAGGCCGAGGAGGACGCCGACAAGGAAAAAATTCGTCAGGAGGCCCTCGACACTCTCCTGGCGGCGATCGACACCGGCAAAAAGCTTCAGGCCGCGGCCAACGAGCAAGCCGCGCCGGCCCACAAGGCGGCCATTTCGGAGGCCTACGCCAAGGCCATCGACATTCAGGTGGGTCGCGAGGCCTGGGAAGACTCGGTCAAGCTCTACGACCAGTTTTTCCCCGACTACGCCGGCACTTTCTGGGAGCCCCAGGTGTCCGTTTTCACCCTGCCCGCCCTCGAGGCGGTGGGGCGCGGCGAGGATGGCCTGAAGCAGCTCGAAAAGATGATCATCGTGCTCGGTGACCGCGATCCCCCCGACATCGATTTGCTGCGGCGCGCCATCGGCTCGTATTCGGACGCTTCCGTGCGCGTTCGCGGCGCGGAGGCGACCCTGGCGCAGTTCGACGCCTTTCCCGGCCTTTCGAAGGACAACATCGCCCTGCTTACCTGGCTGATGATGCAGAAAGTCATCGTGCTGCAGGGCATGAAGGCCGAAGTGGAGAAGGGTTCTCCGGAGGCCGCCGAGTTCGACCGCCGCATCGCGGAGATCTTCTCGCGGTTGGAGCAATTCGAGGTCAAGTCGCTCTCCGAGATCGCCCTCAAAATGATCGGCGATTACCTTTCCAAGAGCGAGAACCCCTTCCTGGCGGTGCGTTTCTACGAGGAACTGCTGGTCCGCGACAACCCGAAGGCCGACGAACTCAAAGCGTCCGCCGATTTGAATCTGGGCCGGATCGAAGCGCGCTCGACGGATCAGGCGAAGCTGCTGTCCGCGCGCGAACGGTTCGTCCGAGTGACGGAAAAGTACGGGGACAAGGCTCTCGAGCCCGAAGCGTGGCTGGAACGCGGCCGGGTCGCGATAAAGATGAAGCGCTGGGAAGAGGCGAAGGACGCCTTCCTGCTGATCAACCAGAAGAAACGCTGGCTCGATCAGGAACAACGCGCGGAGTCGAACTATTCGTATGGCGAGAGCCTTGAGCAGGTGGGCGACCTCGCGGGAGCGATTCAAGCCTATGTCGTGGTGTGGAACAGCTACGAGAAATTCCCCGACTGGGCGGCCCGCGCGATGGAGAAGTGGCTTATTCTCGGATTCCAGGACGCCGACACCATCAAGGACGAGGCGGGCAATCCCGATCCGGTGAAGATTCGCGAGAAAAAGGTCGACTATTTCAAATTTCTGAAGCGGAAGCTTTTCCAATGGCAGAATCGACCCGATGCCGACAGCGAAGCGCTGCCGCGGCTGCGGCGTCGCCTGCCCGAAATGCGAAACGAACTCGGCATCACCGCCGAGGAGGAAAAGGCGATCAATTTCAAACTCGGGCTGCCTGACGACTGGACGGTCTCGGCGCCGGCCGCGGGTGCGGAAAAGGCGCCGGCCCCGAAGCCCGCCGGAAACTGAAACGAAAACGACTCACTCAACAGGGTATGGTCCCGGACCCAACAGGGTTGGATGCGGGACCCAACAGGGTTTAATCCGATGACGACAAAGACAGTGCGAACGCTCACCATCCTTTTTGCGGCGATCACCGCCGCCGGGGGCCTATTCGAGGGAACCGCGAGGGCCCAGCAAGCGGCCGGGAAACGCTATCCCGAACTCGGAGCCATGGTCCTGATGGCCGACGGCAAGCGCATGCGCGGCTTCGTGCAGCAGTCGAACGCGAACGGCCTCCTGTTCACCCTGGTGGAGGGATCGCCGGGCACCGGCTACGCGTGGAAAACGCAGGCGGTGGCGGTGGCCTTCGACGAGGAAAACGACATCATGGCCGACGCCCGCGCCGCCTGGCTGAAAGGCGATTATCAGGCCGCCGCCGACGCCTTTGGCCAGGTCGCCGAAAACTACGCCAATATCGCCTACGTGCCGGAGAATTTCGCGACCGAGGCCCGGTATTACCAGATCGAGGCGATGCGTCATCTCGGGAAATGGGCCGAGATGGGGCCGCTGATGCAGACCCCGACCGGGGCGACGATCGAAACGCATTTGCCCGAATTTTTTCGGAAACAGCACCAGCTCAACAAGCTCTGGGCGAGTCTCGGAGCGGGCGATCTGGAACCGGCAAAGGCGGAGGTTTCCTCGCGCGAAAAGCCGGTGATCGGGAACGCGAAGCTGTTGCCGGCGCCGAGTTTCGTGAAGATGCCGCAGCGCGAGCTGGTGCAGATCGCCTTCATGCGGGCGAAGATCAACGAGGCCGAGGGCAAGACCCAGCAGGCGCTCGAGGATTACTACCGCGTGTTCACCATGGGATACGCCTACGAGCGGGAGGTCGCGAACCAGTCGATGAAGGCGGCGCTGACGATCCAGAGCAAGGATCCAAAGCTCGCCGAGGACAAAAAGAACAGCACCCTCTGGGCGATCCAGAGTCTTGCTTATCTGTATAAGAACGCCTTTGGCGCGGGTCAGATCGATCCCGGGCTTGAAAAGTTCGCGGTGATTCCCGAGCTTCCCACCGTCAAGGCGCCGGCGAAAAAGGAAGGGGCGCCGGAAAGCGCGCCCGCCAAGGAGGGTGAGAAGGCGCCGGAAGCGGGCGACGCGCCGATACCGGAGGCGGCGACGGAAAAGCCCGCCGGCGACAAGGCGAAGCCCGATGCGGCCGGGGCTGCGAAGGAAAAGGCGAAGGGCGAAGCAAAGGCCAACTGACCGGCCTTTTGGCTAAGCCTTGAGGAAAACTCGGCGGCGGCCATGGTGTCGCGCCCTGGTGGATCGGGAGGCGACGTAGGTGGACTGGGACTCGAACCCAGGACCAATGGCTTAAAAGGCCACTGCTCTACCAACTGAGCTATCCACCCGTTGTCGTCGCGCTTCCGGGAGGCGGGTTGCCGGAAAGGGGAAGCGAAGCGGAGGCTCCCGCCGGAGCGGGCAGGTCCGGTAATTCAGAAAGCGGGCCTTCGCAAGAAAAAAAGCCCGAAAACGGGCCGGGATGACCGGAGCCGGAGACAGCCCGCCGGGGCGCAAAACCCGGTGGATTTCAGACTTGCGGGCCGTGGAGGTTGTGTCTATGTTGGCAATCCTGCAACTGTGAGAAATCCGGAGATGTTAACCCATTTTCCGGCGGCGTTGGAGTGGGACTCGTCCCGCTCCTTTTTTCTTCCAGGCGGGAACGTCTTTTTGGGGACGAATCATGACGAACGAACTGCTGGCACTCTTCGAGTATTACGAAAAGGAAAAGGGCATCGACCGCCACACGATGGTCGAGGCCCTTGAAAGCGCCCTGTTGTCCGCGTCCCGCCGCAGCATCGGGCCGGCGCGCGAACTGAAGATCCACATCGATCCCGACAAGGGAAAGATCAAGGCCACGGCGACGCTGGTGGTGGTGGACCGGGTCACGGCGCCCTACGACGAGATCGACATCTTCACGGCGCGCCGCATTCGGCCGGAGATCCAGGTCGGCGACGATCTCGAAGTCGAGGTCACGCCCAAGAATTTCGGGCGCATCGCCGCTCAGACGGCCAAACAGGCGATGATGCAGCGTCTCCGCCAGGCGGAGAAGGAGCTGATATACGACGAGTTCAAGGATCGCGCGGGCGATGTGGTCAGCGGGGTGGTGCGCCGGTTCGAGCGCAGCGATGTGATGATCGATCTTGGGAAGTTCGAGGGCGTCATGCCGTCGCGCGAACGGGTTTCGACGGAGGAATACAATATCGGGGATCGCATTCGCGTCTATGTCGTGGCGGTCGAGAACGGTCCGCGCGGTCCGGAGATCATTTTGTCGCGGAGCCATCCGAACTTCGTGCGCCGTCTGTTTGAGTCGGAGGTCAGCGAGATCGCGGATCGGACGGTCGAAATTCGTTCGCTCGCCCGGGAGGCGGGATACCGGACGAAGGTCGCGGTTTACAGTTCCGACGAGAAGGTCGATCCGGTTGGCGCGTGCGTGGGGCTTCGCGGCGCGCGGGTGAAAAACATCGTGCGCGAGCTGAACAACGAAAAGGTGGACATCATCCGCTGGAGCGACAACGTGCGCGAGTTTGTCGAGGACGCCCTGAAGCCGGCGAAGATCCGAACCATCGAATTGAACGAGGCGGAGAAGCGTGTGCGGGTGACGGTGGACGAGGAAGAGCTTTCCAAGGCGATCGGACGGCGAGGCCAGAACGCGCGCCTGACATCCCGGCTCATCGGGTGGGACGTTCAGGTGGAGAAGGACGAGTCGGCGCACGAAGCTTTCGAGGCCCGCGTCGCGGAGGCGGCCGGCGTTCTCGAGAGCGCGCTCGGCATCGAGGGCGAAAAGGCGATGACGCTTGTCCGCGGCGGGTTGAACAGCCTGGAAATTTTGGCCACCTCCGTGGACGCCATCGACATTGCCGAGATTCTGGAAAGCGACGAATCCGAGGGCGAAGCGATTCTGGCGAGGGCCCGCGCGGCCTTCGGCGGCGGTGCTTCCGCCTCCGCGACGAGCGGGGAGGCCGCGGCGGAGGACTCGGCCGGGGAAGATTCCTCATCCGATGAAGGTGGCGCGGAGGAGGAAGGCGCCGCGGCGGAAGAGGAAGGTGGAGAGGACGTGCCGCCTGCCGAAACGGATGGCGCCGTCGAAGGAGCGGAAACCGAGGGCGCCTCGGCCTGATTCCGTACCGGACTCCCGTCTGGCGTGGGGGCGCGCGTCCGAACCGAATGAACTTTTTCGCACCGTACCGAACACGATCTCTCCGAAATCCCCGAGCACCGAAGAATGGCTTCCAAAAAGGCAGACGGCGACGGCTCCGGCAATGATGCCGGCAAGGCAAAGAAGTCGCTCGAAGAGGAGAAAAAAGAGGCGCTGAACCTCTTTGAATCCGAAGAAAAGCGATCCAACCGCAAGGGCGCCAAGGGCAAGGGCTCCGGGGAGGCGGAGGCTTCGGTCTTTGGCCACCTAAAGGAGGACGATGCCTTGGCGCTGTCGATCCCCGGAGGGGGCGAAAGCGGGGCGGGCGAGGACGAGCCGATCGTTTCGGGCAATGTCATCAACCTGAAACCCCCGATCGTGGTCCGGGATCTGGCGGAATTGATGGGAATCAAACCGTTCAAGCTGATCCAGGATCTGATGGAGCTGGACGTTTTCGCCAACCAGAACCAGTCCATTGAACCGGATATCGCGGTGCAGGTCTGCGAAAAGCACGGCTTCGTCTTTGAAAAGGAAAAGCGGGAAAAAGGTGCGGGTGTCCATAAGGTCGAGGAAGTTATCGAAGAACCCGAGGTCCCGGAAGTGGTCGAGGAGGATCTCCTTCAATTCAGGCCGCCGGTGGTGACCTTCATGGGCCACGTCGACCATGGGAAGACCTCGCTGCTGGATTTCTACCGCGGATCGAGAGTCGTCGAGGGCGAGGCGGGAGGCATCACCCAGCACGTCGGGGCCTATTCGGTGGAGAAAAACGGAAAGCGGGTCGCCTTCATCGACACTCCCGGGCACGAGGCTTTCACCGAGATGCGCGCGCGGGGTGCCAATGTGACCGACATCGTGGTGCTCGTCGTCGCGGCCGACGACGGTCTCATGCCGACCACCCTGGAGGCGATCGACCACTGTCGCGCGGCCGGGGTGACGATCATTGTGGCCATCAACAAGGTCGATCTGCCCCGCGCGGACGTGAATCGGGTCAAATCGCAGCTTCAGGAACGCGAGCTTGCTCCCGAGGATTGGGGCGGATCGACGATCTGTGTCGAGGTGTCCGCGAAGACGGGGCAGGGGTTGGACGATCTTTTCGAGATGATCGGTCTGCAGGCCGAAATCCTGGAATTGAAGGCCAACCCGAACGGTCCGGCCCGCGGAACGGTGATCGAAGCGAGAACCGAACCGGGCAAGGGACCGACGGCGACCGTGATGATTCAGTCGGGCACGCTCAAGACGGGGGTTCCCTTTATCTGCGGCAATGTGGCAGGCAAAGTGAAGGCGCTCCTGGACGACCGGGGAAACCGCGTGGCGGACGCGGGGCCGTCGACTCCGGTGGAGATCGTGGGCTTCGCCGATGTGCCGAACGTCGGGGACGAATTGGTTCAGATGGAGTCGGATCGCCTCGCCAAAAAACTCAGCGAGGAACGGCGGGAAACGATGCGGCAGACCAAACTCCAGCCGAAACAGCGATCGGCGCTGGAGACCCTCTTCGCCAACATCGAGGAAGGCAATCGTCCGGTTCTGAAGATCATCTTGAAGTGCGACGTTCAGGGGTCGGTGGAGGCGATCACCGGGTCGCTCCGCGAGATAAAATCGGAAAAGATCAGCCTGGACATCATCCGCGGCGACGCCGGCCCCATCACGGAATCGGATATCCTCCTCGCCTCGGCTTCGGACGCCATCGTGATCGGTTTCAACACGAAGCTGGAAAACAAGGCCGTGCCGGTGGCGAAGCGCGAAGGGGTGCAGGTCAAGCTTTACTCGATCATCTACGAGCTGATCGACCAAGTGAAGGACGCCATGCTCGGCATGCTGGCTCCGGAGAGCCGCGAGCAGATTATCGGGCACGCCGAGGTTCGGGAGGTGTTCAAGACCTCCTCGGGCCGGGTGGGCGGCTGCTACGTGACCGACGGGCGGATCAATCGCAAGGCGCGGGCACGGGTTTTGCGCGGGAAACTGCCGGTTTACGACGGTGGATTCGTGACCCTGCGGCGTTTCAAGGACGATGTCGACGAGGTCCGGAACGGACTGGAATGCGGGATCAAGCTCGGGGATTTCAATGACTACATGAAGGACGACGTCATCGAGTGTTACGAACTCGAGCGGGTCGAGCAAACGCTCTGAATCCGCCCGGTGGCGATCCGCCTCGACAAGCCCGATCGGGCGGGGGAAGGATCTTCATCAGCCGCGAAAGCCATACCCACCCACATGAGCAATCGTCTTGCCAGAGTCGGCGAACTGCTGAAGCGGGAACTCGGCCGGTGCATCGAGCGCGAGTTCGACTTCACGGATGCCCTGGTGACGGTTCACGCGGTGGACGTCACGCCGGACCTGCGATCGGCGCATGTCTTTGTCGGGGTCGTGGCCGAGGGAAGGCGGCAGGAGGAGGTGCTTCGCCGGCTGGCCTCGCGGCGTTCGCATCTTCAGAGTCAGATGATGAAGCGTGTCGTCCTGAAATACACGCCTCAGTTGCACTTTCACCTCGACAATTCGGTCGAGCGCGGCGTGAAAGTGGTGGGGATTCTCGACGAACTGGCCGCCGAACAGGCCGAACGAGATGGGGCCGGCGACGAAAATACCGCCGATTGGGACGACGACGAATCGTACTCCGAGGCCTGATCCCGGGGCGCAAGATTGACAGACTCGATGGAAGCCACGCTCGCCCAGATTGCGAAGATTCTGCTCGACGCCTCGACAGTCGGAATCATCAGTCACCGGCGCCCGGACGGGGACGCGATCGGTTCGAGCCTGGCCATGGCGTCGGTTCTGGAGGCGCTGGGGAAGACGGTGACGGTGGTGATCGACGACGGAGTTCCCGAAATCCTCGCGTTTCTGCCCGATTCCGAGCGGGTGAAGCGGCCGGTCGATTTCCCCGAGCCCGTCGTCGTCGAGGTCTTGCTTGTGCTGGACTGCGCGGGAGAGGACCGGCCCGGGGAGGCGCCGTGGGCGACTTTTTCGGGTTGGAGGACCTGCGTCAATCTCGATCATCACATCAGCAACACGGGGTTCGGCGATCTGTGCCATGTCGAGACCGAGTCGCCGGCGACGGGGCAAATCGTCTTCGATCTGGTTGGCGAAATGGGATGCGAACTGACGCCCTCGGCGCGGGACAATCTCTTCGCCGCCATTTCCTCGGACACGGGTTCCTTCCGCTATCCGGGGGCGACCGCGAAAACCTATCGGATCGGGGCGGAATTGATCGAGCGGGGAGCGGATGTGGGGTATCTCTCGCAGCGGCTCTACGAGAACTATTCGCTTCGCCGGATCTTGGTGATGCGCGAATTGCTCAAGACGATGGAGCTGCGCTGTGACAACCGGATTGTGTTCGTTCGGCTCACCATCGACATCATTGAAAAGACCGGTTGTCAGGCCGGGGACACGGAGGGCATCATCGACGTGATTCGGTCGATCGACAGCGTGATCGTGGCGGTATTTTTCGAGGAATTGCACGACGGTCGCGTTCGGGTGAGTTCCCGATCGAAGTCCCGCGCCGTCGATGTGGGAGAGATTTGCGGGCAGTTCGGCGGCGGCGGCCATCACCTCGCGGCCGGAACGCGTTTGCGCGGTCCTTTGGACGAGGCGGTCGCCCGATTTATCAAAGCGGTGGAAGACAGGATACATGGAAACGATTGACGGAGTATTGTTGGTGGACAAAGCGCCCGGGATGACCTCGCACGACGTGGTCGCCGTGGCGCGTCGTTCGTTGGGCCTGAAAAAGGTGGGGCATTGCGGCACCCTGGATCCGATGGCGACCGGCCTGCTGATCCTGGTGGTGGGGCGTGGCACCAAGATTCAGGATTTGCTGATGTCCGAAGACAAGGAATACACCGGCACGATCCGGCTCGGGGTGGTGACGAGCACCCAGGACCGCGAGGGGGAGGTCACCGAGGAGAACGAGGTGCCGCCTCTCGCCGATGAGCGTATCCGCGAGGCATTCGACAAGTTCACGGGCGATTTTTACCAGACTCCGCCGATGGTTTCGGCCATCAAGAAAGACGGCGTCCCGCTATACAAACTGGCGCGCCAGGGCAAGACTGTGGAACGCGAGCCCCGGCTCGTGCATGTCTACCGTCACCGGCTGGACAGGATCGAGCCGCCCGAGATCGATTTCACCGTCGTGTGCAGCAAGGGATTCTACGTCCGCACCTATGCGCACGATATCGGCAGGGAACTGGGTTGCGGCGCCCACCTCCAGGCGCTGCGGCGCACCAAATCGGGGAAATTCGATCTCAGTCGTTCCGTTACGTTCGAGGAGCTGAAGACGCTTCCGCGGACGGAGTTGATTTCCCGGCTGCTGACTTTGCCCGAGGTGTCGCGCATGCGGGGAGCGTGATCGAAGCGATTTCCCCGACCGGGTTTTCCACGATTGGGAAGGTGGCGAAAGGCTCGTTCACTCGAGAATCATGAAGACTCTCCAAGCCATCGACGCCCTCCGGGAATTCGATTCGCCTCTCCACCTGGCGATCGGCGTGTTCGATGGCATTCATCTCGGCCACCGGGCGGTAATCGAGGCGGCTCTTTCGAGCGCGGGAGCCGATGAAACCGATGGAGGAATGGCGGCGGTGGCAACTTTTGATCCGCACCCTGTCCGGGTGCTCTCGCCGGCGAACGCCCCGCGATTGCTCACTTCGACTCGGCACAAGCTGGATCTGATCGGGCGGTTGGGAATCCAAACCGCGCTGGTGATTCCTTTCGATCATGCCTTTGCGGAGATCGAGGCGGAGGATTTCGTGCGAACCCTGGCGACCGCCGCCGTCCGCTTGAAGCGAATTTGTGTGGGGGAGGATTGGAGATTCGGCCACCGATGCCGGGGAGACGTTTCCCTGCTCCGCGAGATGGGGAGAGCGCTGGGGTTCGAAGTGACCGGCGTGCCCATGGTGGCGGTCGACGGAGTGAAGGCGAGCAGCACCCGTATTCGCGAGGCGGTCGCGGCGGGCGATCTGGACGTCGCGGGCAAACTGCTCGGACGTCCCTACACGGTTCTCGGGACGGTGGTTGAGGGGCGGCGGCTGGGACGACAGATTGGGTTTCCCACCGCGAATCTCACGGTTCACAGCGAGCAGCTTCCTCCCACCGGCGTCTATGCGGTGACCGGCCGGCGGAGCGGCCAATCGTTTGGCGGGGTCGGCAATCTCGGCTATCGCCCGACGGTTGAGGGCGGCGATCTCCGGCGTCTGCTTGAGGTTCACCTCTTCGATTTCGAGGGCGACCTGTATGGCGAAGATCTCGAGATCGAATTTCGGGCTTATCTGCGACCCGAGCGGAAATTCGACTCCATCGACGAACTGAAAGCCCGCATCGGCAAGGACACGGTGGCCGCCAGGCGGATTCTCGCGGCGGGTTGACTCTGACGGTCCCGCCGCGGCGCCAGGGCGGGCGCAAAGCGCCGGCCGTCACTTCATCATCGCGAAGCGCTTGGAGAGCAGGTCCTTCGCGGAGGCGTTCTTGGTTTTTTCCCGCGAGGAATCGATCCATTTCTGCTCCAATTGATTCTTCGTGGGACGGTCGACCTCGAGATAGACTCCGAATTTTCCGGGAAATGGCTCGGAAGCGAGGCGGAAGGCGGCTTCGACGCTCGTGGTGTCGTGGCGGGTCTCGTCTTCCGACGAATTATCCCATTTCTTCTCGTCGATCTCGGCGAATTCGCCGCCCTTGCGGGGGTTTCCGGAGTCGAAGGCGCCCGGATAGAAGATTACGCACTCGGACAGCACCTCGACGACGCTGAAGCCGGGATGCAGGATGGCGCGCTCGAACATCTCCATCATGTGTTTGACCTGCGAGGCATGACTGCGGGCCACGAAGCTCGCCCCGTTCGACACCAGTTTCCGCATCGGGTTGATGGGTTGGTCGATCGAGCCGGCCGGGTCGGTCTTGGACTTGAATCCGGTGGGCGAGGTCGGCGAGGTTTGTTTCTTGGTCAGGCCGTAAACGAAATTGTCCATCACCACGTAGGTGAGGTTGATGTTCTTGCGGGCGGCGTGGTCGAGGTGATTGCCGCCGATCGAATATCCGTCTCCGTCGCCCCCGAAGGCGAAGACGTGGAGGTCGGGGCGGGAGAGGCTGACCGCCGAGGCAAAGGGCAGCGCCCGTCCGTGGATGAAGTGGACGCCATGTCCGTTGACGAAATAGGGGAAACGCGACGAACAACCAATCCCGGCGATGGTGCAGATCTTCTCGTGCGGAATCTGAAGTTTTTCCAACACCTTGAAAAACGAGGCCAGGACGGCGAAATCGCCGCAGCCCGGGCACCAGGTCGGGTGATCGGCGGAGAGTTCCTTTTTGGTCAGCTTTTGCGGTGATTCGGCGGTCGCGGACATGATTTCGGAAGTGAAGCAGGAAGAAGTAAAGAGGAGCCCGGCGGGAAAAGAATCCGGATCAGGCGTGACGATGGAGTTCGATCCCGTCGAGGATTTCGCGGATCTTGAAGGTGAGGCCGTCGGTCTTGCAGATCGACCGGATCTTCGGGTCGCAGTAACGGGCGCGCAACAGGCTGGTCAACTGACCGAAGCCATAGAGGCCCTCGTCGTTCATCTCGACGACCAACACATGGCTAAATCGGGCGAAAATATCCTCCAGTCCGCCGGGCAGGGGGTTGAGGTGGCGAAGGTGGACGCAACTGACCGAGTCGCCGCTCGCCTGCGCGCGCTTGGTGGCCTCGCGTATCGGTCCCCAGGTGGATCCCCAGCCGACCAGCAGGACATCGCCCGACTCCTCGCCAAAGACGTTCGGCGCGGGGATTTCGTCGGCGAGGCGTTTGAGCTTGTCGCGACGGCGGGCATTCATCCGCTGGTGCATTTCCGGGCTTCCGCTGGGGTGGCCCCACTCGTCATGCTCCAGGCCCGTCACCACCGGATACTTGCCGCCGGTCATGCGGGTGCCGGGAGGCGCGTGGCGGGTTTCGCCGTCGAGCGGGTAGGGTTTGAATTCCTCCCCTCGCGTCTCCAGCGCGGGCGGGGATTCGATGAGGCATTCGTCGAGATTGGGCTCGCGGAAGGCTTCGACGCGGGTCGCCAGCGCCTGGTCGGTCAGCACGATGACCGGACAACTGTATTTGCGGGCGAGTTCGCAGGCTTCGATCGCGGTGTAAAAGCAGTCCTCCACATTTTTTGGCGCCAGCACGATGCGCGGGCTGTCGCCGTGACTGCCGTAAAGAGCCTGGAAGAGGTCGCTTTGCTCGACGCTGGTGGGCAGCCCGGTGCTGGGACCGCCGCGCTGGACGTTGATGACCACCAGGGGCAGCTCGGCCATCGTCCCGTAGCTGAGGGCCTCCATTTTCAGCGAGAGACCGGGGCCCGAGCTGCCGGTGACCGACAGATGACCCGCGTAGGAAAAGCCCAGCGCCATGGCCACGGCGGCCAATTCGTCCTCGGCCTGGACAAAGAGGCCGCCATACTTTGGAAGCTCGGCGCGCAGCCCCTCCATGATCGGCGACCAGGGGGTGATCGGATAGCCGGCTCCGTGGCGGATGCCGCCCACGATCAGGCCATAGAGCATGGCGGTGTTGCCGTCGGTGGCGATACGGTCGGTGTCCAGCGAGATGCCCTCGCGCAGGGCGTAGGACTGGCGGATGACGTCTCGGCCGAGCTGGTAGGCAAATCCCGCGTCGAAGGCCAGCATGGCGTTGCGCAGCACTTCCTCGCCCTTCCCGCCGAATTGCCGTTCCAGCAGGGAAACCAGTTTTTCGCGGTCGAGTTTGAAGAGTTGGGTGATAAGCCCGAGGACGAACAGATTCTTGCCGCGGTCACGGCTGCCGCCCAGAGCCTCCACCGTGGTGCTGGTGATCGCCACGCCGACATGCTGGCAGCCGGGGTTCGCCTCCGGATCGGGCGTGACGTTGTCGGAGTCGTAAATGCAGACACCGCCCTCGCGCAGGGATGAGACGTGGTTGTCGTAGCTGTGCTGGTAAAACGCGATCAGGAAATCCGACTCGTCGCCCGGGGAAAGCACCTCGCCGGACCCGAGGTGAACCTGAAAAATGGACGGCCCGCCCGAGATGGTCGAGGGGATGGTCATGTAGGTCATCACCTCGCGGGCGCTGCGCCCGGCCAGCTTGGCCAGGAGGCCGCCGATGGTCTGGATGCCATCCTGCGAGTTGCCCGCGAATCGAATGACCGCGTTTTGAAGATCGCCGGCCGGGGGAAGTTCGCCGGAGGTGCTGTCGTCGGTTGCCTTGGGTGCCGGAGAGGCTGTAGCGCTCATCGAGGGAGGAGTGAGTCAGAGATCGAGGTTGGCGAATATCGTTTAGGGCCAATGCCCGTTCAACAGGGTTTCTTGAGAAAAATCGCGGTATCGGGCCGGATCGAGCGGGAACAATTCAACCCTGTCGAGTCCGGCACCCAACAGGGTTTGCTCGCCGACTCAACAGGGTTGGGTCGAATCCATATCGACTTTCGCGGCCGCATCAATCAAAAGTATCGGAAATCCGTTTCGGATCGGATAGGCGCGCCGGCCGTCCTCCCGGATCAGGGCGCCCTGGATTTCGCCGCCCTCGCCCGGGTCCGCGGGGAAGAGGCCCCGGAGCGCCTCGAAGCGCGCGGGGTCGGCCAAGGAGAGCGGCTGCCCGGTTTCGGGACAGCGCAGGATCGCCAGCAGTTCGGGTTCGGGATGGGGAAGCGGGACGTCGGACATCGGAGAGGGGATTTCCCCGGCTTGGCCTGGCTTAGTAAAGCGGTACCTTGGGATCGACTTCGCGGGACCAGGCGTTGATGCCGCCCTTCACGTGGCAGACTTTCTGATAGCCTCTTTCGATCAGCAATTCGAGGGCTTTGGCGCTCCGACCGCCGGCCTTGCAGTGAATGACGATGTCGGTGTCGGGGTCGAGTTCGTGCAGCCGGTCGGCGAGTTCGCCCAGGGGGATGAGGACGGCGTCGGGCAGGCGGCAGAGGTCGTGCTCGTTCGGCTCGCGAACGTCCAGCAGGAGGAAGGGCGCGTCGGACTCGAGGCGTTGCTTCAGTTCGTGGACGTCGATTTCGGGCAGGATGGGGGCGTTCATGGCGGATTCGTCGCTCTGGGCTTCCCCGCGACTCAGCCCGCAAAACGCGTCGTAGTCAATCAATTCGGTGACGGTCGGGCTGTCGCCGCAGACGGGGCATTGCGGATCGCGGCGCAGCTTGAACTCGCGGAACCGGAAGGCGAGGGCGTCGAAGTGGACGAGGCGGCCGGCGAGCGATTCGCCGAGGCCCAGGATCAGCTTGATGGCTTCGTTGGCCTGGAGACAGCCGACGATGCCGGGCAGCACGCCCAGCACGCCGCCCTCCGCGCAACTCGGGACCATGCCGGGCTCGGGGGGCTCGGGAAAAATACAGCGGTAACACGGCCCTCCCAGCTTCGGGGCGAAAACCGAGACCTGCCCCTCGAAGCGGAAGATGGAGCCGTAGAGATTGGGCTTGCCCGTCAACACCGCGAGATCGTTGCTGAGGTAACGGGTCTGGAAATTGTCGGTGCCGTCGATGATGAGATCGTAGGGCTCGGCGATCTCGCGGGCGTTCGCGCTGGTGAAGGCGACGGGATAAGTCTCGATCTCGACCTCGGGATTGATGCCGGCGAGGGTCTCGCGGGCGGAGTCGAGCTTGCTTTTCCCGACGTCGGCGGCGTGGTGGAGGATCTGTCGCTGCAGGTTCGAGGAGTCGACCACATCGGGATCGACAATTCCCAGACGGCCGACGCCGGCGGCGGCCAGGTACATCGTCACCGGCGAGCCCAACCCCCCGGCGCCGATGCAGAGGACGCGGGCGGCTTTCAACCGTCGCTGCCCCGCGAGCCCGACATCGGGGATGGTGATATGCCGGGCATAACGCTGCAGCTCCGCCGCCGAGAGGTCGGCGGCCGAAGCGCGGTCGGGGGAGATCAGCGATTCCATTTCGACGGGAAGGGGAGCGGCGAGCGGGGAATTGATTTTTTAAAGACAGATCGGACACTTCGTGCCGCTCTACTTCATGAAAACCCCGTTTCGGCCATAGGCAAACGCCAGTCGATGCCGTAAAGTCGCCGGACTTCCTGAACTCCCCCCCATCCCTACCCAAATACCCAACGATGAAAAAGACCTTCCTTCGCTTCGGACTGCTCGCCGCCGCGGCCGTTTCGATGCCTCTCCTGACCTCGATCCACGGTCAGGAGGTGAAATTCGAGGATCTGAAGAAAAAGCTGAAAATCGACAGCGCCGCGCCGCCCGCCGAGGCCACGGCCGTCGTTTCCAGCTATGCCGACGCCCTGGAAAAAGTGATGCCCGCCGTCGTCACTGTGTATTCGACCAAGGAAATCAAGGCCAACCTGCCGAAGCAGCGATTCGACGATCCGATGTTCCGCCGTTTCTTCGGAATCCCCGAGGACTTCGAATTCGACGAAAAGGACCTGCCTTCCCGCAAGGAGGAGGGGCTCGGCTCCGGCGTCATCATTTCTCCCGATGGCTTCATCCTCACCAACAACCATGTCGCCGGGGACGCCGACGAAGTCATCGTGCGCCTTTCCCATGACAAGAAGGAGTACACGGCCGAAGTCATTGGCGCCGATCCTCAGACCGACGTGGCCCTGATCAAGATCGACGCGAAAAACCTCAAGTCCGTCACGCTCGGCGACAGCACGAAGCTCCGGGTAGGCGACGTGGCGCTCGCGGTGGGGAATCCCTTCGGGCTCGACCAGACCGTGACCCTGGGCATCATCAGCGCCCTCGGCCGCACGGACCTGAACATCACCGACGGCGGCTACGAGAATTTCATCCAGACCGACGCCTCCATCAATCGCGGCAATTCGGGCGGCGCCCTGGTTGACGCCAGCGGACGCCTCATCGGCATCAACACCGCGATTCAGTCCGGGTTCAGCGGTGGCAACATCGGGATCGGCTTCGCCATTCCCGTCAACATGGCGATGAACATCGTTGAGCGTCTCCTGGAAAACGGCGGCACGGTGAAGCGCGGTTTTCTCGGCGTGTTCCTGAAGGAAGTCGACACCACCATGGCCAAGGCCCTCGGTCGCGCGGACAACAACGGCGTGCTCGTCAACGAGGTCGGCCCCGGCACCCCGGCCGAGAAAGCGGGCCTGAAGGCCGGCGACCTCATCGTCGCCTACAACGGAACGACCGTCGAAAGCATGCCGAAACTGCGCCTCGACATCAGCAACACCGCGCCCGGCGCCGAAGTCGAGTTCGAAATCATCCGCGGCGGCAAGACCGAAAAGGTGAAGGTCAAACTCGGGGACCTGGATGACGGCAAGGTGGCGATGGGCGATCCCCGCGGACGCGGAGCCAAACCGGAAAAGAATGACCTCGAATTCGTCAAGGGAGTCGAGATCAAGGAAATCGACGACGATGTCCGGACCGCCCTTGAGCTGCCCGAGGATCTGAAAGGGGTCGTCGTTTCCAGCGTCGAGGATTCCTCATCCGCCGCGAAAAACGGCCTGCGCGCCGGGCAGGTCATCACCCAGGTCGACCAGCAGCCGGTGGAGTCGGTCGCCGAGGTCCGGGGAATTCGCGAAAAATTCAAGGGCGACGTGCTGCTGCTCCAGGTGTTCGCCGCCGGCCGGCGCGACATCCTCGCGATCCCGGTGAAGTAAGAAAATCGCGGCGCGGCCGCGGGCCATTTCAACGGCCATCCGCCCGGCGCGGATGGCCGTTTTCCTTTTTGGAGGGGAAAACGGATGGGGGCGTGTTTGTGTCTCGCGCGAGACGGTCCTTTCGCTTGACGCCGCCGCCGCTCCCCCCCAACGATTAGTATGAGCGCGCCCAATCCCTCCCATTCCGCGGACAAGCCGAGTTTTTCCCTGTTCAAGTCGCCACTATTTTTTGGTGGGCTGCTGTTGCTGGGATGCGGGCTGATCATCGGCGCCATCGTCGCGGCCACGGCCGGGGGCGACACCGACGCCCTGCGCGCGGAATTGGAAACGCTGCGAGGCGAGGTGCGCCAGTTGCGCAATGAAAACACCGCGATCCGCTCCGAGGTCACCGACGCCCTCGCCAAGTCCGGCAAGCGCATCGACACCCTGGTCGCCGCCGGCGACAAGCTGAAAACCGATCTCGCCGAGACCGGCACCGAACGGGAGGCGCTCAAAGCCGAGCTGGGCAAGGTCCGGAAGGACATCGCCGAGGCCGAGGGCACCGTTGGGCGGCTGCTTTCCCTGCTGTCCAAGCTGGGGAAGGCGGACTGACCGATCGTCAGGCGACCCGGTTGCGCGAGCCGCCCGCGCGGAAATCGCGGATGTTCGCCACCACCTCGTCCAGCAGCCGCTGGCGCGACTCGCGCGACGACCACGCCGTGTGCGGCGTGACGATCAGGTTGGGAATCGACGGGTCGAGCAGCGGGTGATCCGACGGGGGAGGCTCCCGCGAAAGGACGTCGAGGCCGGCTCCGGCGATCCGGCCCGATCGCAGCGCGTCAATGAGCGCGGTCTCGTCGACCAGATCGCCACGCCCGGTGTTGACCAGAAAGGCCGTCGGTTTCATCAGAGCCAGGGTGCCGGCGTGGATCAGGTGGCGCGTGTCTTCGGTGAGCGGGCAATGCAGGGAGATGACGTCCGCCTCCGCGAAAAAACGGTCCTTCGCGAGCCGTAGGTGGTCGCCGGGCGGGGATTCGCCGTCTCCCCGGGCCAGGCCGACCACGCGCATCCCGAATGCCTCGCCCACCCGGGCGACCGCGCGCCCGATGGCGCCCAGCCCCGCGATGCCCAGGGTTTTTCCGGCCAGCTCGCGCACGGGATGGTCCAGCCGGGTGAAGTGGGGCGACTCCGCCCAGAGCGGCGCCTCCGCGGCGTAGCGATGGGCCTGGGTCGCGAGATTGAGCATCAGCGCGAAGGTGTGCTGCACCACCGATGGCGTCGAGTAGCCGCTGACGTTTCGCACGTCGATGCCCCGCGCTTGGGCGGCGTCGAGATCGACATTGTTCACTCCGGTGGCGGCCACCTGGATCAGTTTCAGCGCCGGCGCGGCGTCCATGGCGAGGGCGTCCACGGGCGCCTTGTTGGTCAGGACGATCCCGGCGCCGGCGACGCGCCCGGGGATTTCTCCGGCCCGGCTCACGGGATGGAGAATGACCTCCCCGAGGGAGTTCAGGGCGGTAAAATCGATGTCGCCGGCGGCGTCGAGCGTGTCCCGGTCGAGGAAAACGATGGAGTCAGACATGGCGGACGGGGGGAAGATTCGAGGCGCGACGCTTTCAGACTTTCGGCGGGAATGCAAGCGTGGGTGGCGGGTTTTCCCCGGAATCGCGGCCGGCGCGGAGTGGATGGCGGAAATGTCACGGTCGAATTCCGGGGGACTTGATTATTCGGTTGAGGAAAGCGTTGAAATTGTGTAAGGCAGGGGAGATCACGACACCGCTTTCGAGGAGGCGCGGGTAACGATCGTTTCCTTCAATGACCACACTCTGGCACGCTTGCGAGCGCTTTCTGGGGCAGGCCCGGACCCTCACTCTGGAGTTGGATTCGGCGCGGTACTCCGCGCCGCACGCCAATTGCTTCGGCGGTTCGATCGGCGGGCACATCCGGCATTGCCTCGAGCACTTCGAGCAGTTCCGTGCCGGCCTTGAGAGCGGAGACATCGACTACGACGCCCGACAGCGCGGCACTCCCGAGGAGTCGGACCCGGCGCGCGCCACGGATCGCCTGGGCGAGCTGGCGGAGTGGTTCGCGCGGCAGGAGGAGGATGGCGGGATCGCTCCGAACCGGCCGGTCCGGGTGCGGGTCGACTGCGGCACCGGGAGCGAGTGCCGCGAAGGTTCGACCGTGGGCCGCGAGCTGCAGTTTCTGGTTTCCCACACGGTTCATCATTTCGCCATCATCGCCATCATGTGCGAGGCGCAGGGCATCCGGGTCTCTCCCGACTTCGGGATCGCCCCCTCGACCTTGAAACATCAGCGGAGCCTGGCCGAAAGCGCCTGACCCCGCACCCGCCCGCCGGACCTCGCCGACCGACCGAATCGAAGCCGATGTCCACCACCCTATTCCAGCCCGGGACGAAGCCGCCCGGCGAGATTTGTCCGGCTCCCGTGGCGCCGCCGGTGGCCCGCGATCGGCTGATCGGAGAGCTGGGAAAACTCCCCGCCGACCGCGAGTTCGTGCGCGAGAGGCGCTTTTCCGTTTTCATGGCCACGGCCGCGGAGATTCCCGCCATGGTCGAGGAGATCGGGCGCGCGCGCGAGGAGGCCTTCCGCGAAGTCGGCGAGGGGACGGGGAAGGCGTTCGACCTCGACCGCTTTGACGAGTATTACCGGCACCTTTTTCTCTGGGATCGCGAGACGGACGCGCTGGCCGGCGCTTATCGCCTGGGGCCGACGGACGAAATACTCGGTCGCCACGGGGCGGAGGGGCTTTACTGCACGAGCCTGTTTCATTTCGAGCCCGAGTTCCTCGAGTTCCTCAATCCGGGGATCGAACTCGGCCGCTCCTTCATCGCGCCCGCCTACCAGCGCATGGTGCATCCCCTCGCGCTGCTGTGGCGGGGGATCGGCGGCTATCTCAGCCGGAATCCGCGTTACCGCCACCTCTTCGGGCCGGTCAGCATCAGCCAGGACTACACGGCGATCTCGAAATATCTCATCGTTCAGTTCATGACCCGCGAGTTGCAACACCCGACCCTCGCGAATCTCGTCCAACCCCGAAATCCCTATCGCGGCGCCGAAGGACTCGAGGGGCTCGACCCGGAAAAAATCAGCGGCGCCCTGCGCACCGCGCAGGAAGTCTCGGCCCACGTCTCCGAGGCCGAGCCCGACGGCAAGGGCATCCCGGTGCTTCTGAAGCATTACTTGAAGCTCAACGCCACGCTGCTGAGCTTCAACGTCGACCCGGCCTTTTCGAACGCTCTCGACGCGCTCATCCTGGTGGACCTGGCCAAGGCGCCGCGCTTTCTGCTGTCGAAATACCTCGGCAAAGTCGGGTTGGAGCGTCTCCTGGCCGGGATCGGGGCTCTTTGAGCCGGAACTCGTTCCCGCCACGGAAGGGGGCTCCGGAATCCGTCTTGCGCGCCTTTCCCCCGCCGTCTTAGCGCCAAAAAATCGTTACGCGCTCCCCTTCGGTGGGCAGGCGAAAACTCCGCGCGGGGGGGGGCGATCAGCCCCGTTCGAGAGGCCGACCCAACAGGGTTGGGTCACCGACTCAACCCTGTTGAAACGAGGCGTTTCAGTCCTTCTCCTCCGAACGGCTTTCCTCGAGGTTCTCGGATCTCAGGCCCGGAACGACCGAGGCCTTGTCGGCATAGCGGTCGAAACGGTTCGAGAGGATGAGCAGGGTCGGCGCCCACAGGCCGACGAAGATGCCGAAGCGCTCGGCGTGGGCTTTCGACTCGGGATCGTCACCGAGGGTGAACCACCAGATCGCGATCGAGGCGCCGATGGAGATGACACCGAGCTGGAAACACAGGTTGCTGAGAAAGCGGCAAATGGGGGGATTCATGCCGAAACCATAGCGAAAAAAGGACGAATCTGTCCACTCCCTCACAAATCGGGCGGCAACTTTTGCAAGATCGGCGCAAAAGCGGGCGGCGGCGGGCCGACTTTCGCCTTTTCCCGGCCCGGCAACCGGTCCATGGTCGGCTCCATGAGCTTTCACTGCGATCTTTTCAATCTCGACGGCCGCGTGGCCCTGATCACCGGGGGCAGCAAGGGTCTGGGCAAGGCGATGGCCCGGGGGCTGGCCGAGTGCGGAGCCGGCATCATGATCTGTTCCCGGCACGCGGATGAACTGGAGGCCGCGCGGGCCGAAATCGCCGAAGGGCTCGACGTGCGGGTGGAAACGCGGGTCACCGACATGTGCGACCGGGCGGAGGTCGACGCGCTGGCGGCGGAGACGCTGGAGAAATTCGGCCGGGTGGACATTCTCGTCAACAACGCCGGCTCGAACAAGCCGCAGCCCATCGACGAGATCGACGACGCGGTCTGGGACCAGGTGGTGGAGCTGAACTTGACCAGCATCATGCGCCTGACCCGCGCCCTGGTGCCGCAAATGAAGGAGCGCCGATGGGGGCGCGTCATTCACATTTCCTCGGTGCTGGGGGTGGGGTCGAAGCCGGGCCGAAACGTGTATTCGGCGACCAAGTCCGCCCTTATCGGTCTCGCCAAAGCCAGCGCGCTCGACCTGGGGCCGCATGGCATCACGGTGAACTGCATCGGGCCGGGGCCGTTTTTGACCGATCTGCCAATGAGCCTGCTGAGCGACGCGGAGAAGGCGGAATTCGCCCGGATGACGGCGGTGAACCGCTGGGGAGATCCCCGCGAGCTGGCCGGCCCGGCCATCATGCTGGCCAGCGAGGCCGGCAGCTACATCACCGGCGAGATGTTGCTGGTGGACGGAGGGGCCTTTTCGAGGGCCTTGTGAGAGGGAGTTGAAACCGCAAACCGGAAAGCGAAAGCCATGATCGATCGCCGCCAGTTTCTCCAGAGGGGCGCGTTCGCCGTCGCCGGGGCCGGGACCGCGGGACGCGGTTTTGCCCGGGAAAGTGACGACATCGCCAAATACAGCGAGGTGCTGGTGCCGGCCCGGGCGGTGACGAAGGGACCGAAATTCCACTGGTTCGGCTATTACGACAAGCTGGAGTTCGATCCGTCGAACCGCTTCGTCCTCTGCAACGAGGTCGATTTCGAGGGACGCACGCCGACGCCGGAGGATCGCATCCGGGTGGGCATGGTGGATCTGGAGGACGGCGACCGGTGGATCGAGCTGGGCAAGAGCGACGCGTGGGGCTGGCAGCAGGGCTGCATGCTCCAATGGCGGCCGGGCTCGAAGAACGAGGTCATCTGGAACGACCGGGAAGACGGCCGCCACGTGTCCCGCATCCGGAATGTCGACACGGACGAGACCCGGACCCTGCCGCGGCCGATCTACGCGCTGAGCGCCGATGGGAAATGGGCGGTGACGGCCGATTTCGCGCGCATCCAGAACCTGCGGCCCGGCTACGGCTATCAGGGGGTGGCGGACCCTTTCCGGGCGGACAAAAACCCCGAGAAATCGGGGATTTGGCGGATGAACATGGACAGCGGAGAGTCTGAGCTGATCGTCTCCCTCGCCGCGCTCTCGGAGATTCCCTATCAGGGCCGGCCGCTGACGGACCAGTGGAATTACGTCAACCACCTGCTCGTCGCGCCCGACAGCAAACGCTTCATTTTCCTCCACCGGTGGCGGGTGAAGGGTCCGGACGATCCGGAATTCGCGGTGAACAACGGGTTCGTGACGCGGATGTTCACGGCGAACCTCGACGGCTCGGACCTCTACGTGCTCGATCCCTCGGGGTTTACCTCGCATTTCATCTGGCGCGACGCGGCGCATGTCTGCGCGTGGACCAAGCCGGAGGGACGGGAATCGGCCTTCTACCTTTTCCGGGACAAGACGGACACGGTCGAGATCGTCGGGGAGGGCGACATGCCGGTCAACGGGCACAACACCTACCTGCCCGCCGGGGACGGGAGGGAGTGGATTCTCAACGACACCTATCCCAACGGCGTCCGCCGACAGCAGACGCCCTATCTCTACCATGTGCCGACCCGGCGGCGGCACGATCTGGGGCATTTCCACTCGCCGAAGGAGTACGTCGGCGAGTGGCGGTGCGACACCCATCCGCGATCGAGCAACGACGGCAAACTGGTGGCGATCGACTCGCCCCACGGCGGAACGGGACGCCAGCTCTGGGTGCTCGAGGCGGGGGGGATCGTCGGTTGATCCGGCGGGGAGGGCGTCAGCGACGGACCCGCAGGGTTTTGGGGCGCGGTTTCTGGCGGAGGAAATGGACCGCGAGCCGTTTCACCCGCGCGTAGCTCGCCGTCACCTCGAAGAGCGGGCTGACGACCCAGGGGCGGTAGAAGCCTTTTCCGTTCTTGGTCAGGACGAGATTGTCCGCGATGTAGCTGCACACGTGGATGGCCTTGCCGGTGTCGGCGTCGGAGATCAGGACGAGGTCGCCGAGCTGCCAGGGTTTGGTGGCGGGCTCATAGCGGTCCTGGATCTGGCTGGCAAAGACGGCGGCGTCGAAGTGGCGGTTCGAGGGGGCGTAGGCGAAAAAATTGAAGGCCGTCCAATAGCAGTCGGGCGTCTCCCAGCCGACGCTCATGGTCCGGCGCGGGTAGGTGTGGATCAGCTTGCGCGGAGTGGGCGGCAGCAGGTGGACGATGTCGAGATATTGAACCTCCGAGTTGATCGCGATGGTCTTGAGCATCGGCAGCACGTCGAGATTGCGGCCCCGGGCCGTCCAGTAGCGCGCGACATCCTCGATTTCGGCCGCCGAGCTGACCTTCAGCCGGAGCGCGAAGGATTTCTCGCGCAAAAGGGTCTTGAGAATGCGCCGGCGCTCGGTTTCATCCGCCGCCCGCCGCATCGCCAGCGCGATATCGGAGAAAGCCCGCACTCCCTCCACCGGATAGGTAAGCCGTTCGATGAGGTCGAGGGTCCGGTCGGAAAGCCCCGAGTCGGCGCCGGCGAGAGAACGGATGCCGCCGGGGGGAATGAGATAGAAATTCCGGAAGACGTTGCCCTCGATGTCCCGCCCGATCCTTGGATAAAGCCGCGCGCGAATCTGGGGCGCGAGGCTTTCCACGAGATCCTCGGGAGGCCGGATCTCGACGATGGCGCCGTTGACACGGAGATGATCATCCCCGGTCAGGCGGGCGACGGCGTCCGGGGCCAGGCCGGCGTCGGTCAGCGTGTCGGCCGTCATTTCCGGCGTGTGGGCGACAAATTTCCACACGGTGCCCTCGACGTGGGCGTCGATGTCGCGGGCGGTGCCGACCAGGTTGTCGGGCGGCTCGAGATTGACGACGTAGTATTCGAGATCGCCCCACGGCCCCGGGTTCAGCGCCTGGATGCCCTTTTCGGCGAAGACCGGGGGCGTGATGAGATCCTGCGCCGGGGCCGCGCAAAAGCCGCCCAGGCAGGACAATATCGTCGCCATACGGGCGACCGAGCCTCGATTTTCGACCATGGTGGGATGGTGAAGGTGCGGTGCCGGAAAGGAAGCGTCCGCCGGAAGCCCTCGAAGGCGAAGGCCATTCCCGGAAAAAACGCGGGCCCTGAAATCAGACCGGCGGAAAGCGACGGTCCGGCGGGGAACATTCTGTTGGGACGCTTCATTGAAGCGGGCGCCCGCCGCCTTGTCAGGCGAAAAATTGCGTTTTTTGGGCCGCCGTTTCAAGCGCCGGCAAAGTCCACGACCAGGTCGAGCAGCGTCTCCAGTCCCCAGCGGAAGCCATCCAGGGGGATGCGCTCGTCGTCGCCATGGAACAGGGCGGCGAAGTTCAGGTCCTCCGGCAGTTGCAGCGGATAGAATCCGTAGCAGACGGCGCCGAGGCGCGCGTAGTTTTTGCTGTCCGTGAATCCCGGCACAATGGCCGGCACGACGATGCCCTCCGGATCGTGGCGCTTCACCGCCGCGCGAATGGCCTCGAAAAAGGGGGTGTCCGGGGGAAAGGCCACGGCCTCCGATTCGCGGAGCACTTCGAAGTCGAAACGCCCGCCCGTCGGATCGCCGAGGACGGCCCTCAATTCGCGGACCAGATCCGCCGCCGTCTGGCCCGGGGCCAAGCGTCCGTCGATGTCCACGCTGGCCGAACCGGGAAGGACGTTGATCTTGGAGCCCCCGCGCGCCACGGTCGGGTTGGCGGTGTTTCGCAGCACGGCCTCGACGGAGGCCCGGCGCGCCGGATCGGCGATGGCGCGGTCGAGCAGCGCGGGACCGGTGAGCGGATGGAGCAGCAGGGGCGAAAACAGGCGCTTCAGCGGGCCGGACTCCCGCGCGATGCCGCCGAGGAAGTCCCGGGCCGGCTCGCTGACGTGCCAGGGCAGGCGCGCCCGGGCGATCCGGGCCATCGCCTCGCCGAGTTGCCCCAGCGCGTTGTCCTCGGACGGCAGGGAGCTGTGCCCGGGCGTGCCGCGAATCGTCAGCCGCAGCCAGGCGACGCCCTTTTCGGCGACCTGGACGGGATAGAAACGCTTTCCGTCGAGGGGCAGGGTGAAGCCACCGACTTCGTTGACGATGTATTCCGGATCGTTCCCGAGCAGGTCGGGCCGGTTTTCCACCAGCCACTGGGAGCCGAGTTCCGCGCCGGCCTCCTCGTCGGCGACGGCGACAAAGATGAGGTCGCGATTCAGGGGCAGACCGCGCCGCCGGATCGCCAGCACCGTCATCGCGGCGAGAGTCGCGAAGCCCTTCATGTCGATCGCGCCGCGGCCCCAAACGCATCCGTCCGCCTCGACGGCGTCGAAGGGCGGGTGCGTCCAGCGCGCCGGATCTGCGGGCACGACATCCAGGTGGCAGCTCAGCACCAGGGGGCGGCCGCACTTCCGGGAGGGATCGGCGGGGAGTTTGCAGACGAGATTTGGACGTCGCGGTTCGGCACCGGCGAGTTCGGGCGTGAGACCCGCGTCGCGAAACTTGCGGGCGAGAAATTCGGCCGCCGGCCCTTCGTTCCCCGGCGGATTGGTGGTGTCAAAGCGCAACAGGGCCTTGAGCGTGGCGACCGCCTCGGCGAATTCGTTGTCGGTGGTTTTCAGAGTCGGGAAAGCGATTGGCCACGGCGAAATTCGGCGGCGGGAGCGGACCGGGGCTCGCGGGGCGGGACCGCCGCCGCCTCACCGGTTTCCTTTCGTCCGGGCGCGCTGGACGTTTCCTCCCATCTTGTTTCTGTCGAAAAGATCGGCGGGAAACTTCCCGATCTCGACATCGCCGAAGGTCAGCGTGATGGTCCGGGAGCTGTCCACGATGGTCATCCGGGAGAGGAAGGGGCCTCCGCCGGCCTGGTTGTCGTACTGCATGGTGGCCGAGCGCAGGAGCGTGCCGGAGGTGGCGTAGAATTCGGCCTTCTTCCCCAGGGAACCTTTTTTCGTCACCCAGTACTTGATCTGTTTGTAGGTGTCGCCGAGGGAATTTGCCTTCATGGTGTAGATCGTCGCCGCTTCGCCGTTCACTTCGCCGGGTTCGGCGGACTCGACCTTGTAGCCCTCGACAAAGCTCGTGGAGGCGATGTCGCCGATGGCCGCGTCACCGGACAGCCGCTGGCGTTTCGACACGGAAACGGGCCGGCTCAGACCCGGCTTCCAGAACCACATGCTGCCGTCGGCCTCGGCTATGTAACGCCGCCCCTTGGCTTCCTCGGGTTCAAGGACTTCGGCGAAAATTTTTCCGTTTTGCGAAGTCGCGTCGAAATGCGCGGTCTTGGTGCCTTCCGCGCCTTTTCCGACCACATCGACCGACCAGCGGACGCCCGTGTCGCCGGTCAGCACGCCGCGGGCTTTTTCGGCCGCGAGCAGCGCGGCGTCGGGAGCGTTGTCCCCGCGGCAGAGCGGAGCGGCCGTCAGGGCGAAAAACAGGGCGAGCGGAACGGGTCTCATGATGAAGGGGACTAAACCACGGACGCCGCCGCCGACAACCACCCATTTCCGGCGGGACTCAACAGGGTTAGGTCAATGGGTCAACCCTGTTCGGTCGCGGGATCGGCGTTGGGTTCGGCAAAATGTGGGTGGTTTTTCGGGGCGACCCCCGCCAGACTGAGGGCATGAAAATCTCGATGATCGCCGCGATGGCCCGCAACCGGGTGATTGGAACGGGAGACGGCGGCATCCCGTGGCGGCTGCCGCGCGACACGCTTCATTTTCGCGATTACACGGCGGGCAAGCACCTGCTGCTCGGGCGGCGCACCTTTGGCGAGATGACGGGGTGGTTTCGCGCCCACATACCGATCGTGCTGACCCGGGACGAGCGCTTCGAGCCCGCGATCGGACAGGTGGCGCATTCGGTGGACGAGGCGATCACGGAGGCGTTCGAGGACGGGGCGCCGGAACTGGTCGTCTGCGGCGGCGCGTCGGTTTACCGGGCGGCTCTGCCCTACGCGGACGAGTTGTGCCTCACCCTGATCGATGCCGAGGTCGAGGGCGAAGCCGTTTTTCCCGACTACGAAGCGGAAATCGAGTGGGAGAAGCTGTCGGAGGAAAGCCATCCCGCCGACGCGGAGAACGCCCACCCGATGACCTTCGTGAGGCTGCGGCGGATCCGGCCCTCCTCTCTGCGGCCGAGCCGGCTGCACCTGTTGTGAATGAAGGCCATCGCGAAACTTGACTTGCGCGGGCTTTGAAACGACTGGCATCCGGCGATGTGCACGCTGACTTGGTGGCGGGGCGCGGCGGGAGAGGGATACGAGGTCTTTTTCAACCGCGACGAGCTGAAGACGCGTCCTCCGGCCAAGCCGCCGGCGGCCGGGGAGCGCGGGGGTGTGCGTTTTCTGAGTCCGGTGGACACCCAGGCGGGCGGGACGTGGATCTGGGCGAACCAGTTCGGGGTCGTCATGGCGTTGCTCAATTGGTATGACCGGGAGTCGGGGGGGCATTCTCGGGAGCGGACGACCAGTCGCGGCGTGCTGCTGCGGGACCTGGCGGGCTCGCGCGGGCTGGCCGAGGCGGGCGCTGCCCTGCGCGCGCGGGGGGATCTCGGAACGGTGAAGCCGTTCACGCTGGCGGGTTTCGAGCCGGGCGGGGACATCCAGGTCTGGCGGTGGGATGGCATTGGTGAGCTGGAGGATGCGGCGGCCCCGCCGATGCCGGTCACGTCGTCCTCCTTCGAAACGGAGCGGGTGCTTCGCGCGCGGGGGGAGGCCTTCCTGTCCCTCGGCGCGGCTCCGACTCCGGAGAAACTCGAGGCCTACCACCGGAATGCCGCGCTTTCCGGCCAGCCGGCCGCACCCAGCGCCTTCACCGTGCGAATGAACCGTCCCGACGCCCAGACCTGGAGCCGGAGCCGGATCCGGGTGGAGGAGAAGCGGGTCGTGTTCGATTATCTCGCCGAGGCTCCGGATCTGGCCGGGGAACCGCAACCTTTTCGAGCCGAACTCAGTCGATGAAGGGCGCGACGGGCCATCTTCTTCGTTTTGGAAGTTGGGGCGGCGCCCTGGCGGCGGTTCTGGCACTGTCCGGCTGCGGAGGGGGACGCGTGGAAACGGAAAAAGGCGAATCGCTCAACGAGCGGCTGAGTCTGGCGGCTGGCCTGCCCGACGCGCAGGTGGGGCTGCTTTTGGGAACGGGCACCTTGGTCAGCGAGGACCTGAGCTGCGTGTGCGGGGGCATCCTGGCGGCGCGCGGCGAGATCGGATACGGGCTGGCGACGGTGGCGTGTTTTCTTGGAATCTGGATCGGTGACCTGCTGCTCTACGCGCTGGGACGGTTCGGTGGCATGCCGCTGCTGCGGCGCGCGCCCCTGCGGTGGTGGGTCAGCGACCGGCGGGTGGAGCAGGGGAGGCAACTCTTTTGTCGTCACGGGGGAAAGCTGGTTTTTTCCTCGCGTTTTTTGCCCGGCTCGCGGTTTCCCATCTACGTCGCGTCGGGCATCGTGCGCTATCCGTTCTGGCGTTTCGCGTGCTACATGGCGCTGGCCTGCGCCATCTGGACGCCGCTGTTGGTGGGGTTTTCCCTGAAGCTGGGCGATGTGCTGCTGCGCTGGCTGGCTGTCTATGAAAAAGCGGCCTGGATCGGCGTGGTCGCGGTGGTTGCCATCGTCTGGCTGGCGATGCGGGTGCTGGAGTTCGGGGTGACGCACCGGGGGCGACGCCTCCTTTTTTCGAAGTGGTCCCGGCTGCTGGAGTGGGAATTCTGGCCGATGTGGGCGGTCTATCCGCCGGTGCTCGCCTACCTCGTGTGGCTGGCCATCCGCCACCGGAGCCTGACGGTTTTCGCGCTGACGAATCCGGCGATTCCCCTCGGCGGCCTGGCGCTGGAGTCGAAAAGCGACATCCTGCGGCGCCTGTCGGCCACGCCCGAGTCGGCGGCGCGCGTGGCGTGCTTCGCCGTCATCGAGCCCGGTCCGATCGACGCGCGGCTCGCGGCTTTGGAGACCTTTCGGAGGGAACGGGAGCTCGGATTTCCCGTGGTATTGAAGCCCGACAAGGGCGAGCGGGGCCAGGGTGTCGCGGTGATCGCCTCGGTGTCGGAGGCGCGGGATTACCTGCGGGACTGCGCGCACCCGGTCATCGCCCAGGAACACGTCGGCGGTCTTGAATTCGGCGTCTTTTATCACCGGCATCCCGACGAGGAAACCGGCGCGATTCCCTCGATCACGGAAAAGCGGATGCCGTCGGTGACGGGCGACGGGGAGCGCACTCTCGAGCAATTGATCCTCGACGACGCGCGCGCGGTGAAGATGGCGCGGTTTTTTCTCGATAAATGGGCGAATCGGCTCGCGTGGATCCCGGCGGCGGGCGAACTGGTGCGGCTGACGGAATTGGGCACCCACTGCCGGGGAGCGGTTTTTCTCGACGGACGACGACACGAAACCGAGGCGCTCCGCGAGGCGATCGACCGGCTGAGCCGTGCCTTCGAGGGCTTCCACTTCGGACGCTACGATATCCGGGTGCCGTCGGTGGAGGACTTCGAGGCGGGGCGAAAATTCAAGGTGCTCGAGCTGAACGGGGTGAGTTCGGAGCCGACCCACATCTACGCGCCGGGAACGCCGATCTGGTCGGCGTGGCGCGATCTGTTCCGGCTGTGGCGGACGGCCTTCGCCATCGGGGCCGCGAATCGCGCGCGGGGTATGCGGCCGCCGACAGTGCGCGAGGTCGCCGGAGTCATCCGGGCGCATCGGGAACACGCGTGGTTCGAGGCGCCGCCCGTGGCCGGTTCGGAAGACGGGAGTGACGAATCGAAATGAGCGATCGGACGAGACAGCGAACGGTCGATATCGCGACTCAGTTGCCCTGGCTCGCGGGCCCGGGCGTCCTGAACCGGGCGGCGTTTCACCTGACCGAAAAGTTGCTGGGCTATCATCGGATCGATGCCCTGTTTGCGCGGGCGGCGGCGGATGGCGCCTCCGGAGGCGACTACCTGCGGCGGCTGCGGGAGGTTTTTGAAATGCGGATGGATGTCTCCGGCCCCGGACTGGAGGCGTGGCCGAAAAAGGGACCTGTCCTTGTGGCGGCGAACCACCCCTTCGGCGGAGCGGACGCCATTTGCCTGGGCGCGCTCGCCTTCGAATTGCGCCCGGACACCCGCCTCCTGGCGAACGAGTTTCTCGCCGGCATCGCTCCTCTGCGGGAGGCGCTCATCCCGGTGAATGTGTTCGGCGGCGCGGCGGCGGCGCGGCGAAATGCGCGCGGACTCCGCGAGGCGGTGGCGCATCTCGGGGCGGGCGGCCAGTTGGTGGTGTTTCCGGCCGGTGAGGTCGGGAGTTGGACCTGGAGCGACCGGCGGATCGTCGAAAAACCCTGGGCGCCGCATCTCGGCCATCTCCTCGGCGGATCGGGCGCCACGGTGGTGCCGGCGTTTCTGCCGGGCCGGAATTCAGGACTTTTCCAGGCGCTGGGCGCGATTCACCCGCTGCTGCGCACCGCTTGGCTGGGGAGGGAATTGCTGCGGCGTCGCGGCTCGACGGTCTCGATCCGGCTGGGGCAACCCCGGCTTCCCGGGACTTTTGATGCGGATTCGGGCGCGGCGACGGAAGCGATTCGGGAGGCGGTGATGGCCCTGCGGCGTCTCGCGTGAGAAAGAAGATGCCGGATCGCGAACTGTGGCTTGGCCAAGATGTTGCGGAGTAAGCGTGCGCATCCACACGCCCGCCTCCATTCGAATGTCTTTCGCCCTCCGGAAAGCGGGGAATTCTTGACAAAACGGATGAAATCTCGTGAAATTCGCCGCAGTCGCCACCGAATTTCCGGTGGTGCGAACCGCATCAAAAAACACCCAGAAAACTTCTGAAATGAACTTCTTGAACCATCTCAACATTCTTGCCCAGCAACAAGTCGAGCTTTCCGACGAACAGGCCGCGGCTGTCGCCGCGGGTATGGGCTTTTTCGTCATGATTTCCTGCGTAATGACCGTTATCGCAGTGTTTTGCATTGTTTCGATGTGGAAAATCTTTACGAAAGCGAACAAGCCCGGTTGGCCGGCGATCATTCCGTTCTACAACGTTATCGTTCTTTTGGAGGTGGTGGGACGCCCGGCCTGGTGGCTCGCGCTGCTGATTGTTCCGGGGGTAAATCTGGTCTGTGGAATCATCGTCATGATCGATTTAGCGAAAAGCTTCGGAAAGACGGTGGGATATGGATTGGGATTGGCGATTCTAAGCATCATTTTTTGGCCGATGCTCGCATTCGGCAGCGCCCAATACCAAGGACCGGCCGCGGCTCAGAATTGACCGCGACCTTTCCCGCTTTTTGACCGAAAAGGGCGAATCCGGCGACGTGTCGGGTTTGCCCTTTTTCGTTGGGAAAGGCGTCGCGCCGGCTTCAGGCCAGCACTTCCTTCACCACCTCGCCGTAGATGTCCGTGAGCCGGAAATCGCGGCCCGCGTAGCGATAGGTGAGGCGCTCGTGGTCGATTCCCAGGAGGTGAAGCAGGGTCGCGTGGAAGTCGTGGGTGTGCACCTTGTCCCGCACGGCGAAATAGCCGTATTCGTCCGTCTCGCCATGGCTGTATCCGGCCCGGGCGCCGGCGCCCGTCATCCAGATGGTGAAGCCGGCCGGGTTGTGGTCGCGGCCGTTGGACCCCTGGGCGATCGGGGTGCGTCCGAACTCCGTGCCCCACACAACCAGCGTGTCCTCCAAGAGGCCGCGCTGTCCCAGGTCCGTCAGCAGGCCGGCGATGGGCAGGTCCGTGGCGAGCGCGTTTTTGGCGTGACCGGACTCGAGATTTCCGTGCTGATCCCACGCGTAGGGCGTGCTGACCTGGACAAAACGGACGCCGGCCTCGCAGAAGCGCCGCGCCAGCAGGCAGCGATGCCCGATATCCTCCGTCTTCGCATCGTCGAGCCCGTAAAGCCTCCGGATGTGCGCCGGCTCATCGCCGATGTCGAGGAGTCCCGGCGCCACCCCCTGCATGCGAAAGGCGAGTTCGTAGCTTTCGATCACGCCCTCGATGCGCGGATCGCCGTCGACGCGGTCGAGGTGGGCGCGGTTGAGCTGCTGGAGCATCGAAAGCTGGCGGCGCTGGAGCCGGGGGTTCGATCCGTCCTCTCCTTCGAGAAAGCGGATCGACGCCTCCTTCGCGGGCAGGCCCGAGTGGCCGATCGCCGTCGCCTGGTGTTGGGCGGGGAGAAACGCCGCGCCGAAATTGCGCGTGCCTCCGTGTCCGCGGGGCGGGGCGATGCTGATGAAGGCGGGCAGGTCGCCGTTCTCCGAGCCGAGCCCGTAGCTGACCCACGCGCCCATCGAGGGGCGCAGGAGATTGTCGGTGCCCGTGTGCAGCATCGAGACCGCCTGGCCGTGGCTGGTGCCCTTGGTGTGCATCGACTTGATGAAACACAGGTCGTCGATGTGCCGGGCGACGTTCGGCCACAGCTCGCTCACCCAGTTGCCCGATTCGCCCGCGCGCCGGAATTTCCACGGGGTCGGAAACAGGACGCCGTTTCCGCCGTTTTTCTTCGTGGCGTCGAGGTTGTCGAGCCCCTTGAAGGGGAGCGGCTTGCCGGCTTCGGCGTTGATCCTCGGCTTGTGGTCGAAAGTGTCCACCTGGGAGACGCCGCCGTGCATGAACAGAAAGATCACCCGTTTCGCCCGGGGCGCGAAATGGGGGCGCGGCGAAGGATAGGGGCCGCCCGCGCCGTTCGCGGCCTCGGCGGCGAGCGCGTGAAAGGCCAGCGCGCCAAACCCGCAGCCAGCCGAGCGCAGCCAGGCACGGCGGCTCGGCGGAGCCGAATCGGGGTGTCGGAAAGCGCGGGCATTCATGGCGTTGAGAGGGAAAAAACTCAAAAATATCCTGTTAATCCTGTCGAAAATCTATTCGAGAAAGCGAAACTCGGTCGAGCCAAACAAAACCCGGGCCAGGCTGGCGAGCGCCTCGGTTTCGGACATCGCCTCCTCGGCCTCCAGTTCGGCGAGGTAGGCCCGGGCGTTGGAAAGCTCGTAGTCGCCCGGGGTGCGACCCAGCACACGACGATAAAAAACGGCGATCGCCGCGTCCGGATCCACCCGGCCCTCGGTGGCGTTCAGCGCGCCGGCGGTGCGCTCGGCGAGCGCCGTCGCGAGATCGTGAACCAGAGGGGAGTTCAGCATCAGCAGCGCCTGCGAGGGCACCGTCGTCGCGGCCCGCTGGCCGGCGGACATGTCGGGGTTGGCCATGTCGAAGATCTCGAGAAAAGCCGGCATGTCGCCCCGCACCAGCGGGAGGTAGAGGCTCCGGTGGCGATCCGAATCCGATTGGGCGCTCTCCCGCTGTTTCGCGGTGTTGGCGATGGCCTGCTCGTCCAGATGGGAAACGCTCGAGCCCGGAGGCGACAGGTCGAGTTCGCCCGAGGCGGCGAGCATGGCGTCGCGGATCGATTCGGCCGGGAGCGCCCGGCGGTTCTGCCGCGCGAGCCAGCGGTTCTCGGGGTCGGCGCGAGCGGCGTCGGGATTGGCGGCCGACTGGCGATAGGCGCGGCTGCGCAGGAGCCGGCGCAGGGTGTGCTTGACCGACCAGCCGTGCGCGACGAAATCCTCCGCCAGCCAGTCCAGCAACTCCGGATGGCTGGGGCGGTCGCCGAGGACGCCGAAGTTGTCCACCGACCTCACCAGCCCCTCGCCGAACACCTGCCGCCAGAGGCGGTTCACTGTCACGCGGGCGGTGAGGGGATTCTCCGGGCTGGCGATCCAGTCGGCCAACTCGCGCCGGCCAGACTCGCCGGCGGGAATGGCGGCCGGCCGGGCGCCGCCGGGCCGGCTGGCGACCTGGAGAAAGCCGCGCGGGACGACGGAGCCGAGATTGGCGGGTTCCCCGCGCAGGCGGATCGCTTGGTCGCCGACCTCTTCCGGGGCGCGGTCGGCCGCCGCCATGGCCTTGGGGACCTCGGGCGCCGAGGCCTCGAGCCGGCGCATCTCGTCCTCGAGACGGGTGAGGTTTTCTCGCTCGGCATCGAGGGTCTCGGAGCCGCCGGAAGGCTCCTTTTCCAGCTCGGCAACGGAAACGAAGCGCGCGGCGTCCGCCATAACGAATCCGGAAGTGGCGGCGTTAAACAGGGTTAGGTCGGCGACCATACCCTGTTTGAAGGGAAAGCGCCCCAGAACCGCCCACTGGCCGTCGATTTCACCCTTTTGGGTCTGGTCGACGGCGACGCGGGTCTCTCCGCCGGCGTGGCGGACGCGGTAGGGGGCGGTCCCGGCGCGATCGGAGGCCGCGACGTAGGAGACCCGGATCTCGTATTCTCCGTCGGCGGGAATGGTGGCCCGCCATGTCACGGATTTTTCGCCTTTTCCGGTGTTCAGGTCGTGGAGGTAGCCGGCGCCGAAGAATCGCGGGAAATTGGTCGAGGTCTTCCACTCCCCGCGTTTTTCGGCTTCGGTGTCGTCAACTACGATGCCGAGCGGCGCGCCGGATTTTTCAAGGGTGGCGATCCGGGATTTGGTGGTGGAAATTTTTTCGGCTAACGCCTCAATTTCTCGGCGATGGCGGTCGATCATCGCCCGCTGAGCATTTGGGACCGGCAACTCGCGCTCGATCCAGCCGGAGACGTTGACGTTGTTCATGCGGATGCCGTCGCCGGTGACGGTCGAGCGCAGGATGCCGGCGAGCGCGTAGTAGTCCTCGGTGGGGACGGGGTCGAATTTGTGGTCGTGGCAGCGGGCGCAACCGAGCGTCATGCCGAGAAAGGCGCGACCGATGGTGTCGATCTGCTCGTCGGCGATGTCGAGGTGCATCTTTTCCTTGTCGCGCTCGGAGAGCATCTTCGGGCCGATGATGAGAAAGCCGGTGGCGATCATTTGCTCGGTTTGCCGGGCCAGCGACGCGTGGGGCAGCAGGTCGCCGGCGATCTGCTCGCGGATGAAGCGGTCGAAGGGTTTGTCCCGATTGAAGGCGTCGATCGTGTAGTCCCGATAGCGCCAGGCGTGGGGGAAGGTGAGGTTGATGTCGCCCCCGTTCGAATCGGCGTAGCGGGCGAGATCGAGCCAATGCCGGGCCCATTTTTCGCCAAACCGGGGGCTTTCGAGCAAACGGTCGACGAGGGCGTCGGCGGCGGCGTCGAAATCGCCCCCGGCTTCGGTGACGAAGCGATCGATCTCCTCCGGCGTGGGGGGGAGTCCGGTGAGGTCGAAAGTCAAGCGCCTGGCGAGAGCGATCGGATCGGCCGGCGGGGCGGGAGAGAGGCCGTTTTCCTCCATGCTTGCCAGGAGAAAACGGTCGATCTCCCCCCGGGGCCAATCCGGACGCTTCACCGGGGGAGGCGGGGACACGACGCGCGGTTGGAAAGCCCAGAAGCGGCGCCCTTCCTCGACGTCGATGCCGGTTTTTCCGCCATCGGCGGCGGCGGGTGGCGCCGTCCGGGGATCGGGGGCGCCGTCGGCGATCCAGGCCCGGAAATGGGCGATCACTTCGTCGGGCAAACGCTCCTTGGGCGGCATTTCGGGAAGGTCGGGATCGTGGGCCAGGGCGCCCAGCAGCAGGGAGTCGGCGGGTTTTCCCGGCACGAGGGCCGGCCCGGAGTCGCCGCCCCGGGCCCAGCCGTCGCGGGTGTCGAGTCGCAGGCCGCCTTTCGATTTGCCGGACTCGGTGGAGTGGCATTCGTAGCATCGCTCGACCAGCACCGGCCGGATGTGTTTTTCGAAAAACGCGAACTCGGTCTTCTCCGCGCGGACAGGGAACACCGCCACCATCCACGGGGCAAGAAAAAGGGAAACGACGAGCAGGCGGGCCATGAAACTCCGGGAAACCGAGACACCTTCGCGAGTCCAACCGCCCCGCAAAGCGAAAATCGCGGAGGGGACGCGGCGGGACGGAATGTGACGTTCGCGATGCTAAGGGACGGGGCGCCGGTCCGTCAACCCCGTCGAAGGCGCCCGGTCACGGCGTCACCTCGGTGAAGGAGCCGTAGATTTTCACGTTGGCGGACTTCCATTCCAGAACGTGAAACTGGTCGAAGAGAGCGAAACCCTGCGGCGTGGTTTCGCCGAAGGAGATGGAGAATTCGTAGATGGAATCGTTGATGAACAACTGGGTGCTCGAGGTGGGATTGTCGATCACGACGTAGTCGGCGTCGGGCCACGGATCGCCGGGCGTTTCGAGGTTCACCGTGTTGATCAGATTCAGGCCGAAGTCGAAGCGCGGTGTCAGCATGAGCCCTCCGATGTTCAGATTCAGATCGACTCCCAGGTTGACGGTGTCGGCGCCGGAATCCGCCCAGATCGAGCCGTTGAAGTAGTCCATGTCGCCGATCAGGAAGGGGGTGCCCTCCTCCAGGTCGGAGAAGCCGGTTCCGTTGAATTCGAGATTACTTTTCTTCGCGGGACGCGGATCGCCGGGGATCGGCGTGTCGTCCCCCCATTCGAAGTAGGAGGACTCGGCGATGGCGGCGCCGGTGAGGTTGGTGACCATGGTGGCCAGCCCCGTGGGATCGTGGAACATGCCGGTGGCGGTGCCGGTCAATTCGACATTTACGCCGCCGAGGAGCTTCGCCGTGGTCGAGCTGTCCTGGTAATATGACTCGTAGGGGCCGGCGGAGGCGATGGCCATGGCTTCGATGGTCACCCCGCCGCCGTAGGTGGCCCGATCGAGGGTGAAGGACCCGTTGTAGGGCGTCCAGGCTCCGCCGTCGATCCGGAATTGAAGCTCCGAATAGCTGGGATCGTTCGGGTTTTGGAGAGTGACGTTGATGGTGCGGTTGAAAAAGAAGCCGAAATTGCTCGCACTGGTCAGGATGACCGGAGGCGCGAGTTGGGCGGAGTCGGAGAGGTAGATCTGCGTGGCCTTGGCGCTGTCGAGCCAGCCGGCATCGATGCTGATCGCCTGGGCGCTGACGATCTGTCCGGGTGTGACCGCGATCGGGACCGTGTAGTCGATCCAGGCGCCGTAGTCGATCTGGTATTTGATCTGGGAAAGACCCGGAGTGTTGGTGTCGGCGAGGCTGACGCTCATCGGAAAATCGTCGATCGGGTGCGTGCCTCCGCTAACCGAGAACGAAGGCGGGCTGAGGACGTTGGTGGTCATCGGCGTGGAGGGCGTCGACGGGCCGGCCGAAGCCGCCGGACCACCCGCGGGGGTCGTGGTGAAGGGGTCCGCGACCGTGGCGACCGTGGTGGGGCCCGCCGGAGCCGCGGCCACTTTGTCCTCGTAGTCCCAGATCCAGGTGCTGTCGGAGGAGTATTTCATGGCCGACTCGCGGTCCTCCTCCTGGCCGGTCACTTCGGCGAGATTGTCGTCGATGAAAAATTCGAGAAACTCGCCCTCGGGATCGGTGCTGACTTCAAAGCGCTGGCTGCCCGGGTTCCATTTCGCGCCCGTGGTGCCCCCGGACGATTGGGCGCGGAAATTCAGGCGCGGATCGATCAGGCTCGACGACAGGCCGGGCATGCGATCGGCTTCGCCGCTCGCGGCGAAGTTTCTGAGCTTTCCGATGACGTCGGCGGTGTCCTTGGCGTCGTCCAGCGAACCGCCGGAGGAGACATAGGCCGCCACCGCCCGGTTGAGCGTCTTGATGTCGGAGGCGAGTTTTTGATCCCGGGCGGATTGCTGGACGTTTCCCAAAAACAAGTAAGCGACCGAGGCGAGGACTCCGATCACGCTGACCACCACCAGCACCTCGATGAGGGAGTAGGCCTTTTTGAGTTTCGTGTGCATTGAAGTAAAGGGCTGCTAAAACCATATTTATCATAAAAGAAATAAAAAACAATAGAAAATTGCAATTATTAGATTCATAAATGTTAATTATCGGGATGGTTTTGAATTTTGGCGTATTAGACAAATTTGTCGGGGCGGCCGACTGAGACTTGCTCTCCCGGTACCGTGGAGATGGTCGGGATTTTGATTCGACTTTCCGGGACTTTGCCCGCATCCTTGCGCGCGATCGAAACATGGAATCGACGGAAACGAACCCCAATCCGGGCGCATCGGCGGCTGACGACATCAACCCCATCCTGCGGGAGGCGCTGGAGGAGGGGCGTCCGCGCTATTTCCGCGCCTCGGGAGGCGCCGCCCGAGGAAAATCCGGTCGTCGGGACACGGAGCGCTTCGCCGACGAACTGATGACGCTGCAGGAATGCGCGCAGATCATCGGCGAGCGGCTGGAGATGCACGCCATCGCCTTTGGGGTGCTCTACGACGGGGAGGAGACAATCGCATTTCGCTTCGATCCGAATTCGAATCCGAGCAGCCCGGAATTGGTCGGGGGCTTGGTGAACCGCCGGATGCCGATGCGAGAACTTCTGGCGGGGCTCAATCATTTCCTCTACGAATCATGAGTCAGGAGAGCATTCAGGGGCCGCTGTCGGCGCTTCGGAACGCGGGGACGGTGTGCGGGGTTTGCCTGGCGAGGGAGACGGAGGTGTTGCTGAACCTGTTTCCGTTTTCCGCCGCGCGGGTCGAGGAGATGGTGACGGTGGTCGACGACATCAGCCTGTATTTCGCCGAAAAGGGCCGCGGGGTGGACCAGATGAGCTTTGGTTACGATGGCGGGAATCTCGTGATCGTCGCCGACGGCGATTACCGGCTCATCGTGATGCACATGCTGGCCGACGAGATCGATTTCATCGCCAAGGCGGCCCGGGCTTTTCTCGCCGATTTTCAGTTGGGGTTGTTCGCCGAGCAGATGGCGGAGGGCAACCCGCGGGTCTTCGCGGAGAAGGCGTCCGCGCCGGCCGAGCCCGCCCCGCAAGCGGCGAAGCCCGCGGCCGCGCCGGTGAAGCCGCTGGTGCCGCGTCCGTTGAGCCCTCCCCGGCCGATCGAGGCCCCCGTGGCGGTGGAGATCGCGGAGAGGGACGATGCGGTCGAGGCCGTGGCGGTCGAAGGGGAGTCCAGCGGCGCCGACGAAGGAGGGCAGGCCGATGATGACGACGCTTTCGTGGATGGTCAGGGCGCCCGGCTTGCCGCCAATCAGCCCGAGTCCACGCTGCCGCCGCCCCGCAAGCCGAAGGTGCGCTTCCGGTGAGCTTTTGGATTAGGAGAGGCGAATTGGGGTCGCGGACCCGGCGGCGGCCCGGCCACTTCGATCCCGGGCCGGTGCCGGTGGGGGAGAATTTTTCCGAAAAAAAAACGGATTTTTTCTTGACCCATTTGTTTCGGGTTTGTAAACCTCCCTCCGAATAGAAGAAACAGACATGGATGACCGCTCTGTGGTTGTCCATTGGAATTAGTGCCTGAAGCGGCAGTTGCGCTCCGACCCCACCGTTGAGTGTTTGCCGGTTTTCAGAATCTGCTTCCTTCCCCCCAATGAAAACAAGGCGCGACGAAGCGTTGACGCATCGTTGTACCCAATTCCTCCCCCCATCGTCATGAACACGCCTCTGGATGCGATCCGCAGAAGCAAACTCGCTCGATTCGCCACTCTTGCCTTTTTGATGCCCGGTCTCGGGCTTGCCCCTCCGGGACGCCTTTGGGCGAATCCGTCCGGTGGCACGGTCACGAGCGGAATCGCTGAAATTGGGGATGGCTTCGGCGGTCATTTACGGATCACGCAAAGCACCGGCAAAGCCATCATCAACTGGGAGGACTTCTCGATCTCGGCGGGCGAGCTGACGGAGTTCGTGCAGCCGGGGGCCGGCGCGGCGATCCTCAACCGGGTGATCTCGGGCAATCCGAGCGCGATCCACGGGGCGTTGCGGGCCAATGGGAAGGTCTTCGTCATCAATCCCAACGGCATCGTGGTGGGGCCGACGGGAACCATCGACGTGGGCGGCTTGGTGCTTTCGACTCTGGATGTCAGTGACGCGAGTTTTCTGTCCGGGGGGGACATGATCTTTCGCGGATCGGGCAACGCGGGGGTGCAGAACTTCGGCCGCATCAACGCGATCGGGGGCGATGTGTTCCTGCTGGGCAAGTCGGTGGTCAACACCGGCAGCATCACGGCCAGCGGCACGGTGGGAATCGGGGCCGGGGAGGAGGTCCTGATCACGGCCAACCCGGACGCCAACGGCGAGCGGGTCTTCGTCAAGCCGGTGGGGGCCGGCGGCGGCGGCGTGGGCATCGACAACTCCGGGACCATCGAGGGGGCGGCCGTGGAGTTGAAGGCGCACGGCAATCTCTACGCGCTGGCCATCAACAACAGCGGCTCGATCCGGGCCACCGGAGCGTCCCGCGGCGGGGGGGGAGTCTTTCTGCGGGCGCCGGGCGGCCAGGTGGACAACAGCGGAACCATCCAGGCGACGCTGCCGGGCGGCGACGGCGGGCGCATCCTCATCGAGGGGGCGATCGTCAACGCCGGGGGGACCATCGACGCCAGCGCGACCGGACAGGGTAAGGGCGGGGAGGTAACCCTGTTGGGCGAGACCATCAACGTGCCCGACGGGGCCAACATTCTGGCCAACGGCGGCGCCGGGGGTAGCATTCGCATCGGCGGGGGGCCGGGCGAGGTGAAAGCCGGGTCGATCAACGTCGGAGCCGGGGCCAACATCAGCGCCAACGGATCCAGCGGGCCGGGCGGGAGCGTGACGGTCACCGGGGGGCTGAACTCCCAAATCAACGTGGGCGGCAACGTGAGCGCGACGGGGGCCGACGGGTTCTCCGGGGGGAGGATCGTGGTCAACGGGACGGACGTGTCGGTGGCCGAGACCGGGGCGCTGGACGCCACCGGGGGCGTGGGCGGCGTGGTGAGCGTGCGGGCGGTGGAGTCGGTGACGGTGGACGGCGCGGTGAGCGCGGCGGGCACGACGGGCCGCGGCGGGATGGTGGGAATCAATTCCTACGGGGTGACGACGGTGGGCGAAACCGGGGCGATCAACACCGGCGGGGCGACCAACGGGGGCACGGTGACGATCTCGGCCTCGGGCACGGGGGTGACGAACCTCGCGGGCGCGGTGTCGGCCGACGGGGCCACGGGCAACGGCGGCCTGCTGACGATCAACGGCGGCTCAAGCCTCGTGCTCGACGACACGGGCGTGTTGTCGGCCAGCGGCGCCACGGCGGGCGGCCGGATCACCGCCGACTCGGCGCGCGGCACCACGGAGTTCGGCGCCACGGCCCAGGCGAACGCGTCAGGAGGGCGGGCCGGGCAGGTGCGCGTCTCCGGCGAAACCGTCGAGGTGACGGGAAGCGCCGCGGTCGAGGCCAGTGGCGCCACGGGCGGCGGCACGATTCTCGTGGGCGGCGGATTTCAGGGGCGCGACCGGTCGATGCACAATTCGGATCTTACGACCGTGGGAAATGGCGCGGTGCTGACGGCCGACGGACTCGACGCCGGCTCCGCGGGCGGCAACGTGGTCGTGTGGGCGGATGGAGACACCCTGTTCGAGGGGGCGATCAACGCCCGCGGTGTCGCGCGGGGCGGTTTTGCCGAAGTTTCGGGCCGCCAGCAGCTCGGTTACGCCGGCCGCGTGGATTTGACGGCGACCAACGGTCCCGCCGGGACCTTGCTGCTCGATCCGACGAACGGGTTGATCCAGGCCAACGGCGGCGCCCACAACACGGGGGCGATGCCTTTCATCATCGACAATGTGCTGCTCTCGGCCGATCTGGACGCGGGGAACAATGTGATCATCGCGACCTCGTCCGGCGGCGCCGACCGGGGTGACTTGCAGATCAACGACGCGGTGGAGTGGTATCAGGACGGCCCGGGGGTGATTCCGGGAACGTTGACGCTGCTGGCGGAGGGGAACATTCGCTTCGCCGATGACGTGCGCAGCGCGGGCTCGGGCGGGATCAACATCGTCGCCGGCTGGGACGGCACGACCGGTTTGCCCGCGTCGCTGCCCCTGGATTCCGGCGGCGTGTCCTTCAACATGGGCGCGATCCTGGCGACGATGAACGACGGCAACGCCGCCAACGACGCGGCGGGGCTCAATGACGGGTCCGTCTTCATCAACGGCTACAACATCAACGGCGGGGTCGCCGACGTGGCCGAAGGGATCGAGGTGGGCAGCCGCTTCGGCGACACCCTGGTGGCGACCCACGATCTTTACATGCGGGGATCGGACACCAGCGGCGGAAACAACGACAGTTACTGGGCGCAGCTCGGCTTTCGCGACACCGGGGTCGAGTACGACATCGGTCTGACGCGCAACGGCGAACGCAACGAGTGGTGGGGCAATTCCGCCGGAAACGTGCGCGGCAAGGATTACCTGACCGACCTCGAGGGCACGCCGCTCAATCCGACGGGCGGCGGTGCCGGCCAGTTCCTCGGCGCCGGCCACGGTGCGACGGGGGACATCGTCGTGCAGGCAAGTGGAAGGATCGACGCCCGGGGCGGGGACGACAATCACTCCTACGTTCAAATTGGTCACGGTGGCACGTCGGCGGAGGGGATCGAGGCGGCCCGCAACCGCAACGGCGCGAGCACGACCCAGACGACTCGGGACGGGTTCGTGATCGACTCGGGTGATGACGGGCGACTTTTCTTCGGCGCTTCCTGGCGGACCAACTACATCGATTCCGGCAGCGTCATCACGCTCAGCGACGGGCAGAAGATCGACGCGCGGGTCGATGGCGACATCAGCATCGAGGCGGGCGAGGACATCCTCATCATGGCGCCGACCAGTTTCGAAAACGGCGCCGGGTACACGGATCTGTCGAACGACCAGGGCTCGAGCAGCCGCTACGCGAAGGTCGGGCACGGCGGTCTGGACAACTTCGGGAGCTACCACGGGGACATCTCCGTGATGTCCCACGGCGCCACCACGGGCGCCGACGGGCTCGGCGTCGCCGGCTCGGGCATTCAGGTCCGGGCGGGGAAAGGATCGCTCAATCCGGCCCAGATCGGGCATGGCGGTTTCCACGAGGGCAACCGGCGCACGATCTACGACCAGACTTCGAGCGGCGACATCACGGTGATGGCGATGGGCGGCGCCGTGCGCGTGCTCGGCTTCAATCTGCTGCCGCGCGAAGGCAACGACAACACCGGAGCCATCGCGGCGCCGAACGTGCAGTTGCTCGACACCGGCACGGGAACGGAGTACGAATTTTCCAATGTGCAGATCGGCCACGGTGGCTGGCATCGCGACAATCCGACGACCGGCGGAGTCTTCACTTCGCCTGGCCCCGCGATCCTCAACGCGGGTGTGCCCCGGCAGAACATGCAGGGGGACATCACGGTCTATGCCGGCGGCACGGTGGCGGTGAACGACAACATGGGCTACGACGCGGCCGGCAACTGGCACGAGGATCTGGGCCCCGGTTTCGATCCCTACAACATTTCCGGAGGCGATCTGGTGGCGACCCGCAGCGTCGGGATCGAGGTGCGGGCGGGCAACAACGGCTTCGCGTACGGGCTGATTGGGCACGGCGGCGCCCAGATGCGGCCGGACGACACGGATCTCATGCCGGTTGGGATCGAGGGCGATATTTCGGTGACCGCGGGCCAGGGATCCATCATGTTTATCGGGGGCGAGGAAAAGCGTTCCGAGCGGACCTGGGGTTACGGTCGCAGTTATGTCCAAATCGGTCACGGCGGTTGGGATGTCGACGCCCGCACCGCGGGCTATCAAGGCGATGTGACCGTTTCCGCCGGCCAGGAGGCGTTTGCTTCCGAGGGTAACATCATTTTTCGGACCGGGCGCGCCTATGAAAGCTTTGCCCAGATCGGCCATGGGGGCTATTCCGGGCACGGGATCATTACCGGCGACGGTTCGACCGACGGAATGATGACCGACACGAGTTCCCTCATCACGGTCAATGCCCAGGGCAACATCGAGTTCACCAGCAGGAAGGCGATGCCCACCGATGCGATCGGGCTGAGCGCCGAGTTTGCGCTTCGCAACGCCACCAACGAGGAAGTCCTGCGCTACATCAATCTCGGGAGTGGCAACGTGGTCGACGCGGACGCCACGCCGCAGTTGGCGAATCGCGGCACGTCCTATGACATCGATCGTTCCTACGCGATGATCGGGCACGGGGGCTACGATTTTGTGGCCGACAACGGCGGGAACTATTCCCTGAACAACACCGTCGATGTGCGGGCGGGCTATGACGGCGGGGACAACCCGGTCGGTGGCGCCATCCGATTCACCGCCGGGGAAGGGAGCAATAATTTCGTCCAGATCGGGATCGGCGGCTACGAGAACGGCGGCGACCGCGACATCATGGGCGCCGACATCTCGGTGCTGGCGGACGGCGACATCGTCTTTGACGCCACCAACGGCGGGATCATGGAATTCAACCAGAACGGAGTCGGAGGCTCGACCGACGGACGCTCCACCACGGAATGGAGCCGAGGCCACTACACTTTCGCCCAGATCGGCAACGGCGGATACGACCTCGACGGCGATTTTGACGGATCGATCACCGTGAAGACGACCAACGGAGGAAACCTTCACATGCTGGGGGCAAACACGAACACCCAGATTTTCGAAGTGACCAATTACGTCGGAAACACCGTCGAGGGGGTGACGGCGGTCGGCGGCGACGGCGTTCGGCAGGCGACGGTGGGCAATCTGCACACTTACACGTCCCTGCAGGAGGCGACGATGAAGGCCCGGACCTTCCAGCTTTTCCACGGAAACAGCGGCGGCGCGGCCGCGACGGGGAACGTGGGGAACATCGTTCCCGGCACCCTGACCATCGACGTGTCGGATGCCGGCGGATCGGACGTGATCGACAGCGACGCGGCGGACGGCACGGTCGGGGACGGTCAGGGGCTTTTGATCGTCAACGGCGACACCATCGGCGCGCCGGAAGGAAACTACGAGATCGGCGACGTGGTCGGCCACATCGACTACACCACCGGGGTGGTGACGATGTACGAGCGAGTCGAGAACAACGACGGCGCCTTCGCCCGGAACATCGATTATCAGTATGACAACAGCGGCAACGGCGGATCGGCCACCCAGGCGATCAACGACGAGCGGACCTACGAATCCGACTCGGCCCTGCGCGCCAGCCAGGCCTATCTGGGGCATGGCGGCATCGTCGCGGGCACGGTGTCGATCGTCATCGATCCGGACAACAACGGAAACGGGCGCCAGGTCATCACCGATCGCTTCGGTCCGTCCGACACCCAGTCGCCGACGACCGGTATTCTCGTGAACGACCAGGGCGTCCGCGTCGGGACCATCGCGTATGAGACAGGCAGAATCATCATCGAGGGCATCGACACGGCGACGGCGGACTCGGACTCGGACGGCGATTTCAACACCGGCACGCTGGTGGCGTTGCGGGATCCGCTGAACGACCGGACCAATCCGGACGAGGTGGTCGCCCATTACAACTACACCGAGGGCTACAGTTATCGTTCCTACGTGCAACTTGGGAACGGCGGGGCTTTCACCGGCATTGGCGGACGGAATTCGCGCGGACACTCGGGAGAGATCAAGGTGGACGTGGAGGGCGACATCCGGATGCATGGCGGCGCCTACCAGATGAATTATGCCCAGATCGGGCACGGAGGCTATCAGAGCCAGGGCTGGCATGGCTATCAGGGAGCCGATCCCGGCGCGGCGACGGCTGGCGGCGTCTGGGGTTCGGCGCCCCTGACGGATACTGCCGACCTCGACGCGAGCCCCGAGGGGAACATCACGGTCACGGCGGGCGGCATTCTCGAAATGCTTTCCGGGCGCGGCATCAACGAGTTTTACCAGCGTTCCTATTCGCAGCTCGGCCACGGCGGCTGGGATTCGGACGGCCATCACCAGGGCAATATCCGCGTGACGACCGGCACGGGCGAGATCAGCACGGCGCCGGGCATCGTCGGCGGCAGCGGCCAGATGGGCGGCGCCGTTTTCACGGCCGGGCAAACTCGGGATTCGTATACTCAGCTGGGTCTCGGCGGATTCGGGGCACGCTCGGCGCGGGACAACAACGACACCGGCGCGCGGGGATTGACCGGGATCATCGACCTGGAAACGGGAGGCGACATTCTGTTCACCTCGGGCACTCTCATCGACAGCACGTTCGACGGTTTCGGCAGCCTCCAGCATGAGGACGGTCGCCTCTACAGCCAGCTTGGTCATGGCGGATACGACGCCGACATCCGGCACAACGGCGGCACCCAGCTTCGCGGAACGGGCCTCGGTCACAATGGCGACATCACCGTGACCTCGAACAACGGGAGTGTCATCTTCCAGGCGGGCGACGCCTCGGTCAACGCGCCGGGCTCGAGCACGGGGCTGGGCAACGATTTCGGGATTATTCATTACACCATGCTCGGTCACGGCGGGTACAGCACCCAGGGCGACCACAGCGGCGACATCACCGTCACCGCCGCCAACGACATCGCCTTTAACGCGGGCTCCGCGACCTACGACGACTCCACCGACAAGCGGAACTTCGCGATGCTCGGTCACGGCGGCGACGAATCCGACGGCGAAAACGGCGCGCGCATCGAGGGGGCGACGCAGGCCGATCCGGTCACGGTGCTCGACACCATCACCGTCGAGGCCACCAACGGCGACATCAAATTCATCGGCGGCGCCGGGCGGCGCAACTGGGTGCAGCTCGGCAACGGGGGCTTCCAGAACAACGGCGACCACATGGCCAACATCGACGTGACCGCCGGCGGCAACCTGTGGTTCATTGGCGGGCAGGGACCGGAAACGGCGATGCAGATCCGCGGGGAGACCGGCGCCAGCATCGACAACGCCACCTGGTCCTTCGACCAATCGGGCACCGCGTTGGGATGGACGCCACTGCGCCGCAACGACATCGACATATCGCGGCGCGATTTCGTGATCACGGTCAACGGGATCGACTACATCGCCAACGGGGCCTCGCAGATCGAGTCGGATGGCGACGCCCGGCGGACGGCGGCCCTGATTTATCGCGCCGACACGGCGATGTTCGACGGAAACGGCAAACTCGACGAAGCCAACAGCGATGTGGTCGGGGAGATCGATTTGCGGACGAGCCAGGTGCGGTTTTTCGAGGACATCGATCCGACCGACACCTTCGCCTACGGGACGACCTACAACGTGGCCGGTTGGGGCAGCGGAACTCAAAACAACACGGCCGACAACAACGAAACGATCAATCCCCAGCTCGCCCAGGCGATGCAGGGCTCCGGGGCGGTCGGGAACACCTTCCAGGCTTTCGCCTACATGAACAACACGCTGGGCGGCATCACCAACGTGCAGGAACCGGACAACGCGCCCTTTGGCGACAATATCGGCATCGCCGCGAGCACTTTCCGGCTCAACGTTCCCGACGGCACGATCGTGGAGGACGACGGCGCCGGAAATCTGACCGTGACCAACGCGAGCGCCGAACTCGCGGCCTCCGGGATCAACAACGGGGACACGGTGGGATCCGTCAATTACCTGACGGGCGCGGTGACCCTGACTTCGAACGTCAATCCCTCCGGCCGTCAGGGTGTCTCGCTCGACTACGACACCGACCGGGGCGTGGGGTCCGACATTTCCTACGCGCAGCTCGGGAACGGCGGTTATGCGGCGGGTTACACCAAATCGGGCGCCAACACCCGCACGGACAAGAGCTACATCGGCGATATCATGGTCAACACCGGGGGCGACATCCGTTTCCACGCCGGGAACGGAGCCTCCGCCTACGCGAAACTCGGTCATGGCGGCACCTCCAGCCAAGGGGTCTCCAGCGGCGACATCGACATCACCGCCGGCGGCGGGCTGGAATTCCTCGGCGGGCTGGCGGTCGACGAGACCGACTCCAGCGCCTGGGCGCAGCTCGGCATGGGCGGGCACGACGCCGACGGCAATCACTTCGGCGACATCAACATCACCGCCGGCGGCGGTTTGCTGAGCAGGCGGCCCGGCGTTCCCTACATCGGCGACGTGGCCGGATCGAACATCGGGATCTGGTTCAAGGCGGGTGACATGGGCAACAACATCGTCCAACTCGGCCACGGCGGGCGCGACGCGCGTTCCGGCGAGAACGACAGCGCGGCGGGTTCCTTCGGGATGAACGGCGACATCGTCATCGATGCCGGCGGCGACATCGCCTTTATCGCCGGGACGGGCCGCGAGAACGCCGATCCCGCCGACGGGGATCTCGATCCGAACGAAAACTTTTACATCTGGGCGCAGCTCGGTCATGGCGGCATGTCCTCCGACCCGGTCCAGAGCGACACCAATTACTGGTCGGCCGATGGAACTATGCCCTTCTTGCGCACCGTTCCGGGCAAGACCACCGCCGGCACCGAGGGCGCCGGCGACGGTAAATGGGGACACTTCGGCGACATCATCGTCCGGACCACCACCGGGGACATCAGCTTCATGGCCGGCAGCACGGTGCCCCTCGACGATCGTGTCGATCTCGACGGGAATCCTCTGCCGATCTCCGTGGGCAACGCGGCGCGCGATCATCTCGTCAGCCACGGCAACGGCGGCGGCATTTACCACATCGCCCAGGGCGGCCACGGTGGCCTCTGGACGGGCGGCAATGCCCATGGGGATATCGAGTTCTCCTCTGAAAACGGCAGCGTGCAGGTCGTGGGCGGGATGAACACCAACGACAACGACGCCGACCGCTACGGCATCGCCTACATCGGCCACGGCGCGGTCAACGACCAGGGGCACACCGGTCGCTCCGACGAGTCGATCGTGGTCAAGGGACTCGGCGCCACCGGGAACGTGCTGGTGGCGGGCGGCACCGGCCGCCAGAGCAACGCCAAGATCGGCAACGGCGGCGGGCGCGACTCCGACGGCACCGCTCTCGGCGACATCAAGGTCTACGCCGGAAACAACGTGATCCTTCAGGGCGGCATGGCATTGGCCCGCGAAGTCACCCGGATCGCCGAATACCAGGATCTCCAGGGAACGGACGGCGGCAACGGAAACGACATCAGCGAATTCAACGCCTTCTATGGGGCGAACGGGCTCGGCATCCAGATGATGGACGAGGCCGCCGCCCTGGCCACGGATGTGACCGGCGACACCACCCCCGACGGGATCGCCCGTCTCATGAACGGCCGAATCACACCCGGCACGGTCGAGTTTCGCATCGACGACGCGGGGCACACCTACGACGGGAACGCCGCGCCGCACATCACCGACGACGGCGCCGGAAATCTCGTGACCCAGGCCGCCCTGCCGAACGGGACCCCGGCGGGAACGACAGTCGGCACCATCGACTACACCACGGGCGCCATCGAGTGGACCACGGCGGTGATCGACAACGCCGACGACAACCCGGACATCTTCATCAACTACGCCACGACCACCCAGATCCGCAACGACGCCTATCGCAGCGCGGCGATGATCGGGCACGGAGGATCATCCGTGCAGTCGCTGGCGGATGGCTCGACGAACGGCGGCCAGACGGTCGTTCATCCCGAGACCGGGGTGACGCCCATGTTCGCCAACGTCGGCCACACCGGCGACATCGACGTGCGGGCCGGGGTGGACACCAACGGCGCCTTCACCGGTTCCGGCGGTTCCATCATCGGGATGGGTGGAAACGACCAGCGCGCCTACGTCCAGATCGGGCACGGGGGCGACGACAGCATTGCCCAGGCGGGCCACGCCTATCGCGGAGACATCACCCTGAAGGCCGACGGCGACATCACCTTCCGCGGCGGCGAGGGACTGATCGACAACTTCAATGTGGCGTGGGATTTTGCGCTGGGAGGCGACAACGCCAGCGTTCCCGGGGGAAGATCCAACTCCGGAATCACGGACATATCCTATGCCTACGCCCAGGTCGGACATGGCGGAGTCAACTCCGACGCCAACAACAGCGTGGACAACAACTCGGGCGATCCCGAGGTGACGACCACCGACACCAACGGCCACAGCGGCGACATCGACGTGGTTTCGAACACCGGAGACATCACCTTCGCCGGAGGCGGGGTTCGCGGGTTTGGGCTTTACGCGCAGTTGGGCCACGGCGGCATCGGAACCAACGGCAACCACAATGGCGACATTTCGGTGGAAGCCACCGCCGGCAACATCAATTTTCTCGGCGGTTTCGACAACTTCGACGCCAACAACGTGGAGAAACGCGCCTACGCCCTGCTCGGTCACGGCGGCCATGCCATGACCGGGAATCTGGAGGGCGACATCGACGTGATCGCCGGCCAGTCAGTCAATTTCAGCGGCGGAGTGGTCGATTCCAGCGCGAGCCTGGTGCCCTTCGCGGCGCACGTCTACGTTCTGACCCGGACCGGGAATCAGGACGAAAACCACCGCAACCGCAATCAGGGTCGCCAGAATTTCGCGCAGCTCGGCCACGGCGGGATCAACGTTTACGGAGACAAGACCGGGAACATCACGGTCACGGCGGGCGACGACATCGATTTCTCCGGCGGAAATCTTCTGGTTCGGGAAAATGGCGAGAGCGACAACAGCTCGAACCTCAGCTTCGCCCAGCTCGGTCACGGCGGCTATTTCTCGTGGCGTCACTACCGGAACAACATCAATCCCGCCGGGGCGACGCAGGCCGACGATTTCAATGTCTACGATGGCCTGGACGGGACCGGCAGCTTGTTCTGGCCGCTCGATTCCTCCGGAAACCCCCTCTACGACGGGTTCTCGGGCGACATCGAGCTGAAGACCCTCGCCGGAGACGTTCGGTTCACCGGCGGGAATTCGCACAGCACCTTCGCCAAGGTCGGCCATGGCGGATACGAGACCGGCGGCGATCATTCCGGCGATATCACCATCGACGCCGCCGCCAATCTGATCCTGAACGCGGACATCGATCTTCACGGTACCGCTCCCGGAGACGCGGGAAGCGGGAACCAGACATACGCCCAGGTCGGCCACGGCGGTTTTTATTCCGACGGCGAACAATCCGGCAATATTGACATCACCGTCGGTGGTGGCATCACCGGCGACGCGGGCGATTCGAATTCCTTCGCGATGATCGGGCACGGCGGCATCAGCTCCCATGGCACGAGCACGGCGCAGTGGGGCAGCACCAATCCGATCTTCCGCTACGGCACGAACCGCGGCTACCGTCCCGGGACCCGGACCGGGAACATCGAGGTGGACGCCTTTGGCGACATCGTGTTCACCGGCGGCAACACCGACGGGGGCGATAGTTTTGTGATGATCGGCCACGGCGGACGCAGCATCGCGGCCAATCCCGATCCGACGGGGCAATACGGCGACGGGCACAACGGCGGCATCATCGTTCGCACCAGCGACGGCAAGATCCGGATGCAGGGCGGACAAAACAACCAGCAATTTGCCATGATCGGCCATGGCGGCTTCGAATCGTTCGGTAACCACGGCGGTATCGGCGACGACCTCGCGGTGGGAAGCGATCCCAACGCCCGCGACGCCAACAATCAGCTCGATTCCGACATTGTCGTCGAGGCGGCCACGGGGGTGGAGATGATCGCCACCGGCACCTCGAATTCCGGCAACTGGGGTAGCAGCCAGGGCGGCAGCCGGAATTTCGCCCAGATCGGCCACGGCGGCTGGCGGTCGAGTTTCCGCGAAGTGGCCGACATGGATGGCACGAATTTTTACGCCAAGCTCCAGCCATACGGGTCCAATTTCGGTGGCCAGGCGGACGATTCCGGACTGCACCCCCTGATGCCGGCCGTGGACAATCCCGACGGCAACTACATGGGGACCGTTTTGGCGACGGTGCGCGGGTTCACCGGCGATATCTCGGTGAAGACGACCCAGGCGGGCGGCGACATTCTTTTCATCGGGCCGAACGAGGCCGACGGCACCCTGGATCATGGCGGCCGCGAGGCATACGTTCAGTTGGGGCACGGCGGCTACCGCTCACACGGCAGCGGGGTGGGGGACATCACCGTGACCAGCGCGGGAGGTATCACCTTCCAGGCGCTTCAGGGCACGGCGGACTCGAGCGGCACGTCGCACGACGCCTTCGCGCATCTCGGCCATGGCGGTTTCCGGTCCGGCGGCAACCACGAGGGCGATATCAATGTCGTCTCCGAGGATTCTATTCTTTTCCAGGCCTCCGACTCCACCAACGGCGCCAACGAAGGCTTCGTGCAACTGGGGCACGGCGGCTTCGACGACGACGACGACCAGGGCGAGGCGACGGCCGCCTTGCTGAAGTCGGGCGACAACGACATCGGCAACACCGGCAACATCGAGGTGACGGTGAACAACGGCGATCTCGAATTCCTCGCCGGGCGTGACGTGTGGACCTTTGCGCAGTTGGGTCACGGCGGTGGCAGCACCCGGGATTCCCATAGTGGCGAAATCTCGGTCGATGTCAGCGGAGGCATCCGCTTTGTCGCGGGAACCGATCCCGGCGACACCAATCCCGGCGCCAACAACGTGACTCATGCCATGCTCGGCCACGGCGGGATCGATTCCGACGGCGATCACCATGGCAATATCATGGTTCGCGCCGGCTCCTTCGCGGCCGGCCCCGAGGCGGGGCGAGGCATCGTCTTCCGCGCGGGCGATCACGATCAGAATTTCGCCCAGCTTGGCCATGGCGGCGACAGCTCCCGCACCTTCGGCAGCGCCGGGGCGGAGGTCGGTCTCTTCGGGGACATCGACGTCGAGAGCGACGGCGACATTCTGTTCGTGGCCGGGACTTTCAACCAGCAAATATGGCAGAACAACGATGGACGCAACTACGTGCAGCTGGGGCATGGTGGCTACGATGTGGACGTGACCCAAGACGGGTCGCATTCCATCGGAAACGGTGTCGGGCACAACGGCAGCATCAGGGTGGTCGCCAACGACGGGGGCATTTACTTCCTTGGCGGCGACACTCAGCGCGCCTTCGAACCGAGCGTGGGAACGGGCGCGGGCCGTTTTCACTACGCCCAACTCGGCCACGGCGGCTACGAGGCTCGAGGCGATCACTGGGGCAGCATCGAGGTGCGCGCCGGGATCGCGGCGGACGGCACCGTCAGTGTCGTAAACCCGAACGCCGACATCATGCTCGCCTCCGGGGGGGACGGCGGCGACCGCTGGGGCGACCAGAACAGCTACGCCATGATCGGCATGGGCGGCCGCACCGCGCAGGGAAATCTGGGCCGGGCCGGCGACACCATCTCGGTGATGGCCGGGCGCGACATCAACCTGATCGCCAACACCGGCGGACCGAACAACTTCGTGCATCTCGGAAACGGCGGCTTCGATTCCCGAGGCGACCACCAGGCCGACATCCAGGTCTTCGCCGAGCGAAACATCACGCTGGAGGGCAGCCAACTCGCCCACAACCCGGGCGTCGGGAACGGGCTCGAAGCCCAGATGTCTTTCGGCGGCAGCAACACCTCCTCTTGGAATCTCGACCGAGCCGCCGACGGGCAGAGCAGCCACGGCAACGGCAACATGGTCGCCGATCTTCGCCACAACTGGCTGATTCCCGGCGGCACCCGGGTGACGATCCGCGATGACGGCGGCAATATCATCGTCGTCCTGACCGACAGCGCCACCCCCGGGCAGTTGGTCACCGACCGCGACATCAGCAATTTCATCTTCGACGACACCGAGGGCGCGGTGACCATCGCGGCGGGCACCCATGTGGCGAACATGATTTACGGGAATGGATCGGACATCGAATTCCTTCGCGACATGAATCCCGCCCGACAGGTGGAT
>JACKQC010000006.1 GCA_024233085.1 Akkermansiaceae bacterium
GGGAGCGGCAAAGTGTCGTAACCTTCCCAAATCCGGTTTGCCCGCCACGGCTTGAATCGTCGCATGAACGGCGAGCAGGTAACGCTCGGCGACATCCTCATCCGCATTCTCCAAGTACCAGCGATACTGGAGGGTCAAATCCTCCTCCGCGCGGGCGGAGATGAAAATCTCCAGGCTCATGCCGAATCCCGTGCGTTTTGACGGACACGGGCGAACACGGAGGCGTCATAAGGACCGTGGAGGGATCGAATTCCCTCGAGCAAGGCGGCTTCCAGAGCCGGTGATTCGTCAAATTCCTGATGTTCAAGAACGCGCAGGGCTTCGCGAATGACATCCCCCTCGTCCGCATAGCGACCGGTTCGGATCAGCCTTTCGACCAGATCTCCAAGCGCGGGAGGAAGGGCAATCGTCATGAGGGAAATCTACGAAACGTGGCGGCCTTGTCGAGCCGGAGATTTAGCCGGTTCCTTTGGCGTCTTCGGCACGAGAATCGACTCCGAGTCGGAAGATTCCCGCCAGATCGAAGGCCAAGATCGATCCTCCCGAAAGACGTGCCCTTGAAAGCTTGCAAGGGCATCGCGAAGAGGCGAAAAAAGGCCCCGTCGAACCGGTCGCGTGCCGGTTCGATCCGAAACGAAACGCCTTTCAGACAGACGACTTTGAGTCCCGCCGGAATTCAATGGATGCGGAGCCTGTTCGCGGTCGTGGCGGCCCTCGGGCTGTCGTCGATCGGGACGGGGTGCGTCGTGCATTCCGTGGATCCGAATCCCCAACCCGCCATCGGTGGCCAGGAGGAAACCCGGAGTTACCGGAATGACCCGGACGCCACCGAATCGAATGCGAATCACCGCCCACGGGCGGTCTCCGGTCGCTGGTGGGAAAGCTTTCGCGATCACGATCTCGATTCCCTCGTGTCGCAGGCCCTGGCCGACAACCCCGACCTGCGGGCCACGGGACGGAGAATCGATCAAGCCAATGCCTCGCTAATTCGGGCCGGCGCGACGCTCTTCCCTCAGATCGACGGAGGAGGCGATCTTTCCCGTCGCTGGAACCGAGAGGGTCGGACCGATGATGAAGCCTCGCTTGGGCTGTCGCTGGATTGGGAACTCGATGCCTGGGGCCGCATCCGATCCGGCCGATCCGCCCGGGCCGAGGAAGTGGAGGCCGCCAAGGAGGACTGGCAGGCCGCTCGGTTGCTCCTGACGGGCGCGGTGGCCGAAACGTGGTTCGAATTGATCGAACAGCGCGGTCAGCTCCGCCTCGCCCAGGAACAGATCGAAGTGAACCAGACCCTGCTCGATCTGACGCGACTGCGTTTTGGACAGGGACAAAGTTCGGTCGTCGATGTGCTGCAGCAACAGGAGCAGCTCGAATCTACCCAGGCGCTTGTGCCGGATATCGAGGCCCGCATCGAGGAACTGGAACTCGCCCTCGAAACACTCACAGGTCGCCTCCCCGGCACTCGACACCTGCCGGAGAGAAATGACGAGCCCGCGGAACCACCCGCCCGGCCGAAAGCGGGTTACCCCGCCGATCTGCTGGCCGAGCGTCCCGATCTGCGTGCGCAGCGGGCCCGCATCGTAGCGCTCGATCACGAGGTCGGCGAAGCCGTGGCGGACTGCCTGCCGCGTTTCTCCATCGGCAGTTCCCTCGCTCTCGCGGGCACACCGAGCCTCGATCACCTCATCGGGGATGCGATCGCCGGAGCCGTGGGACCCGTCTTTGACGCGGGCAGCCGGAAGTCCGAAGTGACCCGAAGGCGTTCCCGGGTTCAGGAAGAGGTCGATCGTTATACTTTCGCCTACCTGAACGCGGTCAGGGATGTCGAAACATCACTCCAGCGGGAGACAAAACTGGCCGAACGCGTCCGCCGCCAGGAAGCGCAACTAAACACCGCGCGCAAGTTACTCGCCGAATCCCGCAACCGATATAGCCTGGGAGCAACGGACTACCTTCCCGTGCTCGACGCGGTGGCGAAGGTACAGGGCCTCGAGCGCGACCTCCTCACGAGCCGGCGCGAACGCCTCAGCGCCCGGGTCGCCCTGCATCGCGCCCTTGGAGGCCCGATGCCTGAGATGCCAAGGTGATCCCCTTTGAGAACCGATGAAAAGAGCCCGCGCCGCCTTCCAATTTCTCGCCTCCCTGCTCGTGCTCGGCGGCGCCGGTTCGGTCGCGTGGCTCCTGCTGAAAACGGCCCCCACCACGGAACCGGAAGACACTCGCCAGGCGGTGAAAATCGTGCGGGTGATCGATCTGAAACCCACCGACGAGCGCATTGTGGTCTCGGCGTGGGGTTCGGTCATCCCGGCGCGGGAGGTGACGATGGAACCGCAGGTCAGCGGACGAGTGATCGCCCAACACGAATCGTTGATTCCCGGCGGCCGCCTTTCCGCTGGCGAGGAACTGGTCAGGATTGACCCGGCCGACTACGAAATGGCCCTGATCGAGCGCAAGGCCGAGTTGGAAGAGGCGCACTATGAATCCGAAGTCGAACGGGGGCGGCAACTCATCGCGAAGCGCGAGTGGGAACAGCTCAAGGCCGACCTACCCGAGGCCGAGGCAAATCCCTCGCTGGCGCTCCGCGAACCGCACCTGCGTCGCACCGAAGCCATGGTCGCCAAGGCCAAAAACGCGATCGAGCGCGCCGAATTGGACTTAAAGCGAACCTCCGTGGTGGCGCCATTCAACAGCATGGTGGTCGAGGAATCGGTCGAGATCGGGCAACTCCTCGAACCCGGCGGCGAGATTTGCCGTCTCGTCGGAACGGACGCCTTCTGGGTCCGGGCTACCTTGCCCGTGGCGGACCTGAATCGCATTCAATTACCCCAGGAAGATAAGCCGGGATCCAGCGCGGAAATCCACCTCGATACCGGCAACGGCAAGGTCGAGCCGTGGAGTGGCCGGGTGATTCGGCTGCTGAGTGATTTGGAACCCACCGGCCGCATGGCACGGGTGCTGATCGAAATCACCGATCCACTCGGGCTCGAAGAAGGCGACGGCCCGCAACGCCACACACCCCTGCTGCTCGGCAGCTACGTTCGGGTGGATATCGAAGCCGGCAGGCTGGAAAAAATCCTCTCCATCCCCCGCTCCGCCCTCCGCGAGGGCAATCGCCTCTGGCTGGTCGGGCCCGACAACCGGCTTCGCATCGCCGAACCCGAGATTCTCTGGACCCGCACCGAGACAGTTCTGGTGCCGGAAGTTCGCCAACCGGGAGAACGCCTCATCGTGAGCGAGCTGAAGTCGGCGCCTCCGGGGCTGCTCGTCGATCCTCAGCCGCTCGACGGACCCGGCGAGGCCCCAACTGCGCCAGCCAAATGAAGGAAGGCGGCGCCAGCGGCATCATCGCCTGGTTCGCGCGGAACGACGTCGCCGCGAACCTCCTCATGATCGTGATCGTCGTGTCCGGATTGCTGGTCGCCCGGAGCATCAAGCAGGAGGTCTATCCGCTCTATGAACTGAACACCGTCGAGGTCGACATGGCCTACCGCGGGGCGAGTCCGGAAGAGGTGGAACGCTCGGTCATCCTCCCCATTGAGGCCGAGCTTCGTGGGATGGAACTTGTCCGTCGCCTTGTCTCGGTGGCGCGCGAGGGCAGGGCCTCCGTGGAGGTCGAGGTGATCTCCGGCTTCGACCGCAACCGAGCTCTTCAGGAGGTGACCGCGGCCGTGCAGCGCGTCAGCCTGTTTCCCGACGAAGTCGAGCCGCCCGTCATCACGCTGGGCGCCGGACGCCGACGCGAGGTGATGCGCATCGCGGTATTCGGCGACGTGGACGAGCAGACTTTGGTCAGTTACGCGCGCCAACTGGAGGACGGCCTGCTGGCCGAACCGGGCATCGCCCTGGTGGATGTCCGCGGTGCCCGGCGTCCTGAGATCCTCGTCGAGGTGCCACAGGAACGGCTGCGCGCCCTCAATCTCACCCTCGGAGACATCGCCAATGCCATCGACAACGCGGCCCGCGACGTGCCGGCCGGCACCCTGCGCACTCCCGGAGGAGACATCCTGCTGAAAACCACCGAACGGCGCGACGTCGCGAGTGAATTCGCCACCTTGCCCATCCTCAGCACCACTGAGGGCGCCCGGGTCCGTCTCTCCGACATCGCCACGATCGTCGATGGCTTCGAGGAACGGGAAAACGAAAGTTACTTCAATGGTCAGCGTGCCGTGTCGCTGGCGGTGTATTCCTCCGAAACCCAGGCCCCGCTCGAAGTCGCCGCTGCGGTGCGTCGTTTCATCGACAAGCAACGCCCCAATTTGCCCCCGTCGGTTCACATCACCCTCTCCCGCGACCGGTCCATCGACTACAAGGAGCGCGTCACCCTGCTGCTGGAAAACGGGGCCGCCGGCCTGCTGCTCGTCATCGTGGCGCTCGGTCTCTTTCTCGAACTGCGCGTCGCCTTCTGGACGGCGGTCGGCATTCCCGTGTCCATCATCGGGTCTCTCGTCCTGATGCCGCTGATGGATGCGAGCATCAACATGATTTCCCTCTTCGGGTTCATCATCACGCTTGGCATTGTGGTCGACGATGCCGTCGTGGTCGGGGAAGACATTTTTCACAAGATGTCCCAGGGCATGTCGCGCCGACAGGCCGCCGTGGACGGGGCGCTGCAGATGGCCATGCCGGTCATCTTCGCCGTGTCGACGAACATCATCGCCTTTCTCCCCCTGCTGTTCGTTCCCGGCGAGATCGGCCAGTTTTTCGAGATTCTCCCCTCCGTGGTCATCGCCGTGTTCACGGTGTCGCTAGTGGAGTGCCTCTTCATCCTACCCTCACACCTCGCCTTCAGCCGAAAGAAGGAACACGGCCGCTCCTGGTTCGCCCGCTTCGACCGCCTGCAAACGCGCTTTCGCGAGTGGCTCGACGTGGCGATGGAAAGAGCCTACCGTCCCTTCCTCGACCTCGCGGTGCGGCATCGCTACCTCACTCTCAGCGCCTTTCTCGCCGGTCTGATCGTCGTCGGCGCCTGGATCGCCAGCGGGAGGATCGATTTCATTTTTCGGCCGGCCATTGAAACCGATTTCATCCAGGCCGAGATCGAGTTGCCCTCCGGCACCCCGGTCGATCGCACCCGCGAGGTGGTGTTTGAGATCGAGGCCGCCGCCCGCCGCGCGCTCAAGAAAACCGGCGAAAAGGACATTCTCGTCGGGTACCTCGCCGAGGTCGCCGAGAGCGGCAGCAATACCGGCGAGGTCAGCGTCATGCTGGTGCCCCAAAGCGAACGGAACATCACCGGCGAGCAGTTCGTCGGCCTCTGGCGGTCCGAGATCGGGACGATCCCCGATCTGGAGTCGCTGTTTTTCGACTGGATCTACGGCCCCGGCGGCGAGGCGGAGATCGACATCCAACTCGCTCATCCAGAGGTCGAGACCCTGCGTCATGCCGCAGACGAAGTCGCCGCCGCCGTCGCCCGCTACCCCGGCGTCGCCGACATCCGCAAAAGTTTCGGCCGCGAGATGCCGCAGCTTTCCTTCGAAATCAAACCCGAGGGCCGAAGCCTCGGGATCACTGCCAACGATCTCGGCCGACAGATCCGCGACGCCTTTTACGGCGCCGAAGCTCTGCGCCAACCCCGCGACCGCCAGGAACTGCGGGTCATGGTGCGCCTGCCCGAGGCGGATCGACGATCGATGAGCGGACTCGAGCAGCTCCTCATTCGCAGCCCCGAGGGCGGCGAGATCCCGATCTCGCAGGCGGCCACGATCACCGAAGCCAATGCGCCCGTGCGCATCGAGCGCGTCGACGGCGGCCGGGTGGTGAATGTGACGGCCAACGTCATCGCGGGAGTCACCACGGGAAGCCGGGTCCTCAGCGCCTTTTCAGCGAAGGAGCTACCTGACATCTTGAGACGTTACCCCGGCCTGCGCTACTCCTTCGAAGGCGAACAACGCGAGGAACGGGAAGCCATGGGAGAGCTGCTCTGGGGATTGGTCGCGTCGTTGGCCGCCATCTACGTGATCATCGCGGCCCTGCTGAGGAGTTACACCCAGGCGCTCATCGTCCTTTTGACCATCCCCTGGAGTCTGGCCGGGGCCGTCGTCGGTCACATCTGGCTCGGTTTCAACCTGAGCATCTTCAGCGTGTTCGGGATGATCGCCCTGTGCGGCATGGTCGTGAACGGCGCCTTTGTCCTTGCCGTGACCCGCAATCGCTATCTCGAACGCGGCGACGAGCCCGCCGGCATCACCCGTGAGGCGGCGCTGCGGCGCTTCCGCCCCATCCTGCTCACCGCGATCACCACTTTCCTCGGCCTTGGCCCCATGATCTTCGAGACGTCGACCCAGGCGCTGTTCCTCGTTCCCATGGCGATTTCACTCGGGATCGGAACCCTTGTTTCGGTGGTCGTGATCCTGCTCCTGATTCCGGCCACATTTGGGATCGTGGAAGACTTCTCGCCACCCAAAGCTTCGCCGCACGGTTCGGCCAACGGGGGCAACGCCGCAGCGTGATCAATCCGGCCGAACCAATCCAAAGGCCCCATCCCGGAGTCCCTGGGCGCCTCCCCCGATCTCATCGGGCGTGTAACGGTGAATCTCCGCCCAGCTTTTACCGCCATCCGTGCTGCGCAGAATATTGAAGCGCTGCGGGTGAATGCTGACGAGCGTTCCCTTGTCGCTGGCGATGACTTGGCCGAGCGGCACGGCATCCGGAAGATCGCGCCAGACCTTCCCATCGGTACTGGCACGGCTGGGTTTTCCACACAGCCAGAATTCACCACCGACCACACTGAGAATCGCCCGCTTGGCTCCGGTCGGAAACGGGCCGCTCCACGTCTCGCCGGCGTCGGCGCTGGTCCACGCGTTTTCCGCGTCCTTGTCCGTCATCAGAAGCAGCCCGCCGTTTCCGACGAGAGAACCGCGGCCGGTGGAGGCGTCGAGCCCTTTCGGCGTGAGCCAGGTCCAGGTCTTGCCGAGATCGTCGCTGGCGAACAGATGGCCAAACTTTGGCCCGACTTCTCCGCGATTGTCGCCGAGCGCGAGAAAACGCCCGCTCGCGTCGCCGCAGTAGACCGGCTCAACATGATGGGTATTCAACTTCCCGCGCGGGTCATCCTTGAACGCGCCCCACATGGTGAAACTATCGAAGGTCCGGCCCAGGTCCGGCGTCGCGCACATCGTCATGTAGCCCGAGCCGACAATCACGCCCTTCCCGGCGGCAAGCCCCCACGTTCCGGGCATGACGCGCGGATTCCCTTTCGCTTCCCGCAGTTCCGTCTCACCGCTCGTCAAATGCCGCCAATGCACGGCGTCGTCTGACGCGAGATAACTCGTCGGCGCGCCCCAGCCGACCGCCACCACGAACACGCCGCCGCCATAGGTCACCGACTTCGTCGCCCACGCGCTGTGGTCCGCGCCGGGATAGCCAAAGAAAGGCTGCGACCACGTTTCGCCATCGTCCTTCGACACCAGGATGCGTCCGCCATGACCGACCACGACGAATGTCGGCACCTTCGGATCCGGATGGAAATCGCCGCCGAGCGGGATTTCCTCGCGCCGTTTTTCGGCCGCGACGGCTTCCGGCGAATCGGGTCCATCCGCCGCAAACGCGGAGAGACCGGCAAACAGGGTGGCGAGCAAAATTGGGATCGTTTTCATGGAATTCTCGGGAGAAAGCGCGCTCTGGGCCGCCATCGTCAATTAAACAGGGTTGACTCGGAGACCTAACCCTATTTGATCGGTTTCAGATGCTTCGCGAAAAAGGTCGCGCAATAGTCGAGGCAGATGTCGAATGAGGCCTGCCGGCCCAGAAAGGCATGGGGTGCTTGAGGAATGGCCACAAAGCCCGTTTCGATGCCGAGTTTTTCCAAATCGGCCCGCGTCTCATCGGCGTGGGTGCTGGGATCGTCCAGTTCTCCGGCCATGAAGACGAGCGGCGGATCGCTCTTGTCGAGGTGATGGCGGGGCGACGCCAGCGCGTAGGTCTCGGGAATCTCATCCAGCGGGCCACCGAGGAAAGGACGATAGTGCGGATTGTTTGGCGCGGCGGAGAGAGTGCGAATGCGCTCGGTCTCCAGATCGCTCTGTGCCCCCATCGCGACGCAGGCCTGCACGGCGCTGGATAGATCCGCATTCCCCCCTTCCCCTTCCAACTTGGAAACACCGCCGCTGGTCGCAAGCAGCGCGGCCAGATGCCCGCCCGCCGACAAGCCGGTGACGGCGATGTGCGCGGGATCGATTCCGTAGTCAGCCGCATTGGCCCGCAGCCACCGAACCGCCGCCTTGCAGTCCTGAATCGCGGCCGGGAACTTCGCCTCGCCGCTCAGCCGATAGCTGATCGTCACCGCGACAAAGCCGCGTGCCGCGAGCGCTTGGGCGAGATTCGTCATCGAGGATCGGTCACCCTGGAACCAACCCCCGCCATGAATGCAGACAATGGCCGGCAACGGCTCGCCGCGCTCTTTGGGCCGAAAGAGATCGAGTTTCAATTCCCGTTCGCCATAACTTGCGTAAGTGAGATCGGGATGCGCCTCAAGCGACGCGATCAGCGATTCCGGCAGTTTGGTTGGAGCGGGTTTCGGAGTTTCCTGGGCAAAGGACGAAGCCAAGCCGCAAAGGGCACAGAGAAAGCCGAAGATTGTGGGAGTTTTCATGAGGATTGAGGGATTCGGTTTCAAAGAGGCGTGTTCTTGACCGGCATCCACGGACTCCAAGCACCCATGGCATGGTGCTGGACTTTCCGTTTGAAGATCCGATCGCCGCAGAGGGCATAGAGCGTGTCGAGATCGCGCCCGCCGAGGGCGACGCCGGTGACGCGGAGATTTCCGGGCACGGGCAAGATGACCTGCATCGGGCCGTCGTCGGCGGTGATCTGGACGCCGCTCTTCGTCGCGACAAACTGCCGGCCCTCCTGGGAATAGCAGACGCATTCCGCGCCCGCGTCGTCGTCCCAGTCGGAGACATGCAGCGGGAAAAAGCGCTCCTTGTGATTCAACTTTCCGTCTTCCTGGATCTGGTAGCTGTAGATCCATTTCGAGTGTCCCTCGGCGACGGAGAGGAGCCATTGATCCGGCCGATAGGCCATGCCCGTCGCAAACTTGATGCCGGCATCGACCTGCGTTTTCTGGCCATCCTTAATCAGCCAGACGCTGCCGCCGTTGTTCGGTTTCTTGTCGTCATTGGTGGTGACGTAAAGGCCGCCATCGGGTCGCGCGAGGATACTGTGACCGAGAATTCCCTCCATCACCACGCTGCCTTCCCCCTTGGCGTCGTAACGCATCAGTTTGTCGGTTCGTTCGGAAATGGTGAACAGCGATCCATCCGCTCCGACCGTGACGCAATGGGCCTGGGCGGCGTCGGCGACAAATTCGGTGACCTTTCCGTCCGCGTCGATGCGGTGAATTTTGTTGTTCGACGTGTCGGCGAAAAACACCTCGCCCGCCGCATTGCAGGACGGACCGCGCGTGCTCTTGAACCCCTCGGCGACCAACTGCCAGCCTTCGCCCGGGATGAGAATTTCCTGGGCTCGCGGCGCGCTGGGACCGGCCTTGACCCGTTCGGGCCATTCACTCCAGAGGTAAGCCATACCCTCGCGCCAGTTCTCCATGTATCCGGCGCCGTGACGGCCGTCGATGATGCGAAAGCGGTAGTCGTAGCCGGAAAACTTGAGCGCCTTGTCCATCTCCTGATCGAGGAGGAACCAATCGCCCGCGGCATTCTCCATGTCGTGCGTCCCCGTGGTGAGGAAGGCGCGGATCGGTTTCGCCTCGAACTTCCGGACCATGGTGGGGAACTCGTTCCCGCCCCGGAAGGCCACCCAGCTCCCGCTCACCGCATAAACCCTGCTGAAGGCCTCGGGCCGATGCCAGGCGGCGGTGAAGGCGGCGATCCCTCCGCTGCTGCCTCCCGAGATGCAACGATCGTTGCCGTCGGTGCTGAGATTCAGGCCGTATTGTTTGGCGACATGGGGCAACAGTTCCTCGGTGAAAAAGCGCACGTTGTTGTCACTGATCCCATCGTATTCGAAGCAGCGGTTGCGCCTTCCCAAGGTGCCGGGCATCGGCGCCTTCACTTCACCGGGCCGCACGAAGACCCCAACCGTCACCGGCAGTTCCCCCGTCGCGATCATCGTCTCCATCAATTCCTTTTCGGGCGGCCGAAATCCATCGGTCTTCACATAAACGCATGCCGGTTTCGATCCGTCGTATTGGGCGGGAATGAACACGGTCACCTCGCGCGTCGTGCCGGGAAAGATCCGGCTCTGCTCGAAGACAAAGGTCTCGATTCGTCCGGGGAGAATCTTTTCCGGCGCGATGACCGGAGGCTCGTAGGTCACCGCGGCGGCGTCCGCTCCCGGTGAGGCGACCCCGCTGCCAGCGAGCGGTCGGATGAACCATTGCAAGTGGGTGTCATTGTCCCGATAGCTCCACAAATCGATCTTGGCACCGGCTTCCCGTTTTCCACCGAGGTGATCGAGGCCCATTTCGGCCGCATGTCTCGCGAGAAGCGAATAGCTGCCGTTGTCCTCGTGCTTCACCAGAGACCAGCGTTGCCATGGCTCGCCGCGATCCTTCTCCAGGACGATGGCAGTCCCGCGATTCGCGCCTCCTTCCGCAGCCGACATCACGAGCGAGGGATCTTCCGCCGGCGAAATTTTCGCGACGCCTTCCTCCTCGATCACGAGCCATTTCTGGTTGGCTCCGCCATTCGGTTTCTGAATCGAAATCGTGGCGCCCTCCTTCACACCGTCGACCGCCTCGAGGACAAACTCCGGCGTGCTGGCCGAGACGATGTGATAGGCGCCCCAGTCACCGGCGGACGCGGCGGTGAACAGAATCCAGGAGACTCCGGCGGCGGAAAAGACGCGCCTCAGGGCGATGCCCGTATTTCCGTTCCGCGACTTCAGCGGTGAGACGGCGGTGTCCGACTCCCGAATGGGACCGGATGGGCTTTGGGTGGAGTCGGGGGCGGCTTTCGTCATCTTCTAAAAAAAGGGCGGGTTGGCAAAAACGGGAAAAGCCTATCAAAACGCGAACCGTTGTCATCCCCGATCCCGAGCCCCCGCGCAACACACGATGCGGAGCGACCGCATCTCAAGGGAGGTTGATCAAATCGTCCACTGCCAAACCAGCCTGCCACGGAATCGCCCCTCCCCCAAAGCGTGCCACGGCCCAATTCGCGATGGCCGCCTCGCGCGTCTCGCTCCGGGAAACGCGACCGGGCAGGCTCGGGCACTCCGCCACCCACCGTCCTACTTCACCGGGCCGAATCATGACCTGTCTCATGATGAAAGGAATACGAAGGGACGGTCCGCCGGTCAGTTCGCCGGATTTTCGCCGCCTTCATCCGCCTTGCCCGGCATGATCCGCGCCCGGATGTCGATCGCCGTGGTGCCCTGGTCGTCATCCTTCGAACCGAGGAAAGCCCGGTTGAAGGCCGCGCTCGCGCCGGCGAAACCCGCCACGCGTCCCTGTCCACCGTTGGGCACGTCGATCGTCGTCCGAAACTTCGTCAGCGGCACCGCCTTCGACGCCGCGCCCGGCTCGGCCTCGAGAGAGATCTCCAGTTGAGGCATCAGGTCCACCCGCACACGGCTGCCCGACACCCTGGGACGCACCAGCACCCGCGTCGAAATCCGGGTCGTGGAAAAAATCGGCATCTTGATTCCCGCTTCACCGACGAAAGGCGCGAAGAACCGAGGATTCGCCACCTGACCGAGCACCGGAATCGTCCCGCTGCCACCCGCCGCCAGGATCCCAGAGCCGTAATTCACGAAACCCTCGAACTCCGTGTGTTCCGCGTCGACGTCCAGCGTCACGCTGCCGTCCGGATTCAGGGTCGGCGTCGACTCCAGCGTCGTGCCCACGTTGCGACGCTTGAATCCCGCGGGATGCGCCGGGATCACCGTGAAGACGTTGCCGCCGTTGGCGACGATGCGCGGCGGTTCGTAGCGCGTCGGGAACGGGAAATCGCCCGTCGAGTCCACCGGCTGCCCCTTGCTCATCCCCGGCGCCACATTGGTGCGAAAGGCAAAGTCGAGCGCCACCCGGGGTGGCGGAATCTCCAGAGCCGCGACCGCCTCGCGCGCCGCCCTCACCTTGTCCGGGAAATCGATCACCATGACCTCGCCCGATCCCGGCAACAGGACGAAACGCCCCTCCGGCGAGAGCACCTTGTCGAGCGCCGGCTTGAGCAGTTCGAGCGTAGCGTGACCGGCGGGAATCTTTTCCGAGACCTTCCCCGTCCCCTGCGAAAATCCCGCGTTCGGCATGGCGAAAAACATCAGCATTCCCGCCGATATCACGCCCCCCGCCAACCGCGCCAGATTCATGGCCGAACCATCGCCGATCGCACTCCGCCCCACAAGCGCCGTTTCGCCAACTCCGCCCCCCCTGTCTCAGCCCCCAAATACCTGACTCCCGACCGCCCCCGCCGCCTCCTCGCCCAGCAGCCGCGCCCGCGCGATCGCCCGCAGCATGCCCCTGGCCTTGTTGACCGTCTCGTCGTATTCGTTGGCCGGGACGGAATCCGCCACCACGCCCGCCCCCGCCTGCACGTGGGCCTTGCCGTCCTTCAGCACCACCGTGCGCAGCGCGATGCAACTGTCGTGGTTCCCGTCGAAACCGAAATACCCCACCGCGCCCGCGTAGGCGCAGCGCTTCGCCTTTTCCAGCTCGTTGATGATCTGCATCGCCCGCACCTTCGGACTGCCGCTCACCGTGCCCGCCGGAAAAGTCGCCCGCATCACGTCGTAGGCCGTGTGCCCCGCGCTCAGCCGGCCGGCCACATCGCTGACGATGTGCATCACATGGCTGTAACGCTCGATGGTCATGAATTCCGTCACCTCGACCGTGCGATACTCCGCCACCCGCCCCACGTCGTTGCGGGCCAAGTCCACCAGCATCACGTGCTCCGCCCGTTCCTTCGGATCGGCGAGCAGCTCCTCCGCCAGCGCCGCGTCCTCCTCCGGGGTTTTGCCCCTCCAGCGCGTGCCCGCGATGGGGCGGATCTCGATCTTCCCCCCGATCGCCCGCACGTGCACCTCCGGCGAACTGCCCACCAGCGCGAACTCGTCGCCGAATTGCAGGCAGAACATGTAGGGCGACGGATTCACATGGCGCAGCGCCCGATAGAGATCGATCGGCGCGCCCCCGTAGTCCGCCTCGAAGCGCTGCGACGGCACGAACTGGAAAATGTCCCCCGCCAGGATGTATTCCTTCCCCTTCACGACCATCTCCTCGAATTCCTCCCGCGTCGTGTTGCCCGCCGGCGGGATGTCCGGCGGGTCCGCCATCAGCGAAAACGGCGCGAACGTCATCGGCGCCGCCAGCCTCGCCACCACCGCGTCGATTTTTTCGCGCGCCGCCGCCAGGGCCGCCTCGTCGGAGTCGTGGTCCCCGGTGAAAACGTTGGCCACCACCTGCAGCTTCCGGAACCGGTGATCGAAGATCACCAGCGTGTCCGTGATCAGGAAGACCATGTCCGGCAGCCCCAGCGAGTCCGGCGGCGGAGCCGGGACCGTCGGCTCGAAGAAGCGCACCATGTCGTAGGCCAGGTAGCCGACCGCCCCCCCGGAGAAGACCGGCAGCCCCTCGACCTTCGCCGGCCGGTAGCGCCCCATCAGTTTTTCCACCTCCGCCAGCGGATCGCGGCAATCCCCGCCCAGCGGCCGCGTCACGAAATCGCCCCCGCCCTCGCGGACCGCGATCTCCCGGCCCCTGGCGCGGATCTCCAGCCGCTCCCCCGCCCCGAGAAAGGAGTAGCGCCCGATCTGCTCGCTGCTTTCCGCCGACTCCAGCAGAAAGCACGGCCCCCCGTCATTGAGTTTCTGAAAAGCCGACACCGGCGTCTCGTAGTCCGCCGCCAGCTCCGTCCACACCGGAATCAGGTTGGCCCCGGATTCGCGGTATTGGCGGTATTCATCGAGCGATGGCTTCAGCGGCGTCATGGCGAGGAGAAAACGACGAGCGCATTCAGTAAGCCCAAAGCCGCCCCGGTGCAAACAGGGTTGGGTGCCCGACCCGACCCTGTTGGGTCACACGCGAAGTCGATCACCCAACGCGGCCGCCGGAAATCCGAATCACGCCAAAATCCCCCGCACCACCTCGCCGTGGATGTCCGTGAGGCGGTATTCGCGGCCCTGGAACCGGTAGGTCAACTGGGTGTGATCGATCCCGAGCAGGTGGAGGATGGTCGCCTGGAGGTCGTGCACGTGGACGCCGTCCTCGGCGACGCTGTACCCGAAATCGTCCGAGGCGCCCCAGGTCAGGCCCGGCTTCACGCCGCCGCCGGCCATCCACATGGTGAAGCAGCGGCCGTGATGATCGCGGCCGTACACGTCCCTGGTCAGGATGCCCTGCGAGAAAACCGTGCGGCCGAACTCGCCGCCCCAGATCACCAGCGTGTCCTCGAGCAGGCCGCGACGCTTGAGATCGACGAGCAGGCCGGCGGAGGCGCGGTCGACATCGCCGCACTGGAGCGGCAGGTCGCGCGGGACATTCTGGTGATGATCCCAGCCGACATGATAAAGCTGGACGAAGCGCACGCCGCGCTCGGCCATGCGGCGGGCGAGCAGGCAGTTCGCGGCGAAGGTGCCGCGGGTCTTCGCGTCGTCGCCGTAAAGTGCGAACGTTTCAGCGGGCTCGTGGTCGATGTCGAGCAACTCGGGCACGCTGGCCTGCATCCGGAAGGCCATTTCGTATTGCCGAATGCGCGCGTCGATCTCCGGATCGCCGGCGCGGGCGGCTTTCAGCGCGTTGAGACTGGCGAGACTGTCCATGGCGCGGCGCTGGGTGGCGCGGTCGACCCCGTCGGGATTCGAAACGAACAACACGGGGTCGCCGGTGGATTGCAGTTTCACGCCCTGGTGTTGCGAGGGCAGAAAACCGCTGCCCCAGAGCCGGGCCGAGACGGGCTGCGGGGTGCGCTTGCAACTGCCGTGGGAATTCAGCACCATGAAAGCCGGCAGGTCGCGGCTCGCGTTGCCCAGTCCGTAGGTCACCCACGAGCCCATGCTGGGCCGGCCGGCGAGCTGGTGGCCGGTCTGGATGACCATGCGGGCGGGGTCGTGGTTGATGGCCTCGGAGTGGATCGACTTGATGAAGCAAATCTCGTCGGCCACCGAACCGATATGGGGAAGCAGGTCGGCATTCACCCAGGCGCCGGATTCGCCGAATCGCTCGAAGCGGTATTTCGAGGGCGCGACCGGGAGTGTCTTCTGCCCCTTGGTGAAGCCGGTGAGACGCTGGCCTCCGCGCACGCTCGGCGGCAAATCCTCGCCGAAACGCTTCGCCAGGTCCGGCTTGTGATCGTAGAGGTCGAGATGCGACGGGCCTCCGGACTGGAAAAGAAAGATGACGCGGTTGGCCTTGGGCGCGACGCGTCGAAGACCGTCGATGCCGCCCAGCCCGTCACGCGGCAACTCGGAGCGCGCCAACTCCCGCCCCAGCATCCACGCCAGCGCCGCCGAGCCGAGACGGAGCGAGCCGCTCTCGAAGAACTGCCGGCGATTCAGCCGGTCGGCGGTCGATTCGGGCGAAAGCATGGCGTTTTTCCTGAAAAATGGGACGGGGCCACGAAGCCGGTTCACGGATCGGTCAGGTTCGGCGCCCAGAGATAGTTTTCCCTGATCGCGGGCGTCTGGCCGGAGGCGGGAAAGGTCCCGGCGACGGCCTCGCGGAGTTGCCTGGAAAGCTCGGCCACCGTCGCGGCGCGCGCCGGGTCGCCGGCGAGATTCGTGATCTCCCTCGGATCGTTCTCGTGGTCGTAGAGTTCGCGTCCCTGCTTTCCGTCCTCGTCCCACTCGGTGTAGCGCCAGCGCTCGGTGCGGATGGCGTAGCCGAAAAAGCGTCCCGTCCCCTTTCCGCCGCGCACGACCTGACTGACGGCGTAACCGACGCCCTTGGCCGACGGGTCGCGGAGCTGGGGCACGAGGCTGTGGCCCTGGAGGTTGTCGGGCGCCTCGACGCCGCAGAGTTCGGCCAGGGTCGGGTAGAGATCGATCAGACCGACCGGGGTTCCGGCGACGCCGCCGGCGGTCAGGCCGGGCGCGGAAACGATCAGCGGCACGCGGGAACTTTCCTCGAAGAGGCTCTGCTTTTGCCAAAGCCCGTGCTCACCCATGTGGTAACCGTGGTCCGAGGTCATGACCACGATGGTGTTCTCCGCCAGCCCGAGCCGGTCGAGCGCGCCGAGCACGTGGCCCACCTGGGCGTCCATGAAGGAAATGCTCGCGCTGTAGGCCCGAACGGCCTCGCGGCGCAGGTCGTCGGTCAGTTTGTCCTGCTCCTTCTTGTAGCTCATCAGCCCGGGCGCGGGAATGTCCTTCTGATCCTCGGCCACGTTCGCGACCACGGGCATGGTCTCGACGGGATACTTTTCGAAGTAGGATTCCGGCGCGACATAGGGCGTGTGCGGCCGGAAAAACCCGACCGCGAGAAAAAACGGGCGGTCCTTTTGCCGGGCGCAACGCTCCAGCACCCATTCGGCGTCGGCGGCCATGAGCCCGTCGGTGTGGCGGCCGTCGGGATTCTTCGACGCCAGCCAGCTCAGCGTGCCGCCGAAATTCCCCGGGGTGAGGGTGAAAATCTCCGGCTCCTCCTCGAGGCGGTCGCAGCCGGCGGGGTTCAGTTCCATCTCCCACGAGCCCGGATCGTCGTGGCCGTTGGTGCCGATCGATTTGGGCACATTGTAGTGATAGAGCTTGCCGATCCGCGCCGCGAAATACCCCGAGCGCCGGAAAGCCTGCGGCAGGCTGATCGCGCCCGGGATGGTCTGTCGAAAGATTTGCGCGTTCTGCAGGATGCCGGTGGAGTTCGGATACAGTCCCGTCAGCATCGAATTGCGGCTCGGTCCGCAGAGCGGGAACTGGCAATAGGCCCGGTCGAATCGCACCCCGCGCGCGGCGAGCCTGTCGATGTTCGGCGTCTTGACGAAGGGATGGTCGTAGCAGCCGAGGAAGTTGTTCAGATCGTCGGCGATGAGGAAGAGGACGTTGGGACGGGGTTTCCCGGCGTCCCGGGACCGAACCGGCGGGGAAAACGCGGCCACGGCCATCGCGATGGCCAGTCCGGCGCCCGGGAGGAAAAATCGGCGAACCTTCGGCGTAAACGGGAACTTTCTGCGCATGATTCCCTCTTTGTAGCGGCATCGATCCGGCTTGCCAAGCCCCGGAACCGCGCGATCCATCCGCAAAGCGGCCAAGCCGGCGCGCTTGAAATTCGCCGGGGAGTGGGCGATAACAATCCCGATTTTCACCCCCTCCAACGAATCGCCATTCCATCGATCATGAACACCCCGCCCCTCCCCTCCCGCCGGAAACTCCTCGCCTGGACCGCGGCGACCGCCGCCGCCTCGACTCTCCCGCCGCGCGCCGGATCCGCCTCGGCGGCCTCCGCTCCCATCGCCTTGAAAAAGGGAGATGTGGTGCTTTTCCAGGGCGATTCGATCACCGACGCCGGACGCGACCGCAAGACGCAGGACCAGGCGAACAACCCGGCCGCCCTCGGGCGCGGTTACCCGTTTCACATCGGCGGCCAATTGCTCGCCGAGCACGCCGGACTGAAGCTGAAAGTTTACAACCGGGGCATCTCCGGCCACAAAGTGCCCGACCTCGACGCCCGCTGGCAGGCCGACACGATCGACCTGAAGCCCGCCGTGCTGAGCATCCTGATCGGCGTGAACGACATCTGGCACAAGCTCAACGGCCGCTACGACGGCACGCCGCAAATCTACAGGGAAGGCTTCGCCGCCCTGCTCAAGCGCACCACCGACGCGCTTCCGGACGTCAAACTCGTCATCTGTGAACCCTTCGTGCTGCGCTGCGGCGCGGTGAACGACACGTGGTTCCCCGAGTTCGAGGAGCGCCGCGGCCACGCGAAGGAAGTCGCCGCCGCCGCCGGCGCGATCTGGGTGCCGTTTCAGGAGATGTTCGACCAGGCCGTCGCCGCCGGCACCGAACCCGCCTACTGGGCCGGGGACGGCGTCCATCCGACCCACGCCGGCCACGCCCTGATGGCGGAGGCCTGGCGGAAAGCGGCGGGGATTTGATCCCAACCGCCCTGGCTTTACGACGGCTGAAATGGCGTTAGGATTTCCCGTGGCCACGACCGATCTCCCCGCTTGGATACTCGGCTCGCCCCGGCGGCATCCGGAAGTCGTCTGGTCGAACCCCGATGCGGACGATTCGCGGCAAATCCGTTCCGCCCTTTTGAGCCCCCGTTTTCACGTCCTGCTCGATCTCGCCCTGCTGCACGGCCTGCCCCGCCTCCGCGACGAATGGGCGGCGCTGGAAGACGATCCCCTCACCGAGACCGACCGCGCCCGATCCCACATCGAGCGAATATTCCGAAACATCACCGAGGGTTTTCATCGTGCTGAGACCGGACACTGACCGCCTCTGGAGTTTCTTGCGCGACCGCCCGGAACTGGAGGGTTTCGTTCTGGTCGGCGGAACGGCACTCACCCTTCGGATCGGGCACCGGCTCAGCGAAGATCTCGATTTCATGTGTGGCGGTGTCAGGCTCCCCAAACTCCGTCTTGACGAATTGGTTCGAGCCGCCGGAAAATCGGGCTTCCGCTTTGAGGAGAACGACGATCCCACCGCGCTGGACGAGTTCGTGAACGCTGGGATGGAACTCCACGACTACCAACGCGACTACCTTGTCGACGGAAAGGTGAAGGTTTCCTTCTTTACCGCCGACGAACCCCACGCGCGGGTGGTGAGGACCGATCCTGAGGCGCCCCTGCGAGTGGCCAGCCTCGACGAGATTTTCAAGTCCAAATCTCTCGTTACCGCGTCCCGTTCGAAGAGCCGCGACGCCTTCGATCTGTTCGTCCTGATGCGTGACCATGGATTCGTCATTGGCGACTACCTGACCGCCTTCCACGATGCCGGCGTGCCGATGAATTGGGAAACCGGCCTTGCGAGACTTCGCGCGGGCCGCTTTTCCGCCTCGGACGAGGGATTCGATCCCTTGATCGAGAATCCTCCGAGCCTGGAGGAAATGACCCAATTTTTCCACGATCAACGCGACCGGCTCGAAGCCGACATCGCCGAGTCGTCACGTCGCCTTCCGAAATCGGGTGAAGACGCTTCAGCGCCTCCCACCGGCTCAGCGAACTGAGGTCCGGCGTCCATCCGACCCACGCCGGCCACGCCCCGACGCGGAGGCCTGGCGGAAAGCGGCGGGGATTTGAAGGCCCTTGAGACCCGTCGATTTTCGGCTTGCCTTTGGGGGGCAATTGCCTTCTGCTGCTTGCCATGAAAGCTCCGCGCGGCACGCTCCCGCTCCTTGGGTTGGCAATCCTGCTTTCGGCCTCGTGCCAACCCCCGAGGACGCCCGACGCGAAGGCGGTCGATTCGTCCGGAAAAGGAGTCCCGCCGCCCTCTTCCGTCTCGCTCGGAGGCACATCGTCCCCGCCACCGACCGCCGCCGAAGCGCCGCTGACACGTCCCGACCCGACCGGCCCGGTCGCGTTTCCTTTCGACCTGACCCTCAAGAACCGGGACGGCAAATCCGTCACCGGTCAGGTCCTCGCGAAGCGGGGCGGCGAAATCGCGTTTTTCCGGGATCTCGACGGCACGCGGTTCGTGGTTCCTTTCGCGCTGCTGAGCCCGGAGGACGCCGCTTATCTTTCGCGTTTTCCGGACACCCGCGCGGAGGTGATCGACGATCTGAAAAATCCCCGCCGAAACGTTCCCGCGACCTCCGCGCGCGTCGCCGAGGCCCGCCCATCCCCGGCGCCGGACACGGCCTCGCGAAAAGCGCGGTGGACGGAGAATTTCGAGGAAGCCAGCCGGGAGTCGGCCGAAAGCCATCTCCCCATGCTGCTCCTCTTCACCGGCTCCGACTGGTGCCCCTACTGCATCAAACTGGAGCGGGACGTCTTTCGAAAACGCGAGTTTCAGGAGTTCGCCAACCAAAACCTGACCCTGATGAAAGCGGACTTTCCCAGCGGCCGAGTCCGGCGCGGTGTCCGCGAACAAAACGAGGAACTCAAGGCCAAATACGGCGTTTCCGGATTCCCCACGGTCGTTTTCCTCAGCCCGAAAGGCGACGTTCTTGGCAGTTTTTCGGGTTACGGCGGCAAGGGTATCGGCGACTTTCTGTCCAAAGCGAATCCGCTGGTCGCCCAGGGAAAAGCGGCCGCCACCACCGACGCCGCCGCGGAATAGGGTTCGGGCCGCTCCGCCCGCCCATCTCATCTTTCGTGCTTCAGCGCCTCCCGCCGGCTCAGCGGACTGAGGTTCGGCGTCCGATCGACATAGGCCCGCACCCAGCCCGGATCGGTCTTGGCGTATTCCCGCAAGGCCCAGCCGATCGCCTTCCGCAGGAAAAACTCCGGCGAATCCCGCGTCCGATCGATCGCCAGCGCAAGCAGGTCGCGGTCGGTGTCGGTTTTCCATTTCAACTGACAAAGCAAGGCCGTTCGCTGAAGCCACAGCTCGCCGGAATCGAGCCATTCCCCCACTTTCGCGGACGCCAGATCGCGGTGGCGCCGCAGAATGCCGCCCGCCAGGTGGCTGGCCAGAATATCGACGGTGTCCCACCAGGATCGCGTCGAGATCAACTCCTCGATCAGGGGCAGGTCATCCGGTGTCAGGTGTCGCGCCCGCCGATCCAGCCAATCCATCGCCGCGTATTGAAACTCCCGCTCCGGCTCGCGCCAGAGCCTCCGAACGAGCGGCAGCAGGGCCGCCCGATCCGGCGGGCCGCCGGCGGTCCGGTTCCAGAAGGCGCGCTGCCCTTTCCGGCGCGCCCCGGCGGGAATACCGAAAAACGGAAACCTCTCCTTCATGTAGGCGCGCATCGCGGCGGCGCGGGCGGGATCGCCGGCTTCGGCGAAGTCGGCGCGCAGGGCGGCCACGATGGCGTCGAGATTCATCGAAAATCCCTTCTCCGCGCGGTTCGGCGCCCGTTTTTTCCCGAAAAGCAAACAGGGTTGGGTGCGAGACCCAACCCTGTTCGGTCGATGTGAAAATCGAAAACCCGATCGGGAATCCCCGATCAGTTGTTGCCAGCCGGGGGAGCGGCGGGAGCGGGCGCCGGCGCGGCGCCATCGGTCGGTTTGGCGGAAGACTCGCCGGTTTCGGGAGCGGCGGCCGGAGCCGGTGCCGGCGTCGGCGCGGCGCTTTCCTCGATTTTGGTTTCGAGACCGGCGGCCTTGGCGCGCTTGATGGTGTCGTCGGTGATGTCGAGGGCTTCGTCGTAGGCGTAAACCTGCGGTGTCTTCGTCAGCACGACCCCGAGGCCCTTGGCCTTGGCGGCTTCGAGCGCGAGAGGCTCGAGCTTTTCGCGGAACTCGTTGATCTTGGCGATGCGGGCGGCGGCGAGCTGGTTCTGCGCCTGGGCCTTGACGTTGTTGAACTGGGCGTTGAGCTGCTGGTTGGCGTTCACCAACTGGGCCTGCACCTGCTGGGTCCGCTGCTGGCCGGCCTGGGCCTCGAGCTGGTTCATCTGGCTCTGCAGGTTCGTGCGGATCTGGCCCAGCTGGGTGTTGAGATCGGCCTCGATCTTTTGCAGTTCGCCGAGCACGGCTTTGTCCACGCCGAGTTCCTGGGCGACTTTGTCGATGTCGAGAACGGCGACGCCGCCCTTTTGCGCCCAGCCATTCGGCGCGAGGGCCGCGAAGGCGGCGAGAATGGTCAGGATCAGGAGATTTTTCATGGTTTCTGTTCTAACAAGCACTTGGGTTTGGTGAGGGCGGGATCGTAGGCAAGGATTGCCCCCCGGTCCACTAGAAAAGGAGGCACGCCTCCCCGGAAACGGCACCGGCTCCGCTCCTTACGCAATTCTTTTCCCCTCGGGGCATAACGTGACGCCTCCGGCGAAAAATCCGTCCCCGAAAACCGCCGCCGACGGTCGCGTTTTTCGTCTTGCACGGGGAGGCCGGGCACGGCAAGGCTTGCGCATGCTCCCCCGGCTGTCGATCCGCCCGTGGCGCCACCTTCGGCGGGTGGCGGGCCGCGCGGTTTTGATCGCGGGCGCCGGCCTGGGACCGCCGATCGGTATCGCGCCGGCCCAGGAGCCGGAAAAGGCGCCGCCGGCGGAGAGCGCGCCGTTTTTCGGTCTCCAAAATCTCGCGCTCGGCCAGGCGGCGGCGGCTTCCACCGAGGATCTCGGCGACCGGGGCGACGCGGCTTTCGCCAACGACGGCGACGAGGGCACGCGCTGGCGGGCGGCGCGCTCGCGCGCGGGCGAATGGTGGCAGGTCGATCTCGGCGAACCAAAGCCGCTCCGCGCGGCCGCGCTGCGATGGGAAGACGCCGATGGCGCCTATCGCTACCGGCTCGAGGCCTCGGCGGACGGGATTTCGTGGCGGGAGCTGGCGGATTTTTCGAAAAACCGCACGCCTCGCGGCCTGACGGTTCATCGCTTCGCCGAAGCGGAGGCGGCGCGCTACGTGCGGGTCGTTTTCCTCGGCGCGGACGCGGGGCAATGGGCGGGGCTGCGCGAATTCGCGGCTTGGTCCGACGCCGGGGCGGGCGCGCCGTTTCTCGAAAAGGCCGGGGAAGCTCCGCCCCCGCCGATCGAGCCCGAAAGACGGGAGTCGAACGGCCATTCGACGACGATTCACACGCCTCTGGTCACGCCGAGCGGGGCGGGGACCGATCCGTTGCTGGCCACGATCCGGGTGCCGGAGGACTGGTCGGCGACCGTTTTTGCCCGTCCGCCGGAGGTGAGTCATCCGGTCTTCGTGAAGGCGGCGGGGGAACCGGGCGCGGTCTTTGTCGCGACGGATCCGAACGGCGCGACGGGGCGCGCGACGGGGCGCGGGAAAGTGCTGCTGATCCGTGACACGGACGGCGACGGCGCGGCGGACGTGTTTCACGAATTCATCCCCCGGATCGACACCCCGCGCGGGCTGGAGTGGGACGGCGAATGGCTCTACGTGATGCACGCGCCGACGCTGAGCGCGTGGCGCGACACCGATGGCGACGGAGTGGCCGACGAGGAAAGGCGGCTCGTGGAGGGGATCGGCTTCGGTCTGGAGGACAGGCCCGGCGAAAACACCAGCAACGGCGTGACGCTCGGGCTGGACGGCTGGCTTTACCTCGCGATCGGCGACTATGGATTTCTGAAGGCCACCGGCGCCGACGGCGTGTCGTGCCGCCTGCGCGGCGGGGGTGTGGCGCGGGTGCGAACGGATGGAACGGGCCTGCACGTCTTCTCGCGCGGCACGCGGAATCTCTACGAGATCCCCCTTTCGCCCGGCCTGACCGCCGCGGCGCGCGGAAACACGAACGACGGCGCCGGATGGGAGACGCGGCTCCACGCCTTTACCGGGTTCGAGCATCACGGTTACCCGTCGCTTTTCCGGGACTTCGAGGACAGCGTCGTCCCGCCGGTGGCGGAATACGGACCCGGAGCGGGCGCGGGCGCGGTGTGGCTCTCGGGCAAGGCCCTGCCGCTTCCCTGGACGGGAGCGCCGGCCACCTGCGACTGGGGGCGAAACCTGATCTACCGACACGATGTCCGCGCCGATGGCGCCGGCTTCCGCGAGACGGCGCAGCACGAGTTCATCGCCATTCCCCTGCCGGTCGACCTCGACCTCGACGGCACGGGCCGGATTTACGTGGCGAGCTGGCGGCCGGGCGAATCGTCCGACCCGGCGGAGGGCGCCGGATTCGTCGCCTCCATCCTGCCTCCCGGCTGGAAGTCCGGCGCGCCCCCGGCGGCGGTGACGCTCGCCTCGCCCGGTCTCCGCGAGCGGGTGCTGGCCTCGCGGGACCTGCTGCGCTCCGGCCGGGCGAACGTCCCCGACCTCGAAGCGCTCGCCATCGTCCCGGAAAGCGGCGAAGAAACGGCGGCGGCGGCGATTTTCACCCTGGCCCAGCTCGACGGGTCGGAGGCGTCGGACGCCCTCGTTCGCCTGGCGGGATCGGAGTCGCCCGCGATCCGGCGACTCGCGATCCGGGCCTTCGGCGACCGGCCGGAGGCGAAAAACCACCCGCTTTTTCGGCGATTGCCGGCGGAAAAGGACGCCGCCGCGTTGCGCGAATTCATCGTCGCGCTCGGGCGCGGCGGTTCGGACGACTCGGATCTCGTCGGAGGCCTGCTGAAGATCGCGGGGCACGACGACCCGGTCGTGGCCCACACCGCGGTTGAAACGCTGGCGGCGCTGCGCGCGGTGAACACGTGCTTCAAATGCCTGGACGACAAGGCCCGCTACCGCGAATGGCCGGGAGCGTTTCGCGCGCTCGCCCGCCTCCCGGAACTGACCGTGGTTTACGGCCTCATCGACCGGTTCAAAAAGACCGACTCCTCCCTGATCCGCGCCGGAGCCGTGCGGGCGCTGTGCCGGCTCTATTTTCGCGAGGGCGACTGGGCCGGCGATCCGTGGGGCGCGCGCCCCGACACGGCGGGGCCGTTTTTCGACCGAAGCCGATGGGAAGGCACCCCGCACATCGACACCGCGCTCCGGGCCGCGCTGAAGGATCGCCGCATCGACAAAACCTTCATTCTCAGCGAGCTGGGCCGCCACCGCATCGACCTCGGTCATCTGAAGGAACTGCTCGTTTACGCGGCCGAAATACCCGAACTCGAGCCGGCCGCCGTCCGCCTCCTGCTGGACGGCGCGGAGGAAGTCCCGGACGCGCTGCCCTTTCTCACCTTTCTCGCCACCAACGAAAACCGCGCCGGCGAACTGCGTCTGCTCGCCGCGACGGGCCTGGCGCGTTCCGCCGATGACATGGCGGTGGCCGCCGCCCTCGAAACCGCCGCCGAGCGCGAAGCCCTCGACGCCCTGCCCGCAACGCGCGCCCGCGTCCTCGCGGCGCTGCTGGCGAACCCAACCCACGGCGGCCGGACCGACTGGCTGCTCGAAGAAGCCTTCGGCCCGAACGAAAACGCCGCCGCGCTGGCGTGGGCGCTGCTTTTGAGAATGTCCGAACGCGATTCGCCGTCGCCGGTCATCCGCGGCGAGATCGAGCGCGCCATCGCCCAGGCGCGGGCGCGGCCGGAGACTTTTGTCGTCCTCCTGCGCGGCCTCGCGGAGTCCGCACCGCGCGGCTTTGCAGGCGTCGTCCGGGAAGGGCTGAAGTCTAAGGACGCCCGCGTCGCCGCCGCCGCCCGCGAAGCCGAAGCCTCGATCGGGAAGGCGAAAGCCGGCGACTGACCAACCGGCATCGCATCGAAAAGAGAGCGACGGGAATCGCCGCCGCCCGACCCAACAGGGTTAAGTCACGGACCCAACCCTGTTAAGTCCCGCCGTTTCCGGTCATCAGGGACCGTCCGGATCCAGGGTCACGCCGCCGCCTTCGCGGTCGGTTCCGTTGCTCAGGAAATAGCCGAAGCCGCCCCGGTTCATCCCCTTGTTCAGCAGGATACCCCGGAAACCCGGATTCGTCCCGTCACTGTGCGGAAATTTCCCGCTGAACTGGCCGTTCTTCGCGTTGAGCTTCAGCGTGTAGTCCGTCCCCGCAATCGGGCGCGCCACCGCCCCGGTGGCCGGATCGACGCTGACCGCGCGGGTCAGCACCGAGGTCAGCTTTCCGTCTTCGAACACCAGATCCGCGTTGCCGGCGTCGGGGTCGGCCGCCCCCTGACCGAAATCCAGCGATTGCGGTTTCGCGTAAAAGGTTCCCAGCGCGTCCAGCCACACTCCGTCGGGCCAGCCCGCCGGGTAGAGCGTCGATGTCGGCGTCGCCGGGCGCAGCCACAGCCAGTCCATTCCCGCCACGTCGCTGTCCGCCGCCATCGGATCGAAGGCCAGTTCGCCGCCCACCGCGCCCGCGTTCCGATACAGTTTCGCGAAAAGCGCCGCCGACGCCCCCTCGCGCAGCTTCGCCGAGCACGCCAACTTCGTCCCGTCGGCCAGGTATCCGCGCAACGACACCGTGCCCGTCCTGCCCAGCGTCAGGCCGGCCAAACCGTCCCCGGTCGGCGACACCGCGCTGTCGGTCTCCCGCGACGGGAAGGCCACGTTGTAGGCGCCGGACACCGGTTTGCCGCGTCTCAGGCGATTGAGCAGTTCGTCGGGCACCGGCATTTTCTTCCCGTACGGCGACCGCGCCCCCGCGAAGGTCGCCAGATCGACCATGCCGTCCCACAGCCCGCCCGACAGGCCGGTCATGGAATCGACTTTCAGCCACAAATAACCCAGCGACCTCGCCGCGGACCCGCGCCCGATCGTCAGTTCGATCTCATCGCCCAGATCGGGCTTGAACCGCGCCCAACCGTCGTTGTCGAGATATCCGGAAAAGCGCCTCACCGTCCCGGCAAGGGCGACCGATCCGCTGAAGGCACCCTTGGCATCGACCTTCACCTTCACCAACCCGAAGGTGTCCAGCTCCGGCGTGCCGAGGGGCTTGACCAGCGCCTCGTAGTTCCCCGCCAGCGCGGCCAGGTTCGGGTCCTCGTAGCACACTTTGAATGTCTTTCGGACCACGCGGTGATCGTAGTCTTCGGCCTCGACGACGATGGTGTTCGGGCCGTTCTGGGGTTCCACCCCGCTCGCCGACCAGGCCAGCGGACTGTCCGCCATCGTCCGTTGCGGCAGGGACAGAGGCGCGTCGAGCGGCAGTTCGATGCCGTTAAGCGTGACCGAGAAGCGCGTCAGCCCGAAATCGTCCGCGACGGTGCCCGCGAGGTCGAAGGGATTGTCCACGAAGACGCACTCGATCCCCAGAACATCTTTTTTCGACCTCCTCGGCCCGCTCTGTCCCTCAAGGTAGCCGGCATCGCCCTGTGGAGAGGTGATGACGATCACCGGCGGGGTCAGGTCAAGCCCGGGAGCCTCCACCATGAGCGTGAAATTCTGCGTGGCGTCGGGCGCGACGCCGTTGGCGGCGGTAATCGTCAGCGGATAGTTGCCGTCGGACCCGGGCGCGGGAGTTCCCGCGAGGGTCGCCGTGCCGTCAGACAGATCGACGAATGTCACACCGGAGGGCAACGCGCCGCTCACGCTCAAGGCGGGCGTCGGAGCGCCGGTGGTCGTCACCGTGAAACTGCCGGAGAATCCCACGGAAAAGGAGGCGCTGTTCGCGCTGGTGATCGTGGGAGCCACGTCGTCGTCGGTCACGTCGATCGTGTCCGTTCCGTTCGTGTGAGCCGCCGCGCTGGCCGTGATCGTCACCGTCTGCGTGCCGTCCAGGATGGCGTCGTCCACGGCCGTGACCGGGAACATCGCCGACGCCTGCCCGTCGGGAATCGTCACCGTTGCCGGCACCGTCGCCTCGCTCGTGTCGCTGCTGGCCAGATTGACCGTCAAATTGCCGGTGGTGCCCGTGTTCCGGCTCACCGTGCCCGTCGCCGAGCCGCCATTCTCGCTCATCGAGGCCGGAGAAATGCTCAAGCTCAGCGCCGCCGTGTCGTCGTCGGTCACGTCGATCATGTCCGTTCCGCCAGTGAATGTCGCCGCGCTGGCCGTGATCGTCACCGTCTGCGTGCCGTCCACGATCGCGTCGTCCACCGCCGTGACCGGGAACATCGCCGACGCCTGCCCGTCGGGAATCGTCACCGTTGCCGGCACCGCCGCCTCGCCCGTGTCGCTGCTGCCCAGGTTGACGGTCAAATTGCCGGTGGTGCCCGTGTTCCGGCTCACCGTGCCCGTCGCCGAGCCGCCGTTCTCGCTCATCGAGGCCGGAGAAATGCTCAAGCTTAGCGCCGCCGTGTCGTCGTCGGTCACGTCGATCGTGTCCGTTCCGTCGGTGAAAGTCGCCGCGCTGGCCGTGATCGTCACCGTCTGCGTGCCGTCCACCAACAGGTCGTCCACCGCCGTGACCGGGAACATCGCCGACGTCTGCCCGTCGGGAATCGTCACCGTCGCTGGCACCGTCGCCTCGCCCGTGTCGCTGCTGCCCAGGTTGACGGTCAAATTGCCGGTGGTGCCCGTGTTCCGGCTCACCGTCCCCGTCGCCGAGCCGCCATTCTCGCTCATCGAGGCCGGAGAAATGCTCAAGCTCAGCGCCGCCGTGTCGTCGTCGGTCACGTCGATCGTGTCCGTTCCGTCGGCGAAAGTCGCCGCGCTGGCCGTGATCGTCACCGTCTGCGTGCCGTCCACGGTCGCGTCGTCCACCGCCGTGACCGGGAACATCGCCGACGTCTGCCCATCGGGAATCGTCACCATCGCCGGCACCGTCGCCTCGCTCGTGTCGCTGCTGCCCAGGTTGACGGTCAGATTGCCGGTGGTGTCGGTTCCGCGGCTCACCGTTCCCGTCGCCGAGCCGCCGTTCTCGCTCATCGAGGACGGCGCGATGCCAACGGTCAACGAAGACGCCCCGACCGTTCCGCCGATGGTGAAGTTGAACGGATTCTCGTCGCCGTCGTTGGTGTCGAAGCTGAGTGTTCCGCCGGGAGTCCCCGAAGCGGCGGCGTCGAGCCTGATCTGGAAGGTGGTGGTGCTCGTCGGTCCAATCACCGGATTGCCGAAACTCTGCGCGATGCTGAATCCGGCCGGCACCGAGAGATTCGCGAGCGTGAGGCTCAGCGTGCCCGCGTTCGTCACCGTGAAGGTTTTCGTCACCGGTGTCCCAACCGAGGTCGCGCCGAAGTCGAACGAGCCACCGTCCGCGATCTCTCCCGCGCCGGTTTCGGTCACGGTGATCTCCGGCGCGGCCCCCGTCGTCATGCCATTGGTCAGGACGAGCCCCGAATAGCCGACGGCCACGACTTGGTTCGCGTCGATGCCCCACAAGCCGTTGAGGACGGTGTGGAAATCGGTGTCGACGCCCTTCCAGGTCGTCCCGTCCCATCTCAAAATCGTGCCTTCTTCCCCCGCCGCCCAGACGTGACTGGCGTCAAAGCCCCGGACCGAGTAAAGGCGATTGCTCGTGCCGGAAGACTGCACACTCCACGCGCCGCCGTCCCAGTGTTGGATCAGCCCGAACAGGCCCGTCGCCCAGACATGGTTCGCGTCCGTTCCGCCGACGGCATACAGGGGGAGAGTCTCCCCTGTGACCCGCGGACTCCAGACGCTCCCGTCCCATTCCAGGATCGTGCCGCTGTCGCCCACCGCCCAGATATGGTTGGCGTCGACACCCCAGATCGCGTTGAGATTCGTCGTGGTTCCGGAAGCCTGGGGGCTCCACGCGCTTCCATCCCATTTCAGGATCGTGCCCGACGCACCGACGGCCCAAACGCTGTCGGCGGCGGCGCCCCACACGCCATTGAGGTTGTTGGTCGTGCCCGACGTTTGCGGTGCCCAGGCGCTTCCGTCCCAGCGAAGGATCGTGCCTGTCTGGCCGACGGCCCAGATGCTGTCGGCGGCGGCGCCCCACACCCCTTTCAGGTTCTTCGTCGTGCCGGATGCCTGTGACCGCCAGGCGGCGCCGTCCCATTCCCGAACCCTCCCCTGATCGCCAACCGCCCAGATCCGGTCGACATCCAGACCCCATACATCGGAAAGCACTTCCGATTCTCCGGGAAGGGTCTCGCCGGCCCATAAACCGCCGCTCCGCTTGAGAATCGTCGCCGAACCGCCGACCGCCCACACTCGTCCTCCGGCGACCCCCGCCACACCGGACAGATTCTTCGTCACGCCGGAAACTTCTGTGCTCCAGGAACTGCCGTCCCATTTTCTGATCGCACCCGACGTTCCCACCGCCCAGAGATTGTTCGCGTCGGTCCCCCACGCGTCCGAGAAAGATTGCGGAGTGCCGGACGTTTGCGGACTCCACGAAGCGCCATCCCATTTCAGAATCGTGCCGCCGTCGCCGAAAGCCCACACGTTGGCGGAATCGCTGCCCCAGACACTGGAGAGACCTCTCGTCGTCCCCGATGTCTGGGTCATCCAGGCGCCGCCGTCCCACTTGAGGATGCGGCCGCCGTCGCCCACCGCCCACACGTTGGAGGCGTCCGTGCCCCCCACGCCGCGCAGCCATTCCGTCACCCCCGTGGCCTGCAGGCTCCACGCGGCCCCGTCCCACTTCAGAATCCGGCCGCTCTGGCCGACCGCCCAGATGTTGTTGGCGTCGATTCCCCAGACGTCGAAAAGGTAACCCGGCACCCCCGACGCCTGGCTTCCCCAGGCGCTGCCGTTCCATTTCAGAATCGTTCCGTTGTCCCCGACCGCCCACACGTTGTTGGCGTCGATCCCCCAAATGCCGTAGAGAAAGGCGATGGTGCCGGAATTCTGAGTCTCCCAGGTGGCGCCCCCGTCGGTCGTGTGAAAAATCAGACCGTCCGCTCCGACCACCCATCCCGTCGAGGCGTCGGCAAACCACGTGCCGTAGAGAAAACGCCCGTCGCCTCCGGGACCGTGCAGCGACCAGGTTTCCTCCCGCGTCACAGTGCCGGTTCCCGTTCCGTGAACTCCGAAGGAGAAAGGATTCTCGTCGCCGTCATTCGTCGTAAAAGTGATGACCGCGGCCCGGCTCCCCGGCGCGACGGGATCGAATGCCACCTGGATTTGCGTGGTCCCACCCGGAGCCACCGGTGAAGTGGCGTAATCGACGATCTGGAAGTCCCCCGGATTCGCGCCCCTGATATTCGCAAAGCCCAGCGTCAAATCGTTTCCACCCGTGTTCCGAATAACGAAGGTGTGGGTCACCGAACCGCCATCGAAGGCGACACTGCCGTATTCCGTGCCCTTCGCCGCGCTCACCGCCGCGTCCCCGTTGGGAATATCCACCCCGCCGCCGGTCACCTCGATCTCCGCCGGAGCATCGTCATCGGTCACATCGATCGTGTCCGTTCCGTCGGTGAAAGTCGCCGCGCTGGCCGTGATCGTCACCGTCTGCGTGCCGTCCACGGTCGCGTCGTCCACCGCCGTGACCGGGAACATCGCCGAACCCTGCCCGTCGGGAATCGTCACCGTCGCCGGCACCGTCGCTTCGCCCGTGTCGCTGCTGCCCAGGTTCACCGTCAGGTTGCCCGTCGTCCCCGTGTTCCGGCTCACCGTCCCCGTCGCCGAACCGCCGTTTTCGCCCATCGAGGTTGGCGCAATCGTCAGCGTCAGCATCGGCGTGTCGTCATCGGTCACATCGATCGTGTCCGTCCCGTCGGTGAACGTCGCCGCACTGGCGGTGATCGTCACCGTCTGCGTGCCGTCCACGATCGCGTCGTCGATCGCCGTGACCGGGAACATCGCCGACGCCTGCCCGTCGGGAATTGTCACCGTCGCCGGCACCGTCGCCTCGCCCGTGTCGCTGCTGCCCAGGTTCACCGTCAGATTGCCCGTCGTCCCCGTGTTCCGGCTCACCGTCCCCGTCGCCGAACCGCCATTCTCGCTCATCGAGGCCGGCGCAATCGTCAGCGTCAGCATCGGCGTGTCGTCATCGGTCACATCGATCGTGTCCGTTCCGTCGGTGAAAGTCGCCGCGCTGGCCGTGATCGTTACCGTCTGCGTGCCGTCCACGATCGCGTCGTCCACCGCCGTGACCGGGAACATCGCCAACGCCTGCCCGTCGGGAATCGTCACCGTCGCCGGCACCGTCGCCTCGCCCGTGTCGCTGCTGCCCAGGTTCACCGTCAGGTTGCCCGTCGTCCCCGTGTTCCGGCTCACCGTCCCCGTCGCCGAGCCGCCGTTTTCGCTCATCGAGGCCGGCGCAATCGTCAGCGTCAGCGCTGGCGCCAGTCCGACGCCATTGATGGCGAAGGTGAAGGGATTCTCATTCGCATCATTACTGGCGATGCTTACCGTCGCGTTCTTAGTGCCGGTGGAACTGGGATCAAAAGTCACCTCGACGGTCGTGGTGCCTCCGTTGGCGTTCACCGGTGTCGAAGGCTGCGCTGTCACCGTAAAATCGCCGCTGCCGCTGATCGTCACATAGTTCGGCGGCGTGCCGGTAAGGTTCAGATCCGCGTCACCGCTGTTACTGATCGTGAACGTGCGCGCCACCGGACTGCCGCCCACCGCCGCGCCGCCAAAGTCCGTGTCATCGGCGGTTGTCGGCGTCGTGTCCCCATCGGAAATATCCGTCCCATTGCCACTGACGGCGATTTCCGGAGCCGCGGGTGCCGTGCCTCCCTCGTAACGAACCAGTGCGAAGTCGTAATCGGTAAAGATAGGTCCGGTATGTCCCGCCACCACGATCTTCTCGTCGCTTTGCAGCGCCACGCTCTGGCCTTCTTCGTGATTGCCGATGGGCGTGATCACCTTGCCCCCGGTGCCGAAGCCCGTGTCCAGCGCTCCCGTGCTCGTGTAGCGCACTATGGCGACGTCCAGTGAGCCTCCCTTGTCCGAAAACCCCGCCACCACGATTTTCCCGTCGCTCTGCAACGCCAACGCGTAGGCGCCTTCACTGCTGCCACCAAAATCCGTGGTCGCCTTTCCCCCGGTTCCGAAGCTCGTGTCCAGTGCCCCCGTGCTCGTGTAGCGCACCACCGCAAAGTCCGCATGATTGACGCCACCCTGGGAAAAACCCGCCACCACGATCTTCCCGTCGCTCTGGATGGCGACGCCGTAGCCGCCGTCGTCGATGCTCCCAATGGGAGTGATCACCTTGCCACCGGTGCCGAAGCTCGTGTCCAGCGCCCCCGTGCTCGTGTAGCGCACCACCGCAAAGTCATCGTTGGCGCCGGTGCCGGAATCACCCGCCACCACGATCTTCCCGTCGCTCTGCAGCGCAACGCTCCGACCTTGGTCGACGCCGCCACCAAAATCCGTGGTCACCTTGCCCCCGGTGCCGAAGCTCGTGTCCAGCGCCCCCGCGCTCGTGTAACGCACCACCGCAAAATCCACGGTGCCGCCGTTGTTGGAATGACCCGCCACCACGATCTTCCCGTCGCTCTGCAACGCCACACTCAAGCCGAGGTCGGTGCCGCCGAAGTCCGTGGTCACCTTGCCACCGCTGCCGAAGCTCGTGTCCAGCGCCCCCGTGCTCGTGTAGCGCGCCAGCGAAAAGTCCCAACTGCCACCGACGAGGGAGTGCCCCGCCACCACGATCTTCCCGTCGCTCTGCAACGCCATGGCGTAGCCGTTGTCGGCGCTGCCGGAGAAGTCCGTGGTCACCACGCCCCCCGTGCCAAAGCCCGTGTCCAGCACACCGTCGCTCGTGTAACGCGCCAGGGTAAAGTCATTGCTGCTGGCGTCGTTTTTCGAATACCCCGCCACCAGAATCTTCCCGTCGCTCTGCACCACCACGCTTTCTCCGCTGTCGCTGCCGGTGCCGATGGGTGTGGTCACCTTGCCCCCGGTGCCGAAACTCCCGTCCAAATCCCCCGGAGCGGCGTGGGCGTCAGGGGAGCCGGCGAGCATCGGGAGAACGACCGCGAGGAGAAATCGGAGCGGCCATTCGGCGACCGTGCGGCGACCGGGTACCCGGCCCGAATTGCGGTCGGAGCGATGAGGTTTGGAAAAAGACGAAGAGATCATGATCGGATCGGATTTTCGGGTCCGCGTAGGCGGATCCCCGGTTCAATCCTGTTCTTCTCCGGCTCGTTCCGATTCTGACAGGGGGCCGCGAAGTTTTTTCCTCTCGCCCCCCGCAAGAAACCGTCAAAGACCGCCCTCCAGGCGCACGAAGTGCGTGAAGTGGGCGTGATCCGCGCAGGCGAGCACCGTGCCGTCCGGACTGAAGGAGAGTCGGACGATCGCCTCGCGGGAAGGCTCCAGTTCCCGCACCAGCTTTCCGTCCGCCAGATTCCACAGCCGCACCGACCGATCCCGCGAGCCGGTGGCCAGCAGCGGCAGGCTCGGGTGAAAGGCCAGCGCCGTCACCGCCGCGTCATGGGCGATAAACTCGCCCGTCACTTCCAGGGTTCCCGCGTCGCGAATCCGCACCCGCCGATCCTCGCCGCCCTCCGCGAGCCGTTCCCCGTCCGGCGAAGCGGCCAGGGCCAGGACGGGAGAGGTGCCCTCGGCATGACCGATCACCTGTCCGCTGTTCGCGTCCCAGACAAAAAAGTCACGCCGGTGGTCGAAGGCGATCCCGGCCAGGTGGTGGGGACCGATCCAGGTCAGCTCGCGGTCGATCTTGTGCCCCTGGACATCGCATTCGCCCACCAACCGCCCGGTGGACGTGTCGAACACCTCAATCAATTGCCCGCCATTGGCGGCGGCCAGACGCGAGCCGTCCGCGTTGAGGCGCAGGCCCTCCACCCGTTCCCGGGACGCCGCGGTGGACTCGATTTTGAATTCCATCCCCCGGCGCCGAATGATGAGGAGGGCCGAGGGAGCGCGCCGGTCGCCCGGCACTCCCTTGGAAATGGCCGCAATGTCTCCCGCCGCGTCGGCGCACCACAGGCCGGGGTCCGCTCCCACCGGCGGCTTCGGAACGGGCAGGGGCGCCGGGACCGCGCCGTCGGGCGTGAGCGTGAGCACCCGATTCACGTTGAGAAACACATCCTCCGCCCCCCAGAAAGCGGATGAGAAGTGACTGGCGTACAACACCCTCTCCACATACGGCAGGGAAGCGGCCGACCACGCCCGTGTCTCCAGCCCGCTGATGACGACATCCCCGGTGAGAGGATGAAAGCCGACCGCGGAAATCCTGCCATCGCCACCCATCAGGTTCTGGATCGTTCGCCCCGAGGACGCGTCCAGCATCCGGGCAACGCGTCCGCCCGAATCCAGATCCGCCGCGGCGAGCAGGCGTCGGCCATCTCCGCTCAGGGCCACGTGCACCAGACGGGCGGACTCCGTCAGCGGCAATTCGAACCGCATCGAGCCGTCCGCCACCCCGCAGGCCCGCACCCAGCCATCGTCCCCGCCGAGATAGAGCAGAGTCCCGTCCCGCGAGTTTGCCATGCTGAAAATGCGGGATTTCAGGGACAAAATCCGCCGAATCTCCTTCCCCGCCTCGTCATCCAGGATTCTCAACTGCCCCCCGTAGGCCGCGGCGATCTCGCCGGAGGGCAGAAAAAGCGCCCGGCTGACCATTGGCTTCTCCCACCGTTTCTCTCCCGTGGCGGCGTCGTGCAGCGAGAGTAAACCGTCGTCCGTGACCACCAGCACCCGCGAGCCGTCCGGGTGAAAGCGCGCCCCGATCACGTGGGCCGGCGGCCACTCCCCCAGCGGCCGGCCGCTGGCCACCTCGTACACGCAGACCCCGGCCGGCGCCGGACGCCCGGTGACGAGCCGGCTTCCATCCGGGGAAAAATCCATCGCCCAACTGTCGTACCGCACCGCGCGCTGCCGGGCCGTCGCCGCGAATCCCCCCGCCCGCCGCTCCGCCGAGACATCGAGAAACACGATGTCACCCGTTCCGGAATCCACCGCGGCGAAGACCCCCGGCCGCGTCGGATGCGGCGCCGCGCCCATGTAGTTGTCGTGCCCGGCGCCGCTGAAACGACCCGTCGAATTGTCGGCCCGCATCCGCAGGTAGTTCCAATCCATCCCGCGCAGGTCCTCCGGCACCCCGTCGAGCGCGGCGAGCATCGAGGGACTGTCATGCGCGCGGTAGGCCGCTTCGGCCAGCGATTGCCGCGACTCCGCGAGCGCCCGGCGCTCGGCCTCGCCCTTATCCTGCGCCACCAGGCGAGCCGCGTTCGCCTCGCGCGCGCTTTCCCGCGCCCGGTGCTCGCTCTGCATCAATCTCAGCACGAACGCGACGCTGAACAACACCAGCGCCAGCAGCGCCGCCGCCGCCGCCTTGTGCCGCAGGGTCAGAAGCTGAAACTGGCGCCACAGTCCCGCCTCCTCCGCGCTGGTCGCGAAGCCCCGCTGATACGCCATCACCTCCGCCTGGAGCGCCGATACGGACTGATACCGCGCCGCGCGATCCACCCGCAGCGCCTTCATCGCCACCGCCGACAACGCCGCCGGCACCCGACCCCCGGGGCAATGCGGCAGCGGCGAGTCGCCCCCGCCCTCCCGCTCCGCGCCTACGGTCGAAGCGTTTTCTCCACTCGTTTCCCGGCGCACCAAAGTCTGGCGGCGCGTCGAGGGCGGCGGGATCGCCCCCGTGCGCACGCGTTTCAGCACGGTCGAAATATCGTCCCCATCCACCGGCGAACGCAGCGCGAGAATGGCGTAAAGCACCCCCCCGAGCGAAAACACGTCCGAACGCTCGTCGAGATCCGCCACCACGCCCTCCGCCTGCTCCGGCGACATGTATTGCGGCGTCCCCATCACGTCGCCGTCGAGCGTCGCCGGCATCGCGTAGCTTTCGCCCGGGGCCGGCGACATATCCCCCGATGCCCCGCTCCGGTCGCCGGAGCCGGCGCCATTTCCTTCCCAGTCCAGGATTTTCGCCAACCCCCAGTCCAGCACCAGCACCTCGCCGAATTCCCCGACCATGATATTGTCCGGCTTCAGGTCGCGGTGCAGCACCCGCTGCGAATGGGCGAAGGAAACCGCGTCGCACACCTTCTCGAACACCGTCAACAGCGCCGCCAGCGGATACCGTCGCACCGACTCCGCCTCCCCGCGGCTCAGGTCGTCGAGGATCCGCTGGAGCGTCCGCCCCTTGACCAGCTTCATCGCGTAAAAACTCCGGCCTTCCTCGTCCTGTCCCAGGTCGTGGACGGGCATGATGTTCGGGTGCTCCAGATGCCCGAGCACCCGCGCCTCGTTCTCGAACCGCTCACGCGCCGCCTCCATCCCCTCTCCCGGTGGCAGCACCTTCACCGCGACGGGCCGCCCCAGCGACGGCTGCCACGCCCGATAAACCGAGCCCATGCCGCCGCGGCCGATCTGCTCCAGAATCTGAAAGCCACGCCCGTCGTTGCGCGCCAATTCCGCCGGGCTCGGCCGCCAGGTCAGACCGGGCTGGGTGTCCGGCGCCGAAATCGCCTCCTCCGCTCCCCCCATCATCAGGCAGAACGGGCACAGGCCACCCGGCGACTTCGCCGGGTCGAAGTTCGTGTCGCAGTTCGGGCAGGTGGTCACGAGGCCGGCGGCGGGTTCATGCTGGGTGTCTTCTCCGTTTCCGGGCGAAGATGACGGAGAAAGTCGAGCCTCACCCCCCCGCGAGCACGCGGATCAGGTGCGCGCGCTCCTCCGCGGCGGCCTCGGGACTGTCCACGGTGTCCGCGATCTCCCGCTCCAGCAGCTTCCGGTATCGCTCGCGCAGCCGCTTCACGTTCTGCGCCACGGCCACCGCGCTCATCCCCAGCCGCGTCCCCAGCGCCTCGTGGCTCATCTCCGCGCTGTTCCAGACCAGCGTCGGCTCCAGCACCTCGAAGACCTCGCCCCGCCCGCGTTCCTCGTACTCCTCCCGCAACCGTTTCAGCACCAGGTCCAGAAACGTGAACGCCCAGCGCCGGTCGAAGGCCCGGTCCGGCGTCTCTTCATCCGCCGCGTGCATTTTCAGCGACGCCTCCGCGTCATCGAGCGAAAAAACCAGCGCGTTCCCCCCGCGCTTCTGCCGCTTCGCGTCACGATGGAGCGTCCGCAGATGATTCTGAAACGCCCCCAGCAGGAAGGAGCGCAGTTTGCCCCGTGACCGGTCCGCGGACCGGAGAAACTCCAGCCGAATCACATCCGCGCAGAAACCCTGCACCGCGTCCTCCGCGTCCGCCGGAGACAGGTGCGATCGCCGCGCGAACACGTAGAGCGGTTGCCAATAGACCTTGAGCAATTCCTCCAGCGCCCGCGCGGCCTTCACATCGTCGGCTCCCGCCGCGCGATTGACCAGCGACCAGCGGGTCGCCGGAAAGGGAGACGATGAAGACGGGTTGCTCATCCGGATCGTTTTACCACCGAGCGATACTCCCGATGTCTGTCTGATTCGTCAATTGAAAACCGAGCCTCGTCGCGGCCGCGCGGCCGGTTTCGCTTCCCGACCCAACAGGGTTGAGTCCCCGACCCAACCCTGTTGGGTCGGGCGGAATTCTGGCGTTCACCCCCCGGGATGGGGCGCGCCTCGGTCCGGGCGCGGGAAAACCGCACATTTTTTACCAGATCACGCCCAGGCCCAGCCCGGCGTCCCACGAGGAGGGATCGATCCGCGCGCCGACGAAGCCGGCTTGGGCGGCAATCTCGTCCACCCAGCGATAACCGCCGTGGGCTTCGAGATAGACGCGGCCGCTGTCGGTCACCGGATAGCGGGCCACCAGCCCGGCGTAGAGACCGACTTTCACCTCCGTGCCGGAGTCGCTCCAGCGCTCCGTCATGGTGCCGTGTCCCGTCCGATGCCAGACGAGGCGGCTGTCGAGGTCGTAACCGATGAAATTCACCGTCGCGCCGCCGGAGAGGAGCACCTCGAGCTTTCCGACCCGGCGACCGAATTCGAAGCCGATCGGGATTTCGTTGAGATCGACATCGAGATCGGCGCTGCCGACGGCCCAGCCCATGCGGACGTTTCGGGCGCTCTGGCGCGGGGCGCGGCCGAGTCGCATGGCGGCGATGTTGGGATTGTTCGGATCGATGAGGAAAAAGCCGAAGCCCGAACCATTGGCGGGGTCGGTGAAGGGAAAACCGGGCAGCGGATCGAGAAACAGCGTGTCGTAGGTGTAGGTGTAGTCGGTCCGCGAGAGGCTCACGAGCGTGTGCCGGCCGCTGTGGTGGCGGGTCTGCACGTAGCTCCAGCCGGTGAGGACATTGAGCACGGTGCCGTCGTTGTCGATCAGGTTCCGGCCGACTTGGAGGTAGGGACCGACGGCGGCCTGGTCGTTGGAAACCGACGCGGAATTCGTGTCCACATGCAGCGCGCTGGTGTGGTAATCCACCGAGTAGATCGGGTCGCCCATGGCGTCGACCCGGCCGGAGCGATACACCTGGCCGCGGCTGTCGATGCTGCCGAAGGCGGTGCCGTCCCGGGGATTGCCGGCCACGGCCTCGAAACCGGGCCCGACCGAACCGTCGTCGTAAACCACCTCGCCGCGTCCGCCATGGAACAGGCCGGCGTCGCCGCGCCACGGTCCCCTCGCGCCCAGGCGGTTCGCCCAGTCGATGACCCGGCTGTCCCCGTCGAGATCGAAATGCGTTCCGATGGTGCGGACGGTCGCGCCGCCGCTGAACCGCCATTTGCCGGGGGCCTCGTCGATGACCACCGCTTTTTCGGGATCCTCGACCATCACGGTCTTCGCGGCTTCCTCGACGATGGACTTTCCGCCGTCACCCGCGGAATTCACCACCGGTCCCGGACCGGCGAAAGCCCGCGGGGAGGCGGCGACCACGCCGACGCCGATCGCCAACAGCCATGCGATCCGCACAAAGGGAAAAGGGTGGATGGCTTTCACGGTTCTTCTCGGATTCCGCGCTTTCATAGCAAGTTGTGGTTCAGGTGTCAAGAAACAATCAATTCGTTTCGACCGGTGGGGCGGGAATTTGCAGGCCCACGCCGCCGCTCTCGCCGTTGGGTCTCGGGGTCAGGAAAAAGCCGAAGCCGCCCCGGTTTTTTCCTTTGTTGAGCAGGATACCCTGGTATTTCAACCGGGCGCCGTTTTCGTGGATGAAGGTGCCGCCGAACTGCCCGGTGCGGCCGTCGAGTTTCAGGCTGAATCCGGCGGCGCGGACGGGGGTCGCCGGATAGGTCGCCTTGCCGGTGACGGGGTCCACATTGACGGGCAGCACGAGATTCGTCGTGAGCTGGCCCTCGTCGAGGACGACCTCGGCGTTCCCGCCGTCCGTCCGCGTCGCGCCCTGCCCGAAGTCGAGGGACGCGGGCGGCGTGAATTGGGTTCCCGCCAGGTCCACCCGGATGCCGTTCGGCCAGCCGTCGACGTGGCGGGCGGCCCGGGCGTTGGCCGGGGCGATCCACAGCAGGTCGGTGGCGCTGAGATCGGTGTCGGGTTGGTCGGCGAAGAGGAGTTCGCCGCCCAGACTGCCGGCGGCCCGATACAAGGGCGCATGGATGGCGGCGGAATGATTCAACCGCAACAGGGCGCCGGTCATGAATTTCGTCCCGTCCGCCAACTGGCCGCGCAGCGACAGGGTGCCGGTGGTCCCGAGCGAGAGAACCGCGAAGCCGTCGCCCCGCGGGTATTTCGCGGAATCGAGGGCCGGAGTCTGGTCCTTGGCGCCGAAAACGACGTTGTAAACGCCCTTCACCAGCTTGCCGCGGCTTTGGCGGTTGAGGAAGGCATCCGGGACGGGATTCGTTTTCCCGTGGGGCGCCCGGTGCCCCTGGAAGGCCGCGAGGCGCGTGCCGGCGGCGCCGTTCGTGTCCGGCGGCCCGTCGAAGGTCCCCGTCAGGCCGGTCTCGCCCTGAACCGGGATCGTGAGCACCTGGCCCGCGTGGATGTTCGCGACATTCGAGATATGGTTGGCGAGGGCGATCGCCCCCATGGTGACGTCGTATCGCAGTGCGATCCGGTACAGGTTTTCGCCCGCCAACACCGTGTGCGTCCGCGCGGCGGCGGTCGGGTCGGTCACCGCAAAGCGCAGGATGCCGACGGGCGCGATGGTGCCGGTGTCGCCCGAGACGAATTTCTTGTACTGCGGGTAGAGCGGCAGTCCGTCGGCCTCGTCGGCGATGGCGGTGCGCGAGGTGTAGAAACGGGCGCGTCCCTCGTTGTCGAGCACGCCGCGGAAATGCGACGGGCGCCCCAGATGGACCACCGTGCCGGAGAAGGCGCCCCGGGCGGTGAGATTCACGGTGACGAGCCCCGTCTTTTCGTTGGCCGGCGTGCCCTCGGGCTTCATCCAGGCCTGGTAAACGCCGGCCAGTTCGGGACGCTCGTTCCAATGGTTCACCGTCTTCACCACGCGGGTCCGGTGCCCCATGCCGTCGATGGCGACGACTTCGACGCGGTTCGGGCCGTTCTCGGCCTTGACGCCGGTCACCGACCACGGCATGGCCTGGCCGGGAGTGAAGGCGAGGGGGCCGTCGAGCTTCAGGGATCGCCCGTTGACCTTGACCTCCAGGCTCGACAGCGAGGAGTCGTCCGCCACCGTGCCGGCGATGTCGAAGCTGGCGTCCACCGTCCGGGTCTTCGACGACGGCGCGGTCAGGCGCACGACCGGCGCGCGGCGGTCGCGATTCGCGTCGCCGACGGTGATGACGAAACTGGCGATCTCCGTGCTCAGGGCGGCGCCGTCGAGGCTGTCGTCGTCGGTGAGAACCACATTCACGGTGGCGGAGCCGGTCTCGCCCGCCGGGGTGAAGGTCAGCGTGCCGTCGGGCGCGATGGCCGGCGGCGCGAGGAAAAGCGCGTCGTTGTCGGTGCCGGTTTCGAAGCTCAGCGCCTGCTCGGCGGTGCTGTCGCCGTCGTCGATGCCGGTGGCCCAGTTCGCCACGGTCTGGGGCGCGGTCACCCCGCCGCCGACCCCCACGTCGTCGCCCGGCGTGAAGCGCGGCGGCTCGTTGGCGTTGGTCACGACGAGGCGGACCGGGTTTTCCAGCTCCCGCATGCCGTCGGCGGCCCGCACCCGCACCGAGTAGCTCGCCTTCGCCTCGAAATCGGCGCTCTCCGCCAGTCTCAGCTCGTCGCCGGCGACGGTGAACCGCGCGTTGTCCGTGTCGCCGTCGCCCGCTTCGAGGGTGTAGGCAAAACCCGTCGCCGAGCCCGCGCCGATCGTGTCGAGGCGGGCCACGGTCGCGCCCGGCGCGTTGTTTTCCGCGAAGGCATGCGGCGTCGCCCGCACGCCCGGCGGCACACCGTTGCCCCGGAGGGCGAAGGTGTAGGGATACTCGTCCGCGTCGTCGCTGCCGATCCGGACCGTGGCGACGCGCTCGCCCGGACCGGCGGGATCGAAGTCGATCGTGAACGTCGTCTCTTCCCCCGGTCCCAGAACCACGGGGAGAACCGCGAGGTCGAAGCCCTTCAGGGAGAATTCCATGGCGTGGGTTGCCTCCAACACCAGATCGGTGATCGACAGCGGGTCGCCCCCGGTGTTTCGAATGACGAAGGTCTGCGAGACCGTGGTGTCGCCCGGCTCCAGCACATCGCCGAAATCGGTGCCGTTCGCCTCGGCGGGTGCGGCGGCGCCGCTGGGGATTTCCTCGCCGTTGCCGCTGACCTCGATCTCGGGCCCGGCCAGGACGACCACGGTGAAAGTCTTCGGCGCGCTCCGGTCGATGCCGCCGTCCTCGATGCCGCCGTCGTCCCGCGCCACCACGGTGACCGCGGTTTGGCCCGCCCGGTCGCCGGGGGTGAAGGTCAGCGCGCCCGCCGCGTCGATGGCCGGCAGCTCGTCGAAGAGGCTTTCGTCCGCCGCCGTCACCTGGAAGCTCACCGCCTGCGGCGCCGCCACCTCGTCCGGCGGGCCGGCGAGAATCTCCGTGGCGAAGCCCGCCCGGGTGAACGCGCCCGCGCCGGCGTGGACCGTGACCCGGTGCGGCGCCGGGGTGGCCTCGGAAAAGTAAAGACTCCCTTCATACTCCGCCGCCGCCATCCGGGCGCCGTCGGCGGAAATGGCAAGGGCGGTCCAGAAACGATCCGTCCCGGCCTCGCGGACGCGCCAGGTTTCGCCGCCGTCGGTGGACAGGTAAATCTGGCCGAAATGGACGGTCGCCCCGAGCGTCAGGCCGTCCGCCGACATCGACACGCTGTTCCAATCGCGGTCGAACTCGCGCGCCTTCCAGGTCGCCCCGCTGTCGGTGGACACGTAAATCCGCCCCCCGAATTCCGCCGCCATCAGGCGCTCGCCGTCCGCCGAGCTGGCGACCGCGCGCCAGCCCCGGGGGTTGTCGTCCAGACGCTCCGACCAGGTCGCTCCGCCGTCCGTCGAGAGGTGCAAATGCCCGCGGGATTCCGCCGCCAGAAGTTTCTGGCCGTCCGTCGAGCAGGCGACCGACTCCCAGGGGCGCCGGCCGGCGGCGTCGAGTTTCACCAGGCTCCCGCCCTCCAGCCGGAACAGGAATCCGCCGTCAGATCCCTCCCCGAAATCGGCGGCCACGGCGACGCCCGCCCCGGATATCGCGATCGAGGTCCAATTCCGCCCCCCGCCTCCCTCGCCGGCGTATCCGCCCAGGTCAGGCGTCTCCAGCCAGGTCTGGCCGGCATCCTCGGAATGCCAGAGCCCGCCGCCATACGCGATGGCCGCCTGCTTTTGCCCGTCGGCGGAGCGCGCCACCCCGACCCACTCCCGGCCGGTTCCGCTCAAGGCGGCGATGGGACCCAGTCCCGGGCCGTCCAGTTGGTGGGGCGTGCCGTTGTATACCGCGGCCAGAACCTCCCGACCATTTCCCGAAAGAGCGAGCGCTGACCAGTTTTGTTGTTCGACCGATCGCGGGGCCCACGTCGCCCCGAAGTCGCTCGAGACGTGGATTTGGCCCCCCAGAACCACCGCCGCCAGGTGGCGGCCGTCCGCCGAGGACGCGATGGATCGCCAATGGCGGTCGCTCTCCCGCGCCGTCCACGTCGCCCCGAAGTCGCTCGAGACGTGAATGTGCCCGAAATACGCCACCGCCGCCAGGTGGCTGCCGTCCGCCGAGGACGCGATGGAACTCCACCTATGGTTTTCCACATAAGGCGTCCACACCTCGCCCGGGGGCAGGTCGCCCTCGCCGTCCGGCAGGGTGAAAGACGGGGCGTCGTTGACCGGGGTCACCGTCAGGGTGAAGGTCCTCTTCACAGTGTGGGCACCCTCGGTCACGCTGACGGTGATCGTCGCCATGCCGTGCCGATCGGGCGCCGGGTGGATCGTCAGCGTGCGTTCCGTCCCCGAACCGCCCAGCGCCAGGTTCGCGTCGGGCACCAGGGTCTGGTCGCCGCTCCTGACCGTCACCATGGCGCCCTCGCCCACCGTGAACGGAATCGGGTCCGTCGCGCCGTCCTCGGGAATCGCGCGATCCGCAAAGGCCGGCGGCGCGCCGCCGCCGGCCGTAACCGTGAGGGTGAAGGTCCGGCGTTCGCCGGTGTCCATCCCGCCGCGGTCGGTGCCGCCATTGTCCCGCGCGGTCACCGTCACGGTCGCCGTCCCCGCCGCCGTCCCCGCCGCCGCGCCCGGGGTGAAGCTCAGCGTGCCGTCGGCCGCGATGGCCGGGACCGCGGCGAACAGCGCGCCGTCGCTCGTCGTGACCTCGAAGCTCACCGTCTGGGCGCTCTCGTCGTCCGGCCCGGGGCTGACGCCGGTGGCGAAACCGGCATAGGAATGCGCGCCGGAGCCGGCCTCGACGGTGACCGCGTCCATCGCCAGCGCGAAGATCGGCGGGTCGTTGACCGGCGCCACCGACACCGTGAAGTCATCCGTCACGGTGTGGACGCCGTCGGTCACGCTGACGGTGATCGTCGCCATGCCGTGCCGATCGGGCGCCGGCTGGATTGTCAGGGTGCGTTCGGCCCCGCCGCCGCCCAGCGTCAGGTTCGCGTCGGGAATCAGGGTCTGGTTGTCGCTGACCGCCGTCACCACCAAGTCGCCCGGCGCCGTCTCCGCGTCTCCCACCGTGAAGGAAAACGGTCCGATGGGGAAGTCCTCGCTGGTATCCTGATCGTCGGTATGGCTCAGGGTCGGCGGACCGTTGGCGATGGAGATGGCGAAGGTCCGGGGCTCGCTGGCGTCGATCCCGCCGCGGTCGGTGCCGCCATTGTCCCGCGCGGTCACGGTGACCGTGGCGGTTCCGGTCATAGTGCCCGGAATGAAGGTCAGTTCCCCGGTCTCGTCGATCGCGGGCGGCACGGCGAACAGCCCGTCGGCGTCCGCGGAGACCTCGAAGCTCACCGTTTGACCCGCCTCGTTGACCGGCCCGGGACTGATGTCGAAGGCGAAGCCGGGCCGGCTGAAGGGTCCCGACCCCGCCGTGACCTCCACGCCCGCGGAGCTGTTTTCCTCCCGCGAAGTGTAAATCTTCCCGCCGAACACGACGGCCGCGAGCCGGGTCCCGTCCGCCGAGGAGGCGACCGCGGTCCAGGTCCGCGCGCTTTCCCGCGGTTCCCAGGTGTCGCCGCCGTTGGCGGACTGGTGGAGCAGGCCGTCCTGCTCGGCCGCGAGGAGTTTCGCGCCGTCGGCCGACATCGCGACCGACACCCAGGTGCGGGCGCTCTCCCGCGCCGTCCAGGTCGCCCCGCCGTCGGTCGAAAGGCGAATCTGACCGCCGTGCGCCACCGCCGCGATCGTCATCCCGTCGTCGGAGGAGGCGATCGACGTCCAGTCCCCGGTGCCCGCGCCGACGGCCGCCGTCCAGGTCGTCCCGCCGTCGGCCGACCGGTGGATCTGGCGGTCGCCCGTCGCCACCGCCGCGAGTTTCGCGCCGTCGGCCGAGGAGGCGACCGAGGTCCAGAAATCGGAGTTTCCGCTCTCCGCCCAGGTCGCGCCGCCGTCGGCCGACACGTAAAGGTGGCCGATGTGCTCCGCCGCCACGAGTTTCATCCCGTCGGCCGAGGCCGCGACGGAAATCCAGCCCCGGCTGCCGGCCGCCGCGGCCGCCGCCCAGGTCACCCCGCCGTCGGTCGACAGGTAAATCTGGCCGCCATTTTCCGCCGCCGCGAGCTTCGCGCCGTCGGCCGACATCGCGATCGACACCCAGTTTCGCAACCCGGCGCCCGCGCGCGGGATCCAGGTTTCCCCGCCGTCGGTCGACGTGTAAATCTGTCCGCCGAAGTGCGCCATCGCCAGTTTCAGACCGTCGTCCGACATGGCGATCGTCCGGTGCGGCGCGTCGCCCCCCCGCTCGACCCAAGCTTGCCCGGCCGGCACGGATTTGGCCTTGGGCAGGGAGAAGGCCGGGGCGTCGTTGACCGGATCGACGGTGACGGTGACGGTGGCCTCGAGGCTGTCGTTCGACCCGTCGCTGGCGCGGTAGGTGAAGGTCGCCTCCCCGAAGAAATCGGGCGCCGGATGAAAAACGACGGAGTTCCCCGTCACCGTGTCGAGCCTGCCCTCGGCGGGATCCGGCGGAGAAACGATGCTGTATTCGAGGTCGGATCCCTCGGGATCGGTGGCGTCGAGGGTCACGGTCACGCCGGCGGAATCCTCGAGGGTCGAGGCGGCGACCGCCTTCGCGACCGGGGCCTCGTCGAGGCCGGTGACCCGGATCTCCAGTGCCTGGGTCGCGCTCAGGGCGGGATCGCCGCTGTCGGTCACGGTAACGGTGACCCGATAGACACCGTCCATGTCCACGTCGCCCGGGGTTTCGAAATCCGGCGGCGCGAGGAAGCTGACCTTTCCGCCGGCATCGACGCCGAGGCTGGCGGAGTCGGGGCCGTCCAGCGTGTAGGTCAGCCTCTGCACGGGGAAATCGGGGTCCTCCGCCGCCACGGTGGCGGCCAGGGAAGCGTTCTCGGGCACGGAAATCTGGACATTCGCCGCGCCGTCGTAACTGGTGAACCGCGGCGCGTCGTTCGGGTCGGCCACGGTCATGACCAGTTCCTTCTCGAAGGCCAACGCCGGGTCGCCGTTGTCGGTGGCGCGGACGCGGAGATGGTAGGTCTCCCTGCGTTCCACCAGGGCCTCGAGAGTCAGCGAGATCGAATTTCCATCGACGACGAAGGCCGCGTTGTCCTCGTCTCCGGTTCCCGGCACCAGCTCGAAGACGTGTTGCTGACCGTCGTCCGGATCGACGGCGGAAAGCGCGCCGGAGGTTTCGCCCGAGCCGTTGTCGAGCAGGATGTCGGTGGGCGCCTGGTTCGACTGGCGCTGCACGGTCACGGTGTAGGTCCGGGAGTTGTTTTCATCGGAGGACGTCACCACGATCGCGATGGCGGTGCTGTCGCCCGTCAACGTCACGGGATCGCCGCCCAACCCGGGAGACACCGCGACGCCGTTGACGGTCACCGTGGCGGCTGGGTCCAGAGGCACGGGAATCACCCCGACTTCGGTCACCGCGTTGGCCGCGATGGCGTTGTATTCCAGCCAATCCCCGTCAAAGGCGGGGCTGATGGCGACTTCCGAAAGCGCCAGCGCCGCGAGCCGGGTTTCGGCCGGATCGGTGACGAGGAATTCGGCCTCGCCCCCGGAGTCGAGGAAGGCCGCGGTGCCGAGGTAGGAAACCACGAGACGGTAGAGCCCCGGCGCCGCGTCGGCCGGCACGGTGAGTGTGGCGCCGGCGTCGCCGCCGGTCACCGGCGCGGTGACCGGAGATCCAACGGGGGTATTTTCCAGGAAAAGCTGGAAGGTGGCCGAGCCCTCGTTCACGACGAAGGATTCCGAGCGGACGGTGGCTTCGCACATGACGTCGATCGGGCCCATGGAGCGGGTCACCGTTTCCGGCGTCACCGTGACGGTGGTCGGCTCGGCATTTTGCTGAATTTCAAGCGTGTGCGTGTCGTCGAAGGCGCGCTGGAAGTTCCCCGGTTCGAGGCCGGGGGCAAAGGCCCCGTAGATCTGGTAGCGGCCGGGCGCCAGCCCGGCGGGAAGAGCGTATTCCACCGCGGCCGCCCCCTCGGTGACGGGCCCCTCGACCGGTGCCCCGATCGTCATGCCGTGAATGTCGCGAACCTCGAAGGCGACCGTGCCCTCGCTAAAAAGTCCCGCCGGCGACTCCAGGGTTGCCCAGATTGTCACGCTGCTCTCCCCGGTTCGATAGGGGGCGACGGCGCCCGTAACCGTCAGGGTCACGGCCGCGGGCTCCACCACCAGGGCGGATTGGGTGCGGGCGGATGGATCGTTCTCGGTTCCCAGAAAATCGTGGTGCATCACGTAGTGCCCCACGATCAGCCCGCCGGGCAGGGTGTAGTCCGCCGAATAGGAACCGTCCGGGCCGACTTCAGCGGCCAACGGGGCGCCCACCGCATCTTCGTCCGCGTCGGTGAGCGAAAGGATCACCTGTCCGGCGGTCGCCGGGGCCACCGAACCGGACACCGTGACGACCGCGGGCTCAAGGCTGTAGGAAACCGTCAACGGGTCGGGGACCATCTCGTCCTCGGGCGCCGTTTCACCCTGGGAAATCGGTTCCCCCGCCGGAGCGAAGCCGGGAGGCGGTCCGCCGACCGGGCCATCGAAGTCCTGGTAGGTCCCCTCCGCGAAGGCGCCAGTCAAACCCTCCGCCGCGGGTCCGTTCGGCGCGGCGGAAGCCCCGTCGGCGAGAACCAGGGTCCCCAGCTTCACGGACGAGAAAAATCCCGTCGCCGCCGATCCGGTGTAAATCCCCCGCAGGGTCAGCGCCGTGGTTCCCGCCGGGATCAGCGACCGGTCGAGGCGCATCCAGCCCCCGGCGAAGCCGTTGCTGATCGCGTACCCGGCGAAGCCAATCACCTGATCGCCGTGCAGCGCGTGGAAATACACGCCGCCGCCGTTCACCGTCGCGTTCGGGGACACCACCGCGGCCCGGACGGAAACCCACGAATCGCCGTCCCGATCGTCGGCCGCCGCCAGGTAGGTCTGGGTGGGGGCGCCGATATTGACCGACGCCGTGGCGCGCAGCGCCGGGTTATTGGGAAAGCGGACCGTGACCTCCTGGCGTCCCGGACGGCCGAAAACGACGTCGATCTCCCCCCCGGCGCTCTTCACGTCAAGCGGCAGCCGCTGGCCGCCAATGGTCGCGTCAGGGTCCGAGGAGACAATCTGGTGGGCATATTCATATCCCAGCGCGTCCCCGACGCTGTCGCGGAACTCGTAGCGGAATTTCGACGGCTCACCCCGGTTGGCCGAGGGACGATCCGCCGTGAGCGCGATGGCGGCCGGGGACGCCACGGCCAGGGCCAGGAAATGCTGCGCCACCCCGCCCGAGGCGACCGAAACGAATTCCCGTCCGCCGGTCAGGTCCGCGGGGCGGGGGCCGTAACCGGCGCCCCAGGCCAGCAGCTTTCCATCCGCCGTCACGGCGGCGCTGCCCAGCGCCGAGGCCGCGATCGATACCGCCTTGCCCGGCTGCCCGTTAATCCGGACGTCCGGGAACAAGACCGGATAATAGCTTTGGTACGGAAGGATTTGCCCCGCCTGTCCGAGCCCCCAGTTCCAGACCCGGCCTTCCGCGTCGAGCGCCATCGAGTGAAAGACGCCCGCCGCCGCGCCGGACGGGTTCGGACCGATGCCCACCGGAGGGTAAACCGGGTATCCGCCACCGCCGGGACCCAGGCGGCCGGCATAATTCGCCCCGAATCCGAGCAGGTGCCCGGCGTTGTCGAGGACCAGACCGTGATTCTCCCCGCCGAAAAGGGCTCCGAGATTTTGCCCGCCCGATCTCCGCGCCGGAACCAGTTCGAGGCGGTTGAAAACGGGGTCCAATCCCCAGACCCAGAGGCTGCCGTCCGCCTTCACCGCGACGCCGCAGTTTTTCAGGGCGGCGATGGAGACCACGTTCGTCAGGTCCTTGACCGGGCTGGGCTGGAAGTTTGGATAGAAGCTCTGGGCGCCGTTCCCGAGCTGGCCCAGATCGTTCCGTCCCCAGGCATAGACGGTCCCGTCTTCGTGCAGGGCGAGGCTGTATTCCATGCCGGCACTGACTTGGACAATGCCGGTGAGACTGGGCCGGAGCGCACCCGGCATTCCAGAGGAGCCCGTGGAGGGACCCAACTGTCCCCGACTGTTCGATCCCCACGAAAACACCTCGCCACCCTTAACCATCAGGCTGTGATTGAGGCCGGCGGCCAGGCTCTGGATCGGCTCCGCGTAGTTGCCCAGCGGGACCGGCTCCAGCAGGCCCCGCGGAAACATCAGGAGATCGGTCCCGGGCATCTTGGGCGTCACCGTGACCGCCTTGCTCTCGCCCTCGCCCGTCGCCGTCTTGAAGGCCCTCACCACCGTCCCGCCCACGCGTCGCAGGGTGATCGTGACCCGTTTTCTCCCCTGATCGAGGAACGGATTGAAAGACACGTCCCCGGGGAGCACCGCCCGGTCATCCGAACAGCGGAAGCCCACCGTTCCGTTGAAATTCCGGTCGATCTGGCCGTCGGGCTGGAAAACGGCCACGAGGAACGAAAAACTCCGTCCCGACGCCACCCTCTCCGGCATCCCGATCAGGCGCACCGCGCCGCCCGGCGGCACCAGCGCGACAGTGGCCTCGCTCGACGAGGAGGGCGCGTGCACCGTGCTGGAAAAGGACACTTCCAGCGTGTAAACGCCGTCCGCCGTGCCGGCCGGAACCGGATAATCGACCGCGGCGGAACCGTTCGCCACCGCCCCCACAACGGCCGCCCCGAGGTTCGTGCCGCCGTTTTTGATCTGGAAACGCACCTCGCCCTGGCCGACCACCCCCGCGGCGGAGGTCACCGTCGCCTCCAGGGGAACGACGGTCGGGTTCGCCGGATTGACGACGACCGTCACGTTTTTTCCCGTCACCGTGCTTGGCGCGGGCGTCACCGTCAGCGTGCCGCCGGGAGTGACGACGCGGTAATTGCCGAGGACCTTGCCGGGATCGGTGAACGCGGCCGTCACGGGATACTGGCCCGGCTTGCTGGAGCGGTCCGCCGATGTGACGGCGGTCGCGGTGAGGTTGTCGCCGTTCTGAAGCCCCGACAGGACGATGGGAATGGGCGGGTTGTCGGCGCCGTAGGGCCGGCTCACCGAACCGATCTGGACATAGAGGTCCGTGAGGTCCCTCGTCCGGACCACCCGCACCGGGGAATAGACGACGGTTCCCGCGCCGATGGCGTAGGCCCGGACACTGTAATAGGTGAGCGGCTGGAGGCCGGTGATCCGGGCGTTCGCCGGCCCGGTAACCACGGGGGACACCACCCGCGCCGCGTTTTCGAGGGTCGGCGTGATCTGGTCGGAGCCATAGACGAACCCGCTTTCCTGAGCGACGCCGGTCACGATCGAGAACACTTCGACGATGCTGGCGAGTTCGCGAACGAGGTTCACGTCGCCCACCACCGGCGGCGCCGGGCCGGTCCTGAAAGCCTGCATCGCGCTGTGCGAGGTGCCGGATTCGTTGGTGGCGAAAGCCCTCGCGTAATAAACCGTCGACGCCTGCAAACCGGAGACGGTTCCGCCGAAGGCGCCCGGACCCGTGCCCGCCGTCGTCGCCATCACCCCCGGACCGCCCAGCCTCGGGTCGGGCGTCGCGGAAACCACGAATCCCCGGGACGAGATCGTGCCGCCGCCGTCGGAATCCACGTTCCCCGAAAGATCGGCCGAAAAATAGGTGATCGCCGCCGCCGGGCCCGCCGAAACCGTCGGCACCGAGGGCGGAGCGGTGAAGTTCGCCACCGGCGAGTAGGCCGTGCCGCCCTCGCCGACGGCGAAGGAGCGAAACGCGATGTGCGAGCCCGGCGCGAAGGTGATGCCCGCCGAGAACACGCCCGAGGCGGGCGCCGCCACCGACAATACGCCGGCGCCGCCGGGCATCGGGTCGGGGTTGGCGTTGCCCTTCGCGAAGAGGAAACCCCGCTCCGTGAGGCCCGCGCCGCCGTCGAACAGCACCGTCCCGGCCAGGGTCGCGGCCTGCTCGGTGATCCCCGACGCCGAGGGCGTTCCCAGCACCGGCAGCCCGGGACCGACGGTCACCGTGAAGCTGGCCATGGTGGCGTTCCCGGCCGCGTCGGTCGCGGTCACCGTCACCACGGTCTCGCCGATGGGGAAGGTCCCGCCGCTCGGATGCGAATACAAAAGGTCCGGACTGGCGGTCACCGCGTCGGTCGCCAAAGCCATGCCGTAGTTAACCGCCGCCCCGGCCGGACTGGTCGCGGGCGTCGTCACATCGGCCGGCGGCGTCAACTCGGGTGCGACCGTGTCCCGAACCGTCACGTCGAAGGCCCCTGTGGCCGAAAGGCCGCCGCTGTCGGTGACCGTCGTCGTCACCGCGGTCGTTCCCAGCGGGAAGGTCGCGCCGCTGGCGGGCACGCCCGCCCCGGCGATGGCGCCGTCCTCGATGTCCGTTCCCGTGACGTTGAAAACCGCCACCGCGCCGCCCGGCCCGGTGGCCTCGAGGGTCAGGTCGGCCAGGGCATCGACCAGAGGCGGATCGTTCACCGGGGTGACGTTGATCGTCACCGTCGCCGGATCGCTCTCCAGCGCGCCGTCCGAAACCCGGAAAGTGAAACTATCGGGGCCGAAGTAATTCTCCGCCGGCGTGTAGGTGAGACTCGCCCCGGAACCGGCCAGCGTCCCGTGCGCCGGCTGACCGGCGACGGAAAACGACAGCATCGCGCCCGCGTCGGGATCGTCGCCCGTGAGCGTGACGGCCAGCGGAGTGTCCTCGGCGGTGGACAGGCCCTGGCCGTCGGCCGTCGGCGGCTCGTTGACGTTCGTGACCGTGATCGTGAAGGCCTGCTCGACCGAGAAAGCCGGCGAACCGTCGTCGGTCGCCCGCACCCGGACCCCGAGGGTGGGCGTGGTTTCGAAATCCGCCGCCGCGACCAGCCGCAGTTCGTTGCCGACGATGGAAAAGGCCGCGTTGTCGTCCCCGCCCGCGCCGGGAACCAGCGCAAAGCTATGGGTCTGTCCCGCGTCCGGATCGGTCGCGGAAAGCAGGCCGACCACCTGTCCCGGCGAACCGTTCTCGGCGACGGTCGATTGGCTCAGCGACACGGCGGTGGGCGCGAGATTCAGCACCGCCGTGACATTGAAGGAATGCGCCGTCGGCGGCCCGTCCCCGTCGCTCAGGGAAACGCTCACGACATAGGTTCCCGACTCCGTGTAGGTGTGGCCGAGGGAAAATGTCTTCGCCCCCGCGTCGATGCCGAGCGCTCCCGCCGGCGTGCCGTCGCCGTAGTCCACCGTCCCCGTCCAGGTGTCGTCGCCCGGGTCCGTGAAATTGACGGTGCGCGACAGGTCGCCCGAAGGCGGCGGAAGATCCGCGTCCGGCCCGAGATCGTAGGCGGGCGCCACGTTGGCCACGTTCAGAGTGAAAGACGCGGTGGCGGACTCCATCGGCGCGCCGTTGTCCGTCGCCGTGATCGTGACGATCGGGCTGGCCGGCCCGTCGGCCGGCGTGTGGCGCCACGTCCAGGTTCCCGCCCCGTCGTCCTTCGTGACCGCACCGAGACTGGCGGTCAGCGTGACCCCGGCGGCGCCCTCGGCGTCGGAAAAAGTTCCGGTCGCGGTCGCCTCGCTCCCCTCGCCGGCCGAAACCGCGGCGGCGTCCGCGGCGACCTCGGGCGCGTCGTTCACAGCATTGACGGTGAGGACGAAGGAGTCCGCGACCGATTCGGTTCCGTCATCGACGGTGATCGTGACCGTGGCCGAGCCGAACTGGTTCGCGGCGGGCGTCAGTGTGACAGTCCGGTTTTCCCCCATCCCGCCGAAGGCGATTCCCGAGAGCGGCAGCAGCGCCGCGTTGCCGGTGGCCGCGCTCACCGCCAGGGAGGCGGCGTCGGTTTCGAGATCGGCGATCGTGAACGCCACCGGTCCGGCCGGCGTGTCCTCGTCCGTCGACCGGTCGGCGATGTCCGAGATCGTGGGCGGATCGTTGACCGGCGCCACATTGAGAACAAAGCTCCGGCTCGCCGTGAGCTGGCCGTCGCTCACCGTCAGGGTGATGGTCGCGGCGCCGAATCCGTTCGCCGCCGGGGTCACCGTCACCGTCCGGTTGCCGCCGCTTCCGCCCAGCACGATCGCCGACACGGGAACCAGCGCGGGGTTGTCCGAAGCGGCGGTCACCGCCAGGTCGCCGGCGGGCGTTTCAGCGTCGTCCACCGTGAACGCCAGGGCTCCGGTCGCGCCGTCTTCGTCGACGTTCTGATCGGCGATCGCGCCGAGAGTCGGCGCGCCGTTGCTGACCGCGAGAACGAAGCTGTCCGAAGCCGACAGATCCCCGTCGCTGACGGTCACTGTGACCGTCACATTGCCGGTCATGCCCGCCGCCGGGGTCAGCGCGATCGTCCGCGCGCCGTCGGCGCCGCCCAGGGCGATGCCCGACGGGGGCAACAGCGTTTCGTTCGACGAGGAGGCGGTCACCGCGAGCGTTCCCGCCGCCGTTTCCACGTCACCCACGGAGAAGGATATCGGGCCGGTATTGCCGCCGATGCTCACCGCCTGATCCGAGATGTCGCTGACCGTCGGCGCGTCATTGACGGGACTGACCGTCAGATCGAAGGCCGAGGTCGCCGTCAGCCCGCCCGGGTCGGTCACCGTCAGCGTGATCGTCGCGCTTCCGAACTGGTTCGCCAACGGCGTCACCGTCACCGTCCGCGCCCCCGGGCCGCCCGACACCGGCGAAATCGAAATCGCCCCCAACGGCGCCAGCGCCGCGTTGCTCGTCGCCGCCGTCACCGTCAGCGTCCCCCCCTCCGGATCGCCCACCGTGAAGCCCAGCGCTCCGGTGTCCTCGTCCTCGTCGATCGTCGGGCCGCCGATCGACGTGATCGTCGGGGCCTCGTTGACGTCGGTCACCGTCACCGTGAACGCTTTCTCAAAAACCCCGCCCGGTCCGCCGTCGTCGGCCGCCACCCGCACGCTGTAGCTGTTCTTCGTCTCGAAATCCGCCCCCGCGCTCAGCCGCAGCTGGTTGCCCAGCAGGTTGAAAGCCCCGTTGTCCGTGTCCCCCGTTCCCGCCGCGAGGGCGAAAGTGTGCGTCGCCCCCGCGTCCGGATCGTTCAGCGCCGTCAGGACCCCCACCACCGCGTTGGCCGCCCCGTTTTCGGCCACTGTCGCGTTGCTCAGGCCAATGTCCGTCGCCGGTTCGTTCACGTCGGTGACGGTGATGGCGAAGGACTTCGCGAAGCCGCCGCCGAGCCCGTCGTCGGCCTGAATTCGGACGCTGTAGCCGCTCTTGGCCTCGAAGTTGGCGCTTCCCGCCAGCCGCAGCGAATTCCCCGCGATCTGAAACGCGCCGTTGTCGGTGTCCCCCGCGCCCGCGACGAGACTGAAAGTGTGGGTCGCCAGCGCGTCCGGGTCCCCCAACGCCGCCAGCATTCCCACTTCGGCTCCGGCCACGTTGTTCTCCGGAAGGGTGCTGGAACTCAGGGCGATATCCGTGGGCGGCTCGTTCACGTTCGTCACGGTGACGGTGAAAGCCTTCGAGTAGGTTCCACCCTCGCTGTCGCTCGTCTGGATGCGCACCTGATAGCTGGCCTTCGTCTCGAAATCGGCGCTCCCGGTCAGGCGGAGGGAATTCCCCAGGATGTCGAAGGCCCCATTGTCCGTGTCCCCCGCGCCCGCGGCGAGTGAGAAGGTGTGGCTTTGTCCGGGGTCGGGATCCGTCGCCGAGAGGGCGCCCACCACCGTTTCGGCGGGCTGGTTTTCCGCGACGGTGCTGGCGCTCAGCGTGATGTCGCTCGGGTCCGTGTTGGCCACGACGATGGACATCGTGTTCGGGGTCGGGTCGAGATTGACTCCCCCGTTGGCCGTCGAGCCGTTGTCCCGCACCTGAAAGGTGAAACTCGTGCTCAGGGTCCCGTTCCAGACCGGGAGCGCGGCGGGTCCGCCATTCGAAATCTGGAGAGGCACCGCCTGGGCTCCCTGTCCGGCGGGTGCCAGCATCCGCGCGCCGTTCGCGGAGACCGACGGGCTTCGATAGCCTTTCCCGGAAAGGCGCGACACCCAAGTCGCGCCGGAGTCGGAGGAAGTGTAAACATTTCCGCTGTCGAAGGCGTTGGAAACGGTGGCGATGGCGGTCGTGCCGTCGGCGCTGCATTGGACTCGGCCCCAGTTCCGCGCGGAATCCCGGGCGGTCCAGGTCGCGCCGGAATCCGTCGAGGTGTAAATGGCTCCGCCCGCGACCGTCGCCATGAGAACGGTTCCGTCGGCCGAGGAGGCCACCCCCGCCCAGGCCCGGTTGCTCTCGCGCGCCGTCCAACTGACTCCGGCATCGGTGGAGGTGTAAAGCCGCCCCGTGTTCAGATCGGACGCGATCAGTTTCGCGCCGTCGGAGGAAGTCGCGACGGCCGAGACTACGCTCGAGCCCGGAACGGGGCGGTTGCTCCAGGTGACGCCGCCGTCCGAGCTGGTCTGGACCGACGAACTGTAGAAGGCCGCCACGATCTTCAACCCGTCCGACGAGACCGCCACGTCCGACCAATCGCGGGAGTTTTCCCGGGGCGTCCAGGTGGCGCCGGCATCGGTGGAGACCTGGATCTGATCCTGACGCATCGCGGCGACCAGGCGAAGGCCGTCTCCCGATACCGCGATGGCGACGGGCGTCTTGTCGGTGAGACGGGCCGTCCACGTCGCGCCTCCGTCGTTCGATATCCGCAGACCGCCCCCCCAGATGCCGAAGGCGGCGATGCCACCGTCGCTCGACAGCGCGCTCGACAGCCCGTCGAGGTTCGAGAGGCCCGGTGCGTCGGACCACGTCACGCCCGCGTCCGTGCCCAGCACGGAGATTTCCTGTCCCGCCGTCACCGGCGCGCCGGCGACGGTGAGGGAGCCGTTTCCGGGAAGGGTGGCGATCCTGACCGACACAAAATCGTCGGGTGGCACGTCGGCGTCGGTGAAACCGAAATCGGACAGGGTGAAGGAATAGACTCCCGTCGGAGCGGGCACCGACCGGTCCGTGCCCGAGGGCGCCTGCGCCGGCGGAGCCGGGACCGGGCCGTCGTATCGCTCCGCCGAAGCCAGCGGGTTGCCGTCGTACCCGCCCGAGACCAGCACGTCGCCGTCCGCCAGCAAAGCGGCGGCGTGAAACCAGCGAGCCGTGCCCATGGCGAAGCCCGCGCTCCAGGTGTTGGCGCCGGGATCGTAAATCTCCGTGCTCGAAAGAAACGAACCGTCATTACCGCCGGCCAACAGCACCTTCCCATCCCCCAAAAGCGTGGCGGTGGGATTTTGCCGAGTGAGGCCGGTGGAAGCCGCCGCCGTCCATGTGTTCGCCGCCGGGTCGTAAATCTCCGTCGTGTTTGTCCTCCCCGATCCGGTGTCGCCCCCGATCGCCAACACCCGTCCGTCCGACAGCAGGACCAGATCGTGATCGGCCCGCGGCGTGCCCATCGACGCCGCCGCGGACCAGGTGTTCGTCGCCGGATTGAAAATCTCCGCCACCGCCGTCACCACACCCGCCGTGTTGGTCCATCCGCCCGTGACCAGCACCCGGCCGTCAACCAGCCGGCAGGCCCGCACGTATTCGCCGTGCTCCACGCTCATGTTGGGCAGATTCGACCAGATATTCGAGACGGGATCGTAAACGGTCGCCGTGGCGAGATGGTTAAGACCATTGGCCCAGCCCCCCGCCGCCAGGCAGCGCCCGTCGTTCAAAGCCACCAGGGCGAATTTCTGCCGGCCGGTCGACATCGACGCGACGGTCGCGAACGTGTCGGTGGCGGGATCGAAAAGCTGGGCGGACGACAACGCGGACCCTCCCGAATTCCCTCCCGCCACCAGGACCCGGCCATCCGCGAGCCGATCGGCGTCAAAATGATACAATTGCGGCGCCCCGGACAACGCCGTCCACGCGTTCGTCGATGGATCGTAAAGCGCCCCCAATGCCGTCGCCGCCCCCCCGCCATGCGTGCCGCCCACCAGCAGCACCCGGCCATCGTTCAAAAGGACGGTGCGATGAAGAAACCGGGCGTTCGTAAAACTGCCCGCCGCGGAAAAAGCGCCCTGCGCCTCCGCCGAAACCCCCGCCGCCAGCATCCACAACGCCACTCCCGTCCTCCACAACCAGCGCGCCGGGAAGTCGCCATGAAAACCGTTCCGATTGGCCGTGGCCGCGAAATTCGAAATGGCTGACTTCATAGAAATGGCTGAATTCAAGGGACGCGCGTAAAGCGACCGCAATCACCAAGCCCGCTGGAGGATCGCACACCCCGGATCAGTCAACCGCCTCCCCCAACTGACAGATTGAAACGGCCTTACCACGAAAACCCGGCGATTTAATCCGGAAAAACGAATTCCGCAAGCAACAAGGTTAACCCGCTCGCGAAAATTTTGCTCAAACCTGATAATATTTTCGCTTTCGGAAGATTCTTGCCCGAAAAACCCTTTCGAGAGGCGTCAGGACCGGCGAACGCCATGGCAAAACACTGTCGCCGATCGGCGGCCTCCCCGGTTGCGCCCCGAGGCGACGAAGTCGGATTTTATCCGATTCAACAGGGTACAGTGGGAGACCCAACCCTGTTCAATACGAGGCCCGTCAACTCGACGCCCATCAATCCCCACGAGAACGTGAATCCCCCCACTCACTTTTCCTGATTGGTGCAAATTTTTATAAAAACCAGAAAATTTAAATTTTCTAAAATATCGACTTGCGTATTATGGTTTTTATAATATTTTTCAGAAAATCAAGCATCTGCCATGACGCCTCTCTCTCCCTTTTCCGACACCGCCATCGGCGAATTCGACGAATTGGCTCCCCTCCAGAAGTCGAAAGCGGCCGCCCCGCCGCGTCCTCAGCCGGCCCATCACCACAAGGACCTGGCGTCCCACGTCCGCGAAATCGACGCTCGTGTCACCGTCCTCGAAACGGCCATCCTCGAGCACGCCACCATCCTTCGCGACCGCATCGGGCAGCGTCTCGATCGCCTCGAGCAGAAACTCCGCTTCGAATCCAACGGCCTGCGCAAGGCGATGGAATCGCAGTCGGCCGATCGCGACCACAAGATTGTCGAGCTGACCCAGTCGCTCACCTCGGCGATGGACCGCGTGGAATCGAATCATCAGGCCGTCTCGGTCAAGGCCACCATGGAAGACCTGATCGCCGCGCTGGCGACGACGCGCAACCATCTCGACACGCTCGCCCAGGCCGTGACCACGACCCGGGCGGAACTGTCCGCGTGACCCGTCCGATCGGACGGCGGCGACGCGGCATTTGACGGAAGCGGCGGCTTGCGCGAGTCTTTGAGAGGCTCGCCGGGCGCTCGCCCGGTCCGTTCGGTTTCCGCTATGAAACGCCGTGTCACAGGGATTTTGCTGGCGCTCCTCGTCGCCAATCCCTTCTGCTGTTGCCTGGCCCGGGGACACTCCCTCACGACCTCGGCGCCTTCGCCCTCCGGCGAAAAACACGCCTGCTGCGCCCACGAGGAGTCCGGCGGCGCGGCGGCACGAAAGCATTTGCCTGCGCCGGCCGACGATCCGGAACCGTGTGACTGTGAATCGGAAGGCCGGCGTCAGGCTCTGCTTCCCGGAGATGACGGGGCCTCGGTGGCCGGCGGCCGGATCTCTTTCGAAATCCCGGGGTGGACGGCTTTCGGGACCGCTTCGGCGTCCCTGTCGTGCTCACCGCGGGAAATTTTCGCGGCGCACCCGTCGCCCGCGATTCACGGACCGCCCGCCCGGGTGACGGCGGAGTGGTTCTGCGTGCGGCGGCTTTGAGACGCGCCGCCGAGGCCGGGAACCTTCGTCTTCTTCTCTCGCGGCCCTCGTTTCGCCCCGCCCTTGCCTCGCGGGTTCTCCGCCGCGCCGGTTTCCGGCGACGCCCTTGCCCGCCCGGCGGCGCGCCTTTTCGTTTTCGCCCCGTCTCGACACTCTCATCGCCTTTCCTAACATGAAAACATCTTCACTTTTTCTCGTCGCCCTGCTCCTCCCGCTGGGATCGCCCATGGCCCGGGCCGGCGACAGCGCGGCCGCCGGCGGCATTCGCACCCTCGACGACGCCATCGCGGCGGGTCTCGCGGAAAATCCGGGCCTCCATGCCGCCTGGAGCGAATACCACGCCGCGCTGGAGCGCATCCCTCAGGCGAAGGCGCTGCCGGATCCGAGGGTGATGGTCAACCACTTCGTCGAGGACATCGAGACGCGCACCGGCCCGCAGCGCAACCAGGTCTGGGTGACGCAGATGATCCCCTGGTTCGGCAAGCAACGGCTGCGCGGCGAGATCGCCTCGCGCGAGGCCGAGGCGATCCACCACGCCTACGAGGCCAAGGTGCTGGCCCTGACGCGCGACATCGCCCTGGCCTGGCACGACTACGCCTACCTCGGCGAGTCGACCGCCATCACGCGCCGGGTCGTCGGCCTGCTCGAGCGCCTCGGCGACACCGTGCGCGAAAAGGTCCGCGGCGGCAACGACCTCGCGCCGCTGCTGCGTCTCGAGGTCGAGATCGCCCGAACGCGCGACCTGTTGCAGCAGCTCGAGAAGCAGCGCCTCGCCGAAAGCGCCGCCATCGACGCCCTGCTCGGCCGCCGGTCGTCCGAGCCGCTGCCCTGGCCCGAGCCGGAGGAAACCGGCGACTCCGAGCGACCGGACCGCGACGCGTTGCTGGCCGATTTGCTCACCCGAAATCCCGAGCTGGGCGCCCTGCGCAGCCGGGTCGAAAAGGCCGCCGAGGCCGTGAAACTCTCGCGCAAAAGCCCCATCCCGGACCCGATGATCGGCGCGGGATTCTTCGACACGGGCGAGGCCTTTCATCCCGGCACGGCGGGCGGCGGGGACGATCCGTGGGCGATTCAGGTGGGCTTTTCCATCCCCCTCTGGCCGGGCAAATACCGGGCCGAACGGCGCGAGGCGGAGTCGAACCGCGAGGCCGCGGAGCACGCGCGCGAGGATCGCGAGAACCTGCTGGTGGAGGAGCTGGAGGCCGATCTGCAAACCCTGGCCGAGATCGACGAGCGGCTCGCGCTTTACGAAAAGACCCTCCTGCCCAAGGCGCGCCAGGCCGTCGAGGTCACCGAGTCCAGCTACAAGGGCGACCGCGCCACCGTGCTGGAACTTATCGACAGCGAGCGCACGCTGCTGGAGATCGAGCGCGCCCACCGCCGGGCCGTCGCCGATCGCGCCAAGGCGCTCGTCCGCCTCCAAACTCTGACCGGAGAAACGCTGCCATGAAAAAGTCGATTCCCTCCCCCGGTTGGCTTCTCGCCGGCGCCGGTCTGCTGGCGCTCGGCTGGGCCATCGGCGCGATGACCTCGGGCGGCTCCTCGCATCCTCCCCGCGGCTACCTTGCCGGGGATGCCGCCGCCGGAACGATCTGGACCTGCTCGATGCATCACCAAATCCGCCGCGACAAACCGGGCAAGTGCCCTCTCTGCGCGATGGACCTGGTGCCCGCATCCCAGCTCTCCGGAAAGGACGATCCCGGCCCGCGCGCGTTGCGAATCACCGACGAGGCCCGAGCCCTCGCCGGCATCCGGACCGTCCCCGTCGAACGACGGCTCGTCGACGCGGAGATCCGCCTGATCGGCCGGATCGACTACGACGAGACGCGCAAGAAAACGCTGGCGGCCTGGTTTCCGCAGCGGATCGACCGGCTCTACGTCGATTACACGGGCATCCCGGTGCAGCGGGGGGATCACCTGGCGCGGGTTTACAGTCCCGAGTTGCTGACCGCGCAGAAGGAACTGCTCAGCGCGCTGCGTTTCGGCTCCGAGGTGGAGACCATCCGCGACAAACTGCGCCTCTGGGGCCTGTCGGACGAGGCGATCCGCGCCATCGAGGAACGCGGCGAGACCAGCGACCGCATGGAAATCGACTCGCCGCTGGAGGGGGTCGTCATCCGCAAGCACATCAACGAGGGCGACTATCGCCGGACGGGCGAGCCGCTCTTCGAGATCGCGGATCTGGGCCACGTCTGGGTGCAACTGGAGGCCTACGAATCCGACCTGCCGTGGCTGCGGTACGGACAACGCGTGACCTTCGAGGCCGAGGCCGTGCCGGGCCGGACCTTCGAGGGCATCGTGGCGTTCATCTCCCCCGTGCTCGATCCCGCGACCCGGACGGTGAAGGTGCGGGTCAACGCGGAAAATCCCGCGCTCCAGCTCCGGCCGGGGGTCTTCGTTCACGCGGTCGTCCACTCGACCCTCGCCGGCGTCGGCAAGGTCGTGGCCCCGGAACTGAGGGGCAAATGGATCAGCCCCATGCATCCGGAGATCATCGCGGACCGGCCAGGCGACTGTCCCATCTGCGGCATGAAACTGGTGAAGGCCGAGGAACTCGGTTACACAGTGGCCGGCGGCGCCAAGGGCGAAAAACCGCTCGCCATTCCCGCTTCGGCCGTCCTGCTCACCGGCAAGCGCGCCGTTGTCTACGTCGAAACGCCGGACACCGAGCTACCCACCTACGAGGGACGCGAAATCGTGCTCGGCGCCCGGGCGGGCGACTTCTACCTCGTGGAGTCGGGCCTGAAAGAGGGCGAAAGAATCGTCGCCGAGGGCGCCTTCAAGATCGACAGCGCGCTCCAGATCGTCGCGAAGCCGAGCATGATGTCGCCCGACGCCGGAGGGGAAGAATCCGACACCGGAGCGGCCTTCGCGCCGGGCGAAATCGATCCGGCGTTTCAAGGGCAGTTGTCTCCGGTGCTGGACCGCTACCTCGAAATCCACGCCGCGCTCGCCGGGGACGATCTCGCCCCCGCGCGGAAAGCCGCCGCCGTGTTGGTCGAGGGCCTCGACGCGACCGACATGGCCTTGCTGGCCGAAAAACCGCACGAATTCTGGATGGGCGAACTGATTCCGATGCGCGAAGCCGCGGCCGCCCTTTCCCGATCGCCCGACCTCGACGCGGCGCGCGGGGAATTCCATCGCTTGTCCGATCGCCTGATCGCCGTCGCGCGGGCCTTCGATCCTCCGTCGGCGAAGCCGCTTTCGGTCGTGCATTGCCCCATGGCGTTTCAAAACCGGGGCGCCGACTGGCTTCAGAACGGCGCCGAGATTCGCAATCCCTATTTCGGCGCGCGGATGCTGAAGTGCGGCGAAGTCGTCCCCCGCCCCAAGCCCGCTTTGCCCGGAACCACGGAGGTCCATCAACATGGAAAACCCTGAACCCGTCCGAACGAGCGTTCTCTCCGCGCCGATCCGCTTCACGCTGGAGAACAAGCTCGTCGTCTTCCTCGTCGCCGCGCTGCTCGCCGGCGCCGGGGTCGTCGTGGCTCCGTTCGATTGGAAAATCCCGGGCCTAACGCGCTATCCCGTTCCGGTCGACGCGATTCCCGACATCGGCGAAAACCAGCAGATCGTCTTCACCGAGTGGCCGGGCCGCTCGCCCCGCGACGTCGAGGACCAGATCACCTACCCGCTGACCGCCGCCCTGCTCGGGCTGCCGGAGGTGAAGACCATCCGCGGCTTCTCGATGTTCGGCTTCTCGTCGATCCACATCATCTTCAACGACAAGGCCGAATTCTACTGGAGCCGGAGCCGCGTGCTCGAAAAGCTCAACAGCCTGCCCGCCGGAACGCTGCCCGAAGGCGTCGCGCCCGCCCTCGGCCCGAACGCCACGGCGCTGGGACAGGTCTTTTGGTACACGCTCGAGGGCCGCGATCCCGACGGGAACCCCGCCGGCGGCTGGGATCCCCGGGAGTTGCGCAGCATCCAGGACTTTCAGGTCCGCTACGCCCTGCAAGCCGTCGAGGGCGTCGCCGAGGTCGCCTCCGTCGGCGGATTCGTCCGCGAGTACCAGATCGACGTCGATCCCGACGCCATGCGGCAGTACGGCGTGACGCTCGACATGGTCTTTTCGGCGGTGAAAAACTCCAACCTCGACGTCGGCGCGCGCACCATCGAGATCAACAAGGCCGAGTACGTCGTGCGCGGCGTCGGCTTCGTCAAGAATCTCGACGACCTGCGCCAGACCGTCGTCAAGTCCACCGAAAACGTTCCCGTCACCCTCGATCGCATCGCCCAGGTCACCCTCGGTCCCGCGATGAGGCGCGGCGCGCTGGACAAGGACGGCGCCGAGGCCACCGGCGGCGTGGTCGTGGTGCGGCACGGCGCCAATCCGCTCGAAGTCATCGGCCGCGTGAAGGACAAGATCGCCGAAATCGGTCCCGGGCTCCCGGAAAAGACCCTCGCCGACGGCACGCGGAGCAAGGTCGCCCTCGTGCCCTTTTACGACCGCACCGGCCTGATTCACGAGACGCTCGGCACGCTCAACACCGCGCTTTTTCAGGAGATCCTCATCACCATCGTCGTTGTCGTCGCCGTGGTGCTCCACCTGCGCGGCTCGCTGCTCATCGCGCTGCTGCTGCCGGTCACGGTGCTGCTGACCTTCATCGCCATGAAACTTTTCGGCGTCGACGCGAATATCGTCTCCCTCTCCGGCATCGCCATCGCCATCGGCACCATCGTCGACATGGGCATCGTCGTCTGCGAAAACATTCTCAAACACCTCGACCGCGCCGATCCCGGGGAAAGCCGTCTGGAGATCGTCCACCGCGCCACCGTCGAGGTCGGCGGCGCCGTGCTGACCGCCGTCACCACCACCGTGCTCAGTTTTCTCGCCGTCTTCGCGATGGAGGGACCCGAGGGAAAACTTTTCCGGCCCCTCGCCTTCACCAAAACCTTCGCCCTGGTCGCCTCCATCGTCGTCGCCCTGGCGCTGATCCCGCCGCTGGCCCATCTGCTGCTGGGGCGCGGCGCCGGAATGGCCCCGCGTCGGGCGCGCTTCGACCGTCTCCCCGAGGCCTGGCGCTCCCGGTTGCCGCGGGTCCGCTCCTTTGCGATCGCCGGGGTGGTGCTGATCCTGCTCGCGGGGGACTGGATGCCGCTCGGTCCGGAGAAAGGAATCGCGAATCACGCCTTCGTCGTTCTGTTGGTGACCGGCCTGCTGGCCTGTTTCGGCGGCTTCATCCGCGTCTACGACCGCGCGCTGGCCTGGATACTGGACCGCAAGGCGATCCTGCTCGCGGGCGCCGCCGCGCTGGTGACGCTCGGGTTCCTCGCCTGGCTCGGCGTGGCGACGGTGTTCGCCTTCGTGCCGGACCGGCTTCGCGACAACGCCCTCTGGTCCGCCGCCACGGACACCTTCCCCGGGCTCGGCCGGGAGTTCATGCCGCCGCTCGACGAGGGCTCCTTTCTCTTCATGCCCTCGCTCATGCCGCACGCCTCCATCGGCGAGGCCACCGACGTGCTCTCCCTCCAGGATCGCGCCATCCGGGCCATCCCGGAAGTGGACAGCGTGGTGGGAAAAATCGGCCGCGCCGACAGCCCGCTCGATCCCGCCCCCGTCTCGATGATCGAGACCATCGTCAACTACAAGCCCGAATACGCCACCGACTCCGAAGGCCGCCGCCACCGCCAATGGCGCGACGAGATTCGCACCCCCGACGATATCTGGCGCGAGATTCTCCGCGTCACCGAGCTGCCCGGCGTCACCTCCGCCCCGCGGCTCCAGCCCATCGAGACGCGGCTGGTCATGTTGCAGACCGGGATGCGCGCCCCCATGGGGCTGAAAGTCCGCGGCCCCGACCTCGAGAGCATCGAGCGCGCCGGGCTGGAAATCGAGCGGGTCCTGCGCGAGGTGCCCGCCATCGAGCCGGCCAGCGTTTTCGCCGACCGCATCGTCGGAAAACCCTACCTCGAGATCGACATCGACCGCCGCGCCATCGGCCGCTACGGCATGACCATCCAGTCCGTCCAGGACATCATCGAAGTCGCCATCGGCGGCCGCCGCGTCACCACCACCGTGGAGGGGCGCGAGCGCTACGCCGTCCGCGTCCGCTACCAGCGCGAGCTGCGCGACACCCTCGAGAGCCTCGGCGGCATCCTGATTCCCGCCCGGGATGGAACGCAGGTGCCGCTGCGGCAGCTCGCCGAGATCCGCTACGAGCGCGGCCCGCAGGCGATCAAGAGCGAGGACACCTTCCTGACCGGCTACGTGATCTTCGACAAAAAACCGGGCCATGCCGAAGTCGAAGTCGTTCGCCAGGCCGGCATGCTGCTCGGGGACCGGCTCGATTCCGGCGCCCTCGTCCTCCCCGCGGGCGTCACCTATCGTTTCACCGGCTCCCACGAAAACCAGGTCCGCGCCTCGGAAAAACTGCGCCTCCTGGTCCCCGTGTCGCTGTTGCTGATCTTTATCGTCATCTATCTCCAGTTCAAATCCGTCACCACCACCGCGCTCGTTTTTTCCGGCATCTTCGTCGCGTGGTCGGGCGGCTTCCTGCTGCTCTGGCTCTACGGGCAGGATTGGTTCCTCGACTTCGGGATCGCCGGCGTCGATCCGCGGTCGCTCTTCCAGATCCACCCGCTCAACCTCAGCGTCGCGGTGTGGGTGGGATTTCTCGCGCTGTTTGGCATCGCCACCGACGACGGCGTGCTGATGGCCACCTACCTGAAACAGCGCTTCGCCGAAACCCGCCCCCGGACCGTCGCCGACATCCGCCGCACCGCGCTCGACGCCGCGCGCAAGCGCGTCCGGCCCGCCATGATGACCACCGCCACCACCGTGCTCGCCCTGCTGCCCGTGCTCACCGCCACCGGACGCGGAGCCGACGTCATGCTGCCGATGGCGATTCCCAGCTTCGGCGGCATGACCCTGGAAATGCTCACCCTTTTCATCGTCCCGACCCTCTACTGCCTCGTCGAGGAAAAACGGCTCCAACGCCGAAACCGGGCCCCGAAGGACCGCCCTGTGGTATAGTCCAGCCCTTCGCCCGGCCCGGAAAAACCGAATCACCCCCGAAAATCAGAACCAGAACCCAACCAGCCAAAAAAAGAAAAAACCACACATCATGATGAAACTCATCCAAACCACCCTGACCGTGCTCGGCCTCGCGGGCCTGAGCCTCCTCGGCGCCGCCTGCGGCGGGCATGACCACCACGATGGCGACGGCCACGACCACGGCGACAAAAAAGAGGACGCCGCCCCCGCCACCGGCGACGCGAAAGGCGCGGGCGCCTACCCGCTGACCGTTTGCGTCGTCTCCGGCGAAAAACTCGGCGGCATGGGCGAGCCCTACGCCGTCACCGTCGAGGGACGCACCGTGAAACTCTGCTGCGACGGCTGCGAGGAAGACCTGCTCAAGGAGCCGGCCAAATACCTCGCCAAACTCGACGCCGCCCTCAAGGCCGGCAAATAAACGGCGACCCCATCGCCGATCCGCGCCGGTTCCGCCCCGCTGGCGAAGCCGGCGTCACTCGGCGACGGGGCCGCCCGACCCAACAGGGTTGGGTCGCCGACTCAACAGGGTTGGGTCATCGGACCAACAGGGTATGACGGAAAACCACGATTCCCGCCGCCATGGCGGCGGCGATTCGAAGCCCGAACCGGCTCCGAAGCCGTCCGTCGCCTCCTGCTGCGGCGGCTCTCCGGAACCGGAGCCGGAGTCCGCGAAATCTTCCTGCTGCGGCGGCGGAGAAAATGGCGGCGGGCGAAAGACCGACCGGCTGCTGTGGACGTCGGCGATCCTGATCGCGGCGGGCTACGCGATACACTGGCTCGCGCCCGGCGCGGTGGCCGCCGTTCCATGGCTGGCCCGCTATTGCATGGGGGTCTTCGATCTGATGAACAAAATGTGGTGGGGCGTGCTTCTCGGCATCCTGATGGTCGGTCTGCTGGCGCGCGTGCCGCGGGAGATCATCGTCGGCGCCCTGGGAAAACCCGGCCGTCTCGGCGGTCTGCTCCGCGCCACGGCCGCCGGGGTGATGCTCGACCTGTGCAGCCACGGCATTCTGCTGGTGGGGATGCAGCTTTACCGGCGCGGCGCGAGTCTCGGCCAGACCATGGCCTTTCTCATCGCGAGTCCGTGGAATTCGCTGTCGCTCACGCTGATCCTGATCGCCCTGATCGGCTGGAAGTGGACGCTCGCCTTCCTCGCGCTGTCGGCGGCGATCGCGCTGCTGTCGGGATGGCTTTTCGAGCGCCTGGTCGCGGCGGGCACGCTGCCGGCCAATCCGAACGCGGTCGATCTCCCCGAGGATTTCCGGCTCTTCGCCGAGATGCGGCGCCGGCTGCGGGCGACGCGGTTCGGCGCGGTTTTCTGGCGCGAGACGGTTCGGAGCGCTTTTTCCGAGTCGGGGATGATCCTGCGCTGGATCTTTTTCGGCACCGTGCTGGCGGCGCTGTTGCGGGCGTTTTTCTCGCCGGAGATTTTCGGGTCGTGGTTCGGTCCGAGCGTGGCGGGCCTGGCGCTGACGCTGGCGGTGGCGACGGTGCTGGAGGTCTGCTCGGAGGGTTCGAGCCCGATCGCGGCCGACCTGCTCAGCCGCGCGGGCGCGCCGGGAAACGCCTTCACTTTCCTGATGGCGGGCGTGGCGACCGACTACACGGAAATCCTCAGCCTGCGGGAGACGACGCGCTCGTGGAAAATCGCGCTTTTCCTGCCGCTGGTGACGGTGCCGCAGGTGGTGGCGATCGGCTGGCTGCTGAACCGCTTCGGCTAAGCCGCGAGGGCGGCGCCGCGCCGGGACGGTCACATCGCCTTTTCGTCGGCGGCGGCGGGCGGTGTGCTCTCGCCACCGCCGGCGCTGTCGCCCTCCATGACGATGCCGGCCTCGGCGGCGAAATCGGCGAGGGCGAGTTCCTCCATGGCGGAGCGCTCGGCCTCCATCTGGTTCAGCTCGGTGCTGTCGATGCTGTCCCGCGCGACACGGGCGCGGCCGGAGGCTTTTTCCTTTTCCTCGCGGACCATTTCCTCGAGGCGGTTGAGGGTGTCGCCGGCGCCGCCGATTTCGTTGATCATGCCGGCGGCCATTTCGTTGAGTTCGGCGGTGGCCTTGGCGATCTTGGTCTCGCTGATGTCGCGCTTGAGGGACTCGATCTTTTCGCGGGCGGCGGTGACGGCGACGTCGCGGGCGCGCTTGAGTTCCTCGTAGGTTTTCTCGGCGGCTTCGAGCTGCTCGACGTTGGTGGTGTGGCCCTGCTTGATTTTCTGGAGACGCAGGGCGTATTCGCCGGCGAGCTTGCGGTTGCCGGCCTTGAGATGGGCGGCGGTCTTGGCGGTGAGGTCGCGGATTTCGGTTTCCTCGCGCTTGACCTGGGAGATCAGCCGCTCGCACATGGCGGCGTGGGCGGCGAGGCCCTTGTTGTATTCGGAGATCTGCTTGCGCAGGTTTTCCTTTTCGACTTCGAGCAGGGCCTCGGGGTTTTGCCGTTCGAGACCGGAGATGAACAGGCCGAAAAAGCCGCGGATCAGATTGCCAATGCGTCGGAACATGATGTGAGGTCGGGTTTTGAGATTTGGATCGGTGGCGGGGTCGCGCGAGGCCCAAGCCAACTACACGCGAGCCTTTATCTCAAGCGATTTCGGGATGAACGCGATTACAAATTCGGCGCGCTTTTGTCACACGCCGCCGGATCGCCCCGGGAAATCCGTTGCCTTCGCCCGCGAGGCGGTGTGAAGATGGGGCGGTCCGTTTTCCGTTTCCGCCTCCTTTTCCCGCCATGCCCGATCTCCCCGACGCTCTCGCCCTGCTTCGCGACGTGCTGATCCATCGGCGGGACGCCGGCGAACGGACCGTCGCGGTAACGGCGGCGGCGTTGGACAGGCTGCGCGGCCTGCGGCACCGACTGAGCGAGGCCCCGGGGCACGCGCTTTCCGCCGAGCCCGCGGCCCCGGTGACGGCTCCACCCGTCGCCGCCCCGGTCGTGGAGAAAACGGCGCCTCCGACGCCCGTTTCCGTCGGCGACGAGGCGAGCCGGATCGCCGCCCTGGCCCGCGAGGCGGAACACTGCCCGACCTGCCGGGGGCTCGGCACGCTGCGGGACACGATGGTCTTTTCGGTCGGGAATCCGGCGGCGGACCTGATGTTTGTCGGCGAGGCGCCGGGTTTCGAGGAGGAAAACCAGCGCGAGCCCTTCGTCGGTCCCGCCGGCCAGAAACTCACGCAAATCATCCGGGCGATGGGCCTGAGGCGGCCGGAGGACGTCTACATCTCGAACATCGTGAAATTCCGGCCGAAAGAAGGCGACGGGCGCTTCCAGGGACAGCGGAACCGCAAGCCGACGCCGGAGGAAATGGCCGCCTCGGTGAAATACGTGCTCGCCGAGATCGAAGTCGTCCGTCCGCGGGTCATCGTCGCGCTGGGGGCCACGGCGATGGAGGGGCTGCTGGGGATCAGCGGATCGGTGAGCCGGATGCGCAACCGGTTTCAGGACTTCAACGGCACGCCGGTCATGGTGACTTATCATCCAAGTTATCTGCTGCGGCAGGAATCGCAGTCGCCGGACCAGGGCAAAGGCGACAAGCGCCGGGTCTGGGAGGACATGCTGCTGGTCATGGAAAAGCTCGGGCTGCCCGTCTCCGACAAGCAGCGCGGCTATTTCCTGTGAGCCGGGTTTTGACAGGACGGCGCCGGGACCGGATCGTTTCCCGGTCATGTCGAGCAGCCCGGAGAGTCCCCCGCCCCGCCATCGGTCGCCCTTCTGGACCGGCCTGTTCCGGTTCCTCGGCCTGCTCGCGGTGCTGGCCGCGCTGGGCTTCGCCGGATTCCTGTGGGTGTCGAAAAACGCGGTCGACTCCGCGCGCCACACCCTCTCGAGAATCGCCGACGCCTTTCGCCCGGAAACGATCACCGAAACCTTCGCCGAATTCACCGAGCTGAAGGCCCGGGGAACCGACGGGAACATTCTCGAAGTCGCCACGGCGGAGGCCACCGAGCATTTCGCCCGCGCCACGGAGCTGAAGCTCTTCGACCGCGCCCTGCCGCTCGGCGTGACGGTGTCGGAAATCTCCGCGCCGGCCACCTACCGCTTCCACATCGATCTCAACGGCCGGTGGTTTCTCACCACGGACGGCAACCGCGTCATGGTCGTGGCGCCGGCCGTGGCGCCGAGCCTGCCGGTCGCCTTCGACTCGGCGGGCGTCCGGAAGAGAACGAAGGCCGGCTGGGCGCGGTGGGACGCCGACGAAAATCTCGCCGCGCTCGAGACCAGGCTAACCGAACAACTGGCCCGCCGCGCCGGCGTCGCCGCCGGAACACCGAAGATTCGCGACGAGGCGCGCGTCGCGGTCGCGAAATTTGTCCGCTCCTGGCTGCTGGGCCGCGAGCACTGGGGCGCGGAGACCTTCACGGAGATCGCGGTGCTTTTTTCCGACGAAGTCGGGGGCGAAAACGGCAAGTCGCTCGCCGCCCAGCCGCCCAGCCTGCGCTTCGATCCCGCCGCGCCCGCCGAGATCGGTCCGCCGCCCTGATCGTCCGACGCCGGGAAATTCGCGGGTACGCGCCTTCGTCCTTGCCCTTTTCCGGAGCCGCGCGTTGTTGCCGCGTCTCCATGCCCGCCCGCAAACCGGCCATCTGGTTCATCCTCATCACGCTCACGCTCGACATCGTCGGGATCGGGCTCATCGCGCCCATTTCGCCGCGCCTGGTCGAGCATTTCCGCGGCGGCGACACGGCATCGGCGGCCTACACGGTGGGCCTGTTGGGGGCGATTTACTCGGGCATGATGTTTTTTTTCTCGCCGCTGCTGGGCAGTCTGTCGGACCGCTTCGGGCGCCGGCCCGTCATCCTGATTTCGCTGCTGGGCTCGGGACTGGACTATTTCCTGCTCGCCTTCGCTCCGAATCTCGCGTGGTTTTTCGTCGGTCGCACCCTCTCGGGCATCACCGGCTCGAACGTCGGCACCGCCATGGCCTACATCGCCGACGTGTCGCCTCCGGAAAAGCGCGCCGCGCGCTTCGGCCTCATCGGCGTGGCCTTCGGGATCGGCTTTATCCTCGGCCCCCTCATCGGCGGCCTGCTCGGGAATGTCAGCCTGCGCCTGCCCTTCTTCGTGGCCGGCGGCCTGACGCTGCTGAACTTTGCCTACGGCCTTTTCGTTCTGCCCGAATCGCTGAAACCGGAGAACCGCCGCGAATTCTCCTGGGCGCGCTCGAATCCCATCGGCGCGCTGGCCGCGCTCCGGACTCATCCGCTGGTGCTCGGACTGGCGGCGACCTTTTTCCTCGTCAGCCTCGCCCACCAGGTGCTGCCCAGCACCTGGGTGCTTTACACGGAGCATCGCTACGCCTGGACCCCGAAGCAGACCGGCAATTCACTGGCCCTGGTCGGATTCATGGCCATGCTGGTGCAGGGCGGTCTCGTCCGCGTCTTTGTCAAAAGGCTCGGCGAACGCCGCACCGCCGTCTTCGGCCTCGTCGTCGCCACTCTCGCCTACGCCGCCTATGGCGCCGCGACGCAGGGGTGGATGCTTCTCGTCATGATCGTGATCGGTTCGCTCGCCGGTCTCGCCGGCCCCGCCCTCCAAGGCATCGTCTCCAGCAATGTCGGGGCGGATGAGCAGGGCAGCCTGCAGGGAGCGCTGACCAGCCTCACCAGCATCGCGAGCTTCATCGGGCCGGCCCTGTTCAATGGAATCTTCGGCTTTTTCATCGGTCAGAGCGCCCCCGCTTCCATCCCCGGGGCCGCCTTTTTCCTAAGCACGGCCCTTTCGGCGCTCGGGACAGGGTTGGCGATCCTCGCCTTTCGCAAATTGCGGGAAACGCCGACCGATGCGGCGGCGGCGGAAGGGACGGAAGGGGCGGAAAACGCGATCGAATCCGATCCCGAGCGCTGAAAGTCCAGGCGGCGGCTTTTTTTTCGGAAAGAGGGCGCGGTTTTCGCGGGGCTCACGGTCGGAAGGCATCAGGGGCGGGTCGCCTCCTTGTCCGGGCTTCGTCACTTCCCTGGAAAATCCTCGTAATTATCTGGAATTCCGTTGTTTATCACAAATTCAAGGCCGGCACACCAAAACCGCGCCCGCGACGCAAAAACGAAAAGCAAAAACGAGAATTTATCGATTTTGCATTTATTCTGAAAATTATTGCCGGTCTCGCGATTAAAATTCTTCTCGACAAATTCAGTATTTTTTCTATAATTAGAATCAATGCTGAAATTATTCTCATTTCTGGCAATTTTTGCCGCGCTCGCCCTGAGCAGTTGCAAAACCATGCGCCTTGGCGATGTGCTCCCGGAAACCAACGGGACGCCGGTCGGCAACGTCGTGCTTGGCAAGCAGAATGAGGACTTTTTCCTCGTCCCCGACCCCCGCACCCTGAACGACCCCAACGGTCCCCAGGCCCAGGTCGTGGTGGTCAAGCCTCCGAAGGAACACCCGGTCAAAGAAGCCGCCCACGTCGCCACCACGCCCCTGCGCGTCGCCGAGCGGACCGTCAGCACCGTTTTCCGCGCCGTGATCGGCCTGGCCTCGAAGCTCTTCGACTGGGGTCATCACGACCCGACGACCGCCCCGCGGCCCGCCCCGGCTTACGTGAGCACTCCCGCTCCCGCTTCGCCGCCATCCCGTCGGCGGAACGAATCCTTTGCGAACGACCCTCGCTGGTCGCCGAATCCCTACGCCCGCGACCGCGGTCTGGGCTCGGCGCCCCCCCTCGAAACGCAACCCGATCAGGACCGTTACTGACCCGTTCAGCCGCGGCAATCTGAGCCCTCAACCCGCCCGCACAAGGCGCGACCAGAGGGCAGCTCACCGAAACCCAAAACAAAGACAAAGACAAACACCATGAAAACCAAACTGATCCTGTGCGCGCCGATGGCCCTGGTGATGGCGAGTTGCTCGACCACCCGCATGGCCGAAGTCGTGCCCGAAGCCACTGACACCGAATTCGCCGGCATCGCCGTTCAAGGCGTGAACACCGGCAGCGTGATCACCTACGGCAAGAACTACAAGACCGGCTACATCGAGACGGCCAGCGTGAACGTCTATCACGACAGCCACATCGACAACACCGCCAAGCTCGCGCACGCCGCCGGCAGCATCGCCATGGGCACCGGCAGCGTCATGCAGGGTGTGGGCGCGCTGCGCTACGCCAACGCGTGGGAGAGCTTCGCCGAAAACGGCTTCCAGTACGAATACTCCGGCATCCCGGAAACCAGCATCGACATCGACAACAGCACCTCGGTGGCCGGTTCCCGCGCCTATTCGGAATCCTCGGCCGGCGCCAGCGCCGGTGCGAGCGCCGGCGCCAGCGCCGACATCAACGTCAAGGGTGGCGGCAAGGGCGGCTACGGCGGCAAAGGCGGCGGCAAGGACTACCGCCCGCCGACCGGCAAAAGCGGCGGCATGGGCGGCAAGTCCGGCGGCAACAAAGGAGGCATGAGCGGGGGCGGCAACTGGTACGGCGGCAAGAGCGGCTCGAAATGGTAAGGCGATTCACCTACCCTGAGTAGTTAGATAAAAGCCGGTCCGTTCCCGAAAAGGGGGCGGGCCGGTTTTCTTTTTTGGAAAAAATCACGGTGTCCCCGCCCCGGAGACCGCCTTCTCCCGCGCGTCCGAGCCCCATTTCAACACCACGTTGCCGTCGTCCCGGCGATTCACCTTCCAACCGTCCAGTTGGCCTCCGGCGCGATAGGCGAGCGGCTCGCGAAAATTCGGTGCCTGGGCGCAGCCCGAAAAAAACGCGACCGCCGCCAGTGAGAGGAGCATGATCGTTCTCATACTCACCCTTTTCGCGAAGGGAACCGCCTGTGACGCCGCGCTCCGGGGAACGCCCGGCCCTCAAAGCAACGCGTCCAGCGCCGCCTCGTCGATGACTTCGACCCCCAGTTCCTCCGCCTTGGCGCGCTTCGAGCCCCCGCCCTCGCCGGCCACGAGGTAATCCGTGTTCTTGCTGATGCTGCCCGCCACCTTGCCGCCGGCGGCGACGATCCGCGCCTTGATGTCGTCCCGGGGCGCCGACAGCGTGCCCGTGATGACGAAAGTCTTGCCCGCCAGCGGCTTGTCCCCGCTCGCGGCGGCTTCGTCGGGCAAGGGAGCGTAATTGTCCGGCTTCGGATCGATCCCGAGTTCGTCCAGTCGCGCCAGCACCGCCCTCCCGCCGTTGGAGGCGAAAAAATCGAGCACGCTCTTGGCCACCGCCGGACCGACTTCCGAGGCGATGCGGTGGGGCGCGAGCAGCGGGTTGTCCTCCTTGCGGTCGCCCGTCTTCAGAGTTCGCAGTTCGGCCAGGATTTCCGAGGCCGCCAGTTCCCGGATGCCGGCGTGCAGGCGCGCCAGCTCCAGCGCCGCCGATTCGCCCACCTGCGGGATGCCCATCGCGTAAATCCACCGATTCAGCGGCATCTCGCGAATCGCCCGCTCGCGGGTGCGCACGATCTTGGCGGCGTTTTTTTCTCCCAACATCCGCGGCTCCTCGTCCGTGCCGAGATTCAAGACCGCCAGACTCGCCTCCGGGATCGCGAACAGGTCGAGCGGCGACCGGGCCAGCTCCCGCGTCACCAGCGCCTCGGCCACCACGCTGCCCAGGCCCTCGATGTCCAGCGCCTTGCGGCTGGAAAACTGCCGGATGCGGTTCACCGCCTGCGCCGGGCAGGCGAAATTCACGCAGCGCCACGCGACGAAGCCCTCCGGCTGCTCGATCGGTCCGCCGCAGCTCGGGCACTGGTGGCCGACGTGTTCCACCAGGCTGAAGGGCGCCGAATCCCCGCGCCGTTTTTCCATCACCACCCGCACCACCGACGGGATGATCTCCCCCGCCTTCTCGATCACCACGGTGTCGCCGATGCGGACGTCTTTCCGGTCGATCTCGTCCTGATTGTGCAGCGTGGCGCGCCGCACCGTCGTGCCGGAAACGAAGACCGGCTCCAGCTCCGCCACCGGGGTGAGCACGCCGGTCCGGCCCACCTGGATCGTGATGCTGTGCAGGACGGTTTCCTTCTGCTCCGGCGGATATTTGTAGGCGGCCGCCCAGCGCGGCGCGCGGCTGGTGGCGCCGAGCCGCTCCTGGGACGCGCGATCGTCGACCTTGATGACCGCCCCGTCCGTGCCGTGGCCCAGCCCGTGGCGTTTCTCGTCGAGTTCGGCGATCGCGGCGAGAATTTCCTCCAGCGTCCCGGCCCGCCAGATCGGCTCGTTTTTGCGCAGGCCACAACGGTCGAGCAATTCGTGAAAGGCGCCCACCGACGCCAGCTCGGCGCCCTCCACCAGGCCGAAGCCGTGCGCGATGAAATCCAGCGGCCGTTTCGCCACCTCCGCCGGGTCGAGCAGCTTCAGCGTGCCGGCCGTGGAGTTGCGGGGATTCGCGAAAGTCGGCAGCCCGGCCTCGTCGCGTTCCTCGTTGAGCCTCGCGAAGCCCTCGTTGGTCATGAACACCTCCCCCCGCACCTCGAACACCGCCGGCGGATGAGCCGACGCCGGCAGTCTTCCCGGCACCGACGCGATGGTCCGCACGTTCGCGGTGATCACATCGCCCGTCGCGCCGTCGCCCCGCGTGGCCGCGTAGTCCAGAACCCCGTCGCGGTAAACGATCGACACCGCCACTCCGTCGATTTTCGGCTCGATGGTCACCGGCACCCGCTCGGCGCCGAGGTTTTTCTGCAGCCGCTTGAAAAAATCCGCCACCTCGCCCTCCGAAAACAAATCGTCGATGCTCAGCATCGGCACCGGATGCCGGATCTGCTCGAAGCCGGTGGCGACCGGTCCCGCCGCCGGCGCCTCGGCCGTGTCGCCCACCCGCCGCGTCGGGCTCTGCGGATCGGCGAGTTCGGGAAAAGCCGCCTCCAGTTTCTCCAGTCGCCGGAACTGCGCGTCGTATTCCCGGTCGGATATCTCGGGTTGCGCCTCGGTGTAATACAAGCGGTTGTGCCGGTCGATCTCCGCCGCCAGGCGCGCCATTTCCGCCCGGGCTTCCAGAGGTGTCAGGCCGGAAAAATCGTCCGCGCCGGAGAACAAATCGTCGTCACTGCTCATTTCGCCCACTCGTATAGCGCCTGCCGGCAAATCCCGCAACGCCGCCGCGCGAGCGAAGCCGCCTTTTCGAAAACCCCGCCGACCTGACAGGGTTGACTCGATGACCTAACCCTGTTGGGTCAGCGGTCGCCGCTCCCGCCGCCGTTGGCCACCTCGTCCTCGAGGCGCTCGGAGAGCCACTGCTTGATCATGCTCTGGTAGTTGAGATAGCGCGAGCGGGCGATGCGCTTGATCCGGGCCAGCATCTGCGGGTCGAATCGCAGGGTGATGGTCGTCGATTCGCGGACATTCGGCCGGTGCACCGACACGTTCATGAGCCGGGCGTCGAGCGCGTGTCCGGCCCAGAATTCGGCCTCCTCCTTCTCGTCCTCGAAATCCGGGATCTCGTCCCAACTGGCGATCGTTTTCATGAGTCGATCAGAGCCATTCGGCGTTCTTGCGTTCGTAAAAGACCCGCTCCTCCTCGGTCGTCTCGCGGGCGAGAATAACTCGGTAGTTCTTTCCGTCGGTCCAGAAAATCGAAAACACCCCCCGGTTCGCGAGCGTTTTGCCGAGATTGAAATAGCGCGCCTCGGCGGCTTCGGCGCCCGTTTCGGGGAGCAGCCGGATCGAAAAAGGATCCTCGAAGGACTCCGCGATTTCGCGCGGGGTGACCTTTTTCAGATCGAAATGCACGTCGAGCCAGTCGAATTCCATCGGCGCTTGCGGTCTCGGGCGAAAGAGGGGTCGCGGGTAAGGTGAAAGCGGCAAGCGTACGGGCGTTCCCCGCGGAAAGCAACCGTCCCTTTCCGCCAAAACGACGGGCGCGGACCCGCGCTCACTCCCCGGTGTCGAGCGCGGCGGGATCGACCTCCGTCTTCCCGGGAAAGCGGTTGCCGTCCAGAAGAATGCCGCGGCTTTCGCCGTCGATGGACAGCTCGACGGTACCCTCCGGGCTGCCGGAGGCGCGGCAGTGCGACAGCGTGGTGTCGCGGACGTTTTTCAGAACGATGCCGGCGGCGCAGTCCGTCAGCCGGACGCCGTCGATGAGGAAGCCGGAGCAGTTTTCCAGCAGCAGCCCCCCGCCGGCGAGATGGCTGTGGAGGGTGGCGCCGGAAATGACGCAGTCGGTCGAGTCGGCGAAGCGGATCAGGCCGGGACGCTCGAACTGTCTCGGATTGAAGGTGTTGCCGGACACGATGACGCGGGTGCTGTTGGTGACGACGAGGTTTTCGGGCTTCGGGGCGAAGAAGGTGTTGCCCGAGATCGTGATGTCCATGCAGTGGTCGAGGTGGAAATTCGTCGTGGTGTCGGAGACGACGTTCCCCGTGATCGCGACCGAGTCGATGGGCCAGACTTCCTTGCCGAGGAGGCGAATGTTGGCGCCGCCGGGCGCGACGGTTTGGTCCTCGCCGCCGGAGTAGTTCGCGCTGTGCTGGATGGTGCAGCCGGTGATGGCGACCTCGGCGACGGAGCGGGACTTGTCGTCGGGGGTCTCGGACACGTCGATGAGAATGTTCGCGGCGCGGGTGACGGGCTCGCCGCCCACGGGCTCGGCTTCGCCGGGCATGTTGGCCTCGAGATCGCAGCCGGCGATCTGGACATTGCGGACATTGCCGCCGCGAATGACGACGCCGCCGGCGCGATTGTAGCTGATGTGGCTGTTCGAGATGTTGGACTGGTGAAGGTTGACGTCGTCGTAGAAGACGCCGCAGCCGCTGTTTTCGTAGATCTGGCAGTCGGAGACGATGACGTTGCGGTTTCGCACCGCGAGATGGATGCCGTGCCGCGCCCAGCGCACGGAGACCTGGTGAACGACGGGCTGGACGGTCTGGACCAGTTCGACGCCGTCGGCCTCCGGGTGATTGCCGACGATGACGAGCCCCTCGACAATGGGCATGCGCTCGTTCCAGGTCGCGGCCTTGAAGGCCTTCGGATCGGCGGAGCCCTCGTGGGTGCCCTGGAAGCGCACGGCCGGCCCGGGACCGTCCATGATCAGCGTCGCGGTCCCGTTTTCGGCGCGGGCCGCCGCCATGCCGTGCCGGGCGAGGTCGAACTCCAGCGTCTTCGTCAGGCGAAAGACGCGCGGCGGGAGATTGAGAATACCGCCGTTTTCGTCGATCTGGCGCTGCAAATCCCCGGACGAGTCCGGCAGCGAGGCGAAGTCGGGCATCTGCTCGGCCAGGCGGCTCTGCGCCGTGGCGTGAAAAACGGGAAGGATCGCGAGACAGAGGCCCGGGAAAACCAGGCGCGAAAGGGTCATCGTTGTCATGCCGGGATCATCCCCGCGCGCTGTCCGAGGGGAAAGCGAATTCCGCCCCGCGATGGCGCGTCTTTCCGGCGCGGAGAGCGTCAGCGAATCGTCTCCAGGCGCTGCCGCCACACCCAGCTCGCGCCCTCGGCGAGCGCGGGACTCTCGAGCCGATAACCGTCCGGCTCGGACACGTAACGGGGCGCGTCGCCGCCGATGCCGAGGCCCTCGAGGGTCTCCGGATAAACGCCCGTCCTCAGCCGGTGACGTTCCAGCGCCACCGCGAAGCGGGCGTGGCGGCGCTGCGTCTCGATCTCCAGGGCGCGGGCGCCGAGTTCCCGCAGGGCGGGCAGCGAAAACCAGAGCATCACATTTTCCGGGGTCGGCTCGCCGTTGGCGGTCTCGGTCTCGAGCCGGAGAATGCGCTCGAGATTTGGCTCGCTCCGAAGCGGGCCGCCCTCGCCGCCGTCGGTGAACCAATAGCGCTGTGTCGCGTCCGCGTAGCGGAGCAGGGCCCGGGTGCGCGTCCACCGCGGCAGGGCGGAATTCATTCCCGGAAAAACGAGGAGATTCGCCCGGCTTTCCGATTGGCGAATCAGCGCCGCGCGCTCGAATCTTAGCGTCCGCAGCAACTGCGCGCGAAACTCGAAGCGGGCCAGCTCGGCGTCCGCCGCGGCCAACTGGCCGTCGGTGAAAGCCCCGGCGCGCAGTCCGTGCCAGAGCGCCTCCAGGCCGGCGGAATCGAAGAGCACCGTCCGCATCGTGAACGGCACCAGGCCGTCGCCCTCCGCGCCGAGCCGGATAAGTCGGAGCAACGCGAGGATGCGATCCGCCGATTCGGCGCGCCGGGCGCCGTCCGGCGACTGGGCCAGCGCGATGCTTTCCAGACGCAGCGCCTTCGAGGCCGCCAGCACGCCGGGGGCGTGGGGCAGGACGGTCGCGTAGGGCATCTCGCGGTCGTAGGGGTAGAGCGCCGCGCTCCGCTCCGCGAGCCCGGCGGCGAGGGCATCCGCGATTTCCCGGCCAGGCTCGAGCCGGCGCAGCATTTCCACCGCGGCATTGGCGGCGGCTTCAGGAAGGTAAGCCGCCAGGTCGAGGGGCTCGCCGGCCCGGAATGCGGCCTTTTCGGTCGATTTTGGCGGGACAAGGCGTCCGTCGGCGAAAGGATCGAGCCGCGTCAGGCGTCCGGTCGCGACACCGGTCTCCCGATAGGAATCGGCCAGCTCGACGATGAGCGGATGTCTCGCGAAATTCCGCGCATCGGGCACCGCGCGCGGCGGCGGCAGCAGAACGTCGAGGGAAAACACCTCGCCTTTCGCCTCCCAATCGCGCCGAAAGGCGTCCCAGCGCCGGTCGGCGATCTCGTTTCCCAGCGGAAAGGCGACCGCCCATCCCAGAGCCGGCAGCACCGCGAGCATCCCGAGCGCCACGACAAACCAGCGATGCAATCGCGGCTTTCGCGGCGCGACGGGAGCGGGTGTCTGCGTTTCGGGTTTCATCGGGAATGATTCGAAAAGGCGGGTCAACCGAGAGCCTTTTCCAGGCCCGAGGCCCGGAGCACACACTCCTGCACGGCCAGGTCGTGGGCGCTGTCGAACTCGCTCGCCTTTTCCCCGCGAATCACAGCCGCCAGATCGGCGCAGTCGCCCACGTAGCGGGAGTAGGGCGGCTCGAAGGGTATGTCCTGGTACCCCTTCTTCAGGCCGCCGTCCCGCGCCCGCGACAGCGCGAGCCGGATCGCCGGACGGTCGAGCGGCTGGATGTGGCAGGTGCCTTCCGTGCCGCAGACGGTGAAATGCCGGCGCGCCCCGCCCTCGACTTCGACGGCGGCCGACCGCACGGTGGCGGTGGCCCTCGGGTATTCGAACACGGCGAGCATGTTGTCCATCAACCTGTCGCCGCCGATCGTCTGACGGGGAAAGGCGGTGACCTTGTCCGGCATGCCCAGCACCCCGACGGTGAGGTCGATGATGTGGCAGCCCAGCTCGAACATGATCCCGCCCGGGTACTCCTCCAGGCCGCGCCGTCCCTTGGCGTCGACGACCTTCGACATCACGGTCTCGACCTCGAAGGGCTCGCCCAGCCAGCCTTTCTTCAGCAAGTCGCGCATCGTCACCACCGCCGGGTTGAAACGATACATGTATCCCATCTGCACGGTCAGGCCCTTCGCTCCCGCCTTCTCATGAATGCGCCGGAGAGGCGGCAGCGACTCGCCCGCCGGTTTGTCGAGGTGGATGTGAAAACCCGCGTCGATCGCCATCTCGGCGTATTTTAAAAGATCGCGCACCTCGGTCTCGATCCCGACCGCCGCGAGCCCGGGCAGATTGAGGGCCTGCTCGACCGTCAGAAAAGGCAGATCGCCATAGGTCTTCGAGGCTTTGGCGGAGGCGACGCGCTCCGGGTCCGGCTCCGCGACTCCCAGGACCTCCCAGTCCGGACTTTTCCGGTAGGCGTCGATCTTGTTCGCGTGGGCGTGGCCGGTGCCGATCTGAACATATTTGAGCGGCGTCTTTTTGGCGCCGGCCCCGCGCAGGATCGCCGGTACCGTGGTCGCGGCCACGCCGGACGCGAGCGAAACGAGAGTGGAACGGCGGGTCGGCATACGAAGCGAAGAAGCGGCCCAAGATCGCCTCGATTCGCGGAAAACGCACGCTTTTCTTCTCAGTTTTTCTTCTCAGATATGAGATTTCTAAAAATCTTTCGCTGTTCTTTGAGGGCCGCGACCGGATCTTCGCGTTTCGTGGAGGATTCCAGCAGGCACCAGCCGGAATATTTCGTGGCCACCAGCTTCGCAAAAAGCTCCGGATACGGATAGGGACGGAATTTGCCGTCGAGATCGTGAAAATGCAGCGTGTCGCCGAACCACGGACGCGCGAGGTCGAAATTGGCGGCGAATCCCCCGCCGGACTCGATGTCGGGATCGTTGCAGTTCCAGCAGAGGCGGGCGTTCTGGTGGTCGCAGGCTTCCATGACCTGGACGATAACCTCCGGCGGCGCGAGCTGGCCGTGAACCTCGAGGCGCACGAGTTGCCCAAGATTTTGACCGAACTCGGCGACTTCCCGGAGCGCGGCCGCGATCTGCGCGATCGTTTTTTCCCGCGGCACTTCCTTGTGGAAATCGTTGGGCTTCACCTTCACCCCGGTGGCGCCAATATCGTGGCTGAGTTCGAGAAAGGCCTTCGTGCGCTCGATGGACTTTTTCAGGACGGCGGGATCGGGGCTGTCGAAGCGCTCGTCGCTGCCCGGCCCGACACAGACGACGGAACTGTCGGCGAAGCGTTTCCGCACCTCCTCGCGGGCGGCGGCGGACAGCTCGGGTTCGACGCCGTGGGCGTGGGTGGCGCGCAACTCGACGCCCTCGACCTCGGCGGCCTCGCAGTGGCGGATCAGGGTCGGCAGGTCCCAGTCTTTCCCCCACTGGTAGGTCACCATGCCGAAGCGAGGCAACAGGGTTGAGTCGGCGGCCCAACCCTGTTGGGTCGAAAATCCGGCCGCCAGGAGGGCCGAGGAGCCCGCCAGCTTCAGGAAACGGCGGCGTTCGGGGGAATCGATCGCATTCGGGGGAAGGTTCGCGTTCATCGTCGCCCATCTTGAAGGGCTTCCCCCGAAAAAGAAAGCTCCGTCTTCGCCCACCGGGGACGAAGACGGAGTCCCTTTTCTCCCATGCCTACAGAACGACAACAAGGGTTGTCAAAAATAAGAACCGGTCGGGTCCGGCTAGACGCCCTTCACGGCGGTGCCGGTCGCGAGGACGGCCCACCCGGCCATGGCGAGCCAGAAGACATTGGCGTGCAGCACCGGAACGGCATCGACAAACTTAAAGACCAAAGCGAGAACCGCGAGAATCAGCGAGAGGTAGAAGACGATTTTCTTCGGGGGACTGAGGGTCATAATATTTTGGGGGTTAACGATTTGAGACCAAGACTTTCGATTTTCGAATTGGATACAATTCAGAAAACCGTCCCCGTGATATCGAATCGAAACGCGTCCGCCAAGAAAAATGTTTCGGGGAAGCAAAAAACCAATTCACCGTTGATTTTTACAATAATTATTATAATTTTCATACTTACGCAGGTTCCAACCTCACTGTTGTGTCCGTCCGTCGCCTCTTGCTCAGCATTTCCGGCGTCGCGATCAGATTGATTCTGCTCGCGAGCCTGACCTTGTGCCCGGCGGGAGCGTATTACCTGCTGGCCCGACGATCGGCCGAGCAGACCTTTCGCGAGCGGCTGCACAATTCCGTCGAAATCGCCGCCGCCGGGCTTGACGAGAGCCTCCTGCGAGAGCCGTCGGGCTCCACGGAGACGGGAGGGAGCAATCCCCTGCTGGGCCGGCTCGCGACGCTGCGGTTTTCGGGCCTGCTGCGCGAACTGAACCCGCGGCTGATGGTGTTCGAAAACCGCACCGGCGCCGCCTCGGAACCCGGGGCGCTGCTGCCGAAGGAAACGCTCGCCATCGGGCGCGAGGACGAGTCGGTGCTCACTCTCGACGACGATCCGGTGCGAAAGGCCCTGGGAGGCGCGGCGGCGACCGGGGTCATCCGGTTCGCGGAGGACGCGCCCTTCAAGCCGCTGGCCTGGATGCTGACGGTTTTCCCCGAGGCTCTCGAGTTGTTCGGGAAAGAGGAACCGGCCCGACAGATCGTGGCGTCCGCGCCGATCCATGGGCGGGACGGTGCGACGGTGGGCGCCCTCGCGGTGGAGGCCCGGCTGCCGGCGGGGCTCTCCGGCTTTGTTCAGTTGGGTTCTCAATGGGTGTCTCTCGCCACGGCGGTTCTGTTGCTCGGCGGCTGGCTCCTCCGCCGCCGCGGCCGGCGCCTGCGGTCGGATTTCGCCGAGATCACCGAGGCCCTGCGCGAGATCCGCGACGGCAACTACGAGTTTCAGCTTTCCGAGGCGGGCGGGGAGGCCCAGCGGAGGGCGCAGGGGATGTTCAACGACACGCTGCGCCAGCTCCGCCGCACGCTGGACGAACTCTACCAGGCGCGGCAGGCGAAGACCGACTTCCTCGCCAACATGTCTCACGAGATCCGCACCCCGATGAACGGCATCATCGGCACCCTCAATCTCCTCCGCGACACGGGGCTGTCGGAGGACCAGCGCGGGCTGGTTGAAGTGATGCAGAGCAGCGGCTACAATCTTCTCCACCTGATCAACGACGTGCTCGACTTCTCGAAGATCGAGTCCCGCACCCTGAAGCTGGAGAAGGGACCGGTCAAAATCCGCGAGATGATCGGCGAGGTGACCGACATGTTCGCCTACGCGGCGGCGGAGAAGGACCTGGAGCTGGTTCACTTCATCGACGACAGCGTGCCGGACGTCATTTTCGGCGACCGGGCGCGCATCCAGCAGATTCTCATCAACCTCGTCGCCAACGCGATCAAGTTCACGGAGAAGGGGGAGGTTCTCATCACCGTGCTCAGCCGCTTTTCCCGGGACCCGTCGCGGGCGGACGAAAACCACGTTCATTTCTCGGTCCGCGACACCGGCGTGGGCATCGCGGAGGAGAATCTGGAGCGGATCTTCCTGGCCTTCACCCAGACGGACGAAACCACCACCCGGAAGCACGGCGGCACGGGGCTGGGCCTGACCATCAGCCGGGAGCTGTGCCGCATGATGGGCGCCGACCTCGAAGTCGAAAGCGAGGTGTGGCGCGGATCGCATTTCTTTTTCGACCTCCCCTGCGGCAGTCTGGTGGTGAACGAAAGCCAGGGCGAGACATCCGAAACCGCCCGCTACCAGAGCGCCATCGGCGGCCGCAACATCGCCATCGTCTGCCTCAACGCGCCGCTCGGCACCTTGATCGGCCACATCTGCCGCCGCTTTGGCGCCGACACCAAGGTGATCCAGGACCTTTCCCCGGTCGCCGGCAACGCTCTCCTGCAACATCCGCCCGAGGCCGTCATCATCGATCCCCGCGGGCAGGACATACGCATCGTGCAGACGCTGTGCCAGAGTCTCACCACCCACGGCATCCCGTGGATCGGCCTGCTCAACGCCAAGGAACGCATTCCCGATCCGGCCGCCTTCGGCGGGGCGAAGGTCACCTTCTGCATCAAGCCGGTGAGCGACGCGAAGATCGGCGAGGCCCTCTGCCGTCTGCTCGATCCCTCCGCGCTGGAGCCCGTCTCCACCGATCTCCTGCTGGAGGCCGATCCGCGGCGCTTCGGCCGCCAGCATCCCGCCCGCATCATGCTGGTCGAGGATGTCGCGATGAACCAGAAAATCTGCACGAAGATCCTGCAGAACCTCGGTTTCGAAAACATCGAGGTGGCCGGCAACGGCGAACAGGCCCTGCAACGGGTCGAGGAGGACCCGCCGGACATCATTTTCATGGACCTCCAGATGCCCGTCATGGGCGGCCTGGAAGCGGCCCAGCGCATCCGCTCGAACTCCGGCCTGTCGAAACAGCCCGTCATCATCGCCATCACCGGATACGCCCTCAGCGGCGTGAAGGAATCCTGCTTCAACGCCGGGATGGACGATTTCATGACGAAACCGATCAACGTCGACTCGCTCAAGGACGCCGTCTCGCGCAACTACCAGAAGCTCTCCACGCAGCATCACGACCCGCCCGCCGCCGGGACGTTCGAAAGCCGCCGCGGCACGCTGCCCCACCGCGCCACCTCGTCGTGACGGACCGGTTTCCCGTCATACCGAGACCGGTTCGCCCTCGTGTTTCCCTTCGTCGGCGGGGCGCTCGGCATTTTTCGCCGCGTATTCGCCGAGCCCGAAAAGGCGCTTGAGGTCCTCCACCACCAGGTAGGACACCGGCACCAGGAACAGGGTGATGAAGGTCGCGAACATCACGCCGTACCCGAGGCTGACCGCCATCGGGATGAGAATCTGCGCCTGGGTGCTGTCGAGATTCAGCAGCGGGTAGAGCCCGGCGAAAGTCGTGATCGACGTCAGCAGGATGGGCCGGAAACGCGCCGCGCCCGCGTGTCGAACCGCCTCGAAGAGCGCCATGCCCTCGCGCCGCCGGCGATTGATGTAGTCCACCAGCACGAGGCTGTCGTTCACGACCACGCCGGCGCAGGCGATCATGCCGAATTCACTGAGCTTGCTCAGCGGGTGTCCCTCGATCAGGTGGCCCAGCACCGCGCCGATCAGGCCGAAGGGAATCACCATCATCACCAGCAAAGGCTGCAGGTAGGATCGGAACGGGATCGCCAGCATCGCGTAAATGCCGAACATCGCGATGCCCCAACCGATCAGCAGCGCTCGGTTCGCCTCGCGCTCGTCCCGCGCCTCGCCCTCGAAGCTGTAGTTCATCCCCGGATAATGCGAAACGGTCTCCGCGAGGAAGCCGCTCAGATCCTCCCGGATCGCCTCGAGGTCCACGTTTTCCTTGTCCGCGTCCGACTCGATATCGACCGAGCGATTGCGGTTGATGCGCTCGATCCGCGGCAGACTGCGGCCCACCGCGGCCTCCGCCACCGAGGTGAAGGGCACCTCCGTCCCCTCCGGCGTCCGGATGCGCATCCGCTCCAGCGCCGCCAGCGAGCGCCGGTCCCGCTGCGGATAGCGCAGCATCACGCGCACCTCGTCCCGGCCGCGCATGATCCGCTGCACCTCCTCGCCGTAGAAAGCCTGCCGCACCTGCCGCGCCAGATCGGCCATCGTCAGCCCGAATTGCTCGGCCTCCGGCCGGATTTTCAACTGAATCTCCTCGCGCGCGTCGTCCAGGCTGTCCGTGATGTCGAACAGTCCGCGGTAGGACTCGAGCTTCTCCCGGATCGCCGCCGCCGCCTCGGCGAGATGGGCCGGATGGTTTCCCGTCAGCTGGATGTCGATCGGTTCCCGGCCGCGGAACATCTCCGCGCGAAAGGTCAGCTCCTTCGCCCCCACGATCGGCCCGATCATTTCCCGCCAGTCGCTGACAATGGCGCGGTTTTCCAGGTGAAATCCCCTCGCCCGCCGGTCCTCCCGCGCCATCAGGTAAAAGGTCACCTCGCCCAAGTGCGTCTGTCCCGACGATCCCCGCGAGCGCGACGAGGAAAAGCCCTGCCCGCCGACCGAGGTCAGCACGTCCTCCACCACCGAGGCCCCGTCCGCCGTGCGGTATTTGTCGCGCAGCGTCTCGACCATGCCCTCGATGCGCAGGATCTCCCGCTCCGTCACCTCGAAGGGCGCGCCCTCCTGCATCGTCAGCCGGCACGAGACGCGGTCGCTTTCCACCACCGGAAAGGACACCCGCGAGATGCGGCCGCCCGCGATCCAGCCGATCGTCACCGCCATCACCGCGATGAAGACCGCCGCCGTCAGGTAACGCCATTGCAGCGCCCATTCCAGCGCCGGCTGGTAGAATTTCGCCACCAGCCGCTCCAGCCCGTGCGCGAAAAACTCCTGAAACCGCGTGAACCAGCCCCGCCGGTCCTTCGCGAAATGGCAGTGGGTCAGGTGCGAGGGAAAAATCAGCTTCGACTCGATCAGCGAAAACATCAGCACCAGGATCACGATGGTCGCGATCTGACCCTGCCAGTGCCGGTCGTGGCCCGAACCGAAAAACATCGTCGCGAAGGCCAGGATCGTCGTCAGCACCCCGAAGGTCACCGGCAGCGACACCTCCTTCGCCCCCTCCACCGACGCCGTCTGCACGTCCACCCCCCGCCGCTGCCAGGTGTAGATGTTTTCCCCGACCACGATGGCGTCGTCCACCACCACCCCGAGCACCAGGATGAAGGCGAAGAGACTCACGATATTGATCGACACCCCCACCAGCGGCATCACCGCCAGCGTCCCGAGAAAACAGATCGGCACCCCCACCACGACCCAGAAAGCCAGGCTCGGCCGCAAAAACAACGCCAGCAGAAGGAAGACAAAGATCGCGCTCTGCCATCCCGAGTTCAGCAGCGTCTCCAGGCGGCCCCGCACGATCGCCGACTGGTCCGACCAGTAGTCGATCCCCACATTCAGCCGCTCCAGCCGCACCGCCGCCTCCTTCATGTAATCCTTCACCTCGTCGGCGATGCGGATCGCACTCTGGTTTCCCTCGCGAAAGACCACGATCAGCACGCAGCGCTTCCCGTTGAACCGCGCCTCGAACGGATTTTCATCAAACCCGTCGTCGATCCGCGCCACATCCGCCAGACTCAGCCGCGAGCCGTCCTCCCGCGTCAGCAGCGTGATCTTCTCGAAGTCCGCCTGCCGGTAGGCCCGCCCTTTCGTGCGCAGCGCGATCTCGCCCGAAGCCGTCTGCAGCGTGCCCGCCGGCACGTCGATCGATGACGCCCGCAGCGCCTGCGCCACCTGCTCAAAGCTCAGCCCGTAGCGCTGCAACGCCCCCTCGTCGATCTCGATCGCGATCTCGTAGGGCCGCACCCCCTGCAGCTCCGCGCCCGTCACCTCGGGCAGCGCCGCGATTTCGTCCCGCACCTGGGCCCCGAGTTCCTTCAGGTCCCGCTCCGCCATGTCGGAAAACAGCACCACCGTGATGACCCAGCGATTCGAATCCTCCAGCCGCACCGACACCTTCTCCGCGTCGCCCGGCGGGAAATCCGGGATCGCGTTCACCCGCGCCTCGATGTCGTCGAGCGCCTCGCGGATGTCGTAGTCCTCGTCGATTTCGACCGACACCGTGCCGCCCGTCTCCGAGGCCGAGGCGATCATCTCGTCGATGCCCTCCACGTCCGCGATGGCCTCCTCGATGCGAATCACGATGGATTCCTCCACCTCCTCCGGCGTCGCGCCGCGATAGGGCACCCGGACATTGATCCAGCGGCTGTCGTATTCCGGAAACACCTCCAGCGGAATGCGCCGCAGCGCCAGCGTCGCCACGCCCGCCACCGCGATCGCCAGCATCAGCAGATTGGCGGCCACACCGTTCCTGGCGAAAAAGGCGATCATGGGGGCGGCGGCGCGGTCGGGCGGAGGAAAAACTTCCGCGAACTATGCCGGATTCCCCCCCGCCCTGTCAAAGCGGGAAAAAGACCTCCCGACCCAACAGGGTACGGTCACCGACCCAACCCTATCTGTTGAGTCGGGAAAGAACGGGAGAGGAGAGCCACGCAAGAGAGGAAATGACCGCGGAGGAGGGGAGGAAACGGGTTTTTTCCCTCCCCCTGCATCCACCCCTCCTCTGCATTGCCCCCAAAAAATACCCCCGCCCAGCCCTCTCATTTCCGCAAAATCAAAAATCATGTTTGCAAATTTTCACAAAAATGAATATAATTTCCAAAAATTCCCCGGTTCTCCATCCGTTTTCCCCCGTTTCCCATGCGCACCGTTCTCAAAATTCTCCTGAAAGGCGTCTGGCTTTTCACCCTCTGGAGCTTCATCGGCTTCTGCCTTTACTCGGTCGCCGCGACCCTTTCCGAGCGGTCGCAGACCTTTTTCAACGACGCCGCCAACCTCCGGAAACCGAACGTCAACCTCGCCGAGTCCCTTCCGGCCATGGGCCAGCGCAGCGTCGAGGCCGTCGCCGTCCTCTACACGAACACGGAACGCCCCGCCGACATCGAGTTTGACGCCGACGGCAGCGGCTACCTGCTCGACGAGGCCGGATTCATCTACCGCGTCCAGCCCGGAGGCGACCGCGACAATCTGCCCTTCGCCATTCTCTCCAACGAGCGCACCCAGCCCGACATCGGCTTTCGCGCCCTGGCGCTGCATCCCGGGTTTCTCGATCCCGAGTCGCGCGGTTTCGGCCGTTTTTACACCATCGAGCCCGAGAAACCCGCCACCGGCCCCGCCGATTTCGCGCCCCAGTACGGCGGTGAGACCGAGCATCATCAGGATGTCCTCTGCGAATACCACACCCTCGATCCCCGCTCCCGCACCTTCACCGGCGCGCGGAAGGTGATGATGCGTCTCAGTCAGCCCGGCCCCGACCACAATGCCGGCGACCTCGCCTTTGACCGGCTCGGACGGCTGTTCATCTCCGTCGGCGACGGCGCCAACGCCTCGCCCGGCGCCGACGCCCCCTCGCGCAACGCCATGTCGCTGACCAACGTGTACGGCAAGGTGCTGCGCGTCGACCCGCTCGGCAACGACTCGGTCAACGGCAAATACGGCGTGCCGCGACGCAATCCCTTCATGGTCATCGACGGCGCCCTGCCCGAGATCTGGTGCTACGGGTTGCGGGACCCGCACCGCATCGACTTCGACCCCTTCCGCGACACCCTGAGCATCGCCGATGTCGGACTCGACGGCATCGAGGAGATCAACATCAGCGAGCGCGGCGGCGAACATTTCGGCTGGGACCTGTGCGAGGGCTCATTCTTCTATCCCCCATCGCGTGGTGAAAAGCCCGAGGACGGCGTCGAGCCGCCCCGCGCCGAATTCGCCAAATCCACCGAGGACGGCGTCGCGGGCGGCTTCGTCTATCGCGGCGAGCGTTTTCCCGAGTTGCGCGGCAAGCTTCTTTTTGCCAGCAGCAAGGGCAGCCTCATGGCGACCCGGGCCGACGGCGGCGCCCCGGTGGACCGCCTTCTCATCGGCAACCAGATGGCCTTCAGCGGGCACGGCATCGCCGGCATCCGCCCCGGACCGATGGGCGAAATTTTCATTTTCTCCGCCGACGGCGGCGTTTACGAACTCCAGAAACGCACCACCGCCTCGCAGGTGAAAAAGTCGCGCCGCCCCCTGCTCTGCTGGGCGGCTCCGTTCTGAATCTTCGTCCTCGTCTTACTCTTCGTCTTCGTCCTCGTCTTACTCTTCGTCTTCGTCCTCGTCTTACTCTTCGTCTTCGTCCTCATCCCAATCTTCGCCCTCGTCATCCCGAGGGAAGATCGGACAAAAATTAAGACAAACGGGCACTCCAAAACCGCTCGCGTCCCCCTCCATCCTCGGGCACCGTGCGCGCGACGATGAATCGCGACCGCATGCTCGCCCGGCTGGAGGACCGCTCGACCGAGTGGGACCTCCTCGTCATCGGAGGCGGCGCGACCGGGCTCGGCACCGCCCTCGACGCCGCCACCCGCGGCTACCGCACGGTCCTTCTCGAGCAGGCCGACTTCGGCGCCGGCACCTCCAGCCGCAGCACGAAACTCATCCACGGCGGTGTCCGCTACCTCCGCAACGGCGAACTTGGCCTCGTCCGCGACTCCCTCCGCGAACGCGGCCGGCTCCTCAAAAACGCGCCGAACCTGGTCCATCCCCTGCCCTTTGTCGTGCCCGCCTATCGGGCCTTCGACCGCTACTACCACGGCGCCGGACTCACCGCCTACGATCTCCTGGCCGGCAAGCTGGGCATCGAATCCACCCGCCACCTCGGCCGCGAGGCCACCTTGGAACGGGTCCCGAATCTCGCCGCCGCCGGCCTCCATGGCGGCACTCATTACTGGGACGGCCAGTTCGACGACGCCCGCCTCTGCGTGGCCCTGGCGGTGACCGCCGCCCGGCACGATGCCGTCGTGCTGAACCACGTTCGCGTCGACGAGCTGGTGAAGGATGGCGGCAAAGTCCGCGGCGCCACCGCCACCGACCGCCTCAGCGGCCAAAGCTATCGCCTCGCCGCGAAGGCCGTCGTCAACGCCACCGGCGTCTTTTCCGATGCCGTCCGCCGCCTCGACGACAGCGCCGCCCCCGCCATCGTCGAGCCCAGCCAGGGCATCCACCTCGTGCTCGACGCCGCCTTTCTCGGAGGCGAGACCGCCGTCATGATTCCCAAAACCGACGACGGCCGCGTCCTCTTCGCCATTCCCTGGCACGGCCGCGCCCTGCTCGGCACCACCGACACCCCCGGCGTGCCGGTTTCCCTCGATCCGAAGCCTCTCGACGCCGAGATCGACTACCTCCTCGAGCACGCCGCCCGCTATTTCACCAAGGCCCCCGCCCGCGACGATATCCGCGCCAGCTTCGCCGGCCTCCGCCCCCTCGTCCGCCCGCCCGACGCCGAAAAACGCGGCGGCGTGACCGCGAAGTTCTCCCGCGATCACAGCCTGTTTGTCAGCGACAGCGGACTGGTCACCATCGCCGGCGGAAAGTGGACCACCTACCGCCGCATGGCGCAGGACACCGTCGACCGCGCCGCCGATGTCGCCGGGCTCGAACGCCGGCCCTGCGTCACCGCCGACCTCGCGCTCGAGGACCGCTCCGGCGCCGACGGCCTGAAGTTCGAGGACGCCGAATGGCTCGAAAAGCTCGACCCCGCCCTCCCCTATCGCCTCGCCGATGTCGTGGCCGGCGTCCGCTTCGAGATGGCGCAAACGCTGGAGGACATACTCGCCCGCCGCACCCGCCTGAATTTCCTCGACCGCGCCGCCGCCCGAAAATGCGCCCACCGCGTCGTCCGTCTCATGGCCGACGAACTCGGAAAAGACGAGGCCTGGATCGCCGCCCAGTTGAAGGCCCTCCGCGAGGCCGAGTGAGCGAAGAAGGCGAACGCCCCATCCGGAATCAACGCAAAATTTCGGCAGCCGCCGGTGGAAATACCGCGAATGGTTAACGACCTATGGTCCGATGGAACGTCACTTCACCGGGACGGGATAGTCCGACATCTTGTCCGTGGGATAGATCTCCATGACTCGGGATTCGGCGTTGCCCTTTATCTCAAGCACCACCACCACGCGATGCCAGTCGTTTTTCAGGCGTTCGGGAATACCAAAATAGATCTCCGTCGCATCGCCTCCCTTTATTTGAAAGGGCAATCGTTTCAGATCGCCGGCGCCGGTGGACCACGAAGTGTATTCCTTCAGTTCGAATATCTGCTTTTTGTCCTTGTCAAAAAAGAAGGCCCTGTACGAGATCTTCTCGGACTCCACATCTTCCTTGCATCGAAATACAACGGTGATGCAGGGACTGTCTTCGATCCACTGTCTTTCGACGTAGAGGTATTCCTTGTCGCGCTTGATTCGATCAATTTTCAATTCCTCCTGGGCAATTGCCGAGGAACAAAAAATCGAGAGTGAGAACAAAACGAATATTGAAGTCTTCATTTTTTCTTGGATTCGGGGTTTCACCTAATCGCGGCCTTTTGTTCCAACAAATCGACAAACCGCGATGCTCGCCTCACAGATTACCGGTATCTCGTTATTGGCGTCAATGCATTTCTCCGTTAGGTGCATGCTCGGGCCGAACCGCCAAGAAATCGCTCCGATCACCAGGCAAACGTTTCCGGCGTGCCAGCCACTTCACCCTCACCCACTCAAAACGGCTCCTCTTCCTCCGGCGGATCGCCCGATTCGAAGTCCGGCAGCGGCTCGTCGCCAAAGTCCGGTTCCGCGATCGGCAGTTGATCCGCCGGCTCGGCTTCGGACTCCCCGGCGCCATCCCGATCGGCTTCGCTTTCGGGCTCGGGGTCTTCCTCCCGCGTCGGCGGGGCTTCGTCGCGGAGGCGGTTGGCCGCCTCGCCGCCGCCCGCTTCCTCCGCCGCCGCCGCGAACGCCTCCAGCGGCCCGACCAAATTCCCCGGCAGCGGCCAGACCTTTTCGAAGACGCCCTTGCCAAGTTCCGGCGCCTTTTCGTAGGCCTCGAAAACCATCTGCAATTTCGCGTCGAGATTGTCAATGTAGTGCAGGGCGAAGGCCTCGGGCGTCTTCGGCACCACGGGCGAGCCGAATTGCAGCTCCCCGTGATGCGAGGCGATCAGGTGCAGCAGGTGCAGACGCACCCGGTCGCTCGACGGCTCCAGCGCCAGCCAATCCGCCGCCGCGTCCGAGTCGATCAGGTCACGCCAGAGCCGGTTCACGATTTCCATGCCGACGGGAATGTGGCTGATCAGCTCGCTCGCCTCCGAGTGGGGCATCGTGAAACCCCGCGCCACGTAGGCGTTTTCCCACAGCTTTCCCACATCGTGAAACAACACCCCGCTCGCCAGCAGATCGCGGTTCAGCGTCGGATATGCCACGCAGATCTGCGCCGCCGAGCGCATCATTTGCGCGACATGCTCAACCAGGCCGCCGCGCCGCGCATGGTGATTCCGCCGCGCCGCCGCCGTGCGCCGAAACCGCTCGCCGAACTGCTCGAGAAAGGCCCCGCACAGCGCCCGCAGTCGCGGATCGCCGATCGCGCCCACCGTCTCCACGATGAAGGCGTAGTCCGCGTCCTGCCGCGCCCGCAGCTCGGCCGAGCCCGCCAGCAGGGCGTCGACCGCCGCGTCGTCGAGCGCCTCCAGCGAAAACTCCCGCGCGTCCAGCGTGCCGCGGTCCGCGTTCTGGAAAAACTCGCCCGTCACCGCGAAAAAATCCCGCGCCCGGGCCGCCGCGCAGGCGTCGAAGGCGGCCGTGTTGCTCCAGGCCCGCAGGACCAGCGCGTCGTCCGCGTCCACCAGCTTCAGCTCGAAGTAGGGGTCGCCCTTTTTCGTCGTCTTGCGGAGGACCGCCTCGGCCTGGGCATGCACGCGGAAAGTCGCCGGCGCCGGCCCGGCCTCCTGCCGGAGTTCGCGGATCGAGAGAATGTCCATCCCGTCTTCGTTATCAGCGATCGCCCGGCATTTCCACCGCGATTCCGCGAAATCCGGCGGGCGAAGCCGGGTCAGGCGCGCGCTTTCATCACCGGCTCGACCAGCCGCCGATAGTTTTCGCCGAGGATCAGCCGCTTCTCCGGCTCCCCAATCTCGGCGCCGATCACCTTGCCCAGCTCGGTGCCCAGCGACCGCGTCGGCAGGTGGCTGCCGAAGACCACCCGCTCCGCCCCGAGTTCCCGCACCGCCATCTCGATGAAACCCGCCGTGGCGTCGAAGCCCGACGTTTCGACCAGGATGTTCGGCACGTCCCGCACCGCGCGGATGCCCCGCTCCCACTCGCCGCCGGCGTGGGCGCAGAGAAATGGCTGCTCCGGAAACTTCGCCGCCAGATCCGCCAGCTCGGACGGCGTCGAAATTCCAGGCCCCGGCTTGCCGCCGGTGACGAACCAGGTGTGCTGCATGATGACGCCCCCCAGCTCCGCGATCCGCCCGATCAGCGGCGGGAAATTCGCATGACTGCACGGCAGCGCCCCCGGACCGCCGCCGGGAAAATAGACGCCCAGCATCGGACCGTCGCGCAGCCAGCGATTCAGCGCGTCGAGCGAGGCGGGAACGTCGTTCGCGTTGAGCTGGATCATGCCCAGCAGTTTGTCCGGCCAATGCGCGAGCGGTTTCAGGACCAGCTCCGGCCGGGCGCGCAGCAGCGCTTCCAGCGCCGCGTCGCTCGTGGTGCCGATCCCGACGTGGGCGAAATGGCAGAGTTTTTCGAACTGTCCCAGCTCGACCGCCCGGCGCGCCCGCTCCATGTCCGAGACCACGCCGGAAAAGCCGTCCTTCCCGGGATGCCCGTGCGCCGGGGTGAAATACGAATCCCAGATGCGGTAGTTTTTCAGCCGCTCCGGCGAGGGCAGGCCATAGGTAAGGTCGGCGAGGTCCATGGCGATGCGGTCAGGCGAGGAGTCGTTCCGCGTTGTCGCGCAGCACCGCGCGCAGCGGGCCGGGATCGAGCGCCGACTCATGCACGCGGATCAGCGCCGCCTCGGGAATCAGGAAAGGCGCGTGGCTGCCGAAGAGCACCCGGTCGGGTCCCGTCGCCGCCAGCAGCGAGGCCACCCCGTCCGTGCCATCGGCCCGGGCGGTGTCGAAATACAGACCCGGCGTTTTCCCCAGAGCGGCCAACTGCGATCCGCTCGGCCGCGGATTCAGCAACTGCACCCGCGCGCCGGGCGCCTTCGCCATCGCGTCGGGCAGCGGTCCCAGATCGGCCTCCGGCCGCGCGACGAGCGCCGGCTGGGTGCGCGGATCCTCGAGCGTCACCGCCAGTTGCACCAGCACCCCCGCCTCCGCCGCCCGCGCCAGCAGCCGACCCAACAGGGTTGAGTCGAGCGCATAACCCTGTTGACTCGGAAAGATGCGGACGCCCGCCATCCGATGCTCCCCCACGCAGCGGTCGAAGTCGCGTTCCCATCCCGGCTGCGCCGGATTGACGGTGCCGATGGGCGTCAGTTCGGGAAACCGGGCGCATTCCGCGGCCAGCCGGTTGTTCGCCGTCATGAGGTCGCGGTGGAACGCCCCCTCGAAGCTCCCGGCCAGCGCCTTCGTCACGCCCAGCGCGCGGAGCTTGGCCACCAGTTTTTCCGTCTCGTCGAGCGGCAGCCGCCGAAAGGGCCAACGAAAAAGGCTGACGTTGGAATCGAGAATGCCCGCGAAATCTCCGCCCCCGTCGTCGGCGGCCGCCGCTTTCGCCGCCCGCCCGCGGAGCAGCACCGCCGCCGAGCCGGCGACGGCGGTTTGGAGGAGAGCGCGTCGTTTCATCAAAGTGGAAGGTGTGGCAGCGGCCACCGGGAGGGCCGCCTCAAAACAGGGTTATCCGTTGTAGTTAATGAGGTCATGTCGACTCAGCGCAAGTAGCCGCTTGTTCACCATGTTCCGTTGTCGATCGGAAAACCAAGCAACTCTGCAATTGCACCCACTGAACTCCGAACATCATCTGGAACCGTGTCGTGCCAGCGGTCAAGAAACGATTGAAAATCGCCGTCCGGTTTGGGGCAACGCGGGCGCGGATTCTTTCGTGGGTGCCGTGGGGACGAGTTTACCGAGGATCGGAAAGCCCCGTCAAGCGCCATTCGTTCCCGCGGCACGAGGCGGAGGCAAGGCGAAAGGGGGGGCCAATTCGCCGGCTGGCCGGAGCTCCGACGGCGGTATCATACCGCCGCTCCCTGGGAAATTCCGAGAATCGCCGACTCTTTTGGGAACCGCGTATGGACACGATGAAACACGGAATTTTCCTTTCGTCCTGGGTGGGAAAGTGGCCGCGAGCGTGAGCGAGTGGACCGTCTCGCCCCAAGGCGCCCGCATCGCCTCGGCCCATCCGCCGCCGGGCTGCTCGCTCACGCTCGCGGCTGCCTTCTGAAGCCCAGCATTCGCGTTCCTTCGTGTCCATTCGCGGTTTCCCCATCTCGTCGCCCGCCAGGTCCGCATCGGGCCCATCGCCTTTGCGACGGCGGTGGCTCACTTGTGTTCTTGTATTCGCCCGGCGACCGCCTACACAATGAGGGCGTTTCTTGCCGCACGGTGACGGCCTTGGCTTGGCCCGGCTCCGCCCGGCTCGATTCGCTCGCCGCGGCGTCGCGATCGATGCTCCTCCTTTCCCCATTTTTCCTCCGATCACATGATGAAAATCCCCACGCCGGTTTCCGCCCTCGCGGCGCTGCTTCTTTGCCAGGCGATCCTGACTCGGCCCGCGGTGGCCCGGCCCGACGACGGTCCGATCCGGGTGCTGTTCCTCGGGCACGAGTCGGAACACCACAACTCGGGCGCTTTCGCGCCGATGCTGATGCAGGCACTGGGGCGCGACGCGATCTGGTTCGACTACGTGACCACGCCCGAGGCGGCTTTTGGCGATGCGAACTACCTCGACCACTACGACGCGGTGCTGCTCTACGCGAACCACGGCGAGATCACCCCGGAGCAATGGCAACACCTGAAGGGCTTCGTGGAAAACGGCGGAGCCTTCATCCCGGTGCATTGCGCGAGCTGGTGTTTCGGCAACGAGCCGGAATTCGACCAGCTCGTCGGCGGACGCTTCGATCACCACAAGACCGCCGTGTTCCGCGTGAAGACGGTCGCGCCCGACCACGGCGCCATTCGCGACGTGCCGGGCTTCGAGGCTTGGGACGAGACCTACGTTCACAAGAATCACCATCCCGAAGGCCGCACCGTGCTTCAAGTGCGCGAGCCCACCGGTGCCGAGGACAACATCACGGAACCCGAACCCTGGACCTGGGTGCGCGAACAGGGACGGGGCCGCGTTTTCTACACCGCCTCGGGGCATGACGAGCGGGTCTGGAGCCTGCCGGAGTTTCACGAACTCCTGAAGCGCGGCATCCTGTGGGCGGTCGGCGACGCGCGGCGCTCGACCCACGAGGCATTCCTCGCCAGCCGGGAACCCGAGAAGCGGGAAAAGCATCCCAACGTCGCCAACTACGAAAAGCGCCCCGAACCGCTCACCTTCCAGCATCCCTACTCGGTGAAAGGCTCGATGGAGCGCACCCAGGTGCCCGCCGACCTGAGACTCGAGCTCTTCGCGAGCGATCCCGACATTGGAAAACCCATCGCCCTGGCCTGGGACACGCGCGGCCGCTGCTGGGTGGCCGAGACTTCCGATTATCCCCACGATGTAAAACCCGACGGGGTCGGTGGCGACCGCATCCGCATCTGCGAGGACACCGACGGCGACGGCAAAGCCGACCGCTTCACCACGTTCGCCGACGGGCTGAACATTCCCACCGGACTTGTCTTCGCCAACGGCGGCCTGATCGTCTCGCAGCCGCCACGCTTTCTCTTTCTCAAGGACACCGACGGCGACGATGTGGCCGACGTACGCGAGGAGGTCATGACCGGCTGGGGCATCGGCGACACGCACGCCCAGGCGAGCAACCTGCACTACGGGTTCGACAACTGGCTGCAGGGATCGGTCGGCTACTCGGGATTCGAGGGCGAGGTCGGCGGGAAAAAGCTGACGTTCAAGATGGGAACCTATCGCTTCCGGGACGACGGCTCGGCGATCGAGTTTCTTCACCAGTTCACCAACAACACCTGGGCCCAGAGCCAGAACGACGCGGGGGACAACTTCGGCGGCACCGCCAACGGCGCGCCGATTTTCTTTGGTGGCATCCCGCAAACCATCGTTCCCGAGGGCGTGCGCGCCATGACGGCGAAGAAGATCAACACCGTCGAGCTCGCCCACGCCATCACGCCGAATTTTCGCCAGGTAGATGTGATGGGCGGCTACACCGCGGCGGCGGGCTCGGCCTTTATCGATTCGGCCAATCTGCCGCCCCGCTTGCAGGGCAAGGCCATGGTCTGCGAGCCGACCATGAAACTGATCTCCCTGATGGACGTGCGTCCCGATGGCGCCGGCTACACCGCGCATGATGGCATGAACCTGCTCGCCTCCACTGACGAATGGACCTCTCCCGTCTGCGCCGAAATCGGGCCCGATGGCGCGGTGTGGGTGGCCGATTGGCAGAATTTCATCATCCAGCACAATCCCACGCCCACCCCGGACCGGGGCGGCTACGAGGCCAAAACGGGCGTCGGCGGCGCCCACGAGAATCCGCTCCGCGACCACCAGCGCGGCCGCATTTACCGCATCGTCTGGGACCGGGCCACCGAACCTAAGATCCGTTCGCTCGAAAGCGCCGATACCGCCGCGCTCGTCGCCGCATTGGGCAATGACACGCAGTTCTGGCGCTTCACCGCGCAGCGGCTCCTGGTCGAGGGGCAACGCACCGACGCCGCAGACGCGCTGACGAAACGGGTCACCGCCAACGACGGCGACATCGCCGCGATTCACTCCCTGTGGACCCTCCACGGCCTCGGGAAACTCGACGAAGCAACGCTTAAGGCCGCCCTGTTGGCGAAGGATGCGAGGCTGCGCCGCAACGCCATCCGCGCGCTCGGTTCCGACGCGGCCGCCGCCCGCCTGTATTTCGGCTCCGGCGTCGTCACCGATCCCGACCTGACCACCCGGCTCTCCGCTTTCGTGAAACTGGCCGAGTTTTCCACCACTCCGGAGATCACCACCCTGGTCCAGCGATTGATGCTGGACGGCACCACGCGCGGAGACGAATGGCTGAGCGAAGCCGCCAAGCTCCTTGCCCGCATCCACGGCGCCGCCGCCGGATTCAAGGAGGGCCCCAATCTGGTGCCGAATCCTGGGTTCGAAGAACTCACCGAAAAAGGCGAGCCGAAGGCCTGGCGCTTTCGCAACTATCGCGGCCCCGCCGATTGGAGCGTGGCCGGAAAACCCGAAGCCCATTCCGGCGATCATTCGCTCAAAGTGAGTTCCGAAGAAGGCGCCGACACGAGTTGGTTCGTCGACATCCCGCTGGAACCCCGCACCGAGTATCGCCTCAGCGGCTGGATCAAGACCGCCAACGTCCGGGGCGCCGTGGGCGCCTTGCTGAACTTGCACGGCACGCCGGTGAAAACGAACGCCGTGTTTCGGAATTCCGATTGGGTCGAAGTGGAGACGATCTTCAATTCCGATACCCGCGACAAAATCAGCCTCAACGCGCTCTTCGGCGGCTGGGGCACCAGCAAAGGGACGGCCTGGTTCGACGACCTCAAGCTGTGCAAACTGGTTCCCGCCGAGTTGGATGAGGAAGAAGCCCTGACCGGCGATCCGAAGCGCGGCGAGGAGATTTTCTGGAAGCATCCCGTCGCCGCGTGCATGAACTGCCACATGCTGGGCGGCAAGGGCAGCCCTGTCGGCCCCGCCCTCGACGGCATCGCCAGCCGCAAAGACGCCGCCTACCTGACCCAGAGTCTCCTGGAGCCGAACGCCGTCCTCGCCGAGACCTACACCGCCACCCCCATCAGCCCCATGCCGCCAATGGGCCTGATCCTGAAGCCGCAGGAACTGGAAGATATCAAAGCGTTCCTCGGCACGCTGAAATGAGCGCCGTTCCCAAGCCGCTCCAGCCGTGGAAGGCGAGAGCCTTCGCGGGGAGCGCGGCGTTTTGGTTTCCGGGCCTGCTGTGCCTTTGGGGATTCCCGCCGGCGGCGCGCGGCGACGACTGGCCGCAATTCCGCGGCCCCCGTCGCGACGGCGCCTGGGCCGAGACCGGCGTGCTGGATTCCTTTCCGACCGGCGGACCGCCCGCGCGCTGGCGACAAGAGGTCGGGCCGGGTTGGGCGAGCCCGGTGGTCAGCGACGGACGCGTCTTCGTGGCCGACGCCAAGCTCGAAAAGCCGCGTTCCTCGGAGCAACTGCGCGCCTTTGACGAGGCGACCGGGAAACCGCTCTGGACATACGCCTACGAGGCGCCCTACCCGGATTGGGCCCTGGTGCCCGGACAGGGCGGCGGCCCGAGCGCCACGCCCATCGCCGAGGAAAACCGCGTCACCATGCTCGGCGCCAACGGCGAGGTCCACTGCCTCGACACCGCCACCGGCCGGCTGATCTGGGAGAGAAACCTGGGAAAGGAATTCGAGGTCTGGGCCATGGGCTGCCGCGCCTCGCCCCTGATCGACGGCGACCGGCTCGTCCTGTTTGTCGGGGCCAAGCCCGGCGCCTGCGTGATGGCGCTCGACAAACGGACCGGCGCGGATGTCTGGCGGGCCCTCGACGAGAAAATCCTCAACAGCTCCCCCGTCGTCGTCGAGGCCGGCGGCCGGCGGCAACTGATCGTGTGGACGGCGGAGTCGGTCACGGCGCTCGATCCCGGCACCGGCGCCGTCCTGTGGCGAATGCCGATGACCACGAGCAACAACGACGGCGTTTCCACCCCGGTCATGGCCGAAAACCGCCTCCTGATCGCGGGGCTGATGCTCGAGTTCCGCGGGGGCGCGACGATCCCCGAGGTTCTCTGGCCCGGCGCCGACGTCGCGGCTCCGAAGCGCATCCTGAGCCACACCTCGACGGCGCTTTTCCGGGGCGACCACGTCTATTCCGCCCGCATGCGCGGCGAGCTGGCCTGCCTCGACGCCGCCACCGGCCGCGAAATCTGGAGCACGGACCGGGTCACCGGGCTTAAGACTGGCGCCAGCCTTCATCTCACCCCCGCCGGGGACGGCGTCTTCCTTTTCACCGACGAGGGCAATCTCATCCGGGCGCGGCTGACGCCCGACGGCTACGAGGAACGCGGCCGCCACAGGGTCCTCGAACCGACCTCCCCCTTCGGCGGAACCGCCATGGCCTGGACGCCGCCCGCCTACGCGAATGGCCACGGCTTTTTCCGCAGCGACGCGGAAATCGTGCGCGTGCGGCTGTCCCACCCAACAGGGTCGGGTCCCCGACCTAACCCTGTTGAATGAGCGTTTCGAGGCGGGACCGTCTTATCCGGCCCGTTCCCGCGCCTTTTGCGCCCTTTTTCGGATAACCCATTCAATTCACCGGTTCCGAAAGACCCGGCTGGCGACGACCTCCTCGATCAGGGTGCGCAGGCCGTGTCCATTGGCCGCGACGCGGTCGATCTCCGGCCGGTCGAGCACCTCCATGCGGCGGCCGGTCGCGTAAACGAGCAGGCGCTCGGCGAGCATTTTCGTGAACAGGTCGCGGCGCTCCACGAGGATCTTTTTCAGCCCGGCGGCATCGCGAAACGCCGCGCCGCCCGGCAGTTCGCCCGAGGCGTCGATGACGGGGCCGCGTTTTTTTCCCTGTGTGTAATGCGTGCGCCACGCGCCGATGGGATCGTAGTTCTCCAGGGCAAAGCCGAGCGGGTCGATTTTCTGGTGACAATCGTGGCAGGTCGCCGACTCGCGATGTTTCGTCAGGATGTCGCGGATCGACTTCGCGCCGCGCACGTCGGGATCGATGGGGGGCACGTCGTCCGGCGGCGGGGGCGGCGGCGTGCCGAGGATGTTTTCCAGCAGCCAGATGCCGCGGATGACAGGCGAGGTCTCGATGCCGTTGGCGCTGACGGTCAGGACGCTCCCCTGCCCCAGCAGCCCGCCCCGGCGCGGATCCTTCAGCGCGACCCGGCGAAAAAGATGCCCGGTCCCGGCTTCGAAGGGCGTGTCCAGCCCGTAGAGGCGGGCCAGCGGACGGTTGACGAAAGTGTAGTCCGCGTCGAGGAAATCCGCCACGCCGCCGTCGGTGTCGAGCAGGTGGCGCATGAACATCCGCGTCTCCGTCTTCATGGCGTCCTGCAACTCCCCCGCGTAGTAAGCCTCGAAGGCGTCGCGGTCGGGCGGCATGTCGCCGAGGGCGCGGAGGTTCAGCCAACTGTCCAGAAACCCCTCGACGAAGGCCTCCGAGCGCGGGCTCGCCAGCAGGCGGCGGGCCTCGGCGCGCAGCGTCTCCGGCTTCCGAATCTCGCCCGAGTCCGCCAGCGCGCGCAGGGGCTCGTCCGGCGTCGTGGCGGTGAGGAAATACGACAGCCGCGCCGCCAGATCGTGCGCGCCGAGCGCGGGCTGGTCGTCCGCCCGGCCCGGCTCCGACAGGTAGAGAAAGGCGGGCGAGCACAGCGCCGCCTTCAGCGCGTCCTTGAACCCGTCGAAGGGCGCCCGGCCCTCGCCTTCCCGCCGCTCCACCACCGCCATGAGCCGGTCCACCTCCTCCCCGGTGGCCGGGCGCCGGTAGGCGCGATCGGCGAAACGCCGCAGCAGCTCGCGCGCCCGGGACGGGTCGTAGGGGCCGTCCCCCAGCACGGCCCGGCGGCCGGGCGTCGGCCATTCGTCGTGGAGCGGGCCGCGAATTCTCACCTCGTGGATGCGGATGTGCGGCACCTTTCCGTACTGCATGACCAGCGGCCTCGCCTCGTAGATGCCTTTCTTGTCGCGCACCGCCTCGGGCAGGGTCGGGCGGACGATCTCCAGCAGCCTCACCCAGGTGCCGCGGCTGTTGGCCGCTCCGTTGGGAAAGACAAAGCGCGGCGTGTGCCCGGCGTCGAGCCAGATTTTCATCGTGTGCCACTCGGGCTCGCCGTCGCCCAGCGTGACCTCCGCCAGCTCGGGCTCCAGCGGCTGCGGATGATGCAGCGGCCCGACCGCCGCGTCGCCGGGCACGATACCCAGCCGGAACGGCGTCTCCGGGTCCATGCCGAAGATCTTCGGATCGTAGGGATGGCGACGGTTCAGCGCCTGGGCCAGCACCCGGATCTCGTACAGGCCGTCCGCCGGCGCCCCCTGTTCGAAGCCGTGGACGGGGCCGTAGCCGCCCTCGTGATGCACCGTGTTGCGCACCTCGTAGAGGCACAGGTAACGGTGGTTGAAGACCTTCCGGTGCGGATAGGACAGCTCCTGCTGCTGCTGAAAATCGCCGTCGAAGCGCCACTCCCGCGCCGCCGGGCGCTCGTCCGGTCCCAGGGCCTTTTCCACCACGCGGTCCGCCGCGTCGAGGTGGCGATCCAGCAGATAGCCCGACATCGCCAGTGCGTCGCCGGTGTTGTCCATGTTCGCCGCGATCTGGTCGCGCGGAAACCGGTCCGTCGGATCGAAGGCCCCCATGTTCAGCGCGAACAGATCGCCCACCGTGTTGAGATACTCCCGCCGGTTCAGCCGGCGCAGCACCGTCTGCGCCCCGGTCGAGGCCAGCGACTCGCGCAGCGCCGCGATGTTGCCGGTGACGGCGCCGATCAGCGCCACCTTCTCCGCGTCGGATGGCTGCGCCGCCTTTTTCGGCGGCATGTCGCCGAGGGTCAGTTGGTCGATCACGTCCTGCAGATCGATCAGCTCGTCCGCCGTCGCGGCGGGAAACTTCAGCGCGTCGAAGCGGCGGTCGCCCTTCCGCTTTTCCGCGCCGTGGCACTCCACGCAATACTTTTCCAGGAAAGCCGGCACCGCGCCCGGGTCGGCTGCCGCGCCCGGCTTCGGGTCCGGGTCCGCCGCGCGAACCGGGCCGGCCAGCACCGCCGCCGCGCCGGCCAGCAGCGCCGACAGCCGATGACATTTCGCCGCCGCCATCATCGTCTCCGTCAGGCCAGGCCGGTCAGCGTGCCCGTGCTCGTCCCGAAACGGTCCGTCTCCACCCCGAAACGCTGGAGCATCGACACGTAGAGATTGCACAGCGGCGTCTTGCCCGCGCCCTTTTCGGGATAGGTCCGGTATCCGCCGTGGCGGAAGCCGCCGCCGGCGAGGATGACGGGCAGGTTGAGGTTCGTGTGCGCGTTGGCGTTCGCCATCCCGCTGCCGAAGAGCACCATCGTCCGGTCCAGCAGCGTGCCGTCCCCCTCCTCGATCGCCTTCAGCTTCCCCAGGAAACGGGCGAACTGTTGCGTCTGGTATTCCTCGAGGATGAGCAGGCCGTCGATGTTTTCCCGCACCTGCCCGTGGTGGGACAGCGCGTGGTAGTCCTTCCGCAGCCCGAAGGCCGAGGCGTTGAAGCCCCCCGCGATCTCCAGCGTCGCGATCCGCGTCGAGTCCGTCCGCAGCGCCAGCGCCATCAGGTCGTAGAGCACCGGCAGGTCCGAGACGAAGTCCGTGTTCCGCGGCTCCGCCATGCCCGGGTCCGGCTTCGGCACCTCGGCCCATTGGCGGCTCAGTTCGAGCTGTTTCTCCACCTCGCGGACGGCGGTGAAATACTCGTCGAGCTTCTCCCGGTCCCGGGTGTCGAGCCGGGTCTCGAGCGAGCGGGCGTCCCCCCGCACCGAATCGAGGATCGAGCCCCGCAGCGCGAGGCGGTCCCTCGCCGCCTCCCGGTCGCCCGCCGACTCGTTGACGAAAAGCTTGCGAAACAGCTCCCGCGGCCCCGGGATCGGCGGCACCCGCGTCCCGCCGCGCGTCCAGCACATCAGGCACCCGCCGTGGATGCCGTCCTCCGACCCGATCGCCAGCGAGGGAAAACGCGTCGCCCCCCCGATGCTTTCCGCCGCCCGCTGGTCCAGGCTGATGTTCCCGTCCGGCATCCCCTTCGCGTCCACGCTGCGCACCCCGCTGAGAAAGGCGTGGATCGCGAAATGCCCGCCCTTCACCCCGTGATCGAGCCCGGAAAACAGCGTGAAATCCCCCCGGTGTTCCTCCAGCGGCTTCAGCAGCCGCGGCGCCGTGTAGGTCGCCCCCGCCGCCTCGGGGAAAAACTCTGGCTGATAAAATCCCAGCGCGTTCCCGATGCACACCATCCGCATCGGCCGCTCCGATCCCTCGCCGCCGGCACCGGCGACGGGACCGCCGAACGCGCGGGACGAAAGCGACTCCAGAAAAGGCAGAGCCAGCGTCACCCCGGTCGATCGCAGGAAAAAACGCCGGCTCGGCGGCCGCGGACCGCTTCGCGGTGAGGAAAAAAGCATGGCGCCACCTTAGCGCCCCCGCCCCGCGCCGCCAATGGCCGATGCGCGGCGACCTTTGGCGTCAACTCAACGAATCCGGGAGACCCTGAGGGCCGATGCCATCCCGGTCCGGGCCCGCGACCGGGGGACGGGGAATTTCGGCGGGCGGCGGCAGCCGGGTGGGGCGAGGCGTCCCGGCCGAGCCGCCGTGACGCCGGAGAGGCGGGGATCGTTCACCAGCCTTTCGCCGGAGCCGGAGCGCTTTCCCGGTTGCCTTCGCGGCGGTGGGTTTCGAGGAGGGGACCGGACCCGACGAACGCGGCGGGGCCCCGCGACGGCTCGGCGCCTCGCCCCACCGCACCGTTTTCTGGCCAAGACGCGCACTGATCGAGACGCGCCGCCAGTTCCCCGCCCACCCAGTCCGAGATGCAGGGCCTCGTCGACAAGGTCAACGAGCTGATCGGCGCGCTGCAGCGGTTTTAGGCGGGCAGCCGATGCCCGGGCCCGGGGGGCGCCAGAAGTGGGCACGACGGTCGGCGGCGGTTTTACGATCCCTGCCCGTAGTCTCCCGCGGCAATCCCGCGCAGGGAAAGATCCTCGTCGAGATCCGGCCATTGCAGCCCGAAGGGGGAAATCTTGATGTGGTCGAGTTATTGGGGCGTGCCTCGGGAAAGGCGGGGGTTCTCCGCCACTGGAAACTGCAGCGTCGCGCCGCTCTCCAGAGAAATGAGAATCTGCCCCTCCCGAAAGACGGCGGGCCGTGCTGTGTCAATCAAGGTGCTCATGCCTCTTCTGGATAACTGCCCGGAACGAAGCCCGGCCGCTTTCGCGCTAAAATGAGGCACCTCCAAAGTCGAAACGCCAAAGAACCAACCATAGCGAGGAGATCAGGTGGCGGTTCTTGTTGTGCCCTGGTTCGTCACGAGACGAGTCGATCGTATGTCGTGTGATCTCCAATCCAGAACCAGATCACGGCGTCCCCCTGTCGCGTTCCGAGCGCTCGGTATTGGAGTCCAGCCCTCACCGACCAGTAGCGCCCCACCTTCTTGAAGTGGAGTGACGGATGAAATGGGTCAGACTTCAGGAGTTCGAAGTTCTTGTCCGCGATTTGGCAAATTTCCGCGGGCAGCTTCTCGTATGCTTTCCAAAAATCCTGAGTCGCGTGATGGATCATCCAAATCAGAGTGCCTCGGTCTTGCCCGCCTTGAACTCTTCGATCGCGGCTTCGGCCAGTTCATCCAGTTTGCCTGCCGCGATATCTTGCTCGATCTGGGCGTCCCACTGCGCCGCCTCGAAGGCGGAAAACCACTTCCGAAAGGATGCGAGATCGTCTCGTCCCAGTTGCTCGACCGCATTTTCGATTGATTCGACCGTGTCCATGAAGGGACAATATACGCTGCTCAAACAGCCTTCAAGGTCGGGAATTTCTCGGCGCAACGTCGAAGCTCTCTCACACCTGCCTGAGGGCGAAGCTTCGACTGTGGGTTAAAGGTTGAATGGTCATGAAAGTTTTGAACTCGCGGCGGGGCAGGCGTTGAGAGCGACGGTTCTACCCTTTGTAGAGTTCGAGGTTGCTGCGGATAAACTTCTCGATCAAGTCAGGAAGTTTCGGATCGGCCTTGAAATACAGGCTGTCGAGGTCGTCGTAAGGAGGTCGCCAATTCTCTTCCTCAGAGGATGGATTCGGATCCAGGGCGGCGTGCTCAGCATAAAGATCGGGATTGTATCGATACAACGCCCTCTGAAAAATGTGCAGATGGTAGCCGGTGGCATACAGCTTGAGACCATCCTCGACCAAATCTAGATAGGCTCCCTCCGAATTCCCGAAATACTGGTCATGCCCTCCATTGTTCACCATCGAATCGTAATACATGAGGGTCTCCAGAGTGCCCCAATGCCTCGGTAGCTTGCGAAGCTTCTGTGCGAACGAGAATTCGTTGTCGTCGTCGGACTGGTATAACGTCGCGACCAAGTCTCCAGCCTCGTAGGCAAGGTCATCCGACTTGAGCATGCCCCTTGAGAGAGTGAGAGTCTTCGGAAGGTTGTCGTGATACACTCCATTTAGCAGGTCCATCGGGTCGTGCTTGCCAATGAAGAAGTATTTCAGGCGTGCGATGAGCTGCTTCATTTTTTGGTAGAACGTCGAAGGCCTGCCGCCCGCTACTGGGAGCGACCCTCCGATTCTGGTTGAGGTTCCGAATTACCCTCCGGCTTCGACTGCGGAGCGGTAGCGGGTTGGTCAGCGCCATCTTGTTGAACGGAGCCGCTTCGCGGCGCCGACTCTCCTGATGCTACCCTTGCCACGCTTCGGTGACGATCTTTTCTTGGGGCGCTTATGAAAAAAAACAACACCACCCTCCCAGTCCGCCCGCCCATCCAAACGCCGCCGCCAGTCCGCTGAGTCCCCCGCGGATCTTGCCTCGGCCAAGTGGTGGCGCGACTTTCAGCGCCACCTCGATCTCGGTCGCCTCGCGCCACGATCCCGGGCCTCCTACCTCTGCTGGGTGCGCCAGCTCCACGAGGCCTTCCCGCACCGCGATCCCACCACACTCCGCGAGACAGAAGTCCTCGATTTCCTCATCTCCCTGCGCCAGAAGCGCCGACTCAAGGACTCCACCGTCAACCAGGCCGTCTGCGCCCTGCGCGCCTTCTACCGCGACCACCTCGGCCGGAAGTGGAGGGGCTGGAGCCGGATCAAGATACGACGCGACGAGCAACTCCCCAACGTCCTGAGCCGCGAGGAGGTCGCCCGCTTTCTCGGCGCGGTCAGGGAAGGACGTTTCCGCGCCGTCTTCACCCTGATGTATCACTGCGGCCTGCGCCTCGGCGAGGCCATCCATCTCAAGCCCGGCCACATCGACGCCTCGCGCGGCGTCATCCGCATCGTCGGCGGCAAGGGCGGCAGGGATCGCGAGGTGCCCGTTTCCGCGGAACTCGTCGAGCGGCTGCGCGCCTTCTGGAAGCGCCACCGCAATCCCGAGTGGCTCTTCCCCTCGCCGGGGCGCGGCTGGAAGAGCGCCGGTGCCACCCTGCCCGACGCCTTGCGGCGCTCCTCCAAACCGATGAGCGATTCCTCGGTGCAGGCCGCCATGCGCGCCACCGTCCTTTCCCTGGGCTGGGATCGGCGGACCGGGCATCGCCCGGTCACCTGCCACACCCTGCGTCATTGCTTCGCCACCCACCTTCTCGACGCCGGAGTCTCCATCCGCCTGGTCGGCCAGTATCTCGGGCACGCCTCGCTCAAGCCCACCCTGGTTTACCTTCACCTGACCGAAGCCAGCGAGAGCAAGGCGCGCGAGGTCCTCGCGCACTTCCCGGGTCTCTGATCCGCCCGGCTCCCAGCCCGCCATGCCCCTGGCTCTCGCCGAGGTCTTGCGCGAGCATTGGCCGCGCTTCGCGCGCGCCCACGCTCCGCGGCTCGCCGCCGCCCATTACCGGGCGGCGCGGGCCGTGCTGTCCTGCCGCACCGCCGCCCTCGGCGGGCGGCTCTGGCAATGCGCCTGCCACGCGCACGCCCGCCACTTTTCCTACCACAGTTGCAACCATCGCTCCTGCCCCCAATGCGGCGCCATCGATCAACAACAATGGGCCGCCACCCAGGAGGCGCGGCTGCTCCCCGGCGTGCCCTACTTCCTGGTCACCCTCACCGTGCCCGACTCCCTGCGCGGCGTTTGCAAAGCCCGCCCCGCCATCCTCTACGACCTCATCCTTCGCGAGGCCGCCGGAGCGCTCAAAGACCTCTGCCGATCCAAACTCGGCGGCACCCCGGGGTTCACCACGGTGTTGCACACCTGGGGCCGCCAACTCCAGCACCATCCCCACGTCCATATCGTCGTCCCGGGGGTGGTCCTCGCGCCCGACGGCCGCGAGCGTTATCCCGACAAGCCCGATTTCCTGGTTCACGGCGCGCCGCTGGCCGCGCGCTTCCGCAACCGCCTCGAAATCGCCCTCAAAAACAGCCATCCCGAGATCCACGCCGCTTTGGTGCGCGATCATCCCGACGTCTTCCGGCTCAAATGGGTCGCCGACGCGCGCCACACCGGCTCGGGCAAGCCCGCCCTGCGCTACCTCGCCCGTTACGTTTTCCGATCCGCCCTCGGCCCCGGTCGCCTCCTCGGCTATGACGGGCAGGGCCGCCTTCGTCTCCAATGCCACCAGAGCGGCGCCAACCGCCCGTTTGTCATCCTCCTGACCCCCGAGGAGTTTTTGAGGCGCTGGTGCCTCCACGTCCTGCCCAAGGGGTTTGTGCGCGTGCGCCACCATGGCTGGATGAGCGGCGCGGCCCGCAAAGTCCGCCTCCGCGTCCGGGCCCTGGTTTGCGGCCAACTCGACGAACCGGCGCCCGCCGTCATCCTTCACCCCGTCCCCCGCTGCGCACGCTGCGGCGCGGAGATGAAACTCCTCGCCACCATCGAACCGCGCGGCCCTCCGCCCCGAAGATGAGCCACGACCCTCCGCCTCCCCCTGACACCTCCCCAAAAGGCCGTCTCCGCGCCGGTCGCGTCTCTTCGCGCGCCTCTGTCGCGGTTTTCCCGGCACAAACACCGCGATCCGGGCTGAAGACCCGCCTCTCGCGCCCCAACCCTCGGCCCGGCCTTCGAAGCATGAGCTTCGCGCCGCCGGCGCCAAGCTCATGGCCCCCGCGGAGCCCCTCAAAAGGCGGCTTGAAACCCGATCCCCACGCCAACGCGCTGAGGCTCAACGGAAAATCGAATCCGCAAGAGCCGCCGTCCCCGCGCCCCTGACTCCACCGGCGGGCTCGTCCAACAACGGATAGCAGTGAGGCAAGCTCACCTGCTATCTTGGGGGTTCGCCTTCGCCTGCGGGTTCACTGGCAATAGCATCCTCAATAAAGAACAATGAATTCGCTACTTTTACACGCCCACTAATAACAAGGGAAGCTAACGAATCCCTAAAAGACCCAAGAATAATTCGGGGGATCCAGTTTGAGTTCTTGGTGGAAATTGATAATGCCTTTCTTGGTCGCTTTTCTCCGTCGCTTAGCACCTCAAGGATCAGGAGTTGAACTGTCGACCTCAATGATGAAATGATTTCTTTGTAGGTCCAAATTAGTATTGCCAGCGCGGCACCAAAGTATAGAAATAGGATTTTTGGATCGCTCCACAATTCATCCGTGTTACCAGTGTGAGGCTCAGAAGGTTGGTCATTTTCGGAAACTAGTTGCTCTGACGCTTTTAGCCTCTGCGAATTGTAATAATTTTCAAGTACAGGGAACGTAATAGTAAGAAGGATAGCGATTAGAGTTATCGATACCAATAGCTCGATTAGCGTAAATCGTCTGACATTTGCGGGATATCTTCGCGGTTTCATTCCTTGGCGAACAGTATAATTATGTAACCGGGGGGAATAACTTGTTATGCGGACAACACCGATCACTTCAGTTCAGCGACCGGCGTCGAGCCGGCTCGCTGCAACGCGGGAGATTTTACCGATCCGGCGAAGATTGCGTCAATTCCTTTTCTTGGATTCTTGGAAATACCCATGAACGAAATCCGGTCCGGGATCGTCGCGGCGGCGGCGGTAATCTCTGGATGGACCGCCGCCCCCCGCTCCCGCAGACGCGGCGCGGCGGAGGCTTGGCAAAGCGCGCCGGGGCATGGCAGACTGCGCGTCCCATGAAAGCCATCTCTCTCCCCGCGTTTTGCGTCTGCCTGCCGCTCCTCACGACCGCGCTCCTCCCCGGCGCCGAGCCGTCGGTCGGCTGGGAAAAGCGGCAGCTTGACGGCCTGTTTTACTCCGAGGGCGCGAGCTTCGGCGACATCGACGGCGACGGGGCGAACGACATCGTGTCGGGGCCCTTCGTCTATTTCGGGCCGGACCACGCGGCGGAAAAGCGGGTCGCCATCTATGAGCCGAAGCCGTTTAACAAGGCGGGGTATTCGGACAATTTCTTTTCCTTCATTCGCGACTTCAACGGGGACGGCCGGCTCGATGTGCTGGTGCTGGGGTTTCCGGGGAAGGACGCCTCGTGGTTCGAGAATCCGGGCCCGGACGCGCTCGGGAAGGGCCCCTGGACGCGGCACGTGGTGCTGGAGCCGGTGGACAACGAGTCGCCGATGTTCGCCGACCTGACGGGCGACGGAAAGCCGGAGATCGTCTGCTCGCAGAACGGGATCTTCGGCTACGCGGGGCCGGATGCGGCGGACCCGGCCAAGCCGTGGACCTTTCACAAGATCACGCCGGAGAAATCGACGGGCGCGAAATTCACCCACGGGCTGGGGATGGGCGACGTGAACGGCGACGGGCGGATGGATCTGCTGGAAAAGAACGCGTGGTGGGAGCAGCCGGCCTCGCTCGAAGGCGATCCGGCGTGGGAGCGGCACCTGTTCGCCTTCGCCGGGGCGGGCGGCGCGGACATGTATGCCTACGATTTCGACGGGGACGGCGACAATGACATCCTGACGAGCCTGGCGGCGCACGGCTATGGGCTGACGTGGTACGAGCAGATCGAGGAGGGCGGGAAAAAGGGCTTCCAGCCGCACCCGATCATCGGCCAGACGCCGCGGGAAAGTCCCTATGGGGTGGCCTTTTCGCAGATGCACGCCATCGCGCTGGCGGATGTGGACGGCGACGGGGTGCTGGACATCGTGACCGGGAAACGGCACTGGGCGCACAACGGCCACGACCCGGAGGGCAACGGGGCGGCGGTGCTCTACTGGTTTCGCACGGTGCGCGGGGCGGACGGGAAGGGCGTGGACTTCGTGCCCCATCAAATCGACGACGACTCGGGCGTGGGGACGGACGTGGTGGCGGCGGATGTGAACGGCGACGGCAAGGTCGATGTGCTGGTGGGCAACAAGAAGGGCACCTTCCTCCACCTGCAAACCGAGGGCGGCGGCGACGACAGCCAGGCCTCCGGGCCGGCGCCGAGGCGGCCGGTGCGCAGGCCATTTGTCGAAACCGGCCTGACGGCGGACGCGGCGGTGAAGCGGATGACGGTGACGGAGGGCTTCCGCGTGCGAACGATCGCGGCCGAGCCCGACGTGAAGCAGCCGATCGCGATGGCGATCGACGCGCGCGGGCGGCTCTGGATCGCGGAGGCGTATTCCTACCCGATCCGGCAGGCCGAGGGCGAGGGGAAGGACCGCATCCTGATCTTCTCGGACGAGGACGGGGACGGGAGCTTCGAGACGCGGACGGTTTTCATGGAGGGGCTGAATCTCGTGAGCGGGCTCGAGGTCGGCTTCGGCGGCGTGTGGGTGGGCGCGGCGCCCTATCTGCTGTTCATCCCGGACAAGGATCGGGACGACGTGCCCGACGGCGAGCCGGAGATCCTGCTGGACGGCTTCGGCTACCAGGACACGCACGAGACGCTGAACTCCTTCGTCTGGGGGCCGGACGGCTGGCTCTACGGCTGCCACGGCGTTTTCACCCACAGCAAGGTGGGCAAACCGGGAACGCCCGACGAGGAGCGGACCGGTCTCAACGCCGGGGTGTGGCGCTATCATCCGGTGCGGCACACGTTCGAGGTCTTCGCGCACGGCACGAGCAATCCGTGGGGGCTGGACTTTGACGCGAACGGCGAGGCCTTCGTGACGGCCTGCGTGATTCCGCATCTCTTTCACATGGTCCAGGGCGGGCGTTACCACCGGCAGGGCGGCCAGCATTTCAACCCGCACACCTATGACGACATCAAGACCATCGCCGACCACGCGCACTACGCGGGCGACATCCGGGACAACGCGCACTGGGGCAAGGTCCCGACACTCAAGGAGGACACGCTCGACCTGGGCGGCGGGCACGCGCACTGCGGCCTGACGATCTACGCGGGCGGCCGGTTTCCGGCCGAGTTTCGCGGGAAACTGCTCTTCACCAACCTACACGGGCATTCCATCATCAGCGACTACACGGTGCCGGAGGGGAGCGGCTTCATCGGCAAGCACGGGCCGGATTTTCTCCACACCAACGACCGCTGGGCGATGCCGGTCGATATTCAATACGGCCCCGACGGCGGGCTTTTCGCGATCGACTGGTACGACCAGCAGAACTGTCATCGCCGCGACGCGGAATTGTGGGACCGCACCAACGGGCGGATCTACAAGATCGAACACGGCGCGACCCAACAGGGTAAGGTCGACGACCTGACCCTGTTGACCGACGCGGATCTCGCGAACTTGCAGACGAATCCGAACGCGTGGTTCGCCAACACCGCGCGGCGAATTCTCCACGAACGCGCCGCGGCCGGCACGCTGAAGGGCTCCGAAGCCGCCGACGCGCTGGCGAAGATCGCGAACGAAGCCCCCGATCCGGCGCATCGCCTGCGCGCCTTCTGGGCGCGCTACCTGGCGGGCGGCGAGGACGCGGTGTCGCTGACCGCCCGGCTCGGAAACGGCGCCCCGGAGACGCGGGCGTGGGCGATCCGCCTGCTCGACGACGGCGGGGACATCGAGGCGGGAACGCTGGCGAAACTGGTCGCGATGGGACAGGCGGACGCGTCGCCCGTCGTGCGCCGGCATCTGGCTTCGCTGCTGGACCGCCTGCCCCACGCGCAACGCTGGGACCTCGCCGCGGCCCTGCTCGCGCGCGGCGAGGACGCGAACGACCACAATCTGCCCCTGCTGCTCTGGTATGGTGTCGAGCCGCTGGTGATGGACGACCCGGCGCGCGCACTGGGCGTCGCGGCGGGCTCGAAAATCCCGCTGGTGCGCCAATTCATCTATCGCCGGCTCGCCCATGAGGACGCCGGACGCGAGAACCTGCTCACGCGACTCAGCCAGGCCGACGCGAAACCGGAGACCCGCGCCGAGATTCTCGCCGAGATCGACACCGTGCTGAAGGACCGCGCCTCCGCCCCGATGCCGAAGGCGTGGGACGCCGCCTTCGCCGCCGTGTCCGCGACGGACGACGCGAAGACGCGCGCGGTGCTCGAGCGGCTGGCGACGAAATTCGGCGACACCCGGATGCTGCCGCGTTTCCGCGACATCCTGGCCGATGCCAAGGCCGACCCCGCCGCGCGCGAGAACGCCCTGGCCGCCCTGCTCGCCGCGAAGGACGCCGAGACGGCGCCGATTTTGCAAAAACTCGCCGCCGGCCCCGTGTCGCCGCTGCGCGCCCGGGCGATCCGGGCACTGGGGAGCTTCACCAACGCGGGGACGCCGGAGACGCTGCTCGCCGCCTTCGAAAAACTGTCGCCGGAGGAAAAGACCGACGCCGCCAACGTGCTGGCCTCGAACGCCGGTTACGCGAAGGCCCTGCTCGACGCGCTGGCCGACGACCGCATCCCGCGCGGCGCGATCTCGGCCTTCACCGCCCGGCAGATTCGCGCGTTGAAGGACGACGCGCTCGACGGGGCGCTGGAGAAGCACTGGGGGAAGGTGACCGACAGCTCCGCGGAGAAGCAGGCCGAGCTGGCGCGTTACCGGAAGCTGCTGAAGCCCGAGTTTCTCGCCACGGCCGACCTCGGCGCGGGGCGGGCGCTTTTCAACGCCACCTGCTTCGCCTGCCACACCCTGTTCGGCGAGGGCAACCGGATCGGACCGGACATCACCGGAGGAAACCGGGGAAATCTCGATTTTCTGCTGGAAAACATCCTCGATCCCAGCGCCGTGGTCGGGAGCGACTACCAGTTGACCGTCTTCACGATGAAGGACGGGCGGGTCGTCTCCGGCATGCGGCGGAGCGAGAACGACAACGCCGTCCGCGTCGCCATGGTGGGCGCCGAGGAGCAACTGCTGCCCAAGGCCGACATCGCGAAGCGCGAGCCGGTGCCGATGTCGATGATGCCGGAGGGCATTCTCGCGCCCTTCAACGACACGCAGGTGCGCGACCTGATCGGTTATCTCCAGAGCCCGACGCAGGTGCGCCTGGCGACGCCGGGCGAGATTTTTCTGGAGGGCGAGGAATTGAAGATCGCCAAGTCCAGGGGCAATCCGCGGCCGCAGCCGATGGGCAACTTCAAGGCCGACCGCTGGAGCGGCGGCCGGCACCTGTGGTGGACCGACGCCAAGCCCGGCGACGAACTGGCGCTCGAGTTTTCGGTGTCCGAGGACGGCGATTACCTGATCTCGACCGCCCTGACCAAGGCGCGCGACTACGGCATCGTGAGCCTGTTCCTCGACGGCGCCACGCCGCTGGCCGAGAAAGTCGATCTATTCAACGATCCGGACGTGGTGACGACGGGCGAACTCAGCCTCGGGAAGCACCCGCTCAAGGCCGGGGCGCACACGCTGAACGTGAAAATCACGGGCTCGAACCCGGCCGCCGTGCATCGCCACATGTTCGGGGTGGATTACCTGCGGCTGCTGAAGCAGTGATCGCCACGCGCGGACTTGCGCGGGAGCGCCCGAACGGGTAACGATGGAGGCACGATGAAAAAATTTCTGGTCTTCCTGATCGTGGGCGGCTCTCTCGCGGCGGCCTGGTGGTTTTACGATCCCCATCTGAAGCCCTTCGTCGAGCCCTGGCTCGAAAAGGCGAAGGAGAGCGCCGCCGGGCAGCCGTCCTCCCCCTCGCCGGATCAGCCCGCCTCGTCCCAGCCTTCCGCCAAACCCGGCGCGCCGAACGCTCCCGCCGCCGACCCCGCGGCAAAGTCCCCGACACCGGGCACCGTGACAAAAGTACCGGCCTCGCCCGAGGAGGAAATCGACCGCCTCGTCGCCGAGCGCTATCCCTACCCGGAGATCCTCCCGTTGCTCCGGATCGTGGACGACTGGAACAACATTCCCGCCAAGGCCTATCCGACGGAGGTGACCATCCTCGAGAAGGTGCCCTTTACCCTGAAAGCGCCGAACGGCCAGATCATCGGCTCCAGCGACGCCGCGCCGGGCACGCCGGTCGCGCCCCTGCGCATCCAGGGCGAGATGCTGACGGTCGCCAGCCTCGCGAACAAGACGATGGTCAGCGAGATCGCCCTCGACAAGACCGACTTCAAAGACCGCGTCCAGAATCACTACGACGCCTTCGTCGCGAACACCCGGCGGCGCGTCGACGGCGTGCGCGCCAAGGCCCGGCAGAACCTCCTCGCCAACGCCACCGCGCTCGATGCCCTCCGCGCCTCCGGCGCCGTCCAGTGGGACAGCAAGGACGACCCGCGATTCGGCCCGGTGAAGGCCAGCCTGGCCAACGGAGACGTGAAAGCCTTCTCCCTCGAAGAGGCCGTCTCCTTCAAATGGAACGGCTCCGAACGCATCGACGGCGATCTCTACAAGGGCACCTACGACACCGTGACGGTGAAATACGAGGCCCAAACCATCTTCGGCCGTTTTCCCGGCGAGGTGAAATGCCTCCTCCAGGCCGGACAGGTGAAGGGCTGGATCGATCCGGTAACCATGGAGGAAAAAATCTGACCCCCTCCCGAAACGGCCGTCACGCCTCATCCCCAACCCCTCGCCGCCCTCCTTGAAAACCCCGCTTTTTCCCGCCGCGCTCGCCGCCGCCGCGGTTTTCCCGGTTTTTCCCGCCAACTCCCAGGAAAACGCCGCCGCTCCGGCGCCCCTCGCCGTCATCGAGCGAAAACTGCCGCCGCCCGGCATCGAGATTCCCGCCGAGACTCGCGAACGCGTGGCGGCGCGGCTCGAGAAGCTCTCGGACGATCTCTGGGGCGCGGGGCCGAGCGACTACGCCGACGACGCGGCCGTCTATCTCAAGGCCGTGGGTTACGCGCTCGAACATGGCGAGATTTACTCGGAAAAGGAACTGCCGCTGCTCGATTCCCTGCTCGACAAAGCCGCCGCCCGCGTCGCCGCGCTCGACGCGGGCTCGCATCCCTGGTCGGATCGGCGCGGTCTGCTCGCGCTCGGCTACACCTCGTCCATCGACGGCTCCGTCCAGCCCTACGGCCTCGAGATTCCCGAAAAGCTCGACCTTTCCAAACCCGTGCCCCTGCTCGTCTGGCTGCACGGACGCGGCGACAAAACCACCGACCTCACCTTCGTCAGCCGTTGCGAGGCCAAATCCCAGGCCCTCGGCGGCAAGGTCGGCGAGCAGCGGGACGCCATCATCGTCCATCCCTTCGGTCGCCATTGCATCGGCTGGAAACACGCCGGCGAGATCGACGTGCTCGAAGTCATCGAGCAGGTGAAAAAACGCTATCCCATCGATCCCGACCGCGTCGCCCTCGCCGGTTTTTCCATGGGCGGCGCGGGCGCCTGGCACATCGGCGCGCACCACGCGGACCGCTTCTGCGCCGTTCACACGGGCGCGGGATTTGTCGAGACCGCCATCTACAACAAGCTCACGCCCGAGACCTACCCGCCCGGCCACGAACAGACCCTCTGGGGCCTCTACGACGTGCCGGGCTATGTCCGCAACTTCTTCAACGTCCCCCTGCTCGCCTACTCCGGCGAAAACGACCGCCAGCGCGAGGCCGCCGAACTAATGGCCGACACGATCGCCAAGGCCGGCGGCGAACTGCGCCACGTCATCGGCCCCGGCATGGAGCATCGCTATCACGACGAAAAGGTGAAGGAAATCTGGGCCTGGCTGCTCGAGCAGTGGAAAACCGGGCGCGACACGGCCCCGCCCGCCGTCCACGTGCAGACCCGGACCCTGCGCTACCCCGGCCTGAAGTGGGCGCATGCCGAGGGACTTGAGAAACACTGGAGCGACTCCCGCGTCGAGGCTCGGTGGGATTTTTCCAAAAACCGCATCGCGCTCGAAACCGAAAACGTCACCGCCCTCCGACTCGACGCCCCCGCCGGAAAGAACCTCGCCGGCGCCGCGGTCGCGATCGGCGGGAGCGAGCTGACCATCGACGACCCGGGATTCCCCGTCGCCTCCGCCCACCTGCGCAGGACCGAAAAGGGCTGGATCTGGGGCGAGCCCGAGGGCCTTCGCAAGCGCCCCGGGCTTCAGGGACCGATCGACGACGCCTTCATGGCGCCCTTCGTCGTGGTCGGCCCGGCGAAGGCCGGCGTCCATCCCCGCGTCCAGCGCTGGGTCGAGTTCGAACTCGAGCACCTCCGCCGGCGTTGGAGCTCCCTCATGCGCGGCAAGCTCCCCATGAAGGACGTCGCCGAGGTCAACTCCGTCGACATCGACGAGTCCAATCTCATCCTCTGGGGCGATCCCCAGTCGAATCCCCTCATCGCCGAAATCGCGGACCGCCTGCCCGTCGAGTGGACCCCGACCGAACTGCGCCTCGGCGGAAAAAGCTACCCGGCCGAAAGCCACGCCCCGGTTCTCGTTTTCCCAAACCCGCTCAACCCGAAGCGCTACGTCGTCATCAACAGCGGCCTGACTTTCCGCGAAGGCCACGACCGGACCAATTCGCTCCAGAATCCCAAACTCCCCGACTGGGCCGTGATCGACCTCACCGTGCCCCCGGACGATCTCGCCCCCGGCAAAGTCGTGGCCGCCGATTTCTTCGACGAAAACTGGCGCATCGCCGGGGAGCGCTGAAGCTGGAGCCTTTTCCTTCCCTCCCGATCCGGGGCGATTCGACGCGAAAATTTCCCGTGCCGGAATCTTTTTCCGCGCACGAAGCCCGTTTCTCGCCACCATAGGGGCGCCATGCCGCTGAATGTCGTTTTCCGCGAAGCCAAACTCGCCGCCCTCGCCCTCGCGAAGGTCGGAAACCCCGCGCGGTCCGAACCGCTCCGCACCTCGAAGACCCTGTGCCGCTTCGCCGACGAGGAGGCGGATCTGCTGACCCATTGTTTCCTGAAATCCTTCCGCTCCCTGGAGCTGCACCAGCTTCATCATCACTCCGACCTCGCGCAGAACGAGCTGCACCGCTACGCGACGGCCATTTTCCAGGACAACGACTCGCTCATCGAGCAGAGCGCCGCCATCGCGCGCCACCTTCACGCCAAATCGAACCACCCCAACATCAAGTCCGGCGATCTCTGTGTGGCCTTGATCGACGGCCTCATCGTGGCGGGAAAAACCGTGCAGGGGCTCAGCATCGTGAAATCGGAGAGCCGCGTTCCCTTCCTCCAGATATCGGAGCGCGACGGCGACCTGCGCCTGACCACCGAGCAGGGCATCTACCCGGACAAGATCGACAAGGGCTGCCTGATCGTCGACCACGACCGCGCGGACGGCTACGTCGTTTACCTCTTCGACAAAAGCGGCGGCAGCACCTGGTTCTGGAACCGCGAATTCGTCGGCGCCGTGCCGGTGAAAAACGACGACTACCTGACCCGCCACTTCTCGAAGCTCTGCGTCGAGTTCGCCGAGAAAGGCCTGCCCGAGGAAACGCCGCAGGAAGAGCGGATGGAGGTCGCCCGGCGCGCGATTTCCTACCTCGACGAAGCCGACGATTTCGACCTCGGCGACTTTCAGGAAAAGGCGCTCGCCGAGCCGGAGCGCATCGAGCAATTCAAGGCCTTCAAGGCCGATTACGAGGAGGAACAGGGCGAGGAACTCGAGGAACGCTTCACCGTCTCCAAGCCCGAGGCCCAGAAGGCCCGTAAACGCCTCAAGAGCCGGCTGAAACTCGACGTCGGCGTCGACATCCGCTTTTCCTCGGGATTCATCGCGCAGTCCGAGCACTTTCTCGAGCGCGGGCACGACGACGAGCGCGACATGGACTACGTGAAGCTGTGGTTTCACCGCGAGGTCTGATCCGCGACCGTCCTCGATTCGGATTTGATCGCGGGAGGCGGGGGCTGTTTATTCGACGGCCATGAAAACCGCCGCTTCACCCGCCCCAACGCTCCTCGTCGCCACCCTCGCGTTCGCCGCTTCCGCCGCCGGCCTGCGCGCCCAGGAATTTGAGAATCTCGACCGCTTTGTCGAACCCGCCGGCTGGTCGCTGGCCAAGACCGTCGAAGGCGACCCGAACGAGAAAAAATGGTCCCGCGTCGAACCCGGCGCCGGCACGCTCATCAACGGCGAGGCGGGCAAGGCCGGGAACCTCACCACGAAGGAGGCCTTCGGCGATGTCGAAGTCGACGTCGAGTTCATGGTTCCGAAAGGCTCCAATTCCGGCATCTATTTCCAGGGCTGCTACGAGGTGCAGATTTTCGACAGCTTCGGCAAGGCCGACGGCGAGATGGGCGTCCACGACTGCGGCGCCATCTACGAGCGATGGGACGAAAAACGCGAACCGAAGGGCTACGAGGGCACCATCCCGAAAACCAACGCCAGCCGGGCGCCGGGCGAGTGGCAGACCTTTCGCATCGTCTTCCGCGCCCCGCGCTTCGACGCCCAGGGCAAGAAGACGGAAAACGCCCGCTTCGTGAAAGTCGAGCACAACGGAAAGACGATCCACGAAAACGTCGCCCTGACCGGCCCGACCCGCGGCGGAGACGCCAAGGAAGTCGCCGCCGGCCCCTTTCGCATCCAGGGCGATCACGGTCCGGTGGCGTTCCGGAAATTCGCGGTCAAACCCGTGAAACTGGACTGATTGATGGCTGACTAAACAGGGTTAGGTCACCGACCCAACCCTGTTCGATGGGCGCTCAAAGCGGCCGCAAAATCTCCGCCCCGGCGAAGCGCGCCCGATCTCCCAGGCGCCGCCGGATGCGCAGCACCTCGTTCCACTTGGCCATCCGTTCGCCGCGGCTGAAGGAACCGACCTTGAGCTGGCCCGCGTTCGTCGCGACCGCGAGATGGGCGATGAAGGCGTCCTCGGTCTCGCCGGAGCGGGCCGACACCACGGGGCGCCAGCCGGCGGCCTGGGTGCGATGGATCGCGGCCAGAGTCTCGGTCACGGTGCCGATCTGGTTGAGCTTGATGAGGACGGCGTTGGCGGCCTCCTCGGCGATGCCGCGCTCGATCCGGGCGAGATTCGTGGTAAACAGGTCGTCGCCCACAAGTTGGCAGCGGTCGCCGATGGCGGCCCCGACCGCCTTCCATCCGTCCCAATCGTCCTCGGCCATGGGGTCCTCGATCGAGACGATGGGGTAGCGGCCGACCCAATCGATCATCAGCGCCGCGAACTCTCCGGAATCGAAGCGGCGTTTCTCCAATCCCAGGGTGTAAAGACCGTCGCGAAAGAGATCGGTCGCCGCGATGTCGAGCGACAGCCCCACCTCGCGGCCGGGCGTGTAACCGGCGTGCTCGATGGCGGCGAGCAGGGCGTCGAAAACCTCCTCGTTCCGGTCGAACAGGGGCCAGTAGCCGCCCTCGTCCGCCACGCCGGCGAGTTTTCCCCGCCCGCGCATCACCTCGGCCGCCGCGTGGAAGACGTTGTGGGTGACCTCGAGGGTTTCTTCGTAAGACTGAGCCGCGAGAGCGACGATCATGAAGTCCTGGATGTCGATGCGCCCCTGGGCATGCTTGCCGCCGCCGAAAATCTGGATCTCGGGCAGCGGCAGCAGCGTGCCCTCGCCTCCGCCCAGCGATTCGAAGAGCGGGACGCCCCGCGCCGCCGCCGCCGCGTTCGCCACGGCCATGCTGGAGCCAAGAATGGCGTTCGCGCCGAGCCGCGATTTGTCCGGAGTGCCGTCGAGTTCGATGAGGCGGGCGTCGATGCCGGCTTGGTCGAAAACATCCCACCCCGCAAGAGCATCGGCGATCTCTCCGCGCGCGTGGGCGACGGCCCGGAGGACGGATTTGCCGCGAAATCTTTCCGGATCGCCGTCGCGGAGTTCGAGGGCTTCGTGGCGCCCGGTCGAGGCGCCGGATGGAACGAGGCCGCGGCCGGCGGAACCGTCCTCGAGCGTGACGAGGACTTCCACGGTGGGGTTTCCGCGGCTGTCGAAGATTTGAAGGGCGTCGAGCGAGGCGATTTTCATGAGCCGTTCCTCCAGGCGGCGCCAAGCTCGTCCAGGCTGGGCGGCTTTGGCAAATGGGCAAGAACAAACCGGGTGACGAAGGCGCGTCGGCTTTCGTCGAGATACTCGGCGGGCGATTTTCCGTGAACCCGGGCGAGCAGCAGGCACAGCAGCAGACGCACGGTGCCGGCCTCGATATCGTGTCCGCAGGCGGCGGAGTGGGCCCTCCAGAAAATGGGCACCAGATCGAGGGCGCCCGGGTGAAGCAGGGCCTTCAGATGCAGATGCGTCAGCAGAAAAGCGGTGTCGAAGGCCGGATCGCCAAACCAACCGCACTCGGCATCGAGCACCACGAGTCTGCCCGGACCGATCAGCAGGTTTTTCGGGCTGTAGTCGCCGTGAACCAGGGCGATTTTCGACGCGGCGAGCCGCGCGGCCTCTTCGCGCAGCCTTTCGGCGGCCTCGGGCACGCGATCGGCGGTCGTCAGCAGATAGGACTCGACGCGGAGGGCGTGGAAATTCTTCACCGTGTCGAAACGCTCGCGGGCCACCGGATCGCCCCACGAGCGGGCGTGCAGTTTCCCGAGAACCTCGCCGGCGCGACGGGCCGGTTCGGGGTCGAGGTTTCCGGCGATCAGGTCGGCCTTCCAGTCCCGCAAATCGCCGCCGAGATCCTCCATCGCGAACCAGTCGTCGCCTCCGCCGAGGATGCGCGGCACCGAATCCGGCGCCACCGACGCGGCGTACTCGAAATAGGCGCGCTCCACCCGGTTGCGCGAGACATCGGCGAACCAATCGTCCTTCACCCGCAGTTTCGGCAGGGCGGCTTTGACGATCATGCTGTGTCCGTCCCGCGTCCGCACCCGCACGATGTCGCTCGACACCCCGCCGGCGAGCGGCTCGAGGGAAATCTCCCCCCCTTCCGCGACCAGCCCGGCCTCCCGCAGGCGGGGAAGCCAGATGGCCACCGCGGGGTCGGCATTTTCCGAAGGAGAGAGCATGGTTTTTCAAACGGGCGCGCCGCCAATTTCTCAATCAACCGCCCCAAGCGCAAAGGGTTTCCCGATTGGATCGCCTGCGTTATCCTCGAAGTCATGGCCATCCCCCCACCCCTCCCGTCCTCCAATCCCGCGACCGTCCCGGCATCTCGATCGAGGAAGAAACCTCTCGGCCTCCACAAACGGATTGGCCTGGTTTTGCTGATTCCGGCGTTCCTCGGGATTGTCCTCGCCCATGCCACCGAACGCCTGCGCCCCTACCGCGTTCCCACCGGGGCCATGAATCCGGCTCTGGAGCCCGGGGACAACGTGATTGCCGAGGGGATCAGCTACCTTTTCCGCAAGCCTCGGAGGGGTGAACTCGTCGTCTTCCGCACCCGTGGCATTCCCAGGATTCAACAATGGAATCCGAATCCCAACGGCGGCGATTTCCGCTATATTGAGCGTCTGGTCGGCCTTCCGGGAGACCGAATTCGTATCCGCGAGGGAGTGCTTTACGTCAATGATGTCCCCCTCGAAATCACCGCGCCGGACGGCGAAAGAATCGTTTACACGGAGATGGGAATCCACGCCGTGAAGACGGATTTCATCGTGCCGGAGAATGCCTATTTCGCCTTGGGGGACAACTCCGGCAACAGTTCGGACAGCCGCTATTGGGGTACAATTCCCGCCGGGGATCTCCTCAGCCGAGTCGTCTTGCGTTATTATCCGTTGGGCAAAATGGGCGGCGTCCATTGAACCCGCCCGTTCTATTCGGCGTCCCGAAACTCCACGCGATCATAGATCTCGGCCAGCGAAAGGACGACGTCGATCGATCGTATCTCCACCTCGCCTCCCGGACCGCTGACCTCGGAAAAACGCCACGAACCATCATCCTGGCGCTCGTAAAGTTCCACATGTGGCGCGTGTTGGGAGAGAAAAGCATAGGCCCGAAGCGACTCGATCCGGCGCAGGCATTCCGCCCGAAGCCCGCGATCGTAGGCCTCCGTCGAATCCGACAGCACCTCGAAGACCGCGCCGGGATTGATGGCCGTTTCCTTGAAAGGATCCTCGTCGTCATACGCGATCCGTTCGCAAAAGACGCTGGCATCCGGATAAAACCTCAGCCCCGTCGCCACGGATTTCACCCGCTGATCGCTGTCGAGCGGCTCGCACGGCTTTCCTTTGAGCGACAACGCCAGCGCGGCCAGCAGATTCGTCTTGATCCGGCTGCGATTCGTCGTTCCGCCGGCCATGTTAAACATTTCGCCCCGGTACCAATCGCTCTTTTCCACCGCATCCCGCTCGATCCGGTAGTATTCTTCGGGACTGATCCAGGAACGGTCTTCCGCTGCCGACGCCATGCGGCCAATCAATCACATTTCCACCGTTCGTCATCACAATCCTCTCCCCGGCATGTCCCCTTCCGCGTCGATCTTCGCCACCGTGATTCGAGGGCATCGCGTCGCGTCCGGGCTCAGCGGCGACCCGCGCTTTCCCGGGGGCACGCTGGCGATGCAGGCGCCGTTTTTTCGCGAACGCGGACTCGACCTGAGCGGCTGGCACCATTCGACCCTGAACCTCTCCATCGCCCCGGCCCGCTTCGAGATTCTCGAGGCCCGGCACACCTTTCGGAACCTTTCCTGGCACCCGACCGAACCGGCTGAGGATTTTTCGTTTTTCGATTGCCGCGTTCGGAGAGTCGGCGGTGACGATTTCCCCTGGATCGCCGGGTTGATCTATTTTCCGCATCCGGATACCAAACCCGAGCATCATCAGCCGCCCGACGTGCTCGAAGCGATCGCCCGCGAGTTCATCAATGGCCTCGACTACGGCGACCGGCTCGAACTCGCCGTCGATCCGGAGCAAATGCGCTTTTGCTTTCCTGAATCCGGTTCAGGGCGCCCATGAGAAAGGCGGTCCATTTGGCGGAGCACGCCGGCCGCGAATTCGACGACAGCGGACCAAGGGCGGTTGGACGGCGGGCTTAAGGAGAACAGCCTCCCCCTCCCCGAAAACATGGCCAGGATGGCCATGCCACGGGCCGAACCGCCGAACCGCCGCCTATTCCCCGATCGTCGGGCTCAGGTGGTCCCGGTCGTTGACGTAGCTTCCCGGTGGCGCCGCGATCGGACCCGCGAGCAGCGGATCGCCCGTTTCCTTCATCCAAACTTCAAGACGCGCCTCCAATTGTTTCCGAACCGCCGCATACCCCGGATCTTCCGCCACGTTGCGCGTTTCCGCCGAATCGTCCCGCAAGTCGAAAAGCCGGACCCACTCCCGCGAACGCTCCAGCCAACCGCCCGCGACGAGCGCGTCCTTTGCCGCCGAATCGTCGACATTGGCCGGCACCGGCGACAGATCGTCGTCGAAGATTTTCACCAGCGAATGCGTCGCGGTGCGGATCGATCGCATCGGTTCATACCCGGCATGGTAGGTCACTTCGGCGAAGACTTCGTCGCGGATCGAATTTTCTCCGCCGTTCAGCAGGGGCGCCAGACCGCGGCCGGCCAGCGGCCAGTCGGGCAATCCCACGCCCAGCGCCTCGCCGAGGGTCGGAAACAGATCGACCTGGCTGACCAGGGCGTCGATCGTTTTGCGCGCCGGCGTCCGGCCCGGAATTCTCAACATCAACGCCACGCCCGTCCCCGAGGCCGTCAGGTTGCATTTGTATCCGGGAAAGGCCGGGCCGTGATCGGTCGTGAAAATCACCAGCGTGTCGTCCACGTGCGGGCTCGACTCCAACGCCTCGAGCACCACGCCGCAACAGCGATCCAGATGGCGCACCGCCGTCAGGAATCCCGCCATGTCGCGCCGCGTCGCCGGGGTGTCCGGAATGCCCGGAGGCGGCACCGCCGTTTCGGGATCGATGTCCGCGTCCGGCGCCGGAAACGGCCGGTGCGGAAACCAGAAGCCGCAGTCGAGGAAAAACGGCCCGTCCTTCGGCTTTTTCGCGAGATAAGCCGCCGCCCCGGCCGCCACCCCCCGGTCATGAGCCGCCCAATCGACCCAACCCTGTTGGGTCATCGACTCAACCCTGTTGAGTCGCCGGTCGTACCCTCTCAGGTCCGCGCCCGGCTGGAGGTGCTGGATGCCGGCGAGAACGGTTTCGAAACCGATCGACTGAAGGAAAGCCGGCAGCGTCCTCGCGGGATCGCGCAGCCGAAACCCCCGATGCATGAGCCCCAGCATTCCCGTCCGATGCGGCCATTGGCCGGTCAGCAGCGCCGCGCGGCTCGGCGAGCAGGTGGGCGCCGCGCTGTGGGCGTTGCGAAAAACCGCCGTGCCGGGAGCGGCCGCAAAAGCCGCCAGATTCGGTGTCTCGACGGCATGCCCGCAGGGGCCGATCCATCGGCCAAGATCGTGGGCGTGGAGATAGAGAAGGTTCATGGCGGCGCGCCAAACTAGCGATGCAGGCCCGAGAATTGTCCATCGAAAGCGATCCCCTTCCTCGGACTTCTCCGAGACACAACGCTGTTTTTTCGCGAAAAACTTTCCAGATTTGAGAATTTTCGCCTTTTTTTCTTTTGTTTTTGAAAATTTTAGTGGACTCGCCTCAGTTTTGCGGTAATCTCTCTCAAGATCGAGGTTCGCTTCGATTTCCCCTCACCAGACGAATTTTTCATTGCTTGGTTGTTGTTGTTGTTGCGAAGGAAACAGACCGAATTTCGAAAACCCGGCAGTTTCCCCGCGAAAACAAAAAGGCTCTCCCCCACGGGAGGGCCTTTTTGTTTGGTGTGTTTTTGGCGTATTTTTGCATCACCGGACGGACTCGATGCGTGACCGCCCCTACCCCGATCAGACACGAATTTTCCCGGAGTGAACGGATTTCTTTTCAACCGAGTGGAGGCCTGGCTCTGGTTCGCGGTGGCGGCGAGCCTGCTCGTCCGAGGATGGCGGACGGACCGCCAACGGACGGTTCATCTGATCGCGGGAATCCTCTTCGCCGTTTTCGGAACCAGCGATTTGATCGAAGCCCGGACCGGAGCGTGGTGGACACCATGGTGGCTCGCCGTCTGGAAAGCGGCATGCCTGGCGGGAATCGCCTGGGCGTTGGCTCACCTGATCCGCGGATCGCGCCGGAGCGGTTGACGATTGCGGCGGCGCTGATGCCCGAATGGTGAGTCGGGGAATCGCGGCGGATCACTTCGGCGCCCACCGCGCCACACCATCGGCATCGAGCGTTTTCGTCAGGAAAAAGCCGCCCGCGATCCCCTGCCGCTGGAAAACCACCGTGTTGAATCGCGCCCACAACCCCGACGCGGTGTCCCGATACTCGCCGGTGACGAGGCCGGACTTCGCGTTAACTTTCGCCTTCAGCGTGTCGCCTCCGACACCGACGTAGGTAACCCGATTCGCGTCGTCCCACACCGCGTCGAGCGGCCCGACATCGATGGCCGCCACGCCCGTCAGCGGGGCGCGCGCGCCGCGGAGGCTCAGCTCGGTGTTCGGGTTGCCATCCATCGTCAGCCCGGGAAAGACGGCCACGCCTTTCACCGCGTCGAACCGGCTGCCCGCCACCGGAAGCACCGCCTGGAATCCGCGCGGGAAGAGTTTCGACGCCGCGTTGGCCGATTTTTCCCACGAAACGAAGCCATCAATGTCGCTCACCGTGCCGGCCCCGATCGCCGTGGCGCCGGCATCGCCGCGGAAACGCAATTCTCCCGCCACCGCGCAGCCTTTCGCGACACTGTAAACGGCCAGGCGATCTCCGTTTCCGAGCACGCCGGCCAGGCTCGACTTCGACCCGTCGGCGAGCAGGAAAAGCCCTTTCGCCGCGCCGCTGGTGGCGACCGTAAGCGTCCCGACCCCGTCTCCGGCCGGATAACCGGCGCCGAGATCCTCGTTCATCGGGAGCAGAACCGTGTAGGCGCCCGCCAGCTCCGGCGGCGCGGGATTCAGCTTCGCGTGGTAAACCTGCCGCGCCACCCCGACCGCGAAGGTCTCGCCCGTGGCGAGGTCGGTCAGCAGGCCCTCGATCGTGATCTCACCGCCCGGCGTCTCGCGCAGCCGCACGTTCGCCAGGTCGTAGAAGGCGGCGAGCTTGCCCTTCCAGACGCCCCCGCCGTCCACCGTGCCGTCGGCGAGGATCACGCCGCGCAGGGCCGCGGTCAGCGAGCCGATCTTCACGGTGAGCGTGAGACTTCCCAGGCCGGTCTTCCCATTATGACTGAGAGCGGCGGCACCCGCGCCGACCGGCAGGGTCGAACCGCGAACGGGCGTCACCAGACCGGAGTATTTCCCGGGATGGGCCAGCGCGTCATAATTCGCGTCCGCCGGCGGCGATCCGGGCGCGCCCGGCCCGGCGGTGGCAAAATGCGCGCCGCCGAAGCCGGCCTCGGAATCGCCCGCGGAACCGGCCACGCCGTTGCCCGCGAGCGCGAGCGTGAAGGGATTGGCCGCCGGATCGTTGACGCGAATCGTCACCGTCGCCGCGTCGGCCCCGAGTTCGCCCGGCCGAAAGCCGAGGCGCGCCACCAGAGTCTCCCCGGGCCGCAGATAGCCGTCGCGCCGGGCCATCCAGAAGAAGTCGCCGTCGCCGCCGCCGATTTCGAGCGGTCCGTCGATGAGCAAATTGCCGTCGCCGGCATTTTCGAGCACGATCACCCGCTCGCCGACGCCGCCGTCGACACCGATGTCGCCGAAGTCGATCGGGGCGCCGGCGTTCAGAACCGCGCCGGTCCCGTCGCGCACGACCAGCGCCGGCGCGTGCCGCGGCTCGATGGTGAGGAGCCCCACCTCGTCGTTTCCGAAAAAGTGTCCGGCCACCAGGCCCTGTTTCTGCAGCGCCACCCCCACAAACTTCACATTGTGGGTGAAGGGCTGGCTGTTCGCGCCCGTGCCGGTGTCAAAGAACGAACCGCTCACCAGTCCCGACTTCGGATTGATCCCGACCTTGAGTTTTTCCGCCGAGCCGTTGCCCGCCCACGCGATCTTGTTGGCGGAATTCCACGTCAGCGGCCGGTTGCTCGGCACAGGCGAGAGATTTCCGTCCGCCAGACTCCAGACGGCGTTTTCGTCCTGGTCGGCGAGCTGGCTGAGAATGCGTTCACCCTTCGCCGGCGCCAAATAACGGGAGCCCACGGCCGGCAGGTCGATGTCGATCGCGCCGGGATAGATGGGCGGCTTGAGCTGGCCCGCCGGACGCACCCAGTGCAGCAACCCGTCGAGGTCGGAGACGTTCGGCATTTCGCGCGCCCGCAGGACGCCCGCCAACTGCCCGCTCGGTCCCGTCTTGCTCCGGTAGAGGATTGTGTAAAACGCGAGCTGCCCGTCGTCGTTGGCCGTGCCGGCGACCGCGCAGCGAGTCGTGTCGGCGAGGACGAAGCCGAATTTGAATTTGCCCGCCGTGCTGACCGATCCGTAGCCGATCCCCTCGCCAAAGGGCAGGTCGTCGGGGTCCCAGCCATCGTCATGCGGCAGGACCAGCGTGTAGTTCCCCGCGAAAGGCGCCGGATGGGTCTTGGCATTGAAGGAATTGCCCGCGGCGGAGACGATGCCGGTCACGGCCGCGTTTTGCGACACCGTGCCTTCCAGCCGATAACCGCCGGAGACATCGGAAGTGGCCAGTTGCAGCGCCAGATCGACGGAGGGACCGTTCTTGGTGAGCATATCGGGCAAATCCACCGCGCCGCCCGCGTCCACCGCCGCCTTGCCGCGATAGGTGAAGGTCTCGAAAAACAGCGTCACCGACAGGGCGTCGCCACTCAGGACGGCCTTCAGCGATCCCAGCACCCGCGACGCGTCCGAGGGATCGAAGACCAGCCCCTCGAAAGCCTGCTTCAGGCCCGTCGTGTCCGTCAGGTCCGTGGTGGCCGGATCGCCCGCCGGGGCGCCCGGATTCCCCACCCGCCGGTCGGGTCCACCGGGACGGATGCCCATTTCCTGATCGCTGACGGTGCTGAACAACAGGGTCGCCCCCGACTGCTTCGACGCCTGGATCGAGTAGTAATAGGTCACGCCCGGCACCGCCGTGATGTCGGTGAATTCGAGCACCCCGGCGTTGACTCCGCCGATCTGGCCGCCCTGAATCCCCGGCGCCACGGAGCGGAAAAGGCGGTAGGACTGCGCGTCGCCGCGCTGATCCCAGCTCAGCACCACGTCGTCGAAGCGGTCCGTGGTGGCCGTGAAGTTGTCCGGCGCCAGGAAGAGGCGTTTCCCGACCACCCCGGGCGTGTAGCCGCTCATCCGTCCGCCCGAAACCGCGCGGATGAAGTAGTAACGGTTCACCCCCTGCGGCGTCTCGGTGTCCGACCAGACGGTTCCCGTCACCGCGGCGACCAGAGTCGCCGCCGTCGCGACGGCCGTCGTGCCGCGATAGACTTCGAACATCGGGATGTCCGGAATGGCGTCCCAGGTCACGAGGATCTCGTCGTTCAGGTTGTTCGTCGCGATCAGCCCGGTCGGGGTGGCGATGCGCCGCACCCCCGCGTTCGAGGCGCTGAAGCCGCCGGTGACCGCCCCGTTTCGCGCCCGCACCCAGTAGTAGTAATCGAGGCCCGGCGTCGGCGTCGAGTCGTCATAGGTCGTCGAAGTCGTGGTGCCGATCGAGGCGGCCGTGCCAACATTGTTCGTCGTGCCGCGCCAGATTTCGTAGGTCAGGCTCGGATGCACCGCCGTCCACGTCACCCGGATCCGATCTTCGAAAGTCTCGTCCGAAGCCGCCACGCCGGTCACCGTCGCGATGGTCCGCAGGCCCGCCGTCGAGGCGCTGACCCCGCTGGAGCCCGCCACATTGGCCGCCTTGACCCAATAATAAACCGTCTGCCCCGGATCGGTGCCGGTGTCGACGAAGCTGGCGTCCGACTGCACCGAGACCGCGGTCGCCGTTCCGAAGCTGTTGGTCGTGCTCCGGTAGAGCGTGTAGTCCGCCGCGTTGGCCGGGCGATTCCAGGTCACGGTCACGCTGGCCGTGTTGTTGGTCGTGGCCGTCAAACCCGTCGGGGTCGTGGGCGCCGAGCCGGGCAGGCGCCCGGAAATGTCGAAGAGCCGCACGCCGGCGGCCGTGCCCAGCGCCAGCCGCGTGCCGTCCCGGCTGATTTCGAGATTTCCCTCGCCAAACTGATCGCCCGGCGCCAAGCCGCCCGGGATCGCGATCGACCCCACCGCCTGCCAGTTGACCGTTTCGTAGATGCGGATCGTGTCCGCGACGGTGTCCGCCACGTACAGTTCGTTCATCACCGGCGAAAAGCGCACGCCGCTCGCGTTCAGAGCCGGATTGAACAACGACGTCCCGGCCGCGTTGAAAATCGCCGGCCCCGTCCCCGACGCCCGACCGCTGGCCGCCTCGCTGGCGAAGCGGCTGATGTCGCCCCACGCCTGCTCCGCGCCGCCGTTGTGGGCGGAGGCGAAGGTGTCCGAGGCCAGGTCGTAAACGAACCACGAACCGGTCGCCAGACCCGCCTCGAAAAAGCCCAACTTGTTCCGGTTCCGGTTGCGGGAAAGAATCGTCTCGCCGCGCACCTTTCCGCCCCCCGAACCGCTCGGGATCGAGCGCACCGTCGCGGAATTTGCCTGCGCGTTGAGCGCCCGCGCGTTGACCGTCGCGCCCGTGCTGTGCATCGTCACGAAGCCCTGCGTGTTCGACAGCATCGCCACGTCCCAGGTGCCGATCTCGCCCGAGCCGGGCGTGAAAGCGATCGCGCTGAAGGTCTGCGCCGCCGGGTTGAGCTTCAACAGCCGCGCCTGCGGGCCCGCCAGCGCCGAGTCCGCCACCACCACGATCGAGTCGTCCGGCGAGATGTCGATCCCCCTCGGTTGCCCGCCCGTCAGGTAGGAGTGCGCGATCGTTCGCGTCCCGTCGTCGTAATGCTCCACCACCCCGCCGTTGGTCGAGATGAAAAGCTCGTCCCCCGCGGCGTTGAAGGTGAAATCCATCGCGTCGCGGATCGGGATCAATTGGCCGTCGAGCGGTCCCGTTGCCCGCAGACCGTCATTGTGGGGCGAGGTCGTGTCCGCGTTTCCCAGGTCGTTGTCCGAATCCAGCGCCCGGACGAAATAGTAATAGAGCACCCCCGGAGTGGCCGAGGTGTCCTCATGCATCGTCGCCGACGTCGTCACGATCAGCGCCGCCCCGCCCAGAGAGTTGGACGTGTTTCGGTAAACGCGATAGTTCACCGCGGCGGCGGCCGCCTGCCAGGTGACCCGGATGCGGTCCTGGAACAGCCCGTTGGTCGCCGTCACATCCGTCGGCCGCCCCGGGATCACCGTGATCACCGCCGTCGTCGAGTCCACGAAGGCTCCGTCGTCCGAGACCCGGACCCAGTAGGAGGAGTTTGCCGTGATGCCCGGCACGGAAAAGGTGTCGCTGTCCGTCCCCACCGGCGTCGAGGTGTCGCCCGCCGTTCCCTGATACCATTGATAATGCAGGGTTCCGTTCAACGTCGTCGCCGCCACGGACAGGTTCAGCGTCTGGCCCGTCTCGATCGTCTGGGTCAGCGGATTGGTTTGAATCTCCGGCACCGCGTCCGCGTTGCCGGTCACGACCAGAGACACGATCTGCGACCCGTTTGTCAGCGAGCCTTTCTTGGTGATGCGAATTCGATAGAGGCCGGCGACTGGCGAGGATATTCGGACCTGCTCCACGTTGTCGCGGATATTGTCCCCCGTCGTCGCGTTCGACAGTGGCGCGGCCGGATTGAGCACATAGGGCCGCGTCACCGCCGAATCGCTCACCCGCTCGATCCGCAGGTCGAGATCGTTGACGAGGTTCGAGGCCGTGTCATCCAGCGCGTTCTTTGCCGCCCCCGCCGGGTCCGTCCAGCAGATCGTCGCCAGCAGCGGCGCGGTGCCGTCCGCGTAAACGGTTACCACCTGCTCGACGACCGAGTTGGTCAGGGTCAGGTTGCTGAGGTTTCCGAGAAACAACTGCCCCGACTGCGTCTGCCCGTCATAGTGCGCGGCGATCACGTCCGCCGCCACTTTCGTGTTCATCAATCCCCAGCCGTAGCTGTAGTCCGGTCCCGGCCGGCCCCGGTCGTCGGCGGTGTGAACGATCAGGCCCTTCAGCATGCTCGCCCGCATCCACGCTCCGCCCGACTGTTCCGAGTGATACTCCTGCAAAAGCATCGCCGAGCCCGCCGCGTTCGGACTCGACATGCTCGTTCCGTCCGAAAAGTAGTACGCATTGTTCGCGATATCGTCACAGGAATATAGACCAACGCCGTTCGCCACGATATCCGGCTTGATCCGTCCGTCATCCGTCGGACCCCAGCCCGAGAAGGTGGACATCGTCGCATTGGTCACCGATCGCGTCCCGCCCGACACCGCGTCGTTCACGGCGCCGACGGTCATGATGTTTTTCGCGATGCCGAGACTGGTGACCGTGTCAAATCCCCCCTGGTCGAAACCGTCGTCGGGCGGTCCGGTGGCGGGATTGTAGGGTGCCGTCACATACTGTGAGCCATCCCAATAGGTGTAATCCGTGTTGGCGGGCGGAGCGTCGTCATTCCGGTCGTTGCCCGCCGATTTGAAAGGTAGATAGAAAGGCGCGTTGTAGCATACCTGATCCCATGATCTCGCGTTCGAGTCATAGATTCCGAATGTCCGATCCTCGGACTCGCCCGGCCAGCCATACCACCAATACTCGAATCCATCCCAGTACCAGCCCGCGATCAGCCCGTAGGAATGGTTCGATATCGCGATCTTTCCCGATTGCGCGGAAAAAGCCGCCGCGACCGCCGCCATCTCCGCGTCATCGTTCACCGAATCATAGGCCCGGATCGTCGCCGCAGGCGCCATCCCCTTCGCGCTAACCATCACGCCCGAGGCGATCATCGTGCCCGCCACGTGGGTCGCGTGATCCGAGGTTCCCGGATTGTCGATGAGCGTGATCCGGCCCGTCAGTTCCTGATGCGTCGAACGCGGCACCCCGCCCACTTCCCACAGTCCGATGACCCACCCGCTGCCATTGAGATTGTAGGGCGCCGTCTGGCGCACCAGATTGGCCGCCGTCGAAATCGCCGCGTTGGCATTGTGGCTGATCTGGTAAATCGGCCGCCCATCGTCCGCCAGGTCCACCAGCCGGTAGTAGGCGCCCCGGTTGTTTTTGCCCGAAATCTTCCACCCCTTCGCCCGCGCCACCGTCTCGGCCGCCTGACGGCGAAAATCCGCCCGCGCCTTCAGCTTCGCCACGGACGCCGCCCGCGACGCGTCGTTTTCGAGATTGACCTCGATATTTTGCAAGGCCGCCGGCAGTTCGATGGCCTTCTGCGCCGATGCGTCGCCCGGTCCCGCCAGCAGTCCCCCCAGCATCGCGCCCAGCGTTCCCCAAACACGCCACGATCCAGCCTTCCCGGTTTGTCGGAATTCAAGTCGAGACCTTTTCATTTTTCGTTGTCGGTCAATGAGTTTTTGGGGGTATCGGGCACGGTCGGCTCCCGAAGGCGAAGGACATGCCCAGAGGGTAGAAAATCCTCCCTGATCTGGCAATGTTTTTTCCGAATTTTTTTGACGAAAATCTTCGCCCGCCGCCCCGTGCCGTGTCCCGTTGCGCGCTTGATCTTTCCTCCGCCATTGCGCAATCTCCCCATCGCCACCGCTTTGCCCCACTTCGCCCCTTCCATTCCCTTCCCCCTTCCCCATGACCGGCGAGCAAGTTCAGTTGTTGCGATGGTTCCTCCGGCACGCCGGAAACCAGCGCCGGCTCGGAAATGTCCCGCGGGCGATGCGGATCGCGCTGGGCGGTCTCGAATTCGCCCGGCGAAACATCGACCCCGACGATCCCGAGCAGGCCCCCCTCCTCTTCGAAGCCCTGGAATTCGCCGCCGAAACCCACTTCGAGCGCGGCGAAGCCCCGGAGGCCGCCATCCTCTTTCGCGAAGCCCTCGAACTCGCCGAGCGCCCCAAAATCGTCCTTCCCCGGCTCGCCGTCGCGCAAATTCACCAGCAGTACGCCGCCGCCCTCGACCAGTCCGGCAACGCCGAGGACGCCGCCGAAAACTACGAGAAAGTGCTCGCTGTCCTCCGCGGGATCGATCCTTTCCCCGCCGAGGCCATCGCCCACGTGGCCAACAACCTGGGCATGATCCGGCGCGACGAAAACCGCTTCGACGAAGCCAGGGCGCTCTATGACGAGGCGCTGGAAATTTTTCACCGGCTCGGCTCGGCCCACGCGCTCGACCTGGCGGCGGTTTACAACAATCTCGGCGGCCTCTACTGGGCCTGGCGGCAACCCGAAACGGCGCGGGATCACCACCTCGCCGCGCTCAAACTGCGTCGCGAACGGCTGCCGGATTCCCACCCCGACATCGGCCAGTCCGCCTGCAATCTCGCGGCCGTCTATCACGACCTCGGGAACTTCGAAAAAGCCAGCCGCAACTACCAGCGCGCCCTGAAGATTCTCCATCGCGACCTCCACGCGCACCTGGAAACCTACCAGATCGTGGCGAGCAATTTCGCCACCCTGCTCGAGGAGCACAGCCTGCCCGCCAAGGCCGCCAAACTGCGGGAACGAACCGAAAAACACCTGACAAAGGCTCGAAAACTCGGGAATCGGAGGTGGTAGGGATCGGGGATCGGGGTTCGAATTCAATAGGGTTAGGTCACTGAGTCAACCCTGTTTGGTCATTTCGCGGGGTTTTCGTACCAGAAGACTCCGAGATTGTCCCTCTCCTCGCAGGTCATCAGGTCGAGGTCGCCGTCCGCGTCGAGATCGAGCAGTTCGATGCGGTCGTATTTGTGGCCCTCCGGACCGGAGATGTCCACATTGGTCAGCCTGCTGAAAAGCACCCCGTAAACCGGGCCGTAAAAGACGCCGGAGAGCCCGCCTTTCGCGTTTTCGCAGGTGACGGCGATTTCCAAACCCGGACCCCCGTCGAGATCGCCCACCCGCACCGCCTTGGCCGTGCCGAAGCGCTCGCCTTTCCCGTCCTCCCACGCGAATGTGAATTCACGTTTCCATTCGCCGTCCGGCGCCGGGGTTTCCGGCTGAATCAGCGTCGCCACCCCGCGCTCGCGCACCGCCGCCACGATGTCGAGCCGGCCGTCGCTGTCGAGATCGGCGATGTCGAGAAACATCACCTCCTCGCCCGCCAGTCCGAGCCGGGCCGGTTTGGCGAAATGACTTCCGACCTCCCCGGTCCGCTCCAGCCACCAGACGCCCGTGCCTTCCCCTTTCCGGTCGGAAAACACAACATCCTCGTCTCCATCGCCGTCGAGATCGGCCGCGCGAATCGACATGATCCAGCCCGCCTCGTGGAGGACGTGGTATTTCCAGTCCGCCGGGACCCGAGGGTCGGCCGGGGACTCGAGCCATCCGACGGTCGCTCCCGCGCCCTTCGACCCCAGCACCAGGTCGATCCGCCCGTCGCGGTTCACATCGCAGGGCAGGCAATACATCCACAGGCCCTGCTTCGCCAGCGCCGGCACCGCCTCGGTCGTCCACGCCGCGGCGTCGAGATAGCGTTCCTTCTCCCGGGGCGCCCAGTGGAAAAAGACGGTGCGGGTCTTGCCCTCGGTGCAACTGACCACATCCATCGCCCCGTCGCCGTCGAGGTCGGCGAAGACGGCGTCCTCGGCGTCCGGCACGCGCCCCACGCTGACGCCCGGCCAGGGATCGCGCGCCTTTTCCGGGCCGGGATTCAGACACACGCGGATGGCGTCGCCGTTTTCCCAGCCGGTGACGACGTCGGGCAGGCCGTCGCCGTTGACATCGGAGAGCCGGACGCCGTCGGCGCCGAGTTTGCCCGCCGTCTTGTCCGCGGCGTCGATGGTGTGGCGTTTCCAGGGGATCGTTTCCTGGCCGGCGGCGGTCGCGGCCAGCGCGATGAGGCCAGCGGCGGCGATGGAATGAGTGGTTTTCATCGATTTCGTTCCGGCGTATGCTCGCTCCCGGCGTCCCGTCATTCAACCCTCCCGGCCATGATCCGCAATTCGTTTTCGCTTCCGCTCGCCGTGCTGATCGCCTTCGCCACCGCGACTCCGGGCCCGGCTCAGGAGAAGAAGCCCGAGCCGGAAAAAAGGGACGGCGCCCCACCCAAGCCGCCGAGCCTGACCGAAAAGGAACTCGAAGACCTCCCGACCACCGACGGGGAAAAAAAGGCACCGGAAGGCGACGATTTTTTCAAAAAAGGCACCCTCGCCTCCCTGACCGAGACGAAGATCGACGGCGCGCTGCTGGACCCGGCCAAGGTCCAGGAACTCATCGACCGCGTGCAGCCCGGCATTGTCAAAATCACCCATCTCTCCCGCGACGGCGACGTGCTCGGCACCGGCTCGGGTTTCATCCTGACGGCGGACGGCTATGTCGCCACCAATCACCACGTCATCGGCACCGCCCGGCCCATCAAGGTCGAGACCATCGACGGAACCGAGTACGATGTGACCGAAGTCCACGCCTGGGACCGGCATTTCGACCTCGCCATCCTGAAAATCGATTCCAAAGGCCGGAAACTGACCGCGCTCGAGCTCGGCAAACCCGAGGATGTCATCCAGGGCCAGGCCGTGCTCGGTTTTGGAAACCCGCGCGGCCTCACTTTCAGCGTGGTCTCGGGCATCATCTCGGCCGTGCGCAAGATCGACGAGGACATTCCCGTCGAGGGGGAGACGCCCGACTTTCCCATGATCCAGCTCGGCATGCCCATCGAGCTGGGTAGCAGCGGCGGTCCCGTCGTCGATCTCCAGGGCCGCGTGCTCGGCCTGGTCACCATCAAGCACATGGTCACACCCAATCTCGGTTTCGCCGTGCCCGCCGAGCATCTCCAGCCCCTCCTCGACAAGCCCAACCCCGTCCCCATGGAGCGCTGGATGACCATCGGCGCCCTCGACCCCTCCATCTGGACCACGCTGATGGGCGCGCGCTGGACCCAGCACGGCGGCGTCATCACCGCCGAGGGACTCGGCAGCGGCTTCGGCGGCCGCGCGCTGTGCCTCAGCGAGCGCACCCTGCCCACCGAAAAGGACTACGAGATCTCGGTGAAAGTAAAACTCGACGACGAGGGCGGCGCGGCCGGGCTCGCCTTCGAGTCCGACGGCGGCGACAAGCATTACGGCTTCTATCCCAGCGGCGGCGGCGTGCGGCTCACACGCTTCGAGGGCCCGGATCTGACGAACTGGACCATCCTCCAGCAGATCGAGACCGAGGCCTATCGTCCCGGCGAGTGGAACCACCTCCGCGTCCGCATCACGCCGGAGCGCATCACCGGATTCGTCAACGGCGAGCGCGTCATCGATCTCGAGGAGACCGTGCTGCGCGGCGGCCAGGCCGGGCTGTGCAAGTTTCGCCGCACCGTGGCCGACTTCCGCCAATTCCGCATCGGAGAAGACCTCTCCGACACCGAGATTCCCGCGGATCTGCTCACCCGCCTCAACGGGGAGATCGACGCCTTCAACTCGGCGAATGTCGAGCGCGCCCCGGACTCCGTGATCGAGAAATTCACCGGCGACCCCGAGGTCTCGCGCCGTCTCCTTCTCCAGCGCGCCGAGGAACTCGAAGCCCGCGCCGCCGCCCTCCGCCGGCTCAATGGCGACCTGCACGAGGAGGCCATCTCCCGCGACCTGGCCGGCATCCTCGGCCGTCCGCCCGCCGAGATCGACCTCTTCCTGGCCGGCCTGCATGTGGCCCGGCTCGACAATCCCGAGATCGATCTCGACTATTATCAGGAAGCCTTCGGCCAACTCGCGGCCGAGGCGAAAAAGGCCGTCGAAGCCTCCGGCGCGAAGTCCGACCGGGAAAAGACGCTGAAACTCGCCCGTTTTCTGTTCGACGAGAGCGGCTTTCACGGAGCGCGGAGCGAGTATTACCACCCCGCCAACAGCTACCTCAGCGAAGTGCTCGACTACCGCGAGGGCCTGCCCATCACGCTGTCCGTGATGTTCATCGAGCTGGCCCGCCGCCTCGGCGTCGAGGGCGTCCACGGCGTGCCCCTGCCCGGCCATTTCCTCGTCGGCCAGCGCGAGGACGCCGCCGAGCCCGAGCAATTGCTGATCGATGTCTTCGAGGGCGGAAAAATCATCGACCGCCGCGAAGCCGAAAACATCGCCTGGAACATCACCCGCACCTTTCCGTCGGAAGACGATTTCGCGGCCACCAGTCCCCGCGACATTTTCATCCGCATGCTGCGAAACCTCAGCGGCCTGGAAATCAACGGCGGCAATCCCGCCGGCGCCCGCCGCTATGTGGACCTCATCCTTTCCCTCTCGCCCGAGGAGTCGATGGAGCGTTTTCAGCGGGCCCTGCTGCGCTATCAGGACGGCGATCCCCTCGGCGCCAAGGAAGACGTCGACTGGCTCCTCGAGCACCGCCCCCTCGGCATCGACTACCGCCGCATGGAGGAGTTCCAGCAGCGCCTGCTTTTCGAGATCGGACGGGGCAAGTGAGGCGTCGGTTTGTTATTTTCCCGCCAGCTCCGGAAACATCTCCGCGGTCAATTCCAGCGTGTCGCCGGTGTCGGCCCGCAGTTTCAGAAAATCCGCGAACAACTCACTCGCCCGCGCGAGGGCTTCGGGGTCGCCCTTTTTCTCCAGCAAATCGCGCATCTCGTGGGGATCGGCCGCGAGATCGAATAGCAACGCCTTCGGCACGTTCGGATAAAGGAGAAGTTTGTGCCCGTCGCGGACCACGCAGCGCTGGCTTTTGAGATAGCCGCCGTAAACCGCCTCGTAACCGCCCGGCTCGCCCGCCAGCATCGGGCGAATCGACCGGAACTGCACGTGCGCCGGCTTCTCCGCCCCGGCCAGGTCGAGCGCCGTCGCCATGGTGTCCTGCAGGTAGATGGGCGAGTCGTTTTTCGCGTCCGCCGCCACGCCCGGCCCGGCCACCAGATAGGGAACGCGAATACTGTGATCGAAGAGATTCTGCTTGCCCATCAGTCCGTGATGGCCGCAGGCCAGCCCGTGGTCCGCGGTGAAGAAAATCCACGTGTTGTCCGCCTGCCCGGTCGAATCCAGCGCGTCGAGAATGCGCCCGATCTGCGCGTCCATGTGGGTGATGATGGCGTGGTATTCCTGCCGGTTGACCTTGACCGCGCGCTCCGTTCGCGGAAAAGGCGCCAGCGCCTCGTCGCGCAGCGTCTTGCGGTTGTCGATCTGGTCCTTCCACGGATACTCGGGCAGGAAGTTGACCGGCAGACTCACCTTTTCGAGCGGGTACTTGTCCACGTATTCCTTCGGCGATTGCCGCGGATCGTGGGCCGCGTTGAAGGCGATGTACATGAAGAACGGGTTGGCGCTCTTTTTCGCCATGGCGAGGTAATCCTCCGCGTCGTCGGCCACGACCTCGCTCCAGTGCCGGCCGCCTTCCCAGAAACCTCCGAACTTCGGATCGTATGGACTCCACGGATCCGGCTGCCCGTCGATGGGCCGGTTGTAGCCCTCCGGCGTCTGCTTCGGCATGCCTCCGCGAATGTTGCGCGCCACCTTGAAGACCTCGTCCGCCGGGGCGTTCACATGCCATTTGCCCGTGAAATAGGTGTCGTATCCCGCCGCCGCCATCAGTTGCGACCACATCCAGCCTTTTTCCTGGAAGTTCGGCCACGGATTCGTCCCGGCGCCGCCGTCCTTTCCCTTCGCGTTCTTTTTTCCTCCGAGGTTTTTGGAAATCTGCTCGGCTTTCCAGACGAAGGCGCCCGTGTTCAGCATGTGCCGGCTCGCCACGCACACCGCGCCGCTCCACGATCCCATGTTGTAGGCATGGGTGAAGGCGGTGCCGCGCCGCGCCAGCCGGTCGAGATTCGGCGTCTCGATCTCGTCGTTCCCGAGCGCGTGAATCGTTTCGTAACACTGGTCGTCGGCGAAAATGAAAAGGATGTTCGGCTTGCTGTCCGCCGCGCGAAGGGCCGGCGTCGCCACCGTGCCGGCGGCCGCGGCGACGGCCAAAGCGAGGAGTTTTCGGGAAATGCTCATGCCCCATCGTTTCGCCGTCCCCTCCGCTTTGTAAAGAGCGGGAGCGCGGTTTTTCGGAAGAACGTGGCTTGGCCATCCTCGCCAAGATTTCGCGGATGGAGTGTTCTTCGAAAGGCCCGGCATTCAGGCCATCGCTTCGTTCGGTGGCGGAATGACGCGCCCTCCGCGAAATCATGGCCAGGATGGCCCCGCCACGGACTTGCCGCGCCGCCGTTTTCGAATACTGTTCATCGATACAGTTTCCCGAAAAATGTTCGCCGCGCTTTCGCTGCCAGATTTTTTTCTCCAGGCCCGTCTCCGGACGCGGCCCGCGCTGCATTGGGAGGCCGTCGGCATCCTCGAGCTGCCCCCGGAGTCGCGTCGCAAATCCCGCGCCATCGCCCCGGCCTCCGTTTTCGACCGCGACCGCGAACGCCTCTCCCGCGTCGTCGAGATGTCCCCATCGGCCGCCGACGCGCGGGTCGAACGCGGCATGACCGCCGCCCAGGCCCGCGCCCGTTGCGCCCACCTTCACCTCCTGCTCCGCGACGAGGCCGCCGAAACCGAGGCGCAGGATCTCCTGCTCGAATGCGCCGCCGGACTCGCCGCCGACTTCGAATCGACGGCTCCCGGGCTGGTCACCGTCGATCTCCGGACCCTGCCCCCGGCCGCCCTGGCCACTCCGGCGCTGGAAAAACTCGGCGCCGCCCTCGTCGCGCGTCTCTCGGACCACGAGCTGCGGCCGCGCGTCGGTTTCGCGCCCAATCCCGACCTCGCCGCCGTCGCCGCCCGTGTCGCCGATCCCGTCGGCATCCTGCGCGGCGACGCCGACCGCCTGCGCGAGAGGCTCGCGCCGCTGCCGCTCGACTTGATCGATCCCCCGCCCGACTACCGCGGAATCCTCACCCTTTGGGGAGTCGGCACGCTGGGCGAATTCGCCGCCCTGCCCCGCGACGAGGTCGCCGAGCGCCTCGGTCCCGACGCCGGCGAACTCTGGGATCGCGCCGCCGGGCGGCATCGGCGTCTGCTCCGCCTCGTCCGGCCGCCGGCGGACTTTTCCCTGACGCACGAGCTGGACGGCCACACCGTGGACACCCTGGAGCCCCTGCTCTTTCTCCTCCGAGGCGGCCTGGAGACGCTCACCACCCGGCTCGCCGCCGCCTACCTTGCCGCCTCGGAAATCCATCTCGCCCTGCTGCTCGCCGACGGCGGCGTCCACAGCCAAATCCTCCGCGTGCCCGATTCCAGCCGCGATCCCGACCTGCTGCTCGGCATCGTCCACACCCGCCTGGAACAATTCGTCGCCGGGCGACCCATCCGCGGTTACCGCCTGGAGCTGACCGCCGCCCGGCCCGGCGAGCAGCCCTTTCACCTTTTCGAAAGCACGCTGCGGGACCCGAACCGCTTCGCCGAAACCCTCGGACACCTCGAGTCCCTGCTCGGCTCCGGCAACGTCGGCTCGCCCGCGCCGCTCGACACCCACCGGCCCGACGCCTTCCAGACTCGGCCCTTCGACCCCGTTTCCGGCCCGACCCAACAGGGTATGGTCGATGACCCAACCCTGTTAAGCCCATCCGCCCCGCCCCCCGGCCTGCCCCTGCGCCGTTTCCGCCCCCCGATAACGCTCGACCTCGCCGCTCGCCCCGATCCGGCCACCGGCCTGCCGCGCCCGGTCGAAATCCTCGCCGGCCCCGTCACCGGCCGTCCCCGCGCCGTCGCGGGACCGTGGAAACTTTCCGGCGACTGGTGGGAACGCGAAACGCGCTGGGATCGCCTGGAGTGGGATCTGCAATTCGACGACGGCTCGATCTACCGCGTCTCCCGCCACGCCGACACCGGCGGCGCCGAGCCGGCCTGGGTGCTGGAGGGCGTTTACGGCTGAGTTTTTTCCGCCTCCGCCTCCCACACCGGCGCCTCGCGGGCGATCCGCGCCTGGAAATCGCCCAGCCCGTTCCAGTAGGTGCGCTCGTTCAGATCCACCTCGGCCATGACCACGCTGCCCCATTCCGCCGCCTCGGCGAGCCGGTCGCCCTCGCGGTTCCACACCGCCGACTTCATCCAGTTCGCGTGATGGTCGGTGTAGGTCGAGCTAACCAGGTATACGCCGTTCTCCGCGCAGCGCGCCGCCGCGAGCCGCGGATTTCCGCCCCAGATGGGCAGCGCGATCACCTCGGCGCCGTTTTTCGCGAGCTGGCGCGCGACCTCGGGGAAGAACACGTCGTAACAGATCATCATGCCCACCTTCCCGAACCGGGTCTCGAATACCGGGTAGTCATGGCCCGGCGCGATGCCGCGCTGTATCTCCTCGCGCGGCAGGGTGACCTTGCGGTATTTCCCGGCGATCTTCCCCTCGGGGCCGAGCAGCACCGCGACATTGTAGACCAGCGGTCCGTCGCGCTCCGGCAGCCCGGCCACGATGTAACAGTCGTGCTTTTTCGCCAGACCGGCGAAATAGTCCGTCGACGGTCCCGGCACCGGCTCGGCGAGGCTCGCGTAGTCGTGCGAGACGCCCTTGCAGGTGAGCAATTCGGGCAGGACAACCAGGTCGGCGCCCTTTTCCGCCGCCTCGGCGATCAGCGGCGCGAAGACCCTCCAGTTTTCCACCACGCTGTGACCGCTCCCCGGGAGGTTGTGGTGGATCGCGGCCAGCTTCACCTTCCGCGGTTCGGGCGCCGCCGTCTCGGCGAAGGTCACGTTCTTCCACGCCACCGATCCGTTCGCCGCCCAGCGCAGGTGCAACTGCACCACCGCCCGGGTGGCCTTTTCCGGAACCGCGTAGAGATCCTCGACCACCGTCCACCCGTCGCGGCGGACTTCCTTGTCGCGGGGAAACTCGGGGCGGGCCGTGGTGGTGTCCTGGCCGAAGTAAGCCGGATTGACCTTTTCCGGGCTCTCGACGGCTTCGCCCTTCGGCCCGAACCACTCGATCCGCACCGCGCAACTGCGCCGCGGATACTCGACATGCTCGGACAGGCGCAGGGCCGAAAAACGCATTGTCTTTCCGCCCTCGACCGCGAAACTTTTTTCCCACCACCCGTTGGCTCCCTCGATCGCCGGGGAACTCAGGCGAAAAACGCCCGCCGCGCCGTCGAAGTCCCCTTTTGTCGCGATCTCGTCGCGGGGCGCCTCCAGCGTCCAGCCGTCGTTCGGCGTCTCCGGCATCGAAATCGCGCCACCACAGGGCTTTTCCGCGTCACCGCCGCGCGAAAGAGCCGGACCGATCCAGCCGGCCAAGGCGAGCCAGCTCAAAACGAAAAGCGTCGTCTTCATGCGCGCATCGTAGGAAAACGCGGCAGCCTTGGCAATGGCCGCACCGTCCGCGATGGCGGGACCTGCTTTTCAAAAGCCATCGAAGGCGCCCCGAGCCCGCCATTCGGCGAGAGGCAGCCAGGGTTCCAACAATTCGTCGACGCGAAACGCCGTGCCGAAGGGCGCCGCGATCACCGATCCGAGGTCGATCTTCCCCTCCCGAATCGTCACCGTCGCGAATCCGCCGGCTTGGCGATGGTAGAGATCGCCGTGGCGGTCGAGCACGCGGTGGTTCATCGCCGGGCCGAACATGCCGAGCCCGCGAAAGTAGTGGTGCCCGTTCCGCTCGACATGCCCGACGCCGAAGGCGTGCATCGCCGCCAGATCCTGCAACAGGGCGACGGGACCGACATTCGCGAGGTCTTCGCCGGAGAGAATCAGCGGCCGGCCGGTGTCGGCGGAACGCTTGTTCATCAGGCAGGCGTTGGCCAGGCCCTTGAGCACGCCCTTGCAGTTCTTGTGGCTGGTCCCGGCGTAGCCCAACTCCAGCGCCCGGCGCGCCGCGTCGAGCGAGCCGTCGGATTCGTCGATGATGAGCGGCGGCGCGTCGGACCAGGCGGCGAGGTCGGCGCCCACATGCGGCGCCAGCGCCTCGTCGCGATGCACGGGTTGCTCGACAAAAACCAGCCGCGGTCCGGAAAGAAATTCGCGCACCGCCGAGTCCTCGCGATGCCGTTCCCAATGATCGCGAAAATCCGCCAGCGTCCGGTATTGCTCGTTGCCGTCGAGCGTGAATCGGCAGTCCGGCCCGATCGTGCCCAATATCCCGGCCAGATCGCGCAGTCGCCCGGCGTCGCGGTCGAAATCGCCGCACAACTTGATCTTGAAATACCGGAGCCCGTACTCGCCGATGCAGGCCTCCAGCGACTGCGGCAGGCCGTCCTCGACCCGATCCCCGTCGGCGATTTCCGCGTCGGCGAGCGGATCGGCGAGCCCGATCGTGTGCCGGGCAAACAGGGTTGGGTCGGCGACCCGACCCTGTTGAATGAGATCGCCGGGCGCGAACCCGCCGAGTTCGGAGTGGATCTCACCGAGCCGGACGCCGAAAAGATTTTGCCTTATGGCCTCGGCAAACGGGACTCCGGCCGCGCGGCAAAAGGCGTCGATCCCGGCCCGCTCGACCAGGCTGGTGCCGAGGTGGGCGAGCAGAGGCGGAACGCCATGCCTCGCCGTCCCGGTATCCTGAGCCGCGTAAAGCGCCCGCCACCAGTCGAAGAGCGACGCGCCCTCCCCGCTGGCGCCGGCCCGCTCCACCGCGCCGGCGATGACGTCGAGCATTTGCGGCAGGTCCTCGGAAAACGGCGTGCCGGGACTCTTGGTGAACCATTTCGGCGGCAATCCCTCGGACGAAAAACCGATCGCCCGTTTCCCCGCGATCTCGAACTCGCCCCGCAAAAACACATGCGGCGCCGCCGTCATCGCCGCGATGCCGTAGCGAAACGGAAACCGCGTTTCCATTCGCAAGACGTGAAAACTGAGATCGAGGAGACGCATTTTCGGTGGTCAGTGGTCCGATGTTCAAAGAGCATTCAGTCCTGGATTCTTCCAAACTGATTCCTGACTACTGAACCCCGCCGTCCATTTCCTTCGCCAGGGCGGCGACGCGGTCGCGGTCGAGCTTTTGGGTAAATACGCTCACCAGGGCGAAGACGGCGGCGTTGACGACGAAACCGGTGAATCCGATGTCGAAAAGGGATTTGAGCGGGTTCACCGCATCGGCGACGGGAGTCTTTCCGGCTTCCCCGAACTTCTCGATCAGGAGATCGGGAAACGGCGTGAACAGGAACACGGCGACGATCCCGGCGGCCATTCCGGCGACGGCGCCGGCCCGGGTGCCGCGACGCAGATAGAGCATGTCGATGGTGACGGGCAGCAATTGGCAGGAAAAGCCGATCGCGGCGAACATGAGGCTGGCGATCATCTTCAGCGGCGCGAAGTTTTCGTTCGTCTGGCCGGCGCGGACCAGCCACAGAGCCAGCAAGGTGGCCAGCACGATCACGGCCCGCCCGACCCAGGCGCGCTCGGTCTCGGAGGCCCTCGGCCGGACGAAGCGGTCGTAAACGTCGCGGGTGACGACGGCGGAGAGGGCGTGGAGATTGCTGTCGGCGGTGCTCATCGAGGCCGCGAGCACGGCGACCAGCAACACAGCGACCAGCACCGTCCCGAGGCCGCCCAGCATGACGGGCAACTGTTCCTTCACCATCACGATCACGATCTGGTCAAACTCGCCGACATGCGGATGGGCGACCATTTTTCCGTCCATCATTTCCGGCGGGTAGATGGCCCGGCCCGCCAGAGCCACCAGCATGACGCCGAAAAGAAAGCAGAGCGGCAGGATGATGGAAAAGATCAGCGCGCCGCGTTTCAAGACCTGTTCGTTGCGCGCGGAATACATCCGCATCCATTGCGCGGGCTGGACCAGCGAGCCGATGGAGGCAAAAACGCAGATCGTCATCAGCTTCCAAGGCGTGTAAACGCCCGAGGGACCGGGCAGGGCGAGCCCCTCCGGATCGATCTCGCGCACCTTGGCGAAAAAGCCGCCGAGTCCGCCGAGTGTGACAACGGTCGCCACCGCGGCGAGGATCATGCCGCCGATGAGCAGAAAGCCCTGCAACACATCGGTCCAGGCCACCGAGCGCATGCCGCCGATGAGCACATACACGATGGTGACGCCGGAGAGGATCATCGCGCCGCGGGCGAAGGCGTCCGGGTTTCCCGGGAACATGACCTGCGCCAGGTAACCGCCAGACTTGATCTGCATGATGACGTAGGGCAGCACGTAGAGAAATCCGATCAGCGCGACCAGCAGCCGCATCGGCGCGGTGTCGCCGTAGTAGCCGGCGATCATGTCGCCCTGGGTGACGTAGCCGCGGCTCCGGCCCAGCCGGCGGATTTTCGAGCCGAACAGGTGGATGACCGCGCCGGCGCAGGGGAGGTTCAGGGCGAAAAGCGTGAAGGCGACGCCTTCCTTGTAAACGAAGCCAGGAACTCCGAGCATGGCGCCGCTGGAAAAAAACGTGGCCATGATGGTCATGATGCTGACGAGCACGCCCTGCCCTCGCCCGGCCAGGTAGTAGTCCTCCTCGGAGGTCCGGCCGCGCCGCCAGGCCACGATGCCGAGCGTCAACAGCGCGGCGAGATACAGGCCCAGAACGACCAGGGCGACGGAGCCGAAATCCGGGCCGGGCGCCGTTTCACCGAAGAGGACGAACTTCACGAATCCCCTCCTTCCCCGGCCGATTCTCCGCGCCCGCCACCCGCGAAGGCGAGGACGATGCAGACCCCCTGAACCGCGAGCCAGAAGACCGCCCACGCATACACGATGGGCACGCCAAACAGGAAACGCCGAGCCTCCGGATCGCCGGGATCGGGATTGACGAGCCAGATCCCCGGTCCCGGCCCCATGACGAGGGCGAGAACGAAGACGGCGAACAGGATTCGGCCCGATCTTTTCGCTTTCACGGCCCGGACCATAGGGAATCGCGTCCGGATTCGCAATGGCAAGCGGTGGCGCGTTGAGGGAATTCCGCCGCGCCGATTCAAACTTCCGCTGGCGAATCGGGGATTCGTTCCTAATCTCATTCCCGTGCCGGACCGTTCGCAGATGGACCTTTTCAACTCGGAACCTTCACCCAAGCGGGTGCCGCCCCGGCGCGCCTTTCTCCCCTGGGATCGCCCATTGCTCGAGCGCGCCGCGGAATGGCTGCTCGACCGGGCGGGCCCCGACTTACCGATCGATCTCAGCCATCTCCTCGTTGTTGTGCCGACCCGGAACGCCGGCCGTCGCCTCCGCGAAATGCTCGCCAATCTCGCCGACGAACGGGGCACGGCGATCGTTCCGCCGCTCGCGGCCCCGCCCGCTTTCCTGCTGGCATCGGGAGGAGAGGATTCCGCGACGGTCAGTCCCATCGCCGGAGAGATCGAGGCCCTGGCCTCGTGGATCGCGGTGCTGACCGACACGGACCTTCAGGAATATCGCGGTCTGTTCCCCATCGATCCGCCGGATCAGGACTTTCGTTGGGCCCGCTCCACAGCGCGGGATCTGACCTCGCTGCGGTCCGTTCTCGGCGAGGCCGGGCTTAGCTTTGCCGAAGTGTCCCGCCGCCTGCCCGCCGACCACGAGGAGGCGGATCGCTGGGCGGACTTGGAGAAACTCGAAGCCCGGTGGTGGAGTTTTCTCGGCCGTCGCCTTGATCGCGTCGATCGGGAAGAGGCCAGGCGGCGCTCCGCGCGCGCGCCCCGGCTTCCCGACGGAATCCGGGAGGTGATTCTGTTGGCGACTCCCGATCCGTTTCCCCTCGCGATCGACGCGTTGGAGGCCCTTGCCGCCCGCGAAATTCCCATCACCATCGTCACCTACGCACCGGAGTCGCTGGCGGCGGCATTCGACGAATGGGGCCGCCCTCTGGCCGACTTCTGGCTCCGGGAACCGCTCGATCTCCCCGACTTCCAACATTCCGTCCAATTGGTTGCCAATCCGGATGAATTGCTCACCCGGGTCGCCGACCTGGCCGCCGCGATCCCCGCGCCCGAGGAAACGCTCGCGATCGGCGCCGTGGACGGTGACCTGGCGCCTTTGCTGGAATCCACCCTCCGGGTCCGCGGCATCCCGGCCTTCAATCCCGATGGCGGTCGCGTTTCCCGGGAAGGCTTCCATCATCTGCTGACGATCCTGGCCGATCTGCTCGGCGGGCCGGATTTTCCCGCCTTTCGCGAGTGGCTTCGCATTCCCGAGGTGGACGCCTGGCTCAGCCAGCGTCTCGAGCGCTGGAACGGCCCCGCCGCGCGGGCGGCCCTCGACGACGCGCACGCCTTCCATCTCCCCGGGGGATTGGGAGAAATGCGGCGATTTCTCGAAGCCGACGCCGCTCGCGTTCCGGCCGAGCGCGACTGGGAGCGGACACGGATCGAATCGGCCATTGCCGCCATCGGCGAAACCGAGGCGCTTCTCCGGTCCATCTCGCGGGGACCGCTTGAGGAAACATTGTCTTCCGCAATGCGCGAAGTCGTGGGTGCGCGCCGACGCGCCGGCGAAAGCGGCGCCTGGGCGGAAAAAACCATCGAAGCCGCGGCGCCCGAATTGATGCGCGGCCTCTCCCAGCTTGGCGCCCTGGAGCGGGCCGGCGTTCATTGGGAAATCGGCGATCGCTTGAGTCTCCTCACCGAATTCACCGGAGCGGCCTCCGTGGGCGAAGATCGCCCGCCCCGCGCGATCGAATTGCAGGGCTGGCTCGAATTGCTGTGGGACGATGCCCCCCACCTCGTCATCGCGGGACTGAACGACGGCATCGTGCCGGAGGCGATCGCCGGCGACGTCTTTCTGCCCGAGAATCTGCGAAAACTCCGCGCCCTCCGGCTCCGGACCAACGAAGACCGCCTCGTTCGGGATCTTTACCTGTTGCGCGCCCTGTTGGAGCCCCGCCGGGCCGCGGGCCGGCTCGACCTGCTGGTGCCAAAGACCAACGCCGACGGCGAGCCCCGTCGCCCCTCCCGCCTGCTGCTGCGCTGCCGCGACGACGAGTTGCCCGAACGCGTCAGCCATCTTTTCCGCGAAATCGAAACCTCGGGCTCGCAGCTTCCCTGGTCACCCGGATTCCGCCTGGTGCCGGGGCTCGAACGCGCCGGCGCCCCGGAAAAACCCGTCGCCCCCGTCGCCGTCACGGCGTTTTCCACCTTCCTCGCCTCGCCTTTTCGCTTCTGGACGACCCAGCGGCTGCGCCTCTCGCGAATCGAGCCGGAAAAGGCCGAGATGGACGATCTCGACTTCGGAAATCTTTGCCACGAAGCCCTCGAACGCTACGGAAACGATCCCGAGGCGCGCGCGTGGACGGATGCGTCGAGGATCGAGGAATTTCTCCTCGCGGCGGTGGACGCCCTCGCCCGCGAACGCTTCGGAGAGCGCCCCGGCCTTGCCGTCCGCATCCAGGTCGAAGCCGCCCGCCATCGCCTCGCCGCCGCCGCGGAGCGGGAGGCCGCCGAGCGGGCCGATGGCTGGGAGATCATCGGAGTGGAGGCGCGACTCGGGGATGGCTACCCGCTCGCGCTGGGAGGAGTCGAGATCTCCGGCAAGATCGACCGGATCGAACAACGCGGCGACGTCGTTCGTGTGCTCGATTTCAAGACCAGCGACGCCAGGCAACGCCCCCGCCCGGAGCACTTCGTCGAAAGCCGCCTCGGAGACGAACCCGAATGGCCGCCGGCCTACGCGATCTTTCGGCACGCGGATTTCTCGGCGCGTTCGGCCTCGGCGCCGCCGGTCGAGAAGATCTACCGCTTCAAAAACCTCCAGATTCCCCTCTACGCCCTGGCCCTTTCGCGCGCCCTTCCGGACCGGAGGATCGAGGGCGGATATTTTCACCTGACCAAGGCCGTTTCCGACATCGGTCCCGACACCTGGACGATCGATGCCGGCCTGCTGGAGGCCGCCCGCGTCTGCGCGGAAGGGGTGATCGCCGATGTTCTGGCCGGGAAATTCGGCCGCCTCGACCCGGCACGGCAAAACGATTCCCTGGAGACCTGGCATCTCGGGGTCCCGCTTCGGACGCTCGACCTCACCCATGTCGGCGGAGGCGACAATCGTCCCCTGACCTCATGAATCCCCCCCCGCCAGCCGGCGCGCCGCTCGGCGATCGCCACCTGTTGATTCAGGCCTCGGCCGGCTCGGGCAAGACCCACCGCCTGGTCGGTCGGGTCCTTCGCCTGCTGATGGCGTTTCGAAAACCGGAGCAGATCGTCGCTCTCACCTTCACCCGCAAGGCGGCGGGAGAGTTCTTCGACCGTGTTCTCGGCGCGCTTGCCCGCGCCGCCTCCTCGGATGAGGGGGCCGCGAAAACCGTCGACGAATACAAGGTGCCCGGGCTCGACCGCGCCACCGCCCTCGAGTTGCTGCGACTGGCGACCGACTCCCTCCACCGTCTCTCGCTCGGAACCCTGGACAGTTTCTACGCCAGAATCCTGCGGACCTTTCCCGCCGAGTTCGGCATCGGCGGCGATTTTGACGTGATCGAGGAGTCCGCCCAGGCCGGCGTCCGGCGGGACGTTTTTGACGCCGTCCTTTCCGACTCAGCCGACTCCGAGGACTTTTTGACCGCCTTCCGCCAGGCCACCTTTGGACTGGAGGAAAAGCACCTGCTCTCGAACCTCGATCAGTTCGTGGTCGGCTATCAGCGGCTCCTGCTCGACTGTCCCCACCGCGAACGCTGGAGCCGCGCCTCGGCCATCTGGCCCGAGGCGCCCTGGTGGCTGGCCGCGGCATTCGACCTCGACGACATCGTTCGCCGGCTTCGCGCCCGCGTGCCGGACTGGTCGGCCCAGCACAAGAGCGCCGGGACCGGTCTGGAAAAGTTCGCCAACACCCTGCCCGGTTTTCTGCACGGCGCGACCGGACGCGACTTTTCCACCCTCCACACCCGGGCCATGGAAGCCCTCGATGACCTCCACGCGGGATGTCGCGACCTCTTTCCGTTTCACAAAAAGGGCGGGCTTCAGCTCGAACCGGAAGCGCAGCGCGCCCTCGCCGACGCCGTCGGTTTCATCCTCCAGCGCGAAATCGCGAGCCGCCTCCGCCAGACCGGCGGCATCCACGAAATCGTGCTCCGCTTCGAACAGCGCTACCATCAGATGATCCGCCGGCGCGGACGACTGAGCTTCGAAGACATCCTCGTCATTCTCGCCGGCTCGGCCCCGGGGGAAAACGGTGACGCCGCCGAAAACCCTCCTCCCGAACTCAGCATGCTCGATTCCCGCCCCGACGCCGGCAGTCGGCGACTGCGGGTCGATTTCCGGCTCGACGGACGCTTTCATCATTGGCTGATCGACGAATTTCAGGACACCAGCCGGCCTCAGTGGAGCATCCTCCAACCCCTGATCGATGAGGCGGTCGACGACGATTCGGGCGAACGAACCTTCTTTTACGTCGGCGACGAAAAGCAGGCCATCTACGGCTGGCGCGGAGGCGATTCGCGATTGTTCCAAGAGGTGAAAGCCCGTTACGACGAGGATTCCCGTCCCCCCGAGCAGCGAATCCAGGAGGATCACCTCGACGAGTCATGGCGCTCCGGTCCCGTGATTCTCGACGCGGTCAATGCCGTGTTCGGGAACTATGCCGGACTGGCGAATCTGCTCGGGCCCGACCACGCCCCCGTCATTCTCGAGCGGTGGAAAAGGACGAACGCCCATCGTCATCTGGCGAGTTCGAAAACCGCGGATCAGCCCGGGTATTTCCGCTTCGTCTCCGTCGACGCCGGACAGGCGGCCGACTTCGACGACGATGGAGACGAAGCCGAAGGTCACGATCCGTGCTGGCGGGTCGTCCTGGACACCCTGCGCGAAATCGATCCGGTCGCCAACGGACTCAGCGTGGCCATCCTGATGCGCCGCGTCAAAAAGGCCGCCGAACTCGCCGATTTTCTCCGCCAGCGGGGCGACATCCCCGTGGTCAACGAGGGAAAGACTTTCATCGGCGCCGATCACCCCGTTTCGACCGCCTTTCGCGCCCTGCTCAAGTTCGCCGCCCATCCAGGCGACACCGAGGCGTGGGAACACCTCGCCATGACTCCGGCGCTGTTGTCCCTCGATCATGAGACGCTCCAGCGCGAGCGCTTCGCCCTGCCCGCCCGGGTTCTCGCGCTGTTGCAGGACCGCGGATTCGGAGCGGTATTCCAGGATTGGGTCGCACGCCTCGCGGAGGGGCTCGACGATGGCTTCGACGCCTTTTCGACTCGCCGCGTCGAGCAGATCTCCGAAGTCTGCCGCCGCTTCGACCTCGAGGGCTCGCGGTCCATCGGGAAGTTCCTGGCTTATCTCGACGGATATTCCATCTCCGATCCGCCCTCCGCCGGAGTCGTGCAGATCATGACCATCCACAAGTCGAAGGGACTCACCTTCGACGCGGTCATCGTCGCGGATCTCAAACCCAAGGCCATCACCGCGCTGAAGGACCTCGATGCCCTGAAGGGCCACGATCGGGACCGCCGTCTGAACTGGCTGATGGTCAGCCCGCGCAAAGACATCGCCCTGCGTGTCGAACCCCTGCGAAGCGCCTATCTCGAGGCCGAGATGGACTGCGCGCTCGAGGAACTGTGCAACCTCTACGTCGCCCTGACCCGCGCGCGCTTCGCCAACTACCTCGTCACGCCCAGGCTCGAAACGAAGGCCGAAAGCACCGCACCGCGAAACCTGATCGCCCGCCAGTTCGAGGCCGCCGGCGACGAGCCCCGCGAAGGCCACGTCGGCGGCACCCCCGTCACGGTCCACCACGAGTCCGGAGATCCGAACTGGGCCCGAATCATCGCGGAGAGCCGCCAACCCGCCCCACCGAAACCAACGGCCGTCAACCGCCCCCCGACGGGACCGCGTCGTTTTCCCCTCCGCCAACGCCGCATCCCCTCCAACGCCGCCGACAAGACCATCTGGGGAGGCGCGGCGCGCCTGTTCGCGCCGGACAGCGGATCCGCCACCGGTTTCGGCACCGCCGTTCACGCTCTTTTCGAACAAATCGAATGGCTTGACGAAACCGAGGCGGCGCTCGATCGGCGGCTTGAATCCGAGGCTTCCCGCCATCCCGATTTCGCCGGGGAAGCCCTCGCGCAGGTTCGCGCCACGCTGGAGATCGCCGCGATTCGCGGTCGATTTCTTCGGCATTCCTATCGCGATCCGGTGGTCTGGATCGAGAAGCGCTTTGAAATGATCGCCCCGGACGGCGAATGGGTGTCCGGCGTGTTCGACCGCGTCGTGCTCGAGCGCGACGACGCCGGCCGATTCACCGACGGACACATCCTCGACTACAAGACGAATCGCGTCGCCGACGACGCCGAAATCGAGGCCGCGACCGGTCACTACCGTTCGCAGATGACCGTCTACCGCGCCGCCCTGGCCCGTCTGACCGGATTGCCGGAGACGGCGATCGGGGCGGAATTGCTTTTCACCCGTCCCGGCGTCACGCGGCGCGTGTTTTAAGCCCGACCCAACAGGGTTGGGTCCGCGACCTAACCCTGTTGGGTGGGTCGAAAACCGGACCGGAAACCGGGACTCACCCCGCCTGGGGCGAATCGTTTTTCGCCGCTTCGGAACGATCCGCGCGGGAACGCGCCTCGCCCTCCCGCACGAGAAGGTTCGGGTCCGCGACGCCGCGTTTCAGGATTCCGGTCGGCATCGGCTTCCACTCGGGTCGCGGCACCAGCACCGGTTTGGCGCAGTCGGCGAAGGGGCACGGAATTTCCTTCCCCCACTGATCCTCGGTCGCGGAGAGCTTTCGCTCGCAGTAGGGACAGAAGAATTTCACCACCGGCGCGCTCTCGGAGGCCGACGGCACATGAAAGGTCCACTCGCACTCCGGGCACTTGGCGGCTTCGCCGCGCTGGTGGGGTTCGGCGGACAGGCGGGTTTCGCAATTCGGGCAGGAAAATCGGATCGAGGCCATGGCGGGTGGGAAGACTCGCCGCAACAAACACGCGATGGCCCGAAATCCAAGCGGCAATGCGCCTCTTTTTGGGATGCGCATCCGCCGGCCCGCGTTCACAATGGCCCGATGCGGATACTCCCCCCCTGTGTCGCCGGGCTCTGCGCCCTCGCGTGGGGAATGTGCGGGCCCGCCACCGCCCGCCCTAGCGGCGAGAAACCCAACGTCCTGCTGATCCTGGCCGACGACCAGGGATGGGGCGACGTCGGCTTCCACGGAAACTCGGACATCGACACACCGGCCCTCGACACGCTCGCCGGCCGCGGCCTGGAGCTGAAGCGCTTCCACGTCTGCCCGAGCGGCGCCCCGACCCGGGCCAGCCTCCTCACGGGCCGCTACCACTACCGCACCGGCGTGGCCGGCGTCTCCCCTGGCGAGGAAGTGATGCACGCCGCCGAAACGACGATTGCCGAGCTGTTTCGGGAGGCCGGATACGCCACCGCCTGCCTCGGAAAATGGCACAACGGCGCCAACTGGCCGCACAACCCGAACGGGCAGGGTTTCGACGAGTTTCTCGGCTTTTGCGGGGAAGAGCTGGACACCGCCTTCGACGCCGTGCTGGAAAAAAACGGCGCCGAAACGCCCACCCGGGGCTGGGTGACCGACGTACTCACCGACGCGGCGGTCGAATTCGTCGCCCGAAGCGCGGCGGAGGACAGGCCTTTCCTCTGCCACGTGGCTTTCAGCGCGCCGCATTCGCCCTACCAGGCGCCGGACGCCCTGTTCGAAAAGTATCGCGCCCGGGGACTCGGCGACCGGACGGCCGCGGTCTACGCCATGGTGGAGTCGATCGACGGCAACGTGCGGCGGCTGCTCGACGCGGTGGAGGCCGCCGGCCAGACGGACAACACCGTGGTCTGGTATCTCTCCGACAACGGGCCGGCCCTGCGGCCGGATGACCCGGAGCCCCGGTTCAACGGTTACTTTTACGGCGCCAAGGGCGGCGTTCACGAGGGCGGCGTGCGCGTGCCCAGTATCGTGGCATGGCCGGGCCGTGTCCCGGCCGGCTCGTCCTTTTCGCGCATCTCCGCCCACATCGACGTGCTGCCGACCCTGGCGGGACTCTGTGGCGTCGAAATGCCGGAGGGCCGCCTCATCGACGGCATGGACCTGACGCCCGCGCTCGTCTCCGGCGGCCAACCGCGCCGCTGGCCGAACCGCATTCTTTTCACCTCCTGGACGCCTCCCGGATTCGACACCGCGAACGCCTCCCGCGCGGTGCGGACGGACCGCTGGCTGGCGGCGCGCGACGCGGGATGGCGTCGGGCCGAGCCGGCGCCGATCCACAGCGGATGGGAACTCTACGACCTGAGCGCCGACCCGCTGCAACGCCACGAGCTGGGCGACGACTACAAGTTTCTCCTCGCCGACATGCGGGCGGATTACGCGCGGTGGCTCGACGAGACGACCGACTACGGGCTGGAGCGGTTTCCCACCGAGATCGGTTATCCGGAATGGCCGGTGGTGACCCTGCGCGCGCGGGAAGCCGTCGTCCCGGAGACCTGGGAAAAACAAATGAAGCGCGGCGATCGAACGTGGCTGACGCACTGGAGCGATCCGTCTTTCACCGCGGGCTGGCCGACGCGGGTCGTCGGCGAGGGCGGGTCTTTCACCGTCGAGATCGAATACTCGCTGCCGGAGGCGAACGCGCCATGCGGCATGCGGCTGCGTTGCGGCGGGAGCCTTCTCGATTTCACCGTGTCCGAGCCCTTCGCCTCCGAAACGGTCGCGACCCCGGATCGCGTTCCGCGCCGCGAACCCGGCATGCGGACCTCGAAACGCCTCGCGGTGGGCGAGATCGATCTTTCGCCGGGCGACGCCGATCTCACGATCGGAGTGACGCGCCTGAAGGGCGGGAGCGCCATCGATCTGCTGGCCCTGCGGTTGCGGCGAAAGAGCGGACCGTAGTTTGCGACTCGGGCTTCCCGGAGCCGGAACCGCGATTACGCCGTCCGTTTTGGCCTGTGCCCGCGGGGGCGCTTTGATACACTCCCGGCATGGAAAGCAATCCCCTCTCCCGCCGTTCCTTTGTCTCGGGTTCCGCCGCCGCCGTCGCGTCGGTCGCGGCGACGTTGCACCATCGTTTCGGGCTCGCCGACGAAGCCGCCGCCAAAGCGGGCGTGAAAGGGAAGGTCCGCCACTCGGCCTGCAAATGGTGCTACAAGGACGTCTCGCTCGACGATCTCTGCGCGGCGGGAAAGGTGTTCGGCCTCGAGTCGGTCGAATTGCTGATGCCCGAGGATTTCCCCACGCTGAAAAAGCACGGACTCCACTGCGCGATGGTCAGTTTTCCGACCGCCGAAATCGAAATCGGGGGCAAGAAAACCAAGGTCGGCCCCATCCCAAAGAGCTTCAATCGCCTCGAGCACCACGACGCCCTCGTCGCCGCCTACGAACCGCACCTGAAAGCCAGCGCCGACGCCGGGTTTACCAACGTCATCTGCTTTTCCGGCAACCGCGAGGGCCTCGACGACGAGCGGGGGCTCGAGAATTGCGCCGTCGGCCTGAAGCGGCTCATGCCGCTCTGCGAAAAGCTGGGGGTCACGCTGTCGATGGAGCTGCTCAACTCCAAGGTCAACCACGCCGACTACATGTGCGACCACAGCGACTGGGGCGTCGAACTGTGCCGGCGCGTCGGGTCCGAGCGCTTCAAGCTGCTCTACGACATCTATCACATGCAGATCATGGAGGGCGATGTCATCGCCACCATCCGGAAGCACCACGAGTTTTTCAGCCACTACCATACCGGCGGCGTCCCGGGCCGGCACGAGATCGACGACACCCAGGAACTGTATTATCCGGCGATCGTGAAGGCGATCGTCGAGACGGGATTCGACGGCTGGGTCGCCCAGGAATTCATCCCCGCCCGCGAGGACAAGATCGCCTCCCTGCGCCAGGGCGTGGAAATCTGCACGGTGTGAACGAGCGCTTCCCTTGAACATGACCGCACCGACCGACCGCCGATCCTTTCTCCGCGTCGGCTCGCTGGCCTTGGGCGGCGGCGCGCTCAGCCTGCCGCAATTCCTGGCCGCGAAGGCCGCGGCGCCGGCGCTGGTGAAGGACAAGTCGGTCGTTTTCCTGTTCATGCACGGCGGCCCGGCCCAGACCGAGACCTTCGACCCGAAAATGGACATGCCATCGGGTATCCGCTCCGCCACGGGCGAAGTCGCGACCACCATCCCGGGAGTCACCTTCGGCGCGACCTTTCCGAAGCTCGCGCGGCTGGCGCACAAGCTCGCCGTCGTGCGCTCGTTCACCACCGGCGACGGCAACCACGACATCAAGCCCATCGTCGGAAAAAACTCGCTCGGCGCGAACATCGGCTCGCTCTTCTCCCGCGTGGCGGGTCCCACCCTGCCCGGTTCCGGAATGCCGCGAAACGTCGCCCTCTACCCGCGCGCGGTCGATGACTCGGCGATGGAGGCTTTCACCAAATTTGGCGATTTCGCGTCGTCGGGGCCCCTGGGCGCGACCCACGCGCCTTTTGCCCCCGGCGCGGGCGGCTCCCTGCAGGCGGACATGACCCTGAGTGTCACCAGACGCCGCCTCGAGGATCGCCGGACCCTGCTCGGCGACCTCGACCACGTCCGGCGCGCCCTCGACGCCGGCGCCGCCGAAAGCCTCGACGGCTTTCAGCAACAGGCCTTCGACACCATCCTCGGCGGCATCGCCGGCGCCTTCGACCTCTCGACGGAGGACCCGCGCGTGGTCGCCCGCTACGACACCGCGCCCCTGCTGAATCCCAATTCCATCCGAACTGTCTGGAAAAATCATGAACGCTACCGCGACCACGGCCAGACTCTCGGCAAACTGATGCTGCTCGCCCGCCGCCTCTGCGAGCGCGGCGCCGGATTTGTCACCGTCACCACGAATTTCGTCTGGGACATGCACGCCGACGTCAACAACGCCACCATGACCGAGGGCATGGAATACGTCGGCGCCCCTTTCGATCACGCCGTGTCCGCCTTTATCGAGGACTGCGAGGAACGCGGCCTCGGCGAGAAGATCCTGCTCGTCTGCTGCGGGGAAATGGGTCGCAGTCCGAAAATCAACGCCAGGGGCGGGCGGGATCATTGGGGTAAACTCGCGCCCCTGATGTTCCACGGCGGCGGCCTGAAAACCGGACAGGTCATCGGCCAGTCCAGCCGCGACGGCGGCGAGCCCGCCAGCGCCCCCATTGGCATGGACAACCTGACGGTCACCCTGCTGCACGCCCTGCTCGACCTCAATCAGGTCCGGCTGATGGACGGCCTGCCGGCCAATGTTTTGACCACAATGACCGGTCCCAGCCCGATCCGGGAGCTTTTCTGATCCCCAAATTCGGGCATGCGCTACCCCGCCGACGGCGTGTAGGATGTCGCATGGCCCGCTACGCCGTCGTCATTCCCGCCTACAACGAGGCCGATTACCTGCCCGCCACCCTGTCCGCGCTTCGGAAAGCCATGGCCGCCGTCGCCGCCGCCCATTCCGGCCGCGTCGTGGTGGTCGACAACCACTCCACCGACGACACCGCCAAAGTGGCGCGCGAAAACGGCGCCGACGAAGTCGTTTTCGAACCGGTCAACCAGATCTCCCGCGCGCGGAATGCCGGCGCCCGGGCCGCCGTCACCCGGGGGGCCGAATGGCTGATCTTTCTCGACGCCGACACCCTCGTGCCTCCGGAGACGCTGGCCCGGGCGCTCGCGGCCCTCGATTCCGGGGCGGTCTGCGGCGGTGGAGCGATCACCGTCTGCGACGGCGAGCTTCCGTTTTTCGTCCGAAATTTCCTGACCGTCTGGAACTGGTCGGCGGCGAAATTCGGGCTCGCGGCGGGCTGTTTCGTCTACTGCACCCGCGAGGGTTACGAAGCCGCGGGCGGATTTTCCGAGGCCGTTTACGCGGGCGAGGAGGTGTGGTTTTCCAATCGCCTGCGCAAATGGGGACGGCGCGGCGGACTGGCTTTCCGGGTGATCGCGCGACCTCCTGTCGTCACCTCCGACCGAAAGACGCAATGGTTCGGCGGCGCGCGGTTCACGCTTCAACTGGCGATCCTGCTTCTCTTTCCCTTCGCCGCCCGCTGGCGCCGCCTCTGCGGCTTGTGGTATCATCGCCCCTCGCGGGACAGCGCGTCGGAACGGGTCGAACCGCCGGACTTGCCGCCCGGGGCGTCGCCCGATAGGATGATCCAAAACCAAACCGCCCCGCCGCCGACATGACCCTTTCGAATTCCCCGCTCCTCGCCCCCGTCGTGTGGGCTTTGCTCGGCCTCGCCGCGACCGCCGGCGCGCAGAATGTCGTGATTCCCTCGCAACCCGGAAAATTCCGGGTGCGAGGGGCCGGAACGGGCGCCGACTCCGGCGTATCCGTGAACAACCCCGTCAACCCCGAGCCGCGGACCGTCGTCATCCAATACACCGCCGTTACCCCGGAGCGGGAGTGGACCAACACCGACGGAAAAAAGATGATCGCCCGTCTCCTCGCCTTCTCGACCCCGAAGGAGGGCGAATCCACCCCGGTCGAGGTCATCCGCGAAGGGCGCGTCCGCTTTTTGCTGAATCTGAAACGCGAACCCATCGACTACGAACTGGCCAATCTCGGCGCCGAGGACCAGGTCTATGTGAAGGCCCTCGCCCAAGCCGCCCGAACCGCCGCCCAAGCCGCCGCGGAGGAAACCGCGGCCGAGGCCGAGGCCAAAAAGAGCGGCGAAAAAGCCGAGTGAAAGGCGTCACCCAACAGGGTTGGGTCCGGCACTCTACCCTGTTAAGTCAGCTCGGCTGCTGCTGCGTCATGCAGTGAATGGTGCCGGACTCGAGCACGATGTCGTAACAGTCGATGCCGACGATCTCGCGCCCGGGAAAACAGTCGGCGAGGATTTCGGCCGCCTCGGCGTCGCGTCCCGGCTGGCGGAAAGTGGGCATCAACACCGCGCCGTTCAGGACGAGGTAGTTCACGTAGCTCGAGGGCATGCGCTTGCCGATCCGATGGCAAGGCTCGGGCATCGGCATTTCGCGGATCTCGTAGGGGCGGCCGGCCGCCGTCCGGAGCGCGCGCAACTTCTCAAGATTCTCGGCAAGGGGCCGGTGATTGGGGTCGTCCGGGTTCGGCTCCACCGCCGTCAACAGGGCGTCGGACCGGATGAAACGGGTGATGTCGTCAATGTGCCCGTCGGTGTCGTCGCCCTCGATGCCTTCGCCGAGCCACACAATCTCCGTCACGCCGAGATAAGCGCGCAGCTCGCCCTCGATGTCGGCGCGTGTGAGGTGAGGATTGCGGTTTGGATTCAGCAGGCAGGAGTCGGTGGTCAGCAGCACGCCCTGACCATTGACCTCGACGGAGCCGCCCTCGAGGGTCATCGGGTTGGGGAAGCGGCGAAGCTTCAGCGTGGCGGCGACGCGCTCCGGCACGCGATTGTCGGCGTCGTAGGGCTCGAATTTCTTTCCCCAGGCGTCGTAGTTCCAGTCCGTGACCGCCACTTCGCCGGTGCGGTCGTTTTTCACGAAGAGGGGCCCATGGTCGCGGCACCAGACGTCGTCGTTCGGGTGGAGATAAAACTCGACGCGCTCCATGGCGGCGCCGGCGGCTTCACAGAGGTGCCGGGCGCGGGCGAGTTCGTTTTCCGCGATATTGACCCGCACCGGCTCGAAGCGCGCGATGGCGGCGACAATCTCGCCGAAGAGCGCCTGGATTTCGTCAAAGCAGGTCGGCCAGGTGACGCGGTCCCGGGGCCAGGAAAGCCAGACGGCCTCCTGAGGCTCCCATTCGGCGGGCAGGCGAAACCCGAGCGCGGCGGGCGTGTCGGCGATCATGGAAAAGCGGGAAAAAAAATCAGTCGAGGAACCGTTTCTCGATGCCCTCGTAGGCGTCGATGCGGCGGTCGCGCAGAAAAGGCCAGTAGGTGCGCGTGACATCCACGTCCCGGGTCTCCACTTCGGCGAGCAGGATCTCCTCGCGGTCGGCGGAGGCTTTGGCGATCATCTCGCCGCTGGTGCCGGCCACGAAGCTCTGTCCCCAGAACTCGATGCCCTCGCCCCCGGCGGGCGCCTCGTGCCCGATCCGGTTGACCGACGCGACGAAGCAGCCGTTGGCCACGGCGTGGGAACGCTGGATCGTCTCCCAGGCGCCGTGCTGGCGCTCGCCATGGGTGGCCTTTTCGGAGGGCAACCACCCGATCGCCGTCGGATAGAAAAGAATCTCGGCCCCCTGAAGCGCGGTGAGGCGCGCCGCCTCGGGATACCACTGATCCCAGCAGATCAGGACGCCGACGCGGCCATAACGCGTTTGCCAGGCCCGAAAACCGAGGTCGCCGGGCGTGAAGTAGAATTTCTCGTAAAACTGCGGGTCGTCCGGGATGTGCATCTTCCGGTAGGCGCCGAGGAAGCTTCCATCCGCGTCGATGATGGCGGCGGTGTTGTGATAGAGGCCGGGGGCGCGCTTTTCGAAAAGCGAGACGATCATCACGATCTCGCGGGCCTTCGCGAGCGCCTGAAAGGCCTCCACACTCGGTCCCGGAACGGGTTCGGCGAGGGCAAAGTGGGCGTGGTCCTCGCTCTGGCAGAAGTATTCCGATCGGAACAGCTCCTGCGTGCACACGATTTGCGCGCCCGCGTCGGCGGCGCGTCCGGCCAGCGAAAGGGTCGTGGCGAGGTTCGCTTCCGGATCGGCGGAGCAGGCGTGCTGGAGAAGGCCGAGGGTGACTTTCATCGGCCGGATGTTTCGCGCCGGATCGCGCCCGGTTCAAGCGGGAATCAGGGCTTCTCCTCGATGCGGTAGAGGTGCGTCTTGGTGCGGACAAACAGAGCGTTGCCCGACACGGCGGGCGAGGCCATGCAGCCGGCGTCGAGCTGGTTTTCGGCGAGAATCTTGAATTCGCGCCCGGCTTCGATGACGACTCCGCGTCCGTCCTCGTCGAAGAACCAGATCTTGCCGTCGGCGTGAACGGGAGACGCGGAGTAGTTGCCGTTGACGCGGTCCCGCCAGATTTCCCCGCCCGTTTTCGCCTCGACACAGGCCGCGATTCCCCCGTCGTCCACCATGAAGAGCAGGTCGCCGAGGAGGATGGGCGAGGCGCGCTTCGGCACCACGCGCTTGTAGGACCAGACGAGGTGGGAATCGGTGACGACGCCATCGCCCCCCGGCTTCACGGCGTAGAGTTCCCCGCCCGATCCCATCGGCGAAAAGATCAGCCCCTGCCCGATGACGGGGGTGCAACCGGCGGAGTGCATTTTCTTGGCCTCGAGACGCCAGAGTTCCTTTCCGGTCTCGGGATCGTAGCCGTAAAGGGCCTTCGACCCGAGACTGACGAGTTCGGTTCGGCCGCTTTCGCTTTTCGCCAGGCGGGAGGTCGAGTAGGCTTTGCGCCAGTCGCCCTCGCGCTCGGGTTTGCCGGTCTCCGGATCGATGTCTTCGAAATCGACGCCGCGGTCGGTTTTCCACACCGTCTCGCCGGTGGCCTTGTCGAAGGCGATGACGTATTGAAAGTCGCTGCCGTCAAAGTTCAGAATACACAGCTTGTCCGTCAGAAAAGGCGACGATCCCGGGCCGCGGAAGTGATTGCAGACCTGGTCGGTGCGTTCCCAGATGACTTCGGCCGTCCCGGCGTCGAGACAGCCCGTCCAAGGCGCGCCGAATGTGACATAAACCCGTCCCTCCTCGACGATCGGCGAGGGAGAGCCGTAGGAATTGAACGGGTGGCAATACTGCGGCGCGGCGACGGAGCGAACGCGTTTGTTGTGCAGGATTTTGCCCGTGTTCTTGTCCACGCAAACGACCGAGAGCCGGGTGCCGCCCTCGTCGGCGTTGGTGAGCCAGATCTTGTCGCCCCAGATCACCGGCGACGACCAGGCCTTGCCCTCGAGGGCGGTTTTCCAGGCGACGTTCTCGGCTTCGCTCCATTTCATCGGGAGCCGGGTACCCTCGTCGGTCAATCCATGCTCGGACGGGCCGCGGAAATTGGGCCAGTTTTCGACGGCGCCGGCCGAAGCGGCGACAGACGCGAACGCGATGGCCGAGCCGAGGGGAAGAAGATGTTTGGAAAAGGTCATGGGCGGGAATCCTGAACCGCATTCGCGCCGCGGAACAAGCGAAAAACGCGTCTCCCGGGGCGCGGCATCGCGTCCCGAGGGATGTCGATCATGGCGGGAAAGCCCGCTGCAATTGAATCGCCCGCCACAAGGCCGGACCGATCCGGACGGGAATCACGTCGATGGCAAAAATCTGGCCCGTCGCGCCCCTCAGGAAATTTCCCTGATGTCCGTCGAACACTCCGATCAGGTCGTTTTCGCGAACGAACATCGACTTGTTTGTCAGGCGGGAAAATCCGAGCGCCTCCATATAGGCGTCGATCTCCCCATTCTCGGGTCGTTCGCCGACCACAACCGGCTGGGAAATCACGATTCGGGGGCCGGCCCGATCATCGACGATTCCCATCACCCTGAAATCGTCGGCAAAAATCCGGTTCGAAAGGGCCAGACGATCGAGATACTCAAGCGGTGTCGCGGGCCGCAGCCCCGGCGTCCCATCCGCCCTCGGGGTCGGCATCTGCCCGTAGAAGCCCGGGAGGGTGATTTTGACCACCCGCTGCCGGTGTTTCAGAAACCAATATTCGTGCTCGACTCCACCGATCTTGGCGTGTCTCAGCCAGTCGTCACGATCGAGGGTTCGGCCGGTTGCTCTTCCCCATTTTCCGAGGGCGAGGATTTGCTCGACGATGCCGGGCGGACCGGTTTGCCCAGATGCCTCTCCACTTGGGCGTAAAATTCTTCGGAGGTCAGCCGCGGCTGATTCCGGCGCAATTCCCTGATCTTCTCCGGGTCTGTTTCCATGACTCACGCTTGGGGCGACGATTCAGGATTAGTGTCCCGCGACACATGGCCGGCGTCAACCCCCGATCGGAAGCCCGCCCCGCGCGGTGTGCACAGACCGGCTTTGGGCTTTACACCCGGGACCGACGCCGGACACAATCGGCGACTTCCATGAAAACGCCATCCTTGAGACATGCCATCTCCAGACTCGTCGTGACGACGGCGATTCCGCTCCTGATCGCGAGCGCGCCTCCCACCGCCCGGGCGCAGGGCGACACCGCCTCGAAGCTCTCCGTCACAATTCCGTCGGTCGAGTTCGTGGAGACCCCCCTGCGGGACGCGCTCGATTTTCTGGTGGCGAAAAGCCGGGAGGCGGCGCCCGGCGGCAACGGAATCAACATCATCGTCAAAGACCAGTCGCTCTCCCGGGTTCCCGTCAGCCTGAAGCTCTCGAATGTCTCCCTCGGCCTGACGCTGAAGTTCATCACCCGCATCGTCGGCGCGAAAATGGAGATCGAACCCATCGCGGTCGTGATCGATCGCTCGAACGTTCCGGCAAAAGTTTCGACCGACAAACCGGCCGCGCTGCTCGGAAAACTGAGCCGCATCGTCATTCCCAGCCTCGAATTCTCCGGGACTCCCCTCGCCGACGCGCTCGACTATTTCCGCGTCCGGGCGGAGCAGCTCGACACCGACGCCCCCGCCGGATCGCGCGGCGTGAACATCGTCGTGCTGAATCAGGAGGCGCTGCCGGAGGCGACCGTGACCCTGAACCTCAACAACGTCCCGCTCGGCGACGCCCTGCGCTACTCGACCGAGCTGGCGGGCTACGTGTGCGTCATCGAGGACGGAGTCGTGGTTGTGAAAAAGCCCGCGCCCAAGAAGTCGTCGAGCGCCGCGGGCAAACAGGGTTAGGTCACCGACCAAACCCTGTCAGGTCGGCCGGAAAACCATCGCCCGGTGAAAGGCCGGCGGATCGCCATACAACTCCGTCCCCGAAAACCCGGCCTCGGCGGCCATGGAGACGAGGTTTTCCGGCGTCTCGGGAAAGTCGCGGGCCGAGATGTGCCGGTCGATGAGGCCGTGTTCGCGCTCGGTGATTCCGGACCAGTCGCGGCGCATCCACTCGAGATAAGACTCCACAAAATGCGCCCGGTCGCGACCGGGGTGGCAAAAGATATCGTAAAGCAGCAGGGCGCCGCCGGACCGAAGACGGGCGCGAATTTCGCGAAAAATGCCGCGCTTTTCGCGGGGCTGGAAGTGATGGAGCGAATAGCCGGCGATCACGATGTCGAACGGCTCGCGGCATTCGCGGAGGTATTCGAGAATATCCCGGCGAACCCATTCGATCTCCGGAACCGTGCCGGGAAGGCTGTCTCGCGCCTCCCGCAACGCCATTTCGGACGAGTCGACTCCGACATACCGCCCCACCCGCCGCCCTGCGCCGAGCAAGGCGGCCGCGACATGGGCATCGCCGCATCCGAGGTCGAGCCAGGCGCCATTCCCGTCCGAGGCGGCTCCCGCTTCGTCGAGCCAGGCGCCAAAGGCTCCGATCACATCGCGGTGGACCATGAAATCGGATTCGATCACCTTTCGGTAGATCGCCCACTGCTCGAAGAAACGCTCGCGCTCCTCCGCTTCTCCACCGTTTGCCGCCGCGCTCACTCGGTGGTGGCGGCCCGGATCTGGTCCCAGATGCGGGTGTATTTCGCGTTCCCCTCGGCGCCGAGGTCGTCGATCATCTCGCTGCGGCCCAGCACGGCACGGTCGAGGAAGATGGCGGGATTTTCCCGAATCTCGGCGTCGAGCAGCGGGTAGGCGTCCTTGTTCGGCGCGAGATAAAAAATGTAACCGACGTTCTTCGCCGCGATCTCGGGTTCGCACAGGAAGTTGATGAAAGCGTGGGCGAGATCCGGATTCGGCGCGTCCTTGGGGATCACCAGGTCGTCACAGGCGATCGAGGTGCCCTCCTCGGGGATGACAATCGCGACTTTTTCGTTTTCCTCCTGCGCCTGAAAAAGGTCGCCGGAGTAGCCGTGGACGAGCACGAACTCGCCCGAGGCGATGCCGGCGTCGTATTGGTCGCTCTCGAACTTGGCGATGTTTTTCTTCCAGCCGATCACGACCTCCCGGGCCTTTTCCAGTTCGGCGTCGTTGGTGGTGTTGATGCTGTAGCCCAGAGTTTTGAGGGCGGCGCCGATGGTTTCGCGCTGGTCGTTGAGCAGGGTCATGCGTCCCTTGAGATCGGCGCGGTCGAACATCTTCCACGAGGGGACGACATTTTCGACCCGATCCTCGAGGTAGGCGAACCCTGTGGCGGCGAACATGTAGGGCACGCTGACGCGCATCTCCTTGTCGAAGGCGGTCTCGCTCAGGTATTCGGTGTCGATGTGGCTGAGATTGATGATCTTCGAGTGGTCGAGCGGCTGAAGCATGCCCTGCTTGTCGAGGATTTTCACCATGTAGGAGCTGGGCACGAGAATGTCGTAGCCGCTCGCCCCGGCCTTGATCTTGGCGAGCATGGACTCGTTCGAATCGAAGGTGTCGATGACGAGCTTGCAGTGATGTTCCTTCTCGAACCGGGGAATCAGCTCGGGATTGATGTAGTCGTCCCAGGTAAAGACGTGCAGGACCTCTTTCTCGGGACCGCAGGAAGTCAGGGCGCCGGCGCCCAGGAGAGCGGCCGCCAGGACGAGCCGGGGAAGCGTGATACGGAAAATCTTCATGATTGCGACCGCTTTCATAAGAGCGAAGCCCCGGCGGGCGCAAGAGAAAACTCACCCCCGCAGCGCGGGCCGGGCATGGCGCTGCACGTACCACACCACGACGAAGGTGAAGGTCAGCATCAGGGTCGAAAGGGCGTTGATGACCGGCATCTGTCGCGAGTGGCGGGCCATGCTGTAGATTTTCAGCGGCAAAGTGTCGAGGCCCACGCCCTTGACGAAAAACGTGATCACAAAGTCGTCGATCGACAGCGTGAATGCCAGCAACCCGCCGGCGACGATGCCCGGCGCCAGCAGCGGGATCACGACACGCCACACGGCCTGCCACCATGTCGCGCCCAGGTCGCGGGCGGCGTCGACGACCGACTCGTCGAAATCCTGAAGCCGTCCCAGCACCGCCAGCGCCACGTAGCTGATGCAAAACGTGATGTGGGCCACCGTGATCGTCTCGAGGCTGCGATCCACCCCGAGCGTGATCAGGAGAATGCCGAGACTGATACCCATGAGAATGTCCGGAGCCACGATGGGCAGATAGACGAGGCCGAAATGGACTTTCTGCAGCCGCGTCCGATAGCGGTGGAGCACCCAGGCGGCCGTGGTTCCCAACACCATGGACACCAGACTCGCCCCGATCGCGATGTGCAGCGACCGCTGGATCGATTCCCAGATATCGCGGCTCTCGCCGCTGAAAAGCAGCCGGTACCAGCGCAGCGTCCACCCCTCCCAGCTCGACCCGTATTTCGAGGCGTTGAAGGAGTTCAGCACCAGGACGAGAATGGGAAAGTAGAGGAACACCAGCACCAGCGCGGTGAGGACTCCGGGTATCCTGAGGCGGCTTTTCATTCGGCCTCGCCACCTCCTTCCCGCGTCGCGCCCGCGGCGTGCTGTTTTTCGGTGAAAAACGCCACCAGCACCGGCGCCAGCGTCACGATCATCAGCAGTCCCGCCAGGGCCGCGGCGTGGGGCCAGTTCCGGTCGTTGAAAACGCGCCGGGCGATCATGTTCCCGATCATTTCGCCGGAGGGACCGCCCACCATGTCGGGAATGATGTAGGAACCCAGCGCCGGGATGAGCACCATGGCCACCGCCGCCATCAGTCCCCGCTGGATGCCGGGCACGAAGACAAGCCAGAAGGCCTTCGACGCGCTGGCGCCCAGATCGCGCGCGGCGTCCAGCAGGGAGTAGTCGAATTTCTCCGAGGCCGCGTAGATCGGGAGGATGGCGAAGGGCAGATAGGTGTAAACCATGACCAGCAGCACCGCCCATTCGTTGTACAGCAGCAGCGTCTCGTCCGAGGCCAGCCCGACCAGCATCAGGGCCCGCTTCAGGTATCCCAGCGGGTGCAGCAGCACCTTCCACGCAAAGACTCGGATGAGGAAATTCGTCCAGAAAGGCACGATCACCAGCAGCAGCAGGATGTTTCGCCACTTCGACCGGATCAGTCCCAGGAGAAAACCCGCCGGAAGCGCGAATCCGATGCAAATGATCGTGGTCAGGAGACTCAGCCAGATGGTGCGCCACACGATCAGCGGATAGCTCGGGTGGCCCATGTCGATCCAGGCCTTCAGGGTCCAGCCCTCGCCGAATCCGCCGTAGGCGTTGGCCGGCTTGAAGGACATCACCAGGATGAGCACCGTGGGCACCGCGAAGAAAAACAGCAGCCACCCCATCGAGGGCAGCGTCAGCAGCCACTCCAGCCGGTTCCCGGCGATGTTGGCCCTGCCTTTTTTCATGAATATCGTTTGAGGATCGGGGTTGTCGGCGTCATTCCGTCTCGGCCGGCAGCGACAGCATCTCGGCGTGTTCCGGGGCAAAATCCCGCAGCAGGTAGCCGTCGTCCGCCCGCCAGCGGACCCAAACCTTGTCGCCCCAGGTCGGCGGCTTTTCGTCGAGCAGGAAACGCGAATGCTGCCGCTCCACCGCCAGTCGCCGCTCGCCCGTCCGCACCCAGTACCGGGTGAGCGCGCCGAGGTAGATCACGTCCTCCACCGTGCCCTCGATGGCGTTTCGCGCCTCGTCGGTCGCCGCCGGGGCGGAGGTCTGGATGCTCAGCTTCTCCGGCCGCAAACTGAGGTGAATCTCGTCGCCGGGCGAAATCTCCCGGTCGTTGTAGACGCGGATCTCGCCCATCGCCTCGATCGCCACGAGACTGTATTCGTCTCCGAGCCGCTCGATGACCCGGCCCTCGAGAAAGTTCGTGTCCCCGATGAATGCCGCCACGAAACTGTCCACCGGACTCTCGTATATCTCCGCCGGCGCGCCGATCTGAGCCACCCGGCCGCGATTCATCACCCCGATGCGGTCGCTGATCGCCATCGCCTCGGTCTGGTCATGCGTCACGTAGAGAAAAGTGATGCCCACCTCGTCGTGGATCTCGTCCAGCTCCACCAGCAGACGCTGCCGCAGTTTCAGGTCCAGCGCCGCCAGCGGCTCGTCGAGCAGCAGCACCCGCGGCTTGTTCACCAGCGCCCGCGCGATGGCCACCCGCTGCTTCTGTCCCCCGCTGATCTGGTCGGGTTTCTTGTCCGCGTGCTCCACGAGATCCACCAGGTCCAGCATCCGGTCGACCTCCGCCGCGATCTCCGCCTTCCCGCGCCGCGCCATTTTCAGACCGAAGCCGATGTTGTCCCGGATCGTCAGGTGCGGGAAAAGCGCGTAGCTCTGGAAGACCGTGTTCACCGGCCGCTTGTCCGGCGGGATGCCCGTGACGTCTTTCCCGTCCACCAGGATGCGTCCCGCGTCCGGCTCGATGAATCCGGCCAGCATCCGGAGCAGGGTCGTCTTCCCGCAGCCGCTCGGACCCAGCAGCGCGAAGATCTCCCCCTGCCGGACCTCGAACGTCACGTCCCGCACCGCGTAAAAATCGCCGTACCGCTTGGTGACGCCTTCGAAAACCAGAAACTCGTTCATAGTGGAAAAAAGCGGGAGGCCGGGGACCCGACGAGGCGGATTCTGGCATCTCACGCCGGATTCACAACCCCGAAAATCGACGCCCTCAATCCCCCAGCGCCGCCTCTTCCAGCACGTCCGCGATCGTGTGCAAGGCGTTCCCTTCCAGATCGTTGCCGACATAGAGATAGGCCGGCGACTCCGGCCTCCGATCCATCGCCCCGCGGATCAGGCCCACCAGCGCCTCGCGCGCCGACTCGTCGATCTCCCGAATCTGGTGGAAAGGCTCGAAACGCTCCCGCGCCCAGTCCAGCGTCCGCCCCGGCGTCAGCAGAAAACGCGCCCCGAGAAACGCGTTCGCCCGCGCCGGGAGTTTTCCCAACTGCTCCGTCACCGACGGCATCCGCGTCCATTGATTGTACACGTGCGCCGCCCCGTGCCGCGCCAGCATCGCGAAATAGTCCGGGTGCAGCAGGTTCTTGTTCCGCACCTCGACCCCGATCCGCCAGCCCTCGTCCGGCAGCGAACCGAGAAAGCCGTCCAGCGCCTCGACAAAATCGCGCCCGTGCCCGAAGTCGTCCTCCCCGAAGTGGGAAAACTCCAGCACGATCATCCCCACCTTCTCCCGGATCCGCTCCAGATGCCGCAGAAATCCCATCGCGAACAAGCCCTCGCTCAGGAAAAACTCGTTCGCCGTGCCCGCCTTTTTTCCGTAAGCCGGCAGGTTCGGAAAATGCTTCACCGTGATGTCGTCGGGAGCCTTGAAGGAAAAGCGAAAGCCCTCCGGCGCCTGGTCCGCCATCGCCAGCAGGCGATCGATTTTCGGCAGCGCGTAGTAGGTCGAGTCCACCTCCACAGTGCGAAAAACGGCCGCGTATTCCTCGAGACAACGATCGTTGAAACGCCTCCGCGAAAAATGCGTGCCCCACAGGTAGCGATCCTCGTCGTAGAGCGTGCCGCACCAGCCCCGAAACCGCCACGAGGACGTGCCCAGGAAAACGTTGTGATCCTCCGCGAGGCGGGCGAGCAGCGGGGCGATCCGGGAACGTTCGAAGAGCACGGCCCTTCCACCATAGCCAAGGCCACCCGCCCCGCGCAACCGCCAAGCGCCGCGGAGGACCCGCGTTTCCGCCAGCCCTTTTCCGCCGGTTCCGATTGCCCGACCGGCCGGTCGGGGCGATCTTTCCCCGATGCTCAGCGGAACCCGCAGCCTGTCCCCGGCGCTCCTCGTCCTCGCCATCGTCATGGCGCAAGCCGCCGCCTTCGGGGAGGACAAGCCGAAAAAATACCCCGAGGACTCGCCCGAGCACCAGGCCCTCACCGCCGCCAGCCCCTTCCTCGGCAAGGAAGACTTCACCCTCCGCTCCGACTACTGGCGCGGCGCCGTCACCACCCGCACCGGCACCGCGATGCGCCTTCAGTTTTTCAAAGGCAACGAATACAGCCTCTTCTTCGGCGCCGCCACCGGCCCCCTGCCGAAGGACTCCCGGCTGCGCATCCACGTCTTCGATCCGAGGGAAAAAGAGGTCGCCTCCGCGAAAGGCGAGCCCGGCCAGGCCGCCGCCGTCCTGACCTTCAAGGCGAAAAAGACCGATCTCTATCTCATCCTGCTGCGAATCGAACCCGCCGGCGCCGCCGACCCCGAAGTCACCGTGCCCGCGGTGATGATCTATGGCTGGGAATGAACCGCGCCCGACCCAACAGGGTTGGGTCGGACACCATACCCTGTTGGGTCAGCCACCCAACCCTCTTCGGTCGGAGCGGTTTCGCTGACGGATTCGACTTGCCAGACCGGGGCCGGACGCCCCACAGTTCCCCGCCCCGCATGGAAAGCCACGACGCATCCGAATCCTCCTCCCCCGCGCCCAAATCCGCGAAGGCCGGCCCGGCGCTCCGCTGGGGACGGCGGCTCGCGGTCCTCTTCCTGCTCTGGCACGCGGCCGCGATGACCTTCACCCTCGTTCCGAACGAGTCCTTCCTCCGCGCGGCGCTGCACCCGGTCTTCACCCCCTACCGCGAGCTGACCGGCGCCGACCAGCACTGGGACATGTTCACCTCGCCGCCGAACTACAGCGCCTTCGACGCCAAAGTCGACGCCTGGGACGCCGCCGGCAACCGCCGCGAATTCGGAATCGTCACGCCCGGCCTGCGGCCGTTTCCCGGCTACTTCCGCTACGTCACCGTGCTGACCCGGATGGAAAGCCCGCTCTACGAACCCTACCTGAAACCCTACGCCGCGAAAATCGAGGCCGCCCTGCGCGAGCAACCCGGCCCGCCCCTCGTCCGTTTCCAGATCCGGAAGAGCGCCCGCCACATCCAGCGCCTCGACATCGTCCGCCAGCTCGACGAAATCGACTACGAAGTCTCCACCCTCCACGGCCCCTACGAAATCGCTCGTCCCCGATGATTGGAAAACCGCGAGACCGTTGCCGGAACGCGTGGAGCCGGCTCGAATCGTTTTGGTTCGGCGCCGCCGACGCCCGCGTCTACGCGATCGTCCGCATCGTGTTTTCCGCCGTCGCCCTGGCGAATCTCGTCGACCTCTGGCCGCACCGGATCGCGTTTTTCACCGAGGGCGGCATGATCGACCGCGAGACGCTGCTGCGCGTGTCGGAGGGAAAGCCCTACTTCTCGATTTTCTACCATGTCACCTCGCCGGCGGGCGTTTCCGCCGTGTTCGTCGTGGCCGCGGCGGCGCTGGTGTGCCTCGGGCTCGGGGTCGCGCCGCGCTTCGCCGCGCTGCTCGTCCTGCTCTGGCACCTCGGCTACACCCAGCGCGCCTTCGTCGCCATCCACGGGTGGGACATCATGCTGAGAACTTTTTCGTTTTTCCTGCTCGTCTCGCCCCTGGGGAAACCGTGGACCCTCGCCCGCTGGCTGAAAGGCGGCCACGCCCGGCGCGCCGAGCTGCTGGTCTCCCGCCACGGGCTGCTGCTCATGCAGCTCCAGCTCGCCGTCATGTACTGGCACACCGTCTGGCTGAAGGTCGTCGATCCCTTCTGGCGCAGCGGCGAGTTCCTGTCCTTTTTCATGCTCTCCTTCTACTCGCGCTTTCCCTATCCGTTTTTCGCCAAGGCCACCGTCCTGATCGCGATCCTCACCTACGCCACCCTCGTCATCGAGCTGATCGTGCCCAACCTGCTTTGGTGCAGGCGCACCCGCGCGCTGGGATTCCTCCTTGGCACCGGCCTGCACCTGACCATTCTGCTCGTCACGCAAATCTGGCTCTTTTCCATCATCGCCCTGATGCCCTACTTCGCCTTCCTTGACGGCCACGACGTGGACCGCGCCCTGCGCCTGGTGCGCCGGCGGAAGAACGGGCGCGACCACGAGCTGCTCGGGTAGGGCCGAATCTCCCGCGAACGTCAGAACCGAAACGCCATGAACGACTCCCCCGACCATTCCCGACAACGCGTCGCCATCCTCGGCGCGAGCGACGATCCCGACCGCTACGCCCACCGCGCCTTCGCCATGCTCCGGGACGCCGGCCACACCCCGGTGCCCATTCATCCGAGGCTCGCCGAAGTCGGCGGCGTGCCCGTCTTTCCCTCCCTCGCCGCCGCCGGCCCGCCCATCGACACCCTGACCCTCTACGTCAACGGCGCCGTCTCCATCAGCCTCGCCGACGAAATCGTCGCCGCCCGGCCGGGGCGCGTCATTTTCAATCCCGGCGCCGAATCTCCCGCGCTCGCCGCCCGCCTCGACGAGGCCGGCATCCCGTGGGAGGAGGCGTGCACGCTCGTCCTGCTGGGCACGGGCCAGTTTTAGCGAAAACCGGGCGCCCGGTTTTCCTAAAATATCAGGTAGATCGCGATCTGGAGCCCGAGCGCCAGCGCCGCCCACAGTTTCAGATTCGACGACCAACCCCGCGCCTCGGCGTCGGCCGCGCCCGGCGGCGTCACCCGCCCGCGGGGCAGGCACAGCACCCACGCCAGCAGCGCGAGCAGCAGGCCGACAAAGAGCGCCCGCACCCAGATCATCGGCACGGCGGTCATGGCGTCGCGAATGGCGCCTCCAAAATAGTGCAGCGGTGTCATGGCGAGGAAGGTTTGGATCGTGTCGAAGTCAGGCGTCCGCCCCGCCGCCGTCGAGGAAGGCGGTCTTTTCCGGCGGCTCGGGTTTCGTCAACAGGCTGACGATTCCGGTCACCACCAGCGCGGAGACGAAGGCCCAGAGCGAAAAATACAGAAACGGCTCCGGAATGCGAAACAGCGGCTCCATCCCGAAAGCCCCGTGCCAGCGGTCGAGCACGAACAGGCCCACCGACACCGCCACCCCGCACAGGAAACCGGCCAGGGCGCCCGCTCCCGTCGCGCGCCGCCACAGAAAGCCGCACAGAATCGTCGCCAGGGCCGGGCCGGAGAAAAACGCCATCAGCGTCTGGAAAATCGCGTAGATGCCCGAGGCCTTGCCGCTCTCGTCCATCCACTTGACGACAAACGCGAACCCGATCGCCCACGCCATCAGGATGACGGTGACGTTTCGCCCCACCACCAGCAGCCGGCGGTCGTCCGCGCCGGGCCGGAACCAGCGGCGGTAAAAGTCGTTCGTCACCAGCGTGGCGGCGGCGTTGAGATACGAATCGACGCTGGACATCAGCGCCGCGACGAAGGCGGCGAGAAACAGCCCCCGCAACCCGGTCGGCAACAGTTTCGACACCAGCGCCGGGAAGGCCCCGTCCGCGTCGGCGAGATCGGGAAACTTCGCCAGCGCGATCAGCCCCGGGATCGCGACGAGGATCGGGATGAGGACTTTCAGCAGCGCGCCCCAGACATAGGCCGCCTGGGCCTGGAACTGCGACTTCGCGCCCAGCGACCGCTGCACGATGGCCTGGTTCCCGATCCAGTAGGCCGGGGACAACACCAGCGCCAGCCCGAAGAGGATGCCCGGCCAGACGAAGGGCGAGTCGCGGTCCGCCGGCACCAGCAAATCGCCGTGGTGGGCCGTGCGCTCGCCGAGCGCGTGGATTTTCTCCATCATCCCGCCCCAGCCGCCGAGGTCGGCCAGGCCGAGGACGAGGATCATGAGGCAGCCGCCGATCATCACCGCGCACTGGACCACATCGGTGTAAACGACCGCCTTCAACCCGCCGGCGAAGGTGTAAACCCCGACCAGCGCGGCCGTGAGCCAGACGCACCACGCCGGCGACCAGTCCAGCAGGCCGTGCAGCATCTTCGCCGACGCGAACAGCATGATCCCCAGATTGCAGGCCATGAAAATCAGCCAGCAAAACGCCAGCGCCGCGCGCATCCCCGCGTTGAAGCGCCGCTCCATGAACTCGGGGATCGTGTAAACGCCCGTCCGCCAGAACACCGGCACGAAGACGAAGGCCGCCACGATCATCGCCGGCACGCAGCCGATCCACTCGAAGTTCGCCACCGCCAGACCGAATTTGTAAGCCGCGCCGCCGACGCCGATGATGTCCGTGCCGCCAATGTCGCTCGCCACCAGCGACATCCCGATCGCCCACCACGGCAGCGTGCGCCCCGCGAGGAAGAAATCCTCGCCCGTCTTGAATTTCCACCCGATCGCCAGGCCGAGCGCCACCGTGCCGATCAGGTAAACGGCCAGGATCAGGTAGTCGAGAGTGGCGAGCTGGGTTTCCATCGCGTTCCGTCCGGAGAGAGAGCGAAAGGCGGCATTTAAGACCGGCCCCCGGCGCGCCTTCAATCCCCTTTTTCGCGGATTTTGAACGAATCGGGTGTTTCCATGCGCGCGTCACCGCCTATCATGCCCCTCCCCATGTCCTCTTCCCCCGCCATCGTCCGCGTGTTTCGCGTCGCCCTCGCGGCGGAGGCGGTGGTGTTTCTCCTGCACCTCGGCGTCAGCATTCTCGGGTTCGAAGACCTGCCCGAGGCCGTGCAGCAGTACGAAATGAGCGAGGCTCTCGACGGTCTCGACCGCGCGCTGGGGATCTTCGTGGCCGGCGTCGGCGAATTCGGCCTCATGGCCATCGCCCTGACCGGTTTGTTCGGCTTTTCGCGCTTCGGCCGCTGGGCCTGGTGGGGCATGTTGCTTTTCGCCGCCGCCGGCTTGGTTTTTCAGCCTGTCGTCACCGAGTCCGGCCTCGTCGCGATGCTTGGCGCCATCTCCCGCGTCGGCTACGGCCTCGTCTCCGGCCTGCTGTTTCATCCCGAAATCGCCGCGCGCTTCGCCGACCGTTCGGCGCGAAAACGCGTCGCCCTTGTCGCCGCGATCGTCACCGGCTCCGTCGCCACGGCGGTCGCCGCGTTTGTCGCCATCGCTTCGTGGTTCGCCCTGCGTTCGCTGCCTCAGGAACGCTCCGTGCCGCTGCCGAAAACCGTCGATGCCCATCGCGACTCGCCCGCCGCCGAGGTCAAAACCGCCGCCGAAACCCTCGCCAACGCCTTTCTCGCCGAGAAAAACAACGCCGGCATCGCCATCGGCGTCACCCGGCCCGGCCCGAACGGTCCCGAGCGCGTCATCGTCACCCGCGGCACCGTCGAGCGCGGCGCGGAGGATCGCCCCGTCACGCCGGAGACGCTTTTCGAGATCGGTTCCATTTCGAAGACGGTCACCGCCCTGCTCGCCGCCGAAGCCGTCGCCGACGGCGTCATCCGGCTCGACCAGCCGGTCGCCGAGGTCTTGCCCGAGTCCGTCACCATGGCGCCCGTCGAGGGCGGGCCCGTCACCTTTCTCGACCTCGCCACCCACCACGCTGGTTTGCCCAAGATGCCGGAAAACCATTCCTTCTCCGCCCAGTTTCGCGGGAATCCCTACGCCGGCTACACGGAGGACGACCTTTTCGCCGCCATCTCGGAACTCGGCGAAATGGACGGAGACGGTCACCCCCGCCGGCGGGCTTATCAATACTCGAACCTCGGTTTTTCCCTCCTCGCCCACGCCACCGCCCGCGCCCGGAGCGAGTCGCTCGCGAACCTGCACGCCTCGCTTTTCGAGCGGCTCGGAATGAAGACCGCCTTTTTCGTGGTGCCCGAGGAAAGCAAGCCCCTCCTCGCCACGGGCCACAACCGCGGGTTCGAAGTCGTCCACTGGCACGACGGGGGCGCCATCATCCAGGGCGCGGGTAACCTCGTTTGTTCCGTCGGCGACCTGCTGACCTGGCTGGAGGCGCACCTCGATCCGCCAACCGGGCCCGGCTCCCTCGCCGAGGCGCTGAAAATGACGCCGAAACCGCAACGCGACTCCGGCGACGCCAAGCTCCGCATCGGTCTCGGCTGGCATCTGCGCGGCGCCGATCCGCGCCCCATCGTGTGGCACAACGGCGGCACGGGCGGCTTCCGGTCCTTCTGCGGCTTCGTGCCCGGCACGGGCCTGGGGGTCGTCGTCCTGGGCAACAGCACCGACGACGGTGTCGACTCGCTCGGCTTCATCCTCATCCGCGACCTCCTGAAGCCGACCCAACAGGGTTAGGTCAGAGAGTCAACCCTGTCAAGTTCTCGGGTTTCCGATTCGGATTTCGGAGCCCTCGAAGCCGCACAAAAAAATTCGCGTCCATTCGCGTCCATTCGCGGTTTCAAAATCCTTCGCGTTCGTTCGTGCCCATTCGTGGCTCGGATTTCGAGTTTCGGATTTCGGATTTCGAGATATACTGTTCAAAAAATCACATTCCCATGCCCGACGCCGCCGAAAAAATCGTTCAGCTCCGCGGATTGCTGCGCGAGCGATTCCCGGCGGCGCATCGCCAGATTCCGCCTCCGCCTCCGCCTCCGCCTCCGCTTTCTCCACCGACGGCACCCGCCAGCGATGATGATATTTCGCCTCTCTCGGCGACGTCGGCGGCTTTCCCGCTCGGGGTGAAAGCGCTCGACGCCCTCGGCGCGGTCGAGCCGGGAACGATCGTCGAAATGGTCGGACGCCGGCCCGGCTGCGGCGCGGGCCTGCTGGTGGCGGCGCTGGCGCGCGCGGCCGTCCGGGAACGGCGTCACCTCGCGCTGATCGACGGCGCGGACGCCTTCGATTCCGTCTCGGCCGGGCTCGACGCGGCGGACTGCCGCTTTCTGCTCTGGCTGCGCTGCGGACGGCGAATCGAAAACGCGCTCAAGGCCGCCGATCGCCTGCTGCGCGACGGCAATCTGCCGCGGGTGGTGATGGATTTGCAGCTCTGCGATCCGCGCGCGATCCGCCTGGGCCTGGCGGCGGCCGGCGGCAACAGCGCCTGGCACCGCCTGCGCGGGCTGGCGGAAAAAACCGGCGCCGTCCTCGCCGCCTTCACGCCGGAGCCGACCATCCCCTGCGCCCGGCTGCGCCTGGAACTCCGCCACCGCTGGAGCCTCGACGATCTCGACCGTCTGCCCGCCGATCCCGCCGCGCTCGCGGTCGATTTCGAGGTGACGCGCCGGGTTCAGCCGCCGGCCGCCGCCGAGCCCGCCTGGGCCCGGGCGGGCTGAATCGCCTACGGTTTGCCGCCCAGCTTCTTCGCCAGGGCGACGCTCTCGTCGGAGAGTTTGTCGAAGGTCACGTCGTAGGCCTTCCCGTTCTTCATCATCAGCGTCACCGCGGTGTCCGACAGGCGCATGAACCGCGCCTCGATTTCCTTGCCCTCCTTGTTGGTCCATTTCAGGAACTCGAGCTTCGGATCCTTGGCCGAGCCGGAGCTGCCGTCCTTCAGGAAGGCGAGTTCCTTTTCCGACGGTTTTTCGGCGTCGATCACGGCGCCCTCGGCGATCCATTTCTCGATCAGCGCCAGCTTTTCGTTCGGCAAAGCGGCGCCCTTGCGCGGCATGAAGTCCTTGTCGCCCTCGCCGAGCTTCATCACTTCGAGGAACTGGCTCTCGGCCGGATTGCCGGGCCGGATGAGGCTGAATTTTCCGACCTGGTAATCACGCATCTCGTCGAAGTCGTCGAGCGCGAGGTTGCCCTTCACCTCCTTTTCGTTGCTGTGACAATTCCAGCAATGCTCCTTCATGATGGGAAGGATGTCCCCCACGTAATCGACCGCCCGCGCGGCCGGAGCCGGCAAGGTCAGTAACAGTGTTAAGGCGAGGCGGGGGTTCATGAAGTTTTCAGTTTTCAGTTTTCAGTTTTCAGTTTTCGGATTTCGGATTTCGGATTTCGGATTTCATCGAACAGACCCCCCAACGATCATCCTTCCCACCTTTTACCTTTTACCTTTTACCTTCCCGCCTGTCACTCCCCCTTCTCCGCCCAAGCCTCGATTTCGGGATCGACGTAGGCTTCCTCCAGCGCCTCGCGCGCCCAGGGTTGAGTCGCGGCCTGGCGGCGGAGCAGGCGCAGGGCCATCACCTGCGCGGCGGGAACCTCGCTCCAGATCGTTTGCGCGAGACAGCGCCAGCGTTCGCCTGGCTCGAAGCGCCTCGGATTTTCCGCGGCCGCGTGGCAGTCGCCGCACAGCATCAGGCACCGGTCGAAATCCGGTTCGGCCGGGACGGGCGGCACTTCGTAGATTTTCAAACTGACACCGGCCGCCTCGCAGAGTTCGCACTTCGACCGCGCGCGCCGCGCCAGATCCTTGCCGAGACCCGCGAGCCGCGCCACGCGCTCCTGATTTTCCTGAAAACCCTTCGCCATAAGGCCGGAACCGTCCGCGCGCGCGGCCACTCCGTCAAGCGAACCACACCCGCTCGCCCCCTCATCGCGCCACGTCTCCCGGCTGGACATCGCGGGACGAAAGTGGGATACAGCGCGCATGACGAATTCTCCGGACAAAAAACTGCGTTCCCACTCCCAAATTTTCGCGCCCGTTCTCGCCCTGGCGGCCGGCGCGGGATTCCTGATTCTGCTCGCGAGCGGCGGCTGCGAAAAACACGAGGCCCCCGCCGGCTCCGACAAAGCCGCCGCCCAACCGGCGCCCGCGCCGGAACCGCCGAAGCCGCCGTCGTGGCGGCCCGGGCCCGACCCGTTGAAACTGCCCGAGGGCATGCCCGAACTCGGCAACCAGCACGGCGACGTGGCCATCGCGTCGAACGGCGATATTTACGTCAGCCTCATGGCCGGCCTGCGGTCCGGGGTGCAGGTTTACAACGCCGAGGGGCAGTACCTGCGCAATCTGCCGAACGCTCCGGTGGATTTCCACGGCTTCGTCATTCACCGCGGGGACGACGGCGAGTTCATCTACGGTCCCTCGCTGGGCGGCGGCACGACCTACAAAATGACGCTCGACGGCGAGATCGTGATGACCATTCCCGGCGAGTCCATCCCGAAAGAATACTGGAAGGTCAATCCCAAGACGCAAAAGGGCGCCCTGCGCCTGACGGGCTGCGACGTGGCGCCCAACGGCGACATTTACATCACCGACGGCTACTCGTCCGACTACGTGCACCGGTTCAATGCGAAGGGCGAATACCTCGCGACTTTCGGCGGCAAGGAAGCGCCCTACAGCTTCAAAACCCTGCACAAAATCGCCGTCGACACGCGCTTCGATCCGCCGCGCATCGTCGGCACCGACCGTGCCAACAACCGCGTCGTTCACTTCTCGATGGACGGCGAACTGCTCGGCGAAGTCGCCACCGACCTGCTCATGCCAGCCGCCGTCGCCACCTTCGGCGACTACCTCGCCGTCGGCGAAATCAAGGGGCGGGTCACGATTTTTGACAAGGAAAACCAGGTCGTCGCCCAGCTCGGCGCCAACGAAAATCCCGCCGAGGTCGGCACCAACAAGATCGAGCCCGCCCAATGGCGCGAGGGGGTCGTCAACGCCCCGCATGGCGTCGCCTTCAACGCGAAGGGCGACCTGTTCGTGTCCGAATACAACGTCCACGGCCGGGTGCTGAAATTCGCGAACGCCAACGCCCACTAAAAAATTCCCATCGCCGGCCCTCGCCGCCTTTTTTCATGAAAGCCCTCCTTCCCGCCGTCCTCGGCCTGATCGCGCTGGGTCCGGCGCCTCTGGGCGCCCAACAGGCGCGTCCGGAGCCGAATTTCAAAGACGTCGTTTACGGCTCGGAAAATCCCGCCTCGCAGCGGCTCGATGTTTACCTCGCGAAATCGGACGATCCCGCGCCGAAGCCGACGATGATCTACCTGCACGGCGGCGGCTGGCGCGCCGGATCGAAGGCGCCGATCCCCGCCTTTCTCGCCCGCGGGGTCGCGGAGGGCTGGCTGTCGGTCGTCGCCATCGAGTATCGCTTCACCGACATCGCGCCGCATCCGGCGCAGGTGAACGACTGCGTGCGCGGCATCCAGTTTGCCCGGTCGAAAGCCAAGGAATGGAATCTCGACCCGCGGCGCTTCGGCGTCACGGGCGGCTCGGCGGGCGGGCATTTGTCGCTGTGGATCGGTCTCCATGACGACGCCGCGAAGCCGGACGACGCCGATCCCGTGCGGCGCGAATCGTCGCGCGTTTCCTGCGTGGTGGATTTCGCGGGTCCCTCGGACTGGGGCCTGCTCGGCACGATCGATCACAAGCATCCCGCCTACCGTCAACTGCTCGGCTACGAACCCGGCACCCCGGCCGCCGAGATGGACGCGGCGAAAAAGTCGGATGTATCCCCCGTCACCTTCGTGTCGAAGGACGATCCGCCGGTCATCGTTTTTCACGGCGACGCCGACGACATCGTGCCCATCGAGCACGCGAAAAACGTCGCCTCCCTGCTCGAAAAGAGCGGCGTGCCCGTCGAGTTGTTCATCGTGCCCGGCGGCAAGCACAACGTGGCCGGCGGCGCCGGCGAGGGCGTGCAGGAGCGCGCCTATGCGTATGTGCGCGAGCATTTGCTCGGCGCGGAAAAAGCGGGCGCCACGCGATAAGAGGGGGGAAGTGGGAAGGTTAAAGTGGGAAGGTAAAAAGCAGGAACGTCGCGCGGAGTCTTTGAGGTCGGAAATCTCACGATTTCCGCTACATGGAGTCCGCCCGCCCCAGGGTAGCGGAATTCGTGAGAATTCCGGCCCCTTTTCTTCCCTGGCCCCTCCGGCCCCTATTCTTCCCTGGCCCCTGATCCCCAATCCCCAATCCCCGATTACTGCGCCGCCGCCGCCGGCTGAGGCGCCGTGATCATCGGAAAATCGTCCGTCCGGAAGGGCGTCAGCGGCAGGCCCTCTTTCGAGAGCACGTTGCAGACGGGGTTTTCCGCCCAGGCATAGCGCACCGCGACCGGCGCGGGCACCTCGGCCGACCAGACTTCGATCTTGTTTGGTCCGACGATTTTGGCCTCGGCCCATTTCCACTGCTGGTCCTCGCCGCAGACGGCGAAGCCCAGCGCCTCGTTGACATCGACGGTCCTCAGGCCCGTGCCGGTGTGGTCAAAGGCGAGCACGACCTTGTTTCCCGCGATCTCCATCGCCTGATAGGTCGGGCTTTCGGGCTCGAGTTTGAATCCGTAGTCACGCGCCAGCGCCCAGCGGACAAGCCGCGCGGCGACATCGTGCTTGTTCTTCGGATGAATGTCGTTGCCCTCGCCGAGGTCGATGATCACGGCCTGGCCGGTGTTAGGCAGGCTGAGGGTCTTCGTCTGCGATTCGCGCAGCTCGGCCCACTGGCTTTCGCCGGGCTGGTCGACCTCGCTTTTGAAGTCCGCCAACTGCACCCAGTAAAACGGGAAATCGCCCTGGTTCCACTCCTGACGCCATTGCTCGATCATGAAGGGGAACAACTGCGCGTATTCCCAGGCGCGGCCCGCGTTGCTCTCGCCCTGATACCAGATCACGCCCTTGATGCCGTATCCGAGCGTCGGATTCACCACGCCGGCGAAGATGTTTCCGGGCCGGGCGTTGCCGTGGAGGAGTTGGTCGGGCGACTGCGGCGGACGCGGCGCCGGCTTGCCCTCGGCCTTGGCTTTTTCGGCGCTTTCCTTCCACGCGGCGAGATCGGCCTCGTATTTGGCCTTCGTCTCGGGCGATTGCAGTTGGACTTCGCGCTGTTTCCAGCCCTCCACCAGCGACGCGAAGCGCGGATCGGCCTCGATCGTCGTGCGGCGCACCCAAGCCTCGGCCGCCGAACCGCCCCAAGCGTTGTCGATCAGGCCGACGGGCACGCCGAGGATTTCCTGAAGGTATTTTCCGTAGAAAAAGCCCACCGCCGTGAAACCGCGGCAGCTTTCCGTCGTGCTCGCCTCCCACTGTCCCTGGAAATCGTCCTGCAACTCCTGCGTTCCCACCTGCGGCACCGAAATCAGGCGCAGGTTCGGCACGTTGGCCGCGAGAGCCTCGACCTCGGCGTTCCAGTCGCCGCCGACGGTGAAGCCCATGTTCGACTGGCCCGAGCACATCCAGACTTCGCCGACGAGCACATCCTGAAGCTCGCGCTTCGAGCTGCCCTCGATCGTCAGCACCGCCGGCTCGGCGTTCGCGTCCACCGGATCGAGCTTGACCGTCCACCGGCCGTCCGCCCCCGCCTCGGCGGTCTTGGTCTGGCCCGCGAAACTGACGGTGACCTTCGTGCCGGGATCGTCCCAGCCCCAGACCGGGTTGGCCTGTTTCTGCTGCAGGACCATGTGATCGCCGATGATGGCCGGCAGTTTCAGTTCCGCCCGGGCGGATGAGGCGAAAACGATCGCGAGGGAGAGAAATGACAGGGTCTTTTTCATGATGGGCACGAATGGTGCCGATCCCGGCCGAAAAGAAAAGCCCCAATTTGTCCCTGATGACGCCGATCCGGGCGCCGGGGCATCGAATCGCGGACCGACCCGAAAGGGTTGGCTCACTGACCTAACCCTGTTTGGTCCGGCGCGGAGCCTCCCATTGCGTCCGGTGCGCCGTTTTGACTCAAACCCCGGCAAAATCGACGCAGTTTATCGCGCCAATTTGGCACTTTTCAGAAATCCATTCCAACCTCCAAAAACCCCCGATCTCTCTGGTTTTCAATTTTTTAAAACGATTCTATCCGCTTTTGGCACGATGAATGCATTCAAAGGGATGCCGACACCCGGAAATGTCCGGGTCTTCGAAAGCAATCATACCAACCCAATACTCCCAAACCCATCCATAGCCATGAAACTCGTTCGATACGATCATCCCCTCAGCGCTCACCTCGGCGATTTCGATCGCTTCTTCCGCGGCCCCTTCGAGGGTTTCGGACGTCTCTTCGAACTCGCCGACCGCCTGGGCGGCACCCCCGGAGAACCGCGTCTCGCGGCCGATCTCTACGAGGACGACGCCAACTACTACTCGCGCGTCGAATTGCCCGGCGTGAAAAAGGACGACCTCACCGTCGAACTCCACGATCGCACCCTGACCGTCGGCTTCGAGCGCCAGGCGAAAAACGCCGAAGGCAAAGAAGAAAGCACGGTCTGGAAACGCACCGTGACCGTTCCCGACGGCATCGATCCGGAAAAGGTCTCCGCCCAACTCGAGGACGGCGTGCTCACCGTGACGCTGCCCAAGAGCGAGGAACGCAAACCCCGCAAGATCACGGTGAAGTAAGCCGAAAAACCGCCCCGAATCGAAACCCGGCCCGGCCGGCCTCGCGCCGCGCCGCGCCGGGTATCGGGGCCGAACTCCAGAACCTCGAACACCCTCCCATCAAAAAAAGCCATGAATCCAACCGCCCAACCCCCAAAAAACCCCGCCACCACCGGCACCCTGACCCGTGAAAACGTCCGCCCCGAATTCCCCGTGGCGCGCCCGCGCTACACCGTCGACAAGGTGGACGACTCGGCCTGGGAAATCGCCGTCGTCGTGCCCGGCGTGAAACGTGAAAACGTCGCCATCGCCCTCGAGAACGACCTTCTCGACATCTCGGCCACCCGCGATCGTTCGCTGCCCGAAGGCTGGCGCCCCCTCGCCGAAGCCCGGCCGCGGCCCGATTACCGCCTCCAACTCGAACTCGCCGTCGAAGTCGATGCCGACGCCATCTCCGCCAAGCTCGAAAACGGCGTCCTCACCCTGCGCCTCCCCGCCGCCAAGGCCGCGACGCCGCGCCTCATCGCCGTCGCATAAGCCGGGACCCCGGCGCGTCGAACGCCACGTGACCGATTGCTGGGATCCCGGCCGTTCGGAGCCGCGCCCTGAAAAGCGCCTCCGGGCGGCCGGCCCCGGCGAAACGTGGCTTGGGCATCCTGCCCGGGTTTTTCGCGGCTTCGACTCCCTTCTTCAAAAGCCGACGCTCTCCGCTCTCCGCGAGCCTTTTCACCGCCCACGGGCAGGATGCCCGTGCCACGTCGACAGCCACGCATGACAAGCACCCGTTTTGCCTCCAGAATGGCGTGACGGCCTTTTTCCCCTCTTCCGCTCCCTCCTCCCGCCTCCCCAGACGAAAATGCCCGGCCAAGACGACGAACCCCCTCCGCACATCCCCTCCCCGGATGAGATCACCCGCAGGCTGTCCGAGTTTCTGAAATCGAACTTCGGCGACGCCGTCACCTTCAGCAGCTCGGTCATGCCCGGCTTCGGACCCGGCGCGCCGAAACCGGCCGACGAGCCGCCCGCCACCGACACCCCCGAGGCGGAGCCCGGCGATCACCCCATTTTCGAGTTCGACTACCACCCGCGCGAGATCAAGCGCCACCTCGACCGCTTCGTCATCCGACAGGACGAGGCGAAAAAAGTGCTCTCCATCGCCGTCTGCGACCACTACAACCACGCGAAATTTCTCCGCCGCCTCGAGGAAACCGATCCCGAGGCCGCGCGGCAGGTCGAGTTCGCCAAGCAAAACGTGATCGTCGCCGGTCCGACCGGTGTCGGCAAAACCTACCTCATCAAGCACATCGCCGACCTCATCGGCGTTCCCTTCGTCAAGGCCGACGCCACCAAGTTTTCCGAGACCGGCTACGTCGGCGCCGACGTCGATGACCTCGTGCGCGAACTCGTCCGCAAAGCCGACGGCGACGTCGAACTCGCCGAGTACGGCATCATCTACATCGACGAGGTGGACAAGATCGCCACCGCGTCGAATTTCGGCGGGCGCGACGTGAGCGGGCGCGGCGTGCAGACCACCCTGCTCAAGCTGATGGAGGAGACCGAGGTCACCCTGCGCAATCCCTTCGACATCCAGTCGCAGATGCAGGCCATGTTCGAAATGACCCGCGGCAAGGCCCCGACAAAGGACAGCGTCAACACGCGGCACATTCTTTTCATCGTCAGCGGCGCCTTCTCCGGGCTCGACAAGATCGTGAACCGCCGGCTGCGCCAGGGCGCGATCGGTTTCGGCGCCGAAAGCCGGGAAATCGTCGACGAGACCGAGCTGCTGACCCGCGCCTCGACGCAGGATTTCATCGAATTCGGGTTCGAGGCCGAGTTCATCGGCCGCCTGCCGGTGCGCGTGGTCTGCCAGCCGCTCGAGGCCGGCGATCTCTTCGAAATCATGAAAAACTCGGAGGGCAGCCTGATCCGCCAGTACGAGCGCGAGTTCGAGGCCTTCGGCATCCGCGCCGAATTCGACGACGACGCCCTGCGTCGCATCGCCGAACTGGCTGCGGCCGAAAAGACAGGCGCCCGAGGCCTGATGACGGTCGGCGAGAAACTGCTGCGCGATTTCAAGTTCGAGCTGCCCGGCACCGCCGTCACCGAGTTGAAGATCGACGGCGCCCTCATCGACGATCCCGCCGCCTCGCTGGAGAAATACCGCGCCGCGGCCGCCGCCTCGCCCGGGGACGCCAAGACGGTGGCCGACCTGGGCGCCTTTCGCCGCCAGTTTTTCGACGAGCACGGCGTGCAGCTCGCCTTCGATCCCGAAGCCGTCGTCGCCATCGGCCGCCTGGCCGAGCAACGTCGCCAGAGCGCGCTGGCCGTGTGCCAGGACCTGTTTCGCGACTACCAGTTCGGCCTGAGACTGATCCAGAAAAACACCGGCCAGAAAAGCTTCACCCTTCCGAAAGCCGCCATCGACGATCCCGACCGCCACCTCAGCGGACTGGTCGTCGCCAGTTACAGCGAGTTTTCGAAGGAGTCGTCCACCTCCGCACGGCCACCCGAGACGGAGCCCCGCGCCATCGATCGCGACGCCGACCTGCCGCCCGAGCCGCGGGGCGAAGGCCCGGACGATCCGCCCGCCGGAAGTTTCGCGTGATCGCTTTTCCCGCCGACCCAACAGGGTTGGGTCGGTGACCCAACCCTGTTGGATCAGGGGCGGCGCGAAAGACTCCGCCGGCGAGTCACGGCGAGGCGGCGGCGGCCTTGACCCGCGCCTCGACGGTCCGCCGGATCTTTGCCTTCGCCTCGGCGAGCCGCGTGGGCCAGGCGAACTTCGGCGCGGCGGCGGGATCGTATCCGGCGAGGTGCCCGGTCAGGCGCGTGGCGGGCTTGGTGTAGGCCAGCTCGGTTTTTCCGAAGACCTCCTCGCACAGGGCCGCCAGCGCGGGGTCGTAGGCCTTTAGTTCGGCGCGGGTGTTCACGTGGTTGTGCTCGAGATCGTTCTCCCGGTTGTCGTCGAACCACGACTGCACGCCCTCGGCGAAATATTCGTCCCGGTTGGTGGAGGCGTATTTGCCCTTCCACAGGCCCGCTTTCATCGCCGCGTCGTAGGCGTCCTTCAGCCGCGCGTCGAAGGCGGGGTCGAGATTGTCGAGGCCGCGATGGTGGATGTTGTGGGCGAACTCGTGAATCAGGATGCACTCCGCCGCGTAGGGATCGCCCGGATAACCGAGCAGGTTTTCCTCCGCGCAGGAGCACAGGGCGTCGGTCCGGCTGCCGCCGAGCCCGCGCGCCCGGGCGTCCCAGTAATCCCGCGCCGGAACGCCGATCAGAGGCGAGGCGTTTTTTCCCAGCCAGGCGAAATCGGGCTGGTCGGTGGTGAATTCGTCGTGACCGAGAATGCAGAGCCGCGAACCGCTCGCGATCATCGCCTCGCGAACGTCGGGCCGGTGGGCGAGCATTTGATCGATGAGATAAGCCGCCTCCCTCATGGCGTACGGACTCACTTTCGCCGAGGCCACGATCGGGTAGCCGCGCGCGTCCGCGGTCCGCGCGTAAAACGCCGGCACCGCGTCCGGGTAACGAAAGGCCTGATGCGTCACCCGCGAGACGGCCTCGCGCGCGCCCGCGCCACCCTCGACCGAAAAGCGATGCCCGAGCGTGGTGTCCACCTCGCCGTGCCCGCCCGGCGCGATGGTGGCGACTTCGGCCCGCCCTCCGTCGGGCTTCAACCAGAAAACTCTCACCGGCGCCGCGCTGTCGTTGTGGATGCGAAGCCTCGGACGGGGGAATGCCTTCCCGGCTTCGCCGTCCACGGAAGGCAGGGTCGCCGCGCGCCGATCCGCGTCATCACCGGGCGCCTTTTCACGCAATCGTTTTCCCCAATCGGGGTGCTCGGCCTTGTAGCGCTGGAAGGCGGCGTACTCGCCCCCGGTCAGGATGCCGTCGCCGTCGGTGTCGATTTTTGGAAAAAGCCATTCCCACCCCTTCTTGCCCGCTTCCCATTCGGCCTGGGTCACGTTTCCGTCGCCGTCGCGGTCGCACTCCGAGAGGAGGCGTTGGTGGGAATACGGCGCCCCGTCCGCGGCGGTCGAGCGATCCCGCTCCGGATCCCAGGAAAGCTTCTGGCCGGCGGCCACGAGCGCCTCGCGAAACCGCGCGGGATCGATCGCCTGCACGGCCGCGTTTTCCTCGATAGCCCGGCAGGCGGCGATGCCGGCGGATTCGCCGCAGATCATGAACACCGGCTCCATCCGGGCGGAGGCGTACCCGAGATGACTCGCCGAAAAACAGACCGGGACGAGCAGATTGCGGCAGTCGGTCAACTTCGGCGTGATGGCGCGATAGGGAACCGGGTAGGGCACGTTGGTGGGTCCCTTGCCGCCGCCGACGAACATTTTGCCCTCGATCCCGACCCAGACGGCGCCGTTTTCGTCGCGGCCCCAGATCCGGCGCGCCGGGTAGGTGTCGATCCCGTATTGGGCGAGGCCGATCGGGTCGTCGATTTTCGTCCGGTTGTAAACGTCGTGGGCGGTGATGACGTAGCGGCCCTCGAGGCGGCGCGCCACGCGGATGTAGAGCTGGTGCGGCCAGCCGCCGGTGTCGGGGTGCGCGCGGCGGTCGAGCCCCAGCTCGGCGACTTCGGCGCGGTAGCTTTCCGGCACGCGGGGGTCGGCGCTCATGAAGGCGTGCAGGCCGCGGAGGTAGTCCTGATGCGCCTTCCACACGGCGGCCTTTTCGGCGCTATCGCCGGCCGCGTAGCGCTGGCTGACGCCGAGCGGCGCCATGGAAAAAAGCGAGGATCGCTGGTAATTCCACTCCCCCGAGTTTTTCCAGCCCGGGAAAATTCCCACGAGTTTTTCGCGCAGCGTCTTGGGATCGGGCGTCGTTTCGGCGAGCCGGGCGACATAACGACCGACCAGTTCGAAGTCCCGCGGATCGTATCCCGCCGGCGGCGTGAGAGGAATCCGGTGGGCCGGATCGGCCGTGGTGTAATAGCGGTAGTTGTAGGCCTGGGTGTACCCGTCGGCGGCGCCGATCGGCTTGCCGTGGTCGTTCTCGACCCATTTCAGCAGGCCGCTTTCGGGATTTCCGGATTCGACGAAGGGATCGATGGGCGCCTTTTCCATCGCCTCGCGCACCCCGGCGAGTTCCTCGCCGAACTCCGATTCGGACTCGCGCCCCACGCGAAATGGAACCTTCGCCGCGGCCATGAGATCGCCCTCGTAACTGGCGTCGATGAAAACTGTGGCCGGGACACGCAGGTGATCCCGTTCGCGGGGATCGGCCACCGGACAGCCCAGTTCGTCGAAGGGCGCGAGGTCGAAAATCGCGACCGTCAGCCGGCCGTCGGCGCCCTTTTCGCACCGCGCGACACGGTGATCGTGGATGACGGGGATGCCGTGCTTTTCCAGCAGCGCGCGAAAGTCCTCGCGGATCGCCCTCGGATTGAGACCGCGGCGATCTCCTTCGACGAGGGGCTCGGCGTTTTCACCCAACACCGGCAGCAGCTCGCGCGTCAGGCCACCGGTGGCGTTGAAATTGGGGCAGTCCTGGCTCGGTTTTAGTCCGGCGCCCAGCATGCCGCCCACCCAGCGGCCCGGCTCGACGATGACGACGCCATGGCCCGCGCGTTTGACGGCGATCGCGGCGAGGATTCCCGAAGGGGTCGCGGCATAGACGCACACCTCCGCCTCCGCCGTCTCGGCGGCGAAACCCGGAGCCTTCGGGAGGCCCGGTCCCAACAGGGCGGCCAGAACGACCGCGTGATATGCCCTTTTCTTCACGGGGTGGAATCAAGTGCAGAATTCGACCCAGGGCAACGCCTCACCGGCCCGGCGACGAATTCAGCGTTTTTTGCCATTCGACGCGCGGATCGGGCTCGTCCGTTGCGATTTCCCCGGAAAAGCGGAAGACTGAGGTTTCGTCTTTCTTCCTTCAGCCCGTTCGCCATGAGCAAGAAATCCGACCGCCACCGGAAGTCCCCAGCCCAGCCCAAAAAGAAAAAGACCGCCACCAAGTCCGGCGCGTCCGCTTCCACCACCACCAGGAGCCGGACCGCCAAGTCCGGCGACATTTCCCCCTCCCTAACCAAGGCGGGCATCGAGCAGTATTCCGTCGCGCAATCGACCGCCGCCGCGCGCGAGTCGAAAACCGCGGCCGTGAAGGATATCCTCGAGCGGTCGGCCAGGTCGGGATCGAAGGCCCTGCTGGAGACCCTCGACGCCATCCTGCGGGGAGCCTCGCCGGACGACATCATCGCGATGAACAACCTGCTCGCCAAGCACGTCGCGGCGGCCAAGACGGCGAAGCGCGAGCGCTCGGACTTCGAGCTGGCCGACGACTGGCGCGACGGCGGCTATCCCTACAAAAATCTGATGTCCCGGCGGAACTACGAGCGGGAAAAGTACAAGCTCCAGGTCGAACTCCTCAAGCTCCAGGCCTGGGTGCGCTCGTCCGGCCAGCGTCTGGTCATTCTCTTCGAGGGACGCGACGCCGCCGGCAAGGGTGGCGCCATCAAACGTTTCATGGAGCATCTGAATCCCCGCGGCGCCCGGGTCGTGGCGCTCGAAAAACCGAGCGAGACCGAGCGCGGCCAGTGGTATTTCCAACGCTACGTCGAGCATCTGCCGACCAAGGGCGAGATCGTGCTCTTCGACCGTTCCTGGTACAATCGCGCGGGGGTGGAAAAGGTGATGGGATTCTGCACCGACGAGGAATATCTCGAATACATGCGCCAGGCCCCGGAATTCGAGCGCAACCTGGTCCGCAGCGGCATCTACCTGATCAAGTTCTGGTTCTCCGTCAGCCGCAAGGAACAGCGCCGGCGTTTCAAGGAGCGGAAATCGCATCCCCTGAAACAGTGGAAGCTCTCCCCGGTGGACATGGCCTCGCTCGACAAGTGGGAAGACTACACCACCGCGAAGGAGGCGATGTTTTTCAACACGGACACCGCCGATTCCCCCTGGACGGTGGTGAAATCCGACTGCAAGAAGCGCGCCCGGCTCAACGCCCTGCGCTACGTCCTGCACAAGCTGCCCTATCGAAACAAGGACCCCAAGCTCATCGGCGCCGTCGATCCGCTCCTGGTCGGCCGCGCCAACGTCGTCTATGAGCGCGGCGAAAAATCGGATATCGCCATCCTGTGACGCCCCCGCGCCGCCCCTCCGTCACGATTTTTTTCTCTCAACCCAAAATCCTGAACACCCCTCCCTCCCCGACTTCCATGAAACGCAACGAGCCCGTCACCCACGTCATGACCAAGGACCCGATCACCGTCCACCACGGCGATCACATCTCCACCGCCCGCCAGCTCATGCGGGATCACGGCGTTCATCACCTGCCGGTCGTCAGCGGCCGGGACCTGATCGGCATGATCAGCTCCAGCGACATCCTGCGCGTGAGTTTCGGCGATGCCTTCAACACCGACGAGCGCGCCGTCGACGCCACGCTCGACCACACCATGACCATCGAGCAGTTGATGCATGCCAATCCCGCCACCGTCAGCCTGCACGGCAGCGTCCGCGACGCCGCCCAGGTCCTTGCCGAGGGGGATTTCCACGCCGTGGCGGTCGTGGACGGCAAGGAACTCGCCGGCATCGTGACCAGCACGGACCTGATTCACTACCTGCTGAGCCTTTGAGAATCCGAAATCCGAATCACGGAAAGCCATCCCCCTCAGAAAGACTCCGCGAATCCCGGCGTTCTCCGCGCCTCCGCGCTCGGGAAACCGGTAACCGAAAACCTCCCCCTCACAACTCGCCGACGTCCAACCACCGGCGCTCGGCCCAGGATTGCAGGCCCAGCTCGGCGAGTTGCACGCCCTTGGCCCCCTCCCGCAGCGTCCAGGGAAACGGCTCGTCGAGCGCCACGTGCCGCAGGAAAAGCTCCCACTGCGCCTTGAACGCGTTGTCGTAGCCGGTGGCGTCGGGCACTTCCTGCCAGCCCCCGAAAAAATCGATGGGTTGCTCGATGTCGGGATTCCACACCGGCCGGGGCGTGGCGCCGGCGGCCTGGATGCGGCATTGCCGCAGACCCACGACGGCCGAGCCGTGCGTGCCATCCACCTGCATGGTGAAAAGATCGTCCCGCCGCACCCGCACCGTCCAGGCCGAGTTGAACTGGCAAACGACACCGTTTGCCGTCTCCATCGTGGCATAGCAGGCGTCGTCGGCGGTGCAGGCGTACTTCGCGCCGCGCTCGTCCCAACGCTCGGGAACATGGGTGGCGCCCCGGCAGGACACGGCCGAGACCGGCCCGAAACAGTTGTCGATCACATATCGCCAGTGGCAGAGCATGTCCACGATGATGCCGCCGCCGTCCTCTTTCCGGTAATTCCACGACGGACGCTGCGCCGGCTGTCCTTCATGCTCGCCGGTGAAAACCCAGTAGCCGAACTCGCCCCGCACGCTGAGGATGCGCCCGAAAAATCCCTGGTCGCGCAGCAGCATGAATTTCCGAATGCCGGGCAGCCACAGTTTGTCCTGCACGACGCCGTTTTTCAGTCCCGCGTCCTCGCAGAGCCGGGCCAGCCGGAGCGCCTCGGCGGTTTCCACGGCGGTGGGTTTTTCGCAGTAGACCGCCTTGCCCGCCGCGACGGCCCGCTCGATGAAACCCGCGCGCTGGAGCGTGCCGCTGGCGTCGAAAAAGATCGCGTTCTCCGGATCCGCCAGTGCCGCGTCGATATCCGTGGTGAAGGGAAGGCCGCCCGCCCGGTTCGCCAGCGCGGCGAGTTTGGCCTCGTTGCGTCCGGTCAGGATGGGCCTCGGCATGAGGGTGAGGTCGTCGCTCACCCGCACGCCTCCCTGCTCTTCGATGGCGCGGATCGACCGAAACAGGTGCTGGTTGGTGCCCATGCGCCCTGTGACGCCGTTGAGTATGATGCCGAGATACCTGACCATGCGAAAAAACCGATTGATTGAAAACACCGGAACCGGGCCGCTCCCTCTTTCACCCCACCACGCCCGGACAGCGGACAGACTTTAGCCGAAAAGTCCCGCCGAAAAAAGGGAAGTGTGCGGCGCCGGTCTTTTCCGCTTTTGGTCGGGAAAGCTTCACCCGTTTTCTCCGGCCACGGTGTCCCGGATCAGGTCCGCCGCCGGCCGGCGATCGCCCTCGCCGCGGGTCAAAGGATTCACGTCCTTCCCGAGCATCATCCGTTTCAGGATTTCCCGCCGGATGGGGTCGAATGAAGGATCCGGTTCGGCCACCTCCGGCAGCACCGCCACGACCTCCCATTCCTCCCGGCCGAAGGGAAAGGCAAGGTTCAGCATCCACTGCGCGTCCGCCACGAAGAGCGCCTCGTCCGCCCCCGCGTTGACCGAAGCCGGCGGCGCCACCACCACCAGGTCCGGATGGCGTTCCCGAATCTCCCGGGCAAAACCCTTGGCCGCCGCGCGGCCGCCCGCCACCCAGCCATCGCCCCCCGTCTGGACCGGACCGGCGCCGCTCCAGGGCCACGGCGTGACCTCCAGACGCGCGTCGGGAAACCGCTCCCGGATTTCCCCCGCGAAGAGTCGGTCGAAAGGCGGCATTGCCACGATCTTCACCGGCTTTCCCGCTTCGAGCCGGGCCCGCGTCCGGCTCAGCCGGTCCCGCGCGAAGCCGGCGTCCTCGTCGGTGAGCATGACCGGTTTCCCGGCCAGCTCCGAGGCGATCAGCTCGGCGAAGCGGCGGTGACCATTGAGGTTTGGGTGAATCGTTTCGCTCATCGACAGCGTCCACTCGCGGAAGTCGCGCCGCCGCAGCGCCTCCCAGTCGGCGAAGGCGTCCGCCACCGGCCAGCCGAGATCGCCACCGGTCCGGCGCATGGCCGCGGCGAATTCCGCGAGCCGCGCGTTGGGACGCTGGGGATTCTCCGTCACCGAGTTCGGCGTGCAAAAGACGACCGCCGCCCCCGCCTCCCGGCAATTCTCCGCGATCCGGCGCAGGTTCGCCGCGTAGGTCTCGACCGGCGTGGCCACCGCGTCGTTCATGCCGAACATCACCGCCACCAGGTCGGGACGCCGGGCGATCACGTCCTTTTCCATCCGCGCGAGTCCCTGGGCCGTGGTGTTGCCGCTGATCCCGGCGTTGATCGTTTCGACCCGTGCCCTCGGCCACTGCTTGCGCAGCGCGATTCCCAGCATGTCGGTCCACGCCCGCCGCGAGCCGGTGTGGTAATACACTCCCGTGATGCTGTCCCCGAAGCACACCACCCGCACCGTTTCCGCGCCCGCGTCGAGCTTCCCGATCACGCCCGCGACGGACGGCCCCGCCTTTTCGTCGTCGGCCCGCGCCATCCCCGCCGCCGCCGCGGCGAGCCACACGGACAGGAAAAGCGCGTTGGTGGTTTTCATGGCGATGTCCTCCTTTCACTCCCTCCGCCATTCGCCCGCCCGTCGCCCGTCGCGGCTCATTTCCTCCTGAAACATCACCGCCATCCCGCGCAGTTTGCGCGTGACCTCCCCGTTGCGCGCCGGCTTCGATTCGCCGGGATCTTCCTCGAGATCGTAAAGCGTGAGCCCCGGAGCAAGGAACAGCTTCCACCGGCCCGACCGCACCGCCGCGAGAGCCCCCTCGCTGCCGTGGACGAAAAACGCGTCGCGATATTCCTCCCGCGTGAAAAGCGCGCTCCACTCCAGCGGCGGATCCCAGCGGCGGCGATTCGCCACGTCCGCGTTGAGACCCGGCGCCCCGGTTCCGGTGAGCATCGGAGAAAGGTCGCGCCCGTCCAGCGCCGGATGCTCCGCCGGAATCCGAATGCCCGCCAGCGACGCCAGCGTCGGATACCAGTCCAGCGCGCTGACGAGGGAGGAATTCGTCCGGCCTTTCTCGATCCCCACGCCCGGTCCCCACACGATGGCCGGCACCCGGATGCCGCATTCCCAGGTCGTCAGCTTGTTGCCACGCATCGGCTGCGAGGGATTTCGGCCCGGCCCGCGACCGTTGTCGGAGATAAAAACGATCGCCGTCCGCTCCGCCACGCCCGCCGCCGCCAGCGCGTCGAGCAGCCGGCCGACGTGGTGATCGAGTTCCTGAATGGCATCGCCGTATTCCCCCCACGCCGACGATCCGCGAAACTCCGGGCTCACCCCGAGCGGCACGTGGAGCATCGTGTGGGGCAGGTAGAGGAAAAACGGCCGCTCCCCCATCCTCTCGACAAAGGCGATCGCCTCGTCCGTGTAGCGGCGAGTCAGCTCCGCCGGATCGGCGGTGGCCTGAACGATTTCGCCGTCGCGCCACAGGCCCGGCCCCTCTCCATCCGCGAAGTAAACCGTCTCGACGGGGTCGAGGTTGTGAAGCAGACCGAAGTATTCGTCGAAACCCTGCGCGTTCGGCCGGAAGGGCGGCTTGTCGCCGAGGTGCCACTTGCCCACGCAGGCCGTCGCGTAACCGTTTTCCCGGAAAAGCTCCGCCAGCGTCACCTCGTCCGGATGAATGCCGCGCCGTGAATCCGCCCGCTGCACCCACGTTTCCATCCCGATCCGGCGCGGGTAGCACCCCGTGAGCAGCCCCGCCCGCGACGGACTGCAGATCGGCGCCGCCGCGTAGTAATCCGTGAACCGAATCCCCTCCGCCGCCAATCCATCGATCCGCGGCGTCTTCACCTCCGTCGCCCCGAGGCAGCCGAGATCGTAGGTCCCGAGGTCATCGACGAGGATGACGATCACATTCGGCCGCGAAGCCCCCGCCGCCACCGACAGCGGCCCCGCCGCGCCGAAAACGGGCAGGAGACACAGGATTAAGGGAAGGCGACTCTTCTCGTTCACAAGATCGGCGGGCACGGGCTCAGGACGCGACCTTTTTCACGAAACAGGCTTTCAGACCGATGGCGATGCCGTCCATCTTGCAGGAAATCTCGTGGTCGCCGTCGACGAGCCGGATCGGCTTCGACTTGGTCCCGGACTTCAGCACCTGGGATGTGCCCTGAAGTTTCAGATCCTTGATCATCGCCACCACGTCGCCATCCGCGAGTTCGTTTCCGTGGGCGTCCTTCACGACGCGCGGTCCCTCCGGCGCCTCGTCGATCGGCCACTCGTGGCCGCAGGTGACGCATTCGTGGTGATCGTCGAGGGTGAGAATCTCGTTCATCTCGCACATCGGGCAGGTGGCGTCGTTCATGCGTGGACGAAGGCCCCGTTTACCGCCGCCGGCAAGCGCTAATCCGGCTCGACGCTCCACCGCGGCAGGTCGCAGAGCCCGCCGCCGAGGTAGAGATGATGCCAGAGCTGGGTGGTCATCACCGCGGTCAGGCCCATTTCCACGATGAGACGCCGGCCGCCGGCCCATGAGTAGTTTCGGAAGCGCTCCCACTGCCCGAGGACGCCCTCCACATCGAAGTAACCGGTGCGCTCGAGCGATTCGCGGCTCAGCAACTGTCCGGCGTAGGCGGGCGGATCGTTGAAAAACGTCGAAGCGAACGGCGCGCGAAAAATCTGCTTCGTCCTCCGCGTGATCGAGGCCGGCAGAAACCCGTCGGCATATTCGCGGAGCAGGAACTTGTCCCGGAAAAAGCCGCGCATCTTCCAGCGAGGATGAATCGCCGAGCAGAAGTCGACGACTTTTTCGTCGAGGAAAGGATAGCGGGTCTCGACGCTGTGACGCATGGCGACCCGGTCTCCCTTTTGCTGGAGCAGCATGCCGGGCAGGAGAGTCTTGCAGCCGAAATACAGCATCGCGTTGAGCGGGTGCCAGCGGGCCATCGCGTCGAGGTTCAAGTCCAGATCCTCGTAGGCAAACCGGTCGCCCACCGCCTGCCACATCGCGTCGGAGTAAAAATGCCGCCGACTGGTCATGAGCATGCCGTAGAGATCGGTGATGCCCTGGGGACCCCCGATATATCGCTGGGCGCGGACCGATTTTCGAAAGGACCCTCCGGGCTGGAAGAGCTTGAACCCGAGAAAGCGGATCAGGTTGCTGGGACGGAATCCGGGGCGGTCGAGGACACCGATCAACCGCCCGGTTTTGAACCAGGGATAGCCCGCCAGCAGTTCGTCGGCGCCCTCCCCCGTCAGCGCCACCTTGTACCCGGAGTCGCGCACCAACCCCGACAAGCGCAGCAGCGCCGCGCAGGACGTGTCGATGACCGGCGCCTCGGCCGCCGTGACCAGTTCGGGAAAAGTCTCGCCAATCTCCCGATCCCCGCAAACGATCGACTCCGGAACGGCCCCGACCGTGTTCGCCGCCGCCGTGGCCGGCTCGATTTCGTCGAGTCCCTCGGAGGGGATGCGGATCGTGAAAGCCCGCATCGGTTTTCCCTGCAATCGCGAGGCGGTGGCGAGCACCGCGGTCGAATCCACCCCGCCGCTCAGGTAACTCACCACCGGGACGTCGGCCCGGCTGCGCAGGCGCACGGCTTCCTCGAATGCCTCGCGAAATCCCGCCACGGCGTCGCCCGCGCGGTCCGGCCGCCATTCGTCGCCCCGGTCGGGAAAGCTCAAGTCCCAGTATCGATGCTCCGACACCGCGCCGCTCCCGGCGTCGATCTCCAGCCAGGTCCCCGGCAGCACCGCCGACACCCCCTCGAAACAGGTTCGCCGCGTCGGCAGGGCGAACATGGAGAACAGGTGGTTCAATCCCAGCCGATCCGCCGCGGCGACCGCCTCGCCCGCGGCCAGCAAGCCCTTGATTTCCGAGGCGAAGGCCACCCCGCCGCCCTCGCGCCGCCTGGTCCAGAACAGCGGCACGATCCCCATCCGGTCCCGGGCGAGGAAAAGCGTTCCCTTTCGCCGATCCCACAGCGCAAAGGCGAACTGCCCCCGCAAATGCCCGAACAATCCCTCGATGCCGAAGTCCTCGTAGAGATGCGCCAGGATCTCGCAGTCCGACCGCGTCCGGAACACATGCCCGCGGCCCTCGAGCCAGGCGCGCTTTTCCTCGTGATCGAAAAACTCGCCGTTGCACACCACGACGACCGACTCGTCCTCGTTGGTGAGAGGCTGCCTGCCGTTTTCCAGGCCGACAATGCTCAGCCGGCAATGCATGAGCCCCAGGCGATCGTCGAGATGCATCCCCTCCTCGTCCGGACCGCGATGGCGCATCGCCCGGCCCATGGCGCCGAGCCGCGATTCGATCTCCGGGGACGACAGGGAGCGATCCCCCGCCCGGACAATGCCTCCGATGCCGCACATGGGTTAATAAAATGGCTCGACCCGATGATCGAAAGGTTACCGATGAAACGAAAAGACCACACTGGCGCCGCCCCGGCGCCCCATCAACTCCCGCGAGCCGGGAAGACCCCGGCTGGACAAGACGGACCGCTTTTCGTATGGGTGAAACCAACGAAACCGACCCGAACCGCATGCACACCTGGAGATTTCTCGAGCCCTCGGAACTCACCCGGCCCACCCATTGCCCGGAACTGCCCCGCGTCATCGAAGCCGGCGGCCCGCGGTCCCTCGCCGACCTGCGCGACTACGTCACCGCCGAAGGCGACCGGTTGCGGGCGGAAATGCGCGCCCGCGGCGGCTTTCTCCTCCGCGGCTTCGAGCTGAACGACCCGGAGAGCTTCGCGGACATCATCGGCGCGCTCGGTTACCGCCCCGAAGCGGAGAATCCCTTCGACACCAGCCCCCGGCACAAAGTCGCCGCCAGCGTCTACACTTCCACCGACACGCCCGATCCCTACCCCATCCTCGCCCACAACGAGAACAGCTTTCTCAACGCGCGGCCCCGCATGATTTCCTTTTTTTGCTTCGTCGAGCCCCCGCGCTACGGCGAGACGCCGCTATTCGATTCGCGCGCCGCCGCCGCCACGCTCGATCCTTCCGTTCGTGAAAAACTCGCGGCCAGAAAAGTCTGCTACCGCCGCCGACTGCCGAAGAAACGCCCCGCGTGGGCGCCCAACATCAACCGCACCTGGAGCGAAGCCTTCGGCACCGAAGACCGCGACACCATCGAGGAAATGGTGGCCGAGCGCGGCATGACCTGCCGTTGGCATCCCAACGGCCGCCTCCTCCACACCGAAAATGTCGTCGATCCGCTGCCCGTCCATCCCGACACCGGCGACCGGTGCCTCAATCTCCAGGCCTTCCATCGGACCAGCATCCTCGGCGACCTCGACGAAGTCCGGCCGCGCCAGAATCCGCTCCACAACGCCTCGCTGAAGATGGGCGTCAGCCTGCTCTACGCCCTCGACGCCATGCCCGTCCAGATCCTCTACGGCGACGGCTCGCCCATCCCGCCCGCCGAGATGGCCGAAATCCGCCGCGCCACCTGGGAGCATTCCGTCCTCTTCGCGTGGAAAAAGGGCGATCTCCTCGTCCTCGACAACATCCTCACCGGCCACGGCCGCATGAACGTCGAGAAGCCGCGCAAGATCCTCACCTCCTTCGGCGACATCGTGACCTTTCCCGTGTGAGGGGGCCAGTCAACAGGGTTAGGTCGTCGGCCATACCCTGTTGGGTTTCGGGCGAAATCCGGCGCCTGTCAAAGGTAGAGCCCCCCGTTCACCGAAAACACGTGGCCCGTGATGTAGCTGGCCTGCTCGCTGGCGAGAAACACCACCGCGGGAGCGACTTCCTCCGGCTTCCCGAATCGGCGCGCCGGGATGGTGGCGGCGATCTTCTGGGTGACTTCCTCGGGTATGCCCGCCGTCATGTCCGTCTCGATGAATCCCGGCGCCACGGCGTTGACCGTCACTCCCTTGCCCGCCAGCTCCACGGCGAGCGCCTTGGTCATGCCGAGCAGTCCGGCCTTGCTGGCCGCGTAGTTGGCCTGCCCGAAGTTGCCGCGCTGCCCGACGATGGAGGAGATGTTGACGATCCGGCCCCAGCCGGCCTCGATCAGGTTCGGCAGCACCGCCTTGGTCACCAGAAAGGTGCCGCGCAGGTTCACCGCGATCACGTCGTCCCATTCCTCCGTCGTCATCTTCGCGAAGGAACGATCGCGGTTGACCCCGGCGTTGTTGATCAGGATCTCGATCGGACCCATCTCGTCGTGGATGGTCCGAACCGCCTCGCCGACCGCGGCCTCGTCCGTGACATCGGCCTGGAAGGCCCGGGCCCGGCCTCCCGTCGCGGCGACTTCCTTTTCCAGTTCGCCGGCGAAGTCTTCGTGGGTGCGGTAAAAGAAGGCCACCACCCCGCCGCTGGCGGCCAGCGATTGCACGATGGAGCGGCCAATTCCGCGGTCTCCGCCGGTGACAAGACAAACCTTGTTGTTCAGTTGGATATTCACGAGTTCGTTTGGATTGAGGTTGAAACCGCCGGGGCGGCTGGGAACCCCGCTTTCTATTTATCCTATACGAATCGATCCCCCGCCGCGATGCCTCCCCCGCGCGATGCCGGTGGATCGGCCGGGTTCGAAAGCCGGTCTCGAATGGCCAGTTTCCGGGGTCGGGCGACATCGGCCCTCATCCCCGATCCCGGCCTCAAGCCGCCGGGTGCCAGCCGGCGTCGGCCCACAGTTCCCCGGTCACGGCGGAGTTGGACACCATGAAACAGATGGCGTCCGCGATTTCGTCCGGACGAATGAGCCGCCCGAGCTGCGTCGCGGGGAGGATGTGTTTCTCGATGTAGTCCTCCCCCATCGCCCGCACCATCGGCGTGTCCGTGAATCCCGGGTGAATGACGCCGCAGCGGACGCCGAAAAACATCGCCTCCTTTGTCAGGGCCGACCCGGCACCGGCGAGCCCGGCCTTGGTGGCGCCATAGGACACCTGGCCCCGGTTGCCCTGCGACGAGACCGAACCGATAAAGACGATGGCGCCCTGAAGCCCCTCGTCGATCGACCAGCGCTTGTTTCCCGCGGCCCAACGCGATTCGGCGACGGCGCGAATCAACTCCAGCGCCCAGTAGATCGGGGCGATCAGATTGATCTCGGTGACGAGCCGGAAATTCTCGATCGGATAGATGTCCGCCTTCCCGGTTTCCTTGTCGAGCTTCACGGAAAGGCGGTCGCGGGTGATGCCCGCCGCGGGCACGAGAATGCGCGGAAGCCCGAGATCCGCCGTGGCGCGGTCGAAGACTTCGCGGCGAAACGCCGGGTCGGTCACGTCACCCGTGAATGGGAGGCACACGCAATCCGGGTTCTCCTTCCGGATCGACTCCGCCGTTTCGTGAACCGCGTCCGCGCGGTCCACCAACACGACGCCCCGCGCCTTGCGCGCCGCGAAGGCGGAAGCCACGGCGCCGCCGATTCCGCTCGCCGCCCCGGTTACCATGGTCACACTGTTTTCGATGTTCATCGCTCTGGTTTGGGTTTGTGGGTTCGAATGCCTTTCCCAACCAGCCTAGCGGCGCCGCGCCCCTCATGGCAACCAAATTTTTGCACATGCACAAATTTTGACGTCATTTTTCTGAACGCAACCGCTCTTCGCTCTGTTTTCGAATGGCCCGAGGCCCGCTCCCGGCCTACATTTCCTGCCGCAAACGCAAAAGCCGTATCAACTCCCCATGGACACGAAAAATCCCGAAGTCGAAATCCGCCGCTATTCCAACCGGCGTTTTTACGACACCTCCCGAAGCCGGCACGTCACGCTCGAGGAAATCCGCGACATGATTCGCGACGGAACCGACGTCTCGATCGTCGACGCCCCCACCGGGGAGGACATCACCTCCCGGGTGCTGACCCAGATTATCCTCGAGTTCGACGAACGGAAGATCGCCGTCCTTCCCGCCGTGATGCTCCACCGGCTCATCCGATCGAGCGAGTCATTGCTGCTGGATTTCATCTCCCAGTATTTCACCCAGGCCACGCGGCTGTTTCAGGATTCGCAGCAGGCGGCGCGGGACCAGTGGATGCGCCTCATGCCTTTCCCGGGCGACCCGGCCCCCTGGTGGCCGACCGCCGGCCGGGAGCCCCCTCCGGCACCCCCGGCGCGGGAAAGCGCTCCCGACACCGACGATCTCAAGCAGGTCATCGCGCAACTGCGGGAGCAACTCCAGGATGTCCAGGCCGAGATGAAAGACCTGCGCGGCGGAGAGAACCCGACGCAGCGAAAACCGGCCGCCAAAGCGCCCCGGTCCCCGCGACGAAAGAAGAAGTGACCGGGAACCGGCGGCGAACAGCGACGAACCCCGGATCACGTTTTTTGCGTTTGCAAAAATTTCGATTGACAGCCCGAACCCTCTCCGGGAGACTGTCGAAAAGGAAGCGCGGTTTCTGTGCCGCCGGCTTCCACAACGCTAGAAAGAGGCTCTGCCATGAAAAAGAACACATTCGAATCGCTCTTTGACGAAGCCGCGGACACCTACGTCAACGCGTTCAAATCCTGCGTCCGCATTCAGGAAGACACCGCCCGGCAATGCTTCGACTTCGTGAAGGGGTGGGGCAAGACCGACGACTTGGCCAAGCGCCAGGAGCAGTTCATCGAGCAAGCCGTGACCAACATGAAAAAGGCCGCCGACGACTCCATGGACCTGTGGAAACAAAACGCCGACAAATGCCTCAAGCTGCTCGAGGAAGGCTTCGCCGCCGCGCAGGCCAAGACCCCGAGCGACGCCCAGGGTCGGCTCCAGAAACTGTGGGAAAACTCCCTCGGCGCCATGAAGGAAAACACCGAGACCATGGTCCGGCTCAGCGGCGAGGCCATGAAGGCCTATGCCGACTACCTGAACGATCTGACGCCCAAGGAACCCGCGGGCGCCAAGTGACCGAAACCTCCCGCCGGACGGACCGAGCCCCGCCCCGGTGAACTCCCTCTTTTGCCGGGTCGGGACAGTCTGGAGTTCCATAACCCCTTCAAATTCATGCGAAACGATACCCCCATCTACTTGGCGGGCGGCGTGCGCACCGCCATCGGCGCCTATTGCGGCATGTTTTCGGACGTTCCCGCGGCGACTCTCGGCGCCACGGCGGCGAAAGGCGCCCTCCAGGCCGCCGGCGTCCCCTCCGATGCCGTCGACGAGCTGATCTTCGGCAACGTCCTCGGGGCCGGGCTCGGCCCGAACGTCGCCCGGCGCGTCACCATCGAGGCCGGGCTGGATCCCTCCGTCGGCTCGACCACGGTGAACAAGGTCTGCGGCTCCGGCCTCAAGTCCGTCATGCTCGCCGCCCAGGCCATCCAGTGCGGCGACGCGGAGGTCGTCGTCGCCGGCGGCGCGGAATCCATGACCCGGGCGCCCTACCTCCTCGAAAAGGCCCGGACCGGTTACCGGATGGGCCACGGCGAGATCATCGACGCCATGATCCGCGACGGTCTGTGGGACGGTTTTTGCGACCGCCACATGGGATCGCTCGGCGAGGACTGCGCCGCCCAGTACGAATTCACCCGCGAAGCCCAGGATGATTTCGCCATCCGGAGCTACGAGCGCGCCAACGCCGCCATCGCCGCCGGTGCCTTCCAATCCGAGATCGTGCCAGTCGAGATCGCCTCCCGCAAGGGGACCGTGACCCACGACACCGACGAGGAACCCGGACGCTTCAGTCCCGAGAAATTCCGCGCCCTGCGCCCCGCGTTTTCCGGCGACGGCACCATCACCGCCGGCAACGCCTCGAGCATCAGCGACGGCGCCGCCAGCGTGGTCGTGCTTTCCGAGGCGAAACTCAAGGAACACGGCGCCGAGCCCCAGGCCCGTGTCGTCGGCCACGCGACCTCCTCGCGGGAGCCGCAATGGTTCACCATCGCCCCGGTCGGGGCCATCCAGCGCCTCCTCGACCAGGTCGGCTGGAAGGCCTCCGGCGTCGATCTTTACGAAATCAACGAAGCCTTCGCCGTCGTCTCCATGGCGGCAATCAAGGACTTCGCCCTCGACGAGGAGCGGGTGAATGTGAACGGCGGCGCCATTTCCCTGGGCCATCCCATCGGCGCCAGCGGCTGCCGCATTCTCGTGACCCTGCTCCACGCCATGAAAGCGCGCGACGCGAAACGCGGCGTGGCCGCCCTGTGCATCGGCGGCGGCGAGGCCGTCGCCATGGCCGTCGAGCGCGTGTAACCGATTCCTTCACCCATCACCGCTATGCCAGACGACGACGACGACACCGACCCGATTTCCGAGGCCACCCGCCGCTTCACCGAGGGGCAGGAGCACTTCGCCCGGTTGTGGACCGACTTCGCCGGCAAGATGGCTTCGGCGGGCGCGTCCTTTTCCCCGAACGCCACCCCGCCGGACGCCGCGCGGGGGATGCGTTCCGCCTTCTTCGACGCGCTCACCGGTTACTTCGAGCAGTACCTGCGCTCGCCGGAGTTCCTCGATTCGTGGAAACAGGTGATGGCCGGCGCCATCGAATTCCGCCGCCAGCTCAACGAAAACCTCGGCCGCGTTCATCACGAGTTCCAGGGAACCAGCCGCCAGGACATCGACCAGTTGATGATCGCCCTGACCCACCTCGAGCGACGCCTCGTCGACACCATCGAGCGCGCCGAGGAACGCATCGACGGCCTCTCCGCCCGGCTCCAGCTCCTGGAAAAGGCCGTCGCCGGCGGCGCCTCGTCGTCCCCCGCCCCGATCGCGAAACCGAAGCCCGGCCCAAAGAAAACCACGGAGAAGAAAGCCCCGGCGAAGAAAAAATCCGCGCCCGGAAAACGATCCCGCGCCCGGAAGTGAGCGGCGCTTCGGGCCCCCATCGTCCTGATCCTCTCAATCCCGTCAGAAACCCATGAGCACCCAAACGGATTTCATCTCCTCCTGGGCCGCCGCCCAGACGGCCATGGTCCAGGAGACCGCCCGGAACTTTCAGCGAGTGTCCCGCCTGCCCTCCCTCTGGCGGCGCGCCCGGAAAGTGAAAAAGGGCGCCACCCCCTCCGAAGTCGTCTACGAGGAGGACCGGCTCAAGCTCCTCCACTACGTGTCGGACGAGCCGCCCCGTTACCGCACGCCCGTGCTTTTCGTGTTCGCGCTCGTCAACCGCCCCTACGTCCTCGACCTCCTCCCCGGAAAAAGCGTGATCGAGAAATTCGTCCAGGCCGGCTTCGACACCTACCTCATCGACTGGCACCGACCGACCCATGCCGATCGACATCACACCCTGGACACCTACGTCAACGGCTACATCCGCAACATCGTCGATCACCTGCGCGAGCGCGCCGGGGCGCCGCGGGTCAGCCTTGTCGGCTACTGCATGGGCGGCACCATGAGCACCCTGTTCACCGCCCTGCACCCCGACAAGGTCGCCAACCTCGTCCTCATGGCCGCCGGCATCGATTTCGAGACCCGCGAGGGCCTGCTCAATCTCTGGTCCGACGAAGAAAACTTCGATGTCGACGCCTTCGTCGACGCCTTCGGCAATTGCCCCGCCGAGTTCCTCCAGAGCACCTTCCAGATGATGAATCCGGTCGCCAATTACCTCCAGAAACCGCTCAATTTCTTCGAGCGAATGGATGACGAGGCGTTTGTGGAGGAATTCTTCACCATGGAGACCTGGCTCAACGACAACGTCTCCATCCCGGGCGAGGTTTACCGGGAATTCGTCAAGTATCTCTACCAGCGAAATCTCCTGGTCAAAAACCAGATGCCCGTCGGCCGTCACCTCGTCAATCTGAGGAACATCGTCTGCCCCGTGCTCAACCTCATGGCCAGCCGCGACGATCTCGTCCCCTGCGCCCAGAGCGAGCCCTTCACCGATCTCGTCGGCTCCGCCGACCGGAGGACGATGAAGCTCGAGACCGGCCACATCGGCCTCGCCGTCGGCAAGCGCGCCCACCAGGAACTGTGGCCCAAGGTCTGCGACTGGCTTGGCGAGCGGTCGTGAGCCGCGGATCTGGCGGCGGCTTCGGGGGCTCCGCGGAAGGCAACCGCCGTTCTTCGCGGCCGGAGCGAAGCGGAGACCGCCGGGCTCGGCATCCAGCGACACCGCGCTTGTGCTTGCCTTCGCCGTCCCGGTCTCCTAACCTGTCGGCGCGATGAACCGTGACGCCGACGACACCCCGACCGATCCCTCCGCTGGCAAGCGGGCATTCCTCTCGCACAATCACCGCGACGATCGGTTCGTGGCGGAAATCGCCCGTCTCCTTCGCGGTCTCGGCTTCATCGTCTTCAATGACGACGGTTCCATGGATGCCGGCGATTCCATTTCGGAAGCCTGCGAATCCGCCATCCGGGCCTGCGACCTTCTCATCCTCGTTCACTCGAAACACTCCGTTGAATCCGCCTGGGTTACCCGGGAACTCAAGCTGGCGATTGAACTCGAAAAGAAAATCATCCCCATCTGCCTGGATCAGACGCCCAAGCGTCCCGAACTGGACAACATTCTCGCCGTCAAATTCGGCGGCGACCTCCTCGCCGGACTCTCCGCCGTTCAGCAAGCGCTGCCGCGACTCATCGCCCCCAGCCGCATCCTCCGCCACGCGCCGAAGGAACTCTTCGGCCGCGACGAGTGGCTCGATGCACTCGACGACGTGTGGGACTCGCGCACCTCGGTCAATGTCTATTCCCTCATCGCCTGGGGTGGCTCGGGGAAGACCTCGCTCGTCGCCCATTGGGTGAACCGGCGGCTGGCCCGGCGCGGGTGGCCGGGCGTGGAGCGCTATTTCGACTGGTCCTTCTACAGCCAGGGCACCCGCGAGCAGTCGCAGGCCAGCGCCGACTTCTTCATCGCCGCCGCGCTGGAGTTCTTCGGCGATCCGGACCCCACCCAGGGCAGCGCGTGGGATCGCGGCCAGCGACTCGCGAAGCTCGTGCGCCGGCACCGCACCCTGCTCGTGCTCGACGGCATCGAGCCGCTCCAATACCCGCCGAATTCTCCCCAGGCGGGCGAATTCAAAGACCAGGCCATCGAGGCCCTGCTCAACGCCCTCGCCCAGGACAATCCCGGCCTCTGCGTCGTCACCAGCCGCGAACCGCTTAAAAATCTTGAGACCTTCGAAGGCGGCGGCGCGGAGAAGAAACAACTCAATCACCTCACCAAGGAAGCCGCCATCGCCCTGCTGCGGCATCTCTCCATCGCCGGCACCGAGGCCGAGATGGAGGAAGCCTGGCGCGACGCTGGAGGCCACGCCCTGACTCTGCAACTGCTGGGCCGCTTCCTCGCCGACGCCCACGGCGGCGACATCCGCCGGCGCAAGGAGGTGAAATTCGAAGTCGCCGACCGCGAGACCCCCGGTCGCACCGCCATGAAGGTGATGCTCGCCTACGAAACCTGGCTCGAGAGCGCTGGCCCAGACCGCCAGCGCGACCTCGCCGTCCTGCGCCTGATGGGACTCTTCGACCGTCCCGCCAGCGGCGAGTGCCTTAGCGTGTTGCGAAAGTGGGAGAAACCCGGTTGGCTTCGCCGGCTGGTAAGCGCAAAACAGCGACAGATTTGGCGTACATTCGGACCGCTGACCGAAATGCGGGATTCCGAGTGGAACTCCGCCATCAGGGACCTGGAGACGCTCGATCTCATCACCGTCAATCGCGAGGGCGATCCCGACCATCCCAAGTCCGGCGCGGCCATCCTCTCCCTCGACGCCCATCCGCTGGTGCGCGAATACTTCGCCAAGCAACTGCGCGACACCCAGCCCGAGGCCTTCCGCGCCGCGCATTCGCGCTTGTTCGAGCATTTGTGTCAAAGCGCGCCCCACCAGCCCGACGGCATCGAAGACCTCCAGCCGCTCTACCAGGCCGTCAGTCACGGCTGTCTCGCCGGGCGGCAGCGGGAGGCGCTCATCGAAGTTTACGTCGACCGCATCCTGCGCGGAGCCGAGGTTTACAGTATAAAGAAACTCGGGTCGATCGGGGCGGACCTGGGGGCGGTGGCGGCGTTTTTCGACGAACCGTGGCGGCGGCTCTCGCCGAACCTGAGCGAAGCGGCCCAGGCCTGGCTCCTCAACGAAGCCGCCTTCCGCCTGCGCGCCCTCGGCCGCCTCACCGAAGCGGTGGAGCCGATGCGGGCTGGAGTTTTGATGGCCGAATCGGCCGCTGAGAAACTGGATGGCGACCAAAAAATCCACCAGTTGGGCGAAGCCGCTCGCCGCGCCAGCAACCTGAGCGAGTTGGAGGTGACGCTGGGCCGGCTGGACGCGGCGGTGGCCGACGGCCAGCCCGCCGTCGAGTTCGCCGACCAAAGCGGGGACGCGTTTCAGAAAATGGTCAACCGCACGACCGCCGCCGACGCCCGGCATCAGCACGGCGAGCGCGAGGCGGCCCGAGCGCTCTTCGCCGAAGCCGAGCGGAGGCAGGCCGAGCACCAGCCCGAGTTTCCCCTGCTCTACTCGGTGCAGGGCTTTCAGTATTGCGATCTGATCCTGGCCCCCGCCGAGCGCGCGGCGTGGTCGAGCGTAGCGGAATTTGTGAAAATTCCGACGGGAGAAGCGAACGCCGAAGCCACCGCCGTCGGAAGTCTCACGACTTCCGCTACGCCCCCGCCCATTCCCGAGGCCCTCGACGCCTGCGCCGAAGCCAAACACCGCGCCTCGCAAACGCTCGAATGGGGTAAAGGCGGATATTCCCTCCTCGACATCGCCCTCGACCACCTGACCTTGGCGCGGGCGGAACTCTACGCGGCGATCCTGTCCGCTCCGGCTCCGGCTCCGGTCGCCGCCTCTCCCTCCGCCGCCGAGGCCCCGGACCCGCTGAAAACTGAAAACTTAATTCTGAAAACTTCCCAAGCCCTCCACGCCCTCCGCGAGGCCAACAATCTCGAGCTTCTCCCCCAAGCCCTCCTCACCGCCGCTCTCTGCGAAGGCGTCTTCGGCGACAAGGATCAGGCCGAGGCCTACCTCCGCGAAGCCCAGCAGATCGCCGAGCGCGGGCCGATGCCGCTCTATCTCGCCGATGTCCACCTCCACCGCGCCCGCCTCTTCCGCGACCGCGACGAACTGGCCAAGGCCCGCGCCCTGATCGAACAGCACGAATATTGGCGGCGGCGGGAGGAACTGGCCGACGCGGAGGCTGCCGCTACCGATTGGCCTTGAACGTTTCCCCTTTCCACTCCCCACTCACTCCCTCCCCCGCCATGCCCGACCAACCGCGCCGTCTCTTTCTCTCCATGGTGTCCGATGAGTTTCGGTCCTACCGCGAACTGCTCTGCTCCGATCTCGAGCGTGGCCGGGTGGACATCACCACGCAGGAAAAATTCGCCAATCTGGGAGCCACCACGCTGGAGAAGCTGGATGACTACATGGAAAAATGCGACGCCGTCATCCACTTGGTGGGCGACGGACTCGGCCATGTGCCGCCAGCGGCGGCGGTCGATGCCCTGCTGGATCGGCATCGGGATTTTCTGGAAACATTGGCGAAGCACACCGGACTGACGCGAGAAATTCTGGGCACCTGCTCCTACACCCAATGGGAAGCCTACCTGGCGATTTTTCACCACGTTCGCCTCCACATCTATCGTCCCAATCCGAAAGCGCCGCGCGAGCCAGACTTCATCCCCAACGCCGCCGACAAAGCCCTCCAAGAAGCCCACTTCCAGCGCATCCGCGATCTCGGCCGCGACCGCGATGTCTTTCTCAATCAAGAGCGCCTCAGCAGCTTCGTCCTTGCGGACCTGAACGACATTCTGCCCGCGAGAACCGGCGACACGGCCGATGTCTCCGTCTCGAAACTGACCCACGCCGCCCGCGAACTCATCGGCCGCGAGCCCTGGCTGGCGCAGCTCGACGAGGCCTGGGCCGACGAAGCCTGCCACGTCGCCATCCTCAAAGCCTGGGGCGGCATCGGAAAGACCGCCCTCACCGCCGCGTGGCGGGCGGAGCGGGAATACAAAGGCTGGCGCGAGGCGCGGCGCGTCTTTGACTGGTCCTTCTACAGCCAGGGCACGCGCGATGTCGATGGCGGCGAGAGCGCCGTTTCGGCCGATGCCTTCATCGCCAAGGCGCTGGAATTCTTCGGCGACTCCGATCCCACCGCCGGATCGCCGTGGGATCGCGGCGAACGGCTCGCCCGGCTGGTGGCGGCGGAGAAAAGCCTCCTCATCCTCGACGGCATCGAGCCGCTCCAGCATCCGCCCGGACCCATGGCGGGACACCTCACCGATCCCGCCCTCGCCGCCCTGCTGCTCGGGCTGGCGGGGCGCAATCCCGGGCTCTGCATTGTCACCACCCGCGAGCACGTCACCGACCTCGACGGCCACCACACCGTGTCCGAGTGGGAGCTGGATCACCTGACCGACGCGGCCGGTGCCGCCGTGCTCCACGCCCAGGGCGTCACCCACGCCGGCGCCGCCGAGATCGGCCCCGACGACGCCGAACTCCGCACCGCCAGCCGCGAAGTCGAGGGCCACGCCCTCACCCTCACCCTGATGGGCAAATACCTCGCGCTGGCCTGCGACGGCGACATCCGGCGGCGAGACACCTTCGCCCTCGCCGAGGCCGATCCCGAGTGGGTCACCCGCTTCGATCCCACGTCACCCTACGGCCACGCCTTCAAAGTCATCGCCGCCTACGAGCGCTGGTTTCTCGATGCCAAAGCCGAGCGCAGCGAGGCGGAACGCCGCCAGGGCCGCCTCCAGCTCGCCATCCTGCGCCTGCTCGGCCTCTTCAATCGTCCCGCCTCGTCCGCCTGCCTCACCGCCCTGCGCGAGGCCCCGGCCATCGAGGGCCTGACCGAGGCACTCGTCGATCTCCCCCCGCGCGATTGGGCGATCGCCCTCTCCCGGCTCGAGGCCGAGGCGCTCGTGAAGCGCGATCCCCCTCACGGAGCCGAGCCCGCCCTCGACGCCCATCCGCTGGTGCGCGAATACTTCGCCAAGCAACTGCGCGAGACGCATGAAAAGGCCTTCCGCGCCGCGCATTCGCGCTTGTTCGATCATTTGTGCGCCAGCGCGCCGTACCAGCCCGACGGCATCGAGGGCCTCCAGCCACTCTACCAAGCCGTCAGCCACGGCTGTCTCGCCGGGCGGCACGAGGAAGCGCGCGCCGACGTTTACCGCGACCGCATCCTGCGCGGCACGGGGCCGGACGGAAACTACAGCACGTTCAAACTCGGGGCGATCGGGACGGACCTGGGGGCGGTGGCGGCGTTTTTCGATGAACCGTGGCGGCGGCTCTCGCCGAACCTGGGCGAAGCGGCCCAGGCCTGGCTCCTCAACGAAGCCGCCTTCTCCCTGCGCGCCCTCGGCCGCCTCACCGAAGCGGTGGAGCCGATGCGGGTTGCGATTGAAATGGCCATCAAAGCCGAGAATTGGAAATCAGCCGCCATCCGCGCCAGCAACCTGAGCGAGTTGGAGGTGACGCTGGGCAGGCTGGACGCGACGGTGGCCGACGGCCAGCGCGCTGTCGAGTTCGCCGACCAGAGCGGGGAAGCGTTCCAGAAAATGGTCAACCGCGCGACCGCCGCCGACGCCCGGCATCAGCATGGCGACCGCGAGGCGGCCCGGGCGCTCTTCGCCGAAGCCGAGCGGATGCAGGCCGAGGACCAGCCCGCGTTTCCCCTGCTCTACTCGCAGCGGGGCTTTCGGTATGGCGACCTGATCCTGGCCCCCGCCGAGCGCGCCGCGTGGTCGAGCGTAGCGGAATTTGTGAAAATTCCGACGGGAGAAGCGAACGCCGAAGCCACCGCGGTCGGAAGTCTCACGACTTCCGCTTCGCCCGCGCCCGAGGCCCTCGACGCCTGCGCCGAAGCCAAACGCCGCGCCTCCCAAACGCTCGAATGGTTCCAAAACCAATATCCCCTCCTCGACATCGCCCTCGACCACCTGACCCTGGCGCGGGCGGAACTCTACGCGGCGATCCTGTTCGCTCCGGCCCCGGCTCCGGCTCCTGTCGCCTCCTCCCCCTCCGCCGCCAAGGCCCCGGACCCGCTGAAAACGGAAACCTTGATTCTGAAAACTCAAACCGCCCTCCACGCCCTCCGCGAGGCCAACACTCTGGACCATCTCCCCAAAGCCCTCCTCACCGCCGCCCTTTGCGAAGGCGTCTTCGGCGACGAGGATCAGGCCGAAGACTACCTCAACGAAGCCCAACAGATCGCCGAGCGCGGGCCGATGCCGCTCTATCTCGCCGATGTCCACCTCCACCGCGCCCGCCTTTTCCGCGACCGCGCCGAACTGGCCAAGGCCCGCGCCCTGATCGAACAGCACGCCTACGGCCGCCGCCGCGAGGAGCTGGCCGACGCCGAAGCCGCCCTGGCGGCGGCTCCGCCGCCGGAAGACTGAGCACGGACGTCAGGCAATGTGGCCGCGAGCGTGAGCGAGCGGACCGCCCGAGCCCAGCGAGGACGGCGCACCAAAACGTAGCCGCGAGCGTGAGCGAGTGGACCGCCCGAGCCCAGCGAGGACGGCGGACGGCGAACCGTGGCCGCGAGCGTGAGCGAGCGGACCGCCCGAGCCCAGCGAGGACGGCGGACGGCGAACCGTGGCCGGAAGCCCGAAACGTCGCCGCGACCGAGTCTTATCGGATTCGAAACACCCAAAGGATCGATCCCGCCCCGGCTCCCGCCAACGGTGGCGGACAAAGCGAACGGCGGCAGCCGGGTGGGGCGAGGCGTCCCTGCCGAGCCGTCGCGATGCCCGAGAGCGTCGGACGTCCTCCCGCCCCCTCGCCGAAGCCCTGACTCTCCCCGTTTTGCTTATGCTTTCTCTTTCGCGGAGGGCTTCGCGGTTGGTTTCGCGGTTGGTTTCGCGGTTGGTTTCGCAGACGGGTTGGGGCGGGACGAACGCGGCGGGGCGTTACGACGGCTCGGCGGGGACGCCTCGCCCCACCTTTTCCCCGATTCTCCTGGCCGGTGCGAGGAACGGAAAACGGAGGGGAAAACTGATAGCGGAAACGCGCCGGAACCGCGGTCCAATCGCACACGCTCGGGGCCACATTTCGGTCTTCCGGCCACCGGCCACCGTCCTCGCCGGGCTTGAGCGGTCCACTCGCTCACGCTCGGGGCCACATTTTGGCCACCGCCTTCTTTCTGGATACCGAAACGTCGCCGCGACCGAGCCTTATCGGATTCGAAACACCCAAAGGACCGATCCAGATCCCGCCCCGGCTCCGTTCACCAGCGATGGGATAAAGCGAACGGCGGCAGCCGGGTGGGGCGAGGCGTCCCTGCCGAGCCGTCGCGATGCCCGATCGCGGCGGACGTCCCCCCGACCCTTCGCCGAAGCCCTGACTCTCTCCGTTTTGCTTATGCTTTCTCTTTCGCGGAGGGTTTCGCGGATGCTTTCGTGGAGTGTTCCGCGGTTGGTTTCGCAGACGGGTTGGGGCGGGACGAACGCGGCGGGGCGTTACGACGGCTCGGCAGGGACGCCTCGCCCCACCTTTTCCCCGATTCTCCCGGCCGGTGCGAGGAACGGAAAACGGAGGGGAAAACCGCTCGCGGCGACGCGCCGGAACCGTCGGTCCAATCGCACACGCTCGGGGCCACATTTCGGTCTACCGGCCACCGGCCACCGTCCTCGCCGGGCTTGAGCGGTCCACTCGCTCACGCTCGCGGCCACATTTCGGCCACCGCTCTCTTTCTGAATACCGATACGTCGCTGCGAGCGAGTCTCGACTATTTCGCAAGGCTCAAAGGACGGATCCCGATCCCGCCCCGGCTCCCGCCCCGCGCCGGAGATAGGGCGAACGGCGGCAGCCGGGTGGGGCGAGGCGTCCCTGCCGAGCCGTCGCGATGCCCGACAGCGTCGGACGTCCTCCCGCCCCCTCGCCGAAGCCCTGACTCTCCCTGTTTTGCTTATGCTTTCTCTTTCGCGGAGGGCTTCGCGGAGGGTTTCGTGGAGTGTTCCGCGGTTGGTTTCGCAGACGGGTTGGGGCGGGACGAACGCGGCGGGGCTTCACGACGGCTCGGCAGGGACGCCTCGCCCCACCTTTCCCCGATTCTCCTGGCCGGTGCGAGGAACGGAAAACGGAGGGGAAAACCGCCCGCGGCGACGCGCCGGAACCGTCGGTCCAATCGCACACGCTCGAGGCCACATTTCGGTCTACCGGCCACCGGCCACCGTCCTCGCCGGGCTTGAGCGGTCCACTCGCTCACGCTCGCGGCCACATTTTGGCCACCGCCTTCGTTCTGGATACCGAAACGTCGCCGCGAGCGAGTCTTATCGGATTCGAAACACTCAAAGGACCGATCCCGATCCCGCCCCGGCTCCGTTCACCGGCGATGGGATAAAGCTGGCGGCGGCAGCCGGGTGGGGCGAGGCGTCCCTGCCGAGCCGTCGCGATGCCCGATCGCGTCGGACGTCCTCCCGCCCCCTCGCCGAAGCCCTGACTCTCCCCGTTTTGCTTATGCTTTCTCTTTCGCGGTTGGTTTCGTGGAGTGTTCCGCGGTTGGTTTCGCAGACGGGTTGGGGCGGGACGAACGCGGCGGGGCGTTACGACGGCTCGGCAGGGACGCCTCGCCCCACCTTTCTCCGATTCTCCTGGCCGGAGCGAGGAACGGAAAACGGAGGGGAAAACCGCTCGCGGCGACGCGCCGGAACCGCCGGTCCACTCGCTCACGCTCGCGGCCACATTTCGGTCTTCCGGCCACCGGCCACCGTCCTCGCCGGGCTTGAGCGGTCCACTCGCTCACGCTCGCGGCCACATTTTGGCCACCGCTCTCTTTCTGGATACCGATACGTCGCCGCGAGCGAGTCTCGACTATTTCGCAAGGCTCAAAGGACCGATCCCGATCCCGCCCCGGCTCCGTTCACCGGCGATGGGATAAAGCTGGCGGCGGCAGCCGGGTGGGGCGAGGCGTCCCTGCCGAGCCGTCGCGATGCCCGACAGCGTCGGACGTCCTCCCACCCCTTCGCCGAAGCCCTGACTCTCCCCGTTTTGCTTATGCTTTCTCTTTCGCGGAGGGTTTCGTGGAGGGTTTCGCGGACAGAAAAGGGCGGGACGAACGCCTCGCCCCGCCCATCCACCACCACGAAATCGTGACTCCGCGAATTCGGTTCATCCCCCTTCGCCCGGTTGACCCCAGCGGACCCAACCCTGTTGGCTCCGTCACCTAACCCTGTTGGGTCGGGCCGTAGTTGAAGAGATCGGCCGCCTTGAATCGCCGCTCCATCCCCCGCGCGATGCAGGCGGCATTGAGGGCGTCGGCGATCTTGCGGCGCAGGTGGGGCGTCAGTTGCCGGCCTTTGCGGCCCTTTTGCACCTGTTTGTGGGTGAGCTGGCTGGCCGCCCCGGCCGCGACGAGGGCATGGTTGTCGAGGCCCAGCTCGGTGAGCAGCGTGTCGAGGGGCTGGAGGCCGTGGTCGCGGGTGTCGTCTTCGGGCATGGGATCGGGCGGCTTGGCGGGCGCGCCGCAACAGTTGCCATTCGCGCGCCTTGGTGTCCATTCCCATTCCCGTTCGCCTTTCGAAAAAACTCCACAATCCATGAGCACCCGCATCCTGCTTTCCACCACCTCCTACCAGGACACGCCCGGCCCGCACCACGCCCTGCTGGAGGGCCAGGGCTACGAGATCGTCCGCGAGCGCGGGCCGCTGCCCGAGAGCGCCATGCTCGACCTGGCGGGCGAATTCGACGCCTTTCTCTGCGGCGACGACGCCATCACCGGGGCCGTGATCGAAAAATCGCTGCCCCGCCTCAAGGTCATCAGCAAATACGGCATCGGGCTGGACAAGATCGACGTCGCCCACGCCACGGCGCGGAAATTGGCGGTGCTGAACACCCCCGGCGTCAACCACACCACGGTGGCGGAGCACACCTTCGGCCTGCTGCTCGGGCTGGCCAAAAAAATCCAGGAAAACGCCGTCGATGTCCGCGCCGGCAAATGGGTCGCGGGCTGGAAAAAACCCGTCGGCCACGAGATTCTCGGCAAGACGATGGGCATTCTCGGTCTCGGCCGCATCGGCAAGGAGGTCGCCACCCGCGCCCGGGCCTTCGGCATGCCGGTGATCGCGTTCGACCCGTATTTCGACGAGGCCTTCGCCGCCGAGCACGGCGTGGAACGCTGCGCCTCGATGGACGACGTGCTCCACCGCGCCGACGTGGTGAGCCTGCACTGTTTTCTCGACGACAGCACCCGCGGCATGATCAACACGGCCAAGATCGCCGAGATGCGCGACGGGGTCATCGTGCTCAACTGCGCCCGCGGCGAGCTGGTCGAGACGGACTGCGTGGTCAAGGCGCTGGCCTCCGGAAAGGTCGGCGGTTACGGGGCGGACGTGCTCGACGCCGAGCCGCCGACGCCGGGTCATCCGCTGCTGGGCGCGCCGAACTGCATCGTGACCAGCCACATCGCCTCGCGCACCTACGAAAGCGTGGAGCGCCAGGCCCTGCGGGCGACGCACAACCTGATCAATTTCCTCAACGGCGACGCGGACTTCATTCAGGCGAACCGGTTTTAACGGTTTGGCCCCTGATTTCAATTGGTGAGGTGCCGGAGAATGGTCTCGCGATCCTGCCGGAGATCGCAGACGGCGTGAATGACAACGCCACGCAATTCGAAGCAGTAAAAGATGCCAAGCCTTCGGTCGCGGAGGACAAACCTGCGGTACCGACGGGAATAGCGGGGAGCCATCTCGGGATTGAGGCGCAAGAGTCGAAGCGCTGATTCAACAATACCGAGCAATTTTTCGCCCGCGCCTTCGCTTTGTTCCTCAAGACGGGCGAACTCTCGAAGAAGATCGGCTTCCGTCCGAACAGTCCAAATCACTTCAGAAATCACGGCTTCCGAGGATGCGGGCCTTTACCTCGCCCCAGGGCGATCCGGACGAAGGGTTCTTTTCGTATTCGGCGAGGCGCTCCTCCAACAGCCTGACAATTTCCGGATCGGCATCCTCCGGTGCGCAATCGGTCACCCCTTCGAACAACTCGGCCGCCAGCGCCAGTTTTCGATCGGGCGACAACTGTTCAATTTCCGGAAATTCCTCGACGATCATGGTCTCAAGTTATCCCCGCGGCGGGAATGCGTCAAACGCGTCCCGCCCCCGTTTCTCTTCCTCCGTCAAAAACCTTTCGCGTCCGTTCGCGTCCATTTGCGGCCTCAAAAAGGCCAGAGCCCGCCCCGCGATTCGGCTTGCTTCCGCGGGCGGAAAATCGCAGCATGCCGCCCATGAATTCACCGCTTTTCCAACGGTCGCGGCCCCGCCTTGCCGCGGCCGCCTTCGCCTTCACCGCGCTGGCCAACCTCCTCGCCGGCGCCGCCCTCGCCGAGGACGCCGCCTTTCGCGTGCGCTTCGGTTTCCGGGACGCGGAGGCGTCGAGCTGGGACGGCTCCGTCGCCGTCGAGGGCGGCGGCAGGCTGGTGTCGGTGGAGGGCTGGCGCTTCGAGCAGACCGACCAGATGACCTCCGAAACGGCGTGGAAGGCCACCAGCCGGCCCATCACCATCCGCAAATCGCGCAGCAACAACAAGCTCCGCGCCGGCGGCGACACAAAGCCCATCCGCGTGCCCATGACCGACAACGGCGTGATCGTCCGCGTCGCCGAGGCCACCGCCGACACCAAGGTGAACGTGAAGACCGCGCGGGGCGATTTCGCCTTTTCACTCGCCGACGTCGCGCTCGGCAAGCCGCTCCCCCGGCTCCAGGGCGCGGTGCGCATCGAGCGCGTCGCCGACGGCGAAGCCATCGCCGATTCGCGGAACGACGAGGACTTTCCCGCGCTGACGGTCGGCCGCGACGGTTCGTGGCATGTCGCGTGGGTGAGCTTCGCGCCCGGTCTGGACCGCGACGAGCGCGCGAAGTCCTGGTCCGAGGAGCCGGAAAGCCTCGACAATCTCGACGACCCGACCGGCGGCGACCAGGTCTGGCTGCGGAGCCGGAAAAACGGCGCCTGGGGCGAGCCGGTGGCGGTGACCGAAGGCGGCGGGGACGTTTTCAAGACCGCCATCGCCGAGGACGGGGACGGCAAAGTCTGGGTGGTGTGGGGCGAGCGGCGTGACGATGTCTTCGCGGTCTGGGCGCGTTCGTTTGGGACGGACGGCGCGGCCGGCGAGCCGGTGAAAGTCTCAACCGGAAAAGGCAACCAGCACTGCCCGGTGGCCGTCGCCGACGCCGGCGGCCGCGTGTGGATCGCCTGGCAGGGCGCGGTCGAGACGGGGGGACAGTTCGGCATTTTCGCGGCGCACCAGACCGGCGACGGCTGGTCGGAACCCCTCGCGGTGAGCGACCCGGCCGGGGACGGCAACTGCTGGGCGCCGGCCATCGCGACGAAGTCCGGGACCCTGCCCGGCGTCGCGATCGCGTGGGACAGCTACGTGACGGGCGACTACGACGTCTGGCTGCGGGAGTTTGACGCCGACGGACAGGCGGGCGACATCCGCCCCGTCGCCAACACCGCGAACTACGAGGCCCGGCCCGGCCTCGCCTACGACGGCGACGGCCGCCTGTGGGTGGCGTGGGAAAACGGCGGCCCCTCCTGGGGCAAAGACTGGGGCGCCTACGACCGCGAGGACGGCATCGGCCTCTACAAGTCGCGCCAGATCGGGCTGAGGGTGCTGGAAAACGGCCAGTGGAAACGCCCCGCCGCCAATCTCGCCGCGGCCCTGCCCGCCAAGCCCACCCAGGCCGGCTGGATCAACATCGAGGTCCTGCAATCCGCCAATCCCGGCCAGAAAGGAAAAGGCAAGGGCAAAGGAAAAGGGAAAGGCAAAGCCGACCCCGCCGACGATCCCGGCCGCGCCGCCGGCGAGGAGGCCGAACTCCCGGATGGCGTGCTCAACAACCTCGCCCGCATCGCCGCCGACGCCCGGGGCCGGATCTGGCTGCTCTGCCGGTCGCGCCAGGGCTCCTTCCACACGCCGCTGGGCGGGGTGTGGATGAACTACGCGGCCTGCCTGTCCGGCGATTCGTGGATCGGTCCCGTCCTGATCCCGCACACCGACAACCTGCTCTACAACCAGCCCGCCGTCGCCGCCGGCGCGGACGGGCTCGTCATCGCCCACGCCTCCGACCACCGGCAGGACCGGCTGCCGGTGTTTTTCGAAATGCGCCGCCAAAAGACGGGCAAACCGAGCGGCGGCGGCAACGCCGGCCTCGCCGCCAGCGGCGATCCCTTCGACAACGACCTCTTTGTCAGCTCGCTCCCGTTTCCCGACCGGACACCGCCGGCCGCGCTGCGCGAGGTCGCCCCCGAGCGCCTTCCGCTCGCCGGCAAGGCGCCATCCGAGAAAACCGGGAGCGAGCGCGAGGCCGTCGCCCGCATCCGCGACCACCGGATCGATTACCAGGGAGCGAAGCTGCAAATCCTGCGCGGCGAGTTTCACCGGCACACGGAGATTTCCGGCGACGGCATGGGCGACGGCGCGCTGGAGGACATGTGGCGCTACGCGATGGACGTGGCGCGGATGGACTGGATCGGCAACGGCGACCACGACAACGGCGGCGGGCGCGAATACCCCTGGTGGCTCACCCAGAAAACGACCGACGCCTACCACCTGCCCGGCGCCTTCGACCCGCTCTTCACCTACGAGCGCAGCGTTTCCTATCCCGAGGGGCACCGCAATGTCGTCTTCCCCTTCCGCGGCGTGCGCACCCTGCCGCGCCTGCCCATCTCCGACCCGCGCGTCGAGGAATCCGCGCCCGACACCCGGATGCTCTACCGTTACCTGCACCAGTTCGGCGGCATCTGCTCCGAGCACACCAGCGCGACCGACATGGGCACCGACTGGCGCGACAACGACCCCGAGGTCGAGCCCTTCGTCGAAATCTACCAGGGAGCCCGCCAGAACTACGAACGCCCCGGCGCCCCGCGCAGCCCCACCGAAAACGACGCCATCGGCGGCTGGCGGCCCAAGGGCTTCGTCAACCTCGCGCTCAAGAAAGGCTACCGCCTCTCCTTCCAGTCCAGCAGCGACCATGGCTCGACCCACATCAGCTACTGCCTCGTGTATGCCGCCGACGCGACGCGCCAGGCCATCTTCGACGGCATGAAGGCCCGCCACACCTACGGGGCGACGGACAACATCATCGCCGACCTCCGCTGCCGCGCCGGGGAAAAGGATTACATGATGGGCGACGAATTCACCACGAAAGAAGCCCCCACCCTGCGCCTCAAGCTCCAGGGCGCCTCCTCACTCGCCAAGGTCACGCTCGTCAAGGACGACGAGGAAATCCAGACCTGGGAGCCCGGCGAACGGCGCTTCGAAGTCGAATGGACCGATCCCGCGCCGAAGCCGGGCCGGACGAGCTACTACTATTTCCGCGGCGAGCAGGACGACACCGAACTCGTCTGGGTCTCGCCGATGTGGATCACCCTCCAGCCGTGACCTGTCTCCGGCGACGCCGATGCCGGCCGTGCCTCGCGGCCGCGGCCCTGTGCCTGGCCACGCTGTTTCCCGCGGTCCGGGCGCACGAGGCGGGCACCAGCCAGTTCCGTCTCGACATCGGCGAGCGGGCTCTCGAGTCGCGGTTCCGGCTCGACCTGCTCACCCTGCTGCGCCTCGTGCCCGGCCTCGACGCCGACCGCGACGAGCGCGTTTCCATCGCCGAAGTCGAGGCCGCGCGGGAAACCGTGACCGCTTACCTCAACGAGCATGTCTCGCTCGACATCGACGGCGCCGAGGCCGGCGGCTGGGGCGAGGCGCTGCCGATTTTCTGGCCGGACGAGGAGGGCCGCCCCGTCGACCGGGCGAACTACCACCAGTTGCTCGTTCATTTTCCCTACCGGAAGGCGGTCGCCGGCCGGCCGCGCGAGGCGCGGGTGACCTTCGACGTCTTCGTCGAGTTTGGCGGCGCCCATCGCGTGCTCGGCGACATCGGTCTCGACGCCGAAAACCGCGAGACCATGGTCTTCAGCCACCTGGAGCCCGACTACCTCTTCGACGTGGCCTACGCGTTGAAAAGCACCCGTTGACCCGACAGGGTACAGTCACCGGCTCAACCCTGTTGGGTCAGGCGTTCCAGCCAGACTTCACGGCGCTTGGCGCGGGGGTCGTTCGGTTTCCACCTCGCCGAGGCGATCTCCAATTTCTCCGCCGCGTCCTCCGTCCGGGCGGCGAGGGCCTCCAGCGCGGCGATCCAAGCGGCCTCGGCTTTCACGATTCGCGCGAAGGCCTCCGTGTTTCGCAGCTCGGCGAGCAGGGCTTTCGCCTTTTCGCGCTCGCCTTCGTCCTTCGCCGTCCAGGCGCGGTCGAGCCGGGTCTCGGCCTGGGCCATCAGGGTGCGGGCGAGCTGGCCCTGGCTCTCCAGAAAATAGCCGTGGCCCGGCGGATAGACGCGGGCGCCCACGGCGGCGCCTTCCCGCGAATAGCGGAGTTGCCCGTCGAGATCGCCCTTCCGCCCGGCGATGCCCGCCAGCGCGGCGAGCATGTGATCCTCGAAGGGACAGCGGTCCTCGTAGAATTTCCGGCCCATCGCCACGCCCTCCAGCAGGATCGGCTCCGCCTCCTCGTCCCGGCGGGCGCCGGCGAGGGTGCAGCCGAGATTGTCGAGGATGTTCACCACCTGGGGATGCTCGGCACCGAGGTTTTCCCGGTCGGCGGCGAGTTGCTCGCGGTAGATGCCGATCGCCTCGTCGCGCCTTCCCTGGTTCATCAGCGCGATGGCGTAGACGTTGGGCGCCTCCTCGAGCGCGGACTCGGCCGGACGGGCCCGCCACAGGTCGTAGGCGCGGCGGGCGATCGGCTCGGCCTCGGCCGGGCGGCCGGTCTTGACCAGGCAGAAGGCGATCTGGTTCAGCGACAGCCCGGCCTCGGGATGATCGGCTCCCTCGAGGCGCTCCCACATTTCCAGTCCCTCGCGGGCGACGGGCTCGGCGTCGCGAAAGCGGTTCAGGCCGATCAACGCCTCGGCGTGGTCGGCGATTCCCCGGGCCAGATCGGGATGATCGCCGGGGTGAAGCTCGCGCAGCAGAGCCAGGGCGCGGCCGATCTGCTCCTCGGCGAGGGTGTCCTCGACGAGGCTTTTCCAGGTGCGGCCGACGATGAGGCGGATCTCGGCCTCGATCTCGGGTTGGCCGCCCAGCTCGGTGTCGAGACGGTCGGTCGTCTTGCGCAGCACCTCCTTCATCAGGGTGGCGTCCCGGCCCATGGCGACCTCCGGACCGGCGGCGGCCAGGGTGTCCTCGAGAAAGCGGGCGACCTGCCGGGTCTTGGCCGTCTCCAGGTCGGCCCGGCGCCGGGCCTCGCGCTCCCGGAAATACATCGTCACCGACACCGCCAGCGCGGCGAGGATGGAGAGCAACACCGCCACGCCCGCGGAGACGGCGACCCGGTGGCGCTGGGTGAAACGCCACGCGAGGTAGGAAAAACTCGGGGGCCGCGCGACGACGGGACGTTTTTCGAGAAAGGCCGACAGATCGTCGCAGAGGGCCTGGGCCGTGTCGTAGCGGCGTTCGCGGTCCTTTTCCAGCGCCTTCATCACGATCCAGTCGAGGTCGCCGCGCAGCCGCTCGCGCAGGTCCTCCAGGGTCCCGCTGCGGGCGGCGACGATGCGCTCGACCTGTTCGGCCACCAGGCCGCGGACGCGGGTGCTGGGCCGGTCGGGCGTGCGGTCGCGGATGGCGTCCTGCAGCTCGGTGATGCTCATTTTCGCCACCTCGTTCGGACCGAGCACGGGCTGGCCGCAGAGCAGTTCGTAGAGGATGGCCCCGAGCGAATAGACGTCGGCCCGCGTGTCCACGTCGCCCGCGTTCAGGCTCGCCTGCTCGGGGCTCATGTAGGCCGGTGTCCCGATGAGCTGGCCGTCCCGCGTCATCAGCGTGGCGCCCTGCGCGTCGGCGTCCAGCGCCCGGGCCACGCCGAAATCGATCACTTTCGGCTCGGGCTCGCCGGTGTCGCCGAGGCGCACGAGGAGGTTCGACGGTTTGAGGTCGCGATGGATCACGCCGCGCAGATGGGCGTGGTGGACGGCCCGGCACACTTTTTGAAAAAGCCGCAGCCGCTCCGGCACCGTCAGTTGCCGCCGGTCGCAGAAAAGCGTCAGCGGCTCGCCCTCGATCAGTTCCATGGCAAACCACGGGCGGCCGGCCTCCGTCGCGCCCGCGTCGTAAAAGGCCGCGATGCCCGGGTGCTCGAGCCGCGCCAGGGTCTGCCGCTCCTGCTCGAAGCGCTTGACGATCAGAAGCGTGTCCAGCCCCGGCCGCAAGAGTTTCAGGGCCGCCTCCCGCTTCACCGGCGCCGTCTGGCGGGCGCGATAGACGATGCCGAAGCCCCCCTCGCCGATTTTTTCGACGACCTCGAAGGGGCCGACCCGCGTGCCGGGCCGGGCGACGAGATGCGATATGTGCGCGCCGAAGGCCCGCTCCGGCCGCGCGGCGATCTCGCCTCCGCCCGGTCCGTCCTCGATGTCCCGGATCGCCGATTCCAGCGCCCCGCGCATCTCCGGATCGCCGGCGCAGGCCCTGGCCAGCAGCGCCTCGCGGCCGGCGGCGGAATCGCAGCCCAGCACCTCGGCCAGCAGGTCGCTGTCGAGAGTCGGGTCTTCGAGACTGTGGAGTGGACTTTTCACGCCGGGGCTCCTGCGGGCGTGCGGAAAGATTGGGGGCTGGAAAACGCCGATTAAACCACAGAATCCCTTCCGAACGCAACCCGCGATCCCGCCTCCCGCCGGCATCCCGCCCGCGGACCGGGGGGAAGTGAGGTGGCGGGAAGGGGTGAGGTTGGCTTTCAGCCAACGGCTGGCATGGCTCGGCCATTCCTGGGGCGTTGCCCCAGGCTGGGGTGAGGTTGGCCGTTGGCCAACGGCCGTGGGGTTGCGGTTGCGCCGCGAGATCGGCTGGAGATTCGCGCGAAAACCCCCGAAGGCCGACGGCCATGGGGTTGCGGATGCGCCGCGAGATCGGCTGGAGATTCGCGCGATAACCCCCGAAGGCCAACGGCCTTCGTTCACCTTAGCCTGGGGCAACGCCCCAGGATTTCGATCGGAAAAACCGGGTTTGGCTGAAGGCCAAATTCACCCCATCCGCCGTCCCTCGGCTTGTCTTCACCGGGGATGCCCCCTCGCAAAGGGGACGCCCATGGCCGGGATGGCCACGCCCCACGCCACGGCTCCGCGCCCTCACTCCTCCAGCAGACCGCAGAGATAGCGCAGTTCGGCGTCCAGCTCGTCCTCCGGCACCAGCGCGCGGGTCAGCTCGTCGAAAATGCAGTTCCGCAGCCGTTTCCGGACCCGGTGGAGATGCACGCGCGCCGCCTGGATGCTGATTCCCTGCCGGTGGGCCAGCTCCGCGAGCGTGCTTTCCCCGTCCGCCCGCTCGATGTAGGGCAGCAGCGTTTCCAGCAGCTGGGAGCGGTCCTTGCGCGCGTACCGTTCCCGCAGCGCCGCCACCGAGCGAGCCACCACCTCCAGCGCCCAGGCCCGGTCGAAGGCCTCCCCCGGCTCCGCCGCCGGCTCCAGATGGAAGGGTTCCTCCCCGAAAAACGCCTCTTCATACGAGACGAACTCATGGCCGCCGCCCCGCTTCGAGGCCGACTCGCGCCGATGCTCGCCCCGGACGAAGCGCTTCAGCGCCCCCAGCAAAAAGGACCGCAGCTTGCCCCGCTCCTGCTCCGCCCGGTGCAGCAGATTGCTGGACAGCAGATGGCCGAAAAAACTCTGCGTCAGATCCTTCGCCTCCTCGGGTTTCTTTCCCGACTGGGTCAGAAAGGCGTAAACCGGCCGCCAGTACCCCTCGCAGAGGCGGTCCAGCGCCTCGGCCGATACCTCCTCCGGCACCGCGCCGTCGCGATTCTGCACGCGCCGCACGGTGCTCCAACTCGTGGTGGGAAAATCGTCCGGATCCACTTTTTCGGGCTCCGGAGCGTTTTCGTCGGGTTCCATGCCGCAGTCTCGCGCGGTTCGGGACCGTTTTACAACCGGAATCTTTGCCCCGGCTGCGCCGTTTTTCGGGGAGAAGAGCGCCAACGGCGCCTCCTTTCGCTGTAAAAATCAGACGTTCAAATACTTGAGTTCCGCCCAGCGCCCCTTCGCGGGCCGGTCCGGGGGCGTGTACCGCTCATTCGGACGCTTGTACCGATCGTCGGTACGCGCGTACCAACCGTTCAGTTGCGCATCTCAATCATCGGTACGCACGTACCAACCGTTCAGTTGCGCATCTCAATCATCGGTACGCACGTACCAACCGTTCAGTTGCGCATCTCAATCATCGGTACGCACGTACCAACCGTTCAGTTGCGCATCTCAATCGTCGGTACGCACGTACCAACCGTTCGGTTGCGCATCTCAATCGTCGGTACGCGCGTACCAACCGTTCGGTTGCGCATCCCGATCGTCGGTACGCGCGTACCAACCGTTCAGTTGCGCATCTCAATCATCGGTACGCGCGTACCAACCGTTCGGTTGCGCATCCCGATCGTCGGTACGCGCGTACCAACCGTTCGGTTGCGCATCTCAATCGTCGGTACGCGCGTACCAACCGTTCGGTTGCGCATCCCGATCGTCGGCACGCGCCACCCGGCCGTCCGTTCGTATCTTCCGGTCCAGGTGGAGCCGGCACTGCCCTTCCAAGGCCTCCACCGACCCAACAGGGTCAAGCCCGCGACCTAACCCTGTTGATTCCCCGCGTTTTTCGGCCAAAAACCCGAAAAAATCGCCCAAATCGAAAAAAAATGACCCCAAAAGTGAAATTCCGCCGGGGTCTTTGCATGAGGACGGGGTGAAGACCAAACCGCTTTCACCATGAAAAGGCACCACTCCCTCCGAGGAAACCACCCCTCCACCCCCCATCGTCAATCCCGCCTCGCCGCCGGCCCTGGCCGTCTCGCGCGGCTTTTTCCCGCGCTCGCCGTGGCCGCTCTGGCTTTCGCGGTTCCCGCGATCCTCCGCGCCGTCGATCCGCCGGGCATCATCAGCCACTCCGGGCGCGTCGCCGTCAACGGCACCAATTTCGACGGCGCCGGACACTTCAAGTTCGCGCTCGTCGATGGCTCCGGCACCGTGCTTTGGGCCCACGACGGCTCCAGCGGCGAGCCCGCCAACACCGTCCAGATTCCGGTCGCCAAGGGCCTCTACACCGTCCCGCTGGGCGACACCACCTTTCACGAGAACATGTCCGCCGCCATCCCGGCCTCGGTTTTCGCCGACAACGCCGATGTGCGCCTGCGCATCTGGTTCAGCGCCGACGGCGGCGCGACCTTCGAGCTGTTGACGCCGGATCGCCGCCTGCTCTCCGTCGGCTACGCCCTCAATGCCGCGCGGGCCGAGAGCGTCAAGGCCGGCGGCATCACCGCGGGCATGATCGCCGACGGCTCCATCTCCGCCAATCACCTCGCCCTCACCGAGGACTCGGGCAACTACAGTGGCGGCATCGGCACGGACTCGGTCGTCTTCGCCCAGACCTTTGACGCCGCGCCGCCGGTGACGGTGAATGCCGCCGGGTTCGAAGACGCCGTCACCGTCAGCAACCGGACCGCGTCGAGCTTCGACCTGACGTTGAATTTCGCCCAGCGCCAGATCGACGGCGCCACCACGGCGGCGGGCGAGTATGTCTCCATGGCCATCGTCAACGGCCGGCCCGCCGTCGCCTATTACGACGCCAGCAACCACGACCTGCTTTACGCGCGGGCCCAGGACGCCGCCGGCAACGAGTGGAACGCCCCCGTGACCGTGGAGGACGACGGTGGCAACACCACCGGAATCTACCCGACCCTGCTGGAGATCGGCGGGAGGCCGGCCATCGCCTACCAGAACCTCACCCGCGGGGAAATGCGCTACAAGCGAGCCGACGACGCCGACGGCGCGGCCTGGACGGCGACGCCCGTCACCATCGCCCCCTCCGGCGCGGGCTATTACTGCCGGGGCGCGGTGATCGGCGGCCGGCCCGCCGTCGCCTATTGGAGCAACTCGACCGGACGCGTCTATTACTGCCGGGCCAGCGACGCCACCGGCGCCGCCTGGCCGGCGCCGGTCCTCGCGGATACTTTCGGTGGCGGATTTGGCATGAACCAGCGGGTGGGCCTCGCCGAGGTGAACGGCCTCCCCGCCATCGCCTTTGTCTATACCAATTACTCCCTCTACTATGCGCGCGCCACGGCGGTGGATGGCTCCGGCGCCTGGTCCACCACCGTCACCCCGGCCTCGGGAGTCGAGGGCCTGGTGGAGCGACACTTCTCTTGGCCGATCACCCTGACGGTGGTGGACGGGCAGCCGGCCATCTTTTTCTCCCGGCGCGGTGACTACGGCAGCCGGCCCGCCATGCTTCGCGCGCCCGACGCCAACGGCACCACCGCGAGTTCCTGGACGCTGACAGAGATCGACACCGTCCCGACCCGGAACCTCGCCGGGGTGGCCGATCTCGGGGGCACGCCCGCCGTGACCTGCTGGGCGGGCGACAATACCCTGAGCCTCTACCGGGCCACCAGCGCCGACGGCTCGGCCTGGGGACCCGCGCAGGTGGTGCGCTCGAGCATCGGTCAGCCCGCCTGGAACTCCCCGCTCGAAGTCGATGGGCGCCCCGCCGTCTCCTATTATTACATCAATTCGGGAGATCTCTTTTTCGCGGCCCTGCCCACGAACATCAGTTGGACGGCCGCCACCGCCGGCGCCTTCCCGCTCCAGGCCGACTCGGTCGGCGCCGGGGGAGTCGATTCGCTGGCCATCGCGGATGGCTCGGTCGCGATCGGAGACCTGAGCTTCAGCGTGGTGACCTCCGTCACCGCCGGAAACGGGCTGACGGGGGGCGGCACGGGCGACGTGACCCTGAGCGTCGCCGCCGGCGGCATCACCAGCACCGAAATCGCGAACGGCACCATCGTCCTCGCCGACCTGGCCTCCACGGCCTATGCGCAGGACACCACCGCCAACGCCCTGGTCCAGCGCGACGGCAACGGCCGCGTCAAGCTGGCCGTCGGCACCGGGACGTACGAGAGCCCCGACAACAACCAGATTTCCCGGCGCCTCAACTCGAGAGACTACGTCTCGGGAAGAACCGTCGCCAAGACCGACGAACTGATCCTCGAGCGCGACGGCAACTACGGCGGCATGCGCATCCGGTGGGATGCCGCCCTCGCCAGGAACCAGACGATCGCCCTCCAGGCCATGACGAGCACGGGCGCCGCCATCAACCGCTATTTCACCCGGACCAGCAGCACCGCCGCGGGCAATCTGGTGTTGTTCACGGACGCCGAGAGCGTGGTCTATTTCCGGTGCCAGTTCGGCAATACCTACTCCTTCGGCGGGCACCAGAGCACGGTCGAACTCTCCCGCTACACGGGAGACTACTACTGGTATGGCACCCTCGCCTCCTCGGTCGACCAGTAGCCCCGCTGGCGGGGGACACACCCAACAGGGTCAAGTCCGCGACCTAACCCTGTTGACTCCCCGCCCGTTTTCGGCCCAAAACGCGAAAAAAATCGCCCAAATCGAAAAAAAGTGACCCCCAAAGTGAAATGCCGCCGGGTTTTTTGCATGAGGAAGGGATGAAGACCAAAACCGCTTTCACCATGAAAACGCACCACCACCGAGGAACTCAACGCTCCCCCCATCGTCAATCCGGCCTCGCCGCCGGGTTTCCCCGCCGGCTCTTCCCGGCTCTCGTCTTGGCCCTGGCCTTCGCGGCTCCCGCGATCCTCCGCGCCGAGAATCCGCCGGGCATCATCAGCCACTCCGGGCGCGTCGCCGTCAACGGCACCAACTTCGACGGCACCGGTTACTTCAAGTTCGCGCTCGTGAAGGGCTCGGGCGCCCCCATCTGGACCCATGACGGCAACTTCCCACAGCAGAACGCCGTCCCGGTCACGGTCACCAAGGGGCTCTACACCGTCCCGCTTGGCGACACCTCTTTCGAGAACATGACCAAAGCCATTCCGGCGTCGATTTTCGCGACTTACTCGGAAATTTACCTGCGTGTCTGGTTCAGCGCCGACGACGGCGCGACCTTCGAGCAATTGACGCCCGACCGCCGCATTCTCTCGACCGGCTACGCCCTGAGCGCGACCCAGGCCCAGGGCGTCAGGGCCGGCGGCGTCACCTCGGGGATGATCGCCGATGGCGCGGTGATGGCCGATCACCTGGATTTCAACGCCATCACGGCCGACAAGATCGCCGACGGGGCGGTCACCACCGACAAGATCGCCGACGGCGCGGTCACCAACACCGCCCTCGCCGCGAACAGCGTCAAGGCCGGCAACCTCGTCGACGGGGCCGCCGGGTTCTATACGGGGTTGGAACGAAAGTCGACCGTCACCTACAACGTCAACGGGATCGGCGGCGTCCTCCGGCCGCTCGGCATCGAGATTTCCGGGAATCTCGCGGTGATCGCCGGCAACGGCCCCACCTCGCCCTTTGTTTTCTCGCTGACCCTGCTGGACGTGAGCGATCCGGCCAATCCGGTGAAACTCTCGGAGATCTTCGACGGGGCGGGCGGCTTCAACCTGCTCGAGGGGGCATCCGGACTCGCGATCTCCGGCAACCTGCTGGCGGTCGCCTCCCAGGGGGACCATTCGCTGACGCTCATCGACATCACCGATCCCGCCGCCCCGGTCCTGCTGAGCGAGGTGGCGGACGGGACGGGCGCCTTCACCGAACTGAGCGGTGCAGCCGACGTGGCGATCGCCGGAAACGTCGCCTGCGTGACCTCCCAGAATGACAGTGCCGTGACGATCGTGAACATCGCCAACCCCGCGGCGCCGACCGTGCTGGCGACGCTCAAGGACGGCGTGAATGGCTTCGACAACCTGGCGGGCGCCAAATCCGTCCAGGTGGCGGGCGATGTCCTGCTGGTGACTTCCAAAACCGACGCGGACCTGAACCTGATCGACATCGGCAATCCCGCCGCGCCCGTCCTGCTGGCGGTGGTGCCCGACATCGCTCATAGCAGTGACTCGCGCATTGGCGTCGGGAACCTGGCCGTGGACGGGACGACCGCCTATGTCACCAATTACAACGGCGACGCCCTGACGGTTGTCGATTTTTCCACGCCGAGCGCGCCGGTCATCCTCGCTTCCCTCTCTTACCCCACCGTGCCGCCGCTCGACGACGCCTCCGGGGTCGCCGTCTCCGGCGGGAAGGCCTTCGTGTCGAGTTTCAATCGGGACAGCCTTTCCCTCTTCGATGTCAGCGATCCGGCCAATCCGGTGTTCCTGTCCGAAATCCCGGACGATGGCCACCAGGACGGCGCCATTTTTGTCGCGGCCGGCAACGGCCTGGTGCTGCTGAGCGGCTGGTGGGACAATTCCGTGTCGATCTTCCAGGAGGCGGACAACAACCTCTTCACCGGCCGGTCGATCGGCATCGGCGTGGCCGCGCCCTCGGCCGCCCTCGACGTGGCCGGCACGGTGAAGGCCACCACGCTGGAGGGAGCCCTGAACGGGTCCTTCCTCACCAGCGGCTCGGTCACCGGCACGCAGATCGCGGCCAACTCGATCACCGGCTCCCATGTGCAGGACGGCTCCCTGAGCGGCAGCGACCTGGCGCAGAACAACACCATCCTCGCGGGCCACCTGGCCACCAACTCGGTCGGCGCGAGCGAGATCGCCGCCGATGCCGTGGGCAGCTCGGAGATCGCCACAAGCGCCGTGGGCTCGGATGAAATCGCGAACGGCTCGATCACGTCCAGCGACGTCAATTCCTCCTATTACCTGCCTTACCGCACGACGTCCTTCTATAATTCCCCCGCGGTTTTTTCCGGCCCCGGTTACCTCAATTCTTCCTACAGCAGTTACCGGGGCCCATTGATCGTCGGGAGCCCAACGTCTTATCATATCGCCATGGATGACAACGAAATCCAGGCCTATTACTCCAACTCCGGCTACAACACGCTCTGGCTGAACTACTGGGGCGGAGACGTCAGGATTGCCGACGGCGGCGGAGCCACCTATATCGCCAACGGCGGCGGAGCCGTCGCGATCGGAAACGGCAACGGCGCCACGACGACCTTCGACGTGGGCACCAGGGACATCTGGGTGGACTACTCGGCGGGAGAACCCACCATCCGCCCCAGCTCCGGGAACTACGGGTATCTGGGGACCAGCTCCAACTATTGGTACTTCTCCTACGTCAACAATCACCGCTACCAGAACCAAACGACCTTTTCCGACAGCCGAACGAAGCGGGACATCGAGCCCCTCGATTCATGCCTGGAAAAACTCAGCCAGCTCGACGGAAAGCGCTACCGGCTCGACCCGGAAACCCATCCCTTCTTCAAGTCGCTCAAGGGCACCACGCAGGAGGAAGAGGGCCGGTTACAGGCGGAACAGTTGCAGCTCGGCTTTCTCGCCCAGAATCTCCAGGAGGTGCTCCCCGAAATGGTCCAGGAAGACGAGGAGACCGGCTACCTCACCGTGCGCAACTACGAGCAGCTCTTCCCCGTGGTCGTCGAGGGCATCAAGGAACTTCGCTCCGAAAAGGACGCCGAACTCGGCGCCCTGAAGGCCGAAAACGCCGCCCTCAAGACCCGATTGGAAAAACTGGAGGCCGCCCTCGAAAAGATCGCGCGGCCCTGAGCCGAGCCCGGAACCAGATCCCGATCCCCGATTCCCCGACCACCCCATGCCAATACCTTTCCCATGCCACGCGCCGTCTGGAGGGACGCCCGAGAGCCTCGACCGAGGTGGCGCCGGCGTCCCGGAGCCGGGCGGACGGTTCACACCGCCGCCCGCTCCGGGAAGGGAAACGATTTTTCTCGAAAAAACTGGCCGGTTTTCCCTCGAATTCTCGCCTGTAAACTTGTCTTCACTGTCGTAAACTATTGACCCTTCACGTTTTTCCGGAGCCATGAAAACGATCCGAATCCCTCGCCGCCGTCCATTCACCCGCGAAGCGATCCTCCTCGCCGTCCTCCTGAGTCCGGGAGCGGGCGGCCTTTTCGCCGGTCCCACCAGCAGCAGCGCGAATTTCACCCTGCTGCCCGGGGAAACCGGGGCCGGGGGCGGCCGCGTGACCGGCGCCACGGTCACGGCCGACATCTCCATCGGGGAAACCGTCGCGGGCGGCGTCTCGAACGTCACCACCGGCGGCGCGCAGACCAAGGGCGGCTTCACCGGCCAGCTCTACGACACCCAGTCGCTGGCGGTGTCGGCGGACCCGGCGGCGGTCGAGGAACACGAAACCACCCAACTGACGGCGGTGGCGACGATGGACGACGACTCCCTGGTCAATGTGGGCGGCGCCGACGCCCTGTGGGCGATTCTCGACGGCCCGATCGACACCATCGACGGCAACGGCGTGGCCACGGCCGGCGATGTCTTCATCAACAGCCCCGCCAACGTGCGCGGCACCTACGACGGCGTGGACGGCGACCTGCAGATCATGGTGCTCAACGTCAACGCCGCTCCCCCGACCGATCCGCAGCCCGATCCGGGCTTCACCGAGCAGAATTTCGATCCCGGCCAGGCCGGGCTTTACCAGGGCCTGCTGACCGACTCCGGCGGCAACGTGCTGGGGGCCATCGTGGGCCTCAGGATCAAGAACACGGGCGCCTTTTCGGGCAAGGTGTTCTTCAACGGGAAAGCTTACGCGCTCAAGGGCGTGCTCGACGGCAACGGCGACTTCACCGGCCAGGTCATCCGCAAGGGGCTCACGCCCCTCGACGTGGTGCTGCACATCGGCGAAACCACCAGCGGCGGCCTGAGCCTGCAGGGCACGGTGGATGGCGACAGCACCAGCGGTGGCGCCATCGCCGACCGGGCGCCCTACCATCCGAAGAACAATCCCGCCCCGCCGGAATTGGTGAACAAGTACACCTTCCTCATTCCCGCCACCGAGACCGGCAACTCCGCCGTCCCGGGCGGCGACGGCTACGGCGCGGTCACCGTGAGCACTTCGGGTTCCATCGTGGCCACGGGCAAGACGGGTGACGGCGTGAAATTCGGCACCAAGGGTTTCCTGACCGAGGACGGGCAGTGGCATCTCTTCCAGCCGCTTTTCCGCGGCCAGGGCCAGCTCGCCGGCGTGGTGAACTTCCGCGACCAGCCCGGCGTCTCCGACTTCGACGCCGACCTGCGCTGGGTGAAAAACCCGAACCCGAAGGACAAGCTCTACCCCGGCGGCTTCGATCTGCCGCCGGCGCTGGTGGGCTCCGTCTTCGACCCGCCGGCGAAGGGCGAGCGCGCGCTCGACGAGTTGCAGGACCAGTTTTACAACGCCCTGCTGAGCCTGGCGGGCAACACCCTGGAAGACGGCGGCTTTTCCCAGGTGGTCAGTTGGCTGAACTCCAACGCCATCGCCTACTACGGCCCCGAAAAACTCGGCGCCAAGGCCAGCCCGAAGAACGGTCTCCTCGGCGGGAGCTACTACGATCCCTTCACCAAGACCAAGATCGGCTTCGGCGGCGCCGTCCTGCAGAAGCAGGGCATCGCGGGCGGGAACTTCGTCTTCGCCAACGAGTCGGGCTACCTGCTCATCGAGCCGGGCACGGTCTTCCCCTACCCCGGCAGCGAGGATCCCGGCCTGCTCGACCTGACCGAGGTGCCAAACGATCCCGTCTCCTCGCCCGCCATCGAGGAGGTGCCCGTTTTCGATCCGGCCGCGGCGGGCCTCTTCGGCGGCACGGTGCATGAGACGACCGGTGGCATGAATCTCGCCGGCGGCATCGAGAACGTGAAGCTGGCCGCCAACGGCGCCATCAGCGGCACGGTCTGGATCGACGGCCTCCGCTACGCTTTCAAAGGCCTCGTGGGCAACGACACCCACGTCCTCATCGACATCCCGCGCAAGGGTCTCACCCCGGTCACGCTGGCCCTGACGCTGGACAAGCACATAGGCATCGCCGACGGCTTCGTCCTGCACGGCACCGCCACGGTGGACGGAACCGACTTCGACGTCGAGGCGCAACGGCGCCCGGTTTACCCGAAGGGCTCCGCCCCCGACGAGCACGCCGGCGCCTACACCATCGCCCTGCGCGCCCCCGACGGCACCGACCCGGCCGCCGAACCCGCCGGCGACGGCTACGGCTCGCTGAGCGTGCTGGCAAACGGCATCTGCAAGGGCCTGCTCATCCTCGCCGACGGCACCAAGGCCTCGATGGCCGGCCACGTCTCGCGCATCGGCGACTGGGCCGTGTATCGCTCGCTCTACGGGAACAAGGGTTACCTCGCCGGGAACATCCGCTTCCGCGACACCGCCGGCGTCGCCGACCTGGACGGCGCCTGCCGCTGGCTCAAGCAGAACGCGGTCCCGAAGACGAAGAACTACCTCACCGGATTCGACGTGAACCGCGCCCTCATCGGCGGCGCCTACACCGTGCCGGCCAAGGGGGTGAACGCCTTCGCGGCGCTGGACGACGTCTTTTACAACGCCTGGCTGCGCCTCGCCGGCCCCGATCTCGCGCCCACCACGGCCTTCGACATCACCATGCTCGACCGTGCCGTGACCTGGAACAACGCCAACAAGATCCTCTACTACGGCCCCGACAAGACGGCGGTGAAATTCAACCCCAAGACCGGAGTCGCCACCGGCAGCTATCTCGACAAATCGACCGGCGCCAACGTGAAATTCGGCGGCGCGCTGATGCAGGAGCAGGCGCTGCTGACGGGCAGCTATCTCTCCGGCGATCAGTCGGGCATCTTCACCATCTCGCCGCGCCAGAACTGACGGCGCCAACCCTTTCCCCCCTTAGGCAAACCAGAAAGACTCGGACGAACGAACGACGCCGCGTCCGTCCCGATATTCCCCCGGTGACAAGACCCAACAGGGTATGGTGTGGTGCCTGACCCTGTTGGGTCGTTCCGTGTACCGGGGGGGCGGGAATTGCCGATCGGGGACCGGACGACCCAAACCCATTATCCCGCGGAGAAAACGGTGGGAATCCGCTCCAGTTGGAAATGCGTTTCGGTTTCCCCGATTCGACGAAAACCCAGACGCTCATAGAGCCGCCGGGCGCCCGTGTTCGACTTCATCACGTTCAATCTCACCGGAACCGCTTTCTCGTCTCCCTCGGCGATCAGGTCGCGAATGATCGCTCCTCCGATCCCCCGGCCCTGCCATTCCGGCAAAAGGGCGATTTCCCGGAGAAAGATCGCCTCTGCTGTTCGTTCCACCGCGCAGTATCCGCATTTTTCGCCGTTTTCGTCACGAACGATGCCGTGGGGAATGCCGTTCCACGTCCGCTCGAAAAATCCGCCCTGAACGGTCTCGTCCCACTCGCCAAATTGCCGCAACACCATTTCCCGATAAGCCAGGTGGTGGACCTTCTGGCCGAAGGCAAAATCTTCATCGGTGGCCCGGGTGATCGTCATGTCGCGACTCCGTCGGTTGGCGAACGGGTTTATCCCGTCCGGAATTCCGGCCCGCGCAACCGGCGGGCTGTCGAGAACGAAGGGTTTCCGGTCAGGCCGCGGCGGAGCGGCCGTTGATCATTCCCGCCATAATGAGCGAGGCGATGCCCCAGCCGGCGATGACGTCGACCATGTCCCAGAGGATGAAATCGGCGCTGACCTCCCACCAGATCTGCTGCGGGTACATGCCAAGCAGGCAGACGAGCACCGCCACGATCAGCACGAACCCGACGCGGCCCGCGTAGTTCAGGCGCGGCGCGACGGCGGCGAGCAGGATGGCCATCAGGACGCCGGAAACGAGATGGGTCAGCAGGCCGCGCGCGATGGCGTGGGACATGTCGGCGCGCGGATTGGCGCCGGGACGAACCGCCGCGAAGACGAAGGGGCCTTTCAGGGCCTGTTCCTCGCGCTGCTCCATGGTCTTCGACTTGTCGCCGGGAATGATGTAAACCCCGGTCTCCGGCGCGCCGGCTTTGATGGCCTCGGCGACGGCGGATTCGTTGGAGAACTGGTGGAGGGTCGATTCGTGCAGGGGCAGCGCCATCCACGAAAAACTCGTCCATGCGAAGGCGACGAAGCCGCCGATCAGGGCCGCGAGAAAGACTTTGAACATGGACCGATGCTAGCAGACGAGCCTCCGAATTCGAAAGGAAAAAATTTCTCCCACCCGACCGCGAGAGCGCGGGCGCCCCTCGCCCTCATGGCGCGGGCGCGTAGGTTTCCGGGGGTTGCCTTCGTTCACCGAACCGGACTACGATTCCGGTCCCATGAAACGCCTCGCCCTTTCCCATCCCGTATTCTTCCCCGCCTGCCTCGCCGTCGCGCTGCTCGTCCCGCCGTCCGCCCGCGCCCAGGACGAGGCTCCGGCTATCGCGCCGAAGGAAACCGTCAACCTGCTCGCCGACCGGGAACTCAAGGATTTCACGCACCACCTGAACCCGAAAAGCTCGGTCTCTCTCGACCGTGACGAAGTCTGGATCGTCGGCGAGGACGGGGTGCTCCAGGTCACCGGCAAGGGGTTTGGCTACCTCCGCACCAACCGGAAATACCGCGACTACCATCTGGTGCTGGAATACAAGTGGGGCGAGCGCACCTGGGGCAACCGTCTCGACCGGGCGCGCGACTGCGGCCTGCTGGTCCACGGCTACGGAAAGGACGGCGCCTTCGGCGACACCTGGATCAACTCCATCGAGGCCCAGCTCATCGAGGGCGGCTCGGGCGACATCCTGGTGCTGGCCTACCAGGAACGGGGCGGCGAAAAGGCGCCCACCTCGCTGACGGCGGAGGTGAAAAACGACCGCGACGGCGAGGCCGTGTGGACACCGGGCGGGGAAAGCCGCGTTTTTCCGCCGGCGGAAAAGACCAACGCCCGCATCAACTGGCGCGACCGCGACCCGGACTGGGCGGATGTGAAGGGCTACCGCGGGTCAAAGGACATCGAGAACCCGCTCGGCGAGTGGAACCGCATGGAGGTCATCTGCAAGGGCGACACCATCGAGATCCGCATCAACGGCGAGTTGGTCAACAGCGGCACGAAGGCGAACCCGACCGAGGGCTACATCTGCCTACAGAGCGAAGCCGCCGAATGCTGGATCCGCCGCTACGAGCTGTGGCCGATCGGCGCGTTCAAGGAGGAGTGGAAGCCCGCGGTCGCCTCCACCGACACCGGTTACTCCGCCGGCGGCGAGAGCATTCTCCCCCGCCGCCTGCCCCTGAGCCCGGAGGAGTCCCAGGCCGCCTGGGAAATCGACGGCGACTACGAAATGCAGCTCGCCGCCGCCGAACCCGTCGTCTGCGACCCGGTCGATGTCGTGTGGGACGAGAAGGGCCGGATGTTCGTGGCGGAGATGGGCGACTACCCCGAACCCGCCCCGGGCGGCGGAAATCTCTCGCGCATCCGCCTGCTGCGCGACAAGGACGGCGACGGCCGCATGGACGAGGCCGTGACCTGGGCGGCCGAACTCGACCATGTGCAGGGCCTGCTGCCAATGAACGGCGGGCTGCTGGCGACGACGCGAACGGCGATCCTCTTTCTCCAGGACACCGACGGCGACGACAAGGCGGACAAGATCGAGACGGTTTTCCAGCAAAACGAGCCGCGGCACAACCAGCTCCAGGTTTCCGCGCCGCGCTGGGGCCTGGACAACGCGATCTACCTGAACAACGGGCTCGACCTGAAGGAAATCTATCCCGGAGAGCATCCCGAGCAGAAACTCGCGGTGACCAAGGCCAATCTCCGCCTCGATCCGCGAACCCGCACGCTGACCCCGGTGACGGGCTTCGGGCAGTTCGGCGGCACGCAGGACGACTACGGGCGGCGTTTCTGCTGCAGCAACCGCAACCCCGTCATGTTCGCCGTGATGCCCCTCGGGGCGGCCGGCCGCAACCCCTTTCAGAATCTCGCGATGACCCACGAGGACATCCAGCCGCCCGGCGCGCCGGTCTGGCCGATCAATCTGAGCCACACCACCTCCGCCGCCCACGCCGGCACCCACACCGCCGCCTGCGGCATCGGCGTCTATCGCGGCGGCCTGATGAGCGACCTGCGCGGCAACATCCTCGTCTGCGAACCCACCGCCCAGCTCGTCACCCGCAACCGCCTCGTGCCCAACGGCGCCAGCCTGACCGCCGAGCGCGTCGGGGAGAAGCGCGATTTTCTCGTCTCCAACGACGAGTGGACCCGTCCCGTGAACCTCCGCAACGGCCCGGACGGCGCGCTCTACATCTGCGACATGTATCGGCGCTTCATCGATCACGCGCGGTTTTTTCCGGAGGAATTCTCGAAGACCAACTTCATGCGGGCCGGCTTCGACCAAGGCCGCGTCTGGCGTTTGGTGCCGAAAGGAACCAAGCCCCAGAAAATCGAGCCGCTCCCCGAGTCGGGCGCCGATCTGGTGGCCCTCCTCGCGAGCGAGAACAGTTGGCGGCGCCTCCACGCCCAGCGTCTCATCATCGAACGGCGGGACCAGTCCACCGCGCCCGCCCTGGCGAAGCTGCTCGCCGAATCCGCCTCGCCCCAGGCCCGTGTCCACGCCCTGTGGACGCTGCACGGGCTCGGATCGCTGACCGCCGCCCAGGCCGCCGCCGCGCTGAAGGACACCGAGCCCGGCGTGGTCGAAAACGCCACCGCCCTCGCGGCGGAGTTCTTCGCCGACGCGCCCGAGATCAAATCGGCGTGGCTCGACCTGCTGAAAACGGGCGGCCCGCGCGTGCAAATGCTCGTCGCGGTCGAGGCGCTGGCCGGCGACGACCGCGCCGAAGTCACCGACGCCATGGCCGCCGCGCTTCGGAAAAGCCCGACCGATCTCTGGCTGTTGCGCGGCATTGTCAGCGCCTCCGAAAAGCGCTCCGCGAGCCTCCTGGCCGCGATGCTGGGCGATGCCGCGGTGATTTCCAGCGAAGACGCCGAGGCCAAAGCGACGGTGCTCCGCGAACTCGCGCAAACCGTGGGCGCCTCGGCCTCCGCCGACCTCCCCGGCCTGGCGACCGTGCTCGGAACGGTGAAGGGCGCGCCCGACTGGTGGCATTTCGCCGTCGTCGACGGACTCGGCGAGGGATTGCGCCGCGGCAAGCTCGCGCGGAAATCCGTCGCCGCCCTTCTCGCCAAGCCGCCGGCCGAACTCGACGGGAAACTCGGGGGACTCCAGGCCGTGCTCGATTCCGCTCAGGACATCCTGCTCGACCGCTCGAAACCCGCCGCCGAACGCCTCGCCGCCCTCCCGCTCGTCCAGCAACAGGGCATGGAACCCTTTCTCGCCCTCGCGGAAAAGCTCATCGACGGCGCCGAAGCCGCCGACGTCCAGGCCGCCGCCTGCAAGGCCCTGGCCCGGTTCGACCGCGACAAGGTGAGCGACTTTTTCTTCGAACGCTGGAAAACCCTCGGCCCCACCCCGCGCCGCGAGGCCCTCGAATTGATCGCCGCCAATCCCGCCACCGGCCTGCGCCTGATGCAAAAGATGAAGGCCGGCGAAATCAACAAGGCCCTCATGCCGCCCATGCAAAAATGGAGCTACGCCCGCTCGACAAACGAGGAGATCAAGGCGCTGGCGATCGAGCTGTTCGGGAAACCGAGCGAGGACCGCGCCGCCATCATCGCCGACTACAAGAGCGCGATCGCCGGCCACGAAGGCGACGCCGGGAACGGAAAACTCGTCTTCGAAAAGGCCGCCTGCGTTACCTGTCACAAGATCGGCGACACCGGCGCCGAGGTCGGCCCGAACATCACCGACGTCCGCATCAAGCCGCCGGAGGCGCTGCTCAGCGACATTCTCGATCCCAACCGCGCCGTCGAGGAACGCTGGACCGCCTGGACCGTCGAAACCAAAGACGGCCGCACCCTCGCCGGCCTGATCGCCGCCGAGACGCCGAACGCCATCGAGCTTCGCCTGCCCGGCGGCCTCGCCGAAACGATCGCCCGCGACCAGATCGCGAAAATGGAAACCACCGGCCTCTCCCTGATGCCCGTCGGCCTCGACGCCGCGATCACCAAGCCGGAAATGGCCGATCTGATCGCGTTTTTGAAGGCGCGGTGAGGACGATTCGTGCTACGATCACTTTCGCACCTCAAGAAAACCCCATGAAAGTCGAAGACCTGATGGACGAAGTCGCGCATCTCGACCCGGCGGGCCGGCGGAGACTGATCGCCTATGCCGTCACCCTCCAGGATGCCGAGATCCCGGGTTATGCGGAGAGGCTGGCCGAAAAAATCGACAATCGCGATCCCTCGCATTGGATTGACGAGGAAGACTTGGCGTCGGCTCTCCGCCTCGACGAACCGGAGCCATGAATCGGCGATTGTTGGTGGACTTCGAAGTCGTCAAGTGGATGGCCCAACTTCCACGTCGTGAGCGAAAAACGCTCCACGATCGATTTCTCGAAATTCGCGAGTTCCCCGGAAACTTTGCCGACTTTCACGAATTTGACGCAACCGGCAGAAGAGTTGAAGTCCACATCTGCGGAAAATTTGCCATCCGCTTTTGGGACGATTTTGCGGATCGCCACCTGAAGATTCTCGATGTGACTCTCGCGGATCGAGGCGCTTGATTTCGACTCGAATTTTTGCTTCCAACCATGATATCCCGGCTCCCACTCCGCCTTGTAGACTTCGTCTCCATCGTCGCGACGGTGGCGATCGCGTTCGCCGCGTCCCAATCGCGCTCCGCCGAAACGAAGCCCAACTTCATCGTCATTTTCTGCGATAACCTCGGCTACGGGGACATCGAGCCCTTCGGCTCGACGGCGCATCGGACGCCCTGCCTGAACCGCATGGCCGCCGAGGGACGGAAGTTCACCCACTTCTGCGTCACCGCCGGGGTCTGCACGCCGTCACGGGCAAGCCTCATGACCGGCTGCTATTCGCAGCGCGTCCACATGCATCTGAACGACCGCGACTACCACGTGCTGCGGCCCGTGTCGCCCTACGGGCTGCACCCGGACGAGATCACGGTCGCCGAGGCGCTGAAGCAGGCCGGATACGCCACCGGGATGATCGGCAAATGGCACCTCGGAGACCAGACGCCGTTTTTGCCGACCCGGCAGGGATTCGACTGGTTCTTCGGCGTGCCCTACTCCGACGACATGACCGAGCGCGTCTGGAACCAGGACGGATCCCACTGGCCGCCGCTTCCCCTGATGGAAAACGAAACCGTCCTCGAGGCGCCCGTCGATCGCGATGGCCTGACCAAGCGCTACACCGAGAAGGCGACCGAGTGGATCGAGAAACAGAAAGACGGCCCGTTTTTTCTCTATTTTCCGCAGGCCATGCCGGGCAGCACGCCGACGCCCTTCGCGAGCCCCGCATTCAAGGGCAAAAGCCGGAACGGTCCGTGGGGCGATTCCATCGAGGAACTCGACTGGTCCACCGGCCAACTGATGGACAAGCTCGTCGAGCTGGGCATCGCGGAGAACACCTGCGTCATCTGGACCTCCGACAACGGCGCCCCGAGCCTGCCCGGAGACATCAGTCGCGGCACCAACCGCCCCCTCAACGGTCGCGGCTACACCACCTCGGAGGGCGCCTTCCGCGTGCCGACCCTCGTGTGGTGGCCGGGCACCGTGCCCGCCGGGACGGTCTGTGATGAATTGTCCACGACGATGGATCTGCTGCCCACCTTCGCGAAGCTCGCCGGCGTCGAGCCGCCCGCGGCCCGCAAGATCGACGGCCACGACATCCGCCCCCTGCTCCTCGGCGAAGCCGGCGCGAAGACGCCCTACGACGCCTTTTACTACTACTACCTCGACCAGTTGCAGGCCGTGCGTTCCGGTCCGTGGAAGCTCTTCCTTCCGCTGAAGGATTTCGCGCAGCACCCGCGTTTCAAACGGAACGAAAAGGACACCCCCGCCCTGCTTTTCAATGTCATCGAGGACATCGGCACCGAGCACGATGTCGCCGCCGAGCACCCCGAGATTGTCGCCGAGCTGACCCGGCTCGCCGACCGCATGCGGGCGGATCTCGGCGATCGCGACGCCCCCGGCCCCGGCATCCGCCCCATCGGCAAAGTCGATTCTCCCGTTCCGGTGGTTCTGAAGCCCTGAGCCTGGCCGCGGCATGGGCATCCTGCCCATGATTTCGCGGGCACGGCTTTCGCCCGCGATTCCGTGTCCCAACGCCCGAGACCTGGCGAATTTCGGCCTGGGTCCGTTTCGTGTCCCCCCGACGCCGGCCTCGCCTTCGCGTTCCGAAGCGCCGCGCACACCGGCCTTGCCGCCGCGCCCGCTTCCCGCTATCATGTCCGGGCCATGAATTACCCGACTCCCTTTCTCCGCCGTCGCGCGATCGGTCGCATGCTTCCCGCCTTCCTCGCGTGGCTCGGCGCCGGTGCCGCTTCCGCGCAGCAGCTTTCCGCGCCGCCGGATGTCCCGCCGGTGGGCGATTTTGTCCGGCACATCAAAACGGCGGAAAAGGAGCAGCTCCAGACGGCCATCGTCCGCTACCTGAAAAACGGCGTGCTCGTCGATCTCGTCGCCGTCGTTCATGTGGCCGATCCCAACTACTTCGACACCCTCAACGAGCAGTTGAAGCCCTACGACGCCGTGCTTTACGAGCTGGTCGGCGGCGCCTTCCAGGGCCGCGAGGAGCGCGAAGTCGCCGATCCCGCCGTGGAACAGATCCACGCCGCCCAGGGCCTCGTGCAGAGCCTCCTCGGCATGGAATACCAGACCGACGGCATCGACTACAGCGCGCCGAATTTCATCCACGCCGATGTGGACTGGGACCAGTACTCGCGGCTGATGACCTCGCGCAACCAGAGCATCGCCACCATCTTCCAGCGCGCCCTGGCCCAGGCCCAGGAGGGAAAAATCGCCGGCCTGCCCGTTGACGACGAATCCTCGACCGCCTTTCTCAACAATCTCATGGCCGCCCTGACCCAGGGCGACACCGGCTCGCTGAAACGCTCCATCGCCCCCTTTCTCGCCGAGTCCGAATCCTTCATCAAGCAGCTCGAGGGCGACGACGGCACCGTGCTCGTCACCGAGCGCAACAAGGTCGTCATGCGGAAACTGACGGCCGAAATCAACCGCGGCCACCGCAACCTCGCGGTCTTTTTCGGCGCCGGCCACATGCCCGACCTCGAGCAGCGTCTCATCGAGGAGGGATTCCAGCGCGAGCGCGGCGTTTGGGTGCCCGCCTGGGAGATCGTCGACACCCCGCCGGAAAAGCGCGTCAACCTCTTCCAGCAATTGCTCTCCAATCCCGAGGTCACCCAGACCCTCATGAGCACCATGCAGGAGATCATGAAACAGCTCGACCAGCCCGCCGTCGCCCCCTGAACCGGTTCGGCCGCCGCTCCCGTTTCCCTGTGCATTCCTCCCTGCCCGACCGACTCCGGGGCCGCGCCGAAGGCCGGCTCACGCTTCGACCGACTTTCCCCCTCGACGAAGCCGCCATCGAGCGCCGCGTGTTTCAGCGCAAGGCGAAGCATCCCGCCACCGGCACCCTTTTGCTTCTGGCTCTGCTCGCCCCCCTGGTGCTGAAGGGCGGCCTGATTGCCTTTGTCCTGTCCATGACCCTCGGCATCGGCGGCGCCTTCTGGTTCTGGCAAAAGCGCGGAGCCGGCCTCCTGGCGAAGGTCATCGAGGAAATGATCGCCGAAAGCAACCGCGAGCAGGACCGCCAGCTCGGCCAGATCGTGCGCAGCTACCGCGTCCGCGGATTTCACCACTACGCCGCGGCCCTCGGAAAATTTCTCCTGCTGAAACAACACATCGAAGAGCGCCTGCACGCCGGCGGCGGCCCCGTCACGCCGACCCGCGAGCAGGTCGAGAAACTCGTCGACGGCATCTGCGCCGCCGTGTGCCGCGAGATCCACAAAGCCGCCCTGCTCGACGGCGAACTGGCCGAAGTGCTCACCTCCCGCGACCGCTCCCGCCTGGCCGAGTTGCAGGGAAAACGCACCGAGGTTCTCGAGGCCGTCATGCACGCCTACGAAACCCTCTACGACTCCCTTGCCGCGATCCTCGACCTCGAAATCGCCCACGAACTCCAGGCGCCCGCCCTTTCCGAGGAAAAACGCGCCCTGCTCGACGAACCCAGCCTCAACGACGTCGTCGCCCGGCTGCGCGAGGAAAACCGCCTCGCTCAACGCGTCCGCGAACGCCTCGCCATCGGCGGCGCCGATCCGCGAGATCCGGACTTCGAAGTTTTCGCCCAGTCGCGCGTGCTCGAAACGGAAGCCCCGACCCCGGCGCCCGCGCCGGCGGACCGGCGGGAAGCGACGGAGTAAAGGAGGAGCGGAGTCGTGGCGGAATTCGATTCCCCCCATCACTTCATCCCTCCATCCAACAGGGTTGAGTCGGTGACCATACCCTGTTGAACGACCCCGCCTTTTGTGATGGCACGCGTCCCAATCCGGGCGTAAGTAGGAAGGCTTGAGCGGATTTTTCCGTCAGAAATCCTCCCCCTGCCGGCGTGGCGGAACTGGTAGACGCAGCAGACTTAAAATCTGCTGAGGAGCAATCCTCGTGCGGGTTCGAGTCCCGCCGTCGGCACTTTTACCCGGCTACAGGCGCGGTTTTTCCGGTTTCACCGGGGCGTCCCAGGCCGGGGCGCCGGTCAATGCCACCCGGCGCTTGAAGACTTTCGCGCCGCAGGTCGCGTAAAGAGTGTTTCCGTGCAGCGCGACATTCGACGGATGCCGTTCGCCGGCCGGACCCGGCACGATGAGATGCACCCGCCCCGGCTGATCGCAGATCTGCACGCCCATCGCCGTCGCGACCAGCAGCCAGCCGTCCCGATCCACGCACATCCCGTCGGCCTGACTGCGGACATCGACCGAAGCCGGCGGCAGATGCAGGTGGTAATAGGGCTGGATGTAAGCCAGCGCTCCGTCCGGCTCGCGCTGGGCCGACCACACGTAGCGACCGCCAAAGTCCGCCG
>JACKQC010000007.1 GCA_024233085.1 Akkermansiaceae bacterium
GGGTTATCCGGATCGGTCAACCACCGCGCCACGCCGACGCGGTTTTTCGGCGCGTCCTTCGGAAAGGGGTGAAAGGCCGCCGGCACCCCCGCCTCGACGGGTTCGGCGAGGTCCATGAAATTGCCGCGGACCTGGCGCCGCGTTTCGCGCCGTTTGTCGGCCGGTAGCTCCACCAATACGGGAACCGTGGGCGTTTTGACGGCGTCGCGCTGTTTCTCGAGCGCCGCGATGTCGGCGCGCGCTTTCGCCAGCGACGGCGCCACCCCGCGGAAATAGTCCGCCAGCTTTTTCGCGTCGGCTTCTGACCGCTCCGCCTCCGGCCGGTCCACGAGTCGCAGGATATCCGGCGGCAACTGCGCGCGGTTCGGCAGGGCCGGATCGTCGGTGACGGACACGCGGAAGCGGCCCAGCGTCAGTTGGCCGCCGTAGTTGTAGTCGTGGTTCAGGGTAACCTTCAGCTTGTCCCCCGGCGCGACGGCCACCGGCGACCCCAGCACGAAAACCGCCTCGTGCGGCTCGGCCTGGCGCGGCGTCACCTCCCAGCCGCTCAGGTTTCGCGACACGGCCGAAATCGCCTGGCTCACGTCGTATTTGGCCGTCGAAAAGTCCGCCGTCGCCCGGCTGAAGAGCAACTGTCTCTCGCCGCTGAGCGTAAACTCCGCCTTCTTCTCCGGCGCCCGCAGGTTGGCCTCCTGCCAGACCGTGCCGCGCTTTTCGTCGAGCAATTTCACGCCGTAGCCCTCGATCCGCGCCGCCGTGCCGCCGTCGGTTCGGTTCCAGATCGCGAGGCGATCCACCGGAACGGAACGGCCCAGATCGATCTCCCACCATGGATTCGCCTCGCCCTTGGTGTGCGTCGTTTTCGCCTTTGAGTAATCGCCCTCCGTGACGCCATCGATCGCATTTTCCGGCGGACCCGCGAAGTCGGTCGAGCTTTGAGTGGCCTTGCCTTTCCGGGCCACATTTTCCTCGCCGGAGAAAATCTCGACCTCGGCGAGGTGCAGGAACTTGTCCTTGCCCGGCAGCTCGATCCGCAGATAGCGACCCGTCACCGGACGGCCGCCCGTGTCGAGATGGGCCGCGAAGCGGTTCAGAAAAAAGCGTCCCTCCGGCGAACGTCCCGCGCCGCCGGCCGGGTTGCGCGGGTCCGGGATCGTCTCCAACCGAAAGCCGGTCACCGTTTGCAGCGGCGTCGCGGCATCGAGTTCGTAGGTGTCGTTTTTCGGATTGGGGCCGGAGACGAAGACGCTGCCGTCCTCCTGTCTTTCAAGCCGCGATCCCTGGACACCGCGCGCGCCGGTCACCTCCACCGTTCGCCACGCCGTGTCGCCGCGGTAGTTGGCTTCCCATTTCCGCTGATCCTCGAGCAGTTTTGCCGGGTCCGCCCCGTCGAGATCCGCCCGCAGCGCGTCGATTTTGACTTGGAAGTCGGCGCGCTTTTTCTCCTCCTCCGTCCCCGGCACGGGCAGCGTGGGGGCGTCGTCGTTGGTGTCGACATCGGCCGTCTGGTTGAAGAAATCGTAGAACCGGTAGTACTCCGCCTGCGTGATCGGGTCGTATTTGTGGCTGTGGCATTCGGCGCAGTTCATCGTCAGGCCCATCCACACCTGCATCGTGGTGTTGACCCGGTCTTTCACCGCCGCCACGCGAAATTCCTCGTTGTCCGTGCCGCCCTCGGTGTTGTTCATCGTGTTGCGATGAAAGGCGGTCGCGATTCGCGTCTCCGGCGAGGCGTCCGGAATCAGGTCGCCGGCCAGTTGCTCGAGCGTGAACCGGTCGTAGGGCACGTTGCGGTTCATCGCCCCGATCACCCAGTCGCGGTAGGCCCAGATGGTGCGCAGATTGTCGCTGGCGTAGCCCATCGAGTCCGCGTAGCGCGCCAGGTCGAGCCACGGCGCGGCCCAGCGTTCGCCGAAAGCCTCGCTCGCCAGCAGCCGGTCCGCCTCCGCGAGGTAAAGGCGGTCCCGCTCCTCCTCCGTGCCCGCCTTTTTCCATGCCTCCGCAAAGCGCCCCGATTCCTCCGGTCGCGGCGGCAGGCCGACCAAATCGATGGAAAGCCGGCGCAGCAGGGAATAGGGGTCCGCCTCGGGCCTCGATTGCAGCCCCTCCGCCTCCAGTCGCGCCCGCACAAAGTGATCGATCGCGTTTTTCTCGCCGCCGATGCCGTTCTTCGGCGGCTCCGGCCGCGTCGGTTTGACGAAAGACCAGTGCTCCGCGTAGGCCGCGCCCTCTTCGATCCAGCGGCGCAACGTCTCGATTTCCTTCGCCTCCAGAGCCGGACCGGATTTCGGAGGCGGCATCAGCTCCTCCGGATCGTCGGTCACGAGCCGCGCGATCAACTCGCTCGCGGCCGCGTCGCCCGGCTTGATCGCTGCGTAACCGCCGAGATCCGCCAGCGCGCCCTCCCGGATGTCCAGCCGCAGGTCGGCCTTGCGGTCGTGCTCGTCCGGGCCGTGGCATTTGACGCATTTCGACGAAAGCAGCGGCCGGATGTCGCGATTGAAATCGACCGCGCCGGGATCCGCCGCGAACGAAGGCGGCGGCGTCATCCCGAACGCCATCGCCACCGCGAGAAAGAGGGCCGTTCCCGGGAGTTGCTGGACCAAGGATTTCATCGGAGCCCGTCAGTTTCCCGGATTCCGCTTCGCCCGGCAAGGGCGCATTCCCGCGCGGGCGCCTGTAACTCGTTGGCAGGATCGGTAAAGGCCAACGGCGTATTGGATGAATGGCTGGGGTTGGAACAACCCCAGGAAAAAAAGGCGATAAATTGCCAACCCGGAAAGGGTTGCGTAGGCGGTGCAGGCGGTGGAAGACGCGGGAGTCGCGAATCCGCAACCCCTTCAGGGTTGGCGGCGTGTGGGTCATCAGTTCCTGGGGTTGTTCCAACCCCAGGCTTCCCTGCGAAATGCCCTTGGCATTCTCCCAAACTCGGTTTGTTGACCGCCACTTTCATTCGCACCCTTCCCGCGCCCGCCCTACTCGCCCATCACCGTCACCGCGAGGCGGCGGGAGTGGGGCGCGCGGCGATGCTCGAAGAGAAACAGCCCCTGCCAGGTCCCGAGCACGAGCCGGCCGTCGATGACGGGGATGTTCTTGTCCACGTCCGTCAGCACCATGCGGATGTGTGACGGCATGTCATCCGGACCCTCATAGGTGTGGACAAAATAGGGCGCATCCTCGGGCACCAGCCGGTCGAAAAAGGCGTGCAGATCCGTCCGCGCCGAGGGATCGGCGTTTTCCATCACCACGAGGCTGCAACTCGTGTGTCGCACGAAAACCGTCGCCACCCCGCGCCGCACGCCGCTCTCGGCGACGACCGCCTCGATCCGGTCGGTGATCTCGTAGGTGCCCTTGCCCCGGGTGCCGACGGCGAAGCTGGCGGTGTGGACTTTCATCAACTCCCGCCAAGAAAATCCTGTCAATCCTGTCCAAAAACGGACCGCCCCGCGTCACCCGATGACTTCGGGCCATTCGGTGTGGAAAAACTCGCCGCGCGGCTTGTCGGTGCGCTCGTAGGTGTGGGCGCCGAAAAAGTCGCGCTGGGCCTGAAGCAGGTTTGCCGGCAGCCGCTCGGCGCGATAACTGTCGTAGTAACCGAGCGACGCGCTGAAGGCCGGCACCGGGATGCCGTTGGTCACGCCCAGCGCCACGATCTCGCGCCAGTTCGCCTGATTGGCGTTGAGGATGTCCTTGAAGAACGGGTCCAGCATCAGGTTCACCAGCTCCGGGTTGCGCTCGTAGGCCTCCGTGATGCGGTTCAGGAAACGCGCCCGGATGATGCAGCCGCCGCGCCAGATGCGCGCGATCCCGGCGAGGTCCAGACCCCAGTCGTGCGCCTCGCCGACGCGCTTGATGAGGTCGAGCCCCTGCGCGTAGGAGATGATCTTCGAGGCGTAGAGCGCGTCGCGGACTTTTTTCACCAGCTCGGCCTTCGGCAGGTCGATCCTCGCTTCCGGCCCGTCGAATTCCCGCGCGCCGACCCTGCGCTGGTCGAGCATCGAGGAAAGGATGCGCGCCTCCACCGCCGCGTTGATGGTGGAGACGACCACCGCGTTGTCGGCGGAGATCATCTGCGTCCAGCGGCCCGTGCCCTTCTGGCCCGCGGTGTCGAGGATCATCTCGACCGTCGGCTGGCCCGTCTCGGAGTCGTCGATGGTGAAAATCTTGCTGGTGATCTGGATCAGGTAGCTCTCGAGGTCGCCCTGGTTCCATTCGTCGAAGATTTCGCCCATCTCCGCCGTGCTCAGACCCGCGGTTTTGAAGAGCTGGTAGGCCTCGCAGATGAGCTGCATGTCGCCGTACTCGATGCCGTTGTGCACCATCTTCACGAAATGTCCCGCGCCGCCCGCGCCGATGTGCGTCACGCAGGGCACGTCGTCGACTTTCGCCGCGATGGCCTCGAAGATCGGCTTCACCAGTTCCCAGCTTTCCTTCGGGCCGCCCGGCATGATGGCCGGCCCCTTGCGCGCGCCCTCCTCGCCGCCGGACACGCCGGTGCCGATGTAGAGCAGGCCCCGTTCCGCCGCCGCCTTCGAGCGCCGCTCGGTGTGGATGAAATAGGTGTTGCCGCCATCGATGATGAGGTCGCCCGGCTCCAGCAGCGGGGTCAGTTGCTCGATCACACCGTCCACGGCGTCGCGGTCGGCGGGGTCGAACCCGGCCTTCGACTGCACCAGCATCATGATCCTGCGCGGCCGCTCGATGCCGGCCACGAAATCCTCCAGCGTCGCCGCGCCGTGCAGGTTTTTGCCCGGGTTCTCGGCGATGAATTTCTCCATCGTCTCCGTGGTGCGGTTGTAAACCGACACGCGGAAGCCGCGGCTCTCCACGTTCAGCACCAGATTCTGCCCCATCACCGCCAGGCCGATCAGGCCGAAATCGCTCTTGCTCATCTTGGTTGTTTCGAAATGTTTGGAATGTTTCGGAAAACTACGCGCAATTCCCCGATGGCAAGCGGCGATTTCATTCTCTCCATCTCCGAAACCCCCGTCGCCGAGGTCGAAAAATCGCTCGCGCCCTCGACCACGCACGGCGCCGACCTGCGCTTCCGCGGCGTGGTCCGCGATCTCGAGGACGGCCGCGCCATCGACGGGATCGACTATTCCTGCTACCGGGAAATGGCCGAGACCGAACTCGCCGCCATCGCCGAGGCGATGCGCGCCGCCCATCCCGACCACCGCGCCGACATCCATCATCGTGTCGGCTTCGTCGCCGCCGGCGAAGCCTCGCTCCTCATCCGCGTCCAGACGAAACACAGCGCCGCCGCCTTCGAGATCGCCCAGGAATATCTGAAGCGGATCAAGACAACCTTGCCGGTCTGGAAAAACCCCGTTTTCAGCCCCGCAGGGGAACAGTCAGATTGTGAAAAGCAATTCGGTTGATTTCCCGGCCCGGACCCAACAGGGTTGAGTCGCCGACCATACCCTGTTGAGTCCCGGACCCAACCCAACCTTCCACCGCGCCGAAGGCGCGCCCCATGAACCTGCCGAACAAACTGACCGTCCTGCGGTTGATCCTGACCTTCGTGTTTCTCGCGGTCATTCCGCAGGCGTTCGCGCACGCGAAATCGATCGCGCTGGTCGTGTTTTCGATCGCGGCGTTCACGGACTTTCTCGACGGTCACCTGGCCCGGAAGCACAACCTCGTCACCAGCTTCGGCAAGCTGATGGACCCGCTGGCCGACAAGGTGCTGATGTGCGCGGGCTTTGTCATGCTCTCGGAGCTGCGACTCGTTCCCGGCTGGGTCGTGGTCCTCATCCTGGCGCGGGAATTTCTCGTCACGGGCCTGCGCCTGGTCGCCTCGGCCGAGGGCGTGGTGCTGGCCGCCGAGGGACTGGGCAAACAGAAGACCATCTGGCAGATCGTGACGGCGATCTATTTCCTCACCTACCTGGCGTCCTCGGAACCGGCCTTCGGCTGGATCCGGTTTCTCTTCGACTGGAAACCGACCGGCCCGGCGATCGCGGGCGAGATACTCGTCTGGCTCAGCCTCGCGCTCACTCTGCTCTCCGGACTCCGCTACGCCTGGAGGAACCGCGAGCTGCTGCGCGATTGCTGAGCGCGGGTGCGAAGGAAAGCGGCGGTCATTTTGAATCGCTCGACGGTTGGCTTGTAAATCGTTGGCAGAATTGGTAAACGCCAACGGCGTTTTGGATGAAAGCCTGGGGTTGGAACAACCCCAGGAAACCGAAGCCAATCGATTGCCAACCCTGAAGGGGTTGCGTAGTCGGTGGAAGTCGCGGGAGACGCGATTCCGCAACCCCTTCAGGGTTGGGAACTTGAGCATCATTAGTTCCCGGGGTTGTTCCAACCCCGGGCTTTTCCGCGGAATGCCCTTGGCATTCTTCCGAATTCGGTTTGTTGACCGCCACTTTCCTTCACACCCGCCAAGAGACTGTTGAAAAACCCAGTGATGAAAGAGGACCGACGCCCGGAGGGTCGATCCAAAAACCGACCCGCGAAGCCGCTGACATCAAGGCCAAAAACATACAAAGATTTTTCATCGCGGGGTTTTTCAACAGTCTCCTAAGCGCGCGTCCCGCTTGACGAACGCGGACGGGCTTCGTTCAATGCCCGGTATGGGCTGTTCGTCCTCCGACTCCGAACCGCGCGGACCCATCCCGGCGCGAAAGACTCTCCTGGCCACGGGCGCGATCCTGCTCGGCGCGTGGTTGGTGCTCGTCACCGTTCTGACTTCTCCGGCGTCGCGGGCGCTCGGACGCACGATTTCCGAATGGGTGGCGCGAGCCGAGACCGGCGAGGTCCTCGATGCCGCCGTCACGATCGAATCCGTCGAAAAACTCCCGGAAACCCTCGTCGGTCGCGCCGCCGAGCTGGCCTGGCGTTCGCCGGACCGGCTGCGGCTCTCCGCCGAGATCGAGGGCGAGCCCGTCATCGCGACGCGCGTGGGGGACGAGGTGTGGATTCACCTGCCGGGCAAGCGTTTCGCCGTGGTTGGAGACAACGAGACGCCGCGCTTCACCGGCGACCCGGCCTCGGTCGAGCCGGTCGCACTGCCGGAATTCCGCCTGCCGCTCTCGGCGGCGAAACTGCGCTGGCTGCCGCTGCTGCTGCGGGTCGAGACCGGCGCGGACGAAAAACTGCGCATTCTGCCCAGTCGACTGGGAAAACGGCTCGCCGGTCTGCCCGACTTCGGCGCGGTCTTCGAGCCGCTCGAAAAGGGCGGCGCCCGCGTGTCGGTTTTCGCCCCGGACGGAAAGTCCGCGCGCCTGCGCTTCGATCGCTTCGCGTTTTCGAAAGCCGGCGAGGGTGACGACGATTTCGCGCTCGAGGCCGGCGCCGGCGAAACTGTGGAGCGGGTCGCGCTTTCCCACCTGAAACGCTGCGCCGAAGTGCTCGCGGCCCAACTCGGCGCGAAAACGCCCGCGCTGCCGCCGGCGAACGGCAAACGGGAAATCGTCGCCGCCGCCGGCGGAGGACGGCTGGAACTTCGCGACGGGGTGCGGGTGCTTTTTCTGTCCGGCACGCCGGAGGAAATGGGGCGGCAGCAGGGCGAACTGCTGCGCGACGAGGTGCGCTCGGTGGTCGATCGCATGCTCTACGGGATCGGGGTGGGGAGTTCCTTTTCGAAGGGGCGCTGGTTTTTCGGCGAAATCGAGGAGGCGCAGAAACGGATCGAGCCCTTCGTTTCCGAATCGCATCTCCGCGAGATGGACGCGCTCGCCGACGCGGCCGGCCTGCACCGGCAGGAGGCGCGGCTGGCGAATTTTTTCCCGGAGCTGTTCCACTGTTCCGGTTTCGCGCTGCTCGGCGGCGCGACGGGCGACGGGCGGCTCTATCACGGTCGCATTCTCGACTACATCCGGGGCGCGGGACTGGAGGACAACGCGGTCGTCATCGTGAATCGGCCGGACGAGGGCAACGCGTGGGTGAACGTCAGCTACGCGGGTTTCACCGGGTCGGTCACGGCGATGAACGAGAAACACCTCGCCATCGGAGAGATGGGCGGGCGTGGCGAGGGGAACTGGGACGGAAAACCGATGGCCCAGCTCGTTCGCGAGGTGATGGAGCGCTGCGAAACCCTCGAGGAGGCCGTCGAGCTGATGCGCCGGGGGCCGCGGACCTGCGAGTACTACTACGTGATCTCCGACGCCAAGACGATGCGCGCGGTCGGGATCAAGGCCACGCCGGAGATCTTCGAGACCGTCTGGCCGGGGGCGAGCCATCCCCAGCTCACCGACCCGGTGAAGGACACCGTGCTGATGTCGGCGGGCGACCGCTACACCGAACTCGTGCGCCGGGTGAAGGCGGGCTTTGGAAAATTCGACGCCGACTCGGCGCGGGCGCTGATGACGCGGCCGGTCTGCATGAAATCGAACATCCAGTCGGTGCTCTTCGAGCCGGGATCGCTCGATTTCTGGGTGGCGAACGCGGACTCGGAAAACGTGGCCAGCCACACGCGCTTCACGCGTTTCAACCTGCGGGAGTTGCTCGGCGAGATCGATTCGTGACTCCGGAACGGAAATGAGCGCGCCTTCGGGGAAAACGGGTTGCCGCCTTTGGTTCAGAAGGGCGTTTCGCGTCTTCGGCGCGCTTTTCCTGCTCTGCCTGCTCGCGGCGGGCGCCCTGACACTCTACCTGAACCCCGACTGCGAGCGCGAGAACGGCGTCGTTTACGGCCAACGGGACGGGCGCGACCTGACCTTTGACCTCGTCCGCCCGAAAAGGCCGAACGGCCTCGGCGTGCTGCTGATGGTCAGCGGAAGCTGGAAGTCGAAGCCTTCTTCCTTCGGTGTCTGGATGGCGGCGCCGCTGCTGCGGAGCGGTTACACGGTCTTCGCCGTTTCCCACGTGTCTCAGCCGCACGCGGCGGTGCAGGACACGGTGCGCGACGTGAACCGGGCGGTGCGCTTCATCCGCTTTCACGCGGCGGATTACGGCATCGATCCCGACCGCATCGGCGTGACCGGCGGCAGCTCGGGCGGCCACCTGTGCCTGATGCTGGCGACGCGCGGCGGCCCCGGACCGCCCGACGCGCCGGACCCGGTCGATCGCGAAAGCAGCGCCGTGCAGGCGGTGGCGGTGTTTTTTCCCGTCTCGAACCTGGTCGATCTCGGCGCCTCGCGCGAGAACGCGCACGACGGCGGGCCGCCGAAAAGTTTCCGCAAAGCCTTCGGACCGAACGGCGCCGACCGGGAGAAATGGCGCTCGATCGGAGGCGAGATCTCGCCCGTCCTCCACGTCCACGCGGGCCAGCCACCGGTGCTGAGCATTCACGGCGACGCGGACACCCTGGTGCCGCTGGAGCAGTCGGAGTGGTTCCGCGACGCCTCGGCGAAGGCCGGCGCTCCCGAGGTGAAGATCGTCGTCCGGCGCGGCAAGAATCACGGCTGGCTGACGCTCCCACTCGACGTGCGCCTGTTCGCGCGGTGGTTCGACGCGCATTTGAAAAACGCGAAACCGCCGCCCCGGTCTCCCGGCGGCGGCGGCTCCAACGTGTGAGCGAACCGAATCGGTCCGACCGGGTCGAATCAGTACTCGCGATCCTTTTTGACGCCCGGCTCCGGGATCGGGTAACGCCCGTTCTCGTCGGGCATCAGCGGCGAGTCGCTGTCCATTGTCAGGTTTTCGACACCCGGCGCCATCTGATGCTCGCTGTTGAGCATCTGGTCGTAGGTGATTTCCTGGCCGGTGTGCGCGGCCATGCGGCCCATCGAGGTGACGACGCTGGCGGCGACGCCGCGATCGACTTCGTTGTAGGGTTTGTCGTTGCGGATCGCCTCCATCAGGTCTTCCCACTCGATGTCGTAGGGGTTGCCCTCGAGGCTCGCGCCGCGCGGTCCCATCGGGAAGGCCCAGACCAGGTTCTCCGGCGTGGCGCGGTAGTTGTAGTCGATATTCTGGTCGGAGTAGATGCGGGAGCGCGCCGGCACGTGGCTGGAGGTCGAGATGACGGCCGAGCCCTTGGTCCCGTGGGCGTAGGCGGCGAACTCCTGTTTGCAGCCCTCCATGTTGCGCCCGTAGTAAAAGGCGCGCGCGCCGTCCTCGAAGGTGTATTCCACCCCGTAGCTGTCGAAGTTCTGGTCCACGGCGTCGACCATCTTGCCGTTGAGATCGATCTGCTTGTAGTGGCGGCCGCCGACGGCGTGGGCTTTGACGGGCCAGGCGTTTTTCATCATGCACATCTCGTCGATGCCGTGGATGAAGAAGTCGCTGTAGGACCCGCCGCTCAGCCAGATGAAGCTGTGGAAATTGCGGATCTGGTAGTGCAATTCCGGCATGCCGGTGTCGTTCTTGGCTGTGAAACACGAGCCGATCCGGCCCTGCATGCGGTAGGAACGCAGGAATTCGATGTCCCCGATCGCGCCGTCCTCGATGCGCTTCTTCAATTCGTTGCGCGACTTGCAGTGGCGGCACATCAGGCCGACGCCGACCTTCAGGTTTTTCTCCTTCGCCTTCTGGTTCAGCTCGAGCAGTTTGCGGGCGGAATAGCCGTCCGGGCAGAGCGGTTTTTCCATGAAAACGTTGAGGCCCTTCTCGATGGCGTACTCGAACATCGGCCAGCGGAAGGCGCAGGGGGTGGTGAGGATGACGATGTCGCCCGCTTTCAGCGCGTCCATGGCGTGCTTGTAGCCGTCAAAGCCGATGAACTGCCGGTCCGGCGACACGTCGATCTTGTCCCCGACCTGCGGGTCCTTGACGAGCGTCTCATGGCTGCGGCTCAGCTTGTCCTCGAAAACATCCGCCATGGCGTGGAGCTTCAGCGGCCCGAGCGAGCCCGAAACGGACAGGGCGTTTTTCACCGCGCCGGTGCCGCGCCCGCCGCAGCCGACCAGCGAGAGCTTCAGTTCTTCGTTTCCCTGCGCGTGAACGTGCGGGATGGCGACGCCGGAAAGGACGGAGGCGCCCGCCGCCGCGACGAGGCTGCCGGTCTTGATGGCTTCGCGCCGCGAGGCGGTCTGGAGGGGACTGCTGGTTGGGTTGGGGGTGCTGTTTTCGCTCATGCCGCAATGGTCACGGGCGGGCGCGAAAGTGTCAACTCCCGCGTTGAGCAAGGTCAAGGGCGGCACGGACAACCCGCCGGCATCCCAGTCCGTCCGCGCTCTGGGAGAGGCCCGCCGCGAACGATGTCCGCCGGATGGGTGGGGCGAGGCGTCCCGGCCGAGCCGTCGTGATGCCCGGGAGGCCGCGATCGTTCTCCGGCCTTTCGACGAAGCCCGGGGCGGTTCCCCGGCTTCTTACTTCGTGGTTTCACGGATCGGGTTGGGCGGGGGCGAATGCGGCGGGGCCTCGCGACGGCTCGACGGGGACGTCTCGCCCCACCTTGCCCACAACCGCGTTGCAAACTCGCCGCCCACTTGTAGCGGCGGCCCACCGCGATCCTCGCGAAAATGGTGATATGAAAATCGAACCGCACACCCTCGAAACCTGGCGCGCCATCGCCGCGAACTTTTTGGAACAACACTGGCATTGGCTGTTGGCGGGCGTCATGTGCCTGATGGCGCTGGTGTTTCTGCGCCGCCTCTGGCTCGGACAGGCATCGTGGCACTGGCCGACGGCTCCCGGAACGATCCTCGATTCCGAAGTCCGCCATTCGCGCGACTCGGAGGGCGATTCGATGTGGTCCGCCCACGTCCGCTACGCCTACCGCGTCGCCGGCCGCGAATACACAGGCACCCGCGTGCGCTTCGGCGACGAAGGCACGTCGTGCTCCTGGAAATCATCGTCCGAGGCCGTCGTCGCGGACTACCCGCCCGGCCGAAAGGTCCGCGTCCTCCACCATCCGCGCCGGCCGAAATGCGCCACGCTCGAGCCGGGCGCTTCCTTTTGGGGCGCGCTGTGGTTTCTCCTGGCGGCGACGGCGGCCGGTTTCTTCATCCGCCTCGCCTGGATCGAGGACGGCCTGACGCCGCTGCTGGCCGGGTGGCTCGGGCTTTGATCCCGGGAAATTTCACGCCAGCGCCTCGAAATCCGCGCCGCCCTCGCTGGGCTTGAGCAGTTTCACCGCCTCCGCCGTCAGCCACACGCCGAAGACATCGATCGGGATCGGCTTGCCGTCCGGATCGAGGTGCGGTCCCGGCACCTTGTCCCGCAGCGCGATGCTGACCGTGCCGTCCTCGCCCGGCGTGCAGAGAATCTCGCTGGACTCGGCGCCCTCGATTTCCGCCGCCGCCGAGGGCAGCCGCCATTTCAGTTTCTTGCCGTCCAAATCCGCCGCCGAAAACGGCGCCGCGACAAAAACCGGCTCGTTAGTGAGGTAACGATCGTCCATGGGGGAGAATGTGGGCGATCGACCTGACTGGCGCGAGAAAAAACAGTCAGCCGCGCCTGGCGATTCCGTCACCGGATTCGAACGCCACCTTGCGATAGATCTCCGCCAGCGGCACGTCGCACTCGACCGAGTCCAGCCGCAGGATGTCTTCGAGCGTTTGCAGGCTGTGGTAAAGCCAGCCCGCCTCGTGCCGGCGGAAAACATCCACAGCGACCGCGTTTTGAGACACCAGCACGTATTCCCGCAGGCTGGGCAGGGTTTGGTAACGGTGGAACTTGCCGGATCGGTCCCAGATTTCGGTGCTGTCTGAAAGCACTTCGATGACAAATTCCGGATTTCGGTAGATGTCCGTGCGGTCGTCGAAGAATTCGAGGGGCCCACCGCGGCCCGAGAGATCCGGGTAGAAGCAGGCGTTGGCGGAATCGACCCGGACCTTCATGTCGGATCCGAGAACGACGCAGGGGCGGTCCTTAAAAGCGTTCCGCAATTCGCTCCCGAAGTTCATCGCAATGAGATTGTGATTCAGCGTGGCACCCGCCATCGCGAACACCTCGCCATCGACATACTCGCTCCGGAACTCGGCGGCGCGTTCGCGCTCGAGATATGCCGCGGGCGTGAGCTTGAATTTTTCGGCGGCGGACATGGCCGACATCATCGGTTTTTCCCTCGAAACAAGCAAGCACCCGAAGCAGGGTGAAAATGAATGTGGCGATCGTTTTGAAACGCTCGGCCGTTGGCTTGTATATCGTTGGCAGGATCGGTAAACGCCAGCGGCGTTTCGGATGGAAGCCTGGGGTTGGAACAACCCCAGGAAACCAAAGGCGATGGATTGCCAACCCTGAAAGGGTTGCGTAGGCGGTGGAAGACGCGGCAGTCGCGATTTCGCAACCCCTTCAGGGCTGCCGGCGTGTGAGTGGTCAGTTCCTGGGGTTGTTCCAACCCCAGGCTTTCCTACGTAATGCCCTTGGCATTCTCCCAAATTCGGTTATTGACCGCCACTTTCATTCACCTCCCGGAAGCAAGCCGGACGACGCGCGCCGCGACCGGACTTTCGCCTTGCGGACGCCACCGCCGGGGCGTTTCTTAGCCGCCCTTTTCCTCCGACGCCACGGGACAGAAGCCCGTGCCGCGTTTTCCCTTTCCCCAACACACCACACCCAATGAGTGACGCCAAAGCCGCCGAAAAAGCCAAAGCCGCGCTGATGGAGAAAATCGTCTCCCTTTGCAAGCGCCGCGGTTTCATTTTCCAATCGAGCGAGATCTACGGCGGGCTCAACGGCTGCTGGGACTACGGTCCGCTCGGCGCGGAACTGAAACGGAATCTCAAGGATTACTGGTGGCGGAAGCACGTCCAGGAGCGCGACGATATCGTCGGCCTCGACGGCGCCATCCTCACTCACCGCGAAGTGCTGAAGGCCTCCGGACACCTCGGCGGTTTTTCCGACGCGCTGGTCGATTGCCGCACCTGCAAGGGCCGCTTCCGGGCGGACAACCTGGCCGGTCTCGAATGCCCGAAAAAGCCGAGCTGCCATCCCGGCGAGGGCGGGGAGTGCGACCTGACCGAGCCGCGCGCCTTCAACCTGATGTTCCAGACCCGCATGGGCGCCTCCTCCGACGAGAACGACGAGAGCGCCATCGCCTACCTGCGGCCCGAGACCGCGCAGTCGATCTTCGTGCAGTTCAAGAATGTGCTCGATTCCTCCCGGGTCAAGCTGCCCTTCGGGATCGCCCAGATCGGCAAGAGCTTCCGCAACGAGATCAATCCGCGGAACTTCACCTTCCGCTCGCGCGAGTTCGAGCAGATGGAGATCGAGTATTTCTGCAAGCCCGAGGACGGACTGCGCCTCACCGACGAGTGGCTGGAGGAACGCCTGAAGTTCTACGAGGAAATCGGTATCCCGCGCGAGCATCTGCACATCCTCGACGTGCCGGACGGCGACCGGGCCTTCTATTCGAAGAAGACCTACGACATCGAGTACGAGTTTCCCTTCGGCATCCAGGAACTCGAGGGCGTGGCCTACCGCACCGACTACGACCTGTCCGTCCACGCCAAGGGTTGCGGCAAACCGATCGAGTATTTCGACGAGGAGACGAAGGAAAAACTCGTCCCCCACGTCGTCGAACCCAGTGCCGGTTGCGATCGCACCGTGCTGGCGCTGATCTGCGAGGCCTATGACGAGGAGACCGTCACCGACGACAAGGGCAAGGAGGAGACCCGCGTCGTGATGCGGTTCCACCCGCGCGTCGCGCCCATCAAGGCCGGGATTTTCCCGCTGCTCAAGAACAAGCCCGAACTCGTCGCCAAGGCCCGCGAGGTGCAGCGGATGCTCAGCCCGCTGATGAACGTCTTCTACGACGAAACCGCCGCCATCGGCCGCCGTTATCGCCGCCAGGACGAGGTCGGCACGCCCTACGGCATCACCATAGACTTCGACACCCTCGGCGAAAACGGCCCCGAGCAAAAAGACACCATCACCGTCCGCGAGCGCGACTCGATGAGCCAGGAGCGCATGAAAATCGCCGACCTGCCGCTGTTTTTGATGGAGAAAATCCGGTAAACGGTCATGTCCATCGCCGAAAATCTCGCCGAAGTCCGGTCCCGCATCGCCGCGGCGGCGGGCCGCGCGGGCCGCGCGACCGACGATGTCACGCTGGTCGCGGTGTCGAAGACTTTTTCCGCCGAAGTCGTCCGCGAGGCCGTCGCCGCCGGGCAGACGGTGTTCGGCGAGAACAAGGTGCAGGAAGGGCTCGTGAAAATCCCCGAGTTGCCCGACCGGCTCGAGTGGCACCTCATCGGCCATCTCCAGAGCAACAAGATTCGCAAGGCGCTCGCCGTGTTTCCGTGGATCGAGACCGTCGATTCGCTGGAGCGCGCGGAGCAGATCGAGCGCGTCGCCGACGAGGAGGGGCTTTTCCCGAAAGCGCTGCTCCAGGTCAATGTCGCCGACGACTCGGCCAAGTTCGGCTTTTCCGTCGAGGCGGCGCGGCGCGACCTCGACGCTCTGCTCGAGCTGGAGCGCGTCGAGATTCGCGGCCTGATGACGATTCCCGCCTTCGATCCCGATCCGGAAAAGTCGCGGCCGCATTTCGCCGCCCTGCGGGAGTTGCGCGACGAACTCGCCGCCGCCGCCGGCATCCCGCTGCCGGACCTGTCGATGGGCATGAGCCACGACTACGAGGTCGCCGTCGAGGAGGGCGCGACCTTTGTCCGGGTCGGCTCGGCCATCTTCGGCGAGCGAAAATCGATCCTGTCTCAGCAGGGGAGCCAACAGGGTTAGGTCGATGACTTAACCCTGTTGAAACCTGGGAGACGATTCCGTTTCCAAACGAACGATCTCGAGGTTGGATCAATTTTTATGGTGGTCGCTTGATTGGCGTCAATCTCTGTGTGAGTCGCTCGACGATCGTTGACCGGCGAAGTGCCGCGCGGAAACGACCCAGAGAATCCACAAACTCATCATGCCATAAGCGAGCCAAATGATTGAAATCGGCGGGGGTAATTCGAATGCGATCGAAGTTTCGATCAAACCAAACCATTTCATTACCACCGAAGATGCGACCCAAAGTCCTCCGAAGGCCGAGGGGCCAAAAAACAGCAATGCGCCCCAGAAAATGACCGGTTTCATTCGCGGATTGCCGGATGGCGAACATGTGTTACCGGATTCCCACGGAGCTGTAGCGGCGAAGTCGTCCAAGGGCACACCGCATTCGGCGCATCGCGTCTCGGTTGTTTCATTTACGGTTCCGCAACGCACGCAAACAATTGCGGCGCCTTCACCGAATTCGGAATTCTCGGTCATCCCGATATCAGAAAGAAATTTTCCCCGCCAGAAAAGGCAATTTCGACGGAACCACTGTACTCCTTCGTATTCTCAAACCTTACCGCGAATCGCCGAATAGATCGCCGTCGTCCGGCCTTCCGATCTCCTCGGTATCGTCCGCCTCGCCTTCGTTTGTCGCCGTTTCGATCGTGCGGGGGGCGGCTTCCAGTTCGAGCGCGGGGATTTCGGGAATTTGACCGCCGATGATCCCCTGCATGTCGCCGTACAGACCGACGGTGTTCTTGATGACGCGCTCGATTTGTTTCTCGCGCTCGCGCCACTGCTTTTCCATGGCGCGGCGCTCGCGGTTGAGCTGATCCTGCATCGCGGTGAAGGCTTCGACGATACCCTCGATCTTCTGCTTGAACTCGGTCCCGGCGAGATACTGGTAGAGAATCTCCATTTTCGCGCTTTTGCCCACGGAGCTTTGACGCTCGCGCTCGAGGGCGATGAGTTGCTCGCGCAGCGCGGTGGCCAGCGGCAGCGCCGAGACGGGGTCGCAGACCCAGACGCCGTCCACCTGGCCGAAGCGCTCGACGCCCTCCGGCAGGGCCACCGACACGAGGATGGCCAGGGTGCCTCGGATGTCCACCATGTCGTCCTTCAACTTCGGGATCCACTGGCCGCTCCACGCCTTCGTGTTTTTCGTCTCCCACACGAGAATGCCGCAGTCGTTGCCCGTCGCGGCGCGGACGGTGTGCACCAGATCGGCGCCGCGAATGCCCTTCGGCACGGGCGCGACGAGATCGTGGGGGAAAAACGCGCGCAACCGGGCCTCGAATTCCTGCTCCAAAACCTCGCCCTGGGTTTCCATGGATCCCTGCTCCGCTTTGCGCTTCATCTCGTCGAGCGCGGCGCGCAGGTCGCCGATCATTTTGTCTTTTTCGAGTTCCTTGAGCCGATGCTGCTCGTCGGCGGTCTTCTGCGCCTCGGCGCGGATGCGGGCGCGCTCGGTGTCGAGTTTGCGGGCGAGTTCGAGTTCGGCGTCTTCGCGGGCTTTTTCGAGGTCGCGTTTTTCCTTCCGCAGAGCCAGTTCCTGCTCGCGAAACGTTTTCGCCTCCGCCTCGCGCTGGCGGAGCGTGTCCCGCAGCTCCCGCATCTGGAGAGCGTAGCGTTCCTCGAACTGTTTCGCGGTTTTCGCCTCGGCGCGGGCGAGTTGTTCCTTGAGTCGCTCAGCGACCTGTTCGTCGAGTTTTTGTTCGCGCGCCTCGAGGTCGGCGAGCTTTTTCCGCGCCTCGGCCTCGCGTTTCGCCGCTTCGGCGGACAGTTCGGCGCGCAGGTGGTCGCGGATCTGGCCGGTCAGGGCGTCGGAGATTTCGAATTCGTGGCCGCAATTGGGGCAGGCGATCGTTCCGGACATTTCAGGGGCGGTTTCGGTCGGGGCTGGGGATTTCCGAAACAGAATGAACCCGAATTCGCCGATGTCCGAGGGAAAAGATGATCGCGCCGGGCGGAAAATCGCGGTCTTGGGCTTGCCAAACGCGTTTCGAACGGACAAAACGGGCGGCGATGTCCGAGTCCGAACCCGCGCCCCGAAACTCCGTCCGCCGCGTCGTGATGGCGAGCTTTGTGGGCACCACGATCGAGTGGTACGACTTCTTTCTCTACGGGACGGCGGCGGCGCTGGTCTTCGACAAGCTGTTTTTCTCCGGTCTCGACGGCTTCGCGGCGAAGCTTTCGTCGTACGCGACTTTTGCGATCGGTTTCTTCGCGCGGCCGATCGGCGGGATCGTTTTCGCGCACTTTGGCGACCGGCTGGGGCGAAAGTCGACGCTGGTGACGACGCTGATTTTGATGGGCGTGGCGACTTTCCTGATCGGACTGCTGCCGACCTACGCCACGGCGGGTGTGTGGGCGCCGGTGCTGCTGGTGCTGCTGCGGTTGGTGCAGGGCTTCGGCGTCGGCGGCGAGTGGGGCGGCGCCGTGCTGATGGCGGTCGAGCACGGCCACGGCGACAAGCGGGGGTTCCACGCCAGTTGGGTCCAGGCCGGGGTGCCGGTGGGTCTGCTGCTGGCGAACGCGGTCTTCGCGCTCTGTTCGCGCCTGCCGGAGGCGGAATTCCTCGCCTGGGGCTGGCGGGTGCCTTTCCTGCTGGGCATCGGCCTGCTCGGGGTCGGTCTTTTTATCCGGCTGAGGATATTCGAAAGCCCGCTCTTCGCCAAAATGGCCGAGTCGGGCGGGACGGCCCGGATTCCCGTGGTCGAGGTGATGAAGAAACACCCGCGCAACGTGGCGCTCGCGATGGGCGCGCGCTTCGCGGAGAACGCGAGCTTTTACATCTTCACGATCTTTGTCCTGAGTTACGCCACCGAAATTCTCAAGCTGGAGAGATCGGTGATCCTCAACGGCGTCCTCATCGCGGCGGCGGCGCAGTTGGTGGCGATCCCGTTTTTCGGCGCCTTGTCGGACCGGCTCGGGAGACGGCCGGTTTACCTCGCGGGGGCGGCGGCTTTGCTGGGGTTTCCCTTCGCTTTTTTCGCGCTGGTGGACACGCGGTCGGCGGCTCTGGTGTGGCTGGCCATCGTGCTGGGCCTGGTGGTGCATTCGGCGATGTACGGGCCGCAGGCGGCGTTTTTCTCCGAACTCTTCGGGACGAATGTGCGCTACAGCGGCGCCTCGCTCGGTTACCAACTCGCCTCGCCGCTCGCGGGCGGGCTCGCGCCCTTCATCGCGACCTGGCTGCTGAAGACCGGCGGAGGCAAGGCGTGGCCGGTGTCGGTTTACCTCGCGGCGATGGCGGTGGTCACGCTCGTCTCCGTGTGGCTCGCGGAGGAGACGCATCGGAAGGAGCTGGGGAATTGAATGGCTGACACGGGAATGGGGGCAGGGGAATTTTTTTCTTAACTTTAGGTTAGTGTTGTGGCGGTCAGGTGGGTTCGGTCGATGTTGAGCCATTGCCACGCTTTGAGCGGGAGCAGGTTCATCAGGCGCCGGAGATGGGTTTCGTGGGCTTGCCTGTTTTGGTTGAGCGTGGTGACGATGAAGGCGCACTCGTCGTGATGAAAGTCGACGCGATGGGTTCCCAGTTCGACGCCGGCTCGCATCACGGGCACACGCCGTTCGCAAGTGTCCGGGCCTCCAAGGGCGAATGTGAGGCCCTCGCGATACAGTGTCGCATCGAGAAAACCGCCCCAATCCCGGAGCATGCTTTCGGCGGCTTCAATGAGTTCGGCGCAGCGCGGCGATACCCGGCGAAAGCGCGCCGTATCGACCGAGATTCCGCGGCGATTCGTTTCTCGGAAGGGACAACGCTTCAACCGGCCCTGAACTTTGGCGGGGCGGAAATTGATCAATTTGATCCGATCGATTTCAAGCAGCGCGGCGTAGTTAAACACTTGGCTCTCGTGGGTGGCCGTGAAAGCGGCGACCGTTTTCAGTTCGTAAACCATTTGTCCCGCGACCAGGTCAAGCCGGTATTCTTTCGAAAAACCCCGCCACTCGGCGACGACCGGCACCTGCGTCTGGACGTCGACAAAACCCACGGCACGCAACCGGTTCGCGACATCGTTTTCGTAAACACGCTCGTCCGCCAGCCGACCCAATTCATTCTGTGACGCGAAGGCGCATCCCATGACCAGCCGGTCGATTTGCTGAAATTCACCGTCCGAAATCGGCCGAATCGAAATGGGACAACGAATCGGCATCTCAAAAACCCCATTCCCCTGTCCCCATTCCCGTGTCAAAAACCGGCTGGAAGGCCATCGCCTCGAGCACCTGGCTTTTCGGATCGATCCCCGGCGCCAGCTCGGTCAATTTCAATCCCGCCTCCGTCAGCCGGAAAACCGCGCGCTCGGTGATGTAGAGCACCTCCTGCCCGCGGGCGAGGGCCGAGGGACCGTGGAAACAGACCTGATCGACCGCTTCGACGAATTTCCGGTGCCGCCCTTCCTCCACAATCCGGAGTTTTCCGTCCTCCACCGCGACCTCCAGGCCGCCGGCGCGAAACGGGCAGCAGAAAACGACACGCCGGGCGCTCTGGGTGATGTTCACGAAACCGCCCACGCCGGCGAATCGACCCGCGAAACGGCTCACATTCACACTGCCCTCGCGATCGATCTCGACCGCCCCGAGGATGGCGATGTCGAGGCCGCCGCCGTCGTAGTAGTCGAACATGGCGGGCTGATCGATGACCGCCTCGGGATGGACGCTGCACCCGAAGCTCAAGCCCGACGCCGGCACCCCGCCGACGGGCCCGGCCTCGACGGTGAGGGTGAACTCCGTCAGCCGCCCGCTCTCCGCCGCGACGGCCGCGACCGCCTCGGGCAGGCCGATGCCGAGATTGACGATGTCGCCGGGCCGAATCTCGCGAAGGGCGCGCCGGGCGATGAGTTTTCGCTCGGAAAACGGCATCTCCGGAAAAGCGGGCGCGCCTTCGCCGGCTGACGTTTCCACATAAGCGGGATTGAAGGCCTCGCCGAAAGTCTGCTCGTGCTCGCGGCCCTCGGACACCACCACGAAATCGACGAGGATGCCGGGAACCCGCACCGACTTCGGATCGGCGATGCGGTCGACGACTCGCTCGACCTGGGCGATGACGAGGCCGCCGCGGTTTTTCGCGGCCTGGGCGATGGGCAGCACGTCGCCGACGAGGCCCTCGCGCTCGAGGCTGAGATTTCCCCGCGCGTCGGCGGTGGTGGCGCGGACGAGGCCGACGTGGATGGGAAAACTCCGGTATCGCAGCCAGGGCTCGCCGTCGAGGGTGACGCGCTCGACGAGGGGCTCGGTGGTGCGGTCGTTGAGGCGGCCGCCGGAGTTTTCGGGGTCGATGAAGGTGTCGAGCCCGATTTTCGTGAAGACGCCGGGCCGGCCGGCGGCGATTTCGCGGAAAAGCTGGCAGACGACGCCCTGCGGGAAGTTGTAGGCCTCGACGCGGTTTTCGAGGGCGAGCCTTCCCAGTTTGGGCGCCAGGTTCCAGTGGCCGCCGACCACGCGCCGGACGAGCCCCTCGTGCCCGAGGTGGTTGAGGCCGCGATCGCCGCGGTCGCCCTGCCCGGCGGCATACAACAGGGTTAGGTCACGGGGGCAACCCTGTTGAATGAAGGCCCGTTCCAGCGCCGCCGTCAGCGCCTCGGGATGGCCGGCCCCGACAAAACCGCCGATGGCGACGGTGGCGCCATCGGGGATGGCCCGGACGGCTTCGTCGGCGGTGACGACTCTGGCGGCGGCTCGCATGACTGGGGGTTCGGTCTTCTGACAGGATTGACCGGATTTCTTTTTTCGGGAAGGAATTCCCGATCCGGCGCGGCGCGCTGTGCGACTACATGGCCCGAATGCCGCCGCAGTCCTCGCAGGGCGCCCCGGCGCGCTCGTAGGGCGTGTGGCAGCGCGGACAGTGGGCGGGCGCGGCGGGCTCGACCGGTTCGTCGCCTTCCTCGACGGGATCGGGTTCGGGGTTTTCGTAGCCGGCCAGGGCATCCTCGCCCAACGCCTCGCGCAGCAGGGGGCGGAAAACTTGCGCGTGGAAGCTCTCCGCCGCTTCCGCGCCGTCGCCGGTCTCGCCGGTGGGCACGGGGTGGACGGTGTCGCGCCACAGCCGGCCGGCGAAGCGGCGAAATTCCTCCGGGGCGGCGAGGGCGGCGGCCACGGCGAAGGGATGCGAGCCGGCCAGCCAGCCCTTCGACAGCACGTCGAGGCTGCGGATCGCGTAGTGGGGCAGGACGACGGAGAGCAGCAGGTGCTGCCAGCGTTCGGCGCGCAGTTTCGGGTAAAAACGGCGGTGCAGGCAGAAAAACTCGACCGCCACCTGCCACATCGAGATCCAGACCGCGCCGGCGACGAAGAAAAAGCGCCGATTGTCGCCGTGCAGCCAGTAGGCGAAGGGTAGGAGGAAAAAGGTCATGAAAAACACCGCCGAACACCACACGCGCAGCCAGGCGGTGGCGCGGCGGAAGAAGGCGGCGCGCCGCTTCGCCCGGCGGGCGCTGAGTTCGCGGCGGACGACGCGCTGGATGGCGGCGGCGCGTTCGCCCGGCGGGGTGTGGCGGAGAGTTTCCAGGGTCGCCGCGAGCGCGGCGGCGTGGGCTTTCGAGCACAACACCGCGAACAACTCGCCGTTCACCCGCAGTTTTTTCTCCTCGACCGAGACGCGCTGGATGGCGTCCCAGGGGACGAATTTCGCGCCCGGCGCGGGCAGGACGGCGGGGCCGGGGTTGGGACTCTGCCGGCTCCAGGGAGCGACGCCTTTTTCGCCGAGGGAGAGGGGCCAGACTTGGCCGAGGAAGACCGTGCCGAGCGGCGGCAGCGGATTGAGCGTCGAAAACCCGCCGCGCAGGGCGGCGAAATGGATCGACGCGCGGCGCGCCTCCAGCCGCCAGGTCCAGAACCCGGTGAAAGCCCACGCGGCCTGGCCGACCCAGACGAGGCAGTCGCTCAGGTAGATGAGCGCCAGGACGAGCAGCAGGGTCTCGCCGTCGGTCATGTTTTTTGGGTTCGGAAAAACTCCGGAGACCGAGCGGTCAGTCGCCGTGGCCAAAGAAGCGCTTGATGGCCTTCCAGATGCCGGCGAAAAGCGCCGCGATGCCCACGACGATGGCCTTGCCGCCCTTGGCGATAGCCTTGGCGAAGGCGGCGAGCAGGCCGGTCTTCGCCGCGACGGCGGCGCCCCCGCCGACGATGAGGGCGGTGAGGCCGTATTTGGCGACTTTGTCGCCGCTCTTGTATTCGGCGTAGCGGTGGCCGCCCCGGTACTGGAAGCCGGCGATGAGATTCTGGTACTCGGGCATGACGGCGTCGAGCTGTTCGGGGTCGCAGACGAGGACGGACTCCATGACCCCGTAGCGGCCGAGGAGGCGGGTGTTGAAATTGATGGTGCGTCCGCCGTCCTCGCTTTCGAGGTCGAGCGCCCACTCGAGGTTGTTGGTGGCTTCGTTGTAAAAGGGCGGCTTGGCCCAGCCGCGGGTGTGGAGGGCCGGGTATCCCAGTTCCCTGCGTTGGGCGTTGGAGGCCTTGTCGTTGTCCTGCATGGACTTGAGCAGCTTGCGGGCGAAGGCGTCGTTGATCTCGTCTTTTTCGTCGTCCTTGACGTAGCCGCTCTTTTCGAACTCGAAGACGACGAACCAGTCGAGGCTCTCGGGAGCGATGAGGCCGTATTCGCGGTCGGTCTTCGGGTTTCCGTAGACCTCCATGAGCTGCTGGGTGCCCTTGGTGCCGGTGAAGCGGTAGCCGGGCGGGATGGTGATTTCGGCTTCGGATTTGAGTTTGCCGGCGCCCTCGCGCTCCCAGCCGAATCCCTCGACGTGTTCCATAAATTTCTTCTCCATCTCGGCGGGATCGACGGTTTCCTCGGCCGAGGAGGACGCCTCCTGGGCGCGCGGAGACGGGGCGAGGACGAGAAGAAGGGTCAGGGCGGCGAGGGTGACGGACAGCGATTTCATGAGGCGGGAATTGTGCCCCGCGCTTAACGCGGCTGGCAAGAATGAATTCGAGAAAATTTCGCGGCGTGCCGAAAAAAGGAAAAAAGGAAAGGGGCAGGCGCGAACGCCTGCCCCTGCCTCGGAATTCGACTTAAGAAAAAAGAAACTCTCCGTGGTTGGTCGCGAGTGGCGCGGAATCAGTAGTAGAGACGGACGCCCGCGAGCAGGGAGTAGTCGCCATGCTCGTCGACGACACCCGAGAACTTCAGGCCCACCGTGTCGGTGAGGTCGTAAATCACGCCGGCGTTGAAGTCCCACGTGTTTTCGCCGCCTTCGCAGAGAACCCAGTAGGCGTTGCCGAACAGCTCGACATTGTCCGTCACGCAGTAGCGGAAACCCGGGCCGACGTAGCCGCCCCATTTGTCGTCGCTATACTCGTCGGAATCGAAGTTGGAGTAGAGGCCGCCGGCTTCGAGATTGAGGTGCAGGCGGTCGTTGACCGGCATGTAGTAGCCGAGCCCGGCCGTCAGACCCCAGGAATCCGCGTCCACTCCCCAGATGCCGGTGTCGCTCCATTCCGCCGTGGCGGTCAGGTAAAGCTGGCCGATCAGACTCTTCGACAGGTTGAGCCCGACGCCATGGCCGGTATCGAGACCGTCATAGTCGGAGTAGAGGTATTGGACATCGAAAAAGTCGTAGGTCAGGCACGATTCCGTGCAGGCGCAGACCTGCTTGGCGGAGTCGACGACGTCTTTGCCGCCGGAGGAGGCGACGAAGTCCTTTCCGCCCGCGTAGTCACCGGCGGAGGCCAGCGGCGCGAGCGAAAGCGCGAGGAGAGACAGGATGGTGGATTTCATATTCGATCGGAGTGCGAATGGGTGAGTGTGAGGAGTTTTTCTGGATACGAACCGAGGCGTCGCATCGCGGCAATGATTACCGGAAAAATTTAAGATTGTCAAATTTTTTATAAAAATTAAAAATATTGGCGAGTCTCGCCCCTGTTGTTGGTCATCCAAGAGGGTTGAGTGGGCGACCCAACCCTGTTCGTTGTCCGGCCGAGGGACCGCCGGGCGGCATCGCGTCCCGGCCAATATTGCGCTTTCAACCCGGAAGGGTTGCGTGTATTCTCACGGGCCTTTTCGAATGCGGGCGCGCGCGGGCGCGGTCCGTGTTTGATCGTCAACCTCTTGCGATTTCTCTCCATGTTTGTCCCCGACTGTCTTTCCCGTGCCGGTTCGCGGCGTCTTCTCACCGCGGCGATTCTCTGTTGCGGGATTTTCACCGGGGTTCCGGGTGCCCGGGCTCAAACGGATTACGCGGAGATCGCGCAACGGGTGGCCACGATGCTGGAGGAGGAGCACTACCTGCGGCATCCCTTCGACGACGAGATGTCGGAGCGTCTGCTCGACAACTACCTGGAGTTTCTCGATTTCGGCCGCATTTACTTCATCCAGGAGGACATCGACCGCTTCAACAAAGACTACCGGCACCAGCTCGACGACCTGATCCGGCAGCGGAACATCGACGCGGCCAACGAAATCTACGGAGTTTACCTCGAGCGCGTGCGCTCCCGGGTCGATCTGGTGAAGAAACTGCTCGCGGAGGGCGAGTTCACCTTCGATTCCGACCGCACCATTCTCCTGAGCCGCAAGGATGCCGCGTGGCCGAAGGACATGGCGGCCTCTGACCAACTCTGGCACGACCTGCTGGAGGGCGACCTGTTGCAGGAGACGCTCCGCCAGGACGCCATCCAGCGCCGCGAAGCCGAAAAGGGCGAGCCCGAGCCGAAGAAGATCCGGCCTCTGGACGCGCCCAAGGAGGAAGCGCCGGAAGCGAAACCCGACGCGCCGAAGGAGGAAAAAGCCTCCGAAGCCGAAGCCGACGCCGCCGACGCGCCGAAGAAGGACCCGCCGACCGTGGCCGACGCGAAAAAGGAACCCGAAGCGCCCAAGGACGTGATCCTGAAGCGCTACAACCGCATTCTCGAAAGCGTGAACGACAACGACGCCGAGGACGTGGCGGTGATGTTCCTCAAGGCCCTGTCCCGCGCCTACGACCCGCACTCGGAGTATTTCTCCCAGTCGCAGTACGACAATTTCCGCATCCAGATGAACAAGTCGCTGGAGGGTATTGGCGCCATGCTCGGCACCGAGGAGGACGGTTCGTCGTCGATCCAGGGGCTGGTGGTGGGCGGTCCGGCCCACAAGGGCGGCGAGCTGCAGGTCGCGGACAAGATCGTCGGCGTCGGCCAGGGCGAGGAGGGCGAAGTGGAGGACACCATCGGGATGAAGCTCAGCGACGTGGTCGATCGCATCCGCGGCGAGAAGGGCACCACCGTTCGGTTGAAAGTGATTCCCGCCTCCTCCGCCGACGGTTCCGAGACGAAGATCATCCGGATCATCCGGGAAAAGGTGGACCTGAAGGACAGCCTCGCTTCCGCGGAACTGATCGAAACCAAGGACGCGCAGGGAAATCCGCTGCGGCTCGGCTGGATCAACCTGATGTCCTTTTACAGCGACATGGACGGCGGCAACACCAGCACCACGGCCGACGTGCAGCGGCTCGTCAATCGCCTGATGGGCGAGGGGGTGCAGGGGATCGTGGTCGATCTGCGCGACAACGGCGGGGGCTCGCTCGAGGAGGCCATCAACATGACCGGCCTGTTCATTCCGCGCGGTCCCGTGGTCCAGTCGAAGGACTGGGAGGACCGGATCGACTACAAGAGTTCCCACAACCGGATCGCGCTCTGGGGCGGCCCGCTCATCGTGCTGACGAACCGCTCCAGCGCCTCGGCTTCCGAGATTTTCGCGGCCGCCCTGCAGGACTACAACCGCGCCGTGATCGTCGGGGAAAAGACCACCTTCGGCAAAGGCACCGTGCAGCAGTTGCGCGCCGTGCAGACCTCGCGCCTGCGCCTGCCCTTCGCGGCGCCGAGCGAGATGAACGGCGCGCTGAAACTCACGATCCAGACCTTCTTCCGCATCGACGGCACCTCGACCCAGCTTCACGGCGTGATTCCCGGCGTCCAGTTGCCCTCGACCGACGACGTGCTCGACATCGGCGAGTCCGCTCTGTCCAACCCGCTCAACGTCGAACCCATCCCGGCGCAGCCCTACGAGCTTTTCAGCGAGGTCAAGCTGCCCAGCGAGGAACTCGCCAAGCGCTCCTCGGCGCGGATCAAGGACAACCAGGATTTCAAATACGTCGTCGAAGACATTGCCGACGCCAAAAGGCGCATCGACGAAAACACCGTCAGCATCAACCGCGCGAAACGCGAGCAGGAGCTGAAGGATCTCGAAGCCCGCCGTGAGGTCCGCAAACAGGAAACCATCGAGCGCTTCGCGAAAACCCGCGAGTCCGAGAAGGGGCTTTTCACGGTTTATGCCCTGACGCAGGACAACGTCCACGCCCCCGGCCTGACGCTGAAATCGGATCTGTCGCTGGAGGAAACCAGCGGCATGATCGGCAAGAAGCCCGAGGAAGAAGACCCGGAGATCAAGGCGCTCGAGTATCCCCACACTTTCGATCCCTTCAAGCGCGAGACGATCCACATCCTCGAGGACCTGATCGCCATCCAGGCCGCTCCGCAGAAGCCGGTGGACATCTCCGGCGGTCCCGCGGCTCCGCCCCAGGCCGGGCGCTGACTCCCTCCCGGACCGCCGGCCGGCACCGATGCGATGGCGCCACCGGCGGTGGCGGGCGTTTTTCCCGAGCCGCGTTTGCGGGATTGCCGGCGCGCTCCTTTCTTCATACCCTCCGCAACCATGAAAGACGACACCCCCGCATCCCCCGCCTCGCGCCGACAGTTTCTGAAGTACGGCGCCGGTTTTGGCCTCGCCCTCGCCTGGCCAAATTCGAAGGTCCTCGGCGCCAACGGCGACATCCGCATCGGCATCGCCGGTGTGAACGGCCGCGGCCAGGCCCACATGAGCGCGTTTTCCGGGATGAAAGGCGTGCGCGTCGCCGCGCTCTGCGACGTCGATCCCGCCGTGCTCGACGCGCGGGTCACGAAGCTCTTGGACAAGTCCGGCTTCGCCGTGCAGGGCTTCGGCGATTTGCGGGAAATGTTCGAGAAGGGCGAAATCGACGCCTTTTCCACCGCCACGCCCAATCACTGGCACACCCTCGCCGGCGTCTGGGCGCTTCAGGCCGGCAAGGACGCCTATGTCGAGAAGCCGATCTCCCACAATCTGTGGGAAGGCCGCCAGCTGGTGAATCTCTCCCGGAAGCTCGATAAAATCTGCCAGGGCGGCACCCAGAGCCGCTCCATGGGCGCCGTCCAGGCGGCCGTGAAATTCATCCATGACGGCGGGCTCGGGAAAATCAAATACGTCAAGGGGATGTGCTACAAGCCCCGCCAGTCCATCGGCAAGGGTGGCGGCGGCGAAATTCCCGCCGGCGTGAACTACGACATCTGGTGCGGCCCCGCCGAACTCGAAAAACCCCTGCGCCGCAAGAAATTCCACTACGACTGGCATTGGTTCTACGCCTACGGCAACGGCGACATGGGCAATCAGGGCATCCACCAGATGGACGTCGCCCGCTGGTTCCTCAACGAATCGAAGATCGCCCCCGTTTCCTTCAGCATCGGCGGCCGCCTCGGCTACGATGACGACGGCGAGACGCCGAACACTCAGCTCGCCTGGCACGACTACGAGTCGGCGCCCCTCATTTTCGAAACCCGCGGCCTCCCGAGCGCCAAGCAGTATCAGGAAAAAGACTGGGGCAAGAACATGAACAAGCCCGAGGAATTCGACGACCAGAGCGGCATCTCCGTCGTCGTCGTCTGCGAGGGCGGCAATCTCTTCTGCGACGCCGGCGGCAAGGTGTTCGTCAAAGACACCGCCGGCAAGTCCATGGACGCTCCCAAGCCCTTCGACTCGGACGACAACTTCGTGAATTTCATCAAGGCCGTGCAAAGCCGGAAACGCGAGGATCAATACGCCGAATGTCTCGAGACCCACCTGTCCAGCGCCCTCTGCCACACCGGCCAGATTTCGCACCAGTTGGGCAAAAGCGTTCACCAGGGCGACGTCCGCGAGGCCATCAAGAGCGACAAGCTGCTTTCCGAGCGCTACGTCGCGATGGAGGAACATCTCGCCGCCAACGGCGTGGACCTCAACGCCGAGACCATTTCGCTCGGGCCCATGCTCAAACTCAATCCCGACACCGAGCGATTCGAGGGCAATGGCGATCTCGACGCCGCCGCCAACGCGCTGGCTCGTCCGAAGTACCGCGAACCCTACGTGGTGCCCGAAGTCGGCGCCCCGGCCTGAGCGAGCCGCCGCGGCCCCTATTCTGAAAATCCGCAAAACCACCGCGCCGAGTGCCGTTGAGGCGCTTGGCGGCGCGGGGATTTCTGGAATTTGTGAAGTTTCCGTCAATTTGGACGATCCGCCGCTTTCCCCGGTTGACGCTCGGGGGAGCCGCGCTTAATTAGCGCCCGCTTTCCCCCGCGCGAACCCCTTCACCCGCGAAGGATTCACGGATGACGGCGAGGCCGCGCTCGCGGACACCCCCGCCGCCCCGGGAATCGCAACCTTCCCATCAAACGAAACGAAAACATCGATAACCACTATGGCTAACTACGCAATCAACGGATTTGGACGGATCGGCCGCAACGTGCTGCGCGCCATGTCCCAGGCTCAGCTCGAAAAAGTCGTCGCCATCAACGACCTCACCGACAACCACACCCTGGCCCACTTGCTCAAATACGACTCCACCGGCGGCCGTTTCAACGGCACCGTCGAGTACGATGACGAGTCCATCACCGTGAACGGCCACCGCATTCTCGCCACCGCCGAACGCGACCCCGCCAAGCTCGACTGGGCCGGCAAGGGCGTCGAGGTCGTGCTCGAGTCGACCGGCTTTTTCGTCGACCGCGCCGGCGCCGGCAAGCACCTCGAAGCGGGCGCGAAGAAAGTGCTCATTTCCGCCCCCGCCAAGGATCCCGACCTGACCTTCTGCATCGGCATCAACAGCGACAGCTACGACTCCGCGCAACACCACATCATCTCGAACGCCTCCTGCACCACCAACTGCCTCGCGCCGATGGCCAAGGTGCTGAATGACGAGTATGGCATCGAGAGCGGGTTCATGAGCACGATTCACTCCTACACCAACGACCAGAATCTGCTCGACCTCCCGCACAAGGACCTGCGCCGCTCCCGCGCCGCCGCCGAAAATATCGTGCCCTCCTCCACCGGCGCCGCCAAGGCCATCGGCCTCGTCATTCCCGAACTCCAGGGCAAGCTCAACGGAGGCGCCTTCCGCGTGCCGACCCCGACGGGTTCCGTGACCGACTTCACCGTCAAACTCGCCAAGGCCACCAGCGCCGAGGAAATCAACGCCAAGTACAAAGCGGCCGCCGAGGGCCCGCTCAAGGGCGTGCTGAAATACACCGAAGACGAGATCGTCCTCAAGGACATCGTCCAGGACCCGCACTCCTGCATCCTCGACGCCAAGCTCACCATGACGCTCGGCTCCGGCGACTTCGTCAAGGTCGTCGGCTGGTACGACAACGAATGGGGCTACTCCAATCGCGCCGTCGACGCCCTCGAACTGATCGGCGGAAGCCTGTGACCTCGCGGAGCGAGGGAAATCCGAAATCCCAAGCCTCGAAATCCCAACCCGGGTTTCGTCGTTCCGATGCTCAAAGCGCTCGGCTCACGATTGCTGGCGTTTTGAGCATTTGTCTTTGGACCCTCGGATTTTTTTCGAACTTAGAAATTCCAAATTAGATGGCCAAGCTCTCCATTCGCGACCTGCAGCCCGCCGGCAAGCGCGTCCTCATGCGCGTCGATTTCAACGTCCCGCAGGACGACGATCTGCGCATCACCGACGACACCCGCGTCACCGCCGCCCTGCCCTCCATCGAGCACCTAGTCGGGGCCGGCGCCCGTCTCGTCCTGATGTCGCATCTCGGCCGGCCCAAGGGCCAGAAGAACGCGAAATACTCGCTCAAACCCGTCGCCGACCGGCTCGGTGAGCTGATTTCCGCCCCCGTTAAATTCGTCGGCGATTGTGTCGGCGCGGAAGCCGAAGCCGCCGCGGCCGGTCTCGGGGACGGCGAGGTCCTGCTCCTCGAAAACGTCCGCTTTTACGCCGAGGAAGAGGCCAACGACCCCGGGTTTTCCGAAAAGCTCGCCGCCCTCGGCGAGATCTACGTGAACGACGCCTTCGGCACCGCCCACCGCGCCCACGCCTCCACCGAGGGCGTGACGAAATACCTCGACACCTGCGCCGCCGGTTTCCTGATGGAAAAGGAACTCGAATACCTCGTCCACCGGCTCGAGGACCCCGCCCGGCCCTTCGTCGTCATCATGGGCGGCGCCAAGGTCTCCGACAAAATCGAGGTCCTCAACCGCCTCATGGGCAAGGCCGACACCTTCATCATCGGCGGCGCCATGGCCAACACCTTCCGCCTCGCCCAGGGTTACCGGATCGGTAAAAGCCTCGCCGAAGCCGACAAGACCGACCTCGCCCTCCACATTCTGAAAACCGCCGAGGAGAAAGGCATCCGTTTCCTGCTTCCCGCCGACACCCGGCACACCGCCGAGTTTCGCGACGACGCGCCGACCGAAGTCACCCTGCCCTGGGGCGAGGGCGGCGAGATTCCCGCCGACCGCGAGGGCATCGACATCGGCGACCGCGCCATCGCCGAGTTTTCCGCCGAAATCGCACGGGCCGGCACCATCGTGTGGAACGGACCGATGGGCGTTTTCGAAAAACGCGGCTTCGACATCGGCACCCGCGCCATTGCCGAGGCCATCGCCGCCAGTCCCGGCCTGAAAATCGTCGGCGGCGGCGATTCCGTCACCGCCGTCAACCAGTTCGGCGTGGCCGACCGGATGGACCACATCTCCACCGGCGGCGGCGCCTCCCTCGAACTGCTGGAAGGCAAGGCCCTGCCCGGCGTCGCCGCGCTTGACGACAAATGATCCGCCGACCCAACAGGGTACGGTCACCGATCATACCCTGTTTCGTCGGAGAATCGGAATTCTGTCGACTCGGGTTGGCCGCGGATAATCGTGCTTGACCTTCCCGATCCTGAAATACATCATGATGTATGACGAGAACCCAGATTTACCTCACTCCCTTCGAAGCTCAGGGAGTTGCCCGGGTTGCCGCCGAGACCGGCCGCAAGCAGAGCGAGGTCATCCGGGAAGCCATCGACCAGTATCTGAAGCGCCTGGGGCCGCGGGACCGTCTGGGCCGATTGCGGGAAGCCCGCGGTATCTGGTCGGATCGGGAAATTGGCCTCGAAGAGGTGCGGGGCGATTTTGACCGTTTTTAGCTCATGCTGGTCGACACCGACATTTTGATCGATTATTTGCGGGGCCACGCCGACGCCGTCTCGTTTTTGGAGGGAAACGTGGACGATGTGTCCATCTCCGCGGTGAGCGTCGCCGAGCTATACCAGGGGGTCAGGGAAGGACAGGAACGGACCCGGCTTTCGCGCATGATTTCCGCTTTGGTCGTGCTGCCCTTGACCGAGGAGATTGCCGAGACGGCGGGATTGTATCGCCGGGACTACCGCGATCGGCTGGGGTGCGGCCTGGCCGATTGCATGATCGCCGCCACCGCGTCCGAACACCGGCTGGACCTGGCCACCCTCAACGGCAAGCATTTCCAGATGCTCAAGGGGGTAATCCTCCCCTACGCCAAAAGCTGAGCCCGGCGTTGCGCCTTTTTATCCATCGAACAAACGAACCCAACATCCTTTTCCCAAAACACCATGAGCACCCGCCGACCCATTATCGCCGCCAACTGGAAAATGAACCAGACGCCGAACGAAACGGAGCAGTTCCTCCGCAAGTTCCTGAGCCATTTTCAGGACAAGGCCGCCGTCGATGTCGTCATCGCCCCGCCCTTCGTCTCGCTGCCCCGCGCCTCCGAATTCATCGCGAAATCGAAGGCCGTGTCCCTTTCCGCGCAGAACATGTCGCCCGAGCCCGCCGGCGCCTTCACCGGCGAAATCTCCGCCGCCATGCTGCTGGAGCTGAAATGCGAATACGTCATCCTCGGCCACAGCGAGCGCCGCTCGCTTTACGGCGAGGACGACGCCTTCGTCAACCGCAAGGTCCGCGCCGCCCACGAGGCGGGCATCAAGCCCATCCTCTGCATCGGCGAAACGCTCGAGGAACGCGACGCCGGCCGCATCGAGGAGGTGCTCCGAACCCAGATCGACGGATCGCTCGCGGACGTCGGCGCCATGCGCATGATCGACACCGTCATCGCCTACGAACCCGTCTGGGCCATCGGCACCGGCCGCACCGCCACCCCCGAGCAGGCGCAGGAGGCCCACGCCTTCGTTCGCGGCCTGCTTTCGGAGAAATATGGCGACGACGTCGCCGGAAAGGTCCGCATCCAGTACGGCGGCAGCGCCAAGCCCGGCAACGCCGCCGAACTGATCGCCCAGCCCGACATCGACGGCTTTCTTGTCGGCGGCGCCAGCCTCGAGCCCGACAGCTTCTACGAGATCGTCAAGGCCGGCATCGCCCAGGTCACCTCGGCGAGTTGAGCTTTCCGCGCCGCTCGCTTTTTTTTGGTGGCCGGATCGGTGTCGGAAATGCTGTAATCCAGTCTTTTCCGACCGCCGAACCGATACCGCCATGTTTCACGATATTTTCAGAGGTCTGCTCGGCGTGGCCGTGTTGATTGGCCTTTGCTGGCTGCTCAGCGCCGGACGGCGGGAGATCGCCTGGCGCGTCGTGATCGGCGGCATCGCGTTGCAGGCCACCCTCGCCGCGCTGATCCTGCTGACGCCCTTCGGCGGCGTGGTCGATGTGGTTTCGGGGTGGTTTATCAAGCTGCTCGCCTTCACCGAGGAGGGTTCCGGTTTTCTTTTCGGCGAGCTGCTCGATGGCAAGCGATACGGCTTCGCCTTCAAGGTGCTGCCGACTATCATCTTCGTCTCGGCCCTGACTTCGTTGTTGTATTACCTGGGCATTCTGCAGCGCGTCGTCTTCGGTTTCGCCTGGGTGATGAAGCGCCTCATGCGCCTCTCCGGCGCGGAAAGCCTGGCCACGGCGGCGAATGTCTTCGTCGGCCAGACCGAGGCCCCGCTGGTGGTGAAACCCTATGTCCCCTCGATGACCCGGTCGGAAATCATGGCCCTGATGACCGGCGGCATGGCGACGATCGCCGGCAGCGTTTTCGGGCTCTACATCGCCACCCTCGGAGGAGACGACGAGACCGCCAAGCTCGAGGTCGCCCGCCGGCTGCTCACCGCCTCGATGATGAACGCCCCGGCCGCCCTGTTGGTGGCGAAAATGCTCGTCCCCGAGACGGGAAAGGTGAACGAGGACCTGCTCGTCCCCCGCGACCGGCAGGGCAGCAACCTGCTCGACGCGCTCGCCAACGGCACCGTCGAGGGCCTGCGGCTCGCGCTCAATGTCGCCGCCATGCTGCTGGTGTTCGTCGCCCTGATCGCGCTCTTCAACGCCGTCGTCGGCTGGGTCGGCGGCCTTGGCGCCGACGCGGAAACGCACAGCGCCGGCCTGCTCGACGGCTGGGTGCGAAGCCTGAGCGGCGGCGTTTTCGAAAAACTTTCGCTCGAGTCACTGGCCGGGTTTCTCTTCGCGCCGCTGGCCTGGGTCGTGGGAGCGGACGGGGGCGATCTGCTCCGGACCGGCCAGTTGCTCGGCACGAAAATGGTGACCAACGAGTTTCTCGCCTACGCTCAGCTCGGCGCGATGCAGGGCGCCGGCACCCTCGGACCGAAGACGATTTTTCTCGCCACCTTCGCCCTGTGCGGGTTCGCGAATTTCAGCTCCATCGGCATCCAGCTCGGCGGCATCGGCGCGCTGGCGCCCGAGCAGCGGCCCACGCTCGCGGCGCTCGGGTTCAAGGCCATGATCGGCGGCACCCTGGCCAGCCTGCTCACGGCGAGCATCGCGGGCATGTTTTTCGGCGCCGTCGGCTGATCCTCACACGATCAGCATGCAGTCGCCGTAGCTGTAAAAACGGTAGCGCGCCTCGACGGCCCTCGCGTAGGCCTCCAGCACCAGCTCGCGGCCCGCGAAGGCGCTGACGAGCATGATGAGCGTCGATTTCGGCAGGTGAAAGTTCGTCAGCAGCGTCCCGACGACGCGAAAATCCCGGGGCGGATACAGGAAAATGTCCGTCTCGCCCGCGTGCGGCCGCAACCCGTCCGGCCGGCGCGCGGCGTGCTCCAGCACCCGCACGACGGTGGTGCCGACGGCGATCACCCGCTCCGCCTTCTCGACCGCGGCCACCGTTTCCGAACTCAGCGAGTAGCGCTCCGTGTGCATCGTGTGCTCCTCGACCCGCTCCGCGCTGACGGGCCGAAAGGTGCCGAGCCCCACATGCAGCGTGACGAAGGCGTGCGGCAGGGCGACGAGCAGGTCCGGCGTGAAATGCAGGCCCGCCGTCGGCGCCGCGATGGCTCCGGTCTCGCGGGCGAAGACGGTCTGGTAGCGCTCGCGGTCCTCCGGCGCGTCCTCCCGGCCGAGGTAATGCGGCAGGGCGAGATGGCCGAGCGTTTCCTCGTCGACCTCGCGGTCGAACTCGACGATGCGTTCGCCGCCCTCCGGCAGCACCTCGACCACCGTGCCGGTGGCGTCGCCAATCTCGACGGTGCGGCCCGGCTTCATCCGCTTGCCGGGTTTGACGAGGCATTTCCAGCGGCGGGGCGAATCGGCGTCGAGCTTGAGGAGTTCGATCCGGCCGTCGTTCGAGAAAAACCGGGCCGGCCGGACGCGCGTGTCGTTGAGCACCAGCAGGTCGCCGGTCCGGACGAATTCGGAAAACTCGCTGAAATGCCGATGCTCGATCCGTCCCGAGGCGCGATCGACCACCATCATCCGCGAATCGCCGCGCCGTTCGGGCGGCCGTTGGGCGATCAGGTCGGCGGGCAGTTCGTAGTCGAAATCGGCGGTCAGCGGCATGGCGAACGGCTTCGACTCAACCCTGTTCGGTCTCGGACCTGACCCTGTTGGGTCACGGACCCAACCCTGTTCAGTCGGCCGGCTTGCGGAAGACGAGGAAGTAGTTTTCCGAAAACATCTTCAGTTCCTTCTCGAACGCGAAACCGCTGGCCTCGACTTCGGAGCGGAAGACCTCCTTGCCGGCCCGGACGTGATTCAGAATCCAGTCGGAGCTTTTGCCCTCGATGCGCTCGAAATCGACCAGCACCAGCCGGCCGCCGGGTTTCAGGGCGGAGAGGATGGAGCGCATCGTTTTTTCGGGAAACTCGAAGTGGTGATAGGTGTCGCAGATGAAGGCGAGATCGACCGAGTTGGCGGGCAGCTTCGCGTTGTCCGGATCGCAGACGACGCCCTCCACATTGGTCAGGCCGCGCACCTTGCTGGTCATGAGGACGTGATCGACGAAGGTTTTCGCGATATCGACGGCGTAAACTTTTCCCCCGGGACCGGTGGCCTGGGCGAAGAGGCGGGTGTAAAGCCCGGTCCCGGCGCCGACATCGGCGATGGCGGTTCCGGGTTGAATCCCGAGGGTTTTCACGACGGCCTCCCGTTGGTCGTAAACTTCGCGGCCCTCTTTCTCGAAACGCTCGACGAAGGTCTTCGGGTCGGGGTTCTGAAAGCTGTCGTTGATGCCGGGATTGACGCTCTTTTCCTGCGAAAAGGCGGTTCCGGCGCCGACCGCGGCGGCGATGGCGAGCGGGGAGAGGATTCGGAGGAGGGATTTCATGGTCTGGGGCTGAACTCGACACAGATGACGCCGCGAAAGTCCCCCAAGGCATAACCGGTGGCCTGATCCTGCGGGTAAAGGCGCTGGAGCGTCTCGACGAGCGCGGGCGGAAAGGTGGCGGGATCGCCGTGACATTTCAAGCACAGTTCGGCGATGACCAACGGCCGGTAGTAGCGGTATCCGCCGTCGTCCACGGGCTCCACCCGGTCGGCGGGCGGGGGATTCGCGGTGGCGAAGGCCTCGAGCACGCGGCGGTCGAGTTCGTCGGGCGCGTTGGCGGGATTTCGCGGCTTCATTGTCGTGCGGCGCACATGGATGCCCCGTTCGTGAACGGCGGCGGCGTCGGTGGTCGGGACGGCGACATTTCGACAGACGGCCACGGCCTGGGCCGGGTCGTTGGAGGACAGGGCGCCAATCAGTTGGGCCTTCAGGGTTTCCATCAGATCGCCGGAGATCGCGGCGCCTTTCGCCCGCGCGGCGCCCTCGTTCAGCGATTGGGACGGCACGGACGGCGATTCGTCGCGGGCCGGGTGGCATCCGGCGGTCAACAGGGCGATGGCGATGAGGGGCGTGTATTTTCGGTTCACGTTGTCGTCAGGGCTTGGCGGGAGCCGTCGGCTCGTCCGTTGTCGCGGCCTTGGTCGCGGCGCCCGCTTTTGGACAATTTTCGCACCCCGCTTCCGGGCGGGTCTCCGCGCCGTTTGCCTCTTTTGCGCCAATTTTGCAGGCGCCGCAGCACCCCCGCGGCGCGGCAGGAACCTCCGTCGAACTCAGCGCAACCGGGTGGGTTTGATGCATTTGCTCCGAGCCTTTGGCCACGAATCCCGAAATGATTTTCGCGTGGTTTTGCGCGACTTTCGCCGCTTCGGGAGTCTTCCCTTTCACAACGACGCGGACCCCGCCCGGAATCTCCTCGATCGCGGTCTCAAGCTGGTCGTAATACTGGCGAAACTCGACAAAGGCGGGATCCCAGTGGCGCACGCTGAACCCGTCGTCCAAACGGTCGCGCATTTCCCGCACGTGACGCTGGATGGTGGCGGCCACCTCGGGATTCTCGGACGTGGTCTCGGCCCGGTAACCGTCCTCGGTGAGGGTGACGGAGCGGTCCAGTTCGGCATGGGCGTCAAACAGGGCGTGAATCGCGCCGCGAAAGTCGGCTTCGACGCCGTGCCCGCCCTGGTTCGCGGGCGGACCGGCGAGGAGCGGAGGCGGGCTGGAAATGGAAACAAAGGCGAGGAGAACGGCGGCGCTCGCGCCAAAACAGAGGGAAGCGGAAGGAAGGGAAGTTTTCATGGGAGTTGATTTTCTATATCGTTATTCAGCTATATTCAATCAAGTTCAACGCTTTTTGCTCGAAAAAGTTTCGCTCCCTTTTTTCAGCCTTGCGAGGCCAGGTCGGACACCGCTTTCACCAGGCCCGGAATGTCATGGTTTTCGGCCTCGATGTCGACGCTCAAGCCGCGCTGGCGGAGCGTGTCGGAAGTGATGGGGCCGATGCTGGCGATCCGGGTGCCGGCCGGCATTTCCAGGCCGAGGTCGAGGAAACACTCGACCGTCGAGGAACTGGTGAAGGTGACGATATCGGCGCCCTCGGTCCTGAAGCGCTCGACGGCGCCGGTGGGATCGTCCGTCTCGGGGACCGTGCGGTAGGCGATGGCCTCGTCGAGGATCGCGCCGGCCCGGTTGAGCCGCTCGGAGAGGACGCTCCGGGCGCCCTCGGCGCGGACCCAGAGGAGGGTGATGTTATCGAGGCTGCCGGCTTCCTTTTCGAAGGCGTCGGCGAGCGATTCGGCGACGGAGACCTCGGGGGTGAGATCGACGCCGAGGCCGCGCTCTTTCAGCTTCGCCGCCGTGCCGGGGCCGATAGCCGCGATGCGGGCGCCGCCGATGGAGCGGATGTCGTCGTAGAGTTTGAAAAACACCTCGAAGAAATGGTCGACGCCGTTCGGGCTGGTGAAGACGAGCCACTCGTAGGTGTGGGCGTCGCGGACGAGTTCGGCGAACTCCCGCAGTTTTTCGCCCCGCATGCCCTCGACACGGATGGTGGGCATCTCGAGCACGTCGGCACCGAGGTCGCGGAGCTGGCGACTGAGTTCGCCCGCCTGGGAGCGGGTGCGGGTGACGACGACGCGTTTGCCGAAAAGCGGCCGGGTTTCGAACCAGTTCAGGGTCTCGCGCAGTCCGACGACGCCGCCGAAAACCGCGACGGCGGGCGCTTTGAACTCCCGTTCCTCCGCGAGCCGGGCGATGGTGTCCAACTGGCCGGTCAGGGTGCCCTGCCGGCCGGTGGTGGCCCAGCGCACCAGCGCCACGGGCGTGTCCGCCGCCATGCCGTGCGCCGCCAGGGACTCGCAAATCGTGCCGAGGCGCTCGACGCCCATCAGCATCACCTTCGTGCCGGGGGCGCGGGCGATCTGTTCGTAGTCGATGGAGGACTCGGCCTTGGCCGGGTCTTCGTGTCCGGTGAAAATGGTGAGCTGCGCGTTGTGGGCGCGGTGGGTCACGGGAATGCCGGCGTAGGCCGGGCCGGCGATGGAGGAGCTGATGCCGGGCACGATCTCGAAGCGCACGCCGGCGGCCCGCAGTTCGGCGGCTTCCTCGCCGCCGCGGCCGAAAATCAGGGGATCGCCGCCCTTCAACCGGGTCACGACGTGGCCCGCCCGGGTTTTCTCGACAATCAGGGCGTTGATCTGGTCCTGGGTCAGGGTGTGATCGCGCGATTTCTTGCCGGCGTAGATTTTTTCGGCGTCCGGCCGGGCCCATTTCAGGAAATCGGGATTCGAGAGGTAATCGTAAACGACGACATCGGCGCGCTCGAGGCACTCGCGGCCGCGCAGGGTCATGAGCCCGGGATCGCCGGGACCGGCGCCGACGAGGTAGCAGATGCCGGCTTGCGATTGCGAAGGGGGGGAGTCAGCCATCGGTTTTCAGCGGGAAAGTCGGTCCATCAGGGCGTCGGCCAGGGCGTCGGGGCGATCCGCCGGGCCGCGGGCTTCGGCTTCGCGGGGCGGGGCGTCGCCGTTGGATTCGTCGAAGACGCGCACCCGCATCGCCAGGGTCGCGCCGTCGTCCGCGAACCACGTGAAGGCGCCCACCGGCGTTTGGCATCCGGCCTGGAGACGGGCCAGAAACGCGCGCTCGGCCGTGGCACGCCGAAAGGTGTCCGCGTGGTCGATGGTTCGCAGCACGGCGATGACGGCCTCGCTGGCGACGAGCGCCTCGATCCCGACCGCGCCCTGTCCGGCGGCGGGCAGGAACTCGCGGGCGTCCAGAAATTGCGCGAAGACTTCGATCTCGTCGAAGTGAAAAGCCGTGCCCGCGAAACCCTCCACCGCCTCGACATAGCCGAGCCGCTGCAGGCCGGCGCGCGCCAGGAGAATGCCGTCCCAGCCGTCGTTTTCGACCAGTTTGCGGAGTCGGGTGGGGACGTTGCCTCGGATGTCGACCACGTCGAGATCGGGTCGCATCCAGCGCAGTTGGCGCGCCCGGCGCACGCTGCTGGTGGCCACATGCGCGCCCAGGGGCAGGCTGGCGATGCCGTCCGGCGCGGGCGATTTGGTCAGGAGCACGTCCTCGACGGGCGCGCGCGGCAGGGTGGCGACGATGGCGAAGGCCGCGTCCAGCTCCGTGGGCACGTCCTTCAGGCTGTGCACGGCGAAGTCGATCTCGCCGCGCCGCAGGGCGTCCTCGAGTTCCCTGGTGAAAATGCCCTTGTCCACCACGGGCTGGTCGCCCTGGCTGAATTCGCTCAGTTTCAGGTCGGGCCGCTTGTCGCCGATCGTTTTCACGACGCGGATCTCGATCTCACCCTCGTATCCGGCCCCGCGCAGCGCGGCCTCGGTCATTCGCGCCTGGGCGAGCGCCAGATCGCTGCCCCGCGTGCCGAGCACGAGCTTTTCCGGAGCGGGAACGGGGGAGGAACCGCTTTCCTGGGGAGGCGGGACGGTGTTGTTCATGACTGGGGCGCGGGATCTCCCGCCGGGGAAGCGGCGCGGCCCGTCCCTTCGTCGCCCGGGCGGCGATCGGGGGAGAGCGCTTCGATGCCTTTTTCCTCGATGTGTTTTTCGATGATGGTTTCGCAGAGGGAGATCTGTTTTTCGCGCTCGACGCGGGCGACTTCGGCGATGCGTTCCAGGTCGTCGATGTCGTAGAGATAGACGTTTTCGATCCGGTTGACGGCCGGCTCGATGTCGCGCGGCACGGCGATGTCGATGAGAAAGAGCGCCCGGTCGCCGCGGTGACGCATCACCTTGGCGACCATGTCGGGCACGATCACGGCGTGCGGAGCCGAGGTGGAGCTGATGACAATGTCGACGCCGCTCATGGCTTGCTCCCATTCGTCGAAGCGCACGGCTTCCCCGGCCAGCTCGTCGGCCAGCTCGACCGCCTTGTCATAGGAGCGGTTCGAGACAATGAGGCTGCTCGCCCCGCGCGAGACGAGGCTCTGGGCGGTCTGACGACTCATCTCGCCCGCGCCGATGACCATGACGCGGCAGTTGCGGAGATTGCCGAAGATTTTCTCCGCCAGATCGACCGCGACGGACCCGACCGAGGTCGCGCCCAACTGAATGCGCGTGTTCGACCGGATCAGTTTGCCGACCTGAAAGGACTGCTGGAAGAGTTTGTTCATCCGGCGCGCGGTGGAACCGGCCTCCTGGGCGAGGGCGTAGGCCTTTTTCACTTGGCCGAAAATCTCCGTCTCGCCCAGCACCATGGAGTCCAGCCCGCTCGCCACGCGGAACAGGTGCAGCGCCGCCGCCTCGCCCTTCAGATGGTAAAAATCCACCGCATCGCGCGCCGGCAGCCGGAAATGGTCGATCAGGTATCGGATCAGCGCCTCGAAGGCCGTCTCCGTGACCGGCGAGGCGGCGTAGATTTCGACGCGGTTGCAGGTGGACAGGACGACCGTCTCGTCGACGCCCGGCAGGTCGCGGATTTCGCGGAGCCGGTCGTCGATCTCGGACTCGGGAAAGGCGAGACGCTCCCGGATTTCCACCGGGGCGGTCTTGTGATTGACTCCGAGGCAAAGAATACTCACTTTTTTGGGAAGACGGGTCGAAGGAGCGGCGGCGCGGATCACCCGGCCGCCAGCATGACCAGCGGCAGGAGGAACACCCCGATCGCCAGCGCCGCCGTGCGTTTGGGCCCGATTTTTTTCCCGGCATGCAGGCCGAGCATCGCGACGTAACCGGCCCACACCAGGGCCGCGAGACCGAAATGCGCCGCCGCCGGCCGTTCCGTCATCATCACGGCCGAGCCGATCCCCACCGTCAGGAGCGCCAGCCCGATCGCCGTCAGCCGGACGATGGCGTCGATCAGGGATCGGATCGGCGGCAGGTTGTAGAAGAGCGGGCCGAGCTGGTGTTTCTTCAATTGTCGATCCTGCACCAGATACATCACGCCGGCGATGGCCCCGAGCGCGAAGGCGCCGAAGGACAGGAGCGCCACGGCGATGTGCAGCTCCCGCCACGGATCGGCCGGACCCTCCAGCCGCTTGGGGCCGGGGTCGCCTGTCGCCAGCGCCACGAGCGCGATCGCCTGAAACACGAAAACCATCGGCGCGGTGAACATGCCCAGCAGCGAGAGGCGAAAGCCCCGCCCGAGCACGAAGTAAAGCAGCACCGTGCTCCAGCTCAGGAACACCAGGATTTCCGCGCCATTGGTGACCGGACACCGGCTGTGCAATTGTCCCCGCAGATGCAGAGTGAGCGATTGAAACACGAAACCCGCCGCGATCACCGCCAGATTCGCCCAGGACGGATGATGCCGGCCCGACCGCAGGCCATAGGCGGCGTAGAGAAAGCCGCCAAAAAAGCACAAGGTCGAAGCTGCCAGAAAAATCTTGTCCATGTTTCGTGTCCCCGCCGCGCGGCGGCCGTCCGCCGAAACTTCGCCGGAGTCCGGAGGGCGGCCAAGCTACGGCGATCCCCTGTCCAATGCAAATGGCGAACCGGCGGATTGACCGCGCCCCCGGGCGGCGTCAAAGTTCCCGCGTGACCCCCTCCGACCTCGACCGTCTCCGCGGCGGCATTCGCGATGTGCCCGATTTTCCGAAACCCGGCATCGTCTTCAAGGACATCGTTCCCCTCCTGAGCGATCCGGCCCTGTTCCGCCTCGCCATCGACGGCCTGGTTGAGGCCATCGGCTCCCGTCCCGTGGACAAGATCGTCGGAATCGACGCCCGCGGATTCATCTTCGGCGCCGCCGTGGCCGACCGCATCGGCGCCGGCCTCATTCCCGTCCGCAAACCCGGCAAGCTCCCCTGGAAAACCCGCTCCGCCGCCTACACGCTCGAATACGGCGAATCCGTCGTCGAAATCCACGAGGACGCCATTTCTCCGGGAGAGAGAGTCCTCCTCGTCGACGATTTGCTCGCCACCGGCGGCACCTCGGCGGCGGCCTTGAAACTGACGCGGGAACTCGGCGCCGAAATCGTGGGGGCCCTGTTCTTTATCGAGCTGACTTTTCTCGAAGGCCGCGCGGCGCTCGGCGACGACGTCGCCGTGGAGGCGCTGATCCGGTTCTGAGCCGCCGCCACCCGCCTCCATCGCGGCTCACATCGTCACTCGTATTCCCACTTCTGGATCCACGGATCGCCAAACTCCTTCTGGATTGCCTTCAGCTTTTCCTGGTACTTCGCCAGGATTTCGGCGTGGGCGGGGTCGCTGGCGAGATTGCGGGATTCGTTCGGGTCCTCGTCGATCTTGAACAGCTCGAAGGCCGGCCGGTGAATGTATTCCCCGACCGTTTTCCGCCCGTAGGGCGCGTCGAGACTCTGCCGGAACTGCGCCTGCCAACTGCTCGCCGCCCACAGGTCCGAGGCGAAGGGGTAGGGCAAACCGTGCGCGATGTTCCAGATCAGCTTGTATTCGCGGTCCCGGACCACCCGCATCGGGTAATACATTTGTATCTCGTGAAAGGTGTGTGACGCGAAGATCGTGTCCCAGTGCTCCGCGTCCGGCTTGCCCAGGATGTCGACCCACGATTTGCCGTGATACCGGTCCATCCCCTTGCGCGGGCCGCGGTTTTCCTTCGCGGCGAAATCGTTGCCCTTCCAGAATTGGTCGGGATCGATCCATTTCGCCGGCCGGTTTTTCTCCCGGTCCAGTCCCCCCGCGAAATCCAGCAGCGAGGGCGTGATGTCGATATGGCTGACCATCGCGTTGTGCCTCACTCCGCGGTTGGATTCGTAGGGATTGCGCACGATGAAGGGCACTCGCAGCCCGCCATCGTACACCGTCGTTTTCCCCCCCGAAAACGCCATTCCGTGGTCGCTCGTGAAAACGAACAGCGTCTTGTCCCACAGGCCCGCCTCCTTGACGATCTCCACCAGCCGGCCCACGCCCTGGTCCACCCGGGAACAGCTCTGGTAATACTGCGCCAGCTCCTCGCGCGTCTCCGGTGTGTCGGGCAAAAACGGCGGGATCGCCACCTCGGCCGGGTCAAAGAACACCTCGTCCACCCCCGTGTGCGAACCCCGATTCGGTTTGTTGCCGAAAAGGTCCGGCTTCAGCTCCCGTGGCGACGTCTCGTCCTTCCCGCCGCCGCGATGCGGGTCCGCCGTGCCGAAGTAGATGAAGAACGGCTTCTCGCTGTCGGCGGCGATGACCTCGCGGCAGTTTTCCGCCATCTCGACCGCGTTGCGGCCGTTGCCCTTGAGATACTGGTCGAAGCGGTAAACCATCTCCGGCGCCACATGGTGTTTTCCGATGTGCGCCGTTCGATAGCCGGCGTTGGCCATCACCCGCGGCAGCGAAAAGCTCACGCAGTTCAGCCAGCTCGAGAACTTGTGAAAATCGTGCTGGTGCCCGTACTGACCGTTGGCGTGGTTGTGCAGCCCGCTCATCACCACCGAACGGCTCGCGGAGCAGCTCGCCGTCGTCGCGAACGCGTTCAGAAACAGCGTCCCGTCCGCCGCCAGCGCGTCGATGCTCGGCGTTTTCGCCACCGGATCGCCGTAGCAACCGAGCGTCGGGCTCTCATCGTCGGCGATGATGAAAATCACGTTCTTCTCGGCGCCAACCGACGAAAAAACGCCGAACGCCGCCACCGTCAGCGCGGCCAGAAAAATCGAGAAATAGCGGGCATTTTTCATGGAATGCGTATGATTCGGGATCACCGGGAGCGCGTCAAGACGCGTCTTCTCCCGGCCGGTTTCGAATCCCGACCGCATGTCATCCCGCGCCCAAAACGCCGCCCGTACCCTGGCCGCGATCCTCTTCGCCCTGGCCGGCCCGGTGGCGATGGCCGTCTACGGACACGTCACCGACACCTACCTGCGGTATTGGCTTTACCTCGGCGCCTTTGCCGTCCTTGCGATCTCGGCGCCGCTTGGCTGGCTTTTTTTCGGCACCGGCCGTTTCCGGGACCGGTTCAAGGGCGTCGCGGTTTACGGCCTTGTCCTCGCGCTGGCGATCGCCGCCTTCCGTTCGCTGACCCGTTACGAAGGCTCGACCTCCGGCACCTCGCTGCCGAAATTCGTCTGGCGCTGGACGCCCGAAGCGTCCGCCGCCGCCGATCCCGCGCCACTCGCCTCGCCGGCTCCGTCGGCGCCCGTGCCCGTCGAGGAAACCCCGGCCGAGGGCGCCGTCGACGTGCTCGACTTTCTCGGACCCGGCCGCGACGGCATGTGGTCCGACGCGGAATTGTCCGCCTCCTTCGACTGGGAAAACGCGCCGCCCGAGGAACTCTGGCGCATTCCCGTCGGCCTCGGCTGGTCGAGCTTTGTCGTCAAAGGCCGGCGCGCCGTCACCCAGGAACAGCGCGGCGACGCCGAACTCGTCACCTGCTACGACCTGCTGACCGGCGCCCCGCTCTGGGCCCACAGCGATCCCGGCACCCGCTTTGTCGACGCCATCGCCCACGAGCACGGCGCCGCCAAGATGGGCGGCGACGGCCCGCGCGCCACCCCGACCATCCACGGCGACCGCGTCTTCGCCCACGGCGCCACCGGCCACCTCAATTGCCTCAAACTCAACACCGGCGAACTCGTCTGGTCCCGCGAAGTCCTCGGCGAAGGCACGACCCTGATTCCCAAGTGGGGAAAAAGCGATTCGCCCCTCGTGTTGGAAAAGGAGGGCCTCGTCGTGGTCTCCGGACCCGAAAGCGCCGCTCCCACCCTCGCCGCTTTCGTCATGGAAACCGGCGAGCCCGCCTGGGAATACCCCGGCGCCGGCTCCAGTTACAGCACCCCCCGCCTCGCCGACCTGCACGGCGTCCGCCAGATCCTCAGCGTCAACGCCGGCGATCTCACCGGCAACGACCCCGCCACCGGCGCCGCCCTCTGGCGCTTTCCCTGGCGCGGCGCCAACCCCAAAGTCGGCCAGCCCATCGACCTGCCCGGCGACCGCGTCCTCGTCACCGCCAGCTACGGCGCCGGAAGCTATCTCGTGCAAATCGACCGCGACGCCGGCCAGTGGACCGCCACCGCCGCGTGGAAATCCCTCCGGCTCAAGACCAAGTTCAGCTCCGCCGTCGTTCGCGGCGATCACCTCTATGCCTTCGACGAGGGCCGGCTCGCCTGCGTCGAAGTCGCCACCGGCAACCGAGTCTGGAAAGGCGGTGACTACGGCTTCGGCCAGCAACTGCTCGTCGGCGACCGCCTTCTCGTCCAGGCCGAGGACGGCCGGGTCGCCCTCGTCAACGCCTCGCCCGACTCCTTGATCGAAACCGCCAGCCTCGACGCCCTCCATTCCCTGACCTGGAACGTCCCCGCCCTCGCCGGCCGATACCTCCTCGTCCGCAACGACCGCGAAGCCGTCTGCTACCGGCTCGCTGGAAAAAGGTGAGTGGTGGGGCGAGGCGTCCCGGCCGAGCCGTCGAAATGCCCGTGCGGCGTCCTCCCGAAAAAACCCACCCACGACACCAAAGAGCCGTCGCGGCTCCAATCGCGAACCTCTCAGGCAAGCGACGGCTCAGCGGGGACGCTTCGCCCCACCTTCCTAGTGGTGCGCTCGTGGGCCATGGCGAATCTGCCACCTTCGACGCTCCCGACCTCGCGACGAAAAAAAGCACCGAAGGAGCGAAGACACCCCTCCCAAAAAAGACGACCCAACAGGGTTGGGTCCCCGACCTAACCCTGTTAGGTCAGCCCTAATTTCGGCGGAAAATCGGGAATCCCGAGCCGTTTGGCCACCCGAAGGGGCCGCCGCAGCGCCTCGGCCATGCGCGCCTCCTCGCCCGCGGGCCGAAGGTCGCCACAGTCGGGATGAATCTCCACCGAATCGATCAGACCCAGGTTTTTCAGCACCGCCGCCGTGCTGTGCTTGTAGGCCGCGGCGCTGCCGTTTTCGTCAAGCCGGAAGACGGCGTCCTCCAGCGATTGAAAGGCCTCGAAAAGCTTGTAAACCCGCGTGTCGAAATGCGATCCGCCCCGGCCGGTGGGAAACTTCTTCCCCGGCGCGGAGTCGGATAGCCACAGGTCTTTCGCGGCACAGATCAGCGGGCAGGCACTGACGCCTGCGCCGATCAGAAGCGGCAGACCGAGCCGGATCGCGGTCGCGATGCCGAAGTCGTCTCCGCTGTGCGGCGCGAAATCGAGGCCCAGGTCGCGGCACATCGCCGCCCAGTAAAGGAAATGCGGCTCGTCGAGCGTCGAGATCTTGCCGCCGACGAATTTCTCGTGCCCGGCGAGCTGGTGCAGCAGCCACGGCTCGTAGGGCGTCGCCCACGGGACGAAGGACGGCTCCAGCGCGTGGACGATGGCCGGCACCGAGATCGCCTCCGCGATCTCGAAATAAGCGTCCCGCCGCCGCTCGGGATCGAGCGCGTTGAGCTGGCGCGAGGTCATGATCATCACTTCGACGTTGTCGAAGGCCTGCGCGATCTCGAGCTGCGGCCGATACCACTCGGCCTTGAACGTGTCGCCCTCCGCCCCGAGCGCGGTGACGCCGCAGACGATTTTCGGCTCCGGAAACGCGGCGCGGAAACGCTCGATGACTTCGCGATACAGGTCCGCGGTCAGGTTGAAGATGTAGCCGGTGTCGGCGTTGAGCACGAAGGCCAGCTCGACCCCGTAGTGCGCCGCCGAATCGAGCATCCAGCGCGCGCCGCGCTCGAAGCCGGCCCAGTCCGGCTTGCCGCCGGAAAAGGGCAACAGCATCGCCACGCAGAGGCGCGCCTTCGTCTCGTGGTCGGCGAGCGATTCTTCGCTGACGGAGGCCCACCGGGTCGCCGACCACGGGGTGTCGGGCTTCAGATCGGCGGAATCGGAGATCAGGTCTTGGGCCATCGCTTATTTCTCGACGATCCAGATGTTCCGGTAAAACACGGGGTTGCCGTGGCTTTGCAGATAGATCGACCCCGGCTCGGGCGTGATGTCTTTCAGCGGCCCGCCGGGCGTGCCCTTCGGCAGCTCGACGTCGTCGTGGACGACGGTGCCGTTCAGCCTCACGGTGATGCGGGGATTTTTCGCGATCTTGCCCGCGGCGTCAAACTCGGCGGCGGTGAAGTCCACGTCGTAGGTCTGCCACTGGAGCGGCGGCAGGCAGGTGTTCACGCTTGGGCCGGCGATGGAGTAAATGCCGCCCGTCTCGTTCATTTTTCCCTCGAGTCCGAAGGAATCGAGCACCTGGGTCTCGAAACGGCCCTGCTGATACACGCCGCTGTTGCCGCGGGCCTGGCCGCGGGCGAACGGCTTGTAGGGCGTGCGGAATTCCAGATGCAGGGTGTAACTGGAAAACTTCCGCTTCGTGGTGACGTCCGAGTTGGGCAGCAGACCGTTCTCGACGCGGCCCTTTTCCCATTCGTCGGCCGAACTGCCGTCAAACAGCACGATCGCCCCGTCCGGCGCCTTGGCGCCCTCGGTCGGCGAATGGCGCTCGAGGCGCGGCAATTCGACGAGCGGTTGCCCGTCCTTTTTCACCGCGATCTTTCCGGCGGCGATCGAGGCCGCGAGCGTGCCGTCGGCGGACTTCAAATCGTTCGCGGTGCCGCTGAGCGCCGTTCGGGCCTTTTCCTTGGTCCATCCGAGTCCGGGCAGTCCGCCCTCGAGCAGGTAGGCGTCGAATTTCCCGTCACCCAGCGCGACGACCTGCGCGCCCCAGGCCTGGCCGGCGGTGTCGGCGCCGTATTCGCCCTGGATGGAAAAATCCGGGTCCTCGGCCTTCGCCTTCGCGGGGTCGGTCCAGGTGAGGTTGGCCTTTTCCTGGCAGTAAGCCGCCGTGGCCGCGATGCCAGCGACGGCGAGCCCGATGAGGAGATTGCGGGGTTTCATGGACGATCTTTTTGGGGACAGGATTAACAGGATTTTTTGGACAGGATGGCAGGGGAACGGGGGTCGGAAGTTTCGCGCTTATCAAAAAAACATTCGCGTGCATTCGCGTCCTTTCGCGGTTCCAAAAAAAACTTCGAGTTCGTTCGTGTCCATTCGTGGTTCAGAAAAATTCGCATCCCTTCGCGGCTCAAATACCTTTCACTTCCCACCCGGCGCGGTAGGGCTCGGAGACCATGGCGTTGGCCGCGTCGTTGCCGACGAACTGGCCGGCCGCGTCGTCCCACTTCAGCTTCACGCCCGGCAGCCGCATGGCGACGGTGCCGAAAAGGACGCACTCCGTCATGCGGCCCGCGTAATCGAAATGGGCGCGCGGTTTTTCAGAAATCTCGCCCCGGATCGCGGCGGCGAAATTCTTGTGGTGATCTTCGGAGGGCAACTGCTCGATGGTTTCCTCGGAGGGTTTCCCGTCGCGATAGAGCTTCGGTCCGCCGCCGCCGTGGGGAATCGCGAGCGCGCCCGAGGTGCCGATGACGACGGAACCGCTCTTCGGGATGTTTTCGACCCCGCCGACCGCCGCCGCCACCTCGGCGTCGGGGAACTGCTTTCCGTCGTACCAGACAAAGTCGAAGTCGCCGTCGGACAGGTCGTTGCCTTTCATGCGGTACTGGACCTTCGCGTCGAGCGGCCAACTGTCGGCGTCGACCGGCCCGGGACCGTGGGAGACGATGGAGAGGGTAACCGGCGAGTTCAGCCCCATGAACCACGGGTGGTAGATGTGGCAGCCCATGTCTCCGAGCGTGCCGGTGCCGTAGCCGATGCGCTTGCGCCAGTTGCTGGGGTGAAATTCTCCCGCGACGAAGGGCCGCATTTTCGCCACCCCGATCCAGTGGTCCCAGTTCATGCCCTCGGGGATCGGGTCCTCGCGGGCGGGGAGCGGCGCCATCGAGCCCCAAGACTTCGGATTCATGCTGTGGACCGACCTGACCTTGCCGACGAGGCCGTCCTGGAGCGCTTTGACGGCCGTGCGGTTGCCGCTGCTGGAGGAGACCTGGATGCCCATCTGGGTCATGAGCCCGTTCGCCTCGGCATACTCGCGCAGGGCGCGCGACTCGTGCAGCAGGCGTGTGAGCGGTTTTTCGCAATAGGCGTGCTTGCCGAGCTGCATGCCGCTCATGGCGATGGGCGCGTGCATGTGATCGGGCGTGCCGACGACCACGGCATCGATGTTGCCGGCTTCCTTGTCGAGCAGCTCGCGCCAGTCGGCGTAAACCTTCGCGTCGGGAAAGCCCTTGGCGACATTGCCCAACCGGTTGGGATCGACCTCGGCCACCGCGACCAGCTTGCTGTTCGGCACGCCGGCCATGCTGACGAGATCGCCCCAGGCGCGGCCGTTGGCGCCGAAATTCGCCCAGCGCAGGCTCTCGTTCGGCGACTGGCCGTTGACGGTCGTTTTCCAGCCAATGTAGGGCGCGGCCAGAGCGGCGCCCGCTCCGGCGGCGCGGCCGAGAAATCCGCGACGACTGAGGGACAGGGGTTTTTCGTTTGGGGAATTCATGGGCGGAGGATAGGAAAACCCGCCGGACCGGTCAACGGCGGGAACGCGGGCTTCCAACCGGGTCCGCGAAGGGATGCGAACGGGGAGCACGAAGGGGCGCGAATTCTTTTGAGCCACGAGGGGACACGACCGAACACAAATTTTTTGAACCGCGAATGGACGCGAATTTACGCGAATGGTTTTGGACAAATCCGGGACTTCCGCCCTTTCGATTCCCGATCTCCGACCCCCAGCCCCAAACCCCCGAGCCCTACTTCCCCTCCAGCTCAGCCACGATATCCGGCAGCAGGCGTCCCACGTAGCCGTCGACGCGCTCGGGTGACTGCTTCGGTTTGGTGGGCAGGGCCTTGATGTCGGCCAGACGCGGGCGGGCCTTCTCGTCGAGGTAATCGATCGCATTGCAGGCGGCGATGGCCTCGTAAACGTCGCCCGTGTCCATGTTGGCGCGCGCGATCAGCACGTCGAGCGCCTTCGCCGTGTCGTCCTCCGACCCGAACCGCCCCAGTGCCTCCGCCGCGACGATCGCCACGCTGCCACAGTCGTCGCCGAGAGCCTTTGCCAGCGCGTCGTGCCCGGCCGCGACACCGGCTTTCTCCTGGATCAGCAATCCGGTCGCGCCCCAGTAGCGGACGCCGCTGTCGGGGGAGTCGAGCAGCTTCACGATCGCGGGCAAGTCGTCCGCCTTTTGCGAAGTCGCGAGCTGCGCGGCGGCGAAGATGGCGTCGAAATCGAACCGCTTCGGATCGTGCCCCATCTCGTAGGGCGAGGTGGCGTCGCCCCGGGAGTGAATTTCCGCCTCGGGCAGCAGGCCGACATCCTTCACCGATTTGGCCCAGTCGGCGTGGGCGGCCCGCATTTTTTCGAGAATTTCTCGGTTGTCGGGAGAGTTGGCGAGGTTGTTGACTTCGTCGGGGTCGCTCTCGAGATCGTAGAGTTCCTCGGTCGGTTTTTTCTCCCAGAAACGCGACTGCGCGGCGTTGAGTTTCCCGGCGTGATAGAGGTCGTGCCAGACCTGGGTGGTCGGGGTCTGGAACATGTAACCGACATGCTGGCCGTAAATCCGGTGCGGCATGTAGTTGCGAATATAAATATAGCGTTTCCCGCGCACGGTCCGCACCATGTCGTAGCGCTCGTCCATCCGGCCGCGAAAACCGAAGCCGTATCCGGGATCGGCCGTCTGCTGGGAACCGGCGAAGGCGTGGCCCTGCATCCAGTCCGGCACGTCGACCCCCGCCAGGCTCAGCAGTGTCGGCGCCAGATCGATGAAACCCACCACCCGGTCGCTCGAGCCCCCGGGCGCGTAGTCCTTCGGCGCGAGGTGTTTCCACTTCTCCGGAAAATAGACGATCAGCGGCACGTTGAGCCCCGAGTTGTAGGGCCAGCGCTTGCTCCGCGGCATGCCCGAGCCGTGGTCGCCGTAGTAGAAAACGATCGTGTCCTCCGTCACGCCCGAGTCGTCGAGTTCCCTGAGATTCTGCCCGGATATCTTGTCCATCATCGTGATCCGGTCGTAATACTGCGCCCAGTCCCTCCGGACCTCCGGGGTGTCGGGATGATAAGCCGGGATCGGCGCCTTGGCCGGGTCGTGGATGCGGTCCTTGTCGTCGATCTTGTTCCGGATCTGCGACTCGTGCGAGATGGTGCTGTTGAAGATCGCGAAAAACGGCGCGCCGGCCGGCCGGTTTTTCCAGTGAGCCTTCTTGCTCGACTCGTCCCAGATTTCGCCGGGTTTCCTCAGGTTGTAGTCCTCCTTCGAATTGTTGGTGCAGTAGTAGCCCGCCTCGCGGAGGAATTGCGGATACATCTTGAAGGCCGCCGGCAGCTTCGCCATCGAGCGCATGTGCTCGCCGCCCGTGCTCGGCGGGTAGAGGCCGGAAATGATCGTCGTCCGCGCCGGCGCGCAGACGGGGGCGTTCGAGAGGGCGTTGGTGTAGCGCATGCCCTTCGCGGCCAGCGCGTCGAGGTTCGGCGAGATGCTGTAGCTGTCGCCGTAGCAGCCGAGTTCGGGGCCGTTGTCCTCGCTGGTGATCCAAAGAATGTTCGGTTTGTCGGCGGCGAAACCGGCCGGCGCCACGGCGAGCAGCAGCCCGAAGAACAGCGGAAGCATGGGGGAAGACGTTTTCATGGGACGTTCTCTTTAGCCCGAATCCACCCGGAAAGACAGGCCCTTTTTGCGGCCCACAACCCGTGGCATGGGCATCCTGCCCATGATTTCGCTTAGGCCGCGTTCATCCGAAAAGCCACGGTTCGAAACCTCCCCGTGTCCGGCATTCAATCCGGTGGGGCGAGCCGTCCCCTTACCCCGGGCGAGCGTCCGCCAAAAGAATCCGGCCAAGAGACCGATCCAACGCGAAATCGAAAACCGCCGGAGCAAACGCCGGCTCGGCGCCTCGCCCCATCACCTTCTCCATTGCCGCGCGCCCCGAGGCCCAACCCAAAACTGTCGAGTCGATTCAGCCCAGCAATTCGGGAATGGCGTGCGCGCCGTCCACGCCGGTGAGGCGGGCGTCCAAGCCTTGGTACTTGAACGAAAAACGGGTGTGATCGATTCCGAGGGCGTGGAGGACGGTGGCGTTCAGGTCGTTGATGTGGACGGGGTCTTTCACGATGTTGTAGGCGTAATCGTCGGTCTCGCCGTGATCGAATCCGGCCTTGAACCCGCCGCCGGCGATCCAGGTCGAAAAACAGCGGCCGTGATGGTCGCGACCGTGGTTGGTCTCCGACAGCTTGCCCTGGCTGTAAATGGTGCGGCCGAATTCGCCGCCAAAAATGACCACGGTGTCGTCGAGCATGCCGCGCTCCTCCAGATCGCGAACCAGCGCCGCGGCGGGCTGGTCGACGGACTCGCAGTTTTTTCTCAGATCGGCGGGCAGGTTGCCGTGCTGGTCCCAGCCGCGATGAAACAGTTGGATAAAGCGCACGCCGCGCTCGGCCATGCGCCGGGCGAGGAGGCAGTTCGCGGCGAAGCTGCCTTTTTCCTTCGATCGCGGGCCGTAGCTGTCGAAGACATGATCCGGCTCGCGGGAGACATCCATCAGGTCGGGAACGGAGGTCTGCATGCGGAAGGCCATTTCGTACTGGGAAATGCGCGCCTCGATTTCCGGGTCGCGCACGGCGGCGAGGCGTTCCCGGTTCAGCGAAGCCAGGCCGTCGAGCATCGAACGCCGCAGGCCCCGGTCGATGCCCTTCGGATCGGTCAGGTAAAGGACGGGATCGTTGCCGCCGCGGAACTGAACCCCCTGATGCTGGGACGGCAGAAAACCCGCGCCCCAGAGCCGCGAGTAAAGCGCCTGGCCGGGCCGCGCGCCGACGGAGATCATGGTGACGTAGGCGGGCAGGTTGTCCGACAGGCTCCCGAGCCCGTAGGAGAGCCAGGCGCCCAGGCTGGGCCGGCCGAACTGCTGGGTGCCGGTGTTGATGTAGGTGATGGCCGGGTCGTGGTTGATCGCCTCGGTGTTCATCGAGCGGACGATCGTGATCTTGTCCGCGATCTTCGCGGTATGCGGCAGCACCTCGGTGTTCATCCAGGTGCCGCGCTCCCCGACCCGCTCGAACTCGAACATCGGCGCCACGCAGGGAAAGGTCTTCTGTCCGCTGGTCATGCCGGTGATGCGCTGGCCGTTGCGGATGGAGTCGGGCAGCTCCGTGCCGTGCAGCTTTCGCATCGCCGGCTTGTAGTCGAACAGGTCGATGTGGCTCGGCCCGCCGGCCATGAAAAGATAGATCACCCGCTTCGCCGTAGGCGCGTGATGGGGAAACCCGGGCAGTCCGCCGTTCGAGGCCGCCGCCGCCCCGGCGGCGAGTTCGCGTCCCAGCAGCGAGGCCAGGGCCGTTCCACCAACCAACCGAGCGCTCCGGCCCAGAAAGGCTCGGCGTATCAGGTCGCTTTGAAAATGAGAGGGAGCGTTCATGACGAAAAGCGGCGGGAATTTGAAACCGCGGATGACGCGGATTTTTCTAAATTTAATAAGCGAAGACAAGCGGTTCCAAAAACATCAGCGAAAATCAGCGTCCGTCAGCGGTTCGGAAAGAGTCGGCGGTTCAGTTGCGATTCAGCACTTCGTCGAGGTTCAGCACCAGGCTCGCCACCAGGGTCCACGCGGCGTGATCGGCGGCGTCGAGGGATTCGTCGCGCGGCGACTCGCCGGCGGCGAGGAGTTCGCCGGCCATGTCGGGATGGGCGCGGTATTTCGCGAGGCCGTCGCGATAGATGTCGAGCAGCACGGAGAGTTCGCGGCTGTTTGGTTCACGGGCGGTGGCGGTCTCGAAGGCGAAACCCGCCCGCGATTCGGGGGTGGCGCCGCCTTTTTTCACAATTCTCTCGGCAAAATGCCGCGACGCCTCGAGCATCTGGACGTCGTTCATCGCCGCGAGCGCCTGGAGCGGGGTGTTGGTGACGGGGCGCCTGAGGACGCAGAACTCCCGCGTCGGGGCGTCGAAAATCTGCATCGCCGGGGGCGGCGCGGATCGTTTCCAGTAGGTGTAGAGACTGCGGCGGTGGAGTTTTTGCTCGTGATCCTGGACAAACTTCGGGTTGCCGCCGAGGCCCACCTCGGCCCAGAGTCCGGGCGGCTGGTAGGGTTTCACGCCGGGGCCGCCGATCTCGTCGCGCCGCAGCAGCCCGGCGAGGTCGAGGGCGTTGTCGCGGATGAATTCAGCCGGCAGGCGAAACCGCGGCGCGCGGGCGAGGAGCCGGTTGGCGGGGTCCGCCGCCCCGTCTCCGGATCGCAGATCCGAGCTTTGCCGGTAGGTCTCGGACAGCACGATCCGGCGGATGAGCCGTTTCACGTCCCAGCCCGACTCGCGAAAATCGACCGCCAGCCAGTCCAGCAGTTCGGGATGACTGGGAAAGGCGCCCTGCGATCCGAAGTCGGCCGGCGTCTCCACGATCCCGGCGCCGAAGAACAATTGCCACACCTGATTCGCCGCCACCCGGGCCGTCAGCGGATGCTCGGAGGCAAACAGCCAGCGCGCCAGCCCGAGGCGGTTCGGCGGCGCGTCCGCCGGCAGCGGCGGCAGAATGGCGGGGACGCCCGGGGCGATCGCCTCGTCCTCGATGGGCTGGTCGTAGGCGCCGCGGTTGAGCCGGTAGGTCGGCCGCATTTTTTCCGGCGGATTGTCCTGCATGACCATCACCGTCGTCTTGCCGCTGAGAATCCGCCGTTTCTCGCGGACGGCCCCGATTTCCTCGGAGAGGTCGCGGCGGTAGGCGTTGGCGGTGGAGGAAAGATAGTGATGGTAGGAGAGTCTTTTCTGCTCGGCGGTGCGCTTCGCCGGGGCGGTGGCGTTGGCCTCGGCGACGAGGTCGCGGGTCAGGCCGGCGATTTCCTCCGGCTTCAGCGCGCGATCGTAAACACGGAGGTCGTCGGCCTCCCCCTTGAAAAAAGCCGAGGCCGATCGGCCGCCGACGCGGAAGGGCACGTCGTTTCTCAGGGTGCCGGTCAGCTTCTTGCCGCCCACCAGGCGGGTGGGCGTTTCCTTTCCGTCGATGTAAACGTGGACGCCCTTCGCCTCGCCGCCGCCGTCGTGGGTCACCACGACGTGCTGCCATCGGCCCGGCGTCAGGACGGTGTCGGACACGACCTTGATCGCGTTGTCGGGCCAGGAATGGATCAGGTGGGTGCCGGGCCGGCCCTGTTCGAGCCAGAAATCGTAGCCGCGATAGGCGTTCGGATCGTCCATCTTCGCGAAAACGGCGCCCGACACGGCCGACTCGAGTTTCAGCCAGGCCGCGAAGGTCAGTGGTGTCTTGTTGTCGTAAGCCGAAAAATCGTCCGCCTCGAAGACCGTCTGCCCGTCGAACTGAAGGCCGTGTCCGGCGCCGGCGCGTTCGGCGGTTTTCACGCCCGGCCCGACGGCGACGGCGTCGCGGCGCTGGATCAGGTCGATCAGGGTGACGCCGGAAGGTTCGTCGAGCGGAAACCAATGACGCAGCCCCTCGTGCGACTTCGCGGCGTCGAGGGCGGGCGGCGATTTCCCGTCGAGCTGGGTTTTCCACTTCGCGTAGGCGTCTCGCGCGGCGGCCTCGGATTTTTTCGCGACCTCGGCGGCCTTTTTCAGCTTTTGCTCGACGGCGCGCAGGGCGTCTTCCTCGACGGGAGTGACGACCTCGACCACCGGCGCCTGGTTGCCCTTGCGCGTCTGCATGCCGGGGTCGGCGGTGTTGTTGAAGAAGGCGTAGAATTGGTAATACTCCCGCTGCGAGATGGGGTCGTATTTGTGCTCGTGGCATTGGCCGCACTCCATCGACAGGCCGAGCCAGACGTTCGAGGTCGTCTTCACGCGGTCCACGACGTAGCTGACGCGCAGCTCCTCGGGAATGGCGCCGCCCTCGTCGGACGAGGGATGATTCCGGTTAAATCCGGAGGCGATTTTCTGAGAAACGGACGCGTTCGGCAGCAGGTCGCCGGCGAGTTGCTCGATGGAGAAGCGGTCGAAGGGCATGTTTTCGTTGTAGGCGTTCACCACCCAGTCGCGCCACGGCCACATGTCGCGCGGACCGTCGGCGTGCATCACGGAAGTGTCCCCGTAGCGCGACGCGTCGAGCCAGTGGGTCGCCATGCGCTCGCCGAAATGCTTCGAGGCCAGCAGCCGGTCCACCAGCGCGGCGTAGGCGCCGGGCGAGGCGTCGGCGACGAAAGCCTCGACCTCCCCGCGGGTCGGAGGCAGGCCGGTGAGGTCGAGCGTCAGGCGCCGGATCAGCGCGCGGCGGTCGGCTTCCGGCGAGGGCGTCAGGCCCTTCGCCTCAAGACCCGCGCGAATGAAGCGGTCGATCGGCGAGGATACGCCCTCGACGACGGGCGGCTCGGTCTTTCGCGGCGCGACGAAGGACCAGTGATCCGTCCATTCGGCGCCCGACTCGATCCAGCGCCGGAGCAGGTTCTTCTGATCCGGGGTGAGGCGCTTGTTCGACTTCGGCGGCGGCATCAGGTCGTCCGCCTCGCCGGTGACGATGCGGCGCCAGGCCTCGGACTTTTCCAGATCTCCGGGGACCAGGGCAAAAACGCCCTCGTCGTTTTTCGCGAAGGCGGCCTCCTTCAGGTCGAGCCGCAGACCGGCCTCGCGATGCGCCTCATCCGGTCCGTGGCAGTAGATGCAGTTGTCGGAGAGGATGGGCCGGATGTCGCGGGCGAAATCGATCGTGTCCGCCCCGGGCGCCGATCCGGGGAATGCGGCGGAAAAAAGGGCGGCCGTCAGGATCGATGCGGCGCGGGCGGCAGGGCTCGTCATCATGCGGCTCAAACGATAGCGCCCGACCGCTCCGAGGTCATTTGGCGCGTTTGGGCCGGACCGCCCCGCGCCCCGCACGCCGATGCGCGGGTGGATTCGGCCTCGAGGCGGTCGAGAATGGCGGCATCCTGACCCGCGTCGTCCCGCTCTCATGAAAACGCATCGCCTCCGCCCCCGTCCCGGACCCTCTCGGCCGATTTTCATCATCGCCGCGGTCGCCGCGGGTTTTCTGGCCCTGGCGCTCCGGGGAATGGCCGACGACTGGCCGGCCTACCGCGCGGACGCCGCGCGGAGCGGATTCACCGCGGAACCGATCCCGAACCAGCTCACCCTGCGCTGGGTTTTCCGTTCGCCGCACCCGCCGCGCCCCGCCTGGCCAACCTCGGAGCGCATCGACTTCGATCTCGTGTTTCAGCCGATCGTTGTCGGCGATCTCGTCATTTTTGGCAGCTCCGCCGACGATCGGGTCCGGGCGATCGACGCCGTCACGGGAGCGTTGCGCTGGGATTTTCACACCGGGGCGCCGGTGCGGTTCGCGCCCTTCGCGTGGGAGGACCGCGTTTTCGTGGCCGGCGACGACGGGTGGCTCTATGCCCTGGCGCTGGCCGACGGTTCCCCGCTCTGGAAATTCCGCGGCGGTCCGGACAAGACGATGGTATTGGGAAACGAACGGCTGGTCTCGAAATGGCCGGCGCGGGGCGGGCCGGTGGTGGTGGACGGCGTTGTGTATTTCGCGGCCGGGATCTGGCCGAGCGACGGCGTTTACCTCCATGCTTTGAACGCGAAAACCGGCGAGCCCGTCTGGTCGAACGGGGAGACGGGCCGGATTTTCATGGCCCAGCCCCACGGCGGGGCCGAGGCCGAGAGCGGCGTCGCGGCGCAGGGATACCTGGCGGCCACGGAGACCCGCCTGCTGGTCCCGACCGGGCGGGCGGTGCCCGCGGTGTTCGATCGCGCCGACGGAAGTCTGAGCTACTACCGGCTCCAGGAAAACCAGCACCGCGGCGGCACCCGAACGCTGGTGGCGGACCGCTTCTTCGCCAACGGCGGTTGCCTTTTTGACCTGGACAGCGGCGAGATGGCCTCGCAGATCGGGCTCGGACCCGGCGTGGCGGTAAAGGACGGCATGGTGCTCGCCGAGGGCAAATCCCTCAAGGCGTCCGTGTGGCGGGACGCCGGAGTTATTGACCGGAAAGGTCAGCCGCAAAAGGTCCGGCGTCTCGAGGAAACCCGGCTCGCGCCCCTGGACGGAGAGATTCTCGATTTCATCGTCGCCGGGGGCGACGCCATCTGCGGCCTGGACGGGCGGGTCAGCGCCATCGACTACACCGCGCAGCGGACCGTCTGGTGGTCGCGGGAAGTCGAGGGACGCGCCCTCGGTCTCGCCGCCGGGAACGGACGACTGGTCGTCAGCACCGACCGCGGCCTGGTCTATTGTTTCGATGGCGAGGCGCCGAAGCCCCGGGCGGTAGATGAAACGCGGGAGCCGAAAGCCGCCGAAGATCCCGCTCCCGAGATCGCGCGCGCCGCGGATGAAATTCTCCGGAAAAGCGGCATCCGCGCCGGTTACTGCGTCGATCTGGGCGCCGGGACGGGAGACCTGGCTCTCGCCCTCGCGAAAAAGTCCGACCTCCGGATCTACGCGGTCGAAAACGATCCCGCTCTCGTCGCCGTCGCCCGCCGCCGCCTCGCCGCGGCCGGCCTATACGGGGATCGGGTCACGGTTCACCTGGCCGATCCGGCGAAAACCGGCTACCCGAGGGATTTCGCGAATCTCGTGGTGTCGTCGCGGTCGGTCGCCGGCACGAGTGGCGGCCCTTCCGAGGATCTCAGGCGGGAAATGCGCCGCCTTCAGCGTCCCTTTGGCGGCACCGTCTGCACCGGTCCGGCGGGCGGGCTGGAAACGGATGTGCGCGGCGATCTCGAAGGCGCCGGCAGTTGGACGCACCAGAATTCCAACGCCGCCAACACCCTTTGCTCGGACGACACCGTCATTCGCGGCCCGCTCTCGATGTTCTGGTTTCGCGACGTCGACTTTGAAATTCCCAATCGGCATGGCCAGGGTCCGGCCCCCCTGGTGCATCGCGGCCATCTCGTCGTGGGCGGTGTGGACGGCATCGCCTGTCTCGACGCCTTCAACGGCCGCACCCTTTGGATTCACCAAATCGACGGCAACCTCGCCGACTTCGACGGCATCCACCACGATGTCGGCGTCGGCGAGGCGGGCAGCAACTTCTGTCTCGGCGACGACGCCGTTTACCTTCGTGCGGGCGACCGCTGCCTGCGCATCGGTCTCGACAGCGGCGAGGTGCTCGCGGAATTCCGGACACCGGCCGCCGCCGCCGGCGATCCAAACCGGAACTGGGGTTTTCTGGCTTATCACGACGGGTTGGTCTTCGGTTCCGTGCTCAACGACGCCCACCGGGTCAGCCCGCGCTACAAGCTGACGGGCCTGCGCACGGAGTCGACCGCGCTCTTCGCGCTCGACGCCGGGACCGGCGAGTTGAAGTGGCGCTTCGACGCGAAGCACTCGATCCGGAACAACGCGATCGCCGTCTCCGGGGACCGCGTCTATCTGATTGACCGGCCCCTGGTGGAGGCGGACCACGTCGCCGTGCCGACGCGCAACGGACGGCACGGCGAAAAGCTCGCGCCGGAGAAGATTCCCCCCGGCGGGCTGGTCGCCCTCGACCGCCGCACCGGCGCGGAGATCTGGCGCAACGAAGACAACATTTTCGGCACTCAACTGGCCGTCAGCGAGACGCACGGCACGCTGCTGATGAACTACGAGGCGGTGCGGCACAACTTTTTCGCCCTGCCCTCCGAAACCGGCGGACGCCTCGCGGGCTTCGACATCGAGACCGGGAAGCGGCGCTGGGACCGCCCGGCCACCTACCAGACCCGTCCGTTGATCAACGACTACACCATCTACGCCCAGGGCGGCGCGTGGAATCTCATCACCGGCGAGCCGGTGCCCTTCGAATTCGAGCGCTCCTACGGGTGCGGCCAGATTGCCTCCAGCCGGAACTTGATGCTCTTCCGCTCGGCCACGCTGGGCTATCGCGACCTCACCCGCGAAGCCGGCACGGAGAACTTCGGCGGCATTCGCCCGAGCTGCTGGATCAATGCGATCCCCGCCAACGGCCTCGTCCTGGTGCCGGACGGCTCGTCGAAATGCCACTGCAGCTACCAGATGAAGGCCTGGTTCGCCCTGCAGCCGGCGGGGGATTGAATTTCACAACCCGGAGGGGCAAAATCCGGACCGGACCCAACAGGGTAGAGCGCCGGACCTAACCCTGTTAGGTGGGACAAATTTTTCGCGCGTCCGCCCCTTTTTTCCGAAAATGCCTTGACCCGTCGCGGAGCCGTGTTTGGCTGGGATTCGAACTTCCCACCACTTTACGCATCCGAACCGGCGCGGACCGATTCGATTTTTCAAAACCATTTTCTTCCCTCTGGCTGTCGCTGTTCCGATCTGCGGGGGATGCTTGGGCGCCGACGGGATCGACTTCGCCAACCGGGCGGCCGTCGAGAGCCGGGTTTCCGACGACGGCGCGGCGACGCTCTCGTGGGGCGAGGTGACGGGTGCCGGCGTCGAGCTGCAACAGGCCGCGGACGCCGATTTCACGGCGCCGGTCACGCGATACCGGGGGACCGATCCGGGAACGGTACTGACCGGTTTGGCCGAGGGGACGCATTATTTCCGGCTGCGCGAGGCGGGATCGCCGGAGTGGTCGCCGCCGCTCGCGGTGCGGGTCGCCTTTGTACCGCGGCGGCGCCTGTTCGCGATGCTGGCCATCGGCTTTGTCGTCGCGGCGGCCACGGTCGGGGCGATCGTGGCGGGGCATCTCCGAACGCGAAACCGGACCGGGGAGGAGGACGCCTTGGCATGACTCCGCTGTTGTCCACCGCCGCCGTGTCGGCCGCGACCGGCTGGGCGATCGTGATCGCGCTCGGTCTGCTGTGGGTGGGCCTGGGCCTTTTCTGGGGCCGAAAGGCGCGCACGGCCGAGGGATTCATGCTGGCGGGGCGCAACGTGGGCCTGTCACTGGGATCGGCGACGGCGATGGCGACCTGGGTGACGTCGAACACCACGATGCTGGCGCCGGTCTTCGCCCTGACGCTCGGGGTTTGGGGCATGCTGGCTTACTCGACGGCGAGCTTCGGGCTGATGCTTTTCGCGCTTTTCGCGGTCCGCATTCGGAAGATCCTGCCGCGCGGGGTGACGGCGGGCGATTTTTTCCGGCTGCGCTACGGCCGGGCGGGGTGGTCGATTTTTCTGCTGATCACGATGGTTTACTCGATGTCGTGGCTGGTGAGCATGGCGATCGCCGGGGGCGACCTGATGGCGGCCCTGGCGGACATACCGTATCGCCGGGGCATGACGCTGATCCTCGCCGTGTGCGTGCTCTACACGCTCTTCGGCGGGCTCTACGCGGTGATCGGGACCGACTTTATCCAGAGCCTCGTGATCCTGGCCGGCATTGTCGTGATCGGGGGCCTGGTGGCGGCGCGGATGGATTTCGGGGAGGCCCACGCGCACCTGGCGGCTCACCAGCCGTCGCTGCTGAAGTTCGCGATGCCGGCGGCGTTGCTCGCGGTGTTCAACAACCTGCTTTTCGGCTTCGGCGAGGTCTTTCACAACAACGTGTGGTGGTCGCGCGCCTTCGCGATGCGGCGGGACGTGGCGCCGCGGGCGTTTTTTCTTTCCGGTCTCTTGTGGTTTCCCATCCCGATCGCGGCGGGCTTCATCGCGCTGGCGGCCGGTCCTCTCGGCATCAACATCGTGGAGCCGAACCGGACGGGTCCAACGGTCGCCTCGGCGGTGATGGCGGACGCGGGCCTCGGGGGCTTCGCCGGTGTCATCATCCTGATCGTGCTGTTCTGCTCGATGGCGTCGTCGATCGATTCGCTGCTGGCGGCGACTTCGGACCTGCTGATCAAGGACGTTTACACCGGACTCGCGGGCCGGCGGCTGACGGACGCGGGATTTCGCCGGGTGGCGGGAACGGTGATACTGGGGGTGGGAACGGCGGCCTGGCTGCTGGCGGCGCCGCACTGGCCGATCGTCAACGCGCTTTTCATTTCCGGCCCGTTGGTGGGCAGCCTGATCTGGCCGGTCATCGCGGGCCTCTACTGGCGCGGCCTGAACCGCCCCATCGCCCTGTCCGGCATCCTCGCCGGGTGCGGCCTCGGGGTGGCGGCGTATTTCGCGCTGGGCTGGTTCACCGCCTCGCTCGTCGGCGCCGGGGTCTCGATGCTTTTCACCCTCGCGGCGCGAATCGTGAAGCCGTCGCCGTTTTCCAAATCCGAGGCGCCTTAACCGACATGTTTTCCGAAACCTTTCTCGAATTCCTCTCCATCGGCGCGCTCGTCTGGACCGGCGTCGGCGCCCTCGCCCTCGTCGCGCTGCTGTTCCGCGACTGGATCGGCGGTCGTCTTTGGTGATCAGGAAGGGAATGCCGCCCCCCAATGCGCCTCCCCAAACCGGAACTCCGAGCCATGAACGAGCAAGACCCAAACGATCCCATCCGGGAAAACGCCATCCTTCCGAACCTGGAGCCGCCGGAGGGTTCCGAGGCGATCCGGCCGGAGCCGGCGGGGCTTTTTCTGAACAATCCCGTGGATTTCGCCGTGCTCGAACAGCTCGGCGGCCAAAACATCCTGGAGGCGGGACAGTTTTCCTTCGAGCAGGTGGTGGAGTTGTGCAAGCTGGCGGCCGTCCTCGAGCAGATCGAGATCTGGCCCTATCATCCGCTCGACGGCAAGATCGCGGTGACGGCCTTCTTCGAGGCCTCGACCCGCACCCGGACCAGCTTCGAAAGCGCCATCCTGCGGCTCGACGGCAAGGTGATCTCCATCGCCGACGGCCGGACCACGGGCCAGGCGAAGGGCGAATCGCTGTCCGATATCGGCGAAATGTTCAACGCCTACGCCGATGTCGTCATCATGCGCCACACGGAGACCAACGCGCCGGAGGAGATCCTCGAAAACCTGCGCATTCCGCTGATCAACGCCGGCAACGGTTCCGGCGAACACCCGACCCAGGCGCTGGCCGATTGGTTTGCGCTGCTGAAATGGAAACCGGTCCTCGCCGAACGCCATCGGTCGGGCGATCCGCGGCTGAATCTCGGCATCCTCGGCACGCCGGGCTCGATGCGGGCGGTGAAGTCGTTCCTTCTCATGGCGCTGCTTTTTCGCGAGCATATCGGGAAGGTAACCGTCATTTCCGAAATGGCGGACCCATTCGGCGAGGAGGTCACCGAGAGACTCATGGCGGCCGACATCGCCTACGAGGTGTCCTACGATGTCCGCGAGCGTCTGCCGGAACTCGACGTCGTCTATATGAACTCGATCGCCTTTCTGGGCGATTCCTACAAGACGATGGACAGCCGTTTCAAGCTCAACGCCGGAAGCCCGCTGAAGGAAAGCGCCGTCATTCTGCATCCGCTGGCGCGGCTCGACGAGCTGGACACCTCCCTGGATAAGACGCAGCACAATCTCTATTTCACCCAGGCCCACGGCGCCGTCTTCATTCGCCAGGCATTGTTGATGTCCGTGCTGGGCCGGCTGAAAACCCTGCCCGATCTGGACCAGATCGAGCGGTCCGCCGCGGCCTGACGCGTCATCCTCTCCCTCCCCTCCTCCCTCGATCCCATCCCATCATGTGCGGTATTGCCGGCCATTTCTCGGCCAAGCCTCTTCCCGAAGACACGCCGGAGATTCTCGGCCGCCAGCTCGAAACGATCGTTCACCGCGGTCCCGACGGCCTGGGGCGACACGTGGATCGCGCGAGAGGCGTCGCTCTCGGCCACACACGCCTGGCCATAAACGATCTGGAAGGCGGCCGTCAGCCGCTCCATGCCATCGACGGCCGTTACGTGCTGACGACCAATGGCGAATTTTACGATTTCAAACGCCACCGTTCGACTCTGATGGCGGAGGGGGATCGTTTTCTCACCAAGTCGGACTCGGAAATCGCGATCGGTCTCTATCGAAAGTTCGGGCTCGATTTCACCCGGCACCTGCGCGGCGAGTTCGCCTTCGCGCTCTACGACCGTGAAGCGGACGAGCTGATTCTTCTGCGCGACCGCTTCGGGGTCAGACCGCTGTTTTACTGGGTCTCGCCGGATCGCGACATTCTCGTCTACGGCTCCGAGGCGAAATCGGTGATCGCCCATCCCGCCGTTCCGGCGCGGCTGGATCCCAGGGCCGCGCTGCACCAGCTCATGCAGACCATCGCGCCGGGGATGAGCGCTTTCGAAGGCGTCGTCTCGCTCGATCCGGGGCATTTCCTGCGCATTCGCAAGCGGGACGGCCGGCTCGAAATTCACCAGCAGCGCTACTGGGACTTCGATTTTCCGCTGGAGGCGGATCGGCCGGTCGACTTCGACGAGACCGAGCACGTCGAGCGCGTCCGCGACGAGCTGATCCGCGCCATCGTGCTGCGTCTCGAGGCCGACGTGCCGGTGGGCTGCTACCTTTCGGGCGGCATCGATTCCTGCTGCATTCTCGGGCTCGCCACCGGCGCGATGCAGTCGCCGACGAAGGCCTACACGATTTCCTTCGACGACGCCTCCTACGACGAGGCGCCGATCGCCCGCGAAATGGCGGAGTCGATGAACGCCGATCAGGAAGTCATCCACCTCAAAGCCGGGGATCTTTACGGCGAAAACTACGTCAAGACCGTCTGGCACGCGGAGCGCACCTTTTACAACACGCTCGGCGTGGCGAAGAACCTGATGTCGAAACGGGTGTGGGACTCCGGCTATCGATGCGTCATCACCGGCGAGGGCGCCGACGAACTCTTCGCCGGCTATCCCGCGCTGAAGCGGGACATGTTTCTTCACGGGCTCAGCCACGAGTCGGAGGGGGTTCGCGCCGAATACCAAGCCGCCCTCGATCGGACCAACCGGCTTTTCAAGGGCGCCATCCTTGCGGAGAACCAGCGACATCATCCGGCCTGGGAGTCGCTCTGCGGATTCACGCCCTCGTGGATTCAGCCGTGGATGGACACGCTCGATCTCGCCCGACCGCTGCTCGCCGACGACATGCTGGACGAACTGCGCGACTACGATCCCATTGCGGAGATCGCCTCGCGCCTTGATCGGTCGATGCTGGAGGGGCGCCATCCGCTCGACAAGGCGCAATACACCTGGTCGAAATGCCAGCTCGAAGGGCAGATTCTGAACTGGGGCGGCGACCGCGTCGACATGGCGAACTCGATGGAGTCGCGGCCCGCCTTTCTCGATCATCATCTCGCCGAAGTCGCGGTTCGCGTGCCTCCAAGCCTGAGGATCAAGGGCAACATCGAGAAACACGTCCTGCGCGAGGCCGTCAGGGGCGTGCTTCCCGAGGTGTTGTATCGCCGGGAAAAATTCGCCTTCATGGCCCCTCCCGCCCACACCGACGAGGCCAAAAGAAGGAAAGTGGAGGAATTAATCGGCGATTTCTTGGGCGAGAAAGCGGTCGCCGACGCCGGAATCTGCTCGCCAAAACGGGTGGGCGAATTCCTCTCCGCCTGGCGCGTCGACACGGATTCCACCTCGCTGGTGCGAAGGGACACGCTGCTCAATCATCTCCTCACGCTCCACATCCTGCATCGCCACTTCGTGGCGTGAGCGTCAGGCCAGCAGACCCGTCAAAACCCGTCCAAACACATCGGTCAGCCGGTGATCCCTTCCTCCATGCCGGAAGGTGAGCGTTTCGTGGTCGATCCCGAGCTGGTGCAGGATGGTGGCGTGGATGTCGTGAATGTCGGCGGCGTCCTCCACGACGGCGTTTCCGAAGTCGTCCGTCCGGCCGTGGGCCATGCCGCCGCGAAAGCCGCCACCGGCGAGGAAAAGCGAGTAGCCGTTCACGTGATGGTCGCGGCCGCAGGTCTCGGTGACCTTGGGCGTGTGCGGGGTTCGACCCATTTCGCCGGCCCAGAGCACGATCGTGTCCTCCAGCAGGCCGCGCTGCTCGAGATCGACGATCAGGGCGGCGACCGAGCGGTCGGTGATGCGGGCGTTTTTCTCGTGGTTTTTTTTCAGCAGGCCGTGCTGATCCCAGGGGGAATTGTTGCCGTCGAAGCTCGGACAGGTGATCTCGACGAAGCGCACGCCGGCCTCGACCAGGCGCCGTGCGCGGAGCGCCTGCGTCGCGTAGAAACGCTGGTGCTCGTCCGCGGAGTCGATCCCATAGAGCTTTCGAATGTGGTCCGGTTCGCCGGAAATGTCCGCGATTTCGGGCACCGTTCCCTGCATGCGAAAGGCCGTCTCGTAGTTGGCGATCGCGCCCTCGACGGCGGCCGGATCGGACACCGCGGCGGCGAAGTCGCGGTCCTGTTCGGCGAGCAGCGCGAGTGTCCGGCGCTGGGCGGCCGCGCCGCCGGAAGCGACGATGTTGTCCACCGGCACGCCCCGGGCGCGGATCGTCGTCGCCTGGTGGGAGGCGGGCAGGTAGGAGCTGCCGAAGTTCTCCAGCCCGCCGTTGGGCACCCAGTCGTTGTTGAGCACGACGTAGCCGGGCAGGTTGCGGTTCTCGCTGCCGAGCCCGTACGAAACCCACGCCCCGAGGCTGGGCGCCTGGCCGAGGATGCGGCCGGTGTGGAGCAGGAGGTTCTGCTGGCCGTGCAGTGGCAACTCGCCCACCATCGAGCGTACGACGCACAACTTGTCGGCCACCCCGGCGAGGCGGGGAAACAGATCGCTGACCCGGAGACCGCTCTCGCCGCGTCGGCGAAACTCCCACGGGCTGCCCAGCCAAACACGGTTCGCGGTCGACTGGGAACGCTTCGAGACGGCCGATTCGCCGATGGTTTCCCCCTGCCGTTTCGCCAGCTCCGGCTTCGGATCGAAGGTATCCACATGGCTGGGCCCGCCGTCCATGAAGCAGAAAATCACGTTCTTCGCCCGCGCGGCGAACCGCGTCGTTCCCGCCGCCGCCGCCGCGCTCAGCCCTGAAAACGCGAGCCATCCGAATCCGGCGGACGCCGAGGCAAGCACCTCGCGCCGCGATCGAAAAATCGGCATCCCCGGATTGTGGTTCATCTCACCGAACATACAAAAACTCCTTCGCGTTGAAAAGCGCATGCGCCACGGCCGCCCACGCCGATCGATTCCCCATCAAATCAACGCTCTCCTCCCGCCCGAATTCCGCCGCCGCCTTCGCCCATCGCTTCCTTTCCACCGCCGAGGCCTCCCTTCCGAACGCCGCCAGAAACATCGCGTCGATCCTTTCCTCCGGTGTGGCGGCGCCGTCATCCACCAGGCGCCCGGCCCATCCCTCCGCCAACGCATTCACCATCGGATCGTTCAGCAGGATCAGCGCCTGGCCCGGCACATTGGTCACGTCCCGCCGCCCCGTCGGGAGCTTGAGATCGGGAAGGTTGAACCCCACGAGAAACTTCGGCGGATCCATGATCGACATCTTCAGGTAGATCGATCGCCGCCCGTTCCCGTCCAGCGGCCCGGAGAAGAGGCGTTTCTTCGAATCCTCGACCGCGCGCGGCGGATCGATGGGCCGGCCGAAAAGCCGCGGGTCCAACCTTCCCGAAACCGCCAGCAGGCTGTCCCGAACGGCCTCCGCCTCGAGCCTCCGGGTGGCATAGCAGTGAAGCAGGCGATTGTCCGGGTCCCGTTCCGCCGCCGGCGCGACCGCCTCGCCCGATTGGCGGAAGGTCCGGCTGAGCACGAGCCGGCGAATCAGTTCCTTCGTGGACCATCCCTCCTCCATGAAGCGGATCGCGAGCCAGTCGAGCAGTTCCGGGTGCGACGGACGACCGCCGAGCTTGCCGAAGTCGCTCGGCGTGTCGACCAATCCGCGACCGAAGACCCATTGCCAGACCCGGTTGACAAAAACGCGCGCCGTCTGCGGATTCCCGCGGCCACCCAGGAAATTGGCCAATTCCAGCCTCCCGCTGGTGGAGAAGTCGCTTGTTCCGGCCGAAAGTTTTCCAAATACCTCGAGAAATCCGCGAGGCACTTCCGGGCCATCCTCGTCGACGTTTCCGCGCACATTCAGCCGATAGTTCAGGGGCTCGATCCCGCGCTCGTCCATGCCGTTCGCGCTGCGCGGGAAACCGATGCGCGCCTCGGTTTCCCGGTAGCGCGAAACCAGCACCGCGACCTCCGGCGGCGAGGCCGCGTCGTTCGCCAGGCCCCCGGCCCGAAGCATCCAGTTCAGCGCCGGCACGTCGCCGGGGTCCGGCTCGCGGGCGATCCAGCGGTCCAGGACGTCCGTCAGCCAGTCGCTCAGCCGCTCCCAGCCCTCGTCCGCGGATTTTGGAGCGGGCAGCCGATACAAGCCCGCGAAGGCGTCCAGCTCGTCCGAGGGCGCCCCCGGCGATTCGTGACTTATTACGCCCGTCAGGCTGAACCAACTGCGCTTGTCGTGGCCGAAATCGTCGTCGGGAAGCGCGGTCTTTCCCATCCGCGCCACCCCGGTCCGGGGCGGAAAATTGGGATGCAACGACGCCGTGGCGATTTCGGTCAGCACGCGCGTCACGCCGTTCTTCAGATCGCCCCCCGAAAACGTCGCCCACCCCGGCGGCGAGGCCGGATCGAAAAAGACCGGTCCCTCGTTTTGGAACGCGTTTTGCGGCACTTCGAGGCGGCCCGCCCATTCGCCGCCCGCGAGCCGCAGGCTGACGAATTTCCCGGAAAACCGCGCGCGAGCCGGCAGCCGGATCGCGCCGGGCAGCTTCGAGGAAAGGGCACGGGTGTGATATCCGCGGTCCAGGAAGGCTTCGACCGCGGCATCCCCGTCCAGCGCGACCAACAGGGTTGCCTCGGGGACCCAACCCTGTTCGATCCCGGCGCCTTCGACGACCCAATTCTCCGGAAAACCGGGTTCGGCGAAGTCCGTCAAAACGGTGAACTTCGCCGCGTTTTCGGCTTTCCGCCGGGCGCGCTCCGTTTTCCAGGCTTCGGCGAGTCGATTCCAGCGCGCGTCCGCGTTTGCATCGTCCGCGGCGAGCCACGCGGCCAGCGGATGCGCGACGGCTTCGATCGGCAACTTCGCGATCGCCTCGCGGTTTGACGCCGCCCACCGCCGCAGCGCTCCGGGTTGCAGGCCGGCGCGATTCGACGTCCACGCGGCCGCGAGGGTGTCGCGGATTTCCCCGCGAAGCCGTTTCAGTTCTCCGATCTCGGCCGCGTGCTTGCCGGGAGCGTCGATGATCCGGGAAGTCCAGCGGGGTGTCATGAAGATCCCGGCCAGCGCGTAGTAGTCGCGTTGGGAAATCGCGTCGAGTTTGTGGTCGTGGCACCGGGCGCAGGCGACGGTCATGGCCAGGAAAGCCTTGGAAAAGGCGTCGATCTTGTTGTCGATCATTTCCTGGTGAATGCCGTTGAACATGAGGCTGTTTCCGTGGCGGTGCTCGCCCATGTGGTAAAACATCGGTCCGATCAGGCTCTCGTTCGTTCCTTGTTCCGAATCGATCCTGGGGTCGGGCAACAGGTCGCCGGCCAGTTGCTCGCGGATGAGCCGGTCGAAGCCAACATCGCCGTTGAAGGCCCGGATGAGGTAGTCTCGGTATTCCCACGAGCCCTTCGCGGGATTGTCCCACTCGTAGCCGTAGGTGTCGGTGTAGCGGACGACATCCATCCAGTGCCGGGCGAAGCGCTCGCCGAAATGCGGGGACGCCAGCAACTCGTCCACGGCCCCGGCCAGGGCGGTGTCCGGATCGCGTTCCCAGGATTCCCGGAAGGCCACCGTCCGCTCCGGTTTCGGCGGCAGGCCGGTCAGGACGAAAGACAGGCGGCGCAGCAGCGTTTCCGGTCCGGCCGGCGCGGCGGGCGACAGGCCGGCTTCGGACAGCTTCGCGCGGACGAAGCGATCGACCGGTTCCGCATTCCAGACCCCGTCCGAAACTTCGGGCGGCTCGACGTTTTTCGGCGGTTGAAGGCTCCACCAGCGGGAGCGCTCGGCGAGTTCGGCTTTCCACTTGGCCGCGGCGGCCTCCTCGGGCGTTTCGCCGCGCGCGGCGGGAAGGACACAACATGCCAGCCAGACGAACGCCGGAAGCCGTCGCCGGCGGGCGCGGCCCCGATCGCGTTGTCTTTCGCCATCCATCGCCGGAATGGTATTCCGAAGTCGCGGGATGGCGGAACAGGCGCGGTTGCGCCCGGACGATCGCGGACTTTTCGCGCGGTCGAATCGATGCAATGCTCGGCGGATGATCGCGAGAACGGGCTTCATTCTGACGCTGCTGGCGGCGCTGCCGGGCTGCGGCGGAAAAGGCGGCGACGGCTGGACGCCGCTTTTCGACGGGAAAGACCTGACGGGTTGGCACAAGCAAAAGGAACGGGGCCAGCACGGCGACGGCGGGCAGTGGGGCGTGACCGGGGACGGCGTCCTCTATGGCGAGCAGGGACCGCCCGGCTCGGGGAACGGGGGATTCCTGCTCACCGACGAGGTGTTCACGAACTTCGAGCTTGAGCTGTCGCTGCGTCCCGACTGGGGGCCGGACAGCGGCGTCTTTGTCCGCACCGACGAGCGCGGCGGCGGCTGGCAGGTTTACGTGGACCATCACGACCACGGTAACGTTGGTCATGTCCGGCTCGAGACGAAGCCCTACAGCGTCCCGTTTCGGCCCTTCGGATTTTCGCGGACCGACCCGAACCGGGCGGCGCTCGAAATGGCGCCCGATTCCCGGACCGGGAACTGGCCCGACAATGTTTACGAGGAAACCTGCGCGCCGGAGCAATGGCTCGCCGCCTGGAAACCGGACGACTGGAACCGCCTGCGCATCCGTTGCACCGGGGGCGAACTGCCCGTCATCGAGACCTGGGTCAACGACGTGAAAGTCTGCCGGCTGAACACGGAGACCACCCCGCACCCCGGTTATGATCGCGAGAAGGCGCTCGAAGTCGTCGAGCCGGCCGGCTCCATCGGTCTCCAGGTCCATGGCGGCAAAAACTGGCCCGACGGCGCCCGTGTCTTTTGGAGGGACATCCGCGTCCGACGGCTGCCGTGAGCGGTTCATCCGGAGCGCCCCGCCGATCGGTCCTCCTGTTTTCTCGGCAAATCGATTCGCATGAAACCCCGCTCTCTCCCGCTCGCCTGCCTCATCGGCTTCGCCATCGCCGCCGGCCCTTCGCCCGCGGCGGATCGTCCGAATTTCATCGTCCTCATCGCCGACGACATCAGCCACGATGATCTGGGTTGCCAGGGCGGTCCCAACGGCGGCACGCCGCGCATCGACGCCCTCGCGGCGCGGGGACTGCGGTTCACCAACGCCTATCTCACCGCCAGCAGTTGCAGCCCGAGCCGATCCAGCACGATCACGGGCCGCTATCCGCACAACAATGGCGAGGCCGCCGAGCTGCACCGGCCCATCGCCTGGCACCTGCCGTCCATCGCCGGCCTGCTTCGAGAATCGGGCTATCACACCGCCCTGGCGGGAAAAAATCACATGACCTGGGTCAAAGCTCCCGAGGGAAAGTCCGCCCCTTCCGAACCGTGGGACACGATCCACGGGGGAAAAGTCGAGGGAAACTCCGGCGGCCACGGCGAGTGGATCAAGGCGCTCGAGGAGTCGCCGGCGGACCGGCCGTTCTTCCTGTGGCTCGCCTCGCACGATGCCCACCGCGCCTGGGACGCCGACGGCCAGTGGGACGAGGCCGCCTACGGACCGAAGCACGATCCGGCGCGGGTCATCCTGCCGCCGGCGCTGGTGGACACGCCGGAGACGCGCGAGGATTTCGCGTCCTACCTCAACGAAGTGACTCGATACGATCATTTCGTCGGGCGGGTCGTGGACTGGCTGCGGGAAAAGGACAGGCTCGACAACACCTGGCTCATCGTGATGGCCGACAACGGCCGCCCTTTTCCCCGCGCCAAGACGCGACTGATTGACGACGGCATGCGGACCTATTTCATCGTGGCCGGTCCCGGGATACGATCGCCCGGCGCCGTGTCGGATTCGCTGGTCAGCACGGTGGACATTGCGCCGACCCTGGCCGGGCTGGCCGGCGTCGGGAAAAGCCCGACTTTCCAGGGGCGCAGCCTGACGCCGGTGTTTGCCGACCCGACGGCGACGATCCGGCCCTTCGCCTTTTCCGAGCACAACTGGCACGACTACGAGGCGCACGGACGCGGAGTGCGCGACGGGCGCTGGCTGTTTGTCCGGAATTTCCGCCCGCAACTCGCCCTCCAGGGACCGGCCGATTCGGTGAAATCGCCGTCGTTCCAGGCCCTGCGGGCGGCGCGCGACTCGTCGGAACCGCTGCCGCCGATCCAGGCGGACATCTTTCTCGCGCCGCGTCCCGAGGTCGAGCTTTACGACACCCGGGCCGATCCGCGCCAGATTTCCAACCTCGCCGGCCGGGCCGAATACGCGGGGATCGAGAAGAAGCTCTCCGACGCCCTGGCGCGCTGGATGGAGGAGACGGGCGACTCGGTGCCCGATGAAATCAGCCCCGACACCTTCGATCGCGAGACGGGCGATCCGTTGAGGGATGTGAAGCGCGACGAAGCCTGGAAAGCTCCCGCCGGCGCGGACCGAAACGCCGACCGGATCGACGCCGAGGGGCTCTGACCAGACAGGGTTAGGTCATCGAGTCAACCCTGTCCGGTCGGCGGTCGAAATTTCCGCGAATTCCGGGGCATTCACGCGCCACGCGGCAGGATTTCCCCGATCGGGTTGCCGAAGGGCAGGATGCGTTGCGGGACGCCGTTGAGGTCGGTGGTGTGGGCGTTGTGGTCGATTCCGAGATGCCGATAGACGGTCGCCCACAGGTCGTTGGGACTGAGGATGCGATCCACGGGATGCTCGCCTTTCGCGTTCGTCGCGCCGACGATCTGTCCGGTGCGCATGCCGCCGCCGCTGACGAGCATGCTCATCGCATTGGGCCAGTGGTCGCGGCCGGGCTGTTTCACGCCCGTCTGGGTGCCGGTCTGCTCGTTGATCCTCGGCGTGCGGCCGAACTCGCCGGTGGCGATCAGCAGCGTGTCGCGGTCGAGTCCGCGGGCGTGAATATCCTCGATCAGCGCGGTCAGCGCCTGGTCGTAGCGCGGGAGGCGCCACCTGAGGTCGTCGAACAGGTGGCAGTTCACCGCGTGGCTGTCCCAGTTGTAGGTGCAGTTCTTCGGCATCCGGGAGCGGTCGTCGGCGATCTCCCAGACCATGGAGACGAAGCGGCAGCCGGCCTCGACCAGCCGCCGGGCGAGCAGGCCGCGCTGGCCGTAGCGGTGCATCCCGTACCGTTCGCGGACGGATCGAGGCTCGCGCGAGAGGTCGAAGGCCTCCCGCACTTTTTCGCTCGTCAACATGCCCACGGCCTGACGATTGAAGTCATCCATCGCCGCCATCTCGCCCCGGGCGTCGACTTCGCGCCGGAGGCGGTCGAATCCGTCGAGCAGCGCCATGCGGTCGTCGAGCCGGCCGGCCATGCCGTCGCGGAGCGCGAGGTGGTCGAGGCGAAAGTCGGTCTCGCTCGGGTCGCCGTGAAAGATGAAGGGCGTGTTCGACGCGCCCATCCAGGCCGGGCCGAGGCTGAAGACGTTCAGCCCCTGGCGCCCGGTGTCGGTGCCGACGATGACATTGGGCAGACCGTCGCGGGTTTGCGCTCCGAGCCGGTTGGCCATGATCGAGGTCGCGGCGGGGGCGTCATTGACAAAACCGGTCGGCTCCTTCGGCCGTCGGCCGGTCATGAATCGCTTGTGGCCGCCGCCGTGGTCGGAAAATTCGTGGCAGCACGAGCGGACGATCGTGTATTTGTCCGCGCACTTCGCGTGGAGCGGCATCAACTCGCAGACGTCGATGCCGGGGACGTTTGTCCGGATGGGCCGGAAATCGCCGCGAAATTCCATCGGCGCCTCGGGTTTCATGTCGTAGGTCTCCAGGTGCGGCGGACCGCCGGGGAGCCAGAGGAAGATCACGTTCGTGTCGCGGGGCGCGTGGGTCGCGGCCGTGGCGCGGAGTTTCAGAAAATCTGCCAGCCCAAGCCCGAGCAGCGAGAGCCCGCCCGCCTGCACGAATCCGCGCCGGCTGACCGGTCCGCGGCAAAGCGAAGCGGGGTTTGGCGAAGGAGCGTTGGAGGGGATTCGAGGCATTGCCGGCGACGGATCCGCGCCCGGGAGGCGGGGATTGAGGGTCGAAACGGGGGAAAACGCCAGCACGACCGCCGCTCCACCGGGAACGGAAATCCGCGATTTCGCGGTCGTTTTTGACGTTAAAAGTTCCTTACGTCCGCCGCGCCCGATCGGGTGCCGGTTTTTCAGCCTCGGCGCGGACCGCCTCCGCCGCCGCGGCGCTGAGGGGGACGATTGCCGCCCGGACGCGGCGCGCCGCCGGGACCTCCCGCGAAGCGCGGCCTGCCGTCGAGTCGGTAAACGATGCGGGCCTTGTCGATATCGTAGGGCGACATTTCCAGCTTCACGCGGTCGCCGGCGACCAGTCGAATGAAGCGTTTGCGCATTTTCCCGGAAATGTGGGCCAGCACCAGGTGGCCGTTGTCCAATTCCACGCGAAACATGGTTCCCGGAAGCACCGTGTGAATGGTGCCTTCGATCTCGACGGATTTTTCGTTTTTCGCCATAAAAAGGGGGTAAAAGCGACGCGGATTTGCCCGGAGGTTCCCAAATCGGGCCCGTGTCTTCGCAGAAACGCGAAACATCGCGCACAATCAACCTTTGGGAAACGCGAATTTTTCGGCGAATTTTGGCGCGTTCACGTAGGATTTCGAACCTCGCTCCCGCCGCGAAAACAGGTGGCCTTCCAAACTCCCCTTCCAAACCGAGAATTTCCCCAATGGCAAAGTCCCGCCCCTCTCCCCGCCGCGGCCGCGCTCCCCAGGCGCGCGCCAACCGCCACGCCGGGCCGCCCGGCGCCATCCCGCGCCTGTCCGAGGATGACCTGCTGGAAATGGCGGCCGACGCGCCCGATATCCTCGTCCTGATCCTCGACGGCGTGCAGGACCCGCACAATCTCGGCGCCTGTCTGCGCACCGCCGACGCCGCCGGAGTCTCGGCGGTCGTTATTCCGAAGCATCACGCCGTCGCCGTCACCGAAACCGTGGTGCGCATCGCCTGCGGCGCCGCCGAGTCCGTGCCGGTCGTCCAGGTCACGAACCTCGCCCGCTGTCTTGACCGGTTAAAGGACGAGGCCGGCCTGCGCGTCGTGGGCGCCGCCGACGAGGCCGACGGGGGGCTCCACGAGACGGACCTGACCGGACCGCTGGCCTTTGCCATGGGCGCGGAGGGCGCCGGTCTGCGGCGTTTGACCCGGGAGAAATGCGACGCCCTCGTCAGCATTCCCATGCTCGGCGAGGTCGAGTGCCTCAACGTCTCAAACGCCACGGCCGTCTGCCTTTTTGAAGCCGTCCGGCAGCGTTTGACGGGGGGATGAACGGGTGACAGTCTCGAGGCGGGTCCGCGGGAAAATCAACCTCGCTAACCGCGTTCGCCTCCCTCTCCATTCCCTTCCCTCGCTTCCAAATTCTCATCGATTTCCTCGGCCTTCCGTCGCATCAGGCTCTCCGCGGTGGGGAGGATGATTTTGTCCACACGGAAGGTATCCCAAGTGAGCTGGCCATACAGGGAGTAGCTCCCGGCCAGGGGATGAGCGTTCGGATCTTCGACGAACCAATCGGGCGGGTCGGGATCCGACTTCACCGCGGGTCCGTCCTCGCCTCCCCGGCGATGATCGTCGCCGTCCCGTTGCCGTTCCCGCTCCTGCTCGTCAAAGGAGCGAAGGCGGAAGTCATCGGGGATGTCGTCGTCAGTCTCGAAATCGTCGTCCGCTGGGCGGGCGTCTCCCGTTCTGTCGTTCGGCGTGGCGGTGACGGGTCGCGGAGTCCCCCGACCGGTGGGGCCGACGACCTCCGGCGGCGTGAAATCCTCCGGTTCGGGGGTCTCGCCGTCCTCGGTGGCGGTTCGCAAACGGTGGGCGGAGTCCATGAGATGCTGCCGGGTTTGGCGATAGCGCTCGATTTCCAAGTCGCGCTCCTCGGGGCTTTCCTCCCTCCAGCGGCCATAACGGGATTCGATCTGTTTGAGCCACTGTTTTCGCTGCTCATCGAACAAATGATTGGGCACTCGGAGAAACACCGAGATTTTGAAGACCCAGTCCCGGGGCGATTCGGCCATGGAACGGCGAAGCAGGTCGATGAATTCGGGCAGGCGTTCGGCGAGGTCCTGGGTCTGCACGCTGAATGAGACGGTGCGTCGGAGGGCGGTTCGGCTCGCTCCGGATGTGCCTTCCCGGCAAAGTCCGTCGTCGTGACCGAGCAGGTCGCTGACGGCTCGGCGGCACCGATCAGCCATCCATTCCATTTCTCGAAAGAAAATCTCTGGATCGGCGAGCAGGTCCGGATCGGGGATGTCGTCCCCGGGTTTCGCCGCGAGCACCGGCTCATCGGCCACAAAGCGAAGGGGCGGCAACGGTCGCGGCTCGGGAGCGAGAAAATCATGGTCCCAAGGCAGGAGAGCGGCATTGATGGCCTGCACGTCCAGCGCCACGCCGGTCGCGCTGTGCGCCTCCAATCGCCGAAGTTTCGGCGCGGCCGCCAGCGGCCAGAAATTCCGGGGGTGTTCGCCGCCGAAATTCGCCACCCGCAGTTCGGGCAGAGTGGCCACCGGCCCGAGATCGCGCGGCCAGCCAGCCTGGGTATTCAGGGTCAGGCTGGTGAGGTGGCGCAGCGCGGGCAGGTCGCCAAAGTCGCGCAGCGATCCGCCCACGGTCAGGTTGCGGAGTTCGGGATAGCGGTTGATGCCGCGCAGGCTTTCCATCCCTTCGCAGACGAGCACGGACAGCGCCGGCATTTCCGGCAGGCAATGGGCGTCGCGCTGTCCCTGGCAAATCAGGCGGGCTTCGCGGAGTCGGGGAAAATGAAGCCCCTGAAGGGCGGCGGCATTCGGGTAAAAACAGAGCACCTCCAACTCCTCCAAGGCGCTCAGCGCCCGCACGTCGGGCCACAGCAGCGGAGGGGCGGGTGTCTCGGGCAATTCGCTGCAGAGGTGCAGGATGAGGTTACGCAATCGGGGCGCGCAAGCCAGCGGCGTGAAATCCTCCAGTTCACCGGAGCTGACCTGCAAACACCGCAGCCGGGGCAGTTCCTCCACCCATGACAGATCGGAAAGGCCGGTGTTGCCGAGTTTCACCGTTTCCAGAGCGGGGAAAAACCGCAGCGCCTCCGCGTTGCGGATCGGTCGGGCGCCGGAGCTGGTGCCCGGCTGTTCGAAGGTGGTGAGGAAATGAGCGTGGCGGGCCGCGAATTGTGTCTCGCCCTCGCTATAAGTGGGCACCAGTGCCGGATTGAGCCGGTAGCGCTGGTGGGTCTGGTGGTCGATGATGGCCGGGCAACGGTTCTCGCGCCGCCAGGTGAGGTCTTGATTCATCCACCAGGCCCGCTGGGCGGCATGGCACAGCAGCCACACGAGGTAACGCTCGTCGATGGTCCGCGCCGGGTCATGCGCCCACTGGGTGAAAGGGGAATGGTCAGCGAAATCGGAGGCGGCGACATCGGCACTCATCGCGGCCTCCTTTCACTCGCTTCCCTTCGGGTTGGATGGCGGCTTGGAAGGGCAACATTAGACATGGCGAAACATCTTGCGCCGCCGCCGGCGTCCAGGTCAATGGTTTTCGCGAGCGGCTCTAATGTCGCCGTTCGCAAACCGGCCACCTCCATGGACGAGGGCTGGGCGAAGCGGGACAAAGCCTCGCCCGGCCATTGACGGCTCCACCCTCCTTCGCTACCCTTTTCTCCAACGCCATGTCCCACGCCTACGCCAATCCCTACGTCGTCGCGGCGGCCGCGCCCTCGGTTCGCGCGGAATTCATTCGCCGCACCTACGCCCATCTCGCCCTGGCCATCCTCGCCTTCGCCGGCCTCGAGGCGTTCCTGCTCCAGACCGACTGGGCCGTCGCCCTCGCCGGAAAGATGATGGGCAACCGGATGGGCTGGCTCCTCGTGCTCGGCGCGTGGATGTTCGTCTCCTGGCTCGCGCAAAGCTGGGCCCATTCCGCCACCTCGCGCGGCGCCCAATACGCCGGCCTCGCGCTCTTCGTCGCGGGCGAGGCGATCCTGTTTCTCCCCCTGCTCCTGCTGGCCAGCCGACTCGCGCCCGACGGCGCCATCATCAAAAAAGCGGCCGCCTTCACCGGCGTGCTTTTCGTCGCGCTGACGGCGGGCGCCTTCCTGACGCGAAAGGACTTTTCGTTTCTCGGCGGTTTTCTCCGAATCGGCGGCTTCGTCGCGATGGGAATCATCGTGCTGAGCCTGGTCTTCAACTTCGGCTTCGGTTTCGGGACGCTTTTCGCGGGGGCCATGATCCTGTTCGCGGCGATCGCCGTGCTCTACGACACCTCGAACGTCATCCATCACTACCGCACCGACCAGTACGTGGCCGCGTCGCTCGGCCTCTTCGCCAGCGTGGCGCTGATGTTCTGGTACATCCTGCGCCTCGTCATGAGCATGAATCGCGACTGAGACGGTGATCGCCCGCCCGCCCGCCCGCCATGCTCACCGCCATCAAGCTCATCGTCTCCGCCGGGCTGATCTACCTGGTCAACGAAGTCGTCGTCAGGCACTCGCGTCCCGCGCTCGGCAGTCTCATCGCCTCGCTGCCGCTGGTGTCGCTGATCACCTTCGTTTGGATCTGGCACGGTCTGAAGGACGATCCGCCCCGGCTCGCCGAAAAACTCGCCGCGCATTCGGCGGGCGTCTTCTGGTTCGTGCTGCCGAGCCTGCCGATGTTCCTGATCTTCCCGTGGCTTCTGCGGCGCGGCCTTTCCTTCTGGCCGAATCTCCTGCTCTGCTGTGGCGTCACCATGGCCCTCTACGCCGGAATGGCGCTGGTGCTGAAACGCTTCGGCATTTCCCTGTGACCCGATCCGGCCCCACCGGGGCTCGGGACAGCCGCGGAAAACGCGTCGGATCGCCCGACCGCGGGCGTCGCTCCACGGTCGGTCCCGTCCTCCCACACTCTGAAACGAAAAAAACGGCGGCGTGTTACAGGAAAGTGCGTTTTTTCCCCAAAAAAAACACCGGCGCGCCGGGGACGAGAGCAACCGCGATTGCGAATCGCTCCCGCCCGCCGCATTCGTTCCGCGCGTTTTTCGCCCGGAAAGTCGATTCGGAACTGGCCAAATTATTTCGGATAGGTTAAATTTCGGTTCCGTTCGCCGCGGCGAATCGCATCCCCCTCCACTTCGAAACGCTTTCCACTCCTCCACCATCCTCCGCTATGGCAGTCGTCGCGACACAACTCAAGAAGGGCCAGTGTATCAAATACCAGGGCGAAACCGGCATCGTGCTTAATGTCGAGCACCGCACCCCCGGCAAGGGCAACGCCCTCATCATGGCCACCATCCGCTCGTTTCAGTCGGGAAAGACCAAGGACATCCGCTTCGCCTCGGGCGACAAAGTCGAGACGGTCAATGCCGAGCGCCAGACGCTGGAGTATTCCTATTCCGACCAGACGGGCCACCATTTCATGGACCCGCAAACCTACGACACGGTGACGCTGGACGCCTCGCTGCTCGAGGATTACGCGGAGATGATGACCGACGGGCTCTCGGTCGAGGTGCTGTTTCTCGAGGGCAAGGCGGCGACGATCGATTTCCCGGCCAATGTGGAGCTGACGGTCACCACCTCGCCGCCCGGGATCAAAGGCGACACCGCGACCGCCGCGACGAAGGAAGCGATCATGGAGACCGGTTTGCGCGTGCAGGTGCCGCTGTTCATCAACGAGGGCGACCGCCTGAAGATCGACACCCGCACCGGAAAATACGTGAGCCGCGTCTGAGTGGCGCGCGCGGGGCGCCGGGTCCGAAACTCCGACATCGCCTTCGCGGCCACCGCGTCCGGATCGATTTTTTCTGAAACCGCCTCGGATTCGCCGCGCACGAAGTCCCTTCCTCCCCGAACAGCCTCCGGTCGCTTCGTCCGTCCTCTCCCCGCCGTGCCCCCCCGCAACGCCATCGATCGCAAGGCCAGGCGGCAGCGCCGGGTGTCCGACACGCGGGCGATCAACGCCTTTCTCGGCGGGCTGACGGCCGGCGGCGGAACGCGGGCGGACCGGCGCGGATGGTCGCTCCCCTGGCCCCCGCTGCTGATCGCGAAATTTCTCGTTGGCGTGGCCCTGATGCCGGTGACCTGGGTGACGGTGGAGACGTTTTTCGTGAGCTTCAACCAAGCGGCGATCCGGGCCGACTACTGGAAGACGCACGAGTTCTGGGCCTTCGGCTTCGGGGTCGTCGCGTGGCTGGTGCTGTTTTTCGGTCTGCGCAACCGGTTCACGCTGTGGCTCTATGTCGCCGGCCACGAGCTGACGCACGCGCTCTTTGTCCTGATCTGCCGGGGAAACGTGAAAAAGGTCCACATCTCCTCCGACGGCGGCCACATCCTGACAAACCGGAACAATTTTCTGATCTCGCTGTCGCCGTATTTTTTCCCGTTCTACTCGGCGGTGACGATCGGGATCTGGTGGCTGACGGAATGGTGGTTCCAAGACTTCGACGCCTCGCACCTGCCCTGGCTGTTCGGCGCGATCGGATTTACCTGGTGTTTTCACCTGACCTTCACCATCTGGATGGCGCTGCGCGACGACCAGCCGGACCTTGACCAGAACGGGCGGCTGTTTTCCTTCATGACGATTATTCTCGTCAACACGCTGATTATCGCCGGCATGCTGATCGCGGCGTCGCCGAATCTCGACCTTCGGGGATTTGGCGCGACGTGGTGGCGGAATTTTTCGACCTTCGCGCCGCGCCTCGAGGAATCGGTGCGGGAGATCGTGGGGATCTTCGTGTGAGGGGGCGGGAAAAACGTGTCCCGACCCAACAGGGTTGGGTCGGCCACTCAACCCTGTTGGGTCGAAAGTCCCGGCGCCCGTCCCCGCCTCACAAGCTCTCCATGAAACGCCGGTAAAAGTCCACCCCGGCCTCGAAGTCCTCCACCGCGAGCCATTCGTCCACGGTGTGGGCCTGCTCGATGGAGCCGGGTCCGATGGCGACGCTGGGAATGCCGCCGAGATTCCAGAGCGATCCGGCGTCGCAATACCACGGGGCGCCGGTCCGCTCCGCGCCGAGGGCGACGAGTTTTTGCACGAAGGGATTTTCCGGATCGACGGCGAGCGGCGCGGTGACGACGGTCGGTTTGACGGCGACGCTTTCGGCCCATCCGCGGCGCTGGAGGAATTCGCCGAGCTTTCCGATGGCGCCCCCGGCGTCGTGGAGCGCGGGCGTTTCCCGGAAGTCGAGGGCGACCGTGCAGGCGTCGGGAACGATGTTGGTCCGGGTGCCGCCGCGGATCATGCCGATGTTGACCGTCGAGGGACCGAGCAGGGGGTGGGCGTAGCCGGCGAGTTCGTCGCGAAGTTCCGTGTCGATGGCCTCGAGGACGCGCGTCATGGCGAGGATGGCGTTTTCGCCGCGCTCGGGAGAGGCGCCGTGGGCGGCCTTGCCGGCGGTGGCGATCTCGACCCACACGACGCTCTTGTGGGTGATGACGGCGTTGAGGCGGGTCGGTTCGCCGACCACGGCGAAGTCGAACTGGCCGCGGTATTTCCCGGCGAAATGGATCGCGCCGGGCTGCCCGGTTTCCTCCCCCATCAGGCCGACAAAGGAAATGGAGGCGCCCAGGTCGGCGAGACGGTCCCGCAGTTGCCAGAGCGCCCAGAGCATGGCGGCCATTGTGCCCTTGGTGTCGCTGGCGCCGCGTCCCCAGATCCGGCCGTCCCGCCGTTCCCCGCCAAAGGGATCGACGGTCATGCCGCCCACGCCGACCGTGTCGGTGTGCGGGGCGAAAAGGACGCGCGGTTTGGGCGATCCGTCCGCGGCCGGCCGGCTCGGAAAATGGCCGATGACATTGGGACGGTCGGGAAAGACTTCGTCGAAGGTCACGGTGGCGCCGCAGCTCTCGAGAAAGCGGCCGACGCGGGCCGCGCATTCCGCCTCGCCGGTGCGGGTGGTGCCGGGATCGCCGTCGGGATTCACACTGGGGATGCGAATGAGCGCCTGGAGCAGTTCGATCGCCGACTGGGGGGAAAAATCGTGCACGGCGTGAATTCTGGACGAGAGCGGCCGTCGTGGAAAGGGGTCAATTCGAGGAAAAACGATTCCGGATCGAAAAAACCGGATGGTTTTGGAGAAGATTATGCTATTGACAGCCAAGACGATTGCTGGCCTAAATAGCGGTTCGATCATCTTTTTAAAAACTTTCACACTTACATGAGCGACACCGAGCCGAACATGCCCGAGCCGCCGAAGCCTTCGACCAAGACTTCGACGGTGCCGCTGAAGAAGGAGACCGTGCGCATCACCCTCCGCGCCCGTCCGGAAGACACAGGTCCCGTGGCGCCGAAGGGTTCGACCGCTCCGATTCCGGCCAAAGGCGGCACCGCCCCCGTTCCGGAACCTCCGACCGCCGCCGCGACGGGTGGCGACACCGGTCCCACGCGCCCGGTGGAAGCCGTCACCGCCCCGGTGCCGCCTTCGGACTCCACCGCGCCCGCTCCGTCGTCGGCATCGACCGCGCCGGTCTCGGCCACCGCTCCCGCTCCCCCTTCCGTCCCGGCCGCGCCACCGGCTCCGAGCGCTCCCGCGCCGCCGCCCGCTCCGAAACCGGGGGGACCGCCCCCGGCTCCCGCTGCGGCGACACCGCCTCCGGCTCCCCGACCCGGGGGACCGCCGCCCGCTCCGAGTGCTCCTCCGCGTCCGGGAGGCGCACCACCGGCCGCGCCGCCCGTTGGCGCGAAAACGATTCCCCTGGCCAAGGCCCCCGCTCCGGGGGGCGCGGCGCCTGTCGGCGCCAAGACCATTCCGCTCGCGAAGGCGCCCACTCCCGGCGGCGCCGCGACCCCGGTCGGCCGCCAGACTTCCCCGCTGACTCCCGGTGGAGCCGGCGGCGCGAAACCGCTGCCCAAGGCGACGGTCAAGCTCCAGAAAACCCAGCCCATGGGTGCCGGCGGCGGCGCCGTGCCGCCCAGCACCATCTCGAAGGCTCCCGACATCCAGTCCACCGCGGCTGAAGTCGAGGAGGAATGGGAAGAAGAATTCGAAGAATCCGGACTTATGCCCTTTGCAATCATCGTCCTTCTGCTCTCGATCGTCGTTCTGGTGATCGAGTTCCTGACCATGTCGGCCGGCAAATAATCGGGCGCGCGGCTCGTTTCCAGACCGCGATTTCCCGATTGTTTCCCGTTCCCGCCGGCCATCCCGGCGACAGGCCTCCGGATCGACCGTCGCTCTTTTGCGCCGGTCTCCCTCGTTTCGCGGGCGTGGACGCGTCGCTTCGCCTTGCCCCGTGCCGTAAGGTTTCGGTTCGTCCGTCGTCCCTTTTTTACTGGAAATTGCCGACTCCGGCGGCATCGCCCCCCGCGCGGGTGGAGGAAGGCCTCGCTCCCTCCTTGACACCCGGGGCATCCGTGAGTCTGGTGGGTTCCTATTCTCCAAAAACCAACCTTCCCCAAACCGCCCCCCGCAAAAACCATGGCCCACCCATCCATCGTCACCCTGACCGAAGAGAATTTTGACGCCGAAGTCCTCCAGTCCGACGTGCCCGTGCTCGTCGATTTTTGGGCGGAATGGTGCGGCCCGTGCCGGATGATCGGTCCTCTTCTCGACGAAATGGCCGGCGAACTCGGCGACACCGCGAAAATCGGCAAGGTCAACGTGGACGACTCCCGCGAACTGGCCGCGAAATTCGGGGTTCGCTCGATCCCCCTGCTGCTTTTCTTCAAGGGCGGCGAAATCCGTGACCAAGTCGTTGGCGCCGGCACTCCAAAGGAAGGACTGATGCAGAAACTCACGGCCCTCGCCTGAGAAAACCTCTCCCCAACAAAGAGTCGAGGCATCCGGCCCATGAACGATGACGCCTTTCGTCCCGGCCTCCGCGTGGGCTGGATCGTCGCCCTCGTCGGGCTGACGATTTTTTACCGCGTGGCCAGCGCCTCGCACGAGTCGCTCGGGAACACCTCGCCGCTGATGGCCCTGTGCTTCGGCGGCGGATTGCTGCTCGGCTATCGCTTTTGCTGGGTGCCCGTCGTTCTCCTGCTGGCCAGCGACCTCGCGCTGGGATTGGCCCACGGCACGGGTCCCGGCGCTCACACGGCGGTTTCCGCGCTGGCCTTCACCGCGGCCGCCGCCTTCGGAGCGTGGCTTTTCGAGAAACGCCGCAATTGGGGCGTGCTCTGGCTTGGCACCCTGGCGTGCAGCGCGGCCTTTTACGGCATCATGAACACCCTGGCCTGGGCCGCCTCGCCCGAATACGCGAAAACCGCCGCCGGCTGGTGGCAGAGCCAGACGACCGGCCTGCCGCAATATTCGCCGCCCGCCTGGGCCTTTCTCCGCAACGCGCTCGTCGCCGACACCATCTGGTGCCTCGCCGCGACGCCGCTGTTCTATTGGCATCGCCTCCGCCTGCCCTCCGCCGCCCAACCCGTGTCGGCCGGGCTCTGAAACGGCGAAAACCGGGCCTCTCCGACGGAGGGAGCCCTTTCCACCGAGGCCGTCGCGGCCCTCTGGGCGCCCGCAAAATGTTCTTGCGCATGGTCTTGAAGAAACATATCAATTTATCACGATATCTTTATGCTTTATCGTGACGCCTCCGGACCCTTCCCATGTCCAACCTCCAACAGGAACTCGCCCAGGCCCTGCGCCAACGCATCCTCGTCCTCGACGGCGCGATGGGGACGACGATCCGCGGCTACGGCCTGACCGAGGCCGAGGCGCGCGGCGAGCGTTTCGCCGCGAACCGGAAAGACCTTCTTAACAACGGCGACATCCTGTCCCTCACCCGCCCGGACACCATCGGGGACATCCACCGCCGTTTCCTGGAAGCCGGGTCCGACATCATCGAGACGAACACCTTTTCCGCGACCACGCTGGCGCAGAGCGAGTTTTTTGTCGACGACCCGCGCGAAACCGGCAAAGGCCGCAAGGATCCCGCGTTTTTCGCGGCCGAAGTGTGCGAAAACGCCTTCCTTCGCGATCTCGTCTGGGAACTGAACGTCGAGTCCGCCCGCTTGTGCCGGAAATGGGCCGACGCGATCGGCTCCGACACGGGCCGGAAACGCTACGTCGCCGGCGCGGTCGGGCCGATGACGGTTTCGCTCACCAATTCGCCCGACGCCGAGGACCCCGGCTTCCGGGTGGTGACATTCGAGCAGGTTCGCGACGCCTACGCGCACCAGATCCGGGCACTGATCGCCGGGGGCACGGACATCCTGATGGTCGAGACGATCTTCGATTCGCTCAATGCCAAAGCCGCGCTGGTGGCGATTCGCGAGGTCTTCGACGCGGACGGCGTCGAGCTGCCCGTCATCGTGTCCGCCGCCGTGGGGCGCGGGGGGGAAACGATGATTTCGGCGCAGAAAGTCGAGGCGCTCTGGAATGCCGTCGCCCATGTCAAACCGCTCGCGGTCGGGCTGAACTGTTCGCTCGGACCCGACCTGATGGAGCCCCATCTCCAGGAAATGGCGCGCGTCGCGGGAACCTTCGTCTCCGTGTATCCGAACGCCGGCCTGCCCAATCCGCTGGCGCCGACCGGGTTCGACCTCGGACCCGCCGACATGGCGCGCTTCCTCGGCGACTTCGCCGCGCAGGGACTCGTCAATCTCGTCGGAGGCTGCTGTGGCAACACGCCCGAACACATCGCCGCCATCGCGAAGACCGCCGAATGCCACGCCCCGCGCGACGTGCCGAGTCTTCCCGCGGCCATGCGCCTGAGCGGCTCCGAAGCGTTCAACCAGACGCCGGACAAAAATTTCCTGATGGTCGGCGAGCGCACCAACGTCGCCGGCTCGCCCCGGTTCGCGAAGCTGATCAAGGAAGGCAAACTCGAGGAGGCCGTCGCCATCGCCCGCCAGCAGATCGAGAACGGCGCGCCGGTCATCGACATCTGCATGGACGAGGGCATGATCGACGGCGTCGCCACGATGACGCGATTCCTGCACCTGCTCGCCGCCGAACCCGATGTCGCCGCCGTGCCGATCATGGTCGACTCCTCGAAGTGGGAAATCATCGAGGCCGGTCTGAAATGCCTTCAGGGCAAGGGCATCGTCAATTCCATCTCGCTGAAGGAAGGCGAGGAAAAATTCCGCGAGCAAGCCCGCGCGATCATGAAATACGGCGCCGCCGCGGTCGTGATGGCCTTTGACGAAAAAGGCCAGGCGGACAACTACGAGAGCAAAATCCGCGTTTGCGAGCGCGCCTACCGCATCCTGGTCGACGAGATCGGCTTCGATCCCGAGGACATCGTTTTCGATCCCAACATCCTCACCGTCGCCACCGGGATGGACGAGCACAACCACTACGCCGTCGATTTCATCGAGGCGACCCGGTGGATCAAGCGGAACCTCCCCGGCGCCAAGGTCAGCGGCGGCGTGTCGAACATTTCCTTCAGCTTTCGCGGCAACAATGTCGTCCGCGAGGCCATGCACGCCGCCTTTCTCTACCACGCCGGGAAGGCCGGCATGGACATGGGCATCGTGAATCCCGGTATGCTCGAAGTTTACGACGAAGTCGAGCCGAAGCTTCTCCAGCTCGTCGAGGACGTGCTGCTGGACCGCCATCCCGGCGCCACCGAGGCGCTCATCGCCCATGCCGAAGAGCTGAAAAGCCAGGGCGCGCAGACCCGCGACCGCGCCGGGGGTCCCGATCTCGCCTGGAGACAGGGCGCGGTCGGCGAGCGCATCGCCCACGCGCTGGTGAAGGGCATCGACGAATTCATCGAGCGCGACACCGAGGAGGCCCGCCAGGCGCTCGGCCGGCCTCTCGACGTGATCGAGGGACCGCTGATGGACGGCATGAAAGTCGTCGGCGATCTCTTCGGCGCGGGAAAGATGTTTCTCCCCCAGGTGGTGAAAAGCGCCCGCGTCATGAAAAAGGCGGTCGCCTACCTGACCCCGTACATGGAGGCCCAGAAATCCGAAGGTGACGAGTCGAACGCCCCCGTCTTTGTCATCGCGACGGTGAAGGGCGATGTTCATGATATTGGGAAAAATATCGTCGGCGTCGTGCTCGGCTGCAACGGCTACAAGGTCGTCGACCTCGGCGTCATGGTCGATTGCGAGCGCATCATGGAGGCCGCCCGCGAGCACAAGGCGGACATCGTCGGCCTGAGCGGGCTCATCACCCCGTCGCTCGACGAGATGATCCACAACGCGAAGGAATTCGAGCGCCACGAGTGGAAAGTGCCGCTCCTCATCGGCGGCGCCACCACCTCCCGCGCCCACACCGCCATCAAGATCGCCCCGCACTATTCCGAGCCCGTGGTCCAGGTGGGGGACGCCTCGCTGGTGGTCGGCGTCTGCAATTCGCTGCTCTCCGACAATCTCCGCGAAAATTTCATCGCCCAACACCGGTCCGACGAGGCGCGCGAGCGCGAGCTTTTCGCCGGAAAAGGCTCGACGGCGAACTACGCGCCTTACGAGGAGGCAAAGCGTGGAAAACTCCAAATCGACTGGACCGCGGCCGACATCGCGCGGCCGGAGTCGATCGGCCGGCATCTCTGGGACCCGGTGCCGCTCCCGGAGATCGTCGAAGTCTTCGACTGGTCGCCCTTCTTTCACGCCTGGGAACTCCGCGGCGTGTATCCGAAGATCTTCGAGCACGAATCCCACGGTCCCGAGGCCAAACGCCTCCACGAGGACGCCGTCCGCATTCTCGAGGAACTCGTCGAAAACCAGCGCGTTCACGCCCGCGCGACGTGGGGAGTCTGGCCGGCGCACTCGACCGGCGACGACATCGAGCTGTTCGCCGACACCGCGAAAACCGGGAAGCTCGCCACCTTCCATTTCCTGCGCCAGCAGAAAGAGAAAATTCGCGAAGGCACCCCCTTTCAGAGTCTCGCCGACTTCGTCGCGCCCGCCGATTCCGGCCGGATCGATTACCTGGGGGCCTTTGCCGTGACCGCCGGCAACGAAGTCGAGGAATACGCCGCAACCTTCAAGGAGAAAGGCGACGACTACACCGCGATCGTGATCCAGGCCCTGGCCGACCGCTTCGCCGAGGGACTGGCCGAGCTGCTCCACAAGCGCGTCCGCGCCTTCATGGGCTTCGGCAAGGACGAGCATTTCGGTGTCGAGGATCTCATCAAAGAGCGCTACCGCGGCATCCGGCCCGCCGCCGGCTATCCCGCCTGCCCCGATCACACCGAGAAAGCGACGCTGTGGAAGCTGCTCGACGTCGAGGAAAAGACCGGCATTTCGCTGACGTCGAGCCACGCCATGTTCCCGCCCTCGTCGGTGAGCGGTCTTTATTTTTTCAACGAAGCCGCGCGTTATTTCAATGTCGGCAGGATCGGGCGCGACCAGCTCGAAGCCTACGCGAAACGCAAGGGCATCGCCGTCGAGGAAGCCGAAAAATGGCTCGCGCCCAACCTGGCGTGACCGGCGAGCCGGCGGAAAAATGGCGGGATTCGTGGGAATTCCGATCGAAACCCAACAGGGTTGGGTCGCCGACCATACCCTGTTGGGTCAAGCCGGGATCAGGCCACGGCCTCGGCGAGCGCGGCGGCGGCCTTGGCCATTCGCTTGCGCTCGTTCCCGTCGAGAACGCGCTTGCGCAGGCGCAGCGATTTCGGCGTGGCCTCGACGAATTCGTCGGGCGCGATGTACTCGATGGCGCGCTCCAGCGAAAGTCTGACCGGCGGGCTGAGCTGGATGCCCTTGCCGTCGCCGCTGGAGCGGTGGTTGGTCAACTGCTTCGCCTTTGTCGGGTTGACCGGCAGATCGTCGGCGCGCGGGTTTTCCCCGACGATCATGCCCTCGTAAACCTCCTCGCCCGGGCCGATGAAAAGGCGGCCGCGCGTCTCGAGGTTGTCCAGCGAGTAAGCCATCGCCGTGCCGCGCTCCATCGACACCAGCGTGCCGGTGTTGCGGGTGCGAATCTCGCCGGCGTGCGGGGCGTATTCCTTGAAAAGATGGGAAAGGATGCCCTCGCCGCTGGTGAGATTCAGCAGCTCGAACTCGAAGCCGATGATGCCGCGGGTGGGGATGGTGGCCTCGATGGTGGTGCGGCCGGCGCGGGCGTTCATGCCCTCGACGACCGCGCGGCGCGAGGCGAGACTTTTCATCACCCCCCCGGTGGCGTCGTCGGGCACCTCGACGTAGAGCGTCTCGAAGGGCTCGCATCGGCGGCCCTCGACGGTCTTTTCGATGACGACGGGCCGGGAAACGAGCACCTCGAAGCCCTCGCGCCGCATTTCCTCGACCAACACCGCGACCTGCATGGCGCCGCGGGCGGCCACGGTGAAAACGCCGGCGGTGTCCGTGTCCGAGATTCGCAGGGAAATGTTCGTGCGCGCCTCGCGGAAGAGGCGCTCGCGGATTTCGCGCGAGGTGACGCGCTTGCCCTCGCGGCCGGCGAAGGGTCCGTCGTTGACGCAGAACTGCATCTGCACGGTCGGCGGATCGATTTCGACAAAGGGCAGCGGCTCGGTGTCCTCGGTCGCGCCGAGGGTGTCGCCGATGTCGATGTCCTCGAATCCGGAGACGCCGACGATGTTGCCCGCCACGCCGAGTTCGGAGTCGCGGGTGGCCAGGGCGCTGTATTCGAAAATTTTCGTGACCTTGCCGCGCTCGCGGTCGCCGTCCTTGCCGATGCGCCAGACGGTGTCGCCGTTGCGGACGTTGCCGCCGGAGACCTTGCCGATGGCGATGCGGCCGACGTAGTCGCTCCAGTCGATATTCGACACCAGCAGGCGAAAGGGCGCGCCGGGCTCGGCCTTGGGCGCGGGAATGGCGCTCATGATGAGATCGAAAAGCGGATGCATGTCCTTTTTCTCGTCGCCGGGGGAGTTCACGGCGTAACCGTCGCGCGCGCTGCCGTACATGAAGGGCGCGCCGAACTGCTCCTCGCTGGCGTCGAGTTCGAGGAAAAGTTCGAGCACCTGGTCGTGGACCCGCCGCGGATCGGCGTTGGGCCGGTCGATCTTGTTGACGAAAACCACGGGCGTCAGGCCCTCGGCGAGCGCCTTGCGCAGCACGAAGCGGGTCTGGGCCTGCGGCCCCTCGTAGGCGTCGACGACCAGCAGGACGCCGTCCACCATCTTCATCACGCGCTCGACCTCGCCGCCGAAGTCGGCGTGGCCGGGAGTGTCCACGATGTTCACCACGCGGCCGTCCCAGAGCACGGAGGTGTTTTTCGCCTTGATGGTGATGCCCTTCTCGCGCTCGAGATCCATGGAATCCATGGCGCGCTCCTCGATGGCCTGGTTTTCGCGGAAGGCGCCGCTCTGGCGGAGCAACTGGTCCACGAGGGTGGTCTTCCCGTGATCGACGTGGGCGATGATGGCGATGTTTCGGATGTCGCTGGGCAGGGGCGAGGACATGGCAATAAAGGGCCGGATGAAGGCGGAAAAAGAAAAAGCCGGCGCCCACTGAACCGAGGGGCGAACCGGCGGCGGGGAATGGAACCCAGATTCGCCCGATTGCAACCGGAGCTTTCGCCGCGCGGCGACGGCGTCAGGGCGCGATCCGGCGGAGCCGCACGGCGTTCAGGCGCGCCAATTCGGCGCCGGGCGCGGAAAGGACCTCGGCGGTGAGTGTCGTTTTTCCCTTCGGCAGCTCGATTTCGCCGGCCTCGAAGGTCTCGAACTGCTCGGCGGTGGCGGTGGCGCGAATCGTGTGCTCGACGGCGCCGCCGTTCCCGGCGGAGAGACGCAGACCGCCCCCGGCGTCGACGGGGCGGCAGCCGTAGCTCAGCGTGACGGCATAACGTCCCGGCTGGACGACGTCGATCTTCCATTCCGCCTTTTCGCCCGGCTCGCGCCAGCCGTCGAGGGTGTCCCAGTCGTAGCCGTCGAAGGTGTAGCGCGTGTTTTTTCCAGACCACTTCGCCCAGCTCGGCTCGAGTTCGACCGATTCTTCGCGGGGATCGCCAACCGGAATGGCGATGGGCTCGTAAACGACGCCGTCGGTGACCTCGGCGAACCAGCGCTCGAATTCGCCGCGGAGTTCTTCGACCGTCTCCGGATGCTTCGGGGCGAGGTTTTTGGTTTCGCCGGGATCGTTTTCCAGATCGAAGAGCTTCCAGCCCGACGGGCTCGGCGCGCCGGTCTCGCCGAACTGGCCCAGGAGCTTCCACTGCTGGCCGCTGATGCTCCAGCGCCGGTCGGGATTCGGAGAATACCGGTCCCAGGTGTGGTAGACAAATTCGTGGTGCGTGTCGCCGCGCCCCGCCTTGAGGAGCGGTACCAGGCTTTTTCCGTCCAGGACGAGGTCATCGGGCAGGCGAACGCCGGCCAGCCCGCAAAAGGTCGGCAGCCAGTCGACATGGGAAACCTGCGCGTCGACCACTCCGCCGGCGGGAACGGTCCCCGGCCAGCGAACGAAGCAGGGCGCCCGCACGCCGCCCTCGTAAACGGAGGCCTTGTTGCCGTTCATGTCGCCCTTCCAGTATTTGCTGACGCCGCCGTTGTCGCTGGTGAAGACGACCAGCGTGTCCCCGGCGACGCCGAGTTCGTCCAGCTTCGCGAGCACCCGCCCGATGTTGCGGTCCACGCGCTCGATCAGCGCGTAGATGCGGGCTTCGCGCATCGGCAGGCCGCGCCCGAGATACTTGCCGAGCAGTTCGTCGCCCTCCGGCTGGTGGGCGTGCGAGGTGTCGAGCAGCCAGGGAGAGTGCGGGGCGTTGAACATTAGCGCGCAGAAAAACGGGGCGTCGCCCGCCCTTTCCGTCGCCTCCATGAAATCCATCGCGGCGTCGGCGAACAGCTCGGAGACATACCCGCGCGCCTCGACCGGCTTCCCGTTGTGGTAAACCTGGTCGGGAAACTCGTAGCGCTCGATGTGGCCGTGGTAGGAGCCGAAAAACTCGTCGAATCCCCGGTCCCGCGGCTGGTAGCCGGGATACTTGCCGAGGTGCCACTTGCCGAAGAGGCCGGTGCGGTAGCCGGCCATCTTCAGCAGTTGCGCGACCGTCGTCTCGCCGAGGCCCATCGTGTCGCCGCCGAAGCGGGTGTTGTAGAGCCCGGTCCGGAGGTAGTAACGCCCCGACATGACCCCGGCGCGGGTCGGCGAACACACGGGCGCGGCGTAGTATCGGCGAAACTGCGTGCCCTCCGCCGCGATCCGGTCCATGTGCGGCGTGTCGATGTGCGGATTGCCGGTCGCGCCCGTGTCCCAGTATCCCTGGTCATCGGTCATGATGAAGAGCAGGTTCGGCTTTTCGGCTGAATTCGCGACCGGCACGAGCGGGATTCCCCAAGCCGAAAACAACAAAATGAGCGCGAATTTCAAAATTTTCCGGAATTTCCGCAAAGACAGAGAATCGCTGGACATTTCTTCAAGTTCCGGTTCTGTTGGGGCGCTGATTTCACCCACGGCATGAAAGCATACCAGATTCTCCAGCATACCCCGCCCGACCTGATCCGCGAGATTTTTCACTACCTCCGCACCGAGCAGAAGGAAGTGTACCAGACCTCGCTGGCGTCGCTGGCGGCCCTGCGGAAGCTGCGGCCCGTCTTTCTCCAGCGCAAGCCGCCGGAAGGCCAGTACGCCTTCCTCGCCAAGATCGCCCAGCTCAAATCCGCCGACAGCGTGGACGAGCACCTGCTCCAGCTCTGGCTGCTGAAAGCCCACCAGAAACTGCTCGTCGATTTCCTCGACGGGCTCGGGATCAAGCACGACGGCGAGGGCGCGGTCGACGATTTGCCGGAGTCGCTCGACGCGAAAAAGCTCAAGAAAACGGTCGAATCGCTGCTGGGCGCTCACGATCCCGAAGTCGTGCGGCTTTATCTGAACGCCTTCCAGCTTCAGCGCCCCGGCGGCTGGGCCGAAATCGCCGAGCTGATCGCCGGCGATGACCGGCTCAACTACGGCACCGGCGACGAAAGCGCCGCCCCCGCCGCGGAAGAAGAGACAAAAGCTCCCGCTCCCGCTCCCGCTCCCGACGAGGCGGCGGACGCTCCGGAAGAAAAGGCTCCGGCCAGGAAAGCCGCCAAGAAGAAGACCGCCGCGAAAAAGTCCGCGTCCTAACTCCCGATGAAGACCGCCTACGAACTCGCCATGGAGCGCCTCGGTGGCGGCGATCCGGTCGGCTCCCTTTCCGACGAACAGAAGGCCGAACTCGCGGCGCTCGACGAGAAATTCCGCGCGAAAATCGCGGAGAAGGAACTTTTCCTGGGCGATCTGATCGCCAAGGCCAAAGCCGAGGGCCGCTGGAACGAAATCGGCGAACTCGAGGAACAGCGCGCCCGCGAACTCAAGCGTCTGCGCGAGCAATGCGAGTCCGAAAAGGACGCCGTGCGCGAAAAAGCGGGCTGACCCAACAGGGTTGACTCGCCGACCCAACCCTGTTCGCTCCCGCCTTGATTCACCGGAAAATCGGCGTGTCCAGCAACTGGGTCACGCGCCACAGGACGACGGCGGCGACGGCGCCCTGGACTCCGAAATGGACGGCGTTGGCGGACCGGGCGAAGGGCGTGCGCGCGAGCTGGCGGCGGAAACGCTCCGCGATCCAGACCAGCGTGACGACCAGCGGGAGGAACAGGGAGAGGATGAAGCGGTCGCCCTTGCCGATCGGCTCGTAGAACCCGTAGGCCAGCGACGAGAGGGCGAAGACCCCGAGGGTGAAGGCCAGCATCCAGAAGGCGCTCTGCGATTTCACCGGCCAGATCTGCCGGTCGCGCTGCCGCCACGCGCGCCAGTGGAGAAAGGAGATTGCCGCCATCCCGGCGAACTCGACCAGCACCAGCCAGCCGCGTTGCGGGACGATCTGGCGCCAGCCGCGACCGGGTTCGGAGGCGGGCTTCCTGACTTCGTGGGGCAGAAAGACCTCCTTCAGTTTCTTGAGCGTGCCGGATTTCAGGCGTTCCCAAAAAACCTCGCTCGAATGGGCGCGCAGGTAGTTGCCGAGCGAGGGTTTTTCGGCCGGGGACAGTTTCTCGAGCGTCTCCCGGTTCGGGTACTGGATCATGAACCGCGAACCCTCCTCGAAGCCGTCCATCCACATCCAGTATCCCGGATAGCTGTGAAAGGGGGAGCCGAAGGCGGTGTTCGCGTAGCTGAGCCGGGGTCCGCACATGGCGAGGAAGGCCATCGTCAGCACCGCCAGGCCGATGAACTGGTTGGGCACGCTCCAGCCGTCCGAATCCCCGCGGTCGGCTTTCCGCCGCCCCGTCCACCAGGCGACCAGGGTGCGGAGCAGGGTCACGCCGAAAAACACGAGCAGAAAGGGCTGCACGGATGTCTTCGCCAGATAAGCCAATCCGAGCAGGCCGCCGATCAGCCCGTAGAGCCAGAGATGGTTTTTCCGCAGCAGCGAAAGCGCGGCCGCCCACGCCAGGAACAGCAGGATGTAGTAGATGGGCTCGGGCTGGAAATACGGCGCGCGCGGCAGCATCCCGCCCAGGCCCGCGAGGAGCAGCACCGCGATCGCCGACGGCAGCGAAAAGGCGCGGGCGGTGACCACGCCCAGCGCGACCAGAAAGACCATCGTCACGATGAGATTGAACCACTTGCCGCGCCGAAAAAACGCCTCGTGATCCTCCGTCGCGAAGCGCGCGGCCACCCAGGGCCAGAGGGGATTCACCACGCCGTCCGTGTAGTGCGGAAAGGAGCGCCACAGCGCTTCGGTGACCGTTTCGCCCGGCTGAAGCGGTTGTTTTTCGCGATCCAGGGCCTTGAACGCCATCGCGATGTTGTGCTGCTGATCCCAGTTGAGCCGGTCCTGGTTGCTCTGGTAAATCAGGTGGGTGCCGAGGTAAAACCACAGCCAAACGAACACGCTCAGAAACGCGCCGAGCCCGACCCAGCCCCACGCGTCCGGCGACAGGCGCCGCCACCAGGCCCTCTTCGCGCCGGAGCCCGGCCCGGTTTCGATTTCGACTTCGCCGCTCACAGACCGGACTCCAGTTCGTTGCGTTTTTCCTCCAGCCGTTCGGCCGACTCGATCAGGTAGGCCTCCGACTGCTTGAACTCGACAAAGGCGGCCGCCTTCGACGCGTCGCCGCGCGATTTCCGGATCACCCGCAGCTCCACCCGGCCGACGTCCGCGCCGGGAAAGCCGGCGAGTTTTTCCGGTGTCTTGACGCGAAAAGTCAGGATCTTCGGTTGGAACCAGCCGCCGGTGTATTCGACGCCATCGACCTCCTCGTAGGTGAAGCTGACGGCCTGGGCCGGCGTTTTGCGAAAGGCCCGGTCGGCCTCGTCGAATTGCAGCTCGACCGCGTCCCGGCCGCAGCGCAGGCGGCCGCTCACGTGCTCGTAGCCGAGCGGATCGGTGGCCGGATTCTCGAAATAGACCGAAAGTTCGTCGGGAGACATCGACCGGCAGAGTAGTTTCGTTCCCAAAAAATGACAACCGCCCCGCCCGGGAATCTCAGTGCGCCGCGAGCCAGTTTTCGCCGACGCCGGTCTCGACGACGACGGGCACCTTGAGCGGCAGGGCGTCGCGCATGCAGCCGACGACGAGCGGCTCGACTGTCCCGCGCTCCTCCCGGACGAGGTCGAAGACCAGTTCGTCGTGCACCTGCAGGATCATCCTCGACTGGCAGCCCGCCTCCGTCAGCGCCCGGGCGACGCGGACCATGGCGATCTTGATCATGTCCGCCGCCGTGCCCTGGATCGGCGTGTTGATGGCGGTCCGCTCGGCCGCCGAACGCACGCTGAAATTTCGCGAGTCGATGTCCCGCAGGTATCGCCGCCGGCCCGTCACCGTCTCGACATATCCCCGCTCCCGCGCCCGCTCGACCGTGTCGTCCATGTATTCCTTCACCTTCGGATACTGGCGAAAATATTCCGCGATGATCTCGCCGGCCTCGGAACGGGAAATCGTTCCCAGCCGCTGCGACAGGCCGAAGGCGGAGATGCCGTAGATGATGCCGAAGTTCACCATCTTCGCCGTGCGCCGCATCTCGGAGGTCACGGCCTCGAGTTCCACCCCGTAAACCCGCGCCGCGGTGATGGCGTGAATGTCCTGGCCCGCCTCGAAGGCCTCGATCATCCCGGGATCCCCGCTCAGCGAAGCCATCACCCGCAGCTCGACCTGCGAGTAGTCCGCCGACAGCAGCAGGTGGTCCCGCGAGCGCGGCACGAAGGCCTTGCGAATCTCGCGGCCCTGCTCGGTGCGGATGGGGATGTTCTGGAGGTTGGGATTGTTCGACGCCAGCCGGCCGGTGGCCGTCATCAGTTGGTGAAAGGTCGTGTGCACCCGGCCCGTGCGCCCGAAGATCGCCTCCGGCAGCGCGTCGGCGTAGGTGCCCTTCAGCTTGGCCGCCTCGCGGTGGGCGAGCAGGTCGGCGACGATGGGATGCTCGGCCGCCAGCGCGCCGAGGGTTTGCTCGTCGGTCTTGTACTGGCCGGTCTTGGTTTTTTTGGCCTTCTCGACCAGGTTCAGCCGGTCGAACAGGATCTCGCCGGTTTGTTTCGGAGAATTCAGGTTAAATTCCGCGCCCGCGGCGGCGAAAACCTTCGCCTCCAGCGCCTTCATCGTCTCGGCCAGCCCGGCCCCGATCTCGGCGAGCGTGCCGGTGTCGACCCGCACGCCCTCGTGTTCCATCGCCACCAGCACCGGCAGCAGCGGGCCCTCGATCTCGTGGTAAACGCGGTCCAGCCCGTGCTCGGTCAGCTTTTCGCGCAGCAGGCCGGCGAGCTGCCAGGTCACATCCGCGTCCTCGGCGGCGTAGCGCGCGATTTTTTCCGGGTCGGGGCCGGTGGGCGCGGCGTCGAAGTCCATGGTCAACTGCCCCGTCTTTTCCGCCGGCGCGGCGAAGGCCTCTTCGTAGGAAATCGGCGAGTAGCCGAGGTAGGTTTCGGACAGGCGGTCCATCTTGTGCCGCTGGTCCGGCTCGATCAGGCTGTGCGCCAGCATGGTGTCGAAGAAACGGCCCGCCACCTCGACGCCGTTCCACAGCAGCACGCCGAGGTCGAACTTCAGGTTGTGCCCCACCTTTTCCGTCCCGCGGTTTTCGAAAATCCGGCGAAACCCCTCCAGCGTCTCCCGGGCTTCCTCCTCCTCCTCGGGAAATTCGACGTAAACCCCCGCGTCTTTTTCCCAGGAAAAGGCGATCCCGAGCAGCCGGTCGGTCTTTTCGTCCAGGCCGGTCGTTTCCACGTCGAAACAGAAGGACTCCAGCCCGCGCAGCTCGCCCGCGAGCGCCGCCAGACCCTCCGCGTCGCCCGGACGAAGATGGCGGTAACGCTTGGGCACGTCGGCGATCGTCTTGAGCTTCGCGAACAGCTCGCCCTCCGCCGTCTCGCCCGTCGCATGGCCGCGGCCGGCCGCGAATTCGGCCCCGAAAAGGCGTTTGCCCAGCGAGTTGAACTCGAACTCGACGAACAGGCTCCTCAGCGCCGCGTCGTCCCGCTCCCCGATCTTCAGTTTCGCGAAATCGAGGTCCACCGGCGCGTCGACGATGATCTCCGCCAATCGGCGCGAAAGGCGCGCCTGCTCCGCGTGCGAGGCGATGTTTTCCCGCTGTTTGCCCTTCAGCTCGTCGACGCGCGCCAGCAGGTTCTCGATGCCGCCGAACTGCGAAACGAGCTTCTTCGCCGTTTTTTCCCCGATGCCCGGCACGCCCGGGATGTTGTCCGAGGCGTCGCCCCACAGGCCGAGCACATCGACCACCTGCTCCGGAGATTCGACCTGCCACTGCTCGCGAATTTTTTCGAGGTCGAGGATTTCCGGCTCCGCGCCCTGCCGCCCCGGCTTGTAGATCCGCGAAGTTTCGCTGACGAGCTGAGAAAAGTCCTTGTCCGGCGTCACCATGTAAACGTCGCAGCCGCCCGCCGCCTCGGCGCGTTTGGCGAGCGTGCCGATGATGTCGTCCGCCTCGTAGCCGGGGCACTCCAGCACCGGGATGTCGAAGGCCTGGATCAGCCGCTTCACCGCCGGGATGGCGATCTGGATGTCCTCGGGCATCGCCTCGCGCTGCGCCTTGTATTCGGGGTAGATCTCGTGGCGCGGCGTCGGCTCCGGCGTGTCGAAGGCGACCGCGAGATGGGTCGGTTTCTGCTTTTCGAGCAGATCGAGCAGCGTGTTGGCGAAGCCGAAGATCGCGGACGTGTTCACCCGGCCCGAGGTGAAAATCGGCGCCCGGATCAGCGCGAAGTGCGCGCGGTAAATGAGCGCCATCCCGTCGAGAAGAAAGAGTCGTTTGCGATCGCCGTTGCCGTCCGCCATGGGGACACACTGTGGTCGGGCCGGTGACCCGACGCGAGGAAAAAGCGACGAAGACCCCGCAAATCCGGCTTTCCGGCGATCACAGGACTTCCGCCACCGCCCTCGCGAGCGCCTCGACGCCCAGCTCGATCTCCTCCGCGGTCACGCACAGCGGCGGCAGGAAGACGAGCGTGTCGAGGATGGGACGCGTCAGCAGACCGTGTTTTCGCGCCGCGAGGCACACCCTCGCCCCGACGCCGTCGGCCGCGGGGAAGGCTTCGCCGGTGGCGCGGTCCCGGACCAGGTCGATGGCCGCGATCAGCCCGATCTGGCGGATGGCGGCGACCTTCGGATGGTCGCCGAAACGCGATTCGAGGGCGTTTTTCAACCCAACAGGGTTGGGTCCGAGACCGAACCCTGTTGGGTCGGGCCCGAAAAGCGAGAGGCTGGCGAGCGCGGCGGCGCAGCCGAGCGGGTTGCCGCAGTAGCTGTGACCGTAATAGAAGGTTTTCCCCTCCTCCGGCGCGCCGAGAAAGGCGGAAAACACTTCCTCGGTCGTGAGAGTCGCCGCGAGCGGCAGGTATCCCCCGCTCAGGCCCTTCGCCAGGGCGAGAAAATCGGGCCACACGCCCTCGTGCCGGCAGGCGAAGAGTTTGCCCGTGCGCCCGAAGCCGGTCAGCACCTCGTCGAAGATCAGCAGCACCCCGCGCCGGTCGCACCAGTCGCGCAGCTCGCGCAGCATGCCCGGCGGCCAGAGCCGCATGCCGGCCGCGCCCTGGACGAGCGGCTCGATGGCGAGGGCGGCGAGGGTTTTCGCCTCCGACTCCGGCAGGGCGAGCAGGTCGTCGAGCCCGCCGAGCCGAGCGACCTCGAAACCGTCGCGGCGAAAGCGGTCGTGAAAGGTCGCGATGCCGCCCAGCGACGCGGCGCCGGCGGTGTCGCCGTGGTAGGCGCGGTCGAAGGCGGCAAAACGCCGCCGTTCGGGCCGGCCGGTGAGCTGGAAATACTGGAGCGCCATCTTGCAGGCGCACTCGACGGCGGTGGACCCGTCGTCGGTGTAAAACACCCGCGTCAGGGTGTCGGGGGGAAACAGGGCGGTCAGCGCCGCGGCGAGGCGAATGGCCGGCTCGTTGGTGAAACCGAGGGCGGAACAGTGGGCGATCTTTTCGAGCTGCGCCCGGACGGCGGCGTTGATGACGGGGTGGTTGTGGCCGTGGATGTTCGTCCAGATGGAGCTGTTGCCATCGAGGTAGCGGTTTCCCTCGGTGTCGACGAGCCAGGCGCCCTCGCCGTGCTCGATGACGAGCGGATCGTGTCCCGGCGCGCACCAGTCCCGCATCGCGGTGAACGGGTGCCACAGGTGGGCCTTGTCGAGGTCGCGGAGTTCCCGGGTCGCGGTGTTCACGGTTGATAGGAGGGACAGGTTCTCAGGCGGCCGGCGAATCGTCCCGTTTCGCGTCCTCGATCATCCGATCGATCTGTTTCACGTGGCCGTGGGGCAGGCGGCCGCGCTGGTATTTCCGCCAGAGGATGTCGCGCAGGGCCTCGAGGTATGCGCGCGGCGGCGCGTCGATCCGGGTCCAGTCGGGATCGGACTCCAGCGTGGTCTCGAAGGTCCAGCGGCCGGCGTGGATGCTGGCGCGGTTGAAGCGCCGTTCGCCGTCGTCGGCGGGCTCGTGCCATTCGTGCCGGGTCATGTGCGTGGGAAAACGAGGGAAAAAGCGTTGTGAACTTGGGTCGCAATGTGGTTTTGTCACGACTCCTTTTTTCTACACGATGATCCCGGTTTTTCGAAGCGACGCGTTCAAGCTGGCGGTTTTTGTGGCGGCAACCGCCGTGCTGGCGGCGCTGCTGGCGCCGGCCCTTTACGCGCTGGGCCAGTGGGCGCTGCGGGAGGGACACTTCGACTCCGGGCCGCTGGCGGGCTGGCGGGAGTCGGTCGAGCGGGCCCAGATCACGCGTTATTTCAACCGGGCGGTGATGCTTTCGGTGCTGGCGCTCGCCTGGCCCTTTCTCAAGTGGATCGGCATTCGGAGCGAGGGCGGCCTGCTGCTGTTGCGGAAAAACCCGCGCCGCTGGGCGCATCTGGCGGCGGGCTTCGCGCTGGCGGCGGGGTCGCTGCTGTTGCTGGGGGCGTTTTACGTGAAAATCGGCTGGTACAAGCCGAATCCGGACGCCGGCTCGCTGCTGTCGCGCGTCGGCTCGGCGCTTGGCACGGGGCTCTCGGTCGGAGTGATCGAGGAGTTTCTTTTCCGCGGAATCCTGTTCGGGTTCATCCTGCGAACGATGCGGCCGCTGGGCGGGCTGGTGTTTTTGTCGGCGTTTTTCGCGGTGGCGCATTTTTTGAAGCCGCCGGACCACCTCGATCCGCCGCCGGTGACGTGGACGACGGGATTCTGGCTGCTGGGGAGGATTTTCGGCCAATTCGCGGAGGCGGATGTGTTGCTCGCGGAGTTGAGCCTGCTTTTCTGCGTGGGCTGGGTGCTGGGTTACGCGCGATTGAAGACGGAGTCGCTGTGGCTGAGCATCGGACTGCACGCGGGCTGGGTTTTCGGGGTGAAGCTCTTCTCGGCCGGCACGCGCAAGGTCGCGGCCATCGCCGCCATGCTGCCATGGGCGGGACCCAATCTGCGCGTCGGGATCAATTCGGTGCTGATCGTGTGCGGCTGCGGCGTGCTGATTTCCCTGTGGCTGCGGCGTGGCCATCCCCGGAGCGCCTTCGCGCCGCCGGACGCGGACGGAGGCGACGAACGAGTGGCATGACGCGATGAGGAAGCCGCTTCCATGGCTCGGCACGCTGAGATCGCTCGCCGACGGCGCGCTGGGCGCGATTTACCCCCGAATCTGCGCGGGCTGCGAAAAGCCCCTCGACGCGAGCGGCGAACGATGGCTCTGCCCGGAGTGCCGGGCCGGGCTGCACCGGATCGAGCGCCCGTACTGCGATGTCTGCGGGCAGCCGTATTCCGGCGAGATCTCGCTGTCGTCATTTCAATGCTCGAACTGTTCGGACCTCGATCTGGCCTTCGACTTCGCGGTGGCGCCGTGGCGGGCCGAGGGACTGGCGCGGGAGTTGATCCACGGTTTCAAATACGAGGGGCGGCATCATCTCCGCGCCCTGCTGGGCGGCTGGCTGCCGCTGGCCTTCGACGATCCCCGACTCGCGAAATTCGCCGACGCCGACTGGCTGCTGACCCCCGTCCCGCTGCATCCCCGGCGCCTGCGCGAGCGGGAGTACAACCAGGCGGCGGAGCTGTGTCGCGTCTTTCACCGCGAGCGGCCGCGTTTCCGGGTCGCGGATGTCCTGGAGCGCGTGCGTTACACCTCGCGGCAGGCGAGCCTCGACCGCGAAGGCCGGCTGAAAAATCTGAAGGACGCCTTTCGCCTCTCCCAAAGCCCCCGGAAGCGCGACCGAGTGCGGGACCGCGAGGTGCTGCTGATCGACGACGTGCTGACCACCGGCACCACCGCCAGCGAATGCGCCCGCGTTTTGCGCGAGGAAGGCGGGGCCTCAAAGGTGGTTGTGATTACGGTGGTTCGCGGATAAAATGGCCGCCTTTCCGGTTCGTTCCGCCCCCTCTCCCACCTCCGGGGGCGTTCCGGCCCGGAGAGGAGACTTCACCCCACACCACGCAACATGGGAATTTTCAAAAAACGCAGCATTCGCGGCCTTGGCGCGAAGAAACGCGACATGCCCGAGGGACTCTGGCACAACTGCCCGGAGTGCAAGGCCATCATTCACGAGGTGGACATGAAGCAGCGCTTCCGCGTCTGCCCGAAATGCGACCATCATTTCACCATGACCGCCGCCGAGCGGATCGAGATGCTGGTGGACCCCGATTCCTTCGAGGAGATCGACGCCAACCTCGAAACCGTCGACGCCCTGGGATTCAAGTCCTACATGGACAAGATCAAGGGCTACCAGCAGAAGACCGGCCTCCGGGACGCGATCGTCTGCGGCCGGGCGGCGATTTCCGGCTCCCCGATCACGCTGGCGGTGATGGATTTTCGCTTCCTCGGCGCCTCGATGGGCTCCGTGGTCGGCGAAAAAGTCACCCGCGCCATCGAGCTGGCGACCCGGGAAAAACGCGGCGTCATCGTCGTGTGCGCCTCGGGCGGCGCCCGCATGCACGAGGGCATTCTCAGCCTCATGCAGATGGCCAAGACCAGCGGCGCCCTCGCGCGGCACAGCGAGGCCGGGCTCCCCTACATCGCGGTGCTGACGCATCCCACCACGGGAGGCGTGACCGCCAGTTTCGCGACGCTGGGCGATGTGATCATCGCCGAGCCGAAGTGCATGATCGGCTTCGCCGGTCCCCGCGTGGTCAAGGAAACGACCCACCAGAATCTGCCGCCCGGCTTCCAGACGGCGGAGTTCATGATGGAGCACGGCCTGGTGGACATCATCGTCAGCCGGTCCGACATGCGCGAGCGGCTCGGCCGCCTGCTGCGGTTCATGCTCCCGAAGGGCGATGCGTGCGGCTCCGCGGCCGCGTGAGGGCTTCGTTTTTTCCCACCCCCCGGCCGGGCGCGCCGTGACCTATCCCGAAGCCATCGAGTGGCTCTACGGGACCCAGCTTTTCGGAATCAAGCTGGGCCTCGAGAATTCCCACCGCCTGCTCCAGGAGCTGGAAGCCGAAAAACCGTCTCCCGCGACGCGGATCGTTCACGTCGCCGGCACCAACGGAAAGGGCTCCGTCTGCGCCATGCTCGACGCCATGCTGCGCGCCGGCGGCGCGCGCACCGGGCTTTTCACCTCGCCCCACCTCGTCTCCTTTCGCGAGCGCATCCGCGTCAACGGCGGGACGATCGCCGAGGACGAGGTCGCCTCGGGACTTTCGGAGATTCGCGCGCGGGTCGAAGCCTGGGAGATTCATCCCACCTTTTTCGAAATCACGCTCGGCCTGGCGATGCGGCATTTCAAAAGAGAGCGCTGCCAGGCCCTCGTCATCGAGACCGGCATGGGCGGCCGGCTCGACGCCACCAACGCCCTTGCCTCGGACGTCGCGGTCATCACGCCCATCGGGCTCGACCACACCCAGTGGCTCGGCAAAACCCACACCGCCGTCGCCGTCGAGAAGGCCGGCATCATCAAGCCCGGCAAACCGGTCGTCTCGGCCCTCCAGGTGCCCGAGGCCGCCGCCGTCATCGAAGTCGCCGCCCGGCGGGAAGGCGCGCCGCTTCACCTCGCCGGCCGAACCCTGCCCGAAAACTGGACCGTCGCGCTGACCGGTCCGCATCAGCGGCAAAACGCCGCCCTGGCGGTCGCCGCGGCCCGCCTGCTGTGGCCGGAGATTTCCGAATCGGCGATCGAAACGGGTCTCGCCACCGTCAAGTGGCCCGCGCGATTCCAGCGAATCGGCGAACGCTTTGTCATCGACGGCGCCCACAACGCCCACGCCGCCGCCGTCCTCGCCGAAACCTGGCGCGCGACCTTTCCCGCCGGCGAAAAGGCGACCGTCATCTTCGGCGGCGTCGCCACCAAGGACACCTCCGAGGTCCTGAGCCTGCTCGGCGACTTCGCCGGGCGCTGGATTTTCGTGAAGGTCGCCTCCCAACGCGGCCTGCCGGCCGAAAACCTGCTGAAAACCTGGAATAGCCTCTCCCGCCCCGGCATTCCGGCCGAAACCGCCCCGTCGATGACCGAGGCCCTCGCCCGCGCCGAGGCGGTCGCCGAAGCCGACCCCATCCTCGTGACCGGCTCGCTCTACCTCGCCGGCGAAGCCATCGCGCAACTCCAAGGCGGACCGCCCTTCGAACCCAGCGAGCAGTGAACCCGCCGATCGCGTCTTGAGACGGCGGAGCCGGAGTGGTAGCCTTCCCCCGGAATGGCCGCCAACCTGAAAGAAACCGCCGCCCTCTAAGACGTGGTGAACCGTTTTCGCGACACGCTCCGGTGATCTATCTCGACAACAACGCCACCACCCGCATCCATCCCGAAGTCCGCGAGGCGATGGAGCCGTGGCTTTCGCCCGAGGGCTACGGAAATCCCTCCGCCGGTTACCGATTCGGGAAACGCGCCCGCGAGGCCGTCGAGACCGCCCGCGAGGAAGTCGCCGCCCTCGTCGACGCCGAGCCGGAGGAGATCGTCTTCACCGGCTGCGGCACGGAGTCGAACAACACCGCGCTCCTTTCCGCCGTCCAATGCCATCCCGAGCGGAGGATCGTGGTCACCAGCGCCGCCGAGCACAGCGCAACCGAGCAGCCCTGCGCCTTCCTCGAGTCAACAGGGTACGATGTCCGACGCAACCCTGTTGACTCTCGCGGAAATCTCGATCTCGACGCCCTCCGCGAGGCGGTCGTGCCGGGCCAAACCGCCGTCCTCAGCCTGATCTGGGCGAACAACGAGACCGGCGTCCTCTCGCCCGTCGCCGAGGCGGCGGCGATCGCGCGCGAAGCCGGCGCCCTTTTCCACACTGACGCGGTCCAGGCCATCGGGAAAATCCCCGTCTCGGTCCGCGGGGCCGGCATCGCGATGCTCTCGATGTCGGGCCACAAACTCCACGCGCCCAAGGGCGTCGGCGCGCTCTACGTGAGCCGCCACGCGCGGTTTCAGCCGCTGCTCCTGGGCGGCGGACAGGAGGGCGGACGGCGTTCCGGCACGGAAAACGTGGCCGGCATCGTCGGTTTTGGCGCCGCGGCCCGGCTGATGCGAAAGGCGCTCGACGGCGACCGGATCGCGAACCTGCGCGCCCTGCGCGACCGCTTCGAAGCCGGCGTCCTCGCCGCGGTCGAGGAGGTCGAGGTGAACGGCGATCGGGAAAACCGCCTCGCCAACACCTCGAACCTCTATTTTCCCGGCATCGACGGCGAGGGGCTGCTGATCCTGCTCGACGAGGCCGGCGTGTGTTGTTCGCCCGGGTCGGCCTGCGGTTCGGGCTCGGTGAAGCCCTCCCGCGTCATCAAGGCGATGGGTTTTTCCACCGAGCGCGCCCGGAGCAGCGTGCGGTTTTCGGTGTCCGAGTTCAACACGATTGCCGAAATTGACGAAGCCGTGGAAGCGATCCGCGCCGCCGCCGGCAAACTCCGGATCGTCATGCCGAAAAATCTCGGTCGCGTGATTTCGCGGCGGTGAATACCCCCTCCCCTCCGAAATCATCGGGGACTGGTGCCACGATGCGACGATTGGCGGCGAATTCGAGGAAATCCACGGCTGGCACATCTATCTGATGCCACACTTCGCGTTGAACGGCCTTCCCGAGGGCTGGCGCGACCGGGCGGCGGTCGCCGCCCACGGCATGTTGCGGGTCGTCGTTCCCACCCCCATGAAATCCGGCTTTCCGAACGCCGAACGCCGAACGCGCGGCCGCCGAGTTGGCGAAGTTTCGGCCGCCCGCCGAATACGATCCCTATCGGCGACCGGAAGACCACGCTCGGCTGGAGTATGGGCGGCTGCTGTGGAAGGTGCCGCGGGTCAGACGGCGTTTGCTGGAACATTGGACCGATCCGAGGCATCCCTGGCGGGATCGCTTTCTGCGAACATGGCGCCCTCTGGTGGAAAGGCTCCTCGCGGCCGATCCCGAAAGCGACGAGGAACTCGATCGGGAACTCCGACAAGCGGGGCATTCCCTGCGGATGGTGATGCGCGAAATCCCGCCGGTTTTTGGCGGGTTTTATTGAGACGGGGCGCCCCTGGATCGATGGCGCCGCGGGACGGTTTGCCGACCGGGAAAACCCGGTTGACCGTCTCGGGGTTTGCACGCACCCTTAGCGCCTCATTTTCCCGGAGACACCCGCTTACCAAACTATTTATGCCAGCGAAAATCTACACCGACAAAGACGCCGACCTCGGCGTGCTGAAAAAGAAAACCCTCGCCGTGATCGGTTTCGGTTCGCAGGGGCACGCCCACGCGCTGAACCTGAAGGACAGCGGCATGAAGGTGATCATCGGCCTTTACGCGAAGAGCAAGTCCCGCAAGGTCGCCGAGGAATACGGCTTCGAGGTGCTCGACACGGACGAGGCGGTCAAAAAGGCGGACGTCATCTTCATCGCCTGTCCCGACACGAAGATCGCGGCCATTTACGAAAAGGACATCGCTCCGCACCTGACGAAGGGAAAGACGCTCCTTTTCAGCCACGGCTTCGCGATTCATTTCAAGACCGTCACGCCGCCCAAGGAAGTCAACGTGATCATGGTCGCTCCGAAGGGCCCCGGCCACATCGTGCGCCGCCAGTTCGTCGAGGGCAAGGGCGTCCCGTCCCTCATCGCCGTCCATCAGAATCCCGGCAAGGACGCCAAGAAAATCGCGCTCGCCTGGGCCAAGGGGATCGGCGGCACCCGCGCCGGGGTTTTCGAAACGGACTTCAAGGAGGAAACCGAAACCGACCTTTTCGGCGAGCAGACCGTCCTCTGCGGCGGCGTGAGCCAGCTCATCACGGCCGCCTACGAAACGCTGGTCGAGGCCGGTTACCAGCCCGAGATGGCCTACTTCGAGTGCCTCCACGAGCTGAAGCTGACCGTCGACCTGATCAACGAGTCCGGCATCTCCGGGATGCGTTTTTCCATCTCCGAGACGGCCGAATACGGCGACCTGACCACCGGACCGAAGATTGTCGACGCCTCGGTGAAGAAGCGCATGAAAGCGGCGCTGAAAAACATCCAGTCGGGGAAATTCGCCAAGGAATGGATCCAGGAAAACGAGACCGGGCAGAAAAACTTCAAAGCCCTCCGCAAGGCGGGCGAGGAACATCCGATCGAGAAGGTCGGGAAACGGCTCCGCGGTCTCATGCCGTGGCTGAAAAAGCGCGACATCAAGGGCGCCCAGGCGGCTTACCATTGATCCGGCTTTTTAACCGATATCCGTACTTTTCAAACGGGCCGTTCCGCGTTGATTGCGGGCGGCCCGTTTTCTTGAATGAGTCAGCAAAGCCAAAACCCGGCCGGCGATCCCGAAACGCCGGCCTCCGGCGCCGGGGAACGCGGCTACGCGCTGTTCGATCTCGATCACACCCTGCTGCCCTTCGACACGCAGGTGTTGTTCTGCGATTTCGTGATCCGGCGCGAACCCTGGCGGGTCCTGCATGTCCTGTGGTTCCTCCCGGTGGCGCCGCTCGGCGCGATGAGGGTCGTGTCGCTGCGCTGGCTGAAGCGGCTTTTCTCCAGCTATCTCTGGAAAATGCCCCGGGAGCGCCTGCGCCGCCACGCCCGCGAGTTCGCCGAAAGGGTGGTGCCGCGCCTCGTCTATCCTGATGTGATGGCGGAACTCCGGCGCCATCAGAAGGCGGGCCGGATCACGATCCTGAACTCCGCGAGCCCCGGCCTCTATGTCGAGGAGATCGCCCGCGTGCTCGGATTCGATCACTGGGCGGCGACGCGGCTGGTCCGGTACGAGGTGATGCCTTTCCTGCCGGAAATCGACGGCCCCAACAACAAGCACGGCGCGAAGATCCCGGCGATGGAGCGGTTTCTCCCCCCCGATTTCAGTCCTTCCTCTGGAGATAAGCTGCCAGACAGTTGGGGATACTCCGACAGCGCCGCCGATCTGCCGATGCTCTCGTTGTGCGAGCACGCGATGATGATTCATCCCGGAAAAAAATTCGCCCGCGTCGGCGCCGAGCGCGGTTGGTGGTCGCTTCTCCCCGAGCGTCCCTACCGGGGCCGATGGGGCGGCCGTCTCGCCACCCTGCTCCAGATTTTCGGGCTCTATCGCCTGCCCGACTCCGGCGCCGCCGACGGGGCGTGATAGTCGCCGGGCGAATGGAGGATCTCCTTCGCGTTGAAAAGCCCTGCTTTGTGCGCATAGAGCAACGCGGCGGCGACGACCGCCGTCAGGGCGGTCGAAACGATGATCCACTTGTTTTGCAGCAATTGCTCCGGCTCGAGACGCGCGCCGATCTCGCTCATGGCATGCCGGAAATACATCACCACCGCCAGCACCACCAACGGGAAGACGAAAGCGAGATTGTTCAGCGCCGGGTAGCTCGCCATCGCCCACCCCGAGCAGAAACAAAAAAGATTCGCGTAGGTGATCATCGCGATGACGAGCGACCGGTCCGTGTAAACTTTGAAGGATTTTCGGTACTGCCCGCTGAGTTCCTTGTCGTCGATGAAGCGAAACTCCGAATAGCGCTTGCCGGTCATCAGCAGTCCCCCGAAACACCACCAGGCCAGCATGATCGACAAGGGCGGAAAATGCCGGGTCTCCACCAGGGCGAACCACCCGAGCCAGAGCCGGATCGGATTGTTGAAGGACTCGGCGATGACATCGAGAAACGCGCGGTCCTTCAGCCGGACCGGTTCCACGTTGTAAACCAACCCGCTCAGCAACAAAAGGCCGAGCGAAATCCAGTAACCCGGATTCCGGAACCACCAGAGCGCCAGGGCAAAGCCCACCACGACGCACGCGATCATGATTCCCCAAAGGATCGGCACGTTGACGCGGCCCGCCGGGATGGGCCGGACGTTTTTCCTCGGGTGGAGTTTGTCGAATGGCGCGTCGAGGATTTCGTTCAAAATGTAATTCGCCGACGCGATCAGGCAGGCCGGAACGAGCGAGAGAAAAGCCCGGAGGACGGTCCCCCCATCGATCTCGAGGTCGAGCGCGAGGACGATGGCGACCGCGTGCCCGAAGACGATGAAGACGTTCTTCAGCCAATGGTCGACACGGGCGACTCTCAGATAATCGATCATGGTCCTGCGGTTTCTCGGGCGTATGGCCAAAGCCGGAACGGAACGGAACGGTTTGAAAATCGCCGCCTCAGAGGACGGCATGCATAGCCCACGGAAACGCCGACCACAAAAGCTTTTTGACGAAAGCCCCGCCCCCGTCGGACGGCGATGCCGAGGCCCGGCCTTCGCCCGGCCCGGGAGAGAGAAGATTTGGCGTCCCCGCCGGGAATCGAACCCAGATCTAAGGTTTAGGAAACCCTTGTTCTATCCGTTGAACTACGAGGACCCGACACACGCCGAAGGCATCAGGGCGATGCGTCCACCCGACGATCCATAGCACTCAAGTCGTCCGGGCTCAAGCCTCGGAAAGGCCATGGCCGCGAATGAAAGCGGCGGTCGCAAACCGTGGCATGGCCATCCGGGCCATGTATTCGGGGAAGGGGATGTTTTCCCGTAAACCCGCCATCGGATCGCCCTTGGCCCCCCGGGTTGTCCAATCCACCGCGGGCGTGATCCGCCAAATCGACCGGTACTTTCCATCAAACCGGAAAGCCAACTCAGGAGATCTGGAAATGGCGCCCTCTGTTCCATCGGACTGGAGGATTTGAGGTGGCGGCGTCCCAAATTACCGTTCCGATTGTCCAGCGACGCGCCAAAATCATAGATATATGCATTTTCTTTCAACATTTCATTGACATTCGAATCTAAAGAGTATATTAGCTCACTGTCTTCCATAAGCATGTCAATATTCATTGCCAGAACAAATCAAATCCCGACCGGACAGGAGATCCGTTGGTCGATGGGCCATTGCGCCGTCGATTCGGCCACGAATCGCCTCTCCCAAAGCCCCGCCGCGGGCCGGAGTCGGAGCCTTGATTTGCTCCGCGAGAAATACGAAGGGAGGGCGCGGTTCACGTAAAAAACCGTTCAAAACTGTTTTGCGTGAACCCCGCCCTCCAAAGGAGGCGGGGTTTTTTGTTTTTGTAAATTATTGATTTTAAACCATAAACACTAAGTTATAGGCCGACAAAACTGAAACCGGCCAATCCGAAGAAAAACCATCCATTCGAACGAAAAAACCCGTCACCGGCGGCCACCGATGACGGGTTCGAACGAGAGACAAGCCGACCGACACGAAGATCGCCCGCTCGCCCCTACCGCGAACAGCATAACAGCGATCCGCCATCGGTCAAGAAAGACGGGCCGCCCCGCGCGGTTTGTCAGGGGGATTTCTATATATAGATATCTCGACGCAAATCTCTGGTTCGAATTGAAATGAACAACAAACTTTCACTCGATAAACCAGAGGCTTCCCCCGGGAGGTGTGCCTGCCAAACACCGAAACGTCCGTCGTGAAAACCTGCGGCTGTCTCTCCAGAGAGTGAGGCAACGGTGTTCGTTCTTTTCCATTTTCGAGGAAGAGCGTTGTCCGCCCGTCATCCGACGCCACAGCAAGGAAGGTCGGGAACCGCGAGCCACCACTGGCCGCACCGTTTCCGCCTCCGCCTGAACGACTTCGTCGCCCCCGCCGGAATCCGACCTAAAACGAATCCACACGCAGGCCTGGTCCCCTGCGGCGCCCCGGCGATTCGAGCGATTTGGGCCTTTGGCTTCATTTTGCATGACTGGCTGGCTGTCGCTTTACCCGATTTCCGAAAACGAAACACGCCGCGCACCAGCTTGTGCGGGAGGGTCTCCAAAACCCACCTTGCCTGGGGCGGCACCAGGGCGGCGTGCCAGTTTTCCAACGATGGGCCAGGAGTGTCGAAAGATAGCACGGCCGCCTTGCAAGCAGCAGGACCGGGAGCGTTACCCGGCTGGTCCACCATTTTCCCATTTCAAATTCAACGCGGTGAGGTCGAAGCAGTGGAGACGGGTGCCTTGGGAGCATCAGAAAGCAGGTGCGACTCCTGCTACCGCGACCAATTTCCAAAACCATCAATCAGATCGCAAGCCGGGAAGTCTCGACCCGGGGCTCATAACCCTGGAGACCCGGAGCATTACCGGGGCTTGCCACCAATTTCCCTCGAAGAAAGGCGCCGCTCCGGACAGCGGACTGTAAACCCGCCGTCGCAAAACCGTCCGGAAGCCGACGAGTGGAGCATTACCACCGGCGCCTACCAATTTCCGATCTCGTTCGCCCGTGGGGTAACAGTAGCCCACCGGATTGTTAATCCGCGAAGCCTTGGTGCGAATCCAAGCGGGCGAGCCATTTTTTCCATTTGGAGGTGCGCACGGCTGGCGCGCTTATCGGTTTTGAAAACCGTGATGGCCCCGCAAGGGCCGTGGGAGTTCGATCCTCTCCGCCTCCGCCATCTTTCTCCTTCCGTAGCTCAATCAGCAGAGCGCTCGACCGATAATCGAGAGGTAGCGGGTGCGACTCCTGCCGGAAGGACCATTTTTTTAAATTCAGTTGGCTGGGTAGCTGAGAGAGATTAGCGCGCCGCTGAAGCCGGCGAGAGCCCGGAGCATTGCCGGGACCAGCCACCATCTATTCCCGTGGTGTAACAGAAGCATGTCGCTGTGCGAGCCGGAGCGCAGCGGAGACCGATTGCCGCAGGCAACCCGAAGGGCGGCATAGCCGTCAACGCGGCGGATCGGGTGCAAATCCCGGCGGGAAGACCACTCACATTCCCTTCTCCAGGGTTCCCGAAGAGAAACAGCAGACTCGCCACCCCGTCAAGGTGGAGACAGCCGGGGCGGCACCGGTCGGGACCGCCAATTTTTTTCTCCATTCTCCCGAAGCATTAAAGTGATGCAGCGGCCTTTTAATCCGCTGAAGCAGGGGCGGTACCTGCCGGGGGAACCATCACATTTCGATGTTGGCCATGGTGTATCAGTCAGCATTTCACCCTGTGAAGGTGACGGAACGGGTGCGAATCCCGTTGGCCAACCCAATTTCCACTTCCTGAAAACCGAATCCGACTCCGTGGCCGAGCAGCTAGGCCGGCGGCTGCAACCCGCCTCACGCGGGTGCGAATCCCGCCGGAGTCTCCATTTTCTTCGAGCGCGCCATTCGTCCAACAGCCAGGACTCCTCGCCTCCAACGAGGGAACCCCGGGGCGGCACCGGGATGGCGCTCCATTTCATCGAGTCCGGAGCGTAGCTCAATCGGTAGAGCAGCCGATTTATACTCGGTAAGCGCTGGATAAGCCGCAGGTTGCCGGTTCGAATCCGGCCGCTCCGACCACTTCGCTTTGTTTGGGGGCTTAGTTTAAAAGTAGAACACCTCTCTTACAAAGAGGATGCGGGGGAGCATTACCTCCAGCCCCTACCGCTTTCCATCTTGCGGCATTGGTCCAAAAGCAAGATGCCAGCGCGCCATGCTGGCGACCCCGGGGCGGTACCGGGATGCCGCACCAATCTTTTTTTCCGCCCAATTCTCGGGGCGTTCCCACACCGGTCTTCTAAACCGGCGACGCTAAACCGTGGGACGGAAGTCGTGAGGTTCGATGCCTCCGCTCCGCGCCATGCCGTTTCCGTTTTCCCAGATGCTTTCGTAGCTCAATGGAGCAGAGCGCTCGTGGCATGGGCATCCTGCCCATGGTGTCTCGGCAGATTGGGGACGGCGGCCTCACCACCCTCATCGGCTGGAAGCCGATGCCACGAATTTCAATGCCCACGTAGCCCAACAGCAGAGGCGCCGGTCTCAGAAACCGGAGGTTGGGGGTGCGAATCCCTCCGTGGGCACCAATTTTCCGATTCAATTCCTCCGTGGCAGAGAGAGAAATGCGCTCCTCTCGTAAAGGAGACCATGTCGGTGCGACGCCGGCCGGAGGAACCACTTTCACCCCATCAACCACGGCCGCGTGGCCCAATCAGCAGAGGCAATCGACTTAAAATCGATGAGCTGCGGGTGCGACTCCCGCCGCGGCCATTCTTTCAAAAGATCCATTCAACCCTGTTGAGTCTCCGACTCGACCCTGTTGGATCGACAACGAACGGAACTTTCAACCGGACCAGCGCGCCGGCGTCGCCTGCTAAGCGATCGGTCCCGCTTTCCCGCGGGATGGGGAGCATGCCCCCGGAGTTCCGCCAATTTCCCAAAGTCCTGTCCCCATCGTCTATGCAGTAGGACCTCAGGCTTTCAATCTGAAAAACCGGGTGCAAGCCCCGGTGGGGATGCCACATTCTTGAGTTTTCAGTTTTCAGAACTCAGTTTTCAGCGGTTGGCTCCATTCACCGGTCCGGCCGTCGACGAAATCACACGGCAGCGAGGCCGAGAGATACTTCTGGAAAGGTCTGACTCACAGACCAAGCAGGTTCGATTCCCGCCCGGCCCCCAATTGACGGGGCCGGAAGCTCTCCCCGATTTTCTCCGTGTGGCCAATCACAATTTGTCTTACTTGGTTCCTATGATCCGGCAGCGAGGCTGCGAGATACTTCGACTCCGAATCGAGAGGTCGCGGGTTCGAATCCCGCCCGGAGCTTTTTCAGACGCTCCGGTAGCTCAGCGGTAGAGCGCTAATGCTCCGGCCGATTTTTCTCCGGATCGCCAGGAACGAGGGAGACACAGACACCCGGGTCGTCCAACAGTCAGGACATCGGACTTTGACTCCGAAGATCGCGGTGCGAATCCGCGCCTGGGCGCCACTTTATTGTTTCAATGTTTTGCGGCAGTGAGAACGCGGGTTCCTTCGTAGCTCATCAGGTAGAGCAACCGCTACCGCGGTTGGCAGCCGGTTCGATTCCGGCCGAAATCCAAACACGCCCGCTTCGTTTTCTCCGCAGCTCGCCGAAATCTTTTCGGAGCAGTGAGGCACGGGGATACTTCGTACGAAAAACGAAACCACCCTGTTAAGGTGGTGCCGCAAGGCACCCTTCCCCGTCCGATTTTCTCTCCGAATCGCAATCCCTTTTCGGGGCAGTAAGAATCAGGGCTACTTCGCCCGCGTCATGGGTAGCAAAGCACACATCGCCGTTAAAGCCGGCGCGCGTGGCGGCGCGCCAAAAGTGAGGAACCCGACAGGCAAGCGTCCACCGCCGCCTGTCGAGGATCGGGTTCGACTCCCGACGACGCCCGGTTCGCCTTTTCTCCCCGAATTCTTTTCGACGGCTCCCGATTGGCGCCGCCGAAACTCAAACAACCAAACAATCAACCGAAAGGAGGTCATCAGACATCATGAAATTCAACGCCCTATTCAAACGCAAGATCCGCACGCCCGATACCCTCAACCTCGCGGGCGGACAGGCCCATGCCGCCTCGGAGAAACTCGAGCTGGTGACCATCCTGCTCACCTCGTTTCTCGAGCATCAGTTCTACCGCAAGGCCGACCAGACGGCGAAACGCCTCGTCGAGCTGGTGGCGAAGATCCCCGACAAAGCGTTCGTGGCCAAGGCCGCCCTCTATGCGCGCCGCGAGGCGGGGATGCGATCTGTGTCCCACCTGGTGGCGGGTGAACTCGCCCGTCAGGTGAAGGGCGCGGAATGGACGAAGCGCTTCTTCGACCGCGTGGTCTTTCGCGTGGACGACGCGCTGGAAATCCTGGCTTACTACTACGCGGTTCACGGCAAACCTCTGCCCAACGCGCTGAAGAAAGGCCTCGGCGCCGCGCTGGCCCGTTTCGACGCCCACCAACTGGCGAAATACCGCCGCGAAGGCGCCGCCATCAAGCTGGTCGACGCGGTGAACCTCGTTCACCCGCCTCATTCCGAGGCGCTGGCCAAGCTGGTCCGCGGCACGCTGGCTCCCGCCGAAACGTGGGAAACGAAGCTGACCCAGGCCGGTCAGGAAGCCGAGTCCGACGAGGACAAAGCCTCCCGCAAGGCCGAGGCGTGGGCGATGCTGATCCGCGAACGCAAGATCGGCTACTTCGCGCTGCTGCGTAACCTGCGCAATGTGCTGGAACAGGCTCCAGAGCTGATCGGCGACGCCGTCGCCCTGCTCACGGACGAGCGGTTGATCCGCCGTTCGCTGGTGATGCCATTCCGTTTCCGCACCGCGCTCGACTCCGTGGAGGCGGCCAAGGCGCCAGAGAAATCCGACGCCGGCGCCTTCTCCGACTGCCGTCAGGAGGTCATCCGTGCGCTCAGCGTGGCGGTGGACCGCTCGCTGGCGAACGTGCCCCGTTTCGAGGGCCGTACGCTGGTCGCAGTGGACACGTCCGGCTCCATGATGGGCAAGCCGCTGAAGATCGCGTCGCTGTTCGCGGCCACGATCTACAAGGCCAACCGCGCCGACCTCATGCTCTTCAGCGAGGATGCCCGCGTCGTTACGTTTAACCGTGACGATGCGACGCTGTCCATCGCCCAGCGCATCGAGGAAAAAGCCGAGTGCGCCGGGACCAACTTCCATGCCATCTTCCAGCGTGCCGAAGCGGCCTACGACCGCGTGATCATCCTGTCCGACATGCAGGCGTGGATGGGTCACCACACGCCGGCCCGGAGCTTCGAGCGTTTCGTCGCGAAAACGGGCCAACGCCCGCGCGTCTTCACGTTCGACCTGGCCGGATACGGCAGCCTCCAGTTCCCCGAGCCGGAGGTGTATGCGCTCGCCGGATTCAGCGACAAAACGATGGAAACCCTCGGGTTCCTCGAACGCGACAAAGCCGCGCTGATCCGGGAAATCGAACGCATCGAACTGTGATTCGATCGCCGCCCTCGATGCCATCGGGCGGCGGGATGTCAGCGGATGCATCCAGGGGAAAAAGTCCGCGTGTTCCGACAACGAACAAAACCGCGCCGGATCGGCCGGGTCACCCGACCCGGTTGATTCGGCGCGCTGGAATTTTTCGAAATCGTTGCTTTAACTGACGTAAATAACCTTTAACCCTCCTTCTCCCCCATGAACCCGATTCTCCACAAAAACATTGTCCTGGTCCTGAACCGCAACTGGCAGGCGATCGACATCAAGACGCCCGCCGAGGTGTTCTGCCAGATGGCGACCGACGTCGCCACCGCGCTCGACATCCAAGGCAGCGACTGGATGGTTCCGACGAAGTGGGAGGACTGGCGTCGCCTGCCTGTCCGGGAGAGCGACTTCAGCATCGGCACCTCCGCCGGCCCCATCCGGGTGCCCACCGTGGTGGTGCTCTCCCGTTTTTCCCGCGTGCCGATGAAACGGCCGAAGTTCAACGCCCGCAATCTGTGGGCGCGCGACGGCGGCCGTTGCCAGTACACGGGTCGCGATCTTCGCCCCGGTGAAGGCAACATCGACCACGTCCTGCCTCGCTCGCGCGGCGGCAAGACCACGTGGGAAAACTGCGTGCTCGCCGCCCGCGACGTGAACTCGCGCAAGGCCAACCGCACCCCCGGCGAAGCCGGGCTCACGCTGCTGCGTCCGCCCGGCGCGCCCCGCGAGGTGCCCGTCACCGCCCTGCTGAAAAACATCCACGGCATTCCCGACTGGGAACCGTTTCTGATGTGAAGGCGAACGCATGAACGAATCCCGCGGCGTCGCGACGCCCGAACGCGTCCGCGTCGCCGCGGGAGAGGGCCGGTTCGGATTGAGGCCATCAACAGGGTTAGGTCTGCGACTTAACCCTGTTGGACGGCCAAGAAAAGAACGAACACCGTTTCCCGGCTCCGGGGCCTGAACGTCGATGCCGATTTACGCGCCGAAGTCAATCCCTTCGATTTTCGTTGGCGATCGGGCATGGCCATTCAAACCCAAAAAGAAAGAATTGGCGCGGTGGCGGTCACGCCTCTTTTCTCGATCATTCTTCGACCGTTCGAAGGTGTTCCCGTTCTCCATTCTTTTTCGCTGGTCATTCGGGTTCTCTTTCGAAATTCTTTTCGATCCAAAAAGCCATGAAAACCCTCATCGTCCCCGACGTGCACAACCACATCGACGAGGTGGAGGCGCAGATATCGCGTTACCCGGCCGACCGGGTGGTGTTTCTGGGGGATTACTTCGACAGCTTCAGCGACACGTCGGCCATGGCCGAGGCGACCGCCCGATGGCTGAAGGCGTCGCTCGCCCGTCCGGAACGGCTGCACCTCTGGGGAAACCACGATCTGTGGTACCGGTTTCCCCTGAATTCGCAGATCTGCTGGATCGGTTCGGGTTTCACACCGGAGAAAAGCCGCGCCATCTCGGGCGTCCTCGCCTTCGAGGATTGGGAGAAACTGCGCCTGGTGACGGTGCTGGACGGGATCGTCTTTTCGCACGCGGGAGTGGACCGCTCCGTTTTCGAGCACCCGGTGGAGGGGCTTTCCGCCGGGCGGGTGGAGAGCCAGTGCGCGGCGGCGCTTGAGGACGCGGCGGCCGGGATCGACAACGAGGTGCTCGGCGAACACGGCATTGTCTGGCTGAGGTGGTGGGAAATGGAGGCGCTGCCCGAGTTTTCCCAGGTGGTTGGCCACACCGTCGCGCGCGAGTGCCGCGTCGAGACCGAGGGCGGGCGCTTCAATGTCTGCCTCGACACGCTGGGCCGCTATCTTGGGCTGCTGGAGGACGGGATTTTCAAGGTCATCGACGACGAGCGCGACGGCGCCATGGTGTGGAGTTCGGCCGATCCGCCCGCCGGCTGATTCGTGGCGTTCCTCAGCGGCCGCGGCGGAAGGCCCCCCGCAGTTCCGCGAGCGAGGCCGCGCCGGTCGCGAGAGCGAGGCCGACATACGACGCCACGCCCGCGGCGACGACCGCGAGCAGGGCGGTGACGCGCTTTGCCTCGCCGGCGCCGTGAAACCAGTCACCGAAGGCGCGCGCCAGCGCCCAGACGACGGCGCCCATCAGCAGGCTGGCGGCGATCATGCGCAGGATGCGGTCGCGCGTGGCGGCCGGGATTTCCAGGAAAGGCCCGAGCCCGACCCAGAGCAGCGCGACATTGACCCACGCGGCGATGGCGGTGGCCACGGCGATGCCGACGTGGGCGAAGAAGTGAAAAAGCGCGAGGCTGGCGACGATATTCACCGCGACGGTGACGGCGGCCATCTTCATGGGCGAGCGGGTGTTTTCCTGGGCGAAATAACCGGGCTGCAGCACGCGGATCAGCACGTATCCCGGCAGGCCGGCGGCGAACCCCGTCAGGGCCGCGGCGGTGGCGGCGGAGCTTTCGGCGGTGAATTTGCCGCGCTCGAAGATGGCGGAGATCAGCTCGCGCGGGATGACGAGCATGGCCACCATGGCGGGCAGGGTGACGAGAAGGGCGAACTCGACGCCGCGGGCGAGGCTGCGCCGCGCCCCGGGCTCGTCGCCGCCGCGGAGACGCCGGGTGATTTCGGGCAGGAGCACGACGCCGAAGGCGATACCGATCATCCCGAGCGGCAACTGATAGATGCGGTCGGCGTAGTAGAGGTAGGAGAGGGCCTTGTCCTGGGTCGAGGCGATGAGGGAACCGACGATGAGGTTCACCTGCTGGATGCTGGCGCTGACGATGCCGGGAATCATGAGGTCCCAGAGCTTTCGCATGCCGGCGGACCGGCGGGGTCTGACGGGGCGAACGCGCATGCCGTGCCGCCAACTGGCGAACCAGACCAGGCCCAACTGGGCGAAGCCGGCGACGAAGACGCACCAGGAAAGAATCCAGCCGCAGGCCACCTTGTCCTCGGTCTTGTGCAGGAGAGGAATGAAGACAAACAGCCCGGCGAGCAGGACGAGATTCATCAGCACCGGCGCGAAAGCCGGGATGGCGAAGATTTTCAGGCTGTTTAGCACGCCTCCGAGGTGCGCCGTCAGGGCCATGCAGATGAGGTAGCTGAACATGAGGCGGCTGTAGGCCACCGTCAGATCGAATTTTTCCACGCCGCCGGGGTCGCGGATCGCCTCGCCCAGCCAGGACCAGAACTCGGGCGCCCGAAGCCTTTCCGCCCACGAATCGAAGGCCGGCGGATCGAGAAATCCGACCGTCAGCGGCATGATAAACCACGGCATCAGCGGCACGATGACGAGCATGCCGACGCCGAGAATGACGATGAGCCAGGAAAAGGCCTGGTTGGCGAAATCGGCGGCGCTTTCCTCGCCATTCTCGTTCAGTTCGCGGCCGAAAAGGGGCACGAAGGCGGCGTTGAAGGCGCCCTCGCCAAAGATGCGGCGACCCAGATTGGGAAACCGAAAGGCGGCGTACCAGGCGTCCGACACCATGGAGGCGCCGATGTAGCTCGCCGTGGCGACATCGCGCAGGAAACCGAGCACGCGGCTCATCGCGGTGAATCCGCCGACGGAAAGAATGGAGCGGAGCATGGCTTCGGGGCGGAGTGGGTCAGGACCGCGCGGACGCCTTTCTCAGCCGATCGAGAATGGCGAGCCCGATCCCGCGCTCCGGGACGGGTTCGGCGATGATTTCGTCCACCGGCAATTGGTCCAGTTGGCGCAGCAAATGAAAAAAGCGGATGCCGGCCTCCGGCAGCTTACCGGAGCCGGGGCTGAGCACGAAGACCTCGTCCCAGTCGGCGAGACCGAGAAAGCCGTCCTTTTCCTGGCCGCGATAGCTAAGCAAGGCATAGCGTTTTCCCGTTTCGGGCCGGAATTCGGCGGGACCGGCGACCAGACGCAGGGGGGTGCGCGGGGCGTAGTGGCTGGCGAGCATGCCGGGCGCCTCGGGCGCGTTGTTTTCGACGGCTTCGTTGTGCTCGGCAATCTCCGGCTTCCCGAAGGGCTTGAGATCCTCGACCGTGACCGGGCCGGCGCGGAGAATGACCAGCCGCGGTTTCGGATCGCCCGCCTCGACGCGCACGATGGTCGATTCCAGGCCCCGGGAGCAGGCGCCGCCGTCGACGATCAGGGGGACGCGCCCGTCCAGCTCGTCGCGCACCGCCAGCGCGGAAGTGGGACTGATGCGGCCGAAACGATTCGCGCTCGGCGCGGCGATGGGATGCCCGAGACCGCGGACGACGCGTTTGAAGACGGGGTGGGCGCTCATGCGGACAGCAACGGTGGGCAGGCCGGCGGTGACGATGTCGGGCACGGCGTCCGTTTTCGGCAGAATCAGGGTGAGCGGGCCGGGCCAGAAGGTTTCCACCAGTTGGATCACCGTTCGGGAGATGTCGGGCGGCACGGACGCGACGGTGTCGAGCGCCCGCTTCCCTTCGATATGCACGATCAGCGGATCGAAACCGGGACGTTCCTTGGTTTCGTAAATTTTGGCCACCGCCTCGGCGTTGAAAGCGTCGGCGCCCAGCCCGTAAACCGTCTCGGTCGGCAGAGCGACCACCTCGCCGGACCGGAGCAGCGACACGGCGCGCTCGACCGCCTCGCGGGTGGCGAGATCGGTGTCGGTCTGGGCGATTTCGGTGGACATGACGGGGCTGGGGAAAAACGCGAGCGCCAATCTACCCCGGCGCTTCCGGGTGTCACCGAGATTCCCGGTGGACGGGAAAATGCCTTCCGCGCCCGCTCCGGGATTGCCTCGCATCGCGCGCCGCTTTAGGCTTCGAAAACTCTTTCCCCATCCCTCCGGAAAGAGTCACCGCCCGCGTGGAAACCGAACCGAAAGCTTCTTCCGCCCCGCCCGTCCCGCCGAGGGTCCGCAGTCTGGTCCTGATCGGCTTCATGGGCACGGGCAAGTCCTCGGTCGGCCGAAAAGTGGCGGCGAGCCTGGGTTTCCGTTTCGTCGACTCCGACGACGTCGTGGTCCAGCTCTCCGGAAAACGCATCCCGCGCCTGTTCGCCGAGGAGGGAGAGGAGACATTCCGCGACTGGGAGACGAGGGCCCTGCGACACTGCCTCGAAAACGACGGCCAGGTCGTCGCCACGGGCGGAGGGATCGTGGTGCGGGAGGAAAACCGCGAGCTGTTGAAACGGGCCGGGCACGTCATCTGGCTCAAGGCCGACCCGGAATCGATTTTCCGGCGGGTCGCCCACAACCGCGAGCGCCCGCTCCTGCGCACGGCCGATCCGCTGGCGACCATTCGCGAGCTTTTCGACAGCCGCGTGGCGCTTTATGGCGCCTGCGCCGACGAGGAGGTGGACACGTCCCACCTGACGCTCGACGAGACGATCCACGGCGTCACCGAATCGGCGCGCGTGGCGCTTGGGCTTTGAGCGGAGGCGTTTCGACCGCCGAGCCCGGCCGCTCGCCTCACTTTCGCTCGATCGGGATCGAGATCAGCTTGTCGAAGGACTGGGTGAACTCCCGCGAGCTGAAGACCCAGACGACCAGTTTTTTGCCCTCCCAATAGCCCGGCGTGCCCGTCGCGACGGGGAAAAGCTGCCGCCGCGCCTGCACCATGCCCGAGCCCCGCACGCCGACGTGGTCCGGCGGAAACTGGAATTCGTAGGCGAGCTGGTCGAGCAGACCCGCGCCCTTGCAGTGCATGCCGTTCGACGCGCCCTCCTGAAACACCAGCGTGTGGCTGTCGCCGATCAGCAGCACCGGGCTCTCGCGCCTGGCATCCACCGGCTCGATGCGCCCTCCGTTGTCGCGGCCCGCGTAGCGAACCATGAGCTTTTCCCGCGCGGCCCGGCCCTCCCATTCGCTGCCCTTCACCTGGTCGCCGGTGATTTCCAGCTCCGTCGGCTCGCCGCGGACAATCGCCTCCTTCGCCTGAGCCTGGAACCATTCGGCGTTTTCGACTTCCTTCTTCACGAGTTCGGCCACGATCTCGCAGGCCAGAGGCGAGTAATGCGCGTCCTGCTCGCAGTAGAGCTTCTCGTCCGGGTTTGAAGCGCGGCGGGCGAGGAAGACGGGCTCGAGGTCGATGACTCTCAGACCGGCGGCCCGCATTTTCCCGATGAAAGGCGCCAGCGAGGGCGCCTCGCCGGGGGCGAATCCTCCGGCGAGTTTGTCCGGGTAAATTGTCGCCTTCGCCGGAATGGGCGCGACGATCAGCTCGACGCCCTTGCCCTTCAGCAGATCGTTGAACTCGACCATCGAGGGCAACGGATCGGTCTGGTTGCGGGCGACTTCCTTCCAGTCCTTTTCCCAGAAATCGCCGAGCGACACCTGTTTCAGCTCGCGGGTCAGGAAATACCAGGCCGGATCGTCGCCGGGGACGTTCGGCTTTTCCTCGACGCGTTTGCCGGCTTCGGCGGCGAAGGCGGCGGCCCGGGCCGGATCGCCCGGGGCGGCGGCGGCCGGCGGGGCGGCGGGTTTGGCCGAGGTCTCGGCGGCGGTGGTGCCGACGTCGCCGCAGTTCGCGAGAAAGAGGCTCAGGACACCGGCCAGCACGGCGGCGTTCGAAACCGGGGCGGACCCAACAGGGTTGGGTCGGGGACCATACCCTGTTGGGTCGGGCGGTCCGGAAAGGGCGGGGGCTTCACTCCTGGGGTGGCTCGACGTCGTAGTATTCATCGATGAATTCACTGGTTTCGTTCGGTTGCAGCTCGCTTTCGAGCTGGGGATGGGAAGTCTTGGGTTCGAGAATCAGTTCGTAGCTCTGGCCCGGTCGCCGCGGCACGGTGGCGACGGGTTTGCGGTCGAGGATGGACCAGTGCATGACGAGCACTTTGGGTTCCCTGTACTCGCCTTCCAGCACTTTTTCGACTTCGTAGAGGTAGGCGACGAGGCAGTTCTTGTAGGTGTCGAGATCGTCGGGCGCGGGGCTGATGGTCATTTCTAGCAGCTTGGCCTTCAGCCGGACGCGGGGAATGGGCGGGCGGGCGGCGATTTCCTTCGCGGTGACTTCGTGGTTCTTCGCGATGCGGAGGACGTCGAGGTTGTTCGGGCAGAGGTAGACGCGCTCGAGCGACCCGGCCCAGCCGGAGCCGAAAGTCAGGCCGCGGCGTCCGGCGAGCATTTCGACGGAGGGCGGGTCCTTCTGGATGATCGGTTTTCCGTTGTGGTAAGCGATGAATTCGGCGCCGTCCCAGGTGACGGCCAGGCTGGCGGGCACGCCGGGCTTGGCGGCGCCGATCCAGAGGGTGACGGGCTTCGGTTTCGAGCCGACGAAGAGCAGATCGGAGCCACGCTGCTTGATCTGGAAGGTGTCGGTGGACAGCAGCACGCCGTCCTGCCACTCCTTTCCGGGCGTGGCGACGACTTCGACGGTGAATGGGTTCTCCGGCTTGGCGAGATACTTGGTCACCGCCTCGGACGAGGTCTCGTCGGCGCCGAACCAGCCGCCCTCGCACCACATTTCGTAGTGCGGACCGTATCGGGCGCGGTCGAAGGCCTCGACGCCGCACTCGCGGGCCTTGGGATCGGTTTCGTGGGTGATGTTGTCGAAGTTCCGGTCGCCCCAGACGAAGAGCAGGTTCAGGTTCGTTTCGGGCCAGGGACGCTTTTCCCGTTTTGGCGTGGGTTGTCCGGGCGGCTTGGGCGGCGCGGACACCGGGGAGGACTCGGTTTTTTCGCCATGGGCGACCCAGAGATCGGGGAAAAAATCGCCGTTTTCGTTGTCGGTGATCTTGAGGGTTTCCTCGACGGACCGGATGTCTTCGTCGAAGCGGGACAGGAAAACTTCGACGAGCGTGCCGTCGGATTTGCCGATGGTGGCGCCGGTGTAGGGGCCTGTGCAGGCGAAGAAGCGCAGGTGATTGCTCCAGCGCGGATGATAGACTTCGTGCTTTTGCAGTTCGGGGGCGATATTGACGGGAACGGTCCATTTCTTCTCCGCGCCGTCGGTGAACAGGAAGAAATTCTGGTGGGCGCCGTCGAAGACCCAGGCGTAGTAGCTGTTGTCGGGCGCGAGCGAGGGCCAGCAGCCATGCTCGTACTTTTTGTGGGTGCCGCGGGGCAGGTCGATCACCCCGGCGTCGGGCCAGGGAAACAGGCCGCAGGCGCGCGTGCCGTCCCGGCTGAGCTGGATGTTTTCGGTGCTGAGACGGGTCTTGTCATAGACCGTCTCGCGGTCCCTCGGGTCGCGCAGCTTGAAGCGCTCGATACGTGAGGCGTACATGCTCGCCTTTTCGGTGGGCAGCAGATCGGTGACGTAAACCCACTCGATCCGGGTCTTCGGGTCGCGCCAGACATCGACCGCGTGGCCTTCGCCCAGTTCCTCGACGTGGCCGTCCTTCCAGTCGACGCGGTAAACTCTGGGGTCGAACTCTTTGGTTTTCGAACCGGATTTCGACCGGGTGTTCTTGGAGGTGTAAACGACCGACTCGCCGCTGGGGGTGATGAGGGGGCGCGAGACGTTTCCGGTTTCGGGAAAAAGCTGGCGCTCGCCCTTGCCGTCGCGGGTGTCGACGCCCCAGAGCTGGAGTTTGTCGCCGGTGGTGTAGCAGTCGCTTTTCGCGCCGCCGACGTGCCGGACCCAGGCCACCTTGGCGTGGCCGCCGGTGAATTCCTCGATCGCCTTCGACAGGGGATCGGTGGCTTTGACTTCGGGGTTCTCGGGCAGGGAGGTGTCGGCTTTCGACCCGCCGCCGCAGGAGGCGAGCGACGCCAGGGCGGCGGCCAGCGCGGGAAAAGACAGGAATGCGGGAAAAACGTTTCCTTCGGACATGGGTTCGCTGTTTCGGTTCTTCAAGGCGGGCGGGGACGGGCAGGGGCGTCGCCGCGCCGGCGGCGGGCGGGGCGCTCAACTCTCCAGGTAACGCTCCCTCAGGTGGGCCAGGTGCGCGTCCGGCGTGGCCGGCGATCCGGCGGCGCGGGCGATCAGGTCGCGCGGCAGCCAGCGGCTGCCGGGACGGTGGATGTGCTCGCGCATCCAGCCCAGCAAACCCGAATAATCGCCCCGCGCAAGCAGCGTTTCGATCCCGGGTTTTCGCCCGAGCGCGGCGGCGAACAGGTGCGAGGCGTTCAGATTGCCCAGGCTGTAGGTCGGGAAATAGCCGAAGATGCCGAGGCTCCAGTGGATGTCCTGGAGACAGCCGTCGGCGTCGCGCTCGACCTTGAGCCCGAGGAAATCCTCGAAGCGCCGGTTCCACTCGCCCGGGATGTCCGCCACGGCGAGGTCGCCGTCGAAAATCGCGGTCTCGATCTCGAAGCGCAGCATGATGTGCAGGTCGTAGGTGACCTCGTCCGCCTCGACCCGGATGTGCGAGCGCCGGGCCTGGTTCACGGAGCGGAACATCTCCTCGGGCGTGACTTTGGCCAGATGCGGGAAAATCTCCGCCGCGCGCGGCAGCCAGTGCTCCCAGAAGGCGCGGCCGCGGCCCACGTGGTTTTCCCACAGGCGCGACTGCGACTCGTGAACGCCGAGGGAAACCGCCCGCCCCACGGGTTGGGAATGAAGGTCTTCGGGCAGTCCCTGGTCGTAAAGCCCGTGCCCGGCCTCGTGCAGCACGCCGAAAAGGGAACTGCGAAAATCCGTCTCGTCGTACCGGGTCGTCAGCCTGGTGTCGCGCGGTCCCACCCCGGTGCAGAAGGGGTGGACGGCGGTGTCGATCCGGCCGGCCGCGAAGTCGAACCCGATCGCCTCGGCGACTTCGTGATTGAACCGCGCCTGGTCGGCGACGGGATAATTTTGCCCGGCGATGCGGCTGTCGTCGAAGGGCTCGCGCTCGAGCGCCTCCTCGACGAGGGCGACGAGGTCCTTTCGCAGGCCGCCGAACAACTGCCGCAGCTCGGAACTGCGCTCGCCGCGCTCGAATTCGTCCAGCAACGCGTCGTAGGGACAGGCGTCGTGTCCCCAGCACTCGATCTTTCGCCGGCTCAGGGCGACGAGGCGCTCGAGATGCGGGGCGAAGGCGCCGAAATCCGATTTCGCGCGGGCCTCGGCCCAGGCCGACTTGGCGATGGCGCGGGTTTTTTCGAATTCCTCGACCAGGGAAGTCGGCAGCCGGGTCGCGCGATCGTAGTCATGCCGCCATTCGCGGATGTTCGCGCATTCGCCGGACTCGGGGTTGCACGCGCCGGCCTCGCAGGCGGCGATCCAGTCGCCCACCTCGGGCGCGGTGGCGCGCCGGTGGATTTCGCCGCCCAGGAAAGCCATCTGCTCGGCCCGCCACTCCACGCCGGCGCGCGGCATCTGGGTTTCCTGGTCCCAGCTCAGGACCGCCTCGGCGTCGCGAAGCAACTGAAGCTGGCGATTGAGTTCGAGCAGTTTTTGATAGGCGTCGGACATTTTTCGGGTCGAGAATCTGCCAGCCAAGCCGCGGGGCGTCCACCGGCGATTTGGGGTAGATGATGAAGCGGCTCCGCTACAGCGAATTTCTGGCCCGGCGAGGCGAATACGACGACGCCGTGGCCCGCACGCCGGACGTGGCGGCCTTTTGCTCGGCCTCGGCATGGATTCTCGCCGCGCGCGCCTGTCTGCGGCCCGGGGAGGCGGAGGAAAGCGGTGGCGCGCCCCGCCTCCGGGAGGCCGGGCCGGACGCGGACAGCGGCGTGTTCGTGGCGACGGAGCCCGAGACGGGGTCGTGGCTCGTTTTTCGCCGATCGGACGAGGGCTACTGGCAGCCTTTCGAGGGTTCGTGGCTTTTCGCCTGTCCGCTCGCCGGTCCCGACCCGGCGGCGACGGTGGCTTTTCTGGAAAAAACCGGCCGCGCCCTGGCGATGACCGGGCCGGCGGCCTTTCTCGTCGGCGGGGTGCCGGCCGGCGGCTCGCTGCACCGGGCGCTGAGCGACGCGGGCCGGCGCGCGCGGCGGCATGTCGAGTTTCCCGCGACCGATTGCATGACCATCGACCTGTCCGACGGCGTCGGGGGCTGGCTGGCGCGGCGTTCGCGGAAATTCCGCCGCTCGCTCGCCGCCGCCGAAAATCGCCGCGCCGCCGCGGGCATCGAATTCGCCCCGGCGCCGCCGGACCAGACGCCGGACGACCTTTTCGCGCGCCTGATGGCGGTGCAGGGGCGCACGGAGAAATGGAAGGCCGGCACGGACATCTTTCACCACGCGGATTGCCGCGACTTTTATCGCGAACTGCTTGGCGACCTGCGCGAGAGCGGCGCGCTCCGGCTTCTGTTCGCCCGGCGCGGGGGGGAAGACATCGCCCACATCTTCGGCGGCGTGTTTCCCGGGACCTATCGCGGTTTGCAAATGAGTTATGCCGCCGAATGGTCCGGCGTCGGCGTCGGAAACGCCCTCCAGCTCGAAAATCTGCGGCGCTCCGCCGCCGAGGGCGTCACCCTCTACGACCTCGGCATGCCCTCGGACTACAAGGAACGCTGGGCCGACCGGCGGCGGGAACTGCTTGGCGTGTTCCTCGCCTTCGGATGAAAACGGAGTCGCGCTTGCCGGTGGGCTCGGTTATCGTCCGGTCATGAGCACGGTGCTCGAAGCTCCCGAACAGGCCGCGGTGATCCACGATCGCCACGCCTTCAATGAGGCGGTTTGGGACAAACTGGTCGCCGATCCGGAACTCGCAAGGCTCCCGTATCGGATCGAAACCGACGAACACGGTCAAATCATCATGTCACCGCCTCCCGCCCCTTCCCACGGAAGCAACCAAAGCGAAATCGTCTATCGCCTTCGGCAAAGCATTCAGAACGGCAAAGTCGTCACCGAGTGCCCCATCTCGACCCGGAAAGGAGTGAAAGCCGCCGACGTCGCCTGGTGTTCCCGGGAAATCTGGGACGAAACGGTCGGACGCTCCTTTTTCCGGCGCGCGCCGGAGATCTGCGTCGAGGTGTTGTCCCCCTCCAACACGCCGAGTGAAATCGCGGAGAAAAAGACGCTCTATTTCGAGGAAGGCGCCCGCGAGGTGTGGTTGGTGGGAGAAAACGGGGAGGTCGAATTTTTCCGGAGCAGCGCGCCCGACGCACCGGTACCGGCCTCGGCGATTTGCGCCGATTTTCCGAATCGGATCTGATCTGCGGATTTGCTTGACAAATCCATAATCAACTTAAACTTCAAGTTGAAATGGATTCGGTTTCGATGCTCGAATTTCGATCGCAAAGCGCCCAAGTTCTGCGACGGCTCGGACGCGGCGAACGCCTGTTGCTGACCCATCGCGGCCGACCGGTGGCGACCCTTGAGCCGATTCGACCCTCCGATGGGGAAGTCCCGGACGACGATCCGATCCGCTCGCTGGATGCCTTTTCCTTCGACGGACCCGACGGCGAAAAGAGCCTGACGAACTCGGAGATCGACGCGCTGATCTATGGCGGGTGAAGTTTTCGTCGACACGAGCGGCTGGTGCGCGCTGCTTGACCGCCGCGAGAGTCGGCACGAGCGGGCTCGGGAAATCCTCCGTCAACTCCTCGCCGAGGGCCGCACGCTGGTGACGTCGGACTATGTGATCGACGAAACCTGCACCCTCACGCGCGCCCGCGCGGGCGGCGACGCGAGCGTTCGGTTCCTCCGATTGATCGAAAACACGGCGGCCCTCCGAATCGAATGGGTCGGCTCGGAGCGATTCGCCGCCACGAAGGCATTTTTCGTCAAACATGCCGACCAACAGTATTCCTTCACCGACTGCGCCAGCTTTCTCCTGATGCGGGAATCGAACATTTCGGAAGCCTTGACCTCCGATTCGCATTTCCATTCCGCGGGTTTCGTTGCCCTGCTTTCCGACGGATGAGTTCGGGATCTCGGACCGCCGGGTGGGCCGTCGGTTTCCCTCACGGATTCAAAAAAAACGCCGCCGACGCGGTGTAACCGTGGATGAAGTTCCGCCCGCCCACCGGACCGAACTCGCCATTGCAGAAAAAACCGCTCAACGGGATTTTGCCGAAGACATCCTCGATGATGCCCGCGTCGTGGTTCGGGGTCTCGAACATTCGCGCGCCGCGGCCCGCGCACGCGAAAAGCAGGCCCGCGAAGGGCGCGCCATACCGCGACTGCGCTCCGGCGCACTGGATGCGCAGATCCTCGTCCGCCGCGTCCCGGTCGCGAAGCTGGAACTGCATCGTCTGGCCCACCCGCGGATAGGCGCCGAGCGCGATCACCCCGGCCATGGCGTCGCCGCCGAGGATGTTGCGCACCAGAAAGTCGCCCCGGCGATAGTCGTCCTTGTACTCCGTCATCGCCAGCCCGGCGAAGATGTTGCCGCGCGCCCGCGATTGCTCGGTCTCGTCGAGCGACTCGTAAACGTCCTCCAGCACCTCGAAGGCCCGCCGCCGGCCGATGCTGACGAGGATGTTGCGATCGACCTCCGTGATCGTGTAGGGCTCGCCGATGGGACGGCATCCCTGGCTGACCACCCCGCCAAGCCGCACACCGCCCAGAAAGCGGGTCGCGATCAGCGCCGCGTCCGTTTTCCCCGACTCGGTGAAAAGAAACATGCGTTCCGGCTCGGGACCGCTCGCCAGACCGCCGAACACCGGCTCGCCGGGATAGACACTGTTCCACTGCGACAGCCAGGCGTCCGACTCCATGCGCGGCGGACTTCCCAGAACGACCCAGCCCGCGAACTGGTCCGGCTCGATTCCCAAAATCCTCGGCCACGGCATGCCCGCCTCCGCGTCCCGCAGGTCTCCCCCGTCCACGGCCCGGGTTTCGACCGCCGTGTTCGGGAGCCGCAGGAAGAGCAGCGAAAAGCCGCTCGCGTTCTCGTCCTCGCGCCCCGTCCCGGCGAGGCCGATCGCCGAGGCGCCGACCAGCCGCGGAGCGTGCCCCTCGATCTGCACGATCTCCGCGAAAGTCCGCAGCCGCTGCTCCCAGTCCGGGCTGACGAAGGCGAACACGATCGTGGGCGGTCCGCCGAGCCGCTCCCGGCACGCCCGCGCGGCGCGGGTCACGGCTTCCTCGTCGAAGGTCGTCAGCTCGATGTGCGAGACGGCGCGATTGTCGGTGTCTTCGGGCAAAGGATTCTCGGGTGGGAAGGAAAAAAGAACGTGGTACCAGGGACAGGACTCGAACCTGCACGGAGTTGATCCACTTGATCCTAAGTCAAGCGCGTCTACCAATTTCGCCACCCTGGCCTCGCCGGATCGGCGGCCTCCAAAATGCCACGCCGCGCCGCGCCACGCCACCGCGAAATGCGCGTTCGACCCCGGCGCCCGTTCGCGATAGTTTCTTTCCGCGCGTCGGCAAGCCCGACTAAGACAGAGTCAAAACCGACCATCCGTGTCATCAGTGAAATCCACGGTTAAACGATCTCCCCCGCCATGAGCCGCTCCAGAAAACCGCGCAAAGCCCCCGTGGGAAAGAATTCAGCCGCCGCCGCGGACGAATCCCTCGCCGCGCGCCTGCGGCGCGTGCCCCGCCGCTCGTGGATCGCCGCCTTCGCCCTCGCCGTCGTCTTCTGGGCCGGCGTTCTCGCCCTGCTGACCTGGAGCGGCCGCCTCGAGTCGAGGGGGAAGAACGACCGCGTCCTCGCCTTTCGCTCGAAGATGCTGCTGCGCGAAGTCGAGATCGCCCTCGAGGCTTACAAGGAAAAGTTTGGCGCCTATCCCGAATGCGCCAACCCCGACCGCGGCGCCGAGGTGCTCTTCGACCGGCTCATGGCCGGCTCCGCGCCCGACGGGTCGGACCGTTTTCTGATGCCCAGTCCCGACCGCCTTCGCAAGGAGCCCGGCCCCGACGGCGAAATCCGCATGTCGCTGGTCGATCCCTTCGGCCATCCCATCCGCTACCGCACCGGCGCCCCGCCCGGCGAGGGCGTCGGTCCCCACCCCGACTACAGCCTCTGGTCCACCGGCGGCAAGCCCGACAATCCGCCGGTGAAATGGATCACGCTGTGAGTCAATCCCGCACCCCGCGCCACGCGATCCCCAGCCCGCCCACGACAAACAGGGCCGGAAACCAGATCGAGTAAAGCGCCGCCCGCGTGTCGCGACGCAGCACCGCCTCCGCCGGGTCGTCGGGATTCACGTAACAAACCGCGCTCGACCCAACAGGGTATCGTCGCTGCCATGACCCTGTTCGGTCCCGGTCCGCGCTCTCGATCGACTTCGCGCGCCGCACCCGGTCCCCGAGCCGCGATTTTCCGCCCCATTCGTACCGATACCGGACCTCGAACCGAAAAAGCGGCGCCCCGTGCTGCGAGACCCCGGCCCGCTCCACGGTCGAGACGAGGATCTCGCACGGCGTCTCCGGCCAGCCGTGCGTGACCCTGGCGGCGCGATCCTGCTCCCACAAGTAAGCCACGAAGAAGGCCCCCATCGCCGCCAGCGACAGCCCCAGGCCCGCGGACACAAGCCGCGATCCCCAGCCGCCGCGGTTCGCCTCGTCTTTTTCCCGTTCGCCTTTCAAAATCGTCGCGCTTACAATAGCCGCATGAGTGACTTGGCCCAACAGATTACGGAAGACCTGAAAACGGCGATGCGGGAGAAAAACACCGTCGCCCTCAACACCATCCGCATGCTCAAGAGCGCGATCAAAAACGCCGCCATCGAAAAAGGCGGCGCCTCCGCCGAGCTCAACGACGCCGAAACCCTCGCCGTCGTCCGCAAGGAGGTCAAAAAACGCCAGGATTCCGTCGAGCAGTACGAGAAAGCCGGCCGCGACGACCTCGCCGCGACGGAAAAGGCCGAGATCGCCCTTCTCGAGGCCTACCTGCCCCAGGCGCTCAGCGAAGCCGAAGTCGCCCGGCTCGTCGACGACGCCATCGCCGAGACCGGCGCCACGTCGAAAAAGGAAATGGGCCAGGTCATGAAGCTCGTGCAGGAACGCGCCGCCGGCCGGGCCGACGGCAAGGCCCTGTCGCAGGCTGTCATGGCGAAGCTTTCCTGACACCCCCGGCGGGCCGATGAACTCCGCCATCATCGTCGCCGCCGGCGGCAGCCGGCGCATGGGCTTCGACAAGTTGTCCGCCCCGCTCGGCGGACGGCCCGTGCTCGGCCACAGCCTGCTCGCCTTCGAGCGTTGCGCCGACATCGCCGAAGTCATCGTCGTCACCGCGCCGGATCGCGAGCCGCTCGTGCGTTCCCTCGCCGCCGAAGCCGGCCTTTCCAAGCTCGCCGCCATCGTCCCGGGCGGCGCGGAGCGTCACCTCTCCGTGTGGAACGGTCTTCAGGCCGCACATTCCTCCGCGAAAACCGTCGCCGTACACGACGGCGCGCGCCCCCTGGTCACGCCGACCGCGATTTCCCGCTGTCTCGCCGCCGCCGCCGAGCACGGCGCGGCCTCGCTCGCCCACCCCATCGCCGACACGCTGAAACGCGCCGACGCCGACCGCCGCGTGGTCGGGTCCGTCTCGCGCGACGATCTCTGGGCCATGGAAACGCCGCAGTGTTTCGAGACCGGCCTGCTCCGCCGCGCCTACGAACGCATCCTCGATGGCGGCGACCTGGTGACCGACGAAGTCTCGGCCGTCGAAGCGCTCGGCGAGCCGGTTTTTCTCGTTGAAAATCCGGAGCCGAACCCGAAGATCACCTACCCCGCCGACCTCGCGCTGGCGGAGGCGATACTTGCGGGGCGACGGTAGACCGCAGCCTGGACTTCGAAGTCCGTGCCCCATTATTCCGGGAAAGCGACTTGTTATCGATCCCGCAAATGAAGTATCTCGAACGGAAAATTTCACGCGGACATCCATGATCGTCGACTGCCCCCACTGCTTCCGGCGCGTCATTACGAACGACGACGGTTCCTGTCCGTCCTGCGGCAACGATCCTTCCAAGGCGGGAAATTCGGATCCGAACCTTCGTCCCGCCCGAATCGCATCGGAGGAAGAATTGCCCGACGTCTGCATCGGTTGCGGCGTGCCGACACCGCTGCGCCGGAAATTCGTCAGACGGCGAACGAGTCCCCATGCCTCCGAGGCTGGCGAAAGCGTTGGGGGTGTGGGCGGGTTTTTGCTCGCGATCGTGTTCAGGTTTTTGTTGCAAGACAACAAGCAGACCGTTTCGATAAAATTGCCCGTCTGCCAGTCGTGTTCGACAAAGGAACCGACCGTCCTTCACATCGATTTCGACAATTACGAGGCCGATTTCGTCGTTCACCGCCTCTTTTGGGATGCCCTGCGGCAAAAACGGAAAGATCGAGAAACTTAAGAAATCGTAAATTGGACTTCGAAGTCCGGGCGCCGCTCCGATCCCCGCCCCCCTTAAAACCGGTTCCGCCACATCATCGACTCGACGGGCAGGGGCGTGCGTTCGTTGTATTTGGCGGAGGCTTTCGAGCTGTAGGGCGTCAGGATTTCTCCCTCGACGAGGAAATAGATGAGTTGCCCGATCGGCATGCCCTCGTAAACGCGGACGGGCTGTTTGACCGAGATTTCCAGCGTCCAGTGATTGCAGAAACCCACGTCGCCCTTGCCGGCGGTGGCGTGGATGTCGATCCCGAGGCGGCCGACCGAGGATTTCCCCTCGAGAAAGGGCACGGCGTGGTGCGACTCGGTGTATTCGATGGTGGAGCCGAGGTAGTTGATCTGCGGCTCGAGCACGTAGCCCTCGGGCGGAATCTCGAAGTGATCGATCTCGTTGTGCGCCTTTGCGTCGAGCACGCGGTTGCGATAGGTCGCGAGGTGGCGGCTCAGGTGAACGTCGTAGCTGTTCGTGCCGAGGCAGTCCCGGTCGTAGGGCTCGATCACGATATCGCCGCGCTCCATGGCGGCGAGAATTTCGGCGTCGGAAAGGATCATCGGACCCGGACCAAACAGGGTTCGGTCGCGGAGTCAACCCTGTTGAGTCGCGCTCCGTCCACCGGCGTTCGCCCGCCGCCCGCCGCTCACCACGCCGGATTGCTGCCCCATTTCATCGCGAAAGGCGCCAGCTCGGGACGCATGGGCCATTGATCGGGGAGCGGATCGTTGCCTTCGTGGCGGCTGCTGGCGCCCTTGAGCACCATGCAGCCTTCGTTGTCGCCGATGGACTCGATCTCGGCGACCTCCGCGGCGCTAAGCCGGTTTTCCTCCGGCAACCGGGCCATCTCGGAGATCTTCTCCTCGATCGGCTTCGCGCCTTCGCCGGCCTCCTGGATGAAGGTCGGGGCGACGCTTTTCACCGGCTCATGGGCGAGGTCCCACTGGCAGGCCAGTTGCAGCATGGTCAGGCCGTGACGCTCGGCGATGGGCCGCATGCGCTCGATCTTTTCGACGCCGTGTTCCACCCAGCCGTCGGGCCGGAAGGTGCGATGGTCGCCCTCGCGGAAAAAGTGACCGGGTTTCACATCGTCGTGGAAGAGGCCCCCGTAGTCGACGACGCGGGTGACGATCTTGACATCGTTCTCGGCCGCCGGTCCCAGCACGTGCCGGCCCGGCCACGGCTCGTTCGGATTGAGAATGATCATCGCCCAGTCCATGTCGTCGGCGAACTGCTGGAAACAATAGGCGAGGTCGATGGCGAATCCGTTCGCCGGCCCCGGCGCGACGCCGGTCAGCTCGGTCAGGCCGAGTTCCTTCAGGTTTCGCATGCCCTCCCAAACCGCCGAATGGGTGTAGCCGATGGAGTCGGGATTGTGGAGCATGACGAGATCGAAGCGGTCGGCCCGGCAGCGTTCGAGCGATTTCTCGGTCGCCATTTTCAGGTAATCGGCGTAGCCGTCCGGCCCGCGCAGGTCCGGATGGGTGAAGCGCGGGTAGCCTTTCGAGCCTTCGCGGACGCCGTCGTAGATGTCGTGCCCGACGATGCCGACGAGGCAGTAGCTGCCGCGGTCGATGCCCTCGAGCGCCCTGCCCAGCATCTCATCCGCCCGGCCCACCCCGTAAACGTCGGCCGTGACGAAAGTCCGGATTCCCTCGTTGTAGGCGTGCTGGATGAGGCCGATGCCGCGTTCCTCGCTCAGTTGTTCGCCAAAATGCATGAAGCGGCCGCCGCTCCAGGTGCCGTAACAGGTGCGTGTCAAGTCCATGGGTTTCAGAGAGTAAAGGGTAAAAGGTGGGAAGGTGAAAGGTCGGAAGGTGAAGGCTTTGCCCAGACGACGCTGTTGATCAAAAGCGGTGAACCGCTTTCAACCATTTCCACATGCGGTCGGCGAGCGAATTCATTCGAACCCCGACGCAATGTCTTTCGAAATAGCCTTGGAGCAAATCACGGTGATCGGGCGAACGCAACCAATCAACAATTTCACAGAGGATCTCCGAATTCGGCTGGTGGTCGGCATCATCGAAATCAAATTTGATGTCTTCGATCAGAAATCGGTCGAACCCCGAAAGAACCAACAGCACTGTTTGGTCATCCGTTCGGTCGGTCCATTCCTCGACAGGCACGCTCGACAGGTAATTCCGGAGAGAGGGATTTTTGAAACCAAGATCCATATTTTTTAACCCTCCCACGTCACCTCCGTCTTCACCGAGCGGGCGAGGAAGCACTCCTTGTGGGATTTTTCGTGGAGGTGCTCGATCTGCTCGGCGGAGGGTTGTTTCTCGCCGGAAAAGACGATGCGCGGACGCATGACGATTTTCGAAAGCCAGGGCTTGCCGTCTTCCGCCTTTTCCAGGGTGCCGACCGGTTCGTCCTCGTAGGAGTCGACCACGTATCCGCTCATCGAGGCGATGGCGAGGAAAGTCAGCAGGTGGCAGCTCGCCAGCGCGGCGGTGAAGGCCTCCTCCGGATCGACGCAGTCCGGCCCGCCGAGGTATTCGGGCGCGGCGGCGGCCCTGACGGTCTGGCCGCTCTTCGGGAAGCGCCACTCGTGGGTTCGCGGGTATTCCTTGTATCCGAAGCCGCTGTCGCCGCGCTTCCAGGTGAGGGTGGCTGTGTGTTCGCTCATGGTGGCCGGGACCATAGCACAGGGGGCCGGATTCACCACGCGGCAGCGGCGCGAGGGGCGGATTTTCGCCCCGTGCCGGCGATTGACTCCGACTTGCCCGATCGGAGACACTTCGGCCCATCCATGAAACGTGTTTTTCCAGCGCTCGGCGCTTTGATCGTCCTCACCGGTTTCGCCTCCGCCCAGGAAATCGACAAAGCCCCGGGCAAGGTCGTCGTCCCCCGCAAACAGACGCAGCCGCCCGGTCCGCCGCTTTCCGCGGAGGAGGCGGCCAGGAAGATGACCGTGCCGGAGGGCTTCACGGTCGAGGTCGTGGCGGCGGAGCCGGACCTCGTCAATCCCGTGGCGATGTCCATCGACGACCGGGGGCGCTTCTGGATCACGGAGAGCCTCGAATACCCGCGCAAGGAACCCGGCCCGGGCCGCGACCGGGTGAAGGTGCTGGAGGACACCGACCAAGACGGCCGGGTGGACAAGGTCACCGTCTTCGCCGAGGGGTTGAACATTCCCTCCGGCATCGCGGTGGGGCACGGCGGGGTGTGGGTGGCGAACGCGCCGGATCTGCTCTTCCTCCGCGACACGGACGGCGACCTGCGGGCCGACACGCGGGAGGTGGTGGTGACCGGCTTCGGACGCACGGACACGCACGAACTGCCGAACTCGCTGGTCTGGGGGCCGGACGGTTTTCTCTACGGGCTGAACGGCGTTTTCAACCACTCGAAAATCGCGCATCGCGGGGAGACGCACGAGTTCACCTGCGCGATGTTTCGCGTCGATCCCGTGCCCGACGCGGCGGGCGAATGGGCGGGCACGCGGCGCTTCGAGCTGTTCGCCGAGGGCACGTCGAACCCGTGGGGCATCGCGTGGAACGGGGACGGCGAGGCCTTCCTGAGCGCGTGCGTGATCGATCATCTCTGGCACCTGAGCGAGAGCGGTTACTATCATCGCCAGGGCGGCCCCTATCCGGCCCATACCTGGAAGCTGGGCTCCATCGTCGCCCACCAGCACCAGATGGCGGCCTATTGCGGGATCGAGTGGTTCGATTCGGACGCCTACCCGGCCGAGTTCCGGGAAAGGCTCTACATGGGAAACATCCACGGCGGCTGCGTGAACAGCGACGCGCTGGAGCGGCGCGGGTCGAGCTATTTCGGCACGCCGCGGCCGGATTTCCTGTCCGCCAACGACGTCTGGCACATGCCGGTCGCGCAAAAAACCGGGCCGGACGGCTGCCTCTACATCCTCGACTGGTACGACCGCTATCATTGCTATCAGGACGCGAACGCCGATCCGGCGGGCGTGGACCGGGCGCGGGGACGGCTTTACCGCGTGCGTTACCACGACACGCCGCGGGCGCCGGCTTTCGACCTGGAAAAGGAAAGCGACGCCGCGCTGATCGCGCGCCTCGCGAGTCCGAATCTCTTCTTCCGCGAGCGCGCCCAGCGGCTGCTGGCGGAACGCCTCCGCTCCGCCGGCGGGCCCGATCCCGCGACGGTCGCCGCGCTGGAAAAGCTCGTTCTCGACGAGGCGCGGCCGCAAAAGACCCGGCGACACGCGCTGTGGGCGCTGATCGGGTCGCAACGGCTGGAGCCGGCCTTTCACCTCGCGCTGCTTCGGCATCCGGAGCCGCATTTCCGCGCTTGGGCGGTCCGGGCGGCGGGAAATTTCGGCGCGGTGACCGGCGAAATCCGCGCCCTGGTCGCCGACATGGCCCGCGACGAATCGCCCGACGTGCAGCGGCAGGTCGCGATCGCGGCGACAAAAATCGAGGGACTCGACGCCCCGGCGCTGCTCGGCGAAGTGCTCGCGCGCTGCGGCAACGACGAGACGATTCCGCGCCTGGTCTGGCAGAATCTCTATCCCGAGCTGGAACGCCGGCCCGCCGGCCTGGCCGTGGTGCTGGGTAAAATCGAAGGGGCCACCGATCCCGGGGCCGCGCCGGGCGTGGCGGGCCTGGCGCCTTACCTCGGCCAATTTCTGCTCGACCGCCGGGCGGCGGACCTCGGCGGGTTTACGCGATTACTGAAACTGATGGACTCGCGCGGCGCGGCGGACGCGGTGGCCGAAATGCTGGCCGGTCTCGGCGAACGCCTCCGCAACCGCGAGGTGCGCCCGGAACAGGTCGCCGGGCTCCGCGAATCCCTCGAGCCCGTGCTGGGGCCCATGCTGGAGGGCAAACGCGGCGCGGACCGGCGTTTCGACGCGGCGCTGCTCGCCTCCGCGTGGCGCGACGAGGGGGCGTTGGCCTCGGTGAAAGCGGCGGCGGCTTCCGCCGACATGCCGTTTCCGAAGCGGGCGGCGGCCATCGAGGCGCTCGCCGCGACCGGCGACGACGCGGCGGCAGGTCTGGCCGCGCCGCTGCTGGAGGCGAAGATCCACGAAGGACCCCCGACCGACTTGCGGCGCCGCCTGCTCGCGGCCCTGGGCCGGCTCGACTCCGGGAAGGTCGCCGCGACCGTGCTGGCGGGTTACCCTGGGTATTCGGACGCCCTGCGGCGCGACGCCATCGAGCTGCTGACCGGCCGGCCCGAATGGAGCCGCCCCCTGATCGCCGCCGTCGAGTCCGGCGCCGTGCCGAAGGCGGCGGTCAATCCCATGCAGGCGCGCAAGATGGCCTCCGGCGGTGACGACGCGGTGAAGGCGGGCGTGGAAAAGCTCTGGGGCGCGATTCGCGCCGAGCGCAATCCGGGGCGCGAGGCGGTGATCGCCCGGGTCAAAACCCTCGTCGGCGAAATGGCGGGCGACTGGCGCAACGGCGAGGCGGTTTTCGCGCGGACCTGCGCGGCGTGTCACAAATTGCACGGCAAGGGAAACGTCATCGGTCCCGACATCACGGTCAGCGGTCGGGGCACGCTGGACCAGTTGCTATCCAACGTGCTCGACCCGAATCTCGTGATCGGCGCCGGCTACCAGGCGCGCCTCGTCACCACCCGGGACGGCCGCACCCTGATGGGGCTGCCGGTGGAGGACAACGACCGCCGCCTGGTGCTGCGCCCCCCGGCCGGCAAGGATGAGACGATCGCCCGCGCCGATGTCGAGAAAGTCGAGGCGCTCCCCGTGTCGCTGATGCCCGAGGGGCTGGAGAGCACGATGTCCGAGCGGGACCTGGTCGATCTGATCGCCTACCTGGCGCATGACAAGCATCCGTCCGATCCGGCGGCGGAAGTGATGGCGGGAGTGAAGCTGGGGGCCGGAAACGCCGGGACCGGAGGGGGCCAATGAGTGTGCCTGCCCCGATCGCGCCACGACCCAACAGGGTTAGGTGAGAGAGTCAACAGGGTTGAGCCGGGCTTCGCCCGAGAATCCCACGACTTCCGCCACGAATCGACCTCTCGATCGCGCCGCGGCTTTTGGCATTCGGCGGCCTTACACCCGCGCGGTGCGCAGCTCGAGGACGTCGAGGATTTCAGCCGCGTCGTCGGCTTCGGCGAGCTGATTGCGGATTTCGCCGCTGTTGAGGATTTTCGCGATGGCCGCGAGGGTGCGGAGGTGGAGGTTGTACTGCTCGCGGGGGACGATGAAGAGCACGACGTAGTGGACGGGGGCGTTGTCCAGGGCGTTGAACTCGATGCCCTCGCGGGAACGGCCAAAAACGGCGGTGACTTCGTCGATGTCGTCGGAAAAGGCGTGCGGGATGGCGATGCCGCCGCCGATGCCGGTGCTCCGCTGGTCTTCGCGCTGGCGCAGGGCCTCGAGCACGGACTCGCGACCGCCGGCGGGGAACAAGCCGCGGGCGATGAGGTGATCGATCAACTCAACGATGGCGGACCAATGCTCGGTCGCGCGCATCTCGGATATCACCCGCTCCGGTGACAGTATGCTGGCCAATGTCATTTGAACAAACGAGGAAAGGGGATCGAAATCCGAGCGGGGGTCAGCAAGCGCCCGAAATTAGCCCAGAGGCCCTCCGGCGCAAGACGGTTTTTTCCCGAAAACGAGCCCTTCCTCCGCCCGTCACCAGGGAAAGGTCTCGGGGACGGGTTCTTCTTTGGAGATTCGAATCATGCGGCCCTCGGGATAGACGATCCAGTGGGACTTGCCGCGGTCGATGACGACGGGTCCGTTCTGGTGGAGCGGTTTTTTCATGAGGACGGCGAGGGGCGCGGGGGCTTTCCACACGAAAAAGCCCAGGAACAGGCAGATGACGGCGGCTCCGGCGGCGTGGGACTGGGCGGGGAACCAGCGGCGGGCGACGGCATTGGCGACGCCGTCGAGACCGAGGGCCACCAGGGCGAGGAAAACGGGCGCCCAGTAGATGAGGTAGTAAAAGAACAGCACGCGGTGCAGGATGAAGGCGTGCGCCATGACCTGGATGAAGGGCGACAGAGCGACGGCGGAAATCAGGATGGCGGTGGCGCGATCGGCTTTTTCCCGCCAGAGGCGCGCCAGGCCGGCGCCGGCGAGGGCGAGCATGACGGTGGCGAGCATCCAGTAAACGGGGGTTTCCCGGAGTTTGGCGAGAAAGACCGCGGCGTCCGAGTCCGCGTTGCCGCCCCGGTTGAAGAGGCGGCCGGTGGTGTTTTCGGTCCAGAACGTCAGCCACCAGTTCAACCGCATGCGAAACACCCAGGGAAATTTCTCGCGGTGATCGTAGAAGCAGATGACGGACGGTCCCTCGAACTGGACGTAGAGGGCGAAGGTCACCACGCCGACGAGAAGGAGTCTCCACAGGTCGCGGCCGGCGCGCGCGGCGAGGGCCGGATCTCCGCCCGATCCGCGGAGCCGCGCGGCGAGGATGCCGAGAATCCCGAGCGCGAGGGGCAGCGCGAAAAAGGCGCTCCCGAGATAGGCGCTGAGCATGACGAAAAGCGACGCCCCAAGCCCGACCCAGTGCCGCCAGCAACCGTGGCGCAGCGCGAGGAGGGCGAAACCGAGGGCCAGCGGCGCGGCGAGCAAGACGAAGGGATAGCCGCGCATCTCGAGGGAATGGGTGATGAGATAGGGATGGACCGCCGCGATGAAGGCCGTCACGAGCGCGGCGCGTTGGCCGGCGAATCGGGACACGAACCACCAGATGGCGGCGATGGCGGCGATGCCGGCAAGCAGGGCGGGCATTCGCATGGCGAGGCGATTGGCGAACTCGGGGCCTTTCCCGGCGAATTTCTGCCAGAGGGCAAGGCTGGCGCGGGCGGAGACGCTCATGAGCACGGGGTTGTTTCCGCCGGGGTTCCAGGCGAAGGCGTCGGGCCAGGTCACTTCGCGAAAGACGGGTTCGCCGGTGTGGACATCGCGTTCGAAGAAGCCGGAGACGTGGTAGCGCAGACTGTCCTGCTCGTCGCGGAGCACGAGGCGATCCACCTGCATCACGCGCAGGGCGGTAGCCAGCAGCACGATGCCGCCGAGGCACAGCCAGACGGCGCGTGAAGACCGGGAGCCCGCGGCGTCACGGGAGGCGCCTGGCTCGCCGTTGTCGTCCGGACTTCCCGGAGGCGGCGCCGCATTGGCGCGGGGCCACCACCAGCGGGCCGTGAGGACGAACAGGCCGAGCACGGTCGTCACGCCGACGCCGATCCAGAATCCATAGAACCGCAAGTAGTCGACGCCGATCCAGTCGTAGCCTTTCTCGATCCGGAGGGCGGTCTTTCCCTCCCACGGATGCTCCATCGCCCGCAGGACGCGCGCGCAGACGGCCAGGACCACTCCGCCGATGAGGTAAAAGAGCCGCCTTCCCCGCAGCCAACCTCGGAGGGTTCGCGTGAATCGGGCGGGGGCCGCCGCTTCCTGCTGGGGAGGCCGGGTCATGGTGGGATGAAGTGGAGCGATTTTCGCGCGGGACCCGCCCCCCGCAACCGCTTTTTCCCCGCCGAGGGAGCGGGCGCGGGCGATTGAGGTCCCTTCCTTTTGACTTTTCCCCGTGGAAGGCTCCATTGGTCCGGGCGGGGTCCGCGAAGGACCGGGCCATCCAAGTCGCCAAGTCGAGGTCTTTGCCTCCTCCTCCATGTCGAAGAACGTTCTGTTTGTCTGCACTGGAAACATCTGCCGCAGTCCGATGGCGGAGGGCTATTTCCGTGCGATGGCGGAAGAGGGCGGCGGAGCCGTCGAGATCGGCTCGGCCGGCATCGGCGCCTATGACGGGCAGGAACCGAGCACCCATTCCATCGTGGCGATGGCGGCCGAGGGCATCGACATCTCCCGCCAGCGCAGCCGCCTGTTGACGCCCGAGATGGTGGAGCGCGCGACGCACATCTTCGGCATGGCGACCTCGCATCGGCAGGCGATCCAGGCGCTTTTTCCGGAAAGTCTCGAGAAGGTCTTCGTGCTGCGGGAATTCGTGGTGGACGACGATTTCGACCTCGACGTTCCCGACCCGATCGGGCTGGATTTTTCGGCCTACGAGCGCACGCGCAACCTGATCAAGGAAGCCATGCCGAGCGTTTTCGAATTCGTGATGGGGCCGCGGGCGCCGGGCGACCTTTACGACTGAGCAGGCTTTGACGAATTTCCTCCGCGACCTCCCAAACATTTCACCTCCATACCCACACCCGCCCCTCCCGCATTGAAATCCGGTCAGAAACTCATCGTCGGCGCCGATCACGGCGGATTCGAACTCAAGCAATCGCTCGTTCCCTATCTTCGCGAATTGGGGTGCGAGGTGACGGACATCGGTCCCGACACGGGCGACTCGGTTGACTATCCCGACTACGCCCACCGCGTGGCCTGCGCCGTCGCGAAAGGGGAGCCCGAGCTGGGCATTCTCTGCTGCACCAGCGGCGTCGGCATGTCGATCGCCGCCAATCGTCATCCGGGGGTCCAGGCGTCGGTCGTCTTTGACGTCGAGGACGCGCGGACCACCCGCCAGCACAATCATTCGAACGTCCTCTGCCTGAGTGGCGCCAAGACCTCGGTCGAGGACGCGCGGGAAATCGTGAAAGCCTGGCTCGAGACACCCGTCGAGACCGGCGGCCGGCACGAGCGCCGCGTCGGCAAGCTGAACGCCGCCTGCGCCGGTGGCGGCGGCAGCGCCGAAGCCTGGTCCCACGTCGGTCCTGCCCTGCGGGTCACCGATCCGGAGATCGCCTCCGCCGTCGCGGCCGAGGAAGATCGCCAGGCCGGCAATATCGAGCTGATCGCCTCGGAAAACTTTTGCAGCCGCGCCGTGCAGCAGGCCCAGGGATCCTGCCTGACGAACAAGTACGCCGAGGGTTACCCGGGCAAGCGCTGGTACGGCGGCTGCGAGAACGTGGACGTCGTCGAGCGCCTCGCGATCGACCGGGCCCGCGAGTTGTTCGGGGCGGAATTCGCGAACGTCCAGCCGCACAGCGGTTCCCAGGCGAACGCGGCGGTCTATTTTTCCGTGCTGGAGCCGGGCGACCGCATCCTGACGATGAATCTCAGCCACGGCGGTCATCTCACCCACGGTCACTTCGCGAATTTTTCCGGCAAATTCTACGAGGTCCAGCACTACGGCGTTTCCGAGGAGAGCGAGACCATCGACTACGACCAGCTCGCCGAGGCCGCGAAGGAATTTCGGCCGCGAATGATCACCGCGGGCGCCTCGGCCTACTCGCGGGTCATCGACTTCGTCCGGATGCGCGAGATCGCCGACACGGTGGAGGCTTATCTTTTCGTGGACATGGCCCACATCGCCGGGCTGGTCGCCGCCGGGGTGCATCCCTCGCCGGTGCCGCACGCGCATTTTGTCACCACCACCACGCACAAGAGCCTGCGCGGCCCGCGGGGCGGCCTCATCCTGACCAACGACGAGGACCTCGCGAAGAAGATCAACGCCACCGTGTTTCCGGGCGTGCAGGGCGGCCCGCTGATGCACGTCATCGCCGCGAAGGCGGTGTGTTTCCATGAGGCGCTCCAGCCCGGCTTCAAGGAATACCAGGCCCAAATCGTGAAGAACGCCCAGGCCCTCGCCGCCCGGCTCGCCGGGCACGGCTACCGCATCATCTCCGGCGGCACGGACAACCACGTGTTCATGGTCGATGTGCGCCCGCAAAAGCTGAACGGCAAGGAGGTGCAGGAGGCCCTCGACGAGGCCGGCATCACGGTGAACAAGAATTCCATCCCCTTTGACACGGAGAGCCCCTTCAAGGGCGGCGGCATCCGCATTGGCACGCCCGCCGTCACCACACGGGGCATGGGCGAGGCGGAAATGGCGACGATCGGCGATTTCATCCACGAAGCCGTGTCCTTTCGCAAGGATCCCGCCGCGCTGGAGGCCATCCGCGGGAAGGTCGTGGCGCTGAACGCGAATTTTCCGCTGCCGTGAGGGGTGGGGCGGGAAGTTGTCGAAAGCCGAAGATGAAGAATCGGAAAATTCGGCGTATTTTCCCGCAAACGATGAAGACGCTCACAGTTGAATCGGCGGAATTGAGCGCGAAGGCTCTCTTTCGTGAAGTCATCGAAGGCGGCGGCGAGCCGATTCTGCTGGTGAGCGGCGACGACCGGCTGATCGTGAAACGGTACGATGCCGCCGACCTTTCCGAGGTTCGTCAACTTCCGGCGGGATACTTCGACGATGACCTGGACGACAACGAGATCGCGTTCGAAAACAGCCTGCTTGCCGATCAGTGCCACGATCCCTCCGGCCTCGAATGAACCAGTGGGATGTTTTCATGTATCCGTTCACCGAAGCGGGTCTTCATCCAGCGATCGTTCTTTCGCCGCCGGAACGATGCGCCAACACTCAGGTGCGAATCGTGAACGCTCTCATTGGGGTCACCTTGCGGGCGGGCCGTCCGCTGAAAAAGGCTGAAATCCTGCTTGATGGCGCCGACGGACTCGATTGGGAAACGGCGGTGCGATGCGATGTGATTCACGCGCTGGATCGCGGGAAATTCCGTGATTTTCGCGGACAAGTCAGCGTGCCGCGCCGCCGGGAAATCGGAATTCGAATCCTGGAATGTTTCCGTTTTCCCGCTCGTTGAGGAGCGCGCCTCGACGGGTTCTCGTTCGCCCGCCCAACATGGACCCGAATCCCTTCCACGAAGACGACCTGCACATCCGGAATCGGCCGGATTCCTGCACGCTGGTGATTTTCGGCGCCAGCGGCGACCTGACCCATCGCAAGCTGATTCCGGCCCTCTACACGCTCGCGGCGGCCGGGGATCTGCCGGCCGGGCTGCGCGTTGTCGGCTTCGCTCGCCGGGAAAAAACCGACGACGAATTCCGCGCCGGTCTCGAAAAGCTCAACCGCGAGATCGTCCGCGGCGGCCATCAGGAAAAGCTGTGGGAACCCTTTTCCCGGTCGATCGAATACCACCAGAGCGAATTCCAGGACGCCGAGGGATACCAACGCCTGCGACGGAGGCTCGACGAGATCGACGCGAACGGCGGCAGCGGAAACCGCCTCTATTACCTCGCCTCGGCGCCGGAATATTTCGACGACATCCTGACCCACCTGCGGGGCGCCGGCCTCAGCGAGCCGCGCGAGAGCGGCTGGTCGCGGGTCGTGGTGGAAAAGCCCTTCGGCACCGACCTGCCCACCGCGCGGCAGCTCAACCGCATCATCGCCGACACCTTTCCCGAGCGGGACACCTATCGTATCGATCATTATCTTGGGAAGGAAACCGCGCAGAACATCATGGTGCTGCGCTTCGCCAACGCCCTCTTCGAGCTGCTCTGGAACAACCGCAGCATCGACCACGTGCAGATCACCTGCGCCGAGCACCTCGGCATGGAGGGCGGCCGCGGCGGCTATTACGACACCGCCGGGGCCCTGCGCGACATGGTGCAGAATCACCTGCTCCAGCTCCTGTGCCTCATCGCCATGGAACCGCCCGCCGACCTCAGCGCCGACGGGGTCCGGGACGAAAAGGTGAAGGTGCTCAAGTGCCTGCGTCCCCTGCCGGACATCGGGTCCGTCGCGGAAAATGTCGTCCGCGCCCAATACACCCAGGGCACCGTCAACGGCAGCCAGGTCGTCGGTTACCGGCGCGAGGACCGCGTCAACCCCGGTTCCATGACGGAGAGCTACGTCGCCCTGCGCGTCATGATCGACAACTGGCGCTGGGCCGGCGTTCCGTTTTACATCCGCATGGGCAAGCGCCTCCCGAAGAAGGCCACCGAGATCTCGATCCACTTCAAGGAAGCGCCGCGGGTCCTTTTCAACGCCCTGCCCGGCGCCGAGGACATGCCCGGCAACGTGCTCGTCATCCGCATCCAGCCCAACGAGGGCATCTCGCTGGGAATGCGCTCGAAACTGCCCGGACCCGCCGCCCGGCTCCAGACCGTGAAGATGGATTTCCAGTACCGGACCTCCTTCGGCAAGAGCAGCCCCGAGGCCTACGAGCGTCTCCTGCTCGATGCCATGGCCGGCGACGCGACCCTTTTCGCCCGCGACGACGAGGTCGAGCGGGCCTGGGCCTACATCGACGACATCGAGCACGCCTGGCACCGCACCGGCAGTCCGCCGAAGATGGCCGAGTACCCCGCCGGGTCCTGGGGACCCCGCGAAGCCGACGAATTGCTCCACCGCGACGGCAAAAAATGGCGACGCCTGTGAAAGACGATCCCTTCCGGCGGCTCGGCGCCGAGGTCCCGGTCGGCGAGATCGACCGCCGGCTCAGCGGATTCTTCGATCCCGGAGAAAACAATCCCGCCGGCATCACCCGCGCCTCCCTGCTGAATCTCGCCGTTTACAACGAGGACACCGATTCACTCGAGGATTCCGCCGCCCTCATCGAGCGCCTGACCCGCGAGACCGCCTGCCGCGCCATCCTCGTTCTCGCCCCGCCCGGCGGCGAGCGCGGGGTGCGCGCCTGGATCGAGGCCCACTGCCGGCTCGATGACCAGGGCGAAAAAACCGTCTGCACCGAGCAGGTTTCCTTTCTCCTCACCGGCGCCGACGCCTCGCTGGTGCGGAACACCGTGTTTGCCCACCTCGACTCGGATTTGCCGCTCGTCTTCTGGTGGCGGGGCGAGCTTTCGGACATCTTCGAGGAAAGGCTCTACGGTCGCGTCGATCGCTTCGTCTTCGACAGCCGGGATTGGACCCATCCCGCCGCGCCCTTTCACCGGCTTCAGTCCGCGATGGACGAAGGCGGCGGCTTCATTCCCCACGACCTCGCCTACACCCGCGTCAATCCCCTGCGTGCCGCCATCGCCCGCGCTTTTGACGATCCGCGCGCCCGCGCCGCGATCCGCGATCTGGCCGAACTCGAGATCGAACACCGATCCGGGGACCGCCAGTCCGCCCTTTGGCTCGCCGCCTGGGTCGCGGGCCGCCTCGGCCTGTCCATCGACCGCGAAAAATCGACCCGCGACCGCGTCGTCGCCGACGGCCTGTCCATCCGGCTCCTTCCCGCCGACCCGACCTGCCCCGGCCGCGAGGCCGTGCCGCGCGTCGCCTTTCGCGGCGACGACCGCGAGCGGGCTTTCGCGTGCACGATTCACCGCTGCGCCGAGTCCGGCCTCTGGCGGGTCGAACAGCGCTTCGGCGACTCCGACACCGCCGAGGAATGGCTCCCCGGCGGCGATCGCGACGATGGCGACCTCATTACCGAAATCCTCACCCGCGCCGGACGCAACCGGGCCATGCTCGGCATCCTGCCGACCCTGCGCGAGTTGCTGACGCTGGGATGACCGATCGAAACCACGAAATGAGCGCGAAAACGATGACGGGCGAGATTTCGCGAATCCGGAATCGCGGACGGATTGGAGTCGTCGGTGTCGGCGCGGCGCTTTCCCTGCTCGCGATCGCGGGAAGCGACGCCGGGGAAAAGGCCGCGCCCCGGCCCGACAAATCGGATCCCCCGGAGACGGCGACCTTTTCGATCGTGGCGGTCGATCGCGAGACCGGCGAGATCGGCGTGGCCGTTCAGTCTCGCATCGTGGGTGTCGGAGCCATCGTCCCATGGGCCAAAGCCGGGGTCGGCGCGGTGGCGACACAGGCCTTCGCCAATGTCCGCTACGGTCCCGTGGGCCTGCTGATGCTGGAGCTGGGATCGACCCCGGAGCAGACGATCGAGCTTCTCACCCGCCAGGACCCGCTGAAAAACCGCCGCCAAATCGGAGTGATCGCCGCCGCCGGAAACGCCGCGACTTTCACCGGCGACGAATGCCAGGACTGGGCCGGGGGCCGCGCCGGAGACGATTACGCCGTCCAGGGCAACATCCTCGCCGGCGAAGCGGTCGTGGAGGCCATGGCGAAGGCCTTCGAAGCCGGCAAGGGAAAAAAACTCCTCGCCGAACGCCTGCTCGACGCCCTCGAGGCGGGCCAGACGGCGGGCGGGGACAAGCGCGGAAAACAGAGCGCCGCGCTGCTGATTGTGCGCGAAGGCTGGGGATACGGCGGCCTGAACGACCGATTCCGGGACATTCGCGTCGATGAAAATCCCGATCCGATCGCGGAACTGCGCCGGGTTTACGGGAAACACCGCGCCCTGTTTCCCCGGCCGGACGGTCGGACAACCGGTTCGCCGTCGCCCGCCGAGCCCGGAAAGCCCAAATCCGAAGCCGCCGACACCGATCCCGTCCCGCGGTGAGTTCCCCGGGTCCCGGTCCGTGGCTTGGCCATCCTGGCCAGGATGGCCAGGATGGCCAGGCCACGGTTCGCGTTCGCCACTTTCCTTCAATCCCCGGACCCAAAGGTGCCGTCTTGCGCGGTGACCCGAAAGGTTTAGGATGAGGCCCGACACGAAACGATGGGCATTTACGACCGCGATTATCTCCGCGACAGCGACGAGGACACCGTCTTCGGCGGCCCGCGCGGCTGGTCCGTGGTGACATGGCTTCTCGCCGTCAACACCGTCGTTCATCTGGTGAAAGTCCTCGTCTTCGACGGCGAGGCCTTCGGCACGCTGAATCGCGGGCAACTGCTCGGCGGCGAGGTGTGGCGGCTGGTGACCTACATGTTCATCCACAACGACTGGCTGCATCTCATCATGAACATGCTGATCCTGTGGTTCGCCGGCCAGTGGCTGGTGAGGCAGGTCGGCACCCGCGCCTTCCTCGTCATTTATTTCGGCGGCGGAGTCGTCGGCGCGCTGGCCCATCTCGCCTTTCTCGACGGCGACATGATGGGCGCCTCGGCCGCCTGCATGGCGGTGTTTACCGCCCTGGCGACCCTGATGCCGGAACGGGTCGTGGCCTTCCTCCTGTTTTTCATCATTCCGATCCAGGCCCGTTTCAAGACGATGGCGCTCATCCTCGCCGGGATCGAACTTCTGTTGTTCCTGAGCGATCAATTCGGGCTGTTCACCTTCGCCCCCGGAGGGGCGCGCGTCGCCCACCTGGCCCACCTCGGCGGCATGCTTTTCGGGTTTCTTTTCGTGCGCCTGCTCCTGCCCCTGGCCCGGCGCAAAGACCGCGACCGGGAGAAAAAGGCCCGTTGGAAAATCCGTTTCGGCGCCCGCCGCGTGGTCGACGCCGAGGTCGCCTCCTCGAATCCGGCGGCGGACAAGCCCTTCGTCTCCACCGATGTGGACGCCATCCTCGACAAGATCTCCGCGCGGGGAATGCAGAGCCTCACCGAGGAGGAAAAGCGCGTCCTTCAGCGCAGCAGCGAAAAACTCGCCAAGCGGGTCAACCGGAAATGAGAAGGAAAAAACCCCAGCCGTGGCTGTTGGCGACCGGGGGCGTGGTGTTTCTGGCGGGCCTGCTGACCGCCGCCGCGCTGCTCGGGGTGCGGGCGGCGCGGCGCGACCTGCCCGACTCCGCGAAAAAGGAGACCCGCTATCCCTCCGGCGTGACCGTGTTGCTGGGAGGCGGCGAGCCGGTCTACTTCGCCGACGAGGTGCGCTCCCTGAGAAACTATTACTTCGCCTATCCCAGCGCCGAAACGCGGCGCGAAGGCGACGCCGAAGCCCGGGGCGTGCGCCGACTGTTCGGCGAAATCGAGGTGCGCACCCTCGAGCAGGACGCCGACGCCGTGCGGGTCGAGATTCTCTCCGGGGTGCTGGCGGGAAAGGTTTACTGGGTTCACCAGAGCCAGTTGCCGCCGCCGCCGCCGAAGTGAACCGAGAGAAGCCGCGTGTCCGGCGATTTCGGGATTGCGTTCGCGGAGCCTTGCCTGTTTTCTAGGGCGCTCCCAGCATGCCCGACTCCGCTCCCGAAGATCCCACGCCGCGCGCGGCCGATTCGTCGAAGAAACGGACCTTCGCGCGCCGGTTGCTCAGCACCTTGATCCTCTGGGCGTCGTTCGGCACGGCGTTTTACCTCGCCTGGCAGTGGCTCTTTGTCAGTCTCCTGGCCGTGATCGCCCTGGCGGCCCTGCTGGAGTATTTCCACCTGTTTCAGGAAGACCGGCACCGGCGATTCCGCTCCCAGACCGTGCTGGTCGCGACGCTCTACCTCGGCATCCTCGCCGCGCGGGCCGCCGGCCTCTGTCCGGATTGGCTGGCTTCCTTCGACGGCGGCGCGCTCGCCGCGCTCGTGATTCTCATCGTCGCCTCGCGGCTGCGCCGGCCGCTGGAGGGTCTTCGGTCGCTCGAGGAAATCACGGTCGCCGTTTTCGGCTTCGTTTATATCGTCATCCTCCTCGCGTTCACCGGAAAAACCCTCCTCCTCGATCTTAAAAACGCCTCCGGCACGGCCGGCACCGCTCATTTCTATGTGCTCTACCTGCTGATGGTCACGAAGTTCACCGACATGGGCGCCTACGCCATCGGCTCGCTCCTCGGACGCCACAAGATGGTGCCCGCCATCAGTCCCGGGAAAACGTGGCAGGGTTTCGCCGGCTCGATCGCCTTCGCCTTTCTCGCGAGCTATTCCGCCATCGGGTTTTTCGGCGACAAGATCCCGCTCATCGGTCCCGGTCACGCCGCCGTCCTCGCGGTGATCCTCGCGCTCGCGGCGGTGGTCGGCGACCTCGCGGAATCGATTCTCAAACGCAGCGTCGCCACGAAGGACTCGGGACATTTTCTCCCCGGCATCGGCGGAATGCTGGACCTGATCGACTCGGTGCTCTTCACCGCGCCGATCTTTTACCACTACCTGCTGGCCCTCGGTGCCTGACCGATCGCATGCCCAAGAATGTCGTCATCCTCGGCTCGACCGGCTCCATCGGCGAGAGCGCGCTGAAGGTCGCCCGCGACATCCCGGACCGGATGCGGGTGATCGGCCTCGGGGCGAACCGCAGCGCCGAAAAGCTCGCGCGACAGCTCGCCGAGCACGGCGTTCAACAGGGTTGCCTCGCCGACCCAACCCTGTTGGATCCCTTCCGCGATCAGGTCCCCGCCGGCGTCACCATCCACGCCGGCGAGGAGGGCCTCGTCGAGCTGGCCACCCTGCCCGAGGCCGACATGGTCCTCATCGCCATCGTCGGCACCGCCGGGCTCAAGCCCGCCCTGGCCGCCATCGAGGCCGGAAAAGACATCGCCGTCGCCAGCAAGGAAATCCTCGTCATGGCCGGCGAAGCCGTGATGACCGCCGCGCGGCGGCGCGGCGTGCGCGTCCTGCCGGTCGATTCGGAGCACAACGCGATCTTTCAATGCCTCGAGGGCCGCGACAGCCGCGACGTCTCGCGCCTGATCCTGACGGCCTCCGGTGGCCCGTTTCGCCGGACCCCGGCGTCGGAGCTGGCGAAAGTCACCGTCGCCCAGGCGCTGAAACATCCGACCTGGGACATGGGACCGAAGATCACCATCGACTCGGCGACGCTTTTCAACAAAGGCCTGGAAATGATCGAGGCGCGCTGGCTTTTCGACGTCGAAATGGCCCGGGTCGATGTCGTCGTCCATCCCCAGAGCATCGTTCACAGCATGGTGGAATTCATCGACGGTTCCGTGCTCGCGCAGTTGAGCGTGACCGACATGTGTTTCCCCATCCAGTACGCCGTGACCTGGCCGGAGCGGGTGGCCAACACCCTGCCGCCCCTGAATTTCGCGGAAATGGCCCGGCTCGAGTTCGAGGAACCGCGCTGGGACGACTTCCCCGCCCTGCGGCTCGCGCGAAAGGCCGGCGCCGAGGGCGGCACCCTGCCGGCGGTGATGAACGCCGCCAACGAAGTCGCCGTGGCCGGATTTCTCGAAAACGAATTGCCATTCCCCCGAATCTGGGAAACGGTCGAGGAGACCATGACGGCCCATCGGACCGTCGCGCATCCGAACCTCGACGAAATCCTCGCCGCCGACGCCTGGGCGCGGGATTTCGCCCAAGAAATCCTCGCATGACCGACAAAGCCGAAAAGAAAACGGGTTCCCGCGGGAAAGTCTGGGCCGGCCTGGACCTGGGCGGCACCAAGATGCTGGCGAAGATCTACGACGCCGAATTCCGCGAACTCGGCTGCGCCAAGAAGAAAACCGAAGGGCACCAGGGCGTGGAGGCCGGGCTGAAACGGATGGCCTCGACCCTCGGCGCGGCGCTGAAGGAGGCGGGCGTCTCCGCCGGCGCGCTCGCCGGAATCGGAGTCGGCTGCCCGGGACCGGTCAACGCCGAAAAGGGCATTCTCGTCGAGGCGCCCAACCTCGGCTGGACGAAGGCGCCGGTGAGGAAATCCCTGGAGCGGATCTTTGGGTGTCCGGTTCACCTGTGCAACGATGTCGATGCCGGGGTTTTCGGCGAGTATTCCTTCGGCGCCGCCAGGGGCGCGAAGTGCGCCGTCGGCATCTTCCCCGGGACGGGCATCGGCGGCGGCGCCGTGGTCAACGGCCGCCTCCTGCAGGGCGCGAATCTTTCCTGCATGGAGATCGGCCACATCCCGCTCCATCCCGAGGTCTCCGGCGAGGGCGGCAGCACGCTCGAAACGCTCGCCAGCCGCCTCGCCATCGCCGCCGCCGCCGCGCGCGCCGCCTACATCGGGCAGGCGCCCCACCTGCTCGACGCCTGCGGCACCGATCTCGCGAAAATCACCAGCGGCAAACTCGCCGCCGCCATCGCCGCCGGCGACACCGCGATCGAAGAAATCGTGCGCGACGCGGCGGTCGTCCTCGGCGCCGGGGTCGCCACCGTGGTGCATCTCCTCGCGCCCGACGTGATCGTGCTCGGCGGCGGCCTGGTCGAGGCAATGCCGAAGCTCTTCCTCGGGACGGTGAAAGAATCCGCCGACGCGCGTCTCCTCGGTCCCTATCGCGGCACCTTCAAGGTCGTGGCCGCCAAGCTCGGCGACGACGCCGGCGTCAGAGGCTGCGCCGCCTGGGCGAAACGGGCGGTCGAGGGTTAATGCCGGTTTTCAGACCACGCCGTCAGATTCTTGAGAATCTTTCGAGCCCGAAATTCGTTGATTTCGCGGTGCCGCGGAACGGGCGGAGTCCCTCCGCTTTTTGGCTGATGGTTTTCGCCCCGTGACGAAGGCGGCGGCAGTCGGCGTTTTCGAGCCCGGAGCGAAAACCCCTCACCAGTTCAGCGGCTCCAGCGCCTTCGGCAAAAACCGTCCGTCCTTGCGGATCAGCTTGCCGTCGAACCAGATCTCGCCGCCGCCGTAGTCGGGGCGCTGGATGCACACCAGATCCCAGTGCACCGCGCTGCGGTTGCCGTTGTCGGCGTGACCCTCGTAGGCCTGGCCGGGGGTGAAATGGAAGGAGCCGGCGATCTTTTCGTCGAAGAGAATGTCGCGCATCGGCTCGCGGATCTCGGGATGAAACCCGATCGCGAACTCACCGATGTAGCGGGCGCCCTCGTCGGTGTCGAGAATCTTGGTGATCGCCTTCTGCTTGTTCGCGGTCGCCTTGACGATCCGGCCTTCCTTGAATTCCAGTCGCACCTCGTCGAACGCGATGCCCTGGTAAACCGACGGCGTGTTGTAGTGGATGACGCCCTCGACGGAATTCTTCACGGGCGCGGAAAAGACCTCGCCGTCGGGGATGTTGTGCGTGCCGCCGCAGGGGATGGACTTGAGCCCCCTCAGGCTGAAGCGCAGGTCCGTGCCGGGTCCCTTGATGTGAACGTCGTTGGTCTTGTCCATCAGCTTCGCCAGCGCGCGCATCGCGGGCAGCAGCTTCGCGTAGTCGAGCAGGCAGGCGCGGAAGTAGAAGTCCTCGAAGGCCTCGGTGGACATGCCCGCGCTCTGGGCCATCGAGGAATTCGGCCAGCGCAGCACGCACCAGCGGGTCTTGTTGACGCGATGGTTCAGCACCGGCCGGGTGATTTTCGAGATCATCTGCATCTTCGCGCCCGGCACGTCGGAGAGTTCGTTGATGTTCCGGCTCCCGCGCACGGCGATGTAGGCGTCCATCTTCTGCATCTGCTCCAGGGCGAGCGAGGCGATCTGCTCGTACTGCGAATCGGTCGCGCCCATCGCGAGGGCGCGCGAAATTTTCGACTGGTGAATATTCACGAACGGCGTGGCCTTGACCGCCCGCACTTCCCGAATCAGCGCGATCGCCATCTCCTCGGGCACGTCGAACACCTCGATCAGGACCCGGTCGCCCCGCTTGATTTGCGTGGAATACCGGACGAGTTGGCGGGCGAGGTCATCGATTCGGGAGTCGTGCATGGTCTCATCGATAAGTGAAAACCGGTGGGTGAAAAGGGGAAATTGCGCGCGTAAACTCGTCCCACCGCGAAACATGGCCGCCGAAGAAGAAGAATTCATCACCCCGCTCGCCGAAGCCGCCGCCTGGCGCGACGCGCTCGACCGCGAGGGGCGGCGGGTCGTCCTGACCAACGGCTGCTTCGACCTGCTCCACGCCGGACACGTCCGCTACCTGCGCGAGGCCCGCGCCCTCGGCGACGCCCTGCTCGTCGCCCTCAACAGCGACGCTTCCGTCCGCGAACTGAAGGGCGAGGGCCGTCCCGTCAACCCCGCCGCCGACCGCGCCGAAATCCTCCGCTCCCTGAGAGCGGTCGATCGCGTCGTGGTTTACGACGAAAAACGCGCCACCGCCGTCATCGACGCCGTGCGCCCCCACCTCTACGCGAAGGGCGGCGACTACACGGTGGAAAGCCTGAATCCCGAGGAAAAAACCGCGCTCGACCGCGCCGGCGCGGAGATTCATCTGCTGTCCCTCGTCCCCGGCCGGTCCACCAGCGGCGCCCTGAAGCGTCTGAACCGATCCGCCGAACCGCGAAAGCTCCGGCTCGCCGCGCTCGGCTCCGGGTTGGGCGGCAATTTGCAATCCATCCTCGACGCCATCGACCGCGGCGAACTCGACGCCGAAGTGCGGCTCGTCATCAGCGACCGCGCCGACGCCGGCATTCTCGAAAAGGCCCGGGCCCGCGGCATTCCCGCCCTGCATGTCGAGCCCGGCTCGGAAAAGCCCGCCCGGATTTCCGAAGCCGCGCTCAAGGAAATCGTCGATCGCCTCGATGCCGCGGACATCGATCTCGTCATCCTCGGCGGTTTCCTGCGCATCGTCCGTCCCCCGCTGCTCACCGCCTACGCGGGACGCATCCTGAATGTCCACCCTTCGCTGCTGCCGAAATATCCGGGACTCAAGGCCTGGGAGCAGGCCTTCGACGCGGGCGAGGCCGAGGCCGGCTGCACCATCCATCTCGTGGACGCCGGCGTTGACACCGGCGAGATTCTCGGTCAGGCTCGCGTGCCGGTCCTGTCCGGCGACACCCCCGACACGCTCTACCGGCGCATCCAGCGCGAGGAATACCGGCTCTACCCTCAAGTGATCGGCGAATACGGAAGAAAACGGCGATGAAAACGTTCGCGATACGATTTCTGATCACGACGGTTTGGCCGGCGCTCCTTTTCTCGATGGGAACGGCCGCCGAACCCACCGCCATCCTCGACCTCTGGCCCGCGGGCCAAATGCCTGGAGAACCGGCCAAGATCGACGGCCCCGAGCGTGATCTCACCAAGCCGGAGGACAAGCTCATCGCCGGCGAACGCATCATCAAACTCGGCCACGTCGCCACGCCGCAGATTCACGTCTTCCTACCGCCGAAGGAGAAGGCCAACGGCGCCGCCGTCGCCGTCTGTCCGGGCGGCGGATTCAGCATCCTCGCCTGGGACCTGGAGGGCACCGAGGTCGCCGCGTGGCTGAACCAATTGGGAATCGCCGCCGCCGTCGTGAAATATCGCGTGCCAACCCGTGAACTCGGCGAGGACGCCGCGCCGTCGCCCGGCGATCCGTCCGTCATCGCCGAGAAAAAGGCGCTCGGTCCCCTGATGGACGCCCAGCGCGCCCTGTCCCTGCTGCGCTCCCATGCGGAGGAATGGCGGATCGATCCGGCGCGGGTCGGAGTGATGGGATTCTCCGCCGGCGGCCAGACCGCAGCGCTCGCCGCCGTGTCGCTCGGCAAACGCGCCTATGCGAACATCGACGCCGCGGACGAGGCTCCCTGTCGGGCGGATTTTGCGATGGTGATCTACCCCGGTGGCCTCGCCGATCCCGAGACGGGAGCCCTCCGCCCGTTCTACCCGGTGAGCGAAGCCACGCCGCCCATGTTTTTCGTCCACGCCGCCGACGACCGCGTGACGCCGCTGTCGAGCACCGCCCTGTTCACCGCGCTGAAGCTGGCCGGGGTGCCGTCGGAACTCCACGTCTTCGCCCAAGGCGGCCACGGTTACGGCCTCCGCCCCACCGAACTCCCCATCACCCAGTGGCCGGAGCAGGCGGAGGCTTGGCTGAGGACTTCGGGCTTCCTCGGAGGCGCCGGCGACCCAACAGGGTCTGGTCACCCACCTAACCCTGTTGCCTCGGCGACCCAACCCTCTTGGGTCGCGTTTGCCGACGGGCTCTCCGAAGCGATGACGGCGGGAAAACCGCTAGCCTCCTTTTCGGCCGCCTTCCCGGAAGCCACGCAGGCGGAGGCCGAATCGGTCCAGAAACGGCATGTTGGGAACCTGCTGAAACACGATTCGCTTGGCGGGACCAAAGGCGCGGTGGTGGGCGAGGCCGGGCAGAAAGCGTTCGGAATCGACGCGCCGTTGAGCGCCGTGCTGTTTCAAAGCGGCTGGCTCGAGGCAAGTGACGAGCCGACGGTCACCATCCGGGAAGGCGCCCTTCCCGGCGTCGAGACGGAGATCGGCATTCTCCTGGGCGAACCGATCACGAAACGGATCGAATCCATCGAAGACCTGAAGCGCCACGTCCGCGCCGTCGTTCCCGTCATCGAACTCCCCGCCGGACGTCATGCTTGGCCGAACCCGCCCAAGCCGACCGATCTCGTCGCGGTCAATGTCGATTCGGATCACTACATCGTCGGCACGCCGTCGGCGACGCTCGACCTCGATCTGGACGCCATTCCCATTCGATTGAGAAAAGACGGCGCCGTCGTCAACGAAACGTCCGGCGGTAACGCGCGCCACGGGCAGTGGTGGAATTTCCTCCGGCAAGTGAACTGGGCCGTCGCGCAAGGATACGATCTCAAGCCCGGCCATCTCGTGATCACGGGCGCGCTCGGAAAGATCGGCAGGGATGGCGCCGGCCGTTACGAGGCCGATTTCGGTCCGCTGGGGACGATCCGCTTTGCGCTGGAGGGACCGTGATTGGTTCCCGTGGCTTGGCCATCCTGGCCAAGATTTCGCGGCATAAGCCTGCTCCGATCTAAAAAGCGTGATAACCCAAGGAGCGCCGCCTTGCCCGTTCACGGGCAGGATGCCCGTGCCACATTGACCGCCACTCTCCGAATCCGCGCGGGTTGCCACGGATCGGCATTCCATGGTAACACCCCCGGATGATTTCCCTTTCCCGACTCGGAGTTTCACTCGCCATCGCTTTGCAGGCCACCGCGGCGGTCCACGGCCAGACGGACCGCCCCAACATCATTCACATCATGGCCGACGACCTCGGCTACGGGGATCTCGGCTGCTATGGTCAGAAGGTCATTCAGACGCCGAATCTCGATCGCATGGCGGCTGAGGGATTGCGCTTCACCGATCACTATGCCGGTCACACCGTCTGCCGCCCCTCGCGGCTGGTGGTCTGGACGGGGCGGAATGTCGGCCACACCGGCCTGATCGGGAATCGGGATCGAAGCCTCACCGGCACGGAGCAAACTGTGGCGAGACGGCTTCAGGCGGCTGGCTATGCGACCGGAGGCGTCGGCAAATGGGCGCTCGGCAATGTGGACGCCCCCGCCCAGGTGGACACTCCCGGTCACCCGATTCACAATGGTTTCGACAACTGGTTTGGCTACCTCAACCAGGGAAACGCCCACAACTATTTCCCCCCCTTTCTCTGGGACAACCTCGAACCGTTCGCGCTGTCCGGAAATGTCCTCATGACCGACGCGGACGACCCGAACGCCCGCGGGCGCGTGTCCAAAAAACGCGTCACTTGGTCGCACGACACCATGACCGAGCGCGCTTTCGCTTTCGTGCGGCGGAACGCGGACAAGCCGTTCCTGCTCCACATTCACTGGACCATTCCCCACGCCAACAACGAAGGCGGTCGCGTGCTCGGTGACGGGATGGAGATTCCCGACCACGGGATCTATGCGGACAGGGATTGGCCGAATCCGGAAAAGGGCTTCGCCGCGATGATCACCCGGATGGACGCCGATGTCGGACGGCTGTTCGACCTGCTCAAGGAATTGGGAATCGACGGGCGTACCCTCGTCCTCTTCACCTCGGACAACGGCGCCCACCAGGAGGGTGGGCATCAGGTGGAATTCTTCGATTCGAACGGCCCGCTGCGCGGCTTCAAACGCTCCATGCACGAGGGCGGCATCCGCGTGCCGCTGATCGCCCGCTGGCCGGGAAACATCGCGCCCGGCACGGAAAGCGATCATCCCTCGGCCTTCTGGGACTACCTCCCCACCGCCTGCGAAGTCGCCGGCGTCGAGCCGCCTCCGGGGATCGACGGCATTTCTTATCTACCGACTTTGCTGGGCAAACCCAAGGAGCAAAAAACGCACGAGTACCTCTACTGGGCCAGTTCGGAGGGTGAGACCTCCGTCGGGATTCGACAGGGAAACTGGAAGCTGGTGCAGTATCGGACCAAAACTCCCAAAGCCGCCAAAGGCGACGCCACATCGCCAACTCCTCCCAAGCCGGACTGGCGGCTCTTCGACCTGACCACCGACCTCGGCGAAGACCGTGACATTGCCGCCGAACATCCCGACATCGTCGAGAGGCTCAAGGCATCAGCCTACCGCGACGAACTGGCCGGACTCGATCCGCCAAAAGACGCGGCGGCTTCGGAGGAGAAGCAAATCGTCATCGCCCTGGTGGGCGATTCCACCGTCACCGACTCGGCCGGCTGGGGGCTCGCCTTCGCGGGCAAGTTCCGATCGAATGTCCGGGTGCTCAACTTTGCCGCCGGCGGCCGCAGCGCCAAGAGTTGGCTGGCCGAGGGGCGGCTCCCCGCCGTTCTGGAGGCAAAGCCGGACTACGTGTTCATCCAGTTCGGTCACAACGGCCAGCCGGGCAAGGGTCCCGAGCGCGAGACCGACCCGGCGACCACCTACCGCGATTACCTGCGACAATATGTGAAGGAATTCCGCGCCATCGGCGCCGAGCCGATCCTCGTCAGTTCGGTGACGCGCCGGGATTTCATCGCGGATGGAACGATCCGCACGCAACCCACCGCGGACGACTCCTATGGCGAGGGTGTCACGCGACCGCTGCTGCCCTGGGCCGAAGCGGCGAAGACCGTCGCGGCCGAGGTGGATGCGCCTTTCATCGACCTCTACCGGGCCAGCGTTGCCTATCACAACCGGATCGGCAAAGCGGCGAGCGCCACCTTCAGCCCGAAGCCCGGCGACATCACCCACTTCAACGAACTCGGCGCCGAAGCCATCGCGAACCTGGTGGTCGCCGAGCTACGAAAAGCGGAGCCGAAATTGGCGAAGTCGCTCAAATAGGGGGAGAGCGGCGCGCCGTCCTCACTCGCGGTCTTCCATCTCGTCTTCGGCGTCTTCGTAGGCGTCCTCGTAGGCGTCTTCGAAGTCCTCCTCGTCGGCGTCGGGATGCAGGCGGTGAAGGTGACGGCTGTAGTCGTCGTCGAGACCGGCGAAGGCGTCGGAGCGTCCGACGCGCGCGCCGAAGGCTTCCGGATCGCGCTCCAGGTGGCTGAGATCTTGCTCGTTCGTCACGCACGCCGGCAGCAGCGAAAGCGCGAAAAGGGCGAGAATGGAAAGAGGAGGAAGCGGTGTTTTCATGGCGTCTGGGTACATTCACTCACGGTCGATCCGTGCCAGTGTCTCCGAATCGGTCGGAGCCTGTCAACCCTGTTGGGTGTCGGACTCAACCCTGTTGGGTCCGCCGGAAAACGGCCTAACTAATTGGAGCCGGAGGTGCGGCTTTTCGTCCGCGCTTCGACGAAAAAGGTCTTCAGCAGCTGGCGGCTCTCCTCGGCGAGGACTCCGGCGGTGACGGTGGACTGGTGGTTCAGGGTTTCCTGCTGGAGCAGGTTGATGAATCCGCCGCCCGCGGCGCCGCCTTTCTTGTCATCGCAGCCGAACACGACGCGCCGGACGCGGCAGTGGACGATGGCGCCGGCGCACATGGGGCAGGGTTCCTTGGTGACGTAGAGATCGCATTCGGTGAGCCGCCAGTCGCCCAGCGCGCTTTCGGCCTGGGTAAGGGCGAGCATTTCCGCGTGGGCGGTGGCATCCTTGAGGGTCTCGACCTGATTGAAGGCGCGGGCGATGACGCGGCCGCCGGAAACGACGACGGCGCCGACGGGCACTTCCCCGGCGAGATAGGCGCGCTGCGCCTGGCGGAGGGCCTCCGTCATGAAAAACTGGTCGCTTTGCAGGTCGATCACGGGGGGATGGCGATGAAAATGATTTTGCGGGACGGCGGGTGGCGAAGATAATGCCCTCACATGATGGACTGCAACAGGCGAATCGTCGCCCCGTCGATGCTGGCGTCGGACTGGGCGCGGGTGGGCGAGGAGGCGAGACGAGCGGAGGCGTCGGGTGGCGACTGGCTGCATCTCGATGTGATGGACGGCCATTTCGTGGGCAACATCAGCTTCGGGCCGCAATTTGTCGCCGCCGTTCGACCGGAGGTGCGCATGCCGCTGGATGTTCACCTGATGATCGAGCGGCCCGACGTCTATTTTCCGCGGTTCGTGGAGGCGGGAGCGGATGGCATCACCGTGCATGTGGAGGCTGACCACGACGTGAAGGACACGCTGTCCCGGATTCGCGAGGCGGGATGCCGGAACGGCCTGGCGATCAGCCCGGACACGCCGTTTGACGCGGTGCTGCCCTACCTGGACGGGATTGACCTGTTGCTGGTGATGACGGTGAGGCCGGGGTTCGGCGGGCAGGCTTTTATGGAAGCCGAAACGATGCCGAAAGTGGCGGCGGGCCGGGAAGAGCGCGAGCGGCGCGGCCTGGCCTATCACATCGAGGTGGACGGCGGCATTGACGAGGCGACGGCCGCGGTGGCGGCGCGGCACGGGGCGAACGTGCTGGTGGCCGGGACGTCGCTTTTCAAGGCGCCGGACATGGCTTCGGCGATCGCCGCGATGCGGGTAGCCTGAAATAACGGGCGCGACGGGCCGGTCAATCGTCGCTCTCGTCGGGTTCCTCGAGGGGGAAATCGGGCAGCCCACCGCCCTGGAAACCTTTTTCGCCCATTTTCTGGAGGATTTCGGACATGTCCTCGACCTGGTCCCACACATGGGAGGCCACGTACATCGGGGCCTTCTGCTGGATGGCGAGGGCGATGCCGTCGCTGGGACGGGCGTCGATCTCGACGATCTTCTTTTCGTCGATCTCGTTGGAGGCGACGATGATGAGGCGGGCGTAGTAGACGCTCTCGTTGAAATCGTTGATCACCATCCGCTCGACGTGGGCGCCGAGCGCGGTGAGCACGTCGGCGAACAGGTCGTGCGTCTGCGGCCGCGGCTTGGGCGTGTGATGCATGAACATGGTGATCGCGGCGCCGACGGCTTGGTCGACGTAGATCACGAACACCTTTTCGTCATTCCCCAGAAACACGGCGCACCCTCCGCTGGTGGGGAGAACCGCCTTGACTTCGATCGGGACAACGGACTTTTGCATGACGAGGGTCGGCTCGGCACAATAGGCCGGGAACCGGGGATGCGAAAATTCAAAATCCCGGCGCGTTCACGAATTTTTCGCTTCGAGCCGCGTCCGGTGCTCCCGGGCGACGCGGATGTATTTTTCGGCCCAGCCGCGGATGGAGGCCTGTTCGTCGCGGGAAAGGGCTCGGACGACACGTCCGGGGCTTCCCAGGACGAGGGAGCCGGGGGGAATGCGCTGGCCCTGGGTGACGACGGCTCCGGCGCCGACGATGGAGCGGGCACCGATCTCGGCGCCGTCCATGACGATGGCGCCCATGCCGACGAGGACTTCGTCGTCGACGCGGCAGGCGTGGAGAAGGGCGCGGTGGCCGCAGGTGACATATTCGCCGACCTCGGTGCCGAGGGAGCTGGACAGGTGGACGATGGACCCATCCTGGATGTTAGAACCGCGGCCGACGCGGATGCGCTCGATGTCGGCACGCAGGACGCACTGGTACCAGACGCTGGTGTCTTCCTCCAGGGTAACGGCCCCGCAAACGACCGCTCCGGGGGCCACAAAGGCGGTTTCGGCGAGGGTTGGCGGAGTTTGGAGGAAGGGGCAAACGGGGGCGTTCATACGGGTCGAGGGCCGGGAAATTCGGCGTGGAAGGCGGAAAAATGGCTGAAAAAACGAAAAAAAGCGCAAAAAACGCGGTTTTTTTGCGGATCGCTAACGATAACAACTTTACGGATGGAATTCCGTGACTTAAAAAGGTGGCGATGAACAAGGGTGAACTTGTAGAAGCCGTGCAGAAAGCTCTGGGCGGGGACACTTCGAAGAAAGCTGCCGAAGAAGCCGTCTCAGCTGTGCTTAATGCGATCGCCTCCGGAATCAAGAAGGACAGCAATGTCCAACTCATTGGTTTCGGAACCTTCAAGGTCAAGAAGCGCGCCGCCCGCATGGGCCGCAACCCGAAGACCGGTGAAGCCATGAAGATCAAAGCCTCCAAGACGGTCGGTTTCACGCCGTCCTCGAACCTCAAGGGCAGTCTGTAAGGAAAACCGGAAGCTGGGTTCCCTTCAACCCCACTTCTCGACTCCAAACTCCAAACAATCACGAAACGCGGCGGGCGAATGCCTGCCGCGTTTCTTTTTTGTCCGAGAGAAATCCGGAACCCCGATTCGATCGGATTCGATCCGATTCGGTCCCGTCCGGGCTTCGGCCGCTTAATCGAACTGAATCGGCTTCGGCGGCTCAAGCCGGACCCGGTTCGTGGCGGCGGGCGTTTCGTCTTCCGCGCCGGCGGCGTCGTCCGGCTCTCCGATGGGACGGGCGACGACGGGGCTGTCGCCGGAGGCAATGGGCCGGGCCACCATCGGCTCGGCCGCGCCGCCGACGGGTCGGGCGACGAGGGGCTCTTTCGAAAGGTCATCGCCGGCGCCTTCGTTGGCGCCGGAGGACGGATCGGGCGTTTCGTCGAGCGGGTTGGCGCTCGGTTTTTCGGAGATCAGGGCGCGGGCTCTCAGCTTCGGGACGAGGCTGTCGTAGGGGTCTTCCCCCAGGATGGTCGGTCCGACCGGAATGACCGGTTCGGAGCTGACGAGGCGCTGGGCGATGAGCACGCCACCGCCGCCGGAACGGCCCGTGTTGGTGAGCGAATTGGGGGCTTCCCGCGTCTCGATTCGGGGAGGAGCGGTTCGGGGCTTGGCTCCCGGGCCGCCGTGCACATGGCAGACGGAGTCGATCCGGGTGCCGGGCCGGAGATACTCGACGTAGGTGCTTCGAATCTGTTTGGCCGCCCGGCCCGTGCGATCCACCTCGTAGCAGGCGTCGGTGGCCAATTCGCCGGAGAGACTGCAAATCTCGACCTTCATCGCGTCGGCGGGCGGCGCGAACGCGACCGGCTCGGTGACATCGGCGGCGGCGTTCATCACCGCGGTCCAGACCGGCAGCACGGTTTCGTTGCTGAAGGCCCCGGGGTAGATGGCCTTCGGCTGGTCGAAGCCCGCCCACACCGCGCACGTCACCTCGGAGGTGAAACCGGCGAACCAGTTGTCGGTGAAATCGTATTCCGTGCCCGACTTGCCCGCGGCGGGAAAATCCTTGAGCCCGTATTCCGCGCCGGCTTTTTGCCCGGTGCCGTGGCGCAGCGCGTCCTCGAGGCAACTGGTGACCTGATAGGCGGTGTAGGGGTCGATCACCCGGGCGGCGCTCTGGTTGGGATTCGGAACGAAGATTTCCTGGCCGTGAATGTCTTCGATCCGCGAAATGATGAAGGTGCGGGCGGGGTGCCCTCCCCCGTTTGGAAAAATGGTGTAGGCCAGGCAGAGTTCCTCCATCGACACGGGATTGCGACCCAGAAGCGAGGCGTTGAAGTTCTTCAAGTCGCCCTCGAAGGTCATGCCCGATCGCTCGGCCAGCCCGACGACCTTTTCCAGGCCGGTCTGAATCCCCAGTCGGACGGTCGCGGCGCCCTTCGATTTGGCGAGCCCCTGGCGGGCCGTGATGTCGCCCTCGTAGGTGTTCTCGAGATTCTCGGCGCCCCACTCGCCGAGGATGCCGGCCGTGCCGCCAATCATGACGCGGCGGTTGTCGATCGGGCTGTCGTCGATGAGCGAGCCGGGAAACATCCCGTTTTCGAACGCCGCGGCGTAGACAAACGGAATGAAGGCCGTTCCGGGCGAACGGCGCGCCAGCGAAGTCCGGTCGAACATGCTGTCGTTGAAATCGCGGCCCCCGACAAACGCGAGGATGCCGCCGGTGCGGTTGTCGACGACGAGCACCGCTCCCTGCAGATAGGCGGGCTGCGGCGGCGCCTGTCCCTCGTTGCCGTTTTTCTGCGAGCTGGCCTTGAGTTCCTTGAAAATCTCCCGGGTCTGGTGCTTGTAGCCCGGCCGTTTCTCCACCCGGTCGAGCTGCCGGGTCAGGCTTTCCTCCGCCTCGTGCTGAATGCGGCTGTCGATGGTGGTGTGTATCCGGAACCCGCCCTTGATGGCGTTTTCGTAGCCGACGAGGTCGATCACCTGCTGGCGAACCCGTTCCCAAACGAATTTGGAGCGGCCGGAAGCCGAGCCCTTTTCGACGGTCAACAGGGGCTCGTTCTGAAACTGCTTCAACTGCTCCTCCGTCAGCATGCCCTCGTCCCGCATGCGGGAGAGGACATAGTCGCGGGTTTTCTTCGCCGCCTCGGGATAGTTATGGGGCGAGCGGAAGGTCGGATTGCGGATCACCCCCGCGATGGCCGCCGACTCCGGAATCGTCAGATCCTTCGGATCCTTCCCGAAATAACCGTTGGCGGCGGCGCTGATGCCGTAATAGCCGCTGCCGAAGTAAATCCGGTTGAGGTAAAGCTCGAGAATCTTCTCCTTGTCGCCGATCTCGCGCTCGATTCGCCGCGCGAGGAAGGCCTCGGTCACCTTTCGGCTGACGCTTCGCTCCTTCAGCTCGAAGGCGTTGCGGGCGAGCTGCTGCGTGATGGTGCTCGCCCCCTGGGTCACTTCGCCCGCCTTCAGGTTCAGCCAGATGGCCCGGAGAATGCCCATGTAATCCACACCGTCGTGCGTGTAAAACCGCGAGTCCTCCGCCGCCAGGAGTGCCTGGACAAAATGCGGCGCCACCTCGGAAATGGGGATCGGCTGGCGGTTCTGGACAAAGATGCGGCCGATCTCCTCGCCGTTGCGGTCGAGAATGAGGCTCGCGACTTCGAGGTCGTCGATTTCGTCCAGATTGAAGCTGTCGGCCAGCTCCAGCCGCGGTTTCGCGTAAAAGTAGGCGATGGCCAGCCCCGTCATGCCGGCCACCAGGCCGAGGATGAAGAGACACGCCAGGAACTTCAGAAAAAACGATCGGCGCCGACGCTTCCGGCGCTGGGGCGAGGATCGATCCTTCTTCGGTGGCAGAGGGATTACCGTTTCTTTGGACACCGCGGATACGAGGTCGTAAATATGCGTATAGTTGGGCGGTCGGGCAAGTCCGACGGCCCTTCGAGATGGATTCTTTTCCAATGCCTGATACGCGGCGGTCGGCCCCGGTCTTTCACGGCGTTGCCGACGGCGTTCCGGTCACCCTTTCCTTCGCGGATTTCATGGCCGCGGCGCTTTACGACCCCGACCACGGCTACTATGCCGATCCCGATCGGCAACAGACGGGCCGGGGCGGCGATTTCATCACCAGCGTCAGCGTCGGAGCCTGCTTCGGCGGGCTCCTCGGCCGGGAGATCGCCCGGCGCTGGCGGGAAGATTTCGGAGCGGCCGACCGCTTCGCCATCGTCGAACAGGGCGCCCACGACGGCCGCCTCGCGCGGGATATTCTGGAGGCGATCGCCGGCACGCCATTGGCCCGGATCGTCCGCTACTTCATCGTCGAGCCCGCGGAACGCCGCCGGAGGTGGCTGCGCGAGTCTTTCGACGGGAATCCCCCGCCGATCGGCGATCGCGCGCGAATCGTGGCCTCGCCCGACGAAATCCGCGAGCCGGCCGGCGTGTTTCTCTGCAACGAACTGCTCGACGCCTTTCCCGTGCATCGGGTGCGGTTTCGGGAGGGCCAATGGCGCGAGATTCGCGTCGAAGTGACCGCTCCCGGCCGATTTCGCGAGGTCGAGGCTCCGATCGGGGCGGCGACGAGTTTGCTTCGGGAAACCGGGGAGCTGGGCCATGGTTTTCCCGAAGGCTACGAAACCGAACTCTGCCTCGGCGTCGCCCCGTGGGCGCTGTCCGTGGCTCCGATCTTCGAGCGGGGATGCTGGTGGATCGTGGATTACGGTTATGAGAAAGAGGAATACTATCGGCCCGACCGGCGGCGGGGCACGCTTCGCTGTTTTCGGCGGCACACGGCGGGCGAGGATCCTCTCGAGGCCGTGGGGGAGACGGATCTCACGGCTCACGTCGACTTCAGCCGCCTCCGGCGCGCCGCCGAATCGGCGGGCCTGGTATTCGAGGGCCTGACCGAGCAGCACCGCTTTTTGACCCGCGCGGCCGGCCCGTGGCTGCTGGAGCTGGAAAGGGACGGCACCGCGCGCCAGCCCGAAAACGCCAAACGGCTGCGCCAATTCCACACGCTGACCCATCCGGACCTGCTGGGACAGGCCTTCAAAGTGGCGGAGTTTTCGCGGCGGGCGTGACGGCGACTCGACAGGGTTGACTGGTTGACCTAACCCTGTTGGGTCCGGGGCGTTTTTCCGGCGGCTCGGACAAGGGCGGCCACGCGGGCCGGATCGACGGGGGCGGCGAGGTCTCCGCCCCGCTTCAGGGAAGTGCCGACAATCGCGCCGTCGGCGATCTCCAACAGCGCGGGGAGCGAATCGGCCGTGACGCCGCTGCCCGCGAGCAGAAAGGCGCCGGGCACGGCTTCGCGGACGGCGCGGAGATCGTCGAACGCGGTCTCGCGGCCGGTGCCGTCGCCGGTGACGATGAGGCCGTCGGCGCCGCCCCGGTGCCAGGTGTCGCGGGCGGCCTGGGCGATCGAAACGGGCGCGGCCGGCGTGGCGTGCTTGACGAGCACGTCGGCAAAAAGGCGCGTGCCGGGGCACAGTTCGCGGCGTTTCCGGAGGACTTCGGCGGCCCGGCCCTCGATCAGGCCCTGATCGGTCACCATGGCGCCGCACAGCACGTTTACCCGAACGAACGCGCCGCCGCACGCGGCCGCGAGTCCGAGGGCCGAGGCGGCGTCGTTCCGCAGCACGTTGAATCCGATCGGGAAATCCGCGTCGCCCAGGTCCCCGCGCACGGCGACGGCGGCCCGCGCCATGGCGGCCACCGTTTCGGGGGGCACTCGATCCGGGAAGAAAGGGAGATCGCCGAAGTTCTCGATCACCAGGGCATCCATGCCGCCGTCGTAAAACGCGCGGGCGTCGGCGACGGCGGCCCGGAGCACGGCGTCGGGATCGCCTTCCCATCCGGGCGAACCGGGAAGCGGCCGCAGATGGATGACGCCGGCGAGAAAGGGGCCGGGGAAGCGAGCCGGCTCAGGCATCCCGCAAAGAAAGCAGTTTGATCACGATGCGCTGGCGCATGGGCACCTGAATCGTCCCGGATTGGAGCCGGTCGGGATTCGGGACGGAGGCGTTCACATTGAGCGTCTGCTCGCTGAATCGGGGAATGCCCAAGGCCTTGTCGAAATAGAAGCGGCCCGTCATCTGCCGGCCCTCGAAACCCATTTTTCCCTGTCCGGCGCCGGGCTGCACGCCGGTCACGGCCACGTCGCCCTTGATGCCGCCGGTGTATTCGATGAGGGCGCAGTCGGCGTTTTCGTGGGCTTCGTCCCTCACGTAGCGGTAATTGATTTCGAAGTCGATCTCGCCCAGTTCGCCGAGGGAGCGCTTGCCTTTCTGTGTCCATTCCTGTCCGGGCGCGACTCGGTCTTTCGGAAAGCCCTGGAGCACGCTGACGACGAGCTGTTTCAACTGGTCGGGGCCGAACTGCGGCAGGCCCGGCAGGGGCGTGGCGGGTCCGCCGCCCCCGACCTCGGTGGAGCCGACGACTTTCCCGTCGGGGTCGAGATCCATCACCACGGAGCGGCGTGTGGCGCCCTCGAAATGCATGGCGAGCGCGGAATCTTTCGTCGCGGGATCGGACGAGTCGTAGCGAACCTGTTTGGCTCCGGCGTTGATTTCGAGAACGAGCTTTTCGGTCGAGGCGGTCACGCGAACGCCGGGTTCGCCTCCGTCGCGATTGGCGGTGAGAAACCGCGATTCGTGGTTCATCACGAACCGGCGCGCGGCGGCGGAGACATCCTCCCCGGGACCGGCGAGGGCGACGCCGGTCTCGGCGGCGAAGGTGTAGATCTTGCCGGGTAGAAACCGGGGCTTCATCACGCTTCCCTCGGCGGCGGCGGATGGCTGCGTCTGAGCCTCCTGGGCAGGCAGGGCTTCGGCGAAAAAGGCGGCGGAAAAAACCGCCAGCGAAAGCGGGAGGGGAGTGGCGCGATGCATGGCTGGCAAACGGAGGAAGTCCGAGGGAGGGGTTGAACGACAACAGGGAAAAGCGACCCGGCGGGGACGCTCCGTAGAAAACCACAGCGCTCCGAAGAAAGCAAACGACGGCCCCCCGCGGCCCGGCGCCGGCGGGCCGTCAGTCCAGCGTGTAAACGAACAAGCCGGACTTCAGCTTCGGCTCGAACCAGGTGGATTTCGGGGGCATGATCTCGCCGGCGTCGGCGATGTCGATGAGCTGGTCGATGGTGACGGGCGCCATGGAAAAAGCGGCCGCCCACTCGCCGGAGTCGACGCGTTTTTCCAACTCGGCCGTGCCGCGAATGCCGCCGACGAAATCGATGCGCTCGTCGGTGCGCGGGTCGCCGATTCCCAGCACGGGCGTCAACAGGCGATCCTGGAGCACGGAGACGTCGAGCCGGTCGATCGGGCTCGACCCGGCGCCGACGGGCGGCCACGCCAGTGTGTGCCAGGCTCCGTCGAGGTAGAGGCGGACCGATCCCGGGCCGTCGGGGGTTTTTTCGCCGGTGTTGGAGTCGAGATCGAAGATTTCGCCGGCTTTGGCGAGGAATTCGGCGGGTGACAGGCCCGCGAGATCGCGAACGACGCGGTTGTAGGGAAGGATTTGCAACTGGCTGGCGGGAAAGAGGACGGCGAGAAACCAGTTGTAGCCCTCGTCGCCGGTGTGGTTCGGATTGGCCGCGCGGCGTTCGGAACCGACGCGGTGGGCGCTGGCGCTGCGGTGATGGCCGTCCGCGACGTAGGAGACCGGCACGGCGGCGAAAGTTTCGAGCAGCGGGGCCGCTTCCCCGGCCGGGACGCGCCAGACGGTGTGCTGGACGCCGGCTTCGTCGGCGAAGTCGGCCTCCGGGGCGTGCGCGGCACAGCGCTCGGTGACAAAGGCGTCGATGGCGGTTTCATCGCGGTAGGTGAGGAACACGGGACCGGGATGAGCGTTGATGGTCTCGACGAGCCGTTTGCGGTCGTTTTCCTTCACCGGCCGGGTCTTTTCGTGTTTGCGGATGATGTCGTTTCCGTAGTCGTCGATGTGGCAGGTCAGGGCGATGCCGGTCTGGGCGTGGCCGTTCATGATCTGCCGGTAGAGATAGACGCAGGGCTCCGATTCGCGGACGAAGAGACCGTCGCGCTGAAGGCGCTGGAAATTCGCGTTCGCGGCGGCGTAGATGGCTTCCGAATAAGGGTCGGTGCCGTCGGGAAAGTCGATTTCCGCGCGCACCACGTGGAGAAAGCTGTCGGGATTTCCCTCGGCCAGGGCGCGGGCCTCGGCGGTGTTGACGACATCGTAGGGCACGGAGGCGACGCGCGCGGCGCGGCCGGGGGCGGGTACCAGGGCGGCAAAGGGGCGGACTTTCATTGAAACGAGAATCGGCGGGAAATTTCCGGCAATCCCTACACGCATCCGGACCGATCACAACCGGCGATTCGGGCGGCGCCGGGGACGGAAAAAGGGGTTGCCGGGATGGGGAGGGCTTCATACATTCCCCGGCCCTTTCCGATGGGGGCGAAACTCAGACCAAACCGACCGCGATGCTTTCCCATTTCCTCAAGGCCAAGACCTTTGTGCTTTTCGTGCTGATCCTGCTTTTTGCGGGCCTGGCTTACTTCTCCTCAGATTTCGACTTCCGCCAGGGCAAGCTCGGCGACGCCAACTGCGTGGTGCGAGTCTACGGAAAATGCTACCGGCAGAAGGAAACGGACCGGCTGTCGCAGTTTTTCTGGGTCGCCAACGACCTGCTGTGGATCGATTTTTCCCGCTCGCTCTTTGACGAGGCCCGGCAGGACCGCGACACGACGAATTTTGTGATGAGCCTGATCATTCTGCGCCGGGAGGCGGAGAAGCTCGGCATCCATCCGACCGACGAGGAAGCCAAGCAGGCGATCCGGACTTCGCCGCTGTTTCAATTTCAGACCTGGATCGATGACGATGTGCTGAAGAACCGCATTCTCGGCCCGCGGGGGCTGGGAATGGCCGACCTGGTGCAACTGGCGAAGGACTACCTGTGCTGGCAGCGGATGCACGATCTGCTGGAGGCCGGCAACCAGCCGGTGGCCATCGAGATCGACAAGACCTACCTGCGCGACAACCAGCAGTATCAGGCTTCGCTGATCGAGTTCAATCGCTCCGACTTCGTGGACAAGGTGAAGATCGACGACGCGGCGATCCAGAAATACTACGACGAAAACAAGGAGACGCTGCTGTCCGACGAGAAACGCGCCTTTCAGTATGCGCGGTTCACGCCGCCGGCCGAGACGGCCGAAATGACCAACGAACAGAAGGCGCGGCAACGCCTCGACTACGATCGCAAGGTCAACGTGATCTATGCCGATCTGTCGGAGGAGGGCGCGGACTTCGCCGCGGTGGCCGGCAAGCATGTCGCCGACAAAGGAAACGCCTTCAAGATCGAGCTGAAGGAAACGGGGCTTTTCGCCGAGGTGTCTCCGCCGGAGGATCTGGCGAAGAAGGACGAATTGCTCGGGGATCTTTTCAGCGCGGCGATGGCGCCGCTGCCGGGCCGTTCGGTCACGGTTCCGGTCAAGGAGGAGGATGGAAGTTATCGGATTTTCAAACTGACGCGGGTGCGGAAGCCCGAGCCGCTCTCGCTCGAAGCCGCGAAAGAACAGATCAAAAAGGCGCTGACGGCGCGCGAGTCCAACCGGCTCGTCACCGAGGCGGCCAACGACGCCCAGGCGAAACTGACCGAGGCGCTCGAGTCCGGCAAACCCATCGCCGACGCCGTGAAGGCCGCGGGAGTGACCCTCAAACCGCTGACGCCCTTTTCGAAAAGCGAACCGCCAAAGGAAACGCCCAACGCGGATCTCGTGGTCGCGGCCGCGCTCGAGACCGCGCCGAAAGCCGTGAGTCCGGCAAAGCCGAAACCGCTCGGCGAGGGCTACCTGATGGTCTATGTCGACGGCATCGTGCTGGTGGAAAGCAAGGACGAGGACGCGCGAAAGGATTCGCTGAAGCTGTCGGCGAGCGGCGACTATCGGCGGGCGATTTTCAACGCGTGGTTCGCCCGCCGCAAGGCGGAGTCCGGCGCGCAGCGGATGGGTCCGATCGGGGCCGACGACTTGAAGTCCGGCGACGAGGAGGGGAACAAGGAGGCGGAAACGCCGGCCGAAAGCTGAATCGGCGGAACCTTTTTTCTGGAACGATGGGCGAGTGCGACGCGTTGTTCGACGACGCCAACGGCGATCTGGCGGTCGGCGATCTGGACTCGGCGGTCGCCAAATACCGGCGCTGCGTCGAACTGGATCCGGATTTTTTCGACGGCTGGCACGCGCTCGGCATGGCGCTGATGAAGACCGGCGAAATCCGGGAGGCGATCGGCGCGGGATTGAAGGCGGTGACGCTGAAACCGAACGATCTGCTGGCGTGGACGTCGCTCTCCCAGATGTATGTGAAAGACGGCCAGATCGCGGCGGCCGAGGACGCCAAGTCCAACGCGCGCATCCTCTCCCTCGGCGGAAAGGTCTCGCGGGAGGCGGACGGAGATTCCTGACCGGTGAAACGGCGGAGGGAGCGCTGGGCTTCCGACCCGATCCCCCCGTTTGACACCCCGGATCGAACAAGTATCGTTGCGCCGCCTTTTCGGGGGGCGGTCGCGGGCATCTCTTTTTCCGGCGTTATCCCGCCCCTCGAACATCCGTGGCAACCCTCCCCCCGGCCGGGCGCCCGACCTTTTCTCGAGCCCGCCGTTTCTACCGATTCGATCAACCCAACACAACCATGGCCAAAAAAGCAGCCAAGAAACCAGCAGCCAAAAAATCCGCGGCCAAGTCCGGCGGCAAATCCACCAAGTACGTTTACACCTGGGGCGGCGGCAAGGCCGACGGCAACGGGTCCATGAAGGCCCTGTTGGGCGGAAAGGGCGCCAATCTGGCGGAGATGACCCGCATCGGGCTTCCGGTGCCTCCGGGATTCACGGTGACCACGGAGGTCTGCACCTACTACTACGACCACAAACGTTCCTACCCGGCGGAGCTGCGCGGCCAGATGGAGGCCGGCATTCGCAACATGGAAAAAATCATGGGCTGCAAGTTCGGCGACGCCAAGGGCATGCCGCTGCTGGTGGCCGTCCGGTCCGGGGCGCGCGATTCGATGCCTGGCATGATGGACACGATTCTGAACCTCGGCCTGAACGACCAAACGGTCGAGGCGCTGGTGAACGCCACCCGGAACGAGCGCTTCGCCTGGGACTGCTACCGCCGTTTCGTTCAGATGTATGGCGACGTGGTGCTCGGCGTGCAAAAACGCGAGGGCGAAGACCACGAACCCTTCGAAACGGTGATCGAAGCCTTCAAGCACGAAAAATATCATCGCGACATCATCGACTCGGAACTGACCGCCGATGACCAGAAGGAACTGGTGAAACGCTTCAAGAAACTGGTGAAAGACCGCACGGGACATTCCTTCCCGAGCGATCCCTGGGACCAGCTGATGGGCGCGGCCGGCGCCGTCTTCGGTTCCTGGATGAACGACCGGGCCATCGTTTACCGCCGGAAATACAATATCCCCGCCGAGTGGGGCACGGCCGTCAACGTGCAGGCGATGGTGTACGGTAACACCGGCGAGACCTCGGGATCCGGCGTCGCCTTCACCCGCAACCCGGCGAACGGCGTCAACGAATTCTACGGCGAATTCCTGATCAACGCCCAGGGCGAGGATGTCGTGGCGGGCGTGCGCACCCCGGAGCCGGTGGCTGACCTGAAGAAGCAGATGCCGAAGGCATTCGCCGAGCTGATGAAGGTTCGCTCCATCCTGGAAAAACATTTCAAGGACGTCCAGGACGTCGAATTCACCATCCAGGAGGGCAAGCTCTTCATGCTTCAGACCCGGAACGGAAAGCGCACGGCGGCCGCCGCCCTGAAGTTCTCGATGGACATGGTGAAGGAGAAACTGATCGACTGGGAAACCGCCGTGCTGCGCAATCCGGCCGACCAGCTCGACCAGTTGCTCGCGCCGATTTTCGACCCGGCCGAGCTGAAAAAGGCCAAGGCCATCGCCACCGGTCTCCCGGCCGGTCCCGGTGCCGCGAGCGGAAAGATCTACCTGAACGCCGATCGCGCCGCCGCCGCCGAGGCGAAGGGCGAAAAAGTCCTTCTGGTCCGCAACGAAACCTCCCCGGAAGACCTGCGCGGCATGATCGCCGCCGAGGGCATCCTGACGGCGAAGGGCGGAGTCTCCAGTCACGCGGCCCTCGTCGCCCGGCAGATGGGCAAGGTCTGTATCTGCGGCGCCTCGGCACTGGAAATCGACTACGACAAGAAAACGGTCGCGGTGGCCGGCCAGAAGTTCAAGGAAGGTGACTTTCTCAGCATCGACGGCACCAGCGGAACCGTTTACGGCGGTGAAATCAAGACCGCGCCGTCGGAAATCATCACCGGCATGCTGCACGGCGACAAGGCCGCGCAGAAGACCGAGAAATTCAAGAGCTTCCAGCAGCTCATGAAGTGGTGCTCGGAAGTGACACGCCTTCAGGTGCGCACCAACGCCGACAACCCCGAGCAGACCGCCAACGCCATCGCCTTCGGAGCGCAGGGCATTGGTCTGACCCGCACGGAGCACATGTTCTTCGAGGGCGATCGGATCGACGCCATGCGCGAAATGATTCTCGCGGACAACGAAACGGACCGCCGCAAGGCCCTCGCGAAGTTGCTTCCCTATCAGCGCGAGGATTTCGCCGGAATCTTCAAGGCCTTGAAAGGCCTGCCCGCGACGGTTCGCCTGCTGGACCCGCCGTTGCACGAATTCCTGCCGCACGACGCCAAATCCCAGGCCGAACTCGCCAAGAAACTCGGCGTCAAACCGGCGCACATCGCCCATCGGGTGGAACAGCTCCACGAGTTCAACCCCATGCTGGGCCACCGCGGCTGCCGCCTCGGGATTGCCTATCCTGAAATCACCGAGATGCAGGCCCGCGCCGTCTTCGAAGCCGCGGCCGACGTTTCGAAGAAGAAGATCAAGGTGCATCCCGAGGTGATGATCCCGCTGGTCGGCTTCGCGAAGGAGCTTCAGCTCCAGGTCGAAATCGTCCACCGTGTCGCCGCCGAAGTGATGACGGAGAAGAAGGTGAAGTTCGATTACCTCGTCGGCACCATGATTGAAGTGCCGCGCGGCGCCCTGACCGCCGACGAGATCGCCGGCACGGCGCAGTTCTTCAGCTTCGGCACCAACGATCTGACGCAGACCGCGCTGGGTATCAGCCGAGACGACATGGGGAACTTCCTCATGCCGTACACGGAGAACGAGATCTTCAAGAAGAACCCATTCGCCACGCTCGACACGACGGGCGTGGGCCAGCTCATGGAAATCGCCGTCGCGAAGGGCCGTCGGACCCGCCCCGATATCAAGCTCGGCATTTGCGGCGAGCATGGCGGCGATCCGGACAGCGTGAAGTTCTGCCACAAAGTCGGCCTGAACTACGTGAGCTGCTCGCCCTACCGGGTGCCGGTGGCTCGCCTCGCCGCGGCCCAGGCCGCCATCGAAGAAAAGCGGTCCTCCCAACCGGCGAAGAAGGGCGGGAAGCGGAAATAACGCCGCCGCGCCTCGCGCGCCTGGATCGAAACGCTATCAAAAATACGCGGAAAAAGGCGGTCCGGGACACCGGGCCGCCTTTTTCTTTCTTTTGAAACTGTGAGCGCGCTTGGACGTTTCGAGATTAATCGGGCTTCACCCCACGCCAAAAGAGGCTGGCATTTTCATCACCTTCCGGATCGCCGCGCGGAATCTTAGACTTGTCGATTTTTTCCACATGGGCGTCCAGAAACGCGGCGATCACCCGTTTTTCGTCGTAACGCTCGTCGGCGGCGGCTTCGATTTCTCCAATGTCCTCAGCCATCACCACATTGGTTCCAACGCTGTCGATAAAAAGCATCGCCCGGGGCGCGATAAGATTCAGGAACGACTTCTCCGTGTACCACACATTCGAGATTGATTTATCCAGTTTTGCAATTTCGTCATACTGTAGATTCGCATTCATGGCGAAACTGTGGCGGTACCAATCTCCCTCATCAGGATTTGCCTTTGTGGAGAGACGACTCTCGAAGATGGTTCCGTAAAGATGCCTGCCCGCCGTTACGTTGGGTGGTGCGGACGTCGGAGCCGTGGTGTCCTCTGGCTCTAGGTAAACGGCGGCAAACACAACTCCGTTCAACCACATTCCCGTCACTCCGTCGGTGCCCAAATCCCATTGCTCTGGGAATAAATCGGGATCTCCCTCCTCATACACGGGTGCGGGCAGTTTGTTGCCTCTGTCGATCGACCACGTGACCGTGGCATTCGACATGTTTCTCAGATTGTTCACCACCGAGTTCTGGTCCGCCAGGAAGATCATCCGCTTGAAAGCCGGGAAAGCCAGTCCCGCCAGCAAAGCGATGATTAAAACCGCGATCATCACTTCGATCATGGTAAACGCCCTGTTCCTTGAAGTTTTCATTGTCGCTATTGATTGAGTTCTATTCCCGAAGCCCTTGGACCGAAGGCTCATCCGCTCACGCCAGCGCTTTCGTTACGGAAATCCTATCCCGAATCGCCGCCGCCCGTCAAGACCCATTGGCCGCCAAAAATTCGATAGTCGCCACCAGATCTCTCCCCGGTGTCATTTTTTAATGGCGCAACACGCGGGTATCTCTTCCACGCCCCTCCCCCCGGCCCCGGCTCAGATCAATTCCGCGATCGGGCTGCCGCCGTCGAGGATGGGGACGGGTCGGCCGCTGTGGTCGAGGAAAGACCGGCGCGGATCGATCCCGACAACGTGATAGATCGTCGCCAGCACGTCGGCCGGGGTCAGGGGACGCTCGGCGGGAAATTCGCCGCGCGCGTTGGTCGCGCCCACGACCTGACCCATCCGCAGGCCGCCGCCGGCGAGCACCACGCTCATGGCCTGGCCCCAGTGATCGCGGCCGGGCACCGGAATGCCGGGCTGGCCGTCGTTGAGCTTCGGGGTGCGGCCAAATTCACCCATGATGACGACCAGCACGTCGTCCAGCAGTCGGCGGTCCTTCAGATCCCGCATCAGAGCGCCGACGGCGCGGTCAAGCACGGGCAGGCGGACTTCGAGGCCTTCCTTGATCTTCGAATGGGTGTCCCAATGCGGCATGTCGACGGTGACAAAGCGCACGCCGGCCTCGACGAGTCGCCTGGCCATTAGCGTGTAGTGCCCCCAGGGACCGCGGCCGTAGCGGTCGCGCAGGGCCTCGTCCTCGCGGTCCATGTCGAAGGCCTCGCGCGCGGCGCTGCCGGTGAGCATTTCCAAGGCGGCGCGCTGGTGCCGATCCATGGTGTCCATGGAGCCGCCGCGGTCGAGCTGGCGGTCGATGTTGTCCAATTGCCCGAGCAGGCCGGCGCGCTCGTTCATGCGGCCGCCGTCGCCGCCGATGGCGTCGAGAAAGGGCGGCGGCTGGATCTCGGTCTTGAGGTTCGCGGCGAGATATTTCTGCTTCAGGTTGACCTGGAAAGGGTCGTGGGCGCCGCCGAGGTAGGCCGCGCCCTGGTAGCCGGGGTAAAGATAGACGCTCTCGGCGGCGGGAAGCCCCACGTAGTTGGGCAGGCCGGCGATCCGGGCCGGGGCGAGGCGCGAGACGACGGAGCCGACGCTGGGATATTTCTGCGTCTTGTCCACGGAGGTGCTGCCGAAGCGCCCGGTCAGCATCCAGTGGGCGGCGGCGAAATGGTCGCTGTTGTCGTGGTGGACGGAGCGCAGCACGCAGAGGGCGTCGGCGTGCTTCGCGTGTTCGGGCAGCATCTCGGAAAAGCGAATGCCGGGCACGTTGGTCTTCCGCTCGCCCCAGGGTCCCCGATATTCGCGCGGGGCGTCGGGTTTCGGATCGTAGGTCTCGAACTGGCTGGGTCCCCCGTCGAGCCAGATGAGGATGACGGATTTCCCCGTGTCCTTCGCGGCGGCCTCGGCCCGGAATTTGAGGAAATCTCCCGCCGTCAGGCCGAAGGCGCTGAGGGCGCCGGCCTTCAGCGCGGCGCGGCGGGAAAAGCCCGCGCAGTTGGGAGCCGCGAAACCGCCTTGTGAAATCGTGAGCATGGCTGGCCGAAACGATCCGGAAAGACGCCCGCCTTTTACCCGATCGCGGTCCTCCGACGCACGACGAAACGCCGCCGCGATCGCGCCGCCCGGCCGGCGGTCGGAAAGGAGCCGACCCAACAGGGTTAAGTCACCGACCTAACCCTGTTGACTCGGCGGCGCGGGCGCTCAGTCGCCCGCGGGGGTTGGATCATTTTGGGCTTGCCTTTGTTGGCCAAAAACCGTTCGGTGGTCGCATGACAGTTCGGACGGGCAAAGGAGGACTCGGACCGCGGGGAGTCGCGGCGGCTTGCCTGACGCTTTTTATGGCGTCCGGAGCGGTGTGCGCGCCGCCGCGGATCGGGATCCTGAGCACCCGGGAGGCCGGGGAGTTCGCCTTGTTGCTGACGGCGGTGCTTTCGGGCGAGGACGCCGTGGCCTTGGTCGAACGGGACAATCTCCGCGCGATCGAGGAGGAAATGCGGGCGAACGCGGGGGCGCTGCCGGCCTCGGCGATCGAGGGCGCGGACGCGCTGGTGTGGATCGAAAAGCTGCCTTTGGGAAACACTCCGTTGCTGGATGTCCGAATGGTGGAGACCCGGACGGGACTGACGCTCACCCGTGGCCCGGTTCCGGGGGCGGCGCTTTCGGAGGAGGCGGTCGCGCGCGCCTCGGGGCGGATCGTGGAGCAGGCCGCGCGTCTGGGGGCGGCGCCGGACGGGGACGCGGCGTTGCTGAGTCTGTTGGGTCTTCGATTCGAGGTGGCACAAGTGGACGGCGAGGTGCTGGGGGAGAGCGTCAACCGCCTCGTGGCGGCGAATCTGGGCCGCGAGCCGGGGGTGCGCGTGCTGGAGCGCTGGCAGACGCGGGAGCTAAGCTGGGAAAAGTCGCTGGGCGCGGACGCGGGGGCGAACGAGGGGCTGTTGGCGGGTTCGGCGGTTGTCGACGGGTCCCTCGGCATCCGGGACGGGCGGATCACCGCCCGGGTGAGGCTGCGGCGGGGGCTGAACGGGAAGGGTGAAACCGCGACCGCCACGGGATCGCTCGAGGATTTGCCCGGTTTCTGCGAAGCGGTGGCGGCGGCTATTTCGCGAATGGCCACTGGCGGTTCGAAGCCGGTTCCCTGGAGGCGGGAGGATGAGTCGGCGGGATATCTGGCGCTGGCGGGATGGGCGATCGCAAATGGATTGGCCGACGACGCGATTTCCGCGGCCGAAACGAGCGCCGCGCTAACCCCGCGCCTGCCCGAGGCGCTGGCGATGCGGATTCGGGCGTATTTTTTCCGAGCCTGGCCGGAGGACATGACGACGCGAAACTTTCCGGTGTATCGGCCGGCCACGGGCCGGGAATTCGACGCGGTCGCGAGCCTCGGTGACGCGAGACACGCCTTGGGGCTGGCGCGGGATTTCGCGGCGAGCGTGCCGCACCGGGAGGCCGAGGCCTCCCAAGCCGGTGTCGTTGGCGTCGAAGCGGACCCGAACGATTCCCTGTGGCTGGCGCACAGGGCGTTTTTCCCGTCTTGCTGTGCAATTATCAGGTCTTACGAACTTGGGGACGCCGCGGGCGCGGGCGAGGCGATCGGGGAGATTCGGGCGGGGCTTCGGACGCTTTCGGAGTCGATTTTCGCCTCGGGTGACCGGGAGCTGGCCCTCGAGCATTCGGTCGAGGCTCTGGCTTGGTTGGGGGCGTGGTCGGAAACGCCGGAGGCGGCGGCGGAAACCGCCGGGCGGTTGCTGGCCCGTCCGATGGCCACTCGATACTGGCACCTGCCGTTGCTCCGGTCGGTCTGGGCGTCGGTTCTGCGGGAACCGTTTGCAATACGCGAGGCGGGCGACGGCGGGACGCCCGGGCCGCAACGAAACGGGGCGCCGCTGTCCCTGAAAACCGATCCCGACGCGGTGGATCGAGCCCGCCGGGCCTGGTCGACCCTGGCGGAGAAGCTGTCCGCAAGCGGCGATCTCGTGACGCGATTGGACGGGTTGATGCTCGGTTTCTTCCTGAGTCAGGATGACGCCGGGCGACACGAGCGCCTGGGCGCGATTTTCAGGGAGCTTCGGGACAACCGCGAAAAATTCGACTCGGGAGACGATCCGCTGGCCTTCTGGCATCTGGAGTTCGCTTTCGAGGCGGTGGAAAAGGGGGGCGCGCCGGAAGAATTCCGGGATTTTCCGGCCATGTTTCTCGAATACCTTCTGAAAAACCGGGGAGCGATACCGACGCGGGACTTGTTCCTGTTCGCCGAGCGAAGATGGCGGCCGGAGGACCGAAGGCGCCTCGAACCGGCCCTACAGGCTTATCGAAACCGTCTGGCGGCGGGAAACCGGACCGAACCCGATGCCTATCGAAAGGTCATCGATCAAATCGCGGCCAAGCTCGCCGCGGCGATTCCGGCGGGAGCGCCGCCGCCGACTCCGATGTCGGGAACACCGCCACCGGGCCGCGGGGGAGGAGGCACGCTCCCCGACGTCGGCGGAGTTTTGATCGTTTCCCGGCTGCGCAATCCCCAACTGGAGGTCGGGGGCGGCCGGGCCGCCTCCAAATCTCATCCGAGGACGGCATTCGCGGTCGATGGCGGGCTGTGGACTTTGATGGCGCGCGGGCTTTACCGCATGGATTTGGAACAGCCCGGAGTTTCGGTCGCGGTCGAGTTTCCAGGCAAGGCCGATCCCAACTATTCCACCGTCGTCGCGTTCGACCGATGGCTGGTGGTCACGGGCGCGGACGGTGTGTGGAGGTCCGGCCTATCCAACGGCGCCGGCGGGTGGGAAAGGCTTCCGCTCCCCGAGTACTCCACCTACCGGACGATGGTCGCCGGGGGAGCCTTGTTTGCGCTGTTCGGCGACGAGCGCGGACCGGCGGGCGGCGGGCGCGGCGTTCTGAGCCTCGATCCGGAGACCGGGGCATTCGAGATCGTGGCCAGCAACCTCCGCAATCCGCCGGCGAACACGCTGGACACGCGATTGGTGGCCGGGGCGCCGGCGGGGATTTTTGCCTTGGGCGACCGGCGCTTCGTCGCTCTGCATGTCCGGGAGGAGGTGGTTCCGAAAGCGGAAATTCTCGAATCCGGCGGCCGGGACCGGGACTGGAAGGCGATCCAGAGCGTCGAATTTCAGCGGCTCGTCGCCCTTCGCGGGGGAGCGGGAGATGCGCTACTCGGCATCGGATCCGCGTCCTACGGGAGCAATGAGGTGTCCGAAATCGTGTCTTTCGACCCTGGCGGTGGGCCGGTGGCCCTGGCCTCCGAATCGGGTTCGGCTGGCTTCTCGAAATCCGACGGGAAAATGGCCCGGTGGACTTATCCGAAATCGCTCCAGATCGTGCCCGGCGATCGGCGGCGGATTTTCAGTGTCGTCTTTTCGGAAGAAACCCTTTACGTGCTGACCGCCCTGCCGCCGCGTCGACGACCGGAACAGACCGTCGAAGAACACACGCTCCACGTTTTCCGTCCGGGTGGCCAGGTGAATTCAATCCCCCTGGCCTTTCAGCCAAATCCGGAGGTCCTGTCAAAAATCGGCGGGGCGCCGGACTTCGTTCGCGACGGCGCGGAACACCCGGAAATCCAGTCCGACAGCCTTCTGGTCGTTCCCGGAAAAGCGATCGTCATCGCCACCGACGTCGGTTTCTGGGTCATTCCTTTCGCCGATCTTTCATCTCGGTTGAGTCCCTGAAATCGCGATTTCTCCTTCCCCAAAAAACTGTGAAAAATCATCCGCGTATCCTCCGACTTGGCGCGCTCGTGGTGGTCGCCACGAGCGCCGAATTCCTCTGCCTCGCGCAGGAAGCGCCCCGACAGTTGGCCGAGCGTTTGTCGCCGATGGCGGAAGCCGGCGCTGTGGATGTCGCCGAGGTTTTCGCCGGGCGGGATTTCGACTGCCGATGGCTCATCCGCGAGGTGCCGGAAGGCGGCTCCGCCAGGGTCACGCTCGACATTCACCAGGCGCTCACGGCGACGACCGCGCCGGTCGAAACGGGCTTGGTGCTGGCGGAGGCCGTCGCGCCGAGGCCGGGTCAGCCCGTCGAAGTCAGCCACCGTTTTGCCGTGCCCGCCTCGGATCGGCCCATCCGCTATTTGTTGAAACTCTGGCTCGAGACAAAGGATAAAAAAACCGCCGCCGCCGTCCTGCTGCTGCACGCGGCGCCGCCCTCGCTGCTGGAGCCACTGGGCGGCCTGACGATCGAGGCGACCGGGTTCGATCCCGGGGAAAGCTGGGTCGCGACCCTGCGCGCCGCCAAGGTCGACGTGAAGTTCCGCGGGGGTGGCGGGGCGGACACGGAAGGCGATCCGGAGGCGATTCGGTTTTTCTTCGTCAAAAAAGGGGAAAGCAAGCCGGCATTGACGGAAAAGCTGGCCAAGGCGCGGCGGATTCTGTATTTTTTCGAGGAGCATCCGATGGCGGCGCCGTCGGTCGCGTCCGTGCTCGCGATCCAAGGGGGCGAAAAGCGGCGCGTCGAGGCCGGCGCGCGGCTTCTCCGGGATCTGCCGGATTCGCCGACGGCCCAGCGTTTTTTGGCTCGAATCATCACCGAAGAAATCCCAACCCTCGAATCCCCATGACGAAACATCCCGCCTCCCCCGCCGTCCTTCTGACGACGATCCTGATCGCCGCCGCCATCGCGGCGCCCTTCGGACTTGGCCAGGAAAAGGCCCCGGCGCCGCTCACGGTGGCCGTGCTCGATTTTCAAACGACGGACGAAGCCCTCGCCGGCCAGGGCGGCGACGCCGCGACCCTGCTGACCGGTCTGCTCAGCGCGAACCCCGATCTGGTTCTCGTCGAGCGGGCGGAACTGGAAAAAGTCCTCGGCGAAGCGGAGCTGACCCTTTCGGGAACCGTCTCCGGCGACACCGCTTCCAGGGTGGGCCAGCTCACGGGCGCCAAGGTGCTGGTCACGGGCCGGATGTTCCCGGCTGGCGGGGAAAACTACGCCGTGGTGAAGATCATCGGCACCGAGACCAGCCGCGTCTTTGGCCAGACCGCCAAGTTCGGCAAGGACGAGGGTTTCGCCGGGGGAATCGAGGCGCTTGCCGAGAAAGTCGGTCAAACCCTGGCGGAAAAGTCCGCCGATCTCGTCGCCAAAGTCGAGACGCCCGAGGAAAGGCTGACCCGTCTCAGGGGACTCGTCGCCGGCAAACCGTTGCCGAGCGTTTACGTCGCGATCCCCGAGGAACACATCAGCCGCCGGATCCCCGATCCCGCCGCCCAGACGGAGATCCAGAAAACGCTGCAGGATGTCGGCTTCAAGCTGGCGGATTCCTCCGAAGCGGCCGATGTCGTCGTCACCGGCGAGGCGTTCAGCGAGACGGCGGGTCGCCGGGCCAATCTGGTTTCCTGCCGCGCCCGGGTCGAAGTGAAGGTGGTCAGGAAGTCCGCCAAGGGAGAGCTGAAGGTCGACCGGCAAACCAGCGTGGCGGTCGATCTGGCCGAGAATGTCGCCGCCAAGTCCGCCCTCCAGAACGCGGGCTCGGCTCTCGCGGAGCGGCTGATCGCGACCATGGTCAGCCAAGGCGGGTGAGGAGGCGGGCGGCCCGTTTTTCCCCCAAATGAACAAGGAAACCAGCCTGTTGGGAAAGGTCGCCTTCGTCTCGGGCGCCTCGAGCGGGATTGGCCGGGCCATCGCGATCGCGCTGGGGGCGGCCGGGGCGCGTGTCGCCCTCTGCGCGCGCCGGCGCGACCGGCTCGAGGCGGTGGCGAAAACGATCGCCGACGCCGGGGGAGAGGCGTGGGTGGAAACCGCGGACTTCCTCCACGTCAACGAAATCGACGCCGCGATCCGGGGCGCGGCTGACCGCTGGGATGGACGGCTCGACATCCTGGTCAACGCGGCCGGCGTCGGGCGCCAGGCGAGGCTGATGGACGGGGACACGGCCGACTGGCGCGAAATGCTCGAGGTCAACGTGCTCGCCCTGGCGGTCGCCTGTCGCGAGGCGCTGAAGTTCTTTCCCGAGTCCGGCGGCCAGATCGTGAACCTCTCCAGCATGTCAGGCCATCGCGTGCCCGGCCGGGGCGGTTTCTACGCCGCCACCAAGTTCGCCGTGCGCGCCATGACCGAGGGTTTGCGGCAGGAACTGCGCGCGGCGGGCAATCCCACACGCGTCGGCAGTGTGTCGCCCGGATTCGTCGACACCGAAATGCTCGACGATTATTTCCGACCCGGAACGGGCGGCGCGACGCGGTATGGGTCCATCGGTTATGAAATCCTGAAGCCGGAGCAGGTCGCGGCGGTGGTGATGAGCCTGCTCGCCCTGCCGGCGGCGGCGGAAATCACCGATGTGCTGATGCGACCGACCGCGCAGGCGCTGTGAGGAGGAGCGAAACGGGCGGGCGAACGCCGAACCGAACGGGCTTGCCGTCGCGAAGCCCTTTTGTGAACCGGGAGAGGGGAGGAACGCGGAAAAAGGGGAATTCGGGCGAAATTTTGTCTAATTCGACAACTTCAGCCTCCAATTACAAGAAATTTCAGTTGACTTAAAATTTCGGATAAATTAGCTAGCCTTACTTCCCAAAATCTCTATAATTTCTTGAAGCGTCCATGAATACCTGGCGTAAGTTGGGGATCCACTTTCCGCGCCGGATCATTCACCGCCCACCACCTTGAGCCCGTTCCCTCAGCGCCCATGTCCTTTTCATTTCGGAATCTGTTCTCGCAGGACGCGAAAATGGAGGCGGAGACGCCCATGAACCAGCCACCTCCAGCCGGTGCCCAATCGATTCTCGATCCCGCCGGATCGCTCTCGGCGTACATGCCGAGACGCGAGGGCGCGGTGGAAGGCGGCGGCGGCGGTGGCGGGGCACCGTTTCCGCCCACGCCCATGCCCGGTGGTGGAGCGCCGTTTCAGCCCACGCCCATGCCGACGAACAGCGGCAGTTTCGAGGCCATGTTCGGGGGCGGCGGATCGCAGCCGGGTCAGACGCCGCCGCCGGCGGCGGGCCATCCCGTGGAATCCCGAGGCGGTGGCGGCAATCCCTTCGAATCGGCGGATGGCAGTTTCGGCCAGCGGATGGGCATGGGCGGCCCGGGCGGTGGAGCACCGTCCCAGGGGCGCAGGCAGAGCTATTCGATTCGCGACGTGCTGCCTTTCATTCCCCCGGCCCTCGTGGCGCAGGGGGGCGTGCCGATGGATCGCTCCCTCCAGATCGAAATGCCCGCCGACGGGTCGCACGATGTGAAACTCTCCGCGATTTACACGGCTTGTCCGGATCTCTTCGCGGCGGAGATCACCCCGCTGAACGACTCGAGGATCACGCTTCCCGATCCGGATTCGTCGTCGGCGACCGGCGCGGCCGCCGGACAGAGCTGGCAGGTGGGGGGACTCCCGCAGCCCCGGGATCGGGAGTCGGTTCCGGCCGGTTTTTCGATGGCGACGGCCGCCCCGTCCTCGAGGGGCGCGGCGGAGGAAAACCCGTTCGCCTCGCCGGCGATGGCCGCCCAGGGAGCGGAACGGTCGGCCGTCGAGATGGGGGATAATCCCTTCGCGAATCAGTTCGCCGCTCCCATGCCGGTTCGGGCCGGCGGATTTGACGCGGGAAACCCGTTTTTGTCCCATCCGGAAGAACCCGCCGGGGCGGGAAGCGTGCCGGTGGAGGTGATGCCCGTCGGCGACAGCCAGGCGGCGGTTTTCGGCGATCGCCCGGGCGGTGACTCGGGAAATCCCGGCGCGGGACCGGTTCAAAACGCCGCGCCGGAAATGTCCCCCTTCGGTTTTCCGCCGCCGCGCGAGGAGGGACAATCGCAGTTTTTCGGCGCCTTCGGCACTCCGCCATCGCCCTCGCCGCATTCGAACGCCTTCGGTGGTGGCGGCGGCGGTTTCGAGGGCGGTTCCGCCTTTGGTGGCGGCGCGGCGCCCCGACCGGCGCCGGAAGGGAGGGAAGAATTCGCGGCGCCTCCTCATCCCCCGGAATACGAGCGTCCCGCCCACTCCGAGCCGTCGACGGAAGGCCGATCCTTCGAGGCGCAGTGGCCCTCGCAGCCGCCGGTCGCCCAGACGGCGGAGGGAAATCCCTTCGCGACGCCGGGCAGTCCCGCCGCGCCCTCGCCGGCGCCCGCAAATCCCTGGGGCCAGGCCTCGCCCGCCGGTGCGGAGACCCCGCGCGGCGGCGGAGCCGACTTTGGTGGCCAGACCCATCCCTTCGCGGGCGGTTTCGAGCAGCCCGCGCCCCCGTCGCCGCCGGCCCCGTCGTCGCCATTTTCCGCGCCGGAAAACTCCTTCGGAGGATGGGGCGCGCCGGCTTCTCCATCGCCGCCCGGGCCGCCGACCCACGAAGCTCCGCACCAGGCGGAGACCCCCTTCGGCACGGGATTTTCCACGCCCTTTTCCGAGCAGGCCCGTCAGGATTGGGGGGCTCAACCGGAGCCGATGTCGCCGGGCGGCGGCGCGGCGCCCTTTTTCGCGCCTCAAAACGCCCCCGCCCCCGAAACGGCCCCGACCCGCCAGCCCGAGCCGGTGCCGTGGGGAAATCCCGAGCCCGCCCGACCCGCATTCCAGGCTCCGATCTACGGCGGCGGGGCCGAGAGTCCGAACCGGTCGGATCCCTTCGCGCCGTTGCCGTCCCGTCCGGCCGAGGCGCCGACCGCCTTTCAGGGGCCGCCCGCGGCGCCGGAATCGCCCGCCCCTGGCGGCGGCGGCGAACTTTTCGGCCGGCCAACGCAGTCCGCGGAGGCGGGTGGCGTATTCCACGGCCGCTCCGCCGGAGACGATGAGGAAAGCGAATACGCGGCCTTTCTTCCCCCTTCGGTCGAGGCTTCGGACGACGGGTTCCAGGCCGAGTTCATGAAGCCGTTTTCGCCGGAGCTGGCTCCGACGCCCGCGACGGCGATGCCGCAAAGCGGGCCGCCCGCCGCCTTCGACGCGCTGAATCCGGCCCGGGGTTTCGAGGCGCCCGCCCCGGCGCGTGACTGGAGTCCGCCTCCGGCCGGGCAGGGTGGGGCGCCCGCGTTTCCCGACCAGCCGCCGCAGCCGCGGCCGCAGCACCCGTCGCAACAAGCCCGGCAGCAGGCGTCGCCGCCGGCCTCGAGCGCGGTCGCGGAGAAGCGGACTTTCTTCGATGAATTGCAGAGCGTCAGCCAGCCGATGCCGGGTCAGCGACCGGCCCCGGAGCCACCGCCGGCGAAGCCCACGCTCGAGTTCGCCGACCGCGTCGATCGCGATGTCGAGTTGCGGGCGGTTTTCGGGACGGACGAGCCATTCGACGCGCCGACGGTGGCACGGTTGACCGCGGAATTGCCCGGCGTGGCCGCCTGTGTGTTCAACGGCGGCAACGGCGTCGCGTCGCGCTGGCCCGACAACGAGGCCAACGCCCAGCTCGCCCGCGAAATCGGGTCGCTGCTGCGAACGGCGCGCGAATTGGCGAACCTGACGGGCGCGGGCGGAGCCGAGACCTTCACCATGCACACGGATCGCGGCATCATCAGTCTCTTCACGCACGGCGAGGCCTGCCTGGCCGTGCGGCACAAGCCGGGGGAATTCGACCCCGGCGTCCGGGAAAAGCTGATGCTGGTCTCCCGGGGAGCCGCGGCCCTGAGCCGCTGACAACCTATTTTTTCCAGCGCACGCCGCCACGCTTTACGCACCGTTTCGCGGCGGGATTCTTTTCCCGCCTCAGGCGACCGGAAATCGCGAAACGCCGGGGCGGACGAGCGTCGCCAACGACAGTCCCCCCCTCTTTTTTCGACCGAATGGCCGTTTACAACCACGATTCCCGAGAGGTTCAGTTCAAGATCGTCTATTGCGGCGCGCCGCTCAGCGGCAAGACGACGAACCTCATCCACATCCACGAGCGGCTGGCGCCCGGGACACGCGGCGACCTGGTTTCCATCGCGACGGCCCGGGAACGGACGCTGTTTTTCGACTATCTGCCGGTGCACGCGACCGAGATCGCCGGTTATCGGACGCGGTTTCAGCTCTACACGGTGCCGGGGCAGAAGGTTTACGACGAGACACGGCAGATCGTGCTCCGGGGCGCGGACGGCATCGTGTTTGTCGCCGATTCGGACCCGGAACGGGCCGGCGAAAATCTCGAGGCGCTCGAGGCCACCCGCGACGCCCTGCGGTTGCTGGGGCGGACGACGGACCGGTTGCCGGCCGTTTTCCAATACAACAAACGCGACCTGCCCCGGGCCATGCGGCCGGAGGAAATGGACGAGGCCCTCGGGGTGGCGCGTCCCAGCTTTCTCGCCTGCGCGAAAAGCGGCTACAACGTGTTTGCCACGCTCGACGCGGTTTCCCAGGAGGTGCTCCGCCATTTCCACACCCGCCGACTCCAGCGGGACGCCACCCTGCCGCCGCGCGCCACCGAGACGGGGTCGCGCCCGGCTTCGCCTCCGACGGCGGCCGAATCCGAGCCGAACACCCCCGCGCTGGCCCGTTGACCTTGATTTCGCGTGAATTTTGCCCGCTCCTCTCCTTTCCCCTGTATTTTCGCCCCATGAACGCGCCCCGCGCCTCCGAAAACTGGAACGCCGACGACCTTGAGATGACGGCGGAGACCTCCGCGCGCGCCGAGGCGATCCTGCGTGAGTTCGCGACCGACGCCGAGCTGGACATCGCCCTTGTCGTCGATGCCGGCGGCGGCATGATCGCCGGGGTGGCGACCCGGCCGGATGTGGATGTGGACACGGTGGGCGCCCTGGTGGCCGGCGCGTTCGGCGCGGTGCGGGCGCTGGCGCGCGAGCTGGGCGAGACGGCCATCGCCGAGAGCGTTCATCACGGGGACCGCGACACGCTTTACCTCCGCGAGATCGACCATCGGCTGCTGTTGCTCGGAGTCGCCGGGGTCGGCCAGCCGGCCGGCATTGTCCGCGAAAAAGGCTCGGCGATCGCGATGGAGCTGAGCGCGCTGTTTGGCCCGGCGGCGGCTCCGGAGCCGGCGGACGAGGAGTCTCCCTTCGAGGCGGAGGACGGCGACGATGACGCCCTGTTCGAGGCCGCCTTCGAGCTGGACGAGGAGGATGACGAAGATCCGGCTCACGAGAGCCCGGAACCGGCTCCGACCCAACAGGGTATGGTCGGTGACCCAACCCTGTTGGGTCGAAAGATCGAGGCCGCCGCCGGGGGCGATCCGGAAGAGGCCGGCGGGCCGCGCTACGTGTTCGACATTGGATGAAAACCGGCCGCCACAGGACTTTTCGCGACGGGGCGCCGGATTTTTCGGGCGCGCTCGCTTCCCGCTTTGAATTCGGCGCGGATTATGCTAGACCTTGCGTCCGCGCACGCACACAAACCGCTTTCGGAGGGAGTACACGACCATGATGGATTTGATCTTGAAGGGGGGGCCGCTGATGTGGCTCCTGTTGGGTTGCAGCATTCTGACCATCGCCATTTCACTGGAGCGCTATTTTCAGTTCCACCGGGCGCGCGTCGACGTGGGCGACCTGCTTCACGGACTGAGAAACCTGATCCGCAACCGCAACTACGCCGAGGCGCTTCACGAATGCGCCGGCACCCCGGGGCCGGTGGCCCGCGTCATCCACTCCGCGATCATCCGCCACGACGCGCCGCGCTCCGAGCTGAAGGAGATCGTGCAGGAAAGCGGCCAGCTCGAGGTGCCGAAGGTGGAGAAATACCTCGCGGTGCTGCTTTCGGTCGCCTACGTGGCGCCGCTGATCGGCCTGCTGGGCACGGTGCTGGGGCTGGTGAACACCTTTGTGCAGGTCAACGCGGCGGGCGGCTACGCCACGGCCACGGAAATCTCCAAGGGCGTTTACATGAGCCTGATCACCTCGGCCGCCGGCCTGATGGTGGCGATCCCGGCTTTCGTTTTCTATTCCTTCCTGCGCGCCTATGCCAAGACGCTGATGCACGACATGGAGCGGGCGGGAATCGAGATCGTGAACATCATCTGCGACCTGCGCCGCGAGCGCTCCGACATCATCGCCCTGCATCCGAACCGCCCGGCGGAGGAGGATCCCGGTGAAGAGGCGGGCGCGGCCGCCGGCTCGAATCCTTGAAACTCGCCTCCACACTTCCGGAGCGAACCGCTCCGCTCTACACGGCGCCGCTGCTCGACGCGGTGCTGCTGCTGCTGATTTTTTTCCTGCTGGGCTCGAATTTCATCCTCAAGTCGGGGGTGGCGGTGGAGATGCCCTTTTCGGAGTCCAGCCTGCCGGCGATCGAGCGCTCCCACTACGTGACGGTCGAGCCGGGAGCGGTGGCGCGGATCTACTTCAACGAGGATCGCGTCACCCTGGAGGAATTGGAAAAACGCCTCGCCGAATCGGTCGACCAGGCCCGCCACGTCATCGTGCTGGGCGGCGAACGGGCCGACTACGGAACGGTGATGACGGTCGCCAATCTCGCGCTGAAACAGGGCTACGAGGTCGCTTTCGCCACCACGCCCGAGACGGCGAACCCCTGAGCAAGCCATGGACGATTCGAAGGCCCCGGGCGCGGAGTCGGTCCTGCCGGGTGACGGAGGGCGGGGAGGGCTCCTGTTCGCCTGGAGCCACTCGGGACCGGCGGTGCATCTGGGGGTTTTTATCGCGGCGTCGCTGGTGGCGCATCTTCTCGGCTTTTACCTTTTCCAGGTGGTGTATCCCTCGTCGGGCCGGCTCGAACCGGTGCCGGAACGCATCGTCCTGCTCGACGCCTCGGAGCCGGCGGTGGCGTCCCTGATGCGCCAGATCAACGACCGGCTCGTCTTTCTGCGGCCCGGATCGGAGTCCAGCGTGGCGCGGGTGAGTCTGTCCGACTACGCGGTGCGGTTTTCTCCGTCGTATCCGGATTACCGACCGGGTTTCAAGGTGCGGTCGCCGCTGGAGGTGACCGCATCGGTTCCTCGTCCCGAACCGGGCGCCAGGGCGGCGCTCGATCTGGAATTGGTCTTGCCTCCGGTGGATCGCTCGGTCCAGGCCCTGGACGGGAAAGGCGGGGCCTCACGCGCTCCCGACGCCCTTCTCCCCCCGGCGCGCTGGAAACTCGGCGGGGGACTGGCGGGTCGGGCCCTGGAAAAGGGCGACGTTTTTGCCGGCGAACTGGACACGCGGGCGGAGGCGGGCACGCTCTCCGGCCGGCTGATGCTGGGCGTCGACGCGGCGGGCCAAATCCGTCACGTCCTGCCGGCGCCCGGCGCGGAAAACGGGGAACCCCGAAGCGGCGAAACGCCGGAGATGCGGCAATGGCTGCGGGAGCGGCTGCGATTCGCCCCGAAACCGGGCGCGGAAATCGAATGGGGGGAGTGGGAATGGGTGCGCTGAGAGGCGGGCCGTGCTATTTTTGCCGGCGATGATCCGTGTGTCGCTCGACAGCCTGATCGTGGTTTACCTGACCCTGTTGCTGGGAATTCTCTTCCTGGTCTGGGTCGGAGTCGAACTGGTCAGTTCGCGCCGGCAACGCCGCCGCCGCCGGGATTTCGTGATTTGCGGCATCTGCGATCACATCTACGAGGACCGCACGGAGCGCAAGCTGCTCAACTGCCCGCGCTGCGGCGCGCTGAACGAGCGCTCGGCGGTGCGGGAAATCTGAAAGGCGGGGGCTGTCGATTTTTTCGCCGCAAAAAGGCGCGCGAGTCGTGAAAAAGGGGGGGGAATGCGGAGACGCCGAGGTTCACTTTTCCAACTCCGCGCCGGACGCCCGGAAAAGTCAATTTCGCGAAAGGTTTCGCGACCTCTGGCGACCCAATTCGAGGCGGGATTCCCCGTCCAGAATGGCCTTGCATTGACTTCCAACCTTGTGGAGTTTAGGCCCGATTTTACCTGGAAAACATGGATCGAAGAATCGTCATCACCGGAATGGGCGTGGTTTCGCCGATCGGAAACGACCTCGACACCTTCTGGTCGTCTCTGCTCGCCGGGCGCAGTGGCATCCGGCGCATCGAGAGCATGGACACCTCCGCCTATGACTGCAAAATCGGTGGCGAGGTGGCCGATTTCGATCCGGCTCCGTTTTTCAACAACCACAAGGACGCCCGGCGTTCCGACCGTTTCGTGCAGCTCGCCATGGCCGCCTCGAAAATGGCGGTGGCCGACGCGGCCCTCGATTTTGACCGGGAAGACCTCACGCGCGTCGGCGTCATGGTCGGCAGCGGCATCGGCGGTCTCGATACCCTCGAGACCCAGCACGGCACGCTCGTCAACCGCGGCCCGTCGCGCGTCTCGCCGTTCACCATCCCGATGATGATCGCGAACATCGCCAGCGGGATGATCTCCATGGAATGGGGCGCCTGCGGGCCGAACATGTGCATCGTCACCGCCTGCGCCACCTCGAACCACAATATCGGCGAGGCCTGGCGCATGCTGAAATTCGGGGACGCGGATGTCTTCGTCGCCGGCGGCAGCGAGGCCACCATCACGGCCATGGGCCTCTCCGGTTTCGGCAACATGAAGGCCCTGAGCCTGCGCAACGACGAGCCCGAGCGGGCCTCGCGCCCCTTCGACAAGGATCGCGACGGTTTCGTGATGGGCGAGGGCGCCGGCGTGGTCGTGATCGAGGAACTCGGGCACGCCCTGAAGCGCGGCGCGCGGATTTATTGCGAGCTGATCGGCTACGGCGTCTCGGCCGACGCCTATCACCTCACCTCTCCGCATCCCGAGGGCGTGGGCGCCAGCCGCTGCATGGAAATGGCCCTGCGGCACGGCGGCGTCACCCCCGAACAGGTCGATTACGTCAACGCCCACGGCACCTCCACCGGGCTCGGCGACGTCTGCGAGACCAAGGCCATCAAGCGCACCTTCGGCGACTACGCGAAGGACGGACTGATCGTCAGCTCGACCAAGTCGATGACCGGTCACCTGCTCGGCGCCGCCGGGGGCGTGGAACTCGCCGCCTGCGTCAAGGCGATCAACGAGGGTGTCATCCCGCCCACCATCAACCTCGACGATCCCGACCCCCAGTGCGACCTGGACTACGTCCCCCACACGGCGCGGGAACGGAAAATCGACGTCGCGCTTTCGAATTCCTTCGGCTTCGGCGGGCACAACGCCTCGCTGCTGGTGCGACGCTTCGAGGGCTGAGCAGCGATTTTCCATTCGGGGAAAGAACGCCGCCCGTCCCGTTTCGTCACCCCTCCACCCGCACCGCCGCGGACCGGCCGTGGGCGTCGAGGCCCTCGATCTCCGCGAAGACGGCCACGATGGGCGCGCTTTGCCGAATCGCGTCGCGGTCGAGCCGGACGATGCTGGTGCGGCGCTGGAACTGGTCCACGGTCAGGCCGGGAAAGGACTTGCCCGCGCCGCCCGTCGGCAGCTCGTGGCTCGGGCCGGCGAGAAAATCGCCCACCGCCACCGGCGACCAGTTTCCGAGAAAAATCGCGCCCGCCGTCCGGATTTTCGGCAGCAGGTTCTTTTCCTTGCGGGCGACGAAGGAGAGATGTTCGGGCGCGAAGGCGTTCACCAGTTCCACCCCGTCCTCCATCGACGGCACGTGGACCAGCCAGCAGCGCTCCTCCAGCACCGCGCGCAGCGGTCCCTGGCGGCTGAGCGAGGCGCTCTGGGTGACGATCTCCGCCCGCACGGCCTCGATCAGCTTCAGTGAGTCGCTGATGAGCCCGATCTCGCTGTCGCCGCCGTGTTCCGCCTGGGCCAGCAAGTCCGCCGCGATAAAATCGGGCCGCGCGCTGTCGTCCGCAAGCACCACGACTTCGCTCGGTCCCGGCAGCAGGTCGACCGCCACCAGACCGAACAATTGCCGCTTGGCCTCGACCACGTAGGAATTTCCCGGGCCGTAAACTTTCACCACCGGCGCCACCGTTTTCGTGCCCAATGCCAGGGCCGCGATGGCCTGGGCGCCGCCGATCTTGTAAATTTCCGTCGCCCCGGCTCCGCGCAACGCGTGGAGAAGGGAAGCGTTGACCGTGCCGTCCTTTTGCGGGGGCGTGCAGACCACGATCTCCGGACAACCCGCGGCCGCCGCGAGCGCGACCGTCATATTCGCCGAGGACACCAGCGGCGCCGTTCCGCCGGGGACGTAGATGCCGACCCGCTCGAAGGGCTGATACACCTCGCCCACCTCGGCGCCCTGGGTGTTGGTCGCCGTCCAGTCTTTCCGCAGGCTCTTTTTCGCGAAAGCGGTCACGTTTTTCCGCGAAGCGGCGATGGCGCGCCGGGCTTTCGCGCCCACGATCTTGTCGGCCGCGTCGAGTTCGGCCTCCGTGACGCGCAGGGTCGAGGCGCTCCGGAATTTCACGCCGTCAAATTTCTCCGCGAACGCCAGCAGCGCCGCGTCGCCCTCCTTCCGCACCGCCGCGATGACATCCGTCACGACTTTCTCGACGCGGGCGAGCGGTTGGGCGCGCCGGTCGAGCGTGGCGATCTCGGCGCGGTAGTTCTTCTTTTCGTGGGAAATCAGGCGCATGGTAGGGAAGGGAGTGCAGTAAACGAAGCGCGCGGCGATTGTAAACGGGAACTTGCCTCCGGCGCCGCCGCTTCAGGTCCCGGCCTCGTCGTCCTCTCCATCGGCGGCGGAACCGACCACCGGATTGACCAGCGGCTCAAAGGGCGCCCCGAGTATCCGGCACTCCAGCGTGTCGCCCGCCGCCAGCACGGTCGCGCCGGGCGTGCCCGTCGAGATGATGTCGCCCGGCAGCAGCGTCATGACGCGGCTGTGGTGGGCGACGAGGAAATCCAGCGGGAAAGTCATGTTCGCCACCGTGTTTTCCGCGCGAATTTCGCCGTTGAGCACGGTCTGGACGGTCAGCGCGCCGAAGTCACCGTCCGGAATTTCGTCCGGCGACAGAAAGACCGGGCCGAAGCTGAAAAAGGTGTCGAAAGCCTTCGCCTGGGTGAGATTGCGGGGGTTGCGGCGCAGAATGTCCTCCGCCGTCATGTCCAGAACGTTCGTAAATCCGGCCACTGCGGAGAGCCAGTCCTCGCGCGGCACGTCGCGGCATTCCCTTCCGATGACAATGGCCAGCTCGCCCTCGCCGGTGACGCGCTCCGACAGCGCGGGCAGGCGAATGGGATCGCCGTGGCCGATGAGCGCCGTGTCCGGTTTCATAAAACTGGCCGGCTCGGCCGTGGGCGCGGATTCGTCGAGGTCGGACGCGTGGGCCGCGTAGTTCAGGCCGATGCCCCAGATTTTTCGCGGCCGCCGGTAAAGCGGGCCGTAGGAAGTGTCGGTCTTGTGCACGGAAAACTCCGGCATTCGGGGCAGGCGTTCGTCCGCCTCGCGGTTCCACCAGGCGATCATGTCCGGGATCTCGCCGCGCTCGAGCGCGGTCTGAAAATCCGTCGGAAAAAACGCGCCGAAAACCGCGGCGGCGTTTTCCACGGAGATGAAATGATCCTGATGAAACCAGGCGAGAAATTCGTCGCCGTATTCGTCGTCACGGAGGGTGGCCAGTCGCATGGTGGCGGCACCATCGGCCACGAAGGGATGGGAAGGAATCGAAAAATCTCGACGGGACCCAACAGGGTTGGGTCAGTGAGTCAACAGAGTCGGGTGTGGAGTCCAACCCTGTTGGATCCAAAAGGAGCACGCCCGGGAATCTCCTACCCACCCGGCTCACCGCAACCCCGCCGCCGCGAGACGCTCGTGAACCCAGGCCGTTTCGGCGTCGTCGGCGAAGGGCGGTTCGGGATCGCGGTCGTGGGGGCTCAGGTAATAACGGCCGGCTTCGTAGCAGCGATCGATGAGCGGCTGGAGATCGAGCGCGATGTCGCTGTCGGTTTCGCGCAGGGGCAGGCGAAACGCGGGAAGGCGTTCGCGCAGGGGACAGCTATAGACTTCGCGGCACTGCGGGGTCGAGGCGCGGCTGACGCAGATATGGTAACAGGTGCCGGGGGCCTTTTCGGCCACGGATTTCAGCGGCGCGGCCAGAACGTGGGTGCCTTGGCGCAACAGGTCGATTTCGACCAGGCTGGCGCGGCTCTGGAGATAGGCTCGCTGTTTCCGGCGGTAGGTGTCCCAACCGCCGCCGGTCTTGTTGGCGGGGCTGAGCAATTCGACGGCGGTGACGAGACGTCCTTCGGCGGTGCGGATTTCGATCCAGCGTTCGATGAGTTCCTCGACCCACACCATCTGGGGTTCGGCGAGAGTGCCGGCGCTCTCCGTTTCGGTTCCCGGCGTCCATTGGCGTGGAGTCCCGGATTTCCAGTCTTCGGAAACGGCGACGTCGGGTCGGTAGGCGGAGGGTGGGGTGACTTCGTCGATTTCGATACGTTCCTCGGGCCGGGCGACGAGGTCTTCCGGGAGTTGACGACCGACTTCTTCCCAAATGTACCCGATCAGCGCGGTATGGACCGGCCCCCAGTTCCGTTCCAGAAACGGATTCATTCCGGGAAAGGGGTTTTTCGAATCGGCCATCGGCGTCAGTTTAGGCGGGCGCGTTGGGGTTGCCAAGGCGGAATGGGGCGCAACACGGAGCCCCATTTGGGCGCGGCATCTTTTGGCGTGGGCGGCGCGGCCGTCCGCGGCCCGGCGAAAAATCATTGCTTGCGGGTTTTCCGAATCGACGATACAGATTCCGCCCGCTTTTCGGAGCGGGTCTTTTTCTTTTTTCGCTGCTCGGGTGGCGGAACTGGTAGACGCGCAGGATTAAGGATCCTGTGGGGCAACCCGTGGGGGTTCGAGTCCCCCCTCGAGCACTTTTTCTCCGATCCGACTCCGGTGGTCTCGAGACGCCGCCGGAGTTTTTTTGTCGGCGAGAAAAGTCCGCGACGACGACGCAAACCCTTCCGACGACTACGATGGAAAAGCCCGCCGCGCCCTCTCCGACGGCCATCCTGCTGATCTCCTGCCCGGACCAGGCCGGGATCGTCGCCGCGATCTCGCGGTTCATTTTCGACAACGCCGGCAACATCGTCCATCTCGAGCAGCACGTGGACGCGGAGGCGAACGCCTTTTTCATGCGGCTGGAGTGGGAGATCGACGGCTTCCGACTCGAGCGCGACGCCATCGCGGAGGCTTTCGGGCCGCTGGCCGGCAAGTTCGGCATGGCGTGGTCGCTGAGTTTTTCGGACGTGCGCCCGCGGGTGGCGCTGTTTGTGACCCGCGACAATCACTGTCTCTACGACCTGCTCTCGCGCCACGAAAGCGGGGAGCTGCAGATGGATCTGCCGCTGATCGTCAGCAATCGGACGGATCTTCAGCCGGTCGCGGAACGCTTCGGCATCCCGTTTCATCATTTTCCCATCACCAAGGAAAACAAGGCCGACCAGGAGGAGGCCGAGATCGCCCTGCTGCGCGAGCACCGGGTCAACGCCATTGTGCTGGCGCGCTACATGCAGATCCTGAGCCCGCGGATGGTCGACGCCTTCCCGAACCGGATCATCAACATTCACCATTCCTTCCTGCCGGCCTTTCCCGGCGCGCGCCCCTATCATTCGGCCCACCAGCGGGGGGTAAAGGTCATCGGGGCCACCAGCCATTACGTGACCGAAGACCTCGACGAGGGACCCATCATCGCCCAGGACGTCACGCGCGTGTCGCACCGGGACGCGGTGCGCGATTTCATTCGCAAGGGCAAGGACCTGGAAACCATCGTGCTCGCCCGCGCCGTCTGGCTGCACGTGAACCGCCGCGTGCTGCCGTACGAGAACCGGACGGTGGTCTTCGAGTAGGCCGTCGTTCGAGGGGCGCGCGGTTTTCCGCGCCGGTCACGCCTCGTCCGAGTCGTCCCAGCCGCGCATTTTCTGGCGCTGCCTGCGGCGGTCGGCGCGATGCTCGATCTGGCGTTTCTGCTTGGGCGTGAGTTCCTCCTTGCGGCGCATCCAGGGCGCGGGACCGGAGTCCCCGGCCATGAGGCAGCCCAGCGGCGTCACCTCGGCGACGATGTCGGCCAGCGCGAAGCGCTCGATCTGCTCCCGCACCTGGGCGGCGGATTTGTAGCCGAGCGGACTCTCGGTGAGGTCGGGTTTTCCGTAATACCAGCGAATGTCGAGCCCGCGGGTCGCGGCATCGACGGCGGCGGCGACGCGCTTCTCGTCGAGGTCGCCGTTGTCGCGGCGGAATTGCCGCAGGATGGCCGTGCGCGAGAAATTCCGGCCCGCTCCGTGCGGGGCGAAGCTGAGGAATTCCTCGTTGTCGCGGCCGAGAGTGACGAGAATGGGCGCGGCCATGTTCAGCGGGATCAGGCCGAGCAGGGGACGACCCTCGGCGTCGCGCCAGGCGGGGGTGGCGCCCTTTCCGTGGAGGAAGGTGTCTCCGCCGCGTTGCCAGACAAAGTTGTGCTCGTTGCCGAAGTCCGCGACCCGCTTCGCGCCGGCGCGCTCGAGAAAACGGGCGTGGATGCTCTGGTGGTTGGCCCGCGTCCAGCGGCCGACGTATTGGAGCGCGTCCCAGTATTCCTGGCCAAGATCGGTCGTGGTGTCGAGCCAGGCGGCGGCTTTGGGAATGCCCTGGGCGACGCGGGCGGTTTCCCTGATGGCCGCCTGGTGGCCGCGCTTGTAGACCTGCGCGCCGAGCCCGCGCGAACCGTGGTGGGTGACGAGGGTGTAAAACGTCGCGCCGTCGGTGTCGTCGAGCGCGGTCCCGGCCGCGTCGTGCAGGGGTTTGGCGACCGACTCGTGGCCGGCCGCGCCGAGTGACTCGGTGAAGGCGCGGTTCACGCGCAGTTTCCCGAGGTAGGCGAAGTGGTTTCCGTCGCCCTGGTCGGCGAGATGCATGGCCGCGTGCTCCTCGAGACCGTGGAGAAACTTGTTCGACCACACGCTTTCCTCGAGCACGGGATGAAAATGGCGGTCCTCGTGTTTTCGCCCGCCAAACCCGAATCGCGTCGAGGCCGTCAGCGCGTCGAGCATGGCGGCGGTCGTCTCTCCGCAGCGAAAGACGGTCGCGTACATCGAGCAGCAGATGTCCGCGCTGTGGGCGGCGGGCAGGATGGCGTTTTTCACGGCGATGGCGCCGCCGACGGGGATGGTGGCCTCGCCCGCGCCGGCCGGGCAGGCGTCGGGCATCACCGCGCCGGCCTCGATGACGGGCGTGCGGAGGAGTTGGCGCATGTGGCGCCGGACGGCGGCGATGTTCTCCTCGTCGGCCTCGCAGGTGGCCTCGATGGCCTCGGCGTGGGGAGTCGGCGAATCGCGCGGGGTCAGCTTGGGCGCCGCCTTTTCGAAATCGCGCGCCAGCAGTTTCAGGATGTACTGCTTGTCGGCGACGCCCCGCTCCTCGAAGCCACGCGCCGCCGCCAGCATTTCCGGAAACCGAGGGCCGGGCAGCCAGCCGGCCTCGATCAGGTCGTTGCCGTCAACCAGAGACATGAGACGGGCAACATGCGCGCTTCGGCGGGGATCGGAAGCGTATTTTTTTGCGAATTCGCGAAAAAACCGCTTCGGGAATCGTCACCCAGTCGTTCCACGAAGCGTAAGTGAACAGATGTGAGGTGGCGGCACGGGAAACGGGTCTTTCGGCGGATGGCGCGAAAAAAAGGTTCATTACGGAACTTTTAGCTTGTAAAGTTTCTTGAAATTTCACTAATCTTGACCATCTAATGGTAGTTGTGGTAATTTTCAGGTTGATTTTTTTTTGAACAGTTGTAACACGCGGGGCGTCTGAATCCGGGCTGCCAAGTCTGGGGGATGAGCCGAAAGCCCTTGCCTGTCCTCGGCGTCCATCCCCAACCCCACGCCCACGCGGCAACCCTCGAAGTCATTCCGACACGATCCAGACGCACCCGCCTTTTTCCGAGAAGGGCGCGACGGTGAATCCGGAGCTATCCGGTGAATTTTTTCGAAAAACCTTTTTTTCCGCTTTCAAACCCTTTACAAAAAAACACAACAACCCAACGACCATGGCAAACTTGGAAATGGATGGCGGCATCAAGATCTACCTGCGTGAGATCGGGAAAACTCCGCTTTTGACTCGCGAAGAAGAGGTGGAACTGGCCGAGCGCATCAAAAAGGGCGACAAGGAAGCCCGCGCGCACATGATCAAAGCCAACCTGCGCCTCGTGGTGAAGATCGCCCAGGACTACGCCAACTACGGCCTGCCCCTGCTCGACCTGATCTCCGAGGGGAATATCGGCCTCATGAAGGCCGTGGAGCGCTTCGATCCGAACAAGGGCGGCAAGCTCTCGACCTACGCCGCGTGGTGGATCAAGCAATCCATCAAGCGCGCGCTCGCCAACCAGAGCAAGACCATCCGCCTGCCCGTCCACATGGTCGACAAAATCTCGAAGATGCGCCGCGTCGCCATGGTGCTCAGCGAGGAACTCGGCCGTGAACCCACCGACGAGGAACTCGCCGAGGAAATCGGCATCGATCGCGCCAAGCTGTCCCACCTGAAGTCGGCCGCGCTGCGTCCCGCCTCGCTCGACGCGCCCATCAGCGACGACGACACCACCGAGTTCGGCGAAATCATCGGCGACGAGAAAGCCCAGACGCCGCTCGAGCTGCTCAGCCACAAAAACATGCACATGCAGCTCGACGACCTCCTCGAGGTCCTCGACGAGCGCGAGCGCAAGATCATCGACGCCCGCTTCGGGCTCAACGGCCAGAAGCCCAAGACCCTCGAGGAAGTCGGCCAGGAATTCGGCGTCACCCGCGAACGCATCCGCCAGCTCCAGAATATCGCGCTGAAAAAACTCCGCCGCGCCCTCCAGAAAAAGGAAGATCCCGGCCCGCGCCCGCTTCGCGGCGGTCGTGGCAAGGACGACGATTCCGAGGACGACGACGACGGTTTCTTCGACGACGCCGACGAGCACACCGTGCTCGCGGTCTGAGCCGAGCGCCGAATCGAAACAGCGAAAAAGGCCCGAAGGCGGCGAGGGCGGCGAGGGCGGCGATCTTTCGCCCCCGCTCAAAAAGGCGCGCCGCCCTCGCAGTCGTTCGCCGCATTGACCGCGTCGAGACCGCCCTGGATCGTTTCCTCCTGCGAACGGGTCAGGGCATTGACCGCGTTGCGGGCCTTGCGGGAAAATTCCTCCATCGACAGGGACAGATCGGCCGGCTCACCGATGTGGGCTGTCAGTCGCCGCGGGCCGAACGGCTGGCTCCACCGCGAATAGTGGTCCTCGGCGATTTTCTCGACCGTCTCCGCGTAGCGGTCGAGGGTCGGGTTTTCCGTGACGTAGGGACTCGCGTAGCTCCACATCCGAAAGGCCAGGATAGCCTCGTCCGCCCAACTCGCGGCGACCCGGTGGTCGCACTCCCTCTCCGGATCGAGGCGGATCTGGTGGATCGCGCCCCGGATGCGGCGGATGCGCTCGATCAGGCCGTCGGCCGGCTTTGGCTGGAGATCGATTTTGTCCTCGAGCCCGGCAACGATGCGTTCGATGCCTTCCTTGATGACCTCGACGATGTGGCCGTCCTCGGTTTCGAGCGACTCGGCCCGGGAGAGATAACCGCGTTGTCGCAGGTGTTTCGTCAAAAGCCGGCGACCGGTGCGAAGGAGTTCGTCGACCGGATCGGCGTCCGGGTCGGCGGCCTCGCCGACGGCCCGCGATACCTCCGCGAGCCGGGCACGGACGGCGCCGCGCACGTCCGTGAGGTGGGTGTATTTGAGCGACACCGGCACCACGTGGAGGGTGGACGGATCCGAGAGTTCCTTGCGCGCCTTGAGACCGAGAAAGGCCGCGCCTTCGAGGAAGGGCGTTACCCGGTCGTTGGTCAGGTAGACATTGCCCTCGGGAAAAATCGTCAGCCCGAAGCGGCCCGCTCCCAGGATCTCCAGCGCGGCCGCCATGGCTCGCCGGTCGCCGCCGTCGCGGTCGACCGAGAAGGCGCCGCTGCGCTGCATGATCCAGGCCTGGAGTTTTCCCCGCAAAAAGACATCGTAGGCGGCCATGAAACACGTGCGGGCGCCGAGCCGGCGCTGAATCTCGACCATCACCTGCGGATCGCTGTGGGTCGGGTGATTGGCGACAAAAAGGAGCCGCTCCCCGCGCCGGGCGAGTTCGCGCGCCCGTTCCGCCTCTCCCTCGAGCCGGATCTCGGCGACGCGGTGCGCCGGCGAGGGCAGCAGACGGCGACGGTTGACCTGTCCGCCCAGCCACATCAGTGCGCGGCTTGGTTTCGGGGGAAAATAGCGGTAGGGCGCGTCGCTGAAATCGAGCATCGGCGAAAAGTCTCCGGGTCAGCGGCAAGCGAAGCAAAAGCGGGCGCCGGAGTCAACAGGGTACGATGGGTGACCCAACCCTGTTGACTCCGGCCGCCGGACTTGCGTCGGCGGGCGTTTTCCGGTAACACGCTTCGGTGTCCCCGTTTCTGTTGCTCCTCATCGGCATGGCTGTCGTCATCGGCGGCATCCTCGTGCTGAGACTCCACGCCTTTCTCGCCTTGGTTTTCGCCGCGCTCGCCGTGGCGGCGTTGACACCGGTGGCGGCGGACGCGCCCTCCGCCGTCGAGCGCGTCGCGGCCGGCCTCGGCAAGGGCTTCTCGAATCTCGCGATCCTCATCGCCATGGCGGCCATCATCGGGAAATGCCTGCTCGACTCCGGCGGCGCCGAGCGCATCGTGCTGACCCTGCGCGGCTGGTTCGGAGAAAAGGGCACGCCGGCCGCCTTCGCCGCGAGCGGATTCACGCTCGGCATCCCCGTTTTCTTCGACACGGTTTTCTACCTGCTGATGCCGCTGGGAAAGGCGCTGCGGATGCGATCGGGACGGGACTACCTGCTTTACATCCTCGCCATCGTCTGCGGCGCGACCATGGCGCACTCGCTGGTGCCGCCCACTCCGGGACCGCTACTCGTCGCGTCGGCGCTGAAGGTCGATCTCGGCGCGATGATGCTCGGCGGTCTCGCCGTGGGGTCGGTGACGGTCGCGTGCGGCTACCTCTACGCCCTGTGGGCGAACCGGCGCTGGGAAATCCCCCTGCGGCCCTCGGCTGAGCTGGACGAGGAGGCGCTCGCCGCCATGGCCGATCGCGACCCGTCGAAACTGCCGCCGTTCTGGGCCTCGATTCTGCCCATTCTGCTGCCCGTGATTCTCGTGGGAGGAAAATCGATCGCCGAGGTGTTCGAGAGGAAAAACGCGTTCCTCGCCGTGGCCGGCGACAAGAACGTCGCGCTCATTCTTTCGGCCCTGGGGGGAATGGCGCTGCTTTTCGTGTGGAAAAACCGGTCGCTCGAGCAGCTGGCCGAATCCGTCCAGGATGCCCTCGCCAGCGGCGGGGTGATCCTGCTGATCACCTCGGCGGGCACCGCCTTCGGAACGGTGCTGAAGGACACCGGCATCGCCGACGCCGTGGTCGCGCTGCTGCCGGAACAGCGCTCGGTCCTGCTCATCCTGGTGGCCTATTTCATCACCGCCGCGGTGCGGACCGCGCAGGGCTCGGCGACGGTGGCGATGATCACCTCGGTCGGCATCGTGGCGCCCATCGCGGCGTCGGCGCCGCTCGGTTTTCATCCCGTCTATCTCGCCCTGGCGATCGGCTGCGGATCGAAGCCGATCATGTGGGCGAACGACAGCGGCTTCTGGATCATCGGCCGCATGTCTGGCATGACGCCGATGGAGACCTTCAAGACGGCGAGCGTGCAGATGATCGTGATGTCGCTGGCGGGTCTCGCGGTGGTGCTCGCGGGCGCGGTGTTCTTTCCGATGGGCTGAGACGGCTTCAATTCGCTCCGGCTTCTTCCGGCGGTTCCGGCCACGCGGGCGACGGGGTCGTGGTTTTCCAATCCGGATCGTCCTCCTTCCCGAGGAAAACGCCGCCGCCGCTGGCGAAGGCGAGTCGCCGGAGCGACAGGGGCGCGGGGCCCAGCTCGAAGGGCATGCGGACGTAAAGCCGGACGCCCGCCTCGCGGATGGCGAGGGCGAGGAGATTTTCGTCGATGCCCTGGGTCCCGTAGTCGCCTCCGCCGGTGTAGCCGTTGGTGAAAAGATAAATCGCCTCGACCCGGTGTTCGCGGACGAGTTTCGCCGCCGCGACGGCGAAGGGATCGGGACCTTCGGGCCGCTTCCGGTTTCGCGGCAGTTCGCCAAACGCGTTCGCGATCACCCGCCCCGAATCGTTCGCGTGGGCGTCGCGAAATTCCCGGGTTTCCGCGACCACCCGGCCGAGATCGGCGGCATAGCTCAGCCGCCAGTCTCGGGTCGGGCGCCCCTCGAGGTCCCTGAGGCGATCGAGGTCGCTTTTCACGTAGCCGAAACCGAAAAGCACGCCGATTTTGCCCGCCGCGACGCGGGAGAGATCGGTTTCGATGGAATCCCTTTCGCTCAGCTCCGCGAGCACCGCCTTCGACCGGCGGGCGAGGGACTGTTCGTCGAGGTAGGGTGTCAGGGTCGATTCCAGCAACCAGCGTCGCCCGGTGACGCGCGTCGGCCATTCCTCTTTCGGCCGGAAAAAATTCAGGCGATGAGCCTGTCTCAGGTCGTTCATCCAGGTCGTGTCGAAGAAGGCCTCCCGCGTGGCGAGGCCCATCCGACGAAGCAGCGCCGCGTTTCCGATGCGGTGGGGAAAAGCGACCGATTCGCGGAACTCGTTCGGCGGCGTCATCCACGAGCGGATCATGACTCCCCGGCCGTCGGCCACCAGTCGGAACCAGTCGGTCGGGATATTTTTCGGGTCGAGCGGATCGGCCTCCGGGGGCGGCGGTTTCGACACCCAGGAATCCCCGGCCTGCAACTGGTCCTGCCAGAGATTCCGGATGACGAGCCGGCGCCGGGGACGGCCTTCGACACGGGTTTCGAGGAGTTTTTCGATCGCGAAAAAACCGCCCCCGTCCTGCCTCCCGCGCAGCGCCGTGATCCAATAGACGGTGTCGGCGCCCTCTTCCTCGAAGAGTTCTTTCAGCCGGTAAAGGGCGTTCCCGCTGGCCGGGACGGCGAGGGAGCCTTCCTTGTCCAGCGAAGCATCCGCGATTTCCCGGAACGCGACCGTCGGGCCGCCGATGGAATCCAGTTCGGCGTTGAGAAACCGGATCTCCTTGCGGACCTGGGGGACGAGGAAGCCCATCTCGGCCGAGACATCGAGCAGGATGCCCAGCCGGCCGGGATTTTCATCCGTCACCTTCGGCTCCGCACCCGCGTTCGCGGCGACGAGGAAACCGAGCAGGAAGGGAATGGGAAACGAAAAACGCACGGGCGACAATTCTCTCACACAAGCACCCCGAACTGGTTTGGCAAATCGACCGGGCTCCGGGAAGAGCCTTTTGGGAATCGCTTCCCCGTTTCGGCATCGCACTCGGGACGGTCACTCGTATCGCAGCCGGGCCGTGAGCGTCGCCTTCGCGGACGAACGAAAGCGAATCCAGTAGGCCTGGAACGCCTCGGGAAAGACCTCCTCGAACGGCCCGCCGGTGGCGAGTTCAACTTCTCGGTAAGGCATCCAGTCTCCGGCGCCGGAAATGTCGATCTCGACGGTGACGGTCGTCGGCTGCCCGGCTTCGAGCGTCAGGGTCTTGCGGTCGTATCCGGTCATCAGGTAGGGATCGGAGACCGCGCCGGCCTCGACGGCGGTGTCTTTCCAGGGACCTCCGACCCCGACGGGCTTGCCGAGTTCCCAAATGTCGTCGATCGCGCCCGCCCAGAGGCCGGTCTCGCCGTCGTCGCCGCGAATGAGGTGGGGATTGTCGCCCGCGCCCTCCAGGGCGACGCCGGAAACCACGAACAACCCGCGGTAGCCGCAGTAATCGGAGATCCAAAGGTTGTGGGTCGCGACGGGCCGCACGCGGCCAAATCCGCCGGCATTGTTGGCCGGCAGTTCGAAAAAGGTGCCGTGGCAGTTGAACAAGTCGCGTTCCGTGGCGACCTCGCGACAGAGACGGGGAAACCCGAGCGGCCCCGGCGCGGTGAAGGCGTCGTTTTTCGGCAGCCGAAAGCGCTGGCCGTTGTCGTCGATGTAGATGACGGAGGCGTCGTCGACCGCCAGCACCCCGTCGCGTGAGGGGATCGCGGCGTGCGTCTTCAGCCAGCGATGCGCGTTTTCGTCCTCGACACGGCGGAGCCGCAGTCCGGCGTCGAGCGCGTAAAGGCCGAGGTCGCCGTCCGGAGTGGTCGCCGCGAAGTGCAGATCGCGCTTGTTCTCGCCGCGGGCGCGAACGATTCCGCCCGTCACCGCCGCGTCGCCGGGACGGGCGAGGCCGGCGAATTTCGCGGCCCCGGGGGTCACGGCGCGCGTATCGTCCGCGGCGAAATGGAACCAGGCGGTCGCCCGTTTCAGCGGGACGGACGATTTGACCCGGATCCAGACCCCCGGGAGATCGCGGTCGAATCCGTGCCAGGCATAACCGTCGACCTGTTTTTCGACGAGCGTTCGCCAGTGGCCGTCTCCCTTTTCGTCGATCTCGAAAGTCAGCGTCGCCGGCGTCTCGGCGAACAGATGGACCGCCCTGCGCGCGAAGCCCGAGAAGAGGAACGGATCGGACGGTTCCCCCGCCGCGACGGCGTCGTTCAGCCAGACCGCGCCGCGCCCGATCGCGGGGCCGAGGCGGTCGATCCTTTCCGGCTCGACGAACCAGAGATTGGACTGCGACTGCGGGCCGGCGATCTCGCCTTTGGCGCGCCGCTTGTTGAGGAACTCGTTCTTGGCCGAGTCGTCGCAGCCGAACACGACGCGGTCGTTCCAGCGGCAGAAGTCGCCGATGACCTTGAGATAGGTGGAACGGGGCGCGATGCCGGCGGTGTTCGATGCGGCAAAGGTCTTTGGGAATTTCCAGAACATCCCGTGCATCGTCATGAGCAGCTCGTCGCCCTCGCCGATCTCGCGGATGCGGGGCCATTCGGTGTTCCAGCCGTGGGCGCCGTCGTAGCTGTGGCTCGCCTTCGGCAGGCGAAAGCGGTGCCAGTCTCCGCCGTCGAGCAGCATCAGGATCAGTGAGCGCGCGTCCCAGCCGACCGCCCAGACCGGGTCGGTCGCCGGTTGTTCGTTCCCGTAAATCCCGCCGGGGCCGGTGACCTCGGTGAACTGGTTGCGGAGCACGATCTTCCAGTCGCCGCCGCCGTTCCATTCGGCGAGGACGCCGGACTCGACGAAGGGATTTCGCTGCGCCTCGCGGCCGTGCTCGCCGTTGTTCGCGTAGATCAGGCGGCCCTGGCCCGAGTAGAGCCCCTTTCCGTGGTAGCCGGGCAGGCCGGCCTTCGGTTCCCTGCCCGGGTCGGCCTCGTCGTAAAAGATCGGCGTGACTTTCAACGTGTGAACGTCCACCTCGTGGAGCGCCTCCTCCATCGAGGCGTAGTAGATCTTGTTCGCCGGATCGGTGAGATGCCGGGCGTTTCCCGTGGGTCGTCCGAACATCTCGGAAAACGGAATCGCGCGCGCCTTTCCGTCTCCGTCGATCGCGTAGGGACCGATGAAGAGCTGCTTCGACTCGCGGTGGATCATGCGGTTGGCCGGCGTGCCGCCCTGCGATTCGGGCCGGACGATCTGCTCCAGATCGGGCGTGATTTCGTAGAGCTTGTCGGTCGAGCCCTTCGGCGCGTGCGGCGCGTAGGTGACGACCCAGAGCCGGCCGGCCCAGGGAACGACGGCGCCGGTGCCGCATTCGCCCTCGTCGTTGAAGGTCGCGAGATGCGGATAGATGCCGCTGAGATTCGGCGGCTCGGCGGCGGCGGCGGTCGCGGCGACGGCACAGAGGAAGATCTGGGGGAGAAATTTCATGAAGGAGGGCAAAAATAGCCCCGCGGGCCGTGTTGCGACATCGTTTTCGAGCCGGAACGGACCCGACAGGGTTGACTCGTTCACCTAACCCTGTTGGGTCGGTGCTCGTTCGCGTCTTTGACGGGCGGGTTTCGGGTGGTTAAGACGAGGCGTGAAGATTCTCCGCTTTTGTCGTGTAATGGCTCTGTTTGTCGCGCTGGCCTCGGCCCCGGTTTTCGCGAAGGAGCCGGAAAAAATCGACGCCGATCTCCTCGTCGTCGGCGCGACGGAGTCGGGATGGGCGGCGGCGATCCAGGCGGCGCGGATGGGGGTCGAGTCGGTCGTCATCGTCCACGACGGGACGTGGTTTGGCGGACAATACACCGAGCAGGCGCTGGCCTGCGTCGACGAGAACAAAGGCGTCGGCAAGGTCGGCTGGGGCGTGGATTGGCACCCGATGAAGCGGTCCTTCCACCGAAGCGGCCTGTTCAAGGAATTGATGGACCGGATCGAGGCCGCCAACACGGAGAAATACGGTTCGCCGATGCCGGGCCGGCCGTGGCACGGACCCTCGACCTTTCGCCCCGCCGAGGCGGAGGCGGCTTTTCGCGGGCTGATCCAGCCGTATCTCGATTCCGGCCGGGTGCGGGCGATCTGGAAGCGCCATCCCGTCGCGGCGGACGTGGATCGGTCGGACGCGGCGCATCCGCGACTCCGGGGACTGACCTTCGCGCCGATCGACCTGTGGACGGGAAAAAGCGGGGAGCCCGACCTGGTGGTGACCGCGAAGCTGACCATCGACGCCTCGGACTGGGGCGACGCCATCCAGGTGTCGGGAACAGCCTACGAGTGCGGTCCGGACCCGAAGTCGCGCTACGGCGAACCGAGCGCGCCGGACGATTTGGCGGACTTTCCGCACAACGAACTCAACCCCATCACGTGGGCGATGATCGTGGCGGAATCCGACGGCGACACCCCCATCCCGCGTCCTCCGCGCTTCGATGACCGTTGCTACCCGCGATCGACGCCCCAAAGCCGGGAGGCGTTCGCCAAGTTGCGGTGGGACCGGCCCGCGCGCCTGGGCAGCATCCCGGCCTGGCCGCCGGGCGGCGCCGAAAAATCCTCGCCGCGCCAGCTCACGATTTTTTCTGTCCGGCGCATCGTGGACGGCCACACGAGCCGGGATGGGAAGACGAGCGTCCTGCTCAATTACACCAACGGCCAGGACTACCCGCTGGAACGGCTCCCGAAGCGGGTCGCGGACGCGCTCGAAGCCACCGAAGCGGGGGCGTCACGGAAGAACCTCGTCGAAATGACGCGCGAGCAGCGCCAGATCGTCTTCGACGACGCCAAGGCGCATTCGCTCGGCCTGCTCTTTCATCTTCAGCAATTCGTTCACGACCGGGCGGACGACACCACAAACAGCTTTCGGCATTTTCACCTGAGCGACGAGTTTGGCACGCCGGACAAATTGCCGCCGAAGCCCTACATCCGCGAATCGCTGCGTCTGAAGGCGATGTACATGATGCGCGAACAGGACGCCCGCAACCGCGACGGCGAGACGAAAGAGCGGGCGAGGGAGCGCTTCGCCCATGTGATGTATCCGGACGGGTTGTTTGCCTGGCAGTTTCACTACGACTTTCACAACACCGGCCGCGCCTACCTGATGGACGAGGGCGAGGAAGGCCCGTGGATCGACTACGAAAAACCGAACCGGCACACGCGATTCGTCAGCGACCGGGCGCTGTTCCCGCTGCGGAGCCTGGTTCCGGAGTCGATGGACGGCCTGCTCGGCGCTCAGGGAAACGTGGGCTTCAGCAGCATCGTGAGCGCGGCGATCCGCCTGCACGACCAGCGCGTTCACATTGGCCAGGCGGCCGGGGCGACGGCGGCGGTAAGTCTGCGCGAGCGGGTCGATCCGCGCGCGATCGTCCACGACCGCGGTCTGCTGGAGGCGGTCCGGGACGGGCTCTGCTCGGAGAAAATGGAGGGCGTGCCGCTGGCGATCTGGCCCTATCGGGATCTGAAACCGGGGGATCCGGATTTTGTCGCCGCGAACCGGCTGGCCGCGGCGGGGGTTTTGAAGGTGGAGGCGGAGGCGGTCGACTTCGCCGGCCGGGCGGCGCCGGGTTTTCCGCCGGACTGGGACATGCCGCGGTTTCCCGTTTCCGAAAACGGCGACGCCGACGGCGACACCATTCCCGACCGGGATGACGCGCTGCTTTTCACGCCAAACGAACCGATCGTCTGGTCGGTCGAGAAAGTGGAGGCCACGGCGGAGAATGACGGCCTCATCGATCCCGGATTGTTGAAAAATCCCGCCGCTCGCCGTTTTGACTTCGCCGGCAAGGGCATCCCGGTGACGGAGGGCTTCGAGCGGGACGCGGGCGCGCCGTATTCCGGGGAGCGCGGCCACGGCTGGGCGCGCGATCTTTCCGCCAACCAGCGCCGTCGCCAGGCGGTGGCCGAGCCGTATCGCGACGCCTTTCTCTTCACCCGCGGCGAGGACACGTGGGAGTGCGCGGTCGCGGACGGTCGCTACCGGGTGACGGTGTGCGTCGGCGACGCCGGGCACGAGCAACCGGGCCAGAACGTGCGCGTCGAGGGGGCGAGACCGGTCGATGACGAATACACGGCGGCGGGAATTTTTCGCGAGGCCGCCGTTGAGGTGGCGGTGGCGGACGGACGGCTGACGGTGACAATGGGCCGGCCGGGGGCGCGGACGAACACCTGTCTCGTCTGGCTGGCATTTGAACGGCTGCCCTGAATGGGGCGCGAAAAACCCTTGCGGTTGCCCGTTTCGGGTGGAGAATTTGCCGAAAGCGGAAAAGCGATTCATCCGGTTCCGTCGAGCTGCCAGTTACCGTTCCTTCTTTGTGGTCCCTTCTTTTGGGCCGAGACCTGCGATCTCGGCCCGCGAACCGCCCGCGAATCCAGGCCCGGCTTCCAGCCCGAACTCCCGGTGACGATAGGCCCCCGCCGAAGTTTGAGCCTGAAAGTGTTAAGAAAATGAAATTGTACGTTGGAAATATTCCTTACGAAGTCACCGAAGCCGAGTTGCGCGCGATGTTCACCCCCTGGGAACCACTGCGCGATTTTTTCTACCCGGCCGACCGGGAGACGGGTCGCCAGCGCGGGTTCGCGTTTGTGACGTTTGAAACCCGAGAGGCGGCCACGGATGCGCTTGAAAAACTGAACGGCGCCGACTGTGGCGGTCGCCCCCTGCGTGTGAACGAGGCGGAAGAACGCCGCGGCGGCGGAGGCGGTGGCTTCCGTGGAGGCGGCGGTGGCGGCTTCCGCGGCGGCGGTGGCGGCGGCTTCCGTGGAGATCGCGGCGGTGATCGTCGTGGTGGCGGTGGCGGCGGTTATCGCGGCGGTGGCGGCGGCGGCCGTGGTGGCGGCGGCGGCGGTTATCGCGGCGGCGGCGGCGGCGGCCGCGGGCGCGGCGGTGACGGATGGGACGATTGAGTTCGATTCCCGGCCGGCACATCCCCAAACCGATACGACTTGAAATTCAACAGGCCGGAGGCCGGTGACGATCGCCGGTCTCCGGCTCCTTCGTTTTTTGCCAATTTCGTTTTTTGCCAAACATGCCTGACTCAACCATCCAGAAAGACGTCGTCGCGGCGATCCACTACACCCTGCGCAACGACGCGGGCGAGACGCTCGACTCCAGCGAGGGCGGTGAACCGCTCGAGTACCTTCATGGACACGGAAACCTCGTCTCCGGACTCGAGGACGCCCTGGCCGGAAAAGGGCCGGGCGATTCGTTGTCCGTTGCGGTGGCTCCCGAGGAGGGCTACGGCGTTTTCGACGAAAGTCTGATCTCCGAGGTGCCGCGCCAATACCTGCCGGTCGACGAAATCGAGGCCGGCATGCGTTTCAGCGCCGAAATGAACGAGGGCGGCGGGCGGCGCCTTTTCACCGTCACCGAGGTCGGGGAGGAAAACGTCACCCTCGACGGCAATCATCCCCTGGCCGGCAAGACACTGCATTTCGAAGTCAGCGTCACGGCCGTCCGCGACGCCACCGAGGACGAGATCGCCCACGGGCACGTCCATTCCGGGTGCTGCGGCGGGCATTGCTGATTTCCGGCGCCGGCAGGAAAAGTCTTTTGTTCACGGGTTCCGCGACAGCTCGGCCAGATCGCGCCGGTTGAGCACGCGGAAGTCGCCGGTCGAGAGATCCGGCGCCCGCAGACGGCCAATGCGGACGCGCTCGAGTTCCTTCACCTTGTAGTCGAGCTTCGCGAACATCCGGCGAATCTGCCGGTTGTACCCCTGGGTGAGCACGACGGAAAGGCGGCGCCGGCTCAGCGGGCGCACCGACTCGGCCCGGGCGAGGCCCTCGGCGAGATGGATGCCCTCGGTCAGCCGCGGGATCAGCTCCGGATCGAAGGCACGGTCGAGGGCGACGAGGTATTCCTTTTCGATCCGATGGCGCGGATGGGTGAGCGCCTCGTTGAGGGAGCCTGAATTGGTCAGCAGCAGCAGGCCCTGGCTTTCCTGGTCGAGCCTGCCCACGTAGCTTAGATTGCGAAACTTTCGCGGCAGCAGGTCGTAGATCGTCTTGCGCTCCTCGGGATCGTCGCGGGTCGTCAGATAGCCGCGCGGCTTGTTCAGCAGCAGGGTCAGCTCCTGCTCGGGGCGCACGATTTTTCCGTCCACCCGGACGTGGTCGGCCGGGCTCACGCGGGTGGCGAGATCGACGGCGACTTCGCCGTTCACCTCGACCCGCCCCTCGGTGATGAAGGCCTCGCATTTTCGTCGGGAACCGTACCCGCAGGAGGCCAGGAAGCGATTCAGCCGGACGCCCTCCGGGTCGGAGGCGGCGCCGGAGGAAGCGGTCGGGCGCGGGCGTGGCGGTTCCTTTGCCATGGCGGCGGCAGGACGGGGGGGGAAGCGGCTCGGCCGAGGCGCTCCGGGATCGGCTCGGGGCGGAAAACCGCCGCCGACTCAGGCCTCGGGCTTGGTTTTGGGCATGCCCAGCGGGCTTTGGCCCTCTCTCCACTCACCGCGCGCTTTGAGCAATTTGATGCGCTCGAAGCGCTTCAGAACGCTCCGCTTGGCGCCGACGGATTTGGACGACTTGAGACTCGGGTGCTGGGACATGGCTCGAAGAGGGGGGAAAGGGGACTAAAACGACTTGGGTTCTGTTTCGTGGGGCGGCGACCATAGTGCAACCCCGGGCGGGATGCAAGTGGGAGCTGCCCGCGGAAAACTCGCGCGATTTCCGGTCTCGGAGTCCCGCCCCGCCTCACACGACCCCGCCTCCGGCCAGCGACCGCACGATGGCGACGGCGAGCACGGCGACATTGATGTAGAGACCGGGTTTTTCCTTGCTGATGGCGCCGAAAATGATGCCCAGCACGCTGCCGGCCATCACGACCCATTGCAGCAGACCGAGGAAGGGAATCAGGCCGATGGCCATCAGGCAGAAGCAGAGAATCCCGATGAGGATGGAAAGGAAGTTCATCATGGCGGTTTTGGGGATGGTTTGTTCTCGCGGCATTATCGACTCTCCAAACCAAGGGGAAAGCGATTACAAATCGGGAGGAATTTTCTTGTCGATTCAACAGGGTACGGTCGGTGACCCAACCCTGTTGGGTCCGAACCGGATCAGCGACCGGTGGCCGGAAGTCCCCGCAGGGCCTGTCGGTAGCCGTCGACGGCGCCCTCCAGATCGTCGGCCGCCATGCGCTGACTGGCTTTCAGGGCGGCTTCGTCCATTTGACGGATGCGCTCCTGGCGACGGATCACTTCGCGCTGGGCGATCGCGGGCACCGAGTCCTCCGCCGTCGGCGCCATGGCGGCCGGTTTGGAAGTCGCGGGCGCGGGGGAAGGCGTCGCCGGGGCCGGGGCCGGGCTCTGCCTTTTTCCGGCGCAACCCGCCGTTGCCGCCAGCCAGGCGAGCGCGCAGGCGGCACAGCGCCATCCGCCAAAGATTGGAGCGCGGTCGGGACGGTTTGTCGGGCGGTTCATCGGCAGGTCGAAAGGATGGAACGAAACTGGAAACGGGATCGTAGGGAAAAATCCAACGAAAAAGAAGCGCTTGAAAGCTTTCGCGGGCGCGAAGGTTTGGATTTGCCAGTGTCTTTGAAGAATTAAATAAAATTTAGATTTTTCAGACTTTTCAAGACTGCGATTTGGCGCATGATTGCCAATCATGAATGCGAAATGGGTTTTGGGAATCTTTTGGTTGATTGGCGCGGCGCTGGTCGCGGCTCCGGGTCCGGCCCGCGCTTCGGACGAGGGGGGTGAGGGAGCCGCCATCGAGCTGGGCACGCTGCGCACCGAGGATGGGCGGACATTTCACGAGGCGCGGGCGGTTTCGGCCGACACGCTGGGGCTGACTTTCCGTCATCGCGGCGGGGTGGCGAAAATCGATTTCGAGTTGCTGAGCCGGGAGATCCGCGACCGCTACGGTTACGACAAGGCGATCGCCGAGCAAAAGGCCGAGGAAGGCAAGGACGGCGAGGCTCCAAAGACCGCGCGGGCGGCGGCGGCGGCGAAGTCACCAACTCCGGTGGAAGTCCGGCTGCGCATTCGCACGCGAACGCAGATTCGATTGCCGCAGGCGGCGGGTTGTGGGGGTTTGGCCGCCTGCCGGGCCGGGGTGCCGTGGGGCTCGTGGTGGCCGCGCTATCATCCGGCGAACAACTACGCGCTTTTTCCCTGCCGCCAGTTGGCGGAGCGGGATTTTTTGATCACCTCGGGAATTTTGCCTGTGCCGCCGGGGGTTTCGGTGTATCCAGTGCCGCGTCCGATTCGCTGGTGAACTGGCATGATGCGATTTCCCCTAACCCTTTCGTTCAAGATCGTCGCCTTGGCGCCGCAGATCCGTGTCGTCGACGCCGACGGCCAGACCGTCTGTTATGTGCGGCAGAAGCTGCTGAAGCTGCGGGAGGCCGTCGAGGTTTTCACCGACGAGACGCGCGGCCATCGCCTCTGCGAGATCAAGGCGGACCGGGTGATCGATTTTTCGGCGACCTACCGTTTCATCGACAACGAGGAACGGGAGTTCGGCTCGGTGCGGCGTCGGGGGCTGCGTTCCCTGTGGCGGGCGAACTACGAAACGCAGGACGACCTGGCGCGTCCGTCGCTGGAACTGCACGAGGAGAACGGCTGGGTGAAGGTGATGGACGGCATCTTCGGCGAGTTGCCCATCCTGGGCATGTTTTCGGGTTACTTGTTTCACCCCAGCTATCTGATTAGCCGGACCGGAGGCGGCGAGCCGCTCTATCGGGTGCGGAAGGAGCCGGCCTTCTGGGAGGGGCGTTTCTCGGTCGAAAAGCTCTCCGCCTCCGCCGACGCGGGCGACGATCTGCGGGCGGTCATGTCCGCCCTGATGATGCTGCTGCTGGAACGGCGACGGGGCTGATCGGGAGATTTTTTTTGTCGCGGCCCGGATCGCGGAAGGTTTCCGGTTCAGGGTTCCGGCAAACGGAGCGGTTCCCGGCCGTATCGGTGGCGTATCCAGTCGATCGCCCGCCGCAGGGGACGGAGACGGATGAGGCGCAGTTCCAGCTTACGTTTGCCGGGGAAATCCATGATCATGAGTCCGATGAAGATGGTCAGGAATCCCTGCCCGACCACCAGGGGAATGCTGAGCACCAGCCCGGTCAGCACCAGGAGACCGCCAAGGAGGTTTTTCAGGATCAGTCCGCTCCAGCGCAGGACGGGGTGTCGGTCCTTCAGCCGATCCCCGTCGGCGGCCTCGGCTTCGGGCATGAAGTAATCCGCGCCGATCCGTGTCACCAGAACGGGCACCGCGATGAGGGCGCCCAGGAAGGTGACGATCGAGGCGACGCCCAGCCAGGTGGCCAGCGTCTGGTTCGATTTGACCCATTCGATCACACGATCAGGGGAATCGATCCGGGCCAAAACGCAACCGTCTCTTGACCGGGGAGGGTGGAGATCATTCGGCGGCGAATTTTTCGTAGAGACCGGCGACGCCGGCCTGTTCGAAGTCGCCCTGGTGAAAACAGAAACGCCAGCGGAAGGACGCCGATTTTCCGGCCTCGATTCGGAAATCGACCGAGGAGGGGTCCTCGAGTTTTTCGAAGGTACCGCGCCCGAAGATATTCGCCGTGCACAGGCCGTAGGTCCGGGCGTGCCACCACGTGGGATGCTGGGGATTCGACGGGTGATCGAAAATGGCGACGCCGACGGGTTTTTCCTTCACCAGACCGTAGATGTCGACCCACTTCGCCCGCTTGCCCCAGGCCTCCAGATCGCGGACGCCCTCGCTGTTGACGAGGTGACCGGTGGGCGGGGTGGCGGGTTCCTTGTCGCGGGCGGTCACCTGCAGGCTCGGTGCCACGCGGATGGCCATGCCGCCGTCTTTCTGGTTTCCGAAAATGACCTCGCCGTGCGAGGCGTGAATCGTCACGCCGTAGTCGAGAATGCGGGTCGCCTGGTCGTTTTCCACCGCGTGGATCCGAAAAGTGCGCGTGTCGGTGCAGACGATTTTCCCGTCGGGAGCGACGTATTCGTTTTTCGCGATGAAGCCGCCGGAGTTTTCGCCGCTCTCGATTTTTTCGAAGCCTTTGTGCACCGTCCGGCCGGGATCGTGATCCTTGTACTTGTTCACGGCCCAGAAATTCACGCCGTTGATGGAGCTGTGGGTGAACCACAGAGAGCGGTGATGGACGTGGTCCTTGTCCTCGCCGGGAATCTCCTTGAACGGGTAGTCGCGGGTCATCGGCAACTCGCCCGGGCCGAGGATGGGGTAGAAGACGGGAAAGGTCAGCAATTCGTCGCCGTAACGGTACTCGGTGAAGAGCCGGCCGTTCAGTTCCACGCGCAGACCGCCCTCCGTTTCCTGAAGGAAAACCCGTGGTTTCGCATCCTGACCGCGCGCGGGCGTGGGCGCGGCGGCCGGAACGATCGTCAGGCAAACGGCGAGAAAGGCGGGGAGTTTCATGTCCGGGATGATACCGGGACGGTCCGAACAGGGGAAAAGGAAACACGCGACGCGTACGCGCCATCGGGTGGGGGGATTTCACCGGAGTTCCCGTAAATGAAGCGGGGCGTCTCGGACGAATCCTTCAAAGTGCGAAAAAACCGCGTTGGACCGGCGAAAAGAGAGGCAAAATCTTTGATTCGGGACTGTAATCAATAGCTTTACAGACGCTTTTCGCGAGACGAGATTATAAATTCCAAAATCCAAGGGAATCCTGCCGCCGCAAAACGGACGTCTCCGGCAACGCCTTCGCTCGAAGGCGCGTTTTCGTTTTGAGGACTGGTTGGTGTTTCCGGGGTTCGTATTTCCATAAAATTCACAACTTTAGACGGCGATGATAGGCAAGTTTTTTGGGTTTTTATCCAGTGATATTGGGATCGACCTGGGCACGGCGAACACGTTGGTTCATGTGAAGGACCACGGCATCGTCCTTCGCGAACCCTCGGTGGTGGCGGTGAAGTCCGGCACCAACCAGGTGCTGGCCGTGGGTGACGACGCCAAGCGCATGCTCGGCCGCACGCCGGGGAACATTGTGGCCATCCGGCCGCTCAAGGACGGGGTGATCGCCGACTTCGAGGTGACCGAGGCGATGCTTCGTCATTTCATCCGCAAGGTTCACAATCGCAAGGCGATGGTCCGGCCGCGGGTGGTCATCGCGGTGCCGTCGGGCATCACCGAAGTCGAGAAGCGCGCGGTGCGCGAGTCCGCGCTCAACGCCGGCGCCCGCGAGGTGCACCTGATCGAGGAGCCAATGGCGGCGGCCATCGGCGTCGGGCTGCCCGTGCAGGAGGCCGCCGCGAACATGATCGTGGACATCGGCGGCGGCACCACGGAGGTGGCGATCATTTCCCTCTCCGGCATCGTGTATTCCCGGAGCGTCCGCGTGGCGGGTGACGAATTGGACGAGGCCATCGTGCAGTACATGAAGCGGGCCTACAATCTCATGATCGGCGAGCGGACGGCCGAGGAAATCAAGATTCGCATGGGCTCGGCCTACCCCCAGGGCAAGGAAACCTCCGTCGAGGTGAAAGGCCGCGACCTGGTGGCCGGGCTGCCGAAAACGATCACGGTGACCTCCTCGGAGATTCGCGAGGCGATGCTCGATCCGCTGAACACGATCGTCGATTCGGTCCGCGTCACGCTGGAGCGTTGTCCGCCCGAGCTTTCCGCCGACCTCGTCGACCGCGGCTTGGTGCTGGCGGGAGGCGGGGCATTGCTGCGCGGGCTGGACCAGTTGCTGATGGAGGAGACGGGCCTCCCTGTGCATGTCGCCGAGGACCCGCTGAGCGCCGTCGCGGAGGGCACCGGGCGGGTGCTCGACGAATTGACCTTCCTGAACCGGGTCTCCCAGGAAAAGTGAGGTCCGGACGCCGCGGCCATGACGCGGTTTTTCGAATACGTGCTATGATGGTGAGGCACTCCCACCGCGGGTTCGCGCGGATGTCTTCATGAGCCGGATTAACATTGTCTTCCTGATCGCCTTTGTCGGGCTGTTGGTCTGGGTATTCCTCTTCGGTCAGGAAACGGTTCAGCGCGTCCAGCGGGGGGCGATGACATTTTTCAAGCCCTTCGTGGCGGGCGCGCAGAAGGTCGAGGACGCGATCACCGAGTTCGGCAAGGAAAAGCCCTCGGTGACCGACGTGCAGGCGCAGCTCGATCAGGCGCGGCGCGAGCGGGACCAGCTCCGTCTCGAGGTGCTGCGGATGGACGAGTTGGCGGAGGAAAACAACGCCCTGCGCGAGTCGCTCAACTACGTCAAGAACTCGCCGCTGCAGCTGGTGCCGGCCCGCGTCATCGGCCGCAAACCCTCCACTTGGTATAACACCCTGATTATTGACAAGGGACACGACTCGAACATCGCCGCCGACAGTCCGGTGATCGTTCCCATCGGCGAGAACGCGGGATTGATCGGCAAGATCTCCGAGGTTCAGGGCCGCGACTCCTCGGTCGTCGTGCTGCTCTCGGACGAAACCTGCCAGGTCTCGGCCCGCATTCAGGGGTCCGCCGAGCAGGGCATTCTCTCCGGCCAGCGGGGCGCCCTGCGGGTCATGCCCGACCTGAAGCTCAAATACCTGTCGAAAGACGCCGTGGTCGAAGCCGGCCGCGAAGTCATCAGCTCCGGAGCGGGCGACCTGTTTCCGCCGAATCTCCTGCTCGGAAAGATCAAGGACTTCAAGCCCGACGCCATCACCGGCGAGGCCACGGTCGAGCCCATCGTGAATTTCGACGTGCTCAAGCACGTGTTTGTCATCCTCCCCGACACGCTCGAGTCGCCCGACACCTCCGAATCCGTGACCCGGGCGACCCCGACGAGTTCGCCATGATCTACTTCCTGCTGGTCACCGTCACCCTGGCGATCTCCTTCGTGGCGCAGGAATTCCTGCCCGTGCTGGAATGGGCCTACTACGCGCGGATGCTGCTCGTGCCGGCGGCTTTTTACTGCGGGGCGGTGACGGTTCCCTACCCGGTGATGCTGATTCTGGCGACGGCGACCGGGTTTGTCTGGGACGCCCGGTATCATGTGCCCGTGGTCCCGCCGAACGCCGATCATCCGGAGTTGCCCTTCGGTTTTACCATTTTCCTCTTCGGGCTGATGGGATCGCTCATTCAGGGGGTGCGGCCGCTATTTCGGCGGGGGCGCTGGGAGCTTCCGGTGCTGATGATTGGGATTTGCACACTGGCGAGTCTGATGATTGAGTATCTGGTGATCAGCTTCCATCGGGGCGGGCTGTTTTTATCACCGGAAATGTGGTTCAAGATGCTGATGACCTCGCTATTCTCGATGCTGGCGGCGCCGTTTTTGCTGCTGTTGTTCAGCCGCCTGGCGAGATGGTCCGGCTACCGCATCCGGCTGGAGGGGATCACGCGGAAATACAGTTATGGCGACTCGGTATAGACTGCGGCTTTACCTGCTCGCGCTGCTGATCCTCGGGGGCTTTTCGGTGCTCGTGGCGAGGCTCCATAGCGTCCAGATTCTCGAGCACGAAGCCTACGTCAACCGCCTGCCGGGCATGAAATACGAGTCGATCCGCATTCCCGGCATCCGGGGCGAGATCAAGGATCGCAACGGCATCGTGCTGGCCAAGAGCCTGCCGAGTTTCGAGGTGAGATTCGACCTAAAGGCCATCGTGGAGGACTACAAGCGCGAGCACAAGAACCGCGTTCCCAAGCGCGAGTGGACCCGCTACAAGCGCGGCCAGCCCGTCGTCGAGGATGAGACCGATATCGTCCA
>JACKQC010000008.1 GCA_024233085.1 Akkermansiaceae bacterium
GATGGCATCGCCATCGGGTGCGTCGTGCATGTGGCCGTTTTCGGTCTGACGGGGGCGTGGCGGAGGGTCCATCCCTTGCTCGCGGTGCTGGCCGGGTTGTTTGTATTGAAATTCGTCCTGGTCGGGGCCTGATCCCCGTTGTGGGCCAGCCGCCGACCCAACAGGGTATGGCGATGGAGGCAACCCTGTTGACTCACCGGGTTTCCGAAGATCCCAGACCGAGGGCTTTCGCGCGCATCGTCATCCAGCCGCTCTCCGGAGAAAGGTCATTCTTCGAGAAAAATTCCGCGAGTTCGAAGTGGCGACGGGCGAGATCGACATGCTGGGTGCCGTGCAATTTGCGCAGGCAGATTGGGCACAGAAATAGCGGGGTGGCATCCGACTCGGCCTGGTGATTGGTGCCGTTCATCAGGCACTGAAAGTAGACGCAGTGCCCCATCCCAAAGAGGTGGCCGGTTTCGTGGGTCAGGACGCGGAGGCAACGGCGCAGAAAATCGGCGCGATTGTCGGGGCTGCCGTAGCGCGCGAAACTGTAGATGCCTACCCCCCGATCGGGTCGGGCTTGTCCGAAGACAAAATTCCAGTCCGGGTCGGGGTAAAGATCCGTCAACGTCAGTCCGACCCGGCAGAAGGCGTCTTTGGGCATTTCCCGGGAGAGCAGTTCGAGGATGTCGGTGGTCAACCATTGCTTTTCCGAGGTCGAGGGATTGATTCTTGAGGCGATCCCCGCCGGAGCGACGATCGGGTCCTGTACCACGACGGGTTTCTGGAAGTAGATTTCGGCATACTTGCGAACCGTTGGAAGCAGCTTCGCAAAGGGCTCCGGCATGGCGCCGATTGGCTGGAGATAGATCACAACTCGTGGCTCCCGGAACGATTTCCGTCCCGATTGGATAAACCGAGCGTAACTCTGGGTGGGCTCGGGGTGGGTGGCGAGCCAGTCGTGGGGACCGGGGGTGAACTTTGGCTGAAACGGCTCCGAAATTTCGAAAAACCTGCGCTCGGTCGCCGGCAGACCCTCCAGCATGCCGAGAGCGGCTATTCGATCTTCCGCCGTGGGCAGGGGATAGGTGAAGGCGGGCGTATCCTGGGCGCTGGCCGGGAATGTCGCGAGACAGGAGCAGCCCACCAGAATGCGGAGCATGAAACCAACCGACACGACTTCAGGATCGCCCGAATCGAGGTCAAAAGGCAAGCCAAACCGCGCGCCAATTCCCTTTGCGCTGTGGCGAAAGGAGGATTAGAAACTGCGACATGGCCTCCCCGGAAATTTTCCACATCGTCCCCCGGACTCGTCACGATGCGTTGGTGCATGCGGCGTATCGGCATCGCGGGTACACGGAGGAGGAATCGGCGGCGGCGGCGCGGATGTGCTCGGAAGCGTCTTGGCACGGCATCCGCACCCACAACGCGCTGAAGGCACTGCATCTCGACGAGCTTTTCGGGAGCGGTTCGGGCGGTTGCGTGCCGGGGGCGGAGGTCGCGGTGGTGGCGTCGAAATTCAAAGCCGCCCAGGCCTGGGACGGCCGGCGAAAGCTCGGGCAGGCCGTCGCGGTGGAGGCGATGGAGACCTGCATTCGCCTGGCTGACGAGTATGGCTGCGGCACGGTGTCGGTGGACAACGCGTTTCATTATCTGTGGGGCGGCGGCTACGTGATGGACGCGGCGAAGCGGGGTTACATTGCCTACACGAACTGCACCTCGACGCTCGCCGAGGTGGTGCCCTTCGGGGGCAAGTCGCCGACTTTGGGAACGAATCCGCACAGCTGGGGATTTCCGACGGTCGAGGCGCTGGGGTATCCGGTGGTGATCGACTGGGCGACGTCGACGATCGCGATGGGACGGGTGGAGCAGTTCAAGCGCGAGGGAAAGGAACTGCCGCCCGGCTGCGGGGTTGACGCGGAGGGTCAGCCGACGACCGATCCGCACAAGATCAAGGCCCTGCTGCCCTTCGGCGCGCACAAGGGGTACGGGCTGGCCCTGCTCAACGAGCTGTTCGGGGCGGCGATCGGCGGTTCGCCGCCGACCCTCCGCGGGCGGGCGGAGCGGGCGAAGGCGGCCGGCGAAAAATCGACCTCGGCATTCTTTTTCCAGGTGATACATCCGGAGGCGATCTCGGGGGCGGCGTTTTCCCGGGGGCGCAGTCAGGCGGAAAACATCGCGGCGGTCTTGCGCGACATCTTCGGCCACGGAAACGAGGACTGTATGCTGCCGGGCACGATCGAGGCTCGCGCCGCGGAACGTTGCGATAAGGCGGGCGGTTTGCTTTTCAGCGAGGCGGAGATTCGCGGTTTCGCCGAAGTGGCCGAGGAATGCGGGCAGGATGCCCCGGACTGGACGCCGGAAACCTTTCCGGTGGCGGAGTGAGCGGCAAGCCCGGCCGAGCCGGAAATCCGAAATTCCAAGGCAGAAACCACGAATAGACACGAATTCACACGAACACGAATATGGCCGCCGGCTTCTTTACAGATGGGTGTGAATTCGTGGTAAAAACTCAAATCCAGCGAAGCAGGCCCAAAACGAGGGGAAATTGACCATGAGTTATCTGGACCGATTATTTTCACTGGAAGGCCGGACCGCGGTCGTCATCGGCGGGACGGGGGTTTTGTGCGGCGAGATGGCGCAGGGGCTCGCGGAAGCGGGCGCCGAGGTCGCGCTGGTGGGACGCAGCGAGGAGAAAGCCGCCGAGCGTCTCGCGAAAATCGAGGCGGCCGGCGGGCGGGGCTATTTTGTGGGCACGGATGTCGCCTCGCGCGCGTCGCTCGAGGCGCTGCTGGCGACGGTGATGGAGCGCTCGGGGAAAGTCGATGTCCTGGTCAACGGCGCCGGCGTCAATTCGCCCACCCCGGTGCTGGAAATCGGGGACGAGGAGTTTGCCCGCATCCTCGACATCAATCTGGGGGCCATCCTGCGAAGCTGCCAGATTTTCGGGCGTCAGATGCTCGTGCAGCCTGGGGGTGGCTCGATCATCAACATCGGATCCATCTCCGGACTCGGGCCGCTGAGCCGCGTCTTCACCTACTCGGCGAGCAAGGCCGCGGTGCACAATCTTTCCAAAAACCTCGCCCGCGAATGGGCCGCCCAGGGGGTGCGGGTGAACACGCTGGTGCCCGGCTTTTTCCCGGCCGAGCAAAACCGCAAGGTCCTCACCGAGGATCGCGTCGCCGCCATCATGGGGCACACGCCGGCGAAACGTTTTGGCGAGGCGCGCGAACTGATCGGCGCCACGCTGCTGTTGGCGTCGCCGGCCGCGGGGGCGTTCATCACCGGCACCGAGTTGATTGTGGACGGCGGGTTTTCCTGCATGTCGATCTGAGTTTTTCTTTTTGGACAAGATTGACAGGTTTTTTTGATGAAGAAAATCGACGCCCATCATCATTTCTGGAGATACGAAGCGGCCGAGTATGGCTGGATCGGGGAGGGGATGGAGGTGTTGAAGCGCGATTTCGGGCCCGAGGATTTGAAATTGCTGCTCGAAGCGGCCGGGATTGACGGTGCGATCTCCGTGCAGGCACGGACGACCCTGGCGGAAAACGACGCGCTGCTCGCCCATGCGGCGGCGCACGACTGGATCGCGGGCGTGGTGGGATGGGTGGATCTGACGCGCGCCGATGTCGGGGAAACGCTCGGGAGGTACGCCGGCCGGGAGAAATTTGTCGGCGTGCGCGAAGTGCTTCAGGGGATGGAGGACGACGCCTATTGCCTGCGCGAGGACTTCAATCGCGGCGTCGCGGCGCTGCACGACTTCGGGCTGGTGTACGACATTCTGATCTTTCATCGGCACTTGCCGAACGCGATCCGGTTCGTCGACCGGCATCCGAACCAGGTATTCGTGCTCGACCACGTCGCCAAGCCCGAGATCGCGACGGCGCAGCCCGGGGCCGAGTGGGCGAAAAACATCCTCGAACTGTCCAGACGGGAAAACGTCTTCTGCAAGCTTAGCGGCATGGTCACCGAAGTCGCCGAGGGGGTCGACTGGACGCCCGGGCTCTTGCGGCCATACGCGGAGGCGGTGCTGGAGGCGTTCGGTCCCGCGCGGACGATGTTCGGCAGCGACTGGCCGGTGTGCCGGCTGCGGAGCGAATACGGTCGCTGGGTGTCGGCGGTGGGCGGCTTTGCCGCGGAACTGAGCGAGGACGAGCGGGCCGCGCTGTGGGGTGGCACGGCGGCGCGCGCGTATGGGATCGAGGGGTGAAAACGCCGTGAGCGCCGAATTCTCCGGCGCCGTGACCAAACAGGGTTGACTCGCCGACCAAACCCTGTTGAGTCGGGGAACGAAATCGAGGGAAAGGGCGACCAATCCGGTGAAAAACCGGGGGTATCAAGGATGGTTCGGGTTTCGTAACTTTTATCTGAAAAACCGCTTGTGAAATTTTTCACAAGCCATTTAATAGCGCTCTCCGACCTCTCAACCCATGGGAAATCCGTTTCCACGCTGGACCAACTGGCTGCCCGTTCAAATCGTCATCTGCCTCGGTGCCCTGGGCACGGTGGTGACCGCTTGGGTGTGGTACACGTGGACGCCGAAATACACGCGGGTCGGCTATCAGCCGAACCAGCCGATTCCCTTCGATCACACGATTCACGCGGGTCAAGTGGGAATGGATTGCCGGTATTGTCACAGTTTTGTGGAAAATTCCGCGCATTCGAATGTCCCGAACGCGCAGGTGTGCTGGAATTGCCACGGCCCGGGCAAGGTGAAGTCGGACAGCCCGAAGCTGGAGCCGCTGCGTCAGGCCATGGACACCTCCAATTCGAACTACACCGGCGCGCCGATTCGCTGGGTGCAGATTCACGAGACGCCCGACTACGCCTATTTTAATCACTCGGCCCATGTGAACCGCGGCGTCAGTTGTGTGGAATGCCATGGCAAGGTCAACGAGATGCCGGTCGTCTATCACGCCAAGCCGCTGAGTATGGGGTTCTGCCTCGATTGTCACCGGAACGTCGAATCGCATCTGCGCCCGCTGGATGAAATCACGAACCTCGACTGGGAAGCCCACGATCTGGACAAGGACCAGTTTTACGCCTACCTGGCCGAAAAGACCGGGAAACCGGCCGACGACCTCAAGGAGGCGGACAAGAACAAGGAATTGAACGCGAGGTTGGTGGGGGCGCGCCTGAAGGAAATGATGAACGTGAATCCGCCGCAGGATTGCGCGGCCTGTCACCGGTGAGGGCGGGAAACGCTTGGAATTTAACTTTTTGCAGTCGAAGACCATTCAATGAAACGGCAGTGGCAACATCCTGAAGCTCCGAAGTCCGGCCGCGCCTACTGGCGCAGTCTCGGGGAGCTGGAGGATTCCTCCGAATTCCGCGACTGGCTCGCCCGGGAGTTTCCGCGGGGCGCGGCCGAGCTGGAGGCGGACGATGTCTCGCGCCGGAATTTTGTGAAGCTCATGGGCGCGGCGACGGCGCTGGCGGGATTCGGGATGAGCGGCTGCAGTCGCCCGGTGCGCAACCTGGTGCCTTTCAATGAGCACGTGGAATGGATCGTGCCGGGCAAGGCGCTCTACTACGCGAGCGCGAAGGGCCGGCTCGGGGGGCGCGGGTGCGATCCGCTGGTGGTGACGACGCACGAGGGGCGCCCGACTCGGGTCGATGGCAATCGTCTGCATCCGTCGGTATCGGGGGGGTCGGATGCGTTCACGCAGGCTTCCATTCTGGACCTTTACGATCCCGACCGCTCGCGCGCCTACCGCAAGGGCGGAGTCGAAACGACCGCCGCGGCCTTCGAGGCGGAATTTCTCGCCGAGTTTCGCAAGGCGGCTTCGGGGCAGGGGGTGGCTTTCCTGGTGAGCCCGAATTCGTCGCCGACGCGGGCGGCGTTGCTGGCCGAGGTGTCGAAAAAATACGCCGGCGCCAAGGTTTTTGGGTATGAGCCCTTCGGGGGCGATGGCTTGGGCGCGGCGGAGGCTGAGCTTTTCGGGCCTGGAGCCCGGGTGGTCCCGCGATTTGACCGGGCGGAGCGGATTTTGTCCCTGGATTCGGATTTTCTCGGCCTGGACAAGGTGGGTGAGGATCCGGTGGCCGAGTTCACGCGCGGGCGTCGAGTGGACGGCAAGGATGCGAAAATGAATCGCCTCTATGTCGTCGAGCCGTCCTTCACGCTGACGGGCGGCATGGCGGACCATCGCTATCGCCTGCCGGCGGGTCAGGTCGCGAAAGCGGCGGTGCTGCTGGCGATCGCGGTGGCGGAAACGGCGGGCGACGCGGCCCTGGCGGGCGCGCTGAAGCCGGTCGCGGCGAAATTCAAAGCCTCGGTGATCGATGGCGAGTGGATCGCGGAATGCGCGAAGGATCTGGCCGCCTCGAAAGGCAAGGCGCTGGTGGTGGCCGGTTCGCGGCAACCGAAAGAGGTTCACCTGTTGGCGGCGGCGATGAACGCGGCATTGGGCGCCTTTGGCGGCGACAAGGCGGTGGCCCCGGTATTGCAAACGGGCGAGGCGAGCCTGCCGGGGATCGCCGAACTGGCGAAGGCGATCGAGGCGGGCCAGGTGAAGAAGCTTTTCATCACGACGGACGCGGACCCGGTCTTCGACGCGCCGGGCGACCTGCGGTTTGGCGATCTGCTGTCCAAAGTGGACATGGTCATCCATCACGGCCCGCGCCAAAATGCCACGGCCGCCAAAGCCTTCTGGCACGTGCCGGCGGCGCATTATCTGGAGAGCTGGGGTGACTGGCGCGGCGTGAACGGCGGATACTCCGTGCAGCAACCGATGATTTTGCCGCTGAATGGCGGGGTCTCCGAAATCGAGCTTTTGCTCAGCCTGGTGGAGGCGCCGCCGGCCGATGGCGCCGCCGCGCCGATCACGATGCCGGGTGTGCCCGAGCCGGATGGGCCGGTGCTGGCGCGGGTGAAGGCTTCCTTCGCCGCGATCGCCAAAGGCGGGGACTGGTTCACGACGGTGCGCGACGGTTTTGCCAAGGGCGCGCGCTATCCCGCCGCGGCGGGAGTGGCCGTCGATGCCGGGAAGGTTGGCGCCGCGCTGGGGGCGTTCGTTTTTTCCGATGTGCCGCGCGCCGAGGCGCTCGAGGTGGCGCTGGCGCCGGGGGCGGCGACCTACGATGGCCGTTTTGCCAACAACGGCTGGATGCAGGAAGCGCCCGATCCGGTCACAAAACTGACCTGGGACAATGCCGCGTTGATGAGCCGTCGGACGGCGAACGAACTGGGGCTGAAGGACGGCGATGTGATCGAGCTGACCGCCTCGGGCAACACGGTGAAGGTGCCGGTGCTGCGGGCGCCGGGCCAGGCGGACAACACGATTCAGTTGGCGGCCGGTTATTATGGAAAGGATTTCGAGCCGGGTTCCATCGCCAAGGGCGTGGGCACGAATGTTTGGCCGCTGCGCACGAGCGCCGCGCCTTTCGTGATCGGCGCCGTCACGCTGGCGAAAACCGCCGGCAAACACGATCTCGCGCTGACCTCGGAGCACTACTCGATGGAGGGGCGCGCCATCGTGCGCGAGGGCACGAAGGGCATGTTCGACGAGAACGCGCACTTTGCCCAGACCCAGGGCATGGACGCCCACATCCCGGAAAACGTGTCGCTCTATCAGGGGCCCGATTACCTGAATCCCGACAACCCGGTCAACAAGCAGAACGCGGTCGCGATCGGGAACAACGATTTCGTGGTCGATCCCGATCATCAGTGGGCGATGACGATCGATCTGCACGCCTGCATCGGTTGCAACTCCTGCACGGTGGCCTGCCAGTCGGAGAACAACATTCCGATCGTGGGCAAGGATCAGGTGATTCGCGGTCGCGAGATGCACTGGATCCGGATGGACCGGTATTTTTCGAGCCCCTACGACTCGAAGACGGTTTCCGAAATGGGCCTGCATTTTGACGAGACGGGCAAGCCCGGCAAGCGATTCACCGACGATGACGCGGTGGAAATGCTGCCGCAGCCGGTGGCCTGCCAGCAGTGCGAAGCGGCCCCCTGCGAGACGGTTTGCCCGGTCAACGCGACGGTCCACACCGGAGACGGGTTGAACGCGATGACCTACAATCGCTGCATCGGAACGCGCTACTGCGCGAACAACTGCCCCTACAAGGCTCGCCGCTTCAACTACTTCGACTTCAACAAGCGCCCGATCGACGAGCTTTACTGGGGACCGCTCGCGCCCGCCGCCGGTCGCGCCACGACGACCGAGCAGTTGCAGAAAAACCCGAACGTCACCGTCCGGATGCGCGGGGTCATCGAGAAATGCACCTACTGCGTGCAGCGTCTCAGTTTCGCCAAAGTCGCGGCCAAGGTCGCCGCGCGGGACTCCGCGAATGTTCAGGTGCCGGCGAATTCGGTCACGACCGCCTGCCAGGACGCCTGTCCGTCCGGAGCCATCGTCTTTGGGAATCTCAAGGCCAAGGGCGACCGCGTGAACGGGACGAAACACAACCCCCGGAACTACGACCTGCTGAAATATGTCGGCGCCCGCCCGCGGACCAGTTATCTCGCCCGAATCAAAAACCCGAACCCGAAAATGCCCGGCGCCGACCGAATCGGCAAAGTGACGGCCGACATGCACTGATCGCCGCTTCGCGGCTTTGCCGCGGAGAAAGGCGCGAAGGCAAAAAGCAAAAAATAGCCCGACAAGATCGATTCCCCGAAAGCACGCCGCTCTTCCGCCGATTTTTCACTTACCGACCTCCGTACTTTCGCGTTTTCCCACCTTTTATATTCCCTCTCTTTTCCCTCCCAATGGCCAACGGAACGACAGATCAAGCAGCCGCGCATCCCTCCGAAGCGGAGGGCGTCGCGCGCGAGCCGCTGGTGCTCAACAATCGGTCCTTCAGCTGGGTGACCAACCAGATCTGCTCGATCGTGGAAAATCGCCAGCCGCTGGGCTGGTGGTTCCTGTTCATTCCGTCGGTGTTGCTGGCGGGTTGCCTCGGGTTCACGCTGGTTTATCTCGTTTCGACCGGCGTCGGCGTGTGGGGGAACAACCAGCCCGTCGCCTGGGGCTGGGCCATCGTGAATTTCGTTTTCTGGATCGGGATCGGCCACGCCGGGACACTGATCTCGGCCATTCTGTTTCTGACGCGCCAGCGTTGGCGCACCTCGGTGAACCGCGCCTCGGAGGCGATGACGTTGTTCGCGGTGGTCTGCGCCGGCATTTTCCCGGGGTTCCACGTCGGCCGATTCTGGATGGTGTGGTTCCTGGCCCCGGTGCCGAACGCCAATGCCATCTGGCAGAATTTCAAGAGCCCGCTGCTGTGGGATGTCTTCGCGGTGTCCACCTATTTCACGGTGTCGGTGATTTTCTGGTATATCGGTCTGATTCCCGACCTGGCCACGCTCCGGGACCGCGCCAGGACGAAGATCCGAAAGATGGCCTACGGCTTTTTTGCCCTCGGCTGGCGCGGCGGCAACCGCCAGTGGCAGCATTACGAAATGGGTTATCTCCTGCTGGCGGCCCTCTCGACGCCGCTGGTGCTCTCGGTGCACTCGGTCGTTTCGTTCGACTTCGCCACCTCGATCGTGCCGGGTTGGCACACCACCATTTTCCCGCCCTACTTCGTGGCGGGCGCCATTTTCGGGGGCTTCGCCATGGTGCTGACGCTCATGATTCCCTGCCGCCGCATTTACGGCCTGCAGGACATGATCACGATGAAACACATCGACAACATGGCGAAGATCATCCTGCTGACGGGTTCGATCGTCGGTTACGCCTACATCATGGAGCTGTTCATCAGCTATTACAGCGCCAGCAAGTACGAGACGGACGCCTTTCACCTGCGCATTCTCAGCGGCCCCTACACGCCTTACTATTACTGCATGTTCTTCTGCAACGTGATCTCGCCGCAGATTTTCTGGTTCGAGAAGGCGCGAAAAAATCTCGTCGTGGTCTTTATCGTCGCCAATTTCGTGAATGCCGGGATGTGGTTCGAGCGATTCGTGATCATTCCCACCTCGATCTCGATCGATTTCCTGCCGGGGCAATGGGGCATTTACCATCCGAGCTGGGTGGAAATGCTGATGTTCGCCGGCACTTTCGGGCTGTTCCTGAGTCTCTTCCTGCTTTTCCTCCGCTTCCTCCCGGTCATCGCCATCGCCGAGGTCAAAGGCGTGCTGCCCCAGGCGGATCCGCATTACCATGACTGGAAGAAATTGAAAGAAGGCCGCCGCGCCGGGGCCTGATCCCGCGAAAAGGTCCGGAAACCCATTTTTCGAGAATCAAAGAAACGTGAGCGCCACCGCCAACAGCACCAAGCAACCCTACGCCTACGTGGCCGAGTTCGAGAGCGCCTCGGACCTGTATCACGCCGCGGAAAAGGTGCGCGACGCCGGATTCCGGAAATGGGACGTCCACACGCCCTATCCCGTTCACGGCATGGACCATGCCATGGGCATGAAGAAGTCCTGGCTCTCGGCGATCGTGCTCGGCGGCGGGCTGACCGGTTTCCTCACCGCGTTCGTCCTCGAGTTTTTCACCCAGGTGAAGCTCTACCCGACCGTGGTGCAGAACAAGCCGACCAACCTTTTCACGGTGCCGGCCTTCTTCCCGGTCATGTTCGAGCTGACGATTCTTTTCTCGGCCTTCGCCACCCTGTTCGGCCTGCTCATCGTGTTGCTGCTGCCGCGGTGGAATCATCCGCTTTTCGAGTCTGAGCTGTTTTCGAAATTCTCCGACGACGGATTCATCCTCGTGATCGAATCCCGCGACCCCAAGTTTCGCGTCGAAAAAACGCGCGAACTGCTGGAGTCGGCCGGCGCCAAATCGGTCGAGCTTCTGGAAGCCTGAGAAACACCCCTTCATCGCCCCGCCCGATTCGCCCTTTTCCACTGAACTGAATTCTTTCCGAGTTACGCACGAGATGCGCTGGTTTTTCCTCATTCTGACCTTGTTCGCGGTGATGCTCGCCGTGGGTTATGGCGCCCGCGGAACGAAGTTTTCGAAGCCGCCGTTCGAGCTGTTTCCGGACATGGACCGGCAGTACAAGGTGAAGTACCAGAAACCGAGCGAATTTTTCGAGGACGGCTCCGGCGCGCGCCGCCCGGTGGTCGGGACCATCCCGATGGGTTATCAAGCCCCGCTGAACAAGAAGGACACCCCCGTCGGCTCCGAGTATTACCGGAGCGGGTTGTTCGGAGACTTCTATGGCGACGGATTTCCCGAGGAAGTGAAGGTTGACGCCGCCCTGCTCGATCACGGCCGGCGGCGCTTCCAGATCTACTGCACCCCGTGCCATGGCGAATCCGGCAACGGCCAGGGCGTGGTGGCGAAGTACTGGCTCATTCCCCCGACCGCCAACCTCGTCGATCCGCGCGTGAAGGCGCTGCCGGACGGGCAGATTTTCTGGACGATCACCCATGGCAAGGGCCTCATGGGCCCCTACTCCGGCGCGGTGCCGATCGCCGATCGCTGGGCGATCACCGCCTACGTGCGGGCCTTGCAGGGCGCGTCCGGCAACTGACCCGGTTTCCCTTTTTAGACTTTTTAGAAGAAGACAATCGCTTTCCCAAGATGGCTGGACTGAAAAACGCAGACGATTACGCCAAGGGCGAAAAGTTCGACGGCGGCGGACTCCTCAAGTGGGTGCTGCTGATGGCCGGGCTGGGCGCGGCGGTGTTGTTTTTCGTCATTTACCTCGCCACCGGCGGCAAGGAGAGTTCCGAAGTTTTCCACAAAGGCATGGCCTATTCCTGGCTGTTTGCCGTGGTGTATTTCATGACCCTGGCGGTCGGCGGCATCTTCTGGACCCTCCTTCACAACGCCACCAACTCCGGCTGGGGGATCGTCGTGCGCCGCCTGATGGAAAATCTCGGCAGCGTGGTGCCCTTCCTCTTCGTGCTGGCCCTGCCCCTGATTTTTCCCGGCACGATGCGCAACGCCCTCTGGGAATGGTTCGACGCCCGCAAGGACGCCCTGCACCACGCCGAGGAGGCCGCCAACCACGAGCTTGAAGAACACCGGCATCATCTTCAGGAAAACATCGAGTCGGCCGAAAAACGATTCGCCGCGATCGAGGCCGACACCCAGCGCGACCTCAACGGCGCCACCCCGGGCGAGACCGCCTTCCTCAACCGACGGCTCGAGGACGAGCGCGCCAAAGTCGAAAAGCTCAAGGCGACCGACCTCAGCGACGGCGCGCTGTTCGGCGAACTGCGCGACAAGGAGTTCAAGCACACGAACACCAACCTGTTCAAGAAGCGCGGATACATGAATCCGGGCGCCTGGTATTTCCGCTTCGTGATGATTTCCCTGGCCCTGACGGGCGTCATTTTCACCCTCCGGACCTGGTCGCTGAAATCCGACGCCTCGGGGGATCCGAAGTATTTCCGCTGGATGCGCCGCGCCGCCTGTGGGTTTCTGCCCGTCTTTGCCGCCTCGTGGACCTTCCTGGTGTTCGACTGGCTGATGGCGCTGGATTACACCTGGTTCTCGACGATGTGGGGCGTGTATCTCTTCGCCGGCGCCGCGCTGAACTCGATGGCCTTCCTCATCATCCTGCTCACGCTGCTGCGCCGCGCCGGTTACCTGAAGGAAGTCATCACCATGGAGCACTATCACCTGATGGGGAAACTGCTGCTCGCCTTCACCGTTTTCTGGGCCTACATCGCCTTCTCGCAGTTTTTCCTGATCTGGTACGCGAACATCACCGAGGAAACGAAATTCTACCTCACCCGCAACACCGCCTACTGGAACACCCACGCCATCCTGTTCCTCGTGATCGGGCACTTCTTCCTGCCCTTCGGCGCGCTGTTGATGCAGGGATTCAAGAAGAAGCCCACCATCCTGTGCGGCGTCGCGGTGTGGACCCTGTTCATGCACTTCTGCGACATCTACTGGATCATCATCCCCGAGCGTGGGCCTTCCCTGACCCGCCACCTCGGCGACGGAATCCAGTATATCGTTCCCGGCAATTTCTGGACCGATCTGCTCGCCTGGGTCGCCGTGGCCGGAATTTTCGGATTTTTCGTCTTGCGCGCCCTTGGAAACGCCAGCCTGTTCCCGTGCCGGGACCCGCGCCTGGATGAGTCGTTGAACGTGCTGAACTGACCGAAAAAACGCCGGATTCAACCCTGTTAGCCCGACCACCCAACCCTGTTGACTCCCGGACCCAACCCTGTTGAATCGCCCCCCTTTCCCAAACCGATGAGCGACACCCAAGCAGACTGTGCCGGACGCCGATTCCGGGCCTTTTGGGCCGGGATTCTGGCTCTCCTGAGTTTCGGCTGCGTGATGTGGCTGGCACTGGGCATCGGCACGCGGCCCTCCGATCGCCTCACCCAGGCCGCCACCGAGGTGATCGCGGCCCGGCAACAGAATCTTCAGGAAGTGCGCGCCGCGCAGGCTGCCTTGGTCGATCCCGCCAAGCTGAAGGCCTCGGTCCAGAGCACGATCGCCGCGCTCGCGTCCAAGAAGGGCGCCCCGACCCAGTTCGTCGTGCCCGGCTCGCCGACTTTCATGAAGCAGCTTCAGGAGGCCGCCGCCGCCCCGCAACCGGCCCCGGCGCCCGCGCCCGAGACCAAGCCCGCTCCGGCACCCGCGCCCGCGCCACAGAAGTGAATCGCTTTTTGAAATCCCGTTCTTTTTCCCAGCCGACCGATCAATGAGCCTCGATCCCCAGCATGCCACCGCCGATGATGTCCGCGAACGCGCGGCGATTGACCGGTCCGTGCGGTATCCGGTGTTGTTCTTTTTCACCAGCGCGGCGGCGTGGTTGTTTGTGGCGACCTTGTTGGGGTTTCTGAGCGCCGTGAAGCTGCGGGTGCCGACCCTGTGGGAAGGGTGCGAATTCATCACCTACGGCCGTCTTTTCCCGGTGCATATGAACGCGCTGCTTTACGGCTGGGCCATGCAGGCCGGTCTCGGCGTGATGCTCTGGCTCACCGCGCGCCTCACCCGGTCGGAGTGCCGGAATCCCGTCACCCTCATCGCCGCCGGGAATGTCTGGAACATCGCGGTGGCCCTCGGCGTCGTCGCCGTGTGGTTCGGCGCCGGGCGCTCGCTGCCGTGGCTGGATTTTCCCGGCTGGGTGGCGCCGCTGCTGGGACTCAGCTACGTGTTGATCGTCGTGTGGCTGTTCCCAATGTTTCACCGCGCGCGCGCGGGCGAGATCTTCGTGTCCGAACTTTTTCTGCTGGGCGCGGCGGTGTGGTTTCCGTGGATCTATTTCTCCGCCAATCTGGTGATCGGCAAGGGCGGCTCGGCCACCATGGGGGCGGGCGCCAACGCCTGGTACATGAGCAATCTGATGTATTTCTGGTTCGCCCCGGTCGCGCTGGCCGCGACCTACTACCTGATCCCGAAGATCGCCGGCCGGCCCATCCACAGTTATGTGCTGGCCCGCATCGGATTCTGGGTGCTGGCGGTTTGCGCCGGCTGGACCGGGTTCCAGCGCTTTGCCGGCGGGCCTTTCCCGGCCTGGATGCCGGCCGTTGGCGGCGCGGCGGCAATTTTTGCCCTGCTGGCGGTGCTGGTGACGGGGTGGAACTTCCGCGAGACCATCAAAGGCCGCGAAAAACTGTGGGAATACAGCCCCTCCCTCCGGTTCACGATGTTCGGCGCGCTGATGTTCGTGATCTTCGCCGCGCTCAACGCGTTTTCCTCCTACTTCGGCGTTTCGAAAATCCTTCAGTTCAGTCACTTCGTGGTCGGGCTCGACACCCTGGCGGTTTACGGCTTTTTCTCGATGACGATTTTCGGGGCGATTTACTATATCGTGCCGCGATTGACCGGAACCGAGTGGCCCTCCGGCAGCCTGATCCGCTCGCATTTCTGGCTTTCGGCCTACGGGATCGCCACCGTCGTGGTGACCATGCTGGTCGGCGGCATCGCCCAGGGCGGCGCCATCCAGCAGTGGAATCTCGGTTTTGGGCGCTCCGTCGAGATCGGCAATCCCTGGATCGTCGGCCGCATCGTGGCCTGGCTGCTCATCGCGTTTTCGAATCTCGGGTTCTTCTACCAACTCGCCCTGATGTTTCTCGGCAGAGGCCGCGCCTCCGACGGACCGACGCTGATTCACAAAAAGCCCGGCGAAGCCGCCAGCGCCGAGGCGGCGGCGGGCCTCGAGCCGGAGGGTGCCGGCGTCTGAGACCGCGAAACTTCCGCTATTCCCCTCCCTTCCCCTTCGATCGCGCTCGACGCATTGACTCGACCATGAAAAGCACTCTCTGGAAAAACCTGGCCGGACTGGGCGTGGCCTTTGGCCTTCCGTGGCTGCTGCTGATCGTGGTGCCTTACCTTCGCCAGGCGAACGCCGAACCCGTCGCCTATGCTCCCGCGGACGCCATGCCCGCCGGAGCGGTTTATCCCGACCCGGCGAACGCGAGATTCGGCTCGAGCGACCGCGGCGCCGCCGTTTACGCCCGGGAAGGCTGCGCCTACTGCCACACGCAGGTCGTGCGCCCGACCTATGCCGGGGCCGATATGTGGCGCGCGGGGTGGGCCGGCCGCGAAGGCGAGGGCCTCGCCCGCGAGACGCGACCCGGCGATTATGCGGGCGAGAAAGTCGCGCTTCTCGGTTATCAGCGGATTGGACAAGACCTCGCCAATGTCGGCAGCCGCATCTCCAGCCGCGAGGAAATGCATCGCCACCTTCACGATCCGAAGAGCTTCGTTCTCCACTCGGTGATGCCCGCCTACCGGCACCTTTACAAGGAAGGCCCCAACGGCAAACCGACTCCGACCCCCGACGCCGAGGCTCTGGTCGATTATCTGATGTCGCGGAAAAAGGACGCGAAACTCCCCGGCGACGCGCCGGCCCCGGCGCCGGCGAACTGATTCGTCTCCCGACCCAACCCTGTTGACTCCCGGACCCAACCCTGTTCGATCGAAGACCACGATGAGCGAAAAGAATCTCGATTACGAAGCCGAAGGCGCGAGTGTCGTGAAATTGCACGACTCGGTTCGCCGCGAGCGGATTCTGCCGCCCAGCGGACGGGAGCCGTTGAGCTTCGGACCGCTCATCCTTGGCGCTTTCGTTCTGTTGCTCGGGGCGGGTTTCCTGGGCGCCTACGGAAACGGGTTCAAGGACGACATTTTCATCACGAGCTACTATCGGCCGGAGCCCCGTCCCGCGGGAGCCGGCGGCGACACGGCCGCGGCGCAACTGACCTACATCGACAAGGTAATGAAGGACGGCAAACGGGTTTACGGCAACTGCGTGCCCTGCCATCAGCCGACCGGGCTCGGGAATCCGGGCCAGTTCCCGCCGCTCAAGGGTTCGGAATGGACCGCGGGCGGCACGCACCGCTTTGCGGCGATCCTGCTGAAGGGCATCAACGGGTCGCTGAAAGTATCCGGTCAGACCTACACACTGCCGATGCCGCCCTGGGGCACGCTGAGCGACCAGGATCTCGCCGCGGTGATAACCTACGTCCGGCACGAATTCGCCGGGATCGAGGAGCCGGGCATCGTCACCCCCGAGATGGTGAAGGCGGCGCGCGAAGAGTTTAGCGGCCAAGCGGTTCCATGGACCGAGGCGGAACTGCTGGCCATTCCGAAAGATGAGATGCTTCCGGGCGCCCAAGTCGATCCCGTGACCGGCGAGCCGGCGGGGGAAAAGGCCGAGGCGCCGGCTCAGTAAGGCGGGAATGAGCCGGATTGCCGGGAAACAGACTGATCGGAGGCAGCCGGCCGGGCCGGCCCATTGAAAATCGAGAAAAAACCGGTTTTGTCGCAGGACGAAACCCACCGACGACCCATCACAGACATGAGTGCCAACGCAACCAGCGCGGAAGGACAGGCCCACGAGGGCCATGGCCACGACCACGATCATCACGACCCGCCCTTCTGGCGGAAGTACATTTTCTCGACGGATCACAAGATCATCGGGATCCAGTATGGCTTCACGGCGCTGGTCTTTCTCGCGATCGGATTTTTCCTGATGATGGTGATGCGGTGGAGCATCGCGTTTCCGGATCGTCCGGTGCCGTTGCTGGCGGACCTGCCGTGGTTCCAAGCCTGGCTCGACGCCGACGGAAAGGTGACCGGCGAGCTATACAACATGTTCGGAGCCATGCACGGCACGATCATGATTTTCCTCGGCATCGTGCCGCTGGCCTTCGGGGCCTTCGGAAACTACGTCACCCCGCTGCAGATCGGCGCTCCCGACATGGCCTTTCCCCGGGTGAACATGGCCAGTTTCTGGTGCTATTTCGTCGGCGGCACCCTGATGATCGTGAGTTTCTTCCTGCCCTCCGGCGCCGCCAAGGTGGGGTGGACAAACTATTCTCCGCTCGCGACGACGACCGACCAGCAGTTCGCCAATCAGTTCTGGACCGGCCAGACGCAGTGGCTTTTCGCGATGGTTTTCCTGATCACCTCGTCGCTGCTCGGCGCGGTGAATTTCATCACCACCATCATCAATCTCCGCGCCCGCGGGCTGACGTGGATGCGGCTTCCTTTCTTCGTCTGGGCGATGCTGGTGACGGGTTTTCTGCTGCTGCTGGCCTTCCCGCCGCTGGAGGTCGCGGCGATCATGCAGTTGATGGACCGCATGTTCGGCACGAGTTTCTTCGTCCCCACGGGTCTGAGCATCAATGGTATCCCGTTCGACGGGTCGGGCGGCGGCAGTCCGTTGCTGTATCAGCATCTTTTCTGGTTCCTGGGGCATCCCGAGGTGTACGTCCTCATCCTGCCGGCCATCGCGATTGTGGGAGAGGTCATTCCCTGCCACACCCGTCGCCCGCTGTGGGGGCACAAGACGATGATCTACGCGGTGATGGTGCTGGGCTTCCTGAGTTTCATCGTCTGGGCGCACCACATGTATCTGACCGGCATGGGCACGGCGGTGAGCACGTTTTTCCAGACGACCACGGTGCTTATTTCGGTGCCGTCGGTGATCCTGGTGACTTGTCTGCTCATCTCGATGTGGGGCGGGCGCATTCGGTTCAATTCGGCGATGCTCTTTGCCGTGGCCTTCATCCCGATGTTCGGGATCGGCGGTCTGACCGGTCTGCCGCTGGCCTTCAACCACATCGTGCTGCACCTGCACGACACTTATTACGTCATCGGCCACTTCCATTATGTCGTGGCCCCGGGCACCCTGTTCGCCCTGTTCGCGGGGATCTATCATTGGTTTCCGAAACACACCGGCCGTTTCATGAGCGAGCGGCTCGGAAGATGGCATTTCTGGCCGTCGCTCGTCTTCATGAACGGCGTCTTCCTGCCGATGCTGATTCAGGGGATGGCCGGGTTCCATCGCCGGGCCTTCGACGGCGGGTCCGCTTATTCTCAGATATCGGGCCAGGAATTCATGGGCGGCGACAGTCTTTTCGCTTCGATTTTCAACTTCGTCTTCCAACGCGCCGCGGGCACGCCCGTCGAGTTGATCGATCTGAATCTCATCATGTCCGCCTCGGCCTGGCTGCTGGCGATCGCGCAGGTTCCCTTCATCGTGAACCTTTTCTGGAGCATCCTGCACGGCGAGAAATGCCACTCCGACAACCCGTGGCGGGCCACCACGCTGGAATGGGCGACCCCGACTCCGCCGCCCCACGGCAACTTCATCGACGAGCCCGTCGCTTACCGGTCTCCCTACGAATACAGCGTTCCGGGCGCCACGGACGACTTCACTCCGCAGTTTGAAAAAGGCGCCGATGGTACCGACAACCCCGAACCGGAGACCGCCCTCGCCGCCCACTGACGGCCCACCCTCGCGTTCCGCTCCTTTTTTCCCTCAACCATCACCTTTCCCGAATCCATGGAGATTCCCTACGAAGTCACCGCCCGCCGGGACACCGGTCTCTACAACGCGAAGATCGGCATCTGGCTGTTCCTCGCCTCGGAGGTCATGCTCTTCGGCGGCCTTTTCTCCGCCTACGTTTTCCTGCGCGTCGGGGTCGACCCCGCCCAGGGCGATCTCCCCTGGCCGACCAGTGTTCAGAAAGTGTGGATCGGGTTCGCCAACACCCTCGTGCTGATCGCCTCGTCGGTTTTTGTCGTCCTGTCATGGGTAGAACTCAAGCAGCGCAATTGGAGGAAGTTCCAGTTCTGGATGGGCCTGGTGATCGCCTGCGCGGCGACCTTCATGGTTCTCAAGTCGATCGAGTACAAGGCGAAATTCACCCACACCGGCATCGTTCTGACCGACGGCTCGGTCATCGAGGGCGAAGTCATCGGGAAAACCAACCGCATCGAGTTCGAGGCCGACTCCGTCACCGTGAACCTGCTCGGCGGCGTGCCGGGATTTGTCGGAAGCGTCTACAAGAAGGAAAAGGAAGACGGCGACCACGGCGAGGCTCACGGCGGTCACGGCGAGGTCGAGTGGGAAAAGGCCTCCCTGCCCGGTTTTACCGACGCCAGTGGACAGGAAGTCGGGAATTTCAAAAGCTGGTTCCTCGCGGAACGCGCCAAAGTGAAAAACACGCTCGCCGCCAACAAGCGCGCCGCCCGCAACGGAAAAGAGACCGTGAAAGTGGAAACCTCCGCCACTCTCAAGGCAAAGGAGCCCTTCACCGTCCTGGCCGACCCTCACTTCACCGTGGCCCATGGCGCGGACTCGCTCGCTTTTCGCGACGTCGTCACCCTGAACGGGAAACTCGTCAACGACACCGTCTCCATTCACCTGCACGAAGTGGATCTCCAGATGGTGCCCTTCGAAAACCAGAAAGACGCCCAAGTCTGGACCCTGGTGAACAACGAGGCCGCCAAAACCGAGTGGTTCGAGCATCGCAATCACGCCCGCGACCACATCAAACCATACTACGACAAGCGTGGCCTCGACATTCCCCGCAAAAAACTTCAGGACCGCCACGTCAGCCTCCAGGCCGTCCATCTGGAAGGGGAGGGTGAGCACGCGGGCGTCATCGAAGTGCCGCGCGACGCCATTCGTTTCATCTCCAACCACGGCCCGCGCTACAACGTCTATTACGCCATCTATTTCACCATGACCGGCCTGCATGGCCTGCACGTGCTCGGCGGCGCCCTGGTGCTGGCATACATGATGTTTTTCGGAAAGAAACTCTACCTCAAGAACCCCGAGCACATGGCCAACCGCGTCGAAGTCGGCGGCCTCTTCTGGCACTTTGTCGACCTGGTCTGGATCTTCCTGTTCCCGATCATGTATCTCTTCTGAACGCCCGCCGAGATTCCGTCGGTTCGCTCCCCAATTTCACCCCAACCTTCCCGATTCATGGCCTCGTCCTCCGAAGATATGGAAAAGCACCGCAAGCAGTACTGGTTCGTCGGCTGGCTGCTTTTCGGTTGCACCGCTCTGACCTTGATCGTCGGCATCAAGCAATACTACAACTTTGGCGAAATCTTCGACTTTGGCGCGCCCGGAGTGGACGGACCCGATTTCGCCGTCGGCCTGGTGATCGCCTGCATCAAGGCCTCGCTCGTGGCCCTCATTTTCATGCACCTCAACCACGAGCGCGGCCTCATCTACAAAGTGCTGCTGTTCACCACCATCTTCGCCGTCGCGCTGATGGCGCTGGTGCTTTTCGCCAAGTGGAATCCCATCCACGAGGCGATCGCCAACATCCAGTCGCAATTTTCCTGAATCCCCGGGCATGTCGCTGAAGCACTTCCACCTCCTGTTCATCGCGCTCGCCATCCTCTGCACGGCGGGTTTCGCCGCGTGGGCGTTGCTGCTGCCGCAGACGCAGGAGGGCGTGCGGGCCATGGGCTGGTTCAGCGCGGCGCTGGGTGTCTTCCTGGCCGTTTACGGGACCTGGTTCTGGAAAAAATCCCGCCGCGTGATCGTCTGACCCCGCATGCTTCCGCCCGCCGAACGAACCCTTTTCCCATGAACGCCATCGATCATCTGCTTGCCTGCTCCGTCTGCAACGGCGGCGCCGAGTCGGCCTTCGACGCGGCGAACGCCGCCATCGGCTTCATGCTGCTCATCCTGCTGGGAGTGCTCGGCTCCTTCGGCGGCTTCATCGTTTGCCTCGCCCGGCGCGCGCGCGCCGCCGCGTCCGCCGACGAGGGCGCCGATTCCTGACCTCTCTGTTCGTTCCCTTTTTCGAAAACCTTCTCCCTCCCTCCCATTGCCGCAATGAACATGGATTCCATCAACGACCTTCTCTGGATGCACGAAATCGCCTCCGAGCACGGCGCCGTGGGCAACCACATGCTGGCCGCCGTGCACTGGTTCATGGCGCTGCTGTTCGTGGGGTGGTCGATCTTCCTGCTTTATGTGCTGTGGCGGTTTCGCGAGAAAAAGCAAGCCGTCGCCAGCTACGACGGCGTGACCTCCCACGTCTCGACCCACCTCGAAATCGGCGTCGTCATCATCGAGGTCGTGCTGCTGCTCGGTTTCGCCTTTCCCCTGTGGGCCGCCCGGGTCGATGACATGCCGAAGAACGATCCCAACGCCCTGCGCATCCGCGCCGTCGGCGAGCAGTTTCGCTGGACCTTCCACTACACCGGCAAGGACGGCCTCATGGGGCTGACCGATTTTCGTCAAATCGCCCCCGGCTCGAACGGCATCGGCCTCGTCGCCGCGGATCCGAACGCCAAGGACGACTTCACCACCCTCAACGACCTGGTGCTGCCGAAAGATCGCCCGGTCATTATCCAGGTCACCTCGAAGGATGTGATCCACGGCCTCGCGCTGGTCCCGATGTTCGCCCAGCAGGACGCCATTCCCGGCCGCGAGATCCCCATGTGGTTCGTGCCGAACAAGGTGGGCGAGTGGAATATCGTGTGCGCCCAGCTCTGCGGCGCCGGGCACGCCCAGATGGCCGCCAACGTCCGCGTGATGGAAGCCGCCGATTTCGACCAGTGGTTCGCCTCGCAGACCCCGCTCCTGCCGCAAAAGTAGCGGGGAATTGGCCGGCGCGGCGGCGGTCTTTTTTTGCTTCGGCGAAGTACCCGCCCGGTTCGGGTCCGACCCAACAGGGTTGGGTCGGTGACTCAACCCTGTTGGGTCGGGCGCGAATCGAGGCCGCAACCCCGCCCAATCCGCCAAACACCTCGTGAAACCCGACGCCAGCCCCGCATTTCACCGATACGCCCTGGTTCTGGCGGGCATGACCGTGATCCTCATCTGGTGGGGCGCGGCGGTCACCACCACCCAGGCCGGCATGGCCTTCTCGGACTGGCCCCTGAGCTTCGGTTCCATCAATCCGCCCGGCTGGCTCAAGATCCTGCCCTACTTTCTCGAGCACAGCCACCGGCTCATCGCGGCGACCGTCGGCCTGTTGACCCTCGGCGCCTTTGTCTGGCAAATCGCCCGGACGCCGCGCGCGATCCTGGAAATCGTCGCCCTGGTCATCCTGCTCGCGCTGGTCACCGGCTTCGCCGGCGTCGCGGGCGCCGAACGAACCGAGCCCGCGCGGAAAGCCCTCTTTTTCAAAGCCACCCTCGTCTCCGGACTGGTTCCCGTGGGCTGGCTGGCGTGGAGTTGGTGGCGGCGCGGCTGGCCGCTTTTGACGCGCCTGACGGCGCTCGCGCTCATCGTCGTGACGGCCCAGGCCATCCTCGGCGGCTTGCGGGTCACCGAGGTGTCGGATCGCTTTGGCATCGTCCACGGCTGTGTGGGCCAGTTTTTCTTCTGTGTGGTGTTGTTTCTCGCCCGCGCCAGCTCGCCCGGGTGGGAAAAGCCCGACTCCCTCGATCCGGCGGTGGCGGGGCCGGCGAGACGCCTGTCGGCAATGCTCGCGGCGGCGGTGTTTGTCCAGTTGATCCTCGGCGCGACGATGCGGCATCTGCACCGCGCCGGTTTGCCGGACACGGGGCTGTTCCGGACGCGTGGCCAGTGGATACCCGGCTTCGAGCCCGTCGAGGTGGGCATGATTTTCCTGCACAAAACCTGGGCCTTGGTCGTGTTCGGCCTCGGGATCGGTCTGGCGGCGTGGCTTTGGACGCGCCGCGAGGTCGCCGTGGGTCCGTTGCGGCACGCCTTGGCGATCGCCGGACTGCTGACCCTGCAGATCGCGCTCGGCGTGGGAGTCATCTTAACCGGATCGCCCGAGCACAAGAAATTCTGGGTCACGAATTTCCACGTCATCAACGGCCTCGCCATCCTCGGGCTGGCCTTCCTGCTCGCGGTGCGATGCCGGCGGGCGACGCGGCGCCGGACGCTGCTCGCGGAGGAATCCGCCGCCGGCCCCGGTGGGTGAGGAATCCGCGCCTTTGCGCAAGCGGCGCACCTGCCCTAGATTCCCGCTCATTTCATGGCGGAAACGATCGACAAACCCGAAGCCACGGCGGCAACGGCAACGGCGGCGGCCGGGGGCCGGCTGGCGCATTTCCAGCGCGACCTGATGGCGCTGACGAAGTTCCGGCTGAGCATTCTGGTGCTGGTCACGGCGTTGTGCGGCTACTTCGCGGCGGTGAAGTCGCCGGACGCCGCCGGGTTCGACTGGACGAGGCTGATTGACCTTGGCGTTGGCACGCTGCTGGCGGCGTTCGGATCGGCGGTCTTCAACCAGTTGATGGAAGTCGACGCCGACGCGCGGATGCGGCGCACGGCGGGGCGGCCGCTGCCGGCGCGCCGGATTCCCGCGGGGATGGCCTTCGCGTTCGGTTGGGTGCTCTCGGCCTTCGGTGTCATCCATCTCGGGATGCGGGTGAACGCGACCGCCGCCTTCGTGGCCGGCGCGACACTGCTGAGTTACCTCTTTGTCTATACCCCAATGAAGCGCCGCACCGGCCTCAATACCCTGGCCGGCGCGGTGGCCGGGGCCCTGCCGCCCCTGATCGGCTGGGCGGGCGGGGGCGGCGGGCTGTTGACCTGGGGCGCGGCCTTCCTGTTCCTGCTGCTATTCCTGTGGCAGTTGCCGCATTTCGTGGCCATCAACTGGATGTATCGCGAGGAATACGAGCGCGGCGGCTTCGTCATGTGGTCGAACGGCGACGTGAGCGGCGCGCGCACCGCCCGGCTGGCGCTGGGCTTTTCGCTGCTGGTCGCCCTCCTGCCCGTGCTGCCCGTCGTCACCGGGGTGGCGCGCGCCTGGTTCCTGCCCGCCGGCGCGGCGGTGGGCGGCGTCATGGCCTGGCTGGCCTGGAAGTTTTTCAAAACCCGCCGGCGAACCGACGCGCGCGGCCTCTTCTTCTGCACCCTGCTTTACCTGCCCGTCATCCTTGTCCTCGCGCTGATGGCCTGGCGCTGAATTCGCCCACCGATCGCCCGTTTTCCTCCATGCCGACTTCGAATTCCCTGCCCGAGCACCTCACCGGCGGCCCCCGCAACCCCGTCGCCTGGTGGGGCACCATCGCCGGCGTCTGCCTCGTGATCCTCGCCGGCTCCTTCTTCGTCACCCGCGCCTATCGCGCCAAGCTCCGCCACGAAATCGAGAATCCCCGGCCCTATTTCGCCGGGAAACTCGCCTCCGACCTGCGCGCCGTGAATCGCGACGGGCAGCCCGTGGCGCTTTCGCAGTTGAACGGGAAAATCTTCGTCGCCGGCTACCAGTACACCAGTTGCCCCTCCGGCTGTCTCGGCATGGCGGCCTTCATGATTCTGCTGCACGACAAGTTCGGCGAGCGCGACGACTTCCAGCTCGTCTCGATCAGCGTCGATCCCGCCGAAGACACGCCCGAAAAGATGGACGCCTGGGTCCGCGACCATGGGGTGGACGAGAAAAACTGGTGGTTCCTCACCGGCGACGGGCAGCGCATCCGCGACTACATGATCCGCGAGTTCAAGTTCTTCGGCACCCGGGAAAACACCGACCCGGCGACCATCGCCTCCGAGGGGAAGTTTGCCCATGACCAGCGCCTCTGTCTCGTGGATCGCGACCGGAACATCCGCGGATACTACGACGTGATGAATCCCCGGCACGGCAATTCCGAGATCGACCGCCTCGTGCGCGACATCGAATACCTCTTCCGCGAACAACCCGCGCCCGCCGCCGCCGGGAACCCCTGAATCCGCACCGGTCCGTCGCCATGGAAATCGAAAGCTTCCCGCCCCTCAACGCCGCGCTCAACGGCCTGAGCGCCGTCCTGCTCGCGGCCGGTTTCGTCGCCATCCGCGCCGGGCGGCGCCGGCTCCATGCCGGGCTGATGGTCGCGGCGCTGGTGTCGTCGACGGCCTTCCTCGCCTGCTATCTGACCTATCACGCGATGCTGAAAGGCCACGTCACCCGGTTTCCCGCCGAGTACCCCGCGGCGCGCGCGGTTTACCTGACGATCCTCATCAGCCACACCCTGCTCGCGATCATCAACCTGCCGATGATTGTCGTCACCGTCCTCTTCGCCGTCCGGAGGAACTTCGAGAAACACCGGAGTCTCGCCCGGTGGACGCTGCCGGTGTGGTTCTACATTTCGGTGACCGGCGTGCTGATCTACCTGATGCTCTACCGGTGGTTTCCGCCGAAGGACGGCGCGGCTCCCGTCACCGCGTCCGCCGCGCCGAGATCGGCCGCCCTGGCCCGGGCCACCGCCACGGGCGAGCTGCGGCGCGGCGTGCTGGTGTTCACGCCCGATGTCTCGGAGCTGGAGGCCGACCCGGAGCAGAGGGAAATCGCCACCGCCTTCACCATCGAAAACACCGGCCCTTCCCCGGTGAAGATCACCAAGCTCGACAGTTCCTGCTCCTGCCTCAGCGTCGAGGCCGACTCCATGGAGATCCCGCCCGGCGGAAAAAGCACGGTGACCGCCGTGTTCGACATCGGCAAGTCGACCGGCGAGACGGAGAAAAGCGTTTACGTGACGACCGACGACCCGCTCGCCGCCGAGGTGCGGCTGCCGGTGAAAATCCGCGTCCCGTCCCTCTTCGAGATCACGCCGAACATCACCGAGTGGCCGCTGGGCGGCAGCCCGGAGCCGCGGACCATCGCCTTCAAGGTGCTGCGCGAAAAACCCGTCCACGTGCTGGAGGCCACCTCCTCGCGGCGGCAGGTGACCGCGAAACTCGAGACCGTCGCCGAGGGACGCGAATACCGCGTCGTCCTCACCCCGGAATCGACCGCCGACACCCTGCTCGGCTTCGTGAAGATCGTGACCGACTGCGAACTGGAACAACACCGGCAGCAGATGGCCTTTTTCGCGGTCAAAGCCCCGGACAACCCGAAATAACGATGGGCCGGCTCGGGCAAACCCTTCGCGAGGCGCTCCCCATCGTGGCGATCGCTCTGGCGGCGGCGGCTCTGACCGCGTGGCTGCATCCGCGGCGGCCGGCGTGGTTTCTGGTCGAGGAAAGCGGGCAATGGAACCTCCCGGTCGGGGAAATCGCCGCGCGGTTCCCGGCGCCGGGAACGATCGTGTGGATCGACGCGCGGTCGGCGGCCGAGTTCGAAAAGGGACACGTGCCCGGCGCCATCCTGCTGACCGAGGACGGCTGGGGCGAGCAGGTCGCCGCGAATATCGACCGCCTGCAGGAGGCGATGGGGCGGCCGGTGATCGTTTACTGCGACGGCTCGGGCTGCGAACGCAGCCGGCACATCGCCGAGCGCCTGCGGCAGACCGTGGGCCTGGAGCCCGTTTACGTGCTCAAGGGCGACTGGCGCGAGGCCCCGTGACCAAACCCTGTTGACTCCGGGACCAAACCCTGTTGAGTCAAAGGGGTTACGCCGTCGCGCGAACGCATCATGTCCTACCGCCAGAAACTCCAGCGACGCGTCGAGGCCCGCGGCTCCCGCCTCTGCGTCGGCATCGACCCCCGGCCCGCGCGGCACCCGGGCGGGATCGACGAGATTCGCGAGGTGCTGATCCAGCTCATCGACGAGACCGCGCCCCACGCCGCCGCCTTCAAGCCGAACATCGCCTACTTCGAGGCCATGGGCGTGCCGGGCTACAAACTGGTGGAGGAAATGATCGGCCACATCTGGGCGAAGGGCGTGCCCGTCATCCTCGACGCGAAGCGCGGCGACATCGGGACGACGCAGGAGCAATACGCGCGGGCCTACTTCGAGAACTGGAACGTCGACGCCGTCACCCTCAGCCCCTACATGGGTTACGACTCGGTCGAGCCCTTCCTCGGTTACCCGGAAAAGGGCGTTTACCTGCTCGGCGTCACTTCGAACGCCGGCGCCGCCGATCTGGAGCTGAAAACGCTCGCCGGCCGCGGCGGGCGCGCCGTCTTCGAGCTGGTCGGCGACATGGCGGCCCGCGAGCCGGAGCAGATCGGGCTCGTCGTCGGCCTGACCAACGTGTCGCCCGACCTGCTGAGCCGCGTCCCCGACGTGCCGCTGCTGATCCCCGGCCTCGGCGCGCAGGGCGGCGATCTCGAGGCGCTCGCGGGCGAAAAGCGCGACGCGCCGAATGTAATCAACGTGTCCCGCGGTATTCTCTACGACGAGCCCGCGAAATCTTTCGCCGAAAAAGCCAGACATTATGCGAACCGAATTGCCGACGTCCTCGGATGAAACCATCGCGCTGCTGAAGGAATACGGCGCGGTCGAAGAGGGGCATTTCCTGCTCGCGAGCGGGAACCACTCGAATTTCTACGTCAAGAAAGGGAAGCTGGTGCAGCATCCCTGGGAGCTGCAGCGCATGATCGAGCAGCGGGTCGAGGCGATGCGGGCGCTGGGGCGCATCGACGTGGTGCTGAGCCCCGCGATGGGCGGCGTGCCGGTCGGCCAGCAAGTGGGCCTGGCCCTGCACGCGCGGACGATCTACGCGGAGCGCGACGCGGCGACGAACGCGCTGGAGTTGAAGCGCGGCTTCGAGATTCGGGCGGGCGAACGGCTGCTGCTGGTCGAGGATGTGATCACCACCGGCGGCACCCTGCTGGAGCTGACGGATTTCATCGAATCGCGGGGCGGCGAGGTCGCGGGAGTGTTCGTGGTGGTGAACCGTTCGGGGAAGGCCACGGTGGGCGACTATCCGGTGGTCAGTTGCATGGAGGTGCAGTTCCCGGTCTATGCGCCCGACGCCGTGCCAGACTGGCTGGCGGCCATTCCCGCCGTCCGCCCGGGCACGAAGCGGGTGGAATAAGGGGGGGCCGATTCGATGTTGTTAGTTCGTTTGTACTACGTGGCATTGGGCTCGGTGCTGGCGGGTCTGTTGACTCTCGCAGCGGCGCGTGCGTTTGGGCTTGAGCGACGGATCGTTTGGATCGGTAGCTCGGCATTTTGCCTGGGCTTGTTGTTGTCGCTTTTCCTTTTGGCCGTGATGCGTCTTTTTCCGTTTGCTGAGGAGGAATCCGAGTTTGATGAAATGCTTCTCCTTTCTTTTCCAGCGTAAGCGGGGAAAATACGCCCCCCGACGACCGCTGGCCGGTTGGTGGAATCGGGTCACGTTCTGGGGATGGCCAAGAAGACCAAATCCAAGCCGTGGCGCGTCGCCGACGTGACCTTCGTCGAAATCGAGATCTCCCATCCCACCGACCGACAACTGCGCGTCGAGTTCGAGTGCGGCCTGCGCATCGTCATCGCCGAGGAAAGACAGATTCCGCTGGCCGCCCGCCTCATCGATACGCTGCGCGCCGGAAAGGAGGGCGGCCCGCGATGATCGGTTTCCCCGCCGGAGTGCGCGTCCACCTCGCCGTCGAACCCCACGACATGCGCAAGTCCTTCAACGGTCTGACGGCCCTCGCGCGGGAGCTGGTTTCCCGCGGCCTGGAGGACGGGGCGATGTTTGCTTTTACCAACAAACGGCGCAACCGCCTGAAAATACTCTACTACGACCGCACGGGCGTCTGCGTGCTGGCCAAACGGCTCGAGGCGGGCACTTTCTCCTGGCCAAAGGCCTCGTCGGCGGGCTCGCCAAGCCTTTCGTTGGCCCCCGAGGCGCTGCAGTTGCTCCTCGACGGAATCGATCTGCGGGGCGCCAAGATGCGCCCCTGGTACGAACGGCGGGAGCCAGCCGAAAAAAGATCCGCCTAAAGTGGCGATCGTTCTGGCAATGGGAGGATCGCGTGCTATGACTAACGCATCGAATCCCCGGAGCAAATCATCGCGCGCCAGGCGCGGGAAATCGAGCTTCTCAAGCAGAAGGTCGATTTTCTGATGCGCCGTCTCTTTGGATCAAAGAGCGAAAAGATCGACGAGGCGCAGCTCAAGCTGTTGTTGGAGGACGGCCTGCCGCCCGAACCGCCGGGAAAAGCGCCGGCCTCCTCCGACGGGGACGCCCCGGGGGAGGCCGCGGAAGTCGGCGGCGCAAAGGCTGACAAAGCCAGGCGCGGGCGGGGCGGCCACCGCTCGCGCATCACCGGTTTGGACAGGCTGGAGGTGGAACTCACCGAGGACATCCCCGCCCTGGTCAAGGAAGATCCGGAAGCCTTCGAGCGCTGCGGCGAGGAGGTTACCGACCAGCTCGACGTGACGCCACCGCGCTACTTCATCAGGCGGGTGGTGCGGCCGGTCTTCCGCCGCAAGGTGGCCCGTCACCTGCCGCCGGTGGTGGCCCCGGCGCCGGCCACCCCGTTGGTGGGCGGCCTGCCCGCCGCCGGACTGCTGGCTCATCTGCTGGTGGGCAAGTATGTCGATCACCTGCCGCTTTATCGTCAGCAGGGGATTTTTCGGCGAAGCGGGCTGGATATCCCGCGGGACCTGATCGTCCATTGGATCCACCAGGCCATCGAACTGGTGCTGCCGGTGGCTCAAGCCATCCGGGCCGAGACGCTTGCCTGCGACTACCTTCAAGTCGATGAAACAACCGTGCGCTATCTGCGTCCCGGAACCGGGAAATCGTGGATGGGATACCTTTGGCAGGCGCGATGTCCCGGTGGTGGTGGCGTCTTCTATCACTGGGGCGTGGGCCGGAGCCGCGATGAACTGGTCGAGTGCATCGGCGAAGACTTCGCCGGGCATGTGCAGTGCGACGCCTACGGGGTCTACGAGACCTACGCACGGACCCGTCCCGAGGTGCGGCTCATCGCTTGCCTGGCCCATATTCGGCGTGGCTTTGTCGATTCGCTCAAGGCGGGGCCCTGCCGGCACGCGGCGTTGGTGGTCCATTTGATCGGGCAACTATACCGGATCGAGGCCGACCTGCGGGAGCGGAAAGCCGGCCCCGCCCTGCGCGAGAGTGAGCGGGCGTGGCGGAGCGCGCCGTTGGCGCGTCGCATCGGCAGGGTGCTGCGGGTGCTGCTGCCCAAACATCGCCCAGCCAGCGCGACGGGCAAGGCGTTGGCTTACGCGGCGCGGCATTGGGAAAAGTTCGCGCGTTACCTGGAGGACGGCCGATTCGAAATCGACAACAACCTGGTCGAAAACGGGATGCGCCCGATAAAGCTGGGGATGAAGAACTGGCTGTTTTTTGGAGCCGAGGGCGCCGGCCACCACGCGGCGGCGATCTACACGTTGGTGGAGAACTGCAAAGCCCAAGGCCTGCCGGTCGAGCGTTACCTCAAGGAACTGCTCAGTGTGCTGCCCGGAGTCAACGATCCGGAGATCATCGCCTCGCTCACCCCGGCCCGCGTCGCCAACGCCCGCCGCCCCGAAAGCGCCCGTTACGCGGCGTGACGCGCCCCGTCAAAAAGGGGGACATATACTCCGCTTACTTTCCAGCGGATAACGATGAATTTGGAACGACTGAATTTCGGAAAAAAATCCAAGACCTGGCTGTGCGGATTTCTGAAAAGGCATGTGATTCCTCCTCTGCCTATGACGGCGATGAATACGGCGACGGAATGGCAACGCTCTACTTCAACGCCGCCAATGCGGCCGCTCTTTGGGGCAGAATTGAAAAGCAAGTCTTGATCAACGAGAATTTCGCGCCTTCTGAAATCATTCGAATCACCTCCGGCGGACGTAGGGCGAAACTTACCAGATCGACCAAGAAATCTCAGGGAAACAACGAGGGATAGTGCTCGTGAAAATGCAAGGCACCTCCGTTCGCGGGGCATTCGGAAAAATCTCCGGCTCCGGGGCCGGAAAATCCGGGTGTGCATGAAAGTGGCGAACATTTTGAAATTCTCGACGGTTCGCTTGCAAATCGTTGGCAGGAACCGCAAACGCCAACGGCGTTTTGGATGGAAGCCCGGGGTTGGAACAACCCCGGGAATAGAAGGCGATAAATTCCCAACCCTGAAAGGGTTGCGCAGGGGGTGGAAGACGCGGCAGTCGCGATTCCGCAACCCCTTCAGGGTTGGCGGAGTGTGAGTCATCGATTCCTGGGGTTGTCCCAACCCCAGGCTAACCTGCGGAATGCCCTTGGCATTCTCCCGAGCGGGTCACGGGCGAGCGCGTCGAAACCCCGGGCTTCCCCGCGGAATGCCCTTGGCATTCTCCCGAGCGGGTCACGGACGAGCACGTCGAAACCCCGGGTTTCCCCTCGGAATGCCCTTGGCATTCTCCCAAATGCGGATTGCTGACCGCTGCTTTCATGCACACCCGGAAAATCCCCTTGACGGGATGGTTCGGTTTCCTAAATCTTATCTATGGGTGACCTGCCACTTCGATTGAGTTTCGACGACGTTCTGCTCGTCCCGTGCGAAAGCGCGATTCTCCCCGCCGACGCCGACCTGACCACCCGCCTGACGGGCGGCATTCCGCTGAACATTCCCGTCGTCTCCTCGGCGATGGACACCGTGACGGAGGCCGAACTGGCCATCGCTCTGGCGCGCGAGGGCGGGATCGGCGTCATCCACCGCAATATGCCGATCCCCGACCAGGCGGACATGGTGGCGCGGGTGAAACGGTCGGAAAACATGGTGATACCGGACCCTTTCACCGTCACGCCGGAGACGACGCTGGACACGCTCCAGCGCATCATGATCGAGAAAGGCGTGAACGGCTTCCCCGTCGTCGACGCCGACGGCGGCCTGTGCGGGATGGTGACGACGCGCGACATCTGGCTGATCGAAAACCCGGCCGGCACGGTGGCCAACGTGATGACGCCGCGCGAAAAGCTGGTGACCGCCCCGGTGAACACGGACATCGAGGAGGCGCGGCGCCTGCTTTACCGCAATCGCATCGAGAAGCTGCCGCTGGTGGACGACGGCGGCAAGCTGGCGGGGCTCATCACGTCGCAGGACATCGAGAAACGCGAGCGCTACACCAACGCGGCGAAGGACCCGAGCGGCCGGCTGCGGGTGGGCGCGGCGATCGGGGTGGGGGAGGACTGCTTCGAGCGGGCGGAGGCGGTGATCGCGGCGGGGGCGGACGCCGTCTTTATCGACGCGGCGACGGGCCACACGACGCGGGTTTTCGCGGTGATCGAGCGGCTGCGCTCCTCGCACGAGACGCCGGTGGTGGCGGGCAACGTGGTGACGGCGAAGGGCGCGGCGGATCTCATCGGCGCGGGCGCCTCGGCGATCAAGGTCGGGGTCGGGCCGGGCTCGATCTGCACGACGCGGGTGATTTCCGGCGTGGGGATGCCGCAGTTTTCGGCGATTCAGGAGGTGGCGGGTTACAGCCGCGGGAAAGGCGTGCCGGTCATCGCGGACGGGGGCATCCGCTACTCGGGCGACGTGGTGAAGGCGCTCGCCGCCGGGGCGGACCTGGTGATGCTGGGCTCGCTGCTGGCGGGCTGCAAGGAGAGCCCGGGCGCGATGGTCAACTACCAGGGCCGGACATGGAAGGAATACCGCGGCATGGGCTCGCTGAAGGCGATGCGGAAGGGCTCGGGTGACCGCTACGGGCAGAATGCCTCGGGCAAACTGGTGGCGGAGGGCGTCGAGGCGCGCGTCCCCTACCGGGGGCCGCTGAGCGACACGGTGTTTCAACTGCTGGGCGGTCTGCGCAGCGGGATGGGCTACGTGGGCGCGGCGAATCTCGGCGAACTGCGGGACAAGGCGCAGTTTGTGCGCATCACTCCGGGCGGGCTGAAGGAAAGCCACCCCCACGACATCACCATCACCGAGGAGCCGGTGAACTACCAGAGCGCGGGGTGAGGGGGCAAACCCTGTTGAATCGCCGGACATACCCTGTTAATTCCCATGCGGACAAAGCAGCCATGAAAACAGCCACAACAGCGGATCTCAGCCTGGAAGAGAAGGTGGAACTTGCCCTGCAACTGTGGGCGGAGGTGTCCGAGGAGGTCGAGAAACGGCGCATTCCGGAATGGCATCGCGCCATACTCGACGAGCGATGGCGGGCACACGAGAGTGGAGAATCCCGCGCGATTCCATTCGCGGAGGTGAAACGGGAACTCGAATTGATGATCGCGGAACATCGCAATGCGCGTTGAGATTCATCCCGGTGCCTTGGACGATATTTGGAACGGATATCTCTTTTACGAGGAGATTCAGGAGGGACTGGGTGTGGATTTTTATTCCACGCTGATGTCGGAGATCCAGAAGCGCCTGCCGAAAGTGTATGCCATCAAACCACTGGTCCACGGGCGTCTGAGGTGGATGCTTTCGGAGCGTTTTCCCTGGGCGGTCTATTACTCCTTTGACCAACGATCGATCGTCGTGCATGCCATTCTCGATTGTCGGCGGGATCCCGGAAAACTCCGCGATCGATTGGAGGCGATCGAGTCCGCCGACTGACAAGCCGAACCCTTTCCCTTTCCCATGCAAGACCCCATCGCCGTCATCGACTTCGGATCGCAGTACACGCAGCTCATCGTGCGGCGGATACGCGAATTCGGCTATTTTTCCAAACTCTATCAGCCGGGCGATCTCCGCGAGACCGGCAGCCCGCCGGCGGTGATCCTGTCCGGCGGACCGCGCTCGACGCTGGAGCCCGGCGCGCCGGACATCGATTTCGAATACCTGAGATCGCTCGGGGTGCCCGTGCTCGGCGTGTGCTACGGGATGCAGTTGCTCAACCTCAAGTTCGGCGGCCAGGTCGCGCCCGGCCACACCCGGGAGTACGGTCCCGCCGCGCTGCTGGTGCGGGCGGAGGACGGCGGGGTGCTGTTCGAGGGCATTCGCGACCATTCGCAGATCTGGATGAGCCATTCCGACACCTGCCGGATGGCGGACGCGGCGGAGATTCTCGGCGAAAACCTCGACGGCATACCCGTCGCGCTGCGGTGGGAGGACAACTTCTACGGCATCCAGTTCCATCCCGAGGTGTCGCACACCGACGAGGGGAGGAAGATCCTGCGCAACTTCCTCAAGCTCGCCAGGGACCCGCAGGAATTCCGCATCGAGTCGTTCAAGGATCACCTCATCGAGCGCGTCCGCGCCGAGGCCGCCGGGCGGAAGGTGGTGTGCGGGGTGTCGGGCGGCGTCGACTCGTCCGTGCTCGCCGCCCTGCTGCACGAGGCCGGGGTGGACACGCGATACCTTTTCGTCGACAACGGCCTGCTGCGGAAAGACGAGGCGGCCGAGGTCGAGGCTCAGTTCAAGACGGTCGGCATCGAAATCGAGACCGTCGACGCCTCGGCGCGGTTTCTCGAAGTGCTCGCCGGCATCGACGATCCCGAGGAGAAACGGCGCCGCATCGGCCGGCTTTTCGTTGACGTGTTTTTCGACGCCGTGGGCGACGATGTCGAGCTGCTGGCGCAGGGGACGCTGTATCCCGACGTGATCGAGAGCGCGACCAGCGGATCCATCGCCTCGACCATCAAGACGCACCACAACCGCGTCGACCGCATCATGGAACTCAAGGCCGAGGGCCGCGTCATCGAGCCGCTCGACGAGCTGTTCAAGGACGAGGTGCGCGACCTCGGGCGCGCGCTCGGTCTGCCGGAAAAAGTCGTGGCCCGCCACCCCTTTCCGGGGCCGGGACTCGCGGTGCGTTGCCCGGGGGAGGTCACCGTCGAAAAGCTCGAAATCATCCGCGAAGCCGACGCCGTCTTCATCGGCCTGCTGCGGGACCGGAATCTCTACGACCGCGTCTGGCAGGCCTACGCCGCGCTGATCCCGACCAAGACCGTGGGGGTGAAAGGCGACGAGCGCTGCTACGAATACGCGCTGAGCCTGCGCGCCGTGACCAGCGAGGACGCCATGACCGCCGAGTGGGCGCAATTGCCCTACGAGTTTCTCGCCGAGGTATCCAATCGCATCCTCAATGAAGTGAAGGGCGTCAACCGCGTGCTTTACGACATCTCGACCAAGCCGCCGGCGAGCATCGAGTGGGAGTGAGCGGAAGAAAATCGGAGGACGACGGCGCGGATCAGTCCGTTTCCGGCTTTTCGACGCCGCGATCGGAGGATGAATGACCGACCCGGGGCGTGGGCCGTTCCCGCCACCACCAGCGGAAAAAATCGAGCAGGCCGGCGAAGCGGTAGGTCGGATCGACCCAGCGTTCGATGACGTGGAAGGCGAAAAAATAGAAGCGGCAAAAGCCCCAGACCGCGACGGCGAGCAGCAGGACCGCCCGCCAGTCCGGATCGCGGGCGATGAGGAGGGCCGAGGCCAGAATGCCGATGACGAGGAAAAGCCACCCCTTCGCGAGAATCGCCCGGGTGCTGGTCAGGTCGCCGTTTCGGTCGGGAGGAGCCACGGCCCGGATTCTGATCGAAACCGGGCTCCGTGGAAATCACAAAACGACCGCCCGCGCCTCGTGGATGCCTTTCACCTTTTCGAGATCGGTGAGGACTTCCGGGCCGGGGGCGGAATCGAGATTGATGACGCTCAGGGCGCGGCCGCCGACCTGGTTACGGCTCAGGGACATGCTCGCGATGTTCACCCCGTGGTCGCCGAGGATGCGGCCCACGGCGCCGACGATGCCCGGTTCGTCGGAGTTTTCCAGCAGGAGCAGGGTGCCTTCGGGGGAGGCCTCGACGAAACGGTTGCGGAGCTTCACGATGCGGGGCTGGCTGCCGAAGAAGGTGCCGGCCACGGCGGCGGATTCCTCCTCGTTGCCGACGATCACCTCGATCAGGTCGGTGAACTCGCTGGGATCGACCGGGCGCGACTCGGTCATGCGCAGGCCGCGGTCCTCGGCCATGCCGAGCGCGTTGAGATAGTTCACCCCGCCCTCGCCGGAGCTGACCTCGAGGAACCCCTTCAGCGCCGAGCGGGTGATGAGCGTCGTGTCCACCTCGCTGACCTTGCCGGTGTAGTTGATCCGGAAGACATCGGGTTGTTTCGGCGCGACCTGGGCGGCGAGGCGGCCCAGGACCTCGGCCAGCCGCAGGTAGGGGCCGATTTCGGCGAGGGTTTTCTGGTCGATGTTCGGCATGTTCACCGCGTTGACCACGGTGCCGTCGATGAGGGTGTCGCGAATGGCCCGGGCGATCTCGATGCCGACATTTTCCTGCGCCTCCTCGGTCGAGGCGCCGAGGTGCGGGGTCAACACCACGTCGTCGCGTCCCAGCAGCGGGAAATCGGCCGGCGGAGGCTCGACTTCGTAAACGTCCAGCGCCGCGCCGGCGACCTGGCCGCTTTCGAGTCCGTCGAGCAGCGCGGCCTCGTCGATCAGGCCGCCCCGCGCGCAATTCACGATGCGGACGCCGGGCTTCATCAGGGCGATGCGCTTGGCGTCGATCATGTGCGTGGTCTCGGCCGTCTTCGGCATGTGGAGAGTAATGAAATCCGCCTGCGCCACCGCTTCGTCGACCGTTTCGCAAAGCTCCACCCGCAGCATCTTGGCGCGGCTCTCGCTGAGGAAGGGGTCGTAGGCCACCACGCGCATGCCGAAGGCCATCGCCCGGCGGGCAAATTCCCCCCCGATCCGGCCCATGCCGAGGATGGCCAGCGTTTTGTTGTAAAGCTCGACGCCCTGGCAGCCCTTGCGTCCCTCCTTGAAGCGCCCCTCCACCACCGAGCGATGCGCGCGGGGGATGTGCCGCGCCAGCGACATCATCAGCGTGAAAGCGTGTTCCGCGGTCGAAATCGTGTTGCCGCCCGGCGTGTTCATCACCACCACCCCGTGCCGCGTCGCCGCCGGGATGTCGATGTTGTCCACGCCGACGCCCGCCCGCCCGATGGCACGCAGGGTGCCGGCGCCCGCCTCGATCACCGGCGCGGTGATTTTCACCCCCGACCGCACGATGATCGCCGCGTAGGAAGGCGCCAGATCGATCAGTTCCGCTTCGCCGAGGCCGAGCTTGACGTCGACTTCGAGACCGGGAGCGGCGCGGAGTTCTTCGATGCCTTTTTCGGCGATGGGATCGGCGACGAGGACTTTTTGCGTGGCCATGGAGGAGCGGGGAAGGGAAGGGATGAGAGGGGTGGAAAGCCCCGAAGGTATGGAGAGACACCCGCCGCGCAAGGGAGAACCGGGGGGACGCCGCGTGAAAATGGTGACATCGACCGGGGTTTTTCCGGCATGCCAACGGGCGCGCAATATCCCAAAAATAAAAAATTTCGCAGAAAAGCGATTTATTTCTGGTAATTTTAAAAAAGCAGTCTAAATATTCGGAAATTTATGACACCTGCCTCAACTGCCGCCTCTGTCGTGACGCCGGATTCGCGCGTCGGCGTTCGTTCTTTCTCCAAGCGGATCGAGGGCGACTGCCCCGTGTGCGGAAAAACCGAGCTTCGCTGGCGATTCGCGAAAAAAGGCCGCCAGTTCTGGCGCTGCGAGGGCTGCGGCGTGGAGAAACAGCATCCGCTGCCCACTCGCCGAGAGTTGGAGGCCTACTACGACGCCGAATTTGACCACGGAATGTACGAAACCTTCACCGCCGCGGAGGACATGAAGCGCATGACCGCCCGACAGCGGCTGAACGAGATACTGGTCCACCTGCCGCCTTTCGGCCGCTGGCTCGATGTGGGCGCCGCCAACGGCGTCTTCGTCCGCGAGGCGCGGGCGGAGGAGATCGAGGCCGAGGGCATCGAACTGTCGGCGGTCGCGGTCGAGCGGGCTCGCGACGCCGAGCTGCCCGTCCGGTGCGCCGCGCTGGAGGACCTCGATTCGTCGGAGAAATACGACTGCATCACGGCTTTCGACGTCCTGGAGCACGTGCTCGATCCCACGGGCTTCGTCGAGTCGGTCGTGGCCCACCTGCGGCCCGGCGGCCATGTCGCCATGACCCTGCCGAACGAGGCGAGTCTGTTTTGCCGTCTGATGGGGCGCCGCTGGTGGTTTTACATTCCCGAGGAGCACCTGCACTACTTCAATCCGCGCAACGTCACCCGCCTGTTCGAGAATGCCGGCCTCGAGATTCTCACCGTCGGCCGCAGCTTCAAGCCCCTGACCTTCAACTACGGGCTGACCCAGTTCATCGAGTACAACCCGCTGATCTATCGGTTGATGAAACTCGCCGGCGTCTTCCTGCCCGCCAGGGCCCGGGAATGGATCGTGCCCTGCTACATCGGCGAGATGAAAGTCATCGCCCGCCTGCCCGATCCCGACGCGATCTGCGAGGCCTGAGCGAACCGCCGTCCCGCCGCGCCCGGCATCGTCAGGGGTTCTTCAGAGCCCCGCCGATCGAGTCGGCGAGGTGGCGCAGGTTTTCGAGCACGTCCTTTTCCATCGGGTCGATCGCCACCACCGAGCCGCCGATCGACTCCGCCAGCGTCCGGGCGCTTTTCTGGTCGAATTGCGGCTGGACGAACACGATTTTCACCCCGTCGGCCTTGGCCCGCTCCACGATCGCGAAGAGCCGTTTCGGTTCCGGACCCCGCCCCGCGATTTCGATGGCCGCCTGTTCCAGGCCGTAGGCCCGGGCAAAATAGGCGAAGGCGCCGTGAAACACATAAAAACGCTGCCCCCGATGGGGCGCCAGTTTCGCCGTCAATTCCGCGTGCAGCGCGTCGGTCTCGGCTTCGAATCGCGCCAGATTTTCCCCGAAAACGGCCGCGTGCTCCGGAGCGATCCGGGAAAGGGCGGCCACGATGGTTTTCGCCTCCGTTTTCAGCAGCGGAGGCGACAGCCAGATGTGCGGATCGCCGGCCTCGCCGTGGTGGTGGTGATCGTGGTGGTCATCTTCCGCGTGCGCATCGTGATCCTCCTCCTCCTCCGCGTTTGCGAGCAAATCGAGGCCTGCCGCCACGTTCACGATGCTCAGGCGCGCCGCCGAGTCGTCGATTTTTTCCAGCAGCGGCGCCTCGAAAGGCACGCCGACGACGAAAAAGGCCCAGGACCGGCTCAGTTCGACCACCTGCTTCGGCGTCGGGGAAAAACCGTGCGGATCCTGCCCCGCGCCCGCCAGCGTCCGGACCTCGACCTTTCCGCCGGCGAGGCGCTCCACCAAGCCGGCGATCGGGGCCACCGAGGCGAAAACGACGGGCCGCCCGTCGGCCGTGGTCAGAGGCGGACCGGGATCGCCGCCTCCGCCGCCGCAGCCGGCCACACAAACGGCCGCCGCCAGCGAGGAAAGGGAAAAAAACCGCCCGAAACGGAAATGGAAGGAGTCGTCGAACATCTCTTGGAGAAGAAAAACAGGCCCCGGTCGAACCGGTATCGCAAGGGAACCCGCAACTCGAAAGCCGTCAAGGAACGCGGTTGACCCCTCGGCGTGAGGCTTTAGATTGCGCCCCGTTTGGAGCCGCCCCCTTTTTTCGATCGCGGGCGGTCACGGCCGGGGCCGGACGCCCCGGCGCTTCCACATCAACCCCAAAAATCGAAAATCGATTCCAAGTCAATCCGTTATGCGTGCTCTTCATCTTCAAGGTTTCCCCGGTCTGCTTCTCGGCATGGCCCTTTTCATGGCCGTGCCCACCGGAACGCGCGCCCAGGACAATGCCGCTCCCGCCGATGCCGCCGCCCCCGCTGAAGGCGGCGCCAAGGCCGGTTCTCTGAGCGAGCGGGCAGGTTACGCTTTCGGCGTGGCCATCGGTCGCCAACTCGCCGACACCGGCGCCGAGATCGACCTCAAGCAATTCACCCAGGCCGTCAGCGACATGCTGGCCGGCAAGCCCTCCGCCATGTCGGAGGACGACATCCGCGCCACCTTCCAGGAAGTGCAGGCCATCGCCCAGGCCAAGGCCGCCGAGGCCAGCCAGATGCAGGCCGAGTCCGGGAAAAAATTCCTCGATGAAAACGGCAAGAAGGAGGGCGTCAAAACCACCGCCTCCGGCCTGCAGTATGAAGTGCTGACCGAGGGCGACGGCTCCAATCCCGCCGCCACCGACGAAGTGACCGTTCACTACCGCGGCACGCTCATCGACGGCAAGGAATTCGACAGCAGTTACGGCCGCGGCGAACCGGCGACCTTCCCGCTCAACGGAGTCATCAAGGGCTGGACGGAAGGCGTGCAATTGATGAAAAAAGGCGCCAAATACCGCTTTTTTATCCCGAGCGAACTCGGCTACGGCGAGCGTGGAGCCGGCGCCGACATCCCGCCGCATTCGACGCTCGTTTTCGAGGTTGAGCTGTTGAAAATCAACGGCCAGTAAGCTCCCCCGCCGGCGCGGCCATTCAACCCTGTTGGGTCCCGCACTCAACCCTGTTGGGTCCGGGACCAAACCCTGTTCGGTCCGGGACCAAACCCTGTTCGGTCCGGGACCAAACCCTGTTCGGTCCGCCCGCCGCTGAGATGTTTCCGGAGAGGATCGTCTCGGGCGGCCAGACCGGCGCCGACCGCGCCGCGCTCGACTGGGCCATCGCGCGCGGCATTCCCCACGGTGGCTGGTGCCCGGAGGGACGCCTCGCCGAGGACGGCCCCATCGATCCGCGCTACGAACTGCGCGAAACTCCCGGCGCGGTGGCATACATCGTGCGAACGGAGTGGAACGTGCGCGACGCCGATGCCACGGTCATTTTTTCCCTCGCTCCCCGGTTGACCGGCGGTTCGCTCGCGACCCGGGATCTGGCGCGCCGCCGCGGGAAACCGGTGCTGCATCTGTCGCGGGCAAAATCCGTTCATCCCGAGGTGGATTTGGCGCGGTTTATGGACGATTATTTCGTTCGGGTTTTGAACGTGGCCGGTCCCCGCGCCTCGACCGAGCCCGGCGTCGCGGCTTTTGTCCGCGAGACGCTGGATGCCGCCTTCCCGTCCGCCTCCGACCCCGGCCCGGAGGCCCCGCACTCCGCCCGGCCCGGGTGACGGCCGAATTATTGACTTTTTTCAACTGAAACGACAACGCCATGCAAACGATCGAATCCCAGACGCCCGCCTCCGAGACCGGAGAGTTGAGCCCGGACGCGGAGCGCTTCCGTGCCCAGATCGTCGGGCACCTGATCCGCACCCTTGGCCAGAATCCCGACACGGCGACCTCCCATGACGTGTGGGAGGCGACCTGCCTGGCGGCGCGCAGTTACCTGCTCCAGCATTCCTGCCAGACGCGGCGCCATCATCGGGAGAACAACGTCAAGCGCCTCTATTACCTGTCGCTGGAATATCTGATGGGCCGGCTGCTGGAAAACAACCTGGTCAACTCCGGCCTGATCGAGCCCGCCCGCGAGGCGCTCGCCGCCATGGGACACGACTTCGACCGGATTTTCTCCGAGGGGACGGACATGGGATTGGGCAACGGCGGTCTGGGGCGGCTGGCGGCCTGTTTTCTCGATTCGCTGGCCACGCTCGACCTCCCCGCCGTGGGCTACGGGATCAACTACGAGTTCGGCCTCTTTCGGCAGGAATTCGAGGGCGGCCGCCAGATCGAACAGCCGGACGTGTGGCGGCGCTTCGGCAATCCGTGGCAGACCTGCCGCCAGCAGTATTCGGTGACGGTGAAGCTTTTCGGGCATGTCGAGTGGGTTTACGACGACCTCGGCCAGGGGCGGCCCGTCTGGACCGACGCCCAGACCGTCGTCGGCGTGCCGTGGGACATCGCCATCGCCGGCTATCACAGCAACACGGTCAATGCCCTGAGGTTGTGGGAATCCCGCTCCTCGCAGGATCTGGACCTGGAGAAATTCAACGAAGGCGGCTACATCGAGGCCGTTCGCGACAAGGCCATCAGCGAGACTATTTCGAAGGTGCTGTATCCCAACGACGCCACCGAGGCCGGCCGCGAGCTGCGACTGGTGCAGCAGTACTTTTTCGTCGCCTGCTCGATGAGCGACATCGTGCGCCGGCACCGGAAAAACAACGACACCTGGGACAGTTTTCCGGAAAAATGCGCCATCCAGCTCAACGACACCCACCCCGCCGTGGCCGTCGCGGAGCTGATGCGCATCCTCATCGACGACGAGCTGCTGCCTTGGGGACAGGCGTGGTCGATCTGCCAGCGCACCTTTTCCTACACCAACCACACCCTGATGCCCGAGGCGCTCGAAAAGTGGAGTGTGCCGCTTTTCGAAAAAGTCCTGCCCCGCCACCTGCAGATCATCTTCGAGATCAACCGGCGCTTTCTCGAGCACGAGGTCGAGCCGCGCTGGCCGGGCGACGAGGGGAAAAAGCGCTCTCTTTCGCTGATCGAGGAGGGTTCCCCGAAGCAGATCCGCATGGCGCACCTCGCCGTCATCGGCAGCCACGCGACCAACGGCGTGGCCGCCCTCCACACCGAGCTGCTCAAGCGCCACCTCTTCGCCGATTTCAACGAACTCTATCCCGGCCGTTTCCAGAACAAAACCAACGGCGTCACCCCGCGCCGCTGGCTCAAGGCCTGCAACCCGGGGCTCTCCGGCCTGATCGACCGCTCCATCGGCGGGGACTGGCCCCGCGACCTCGACCGTCTGCGCGAGCTGGAGCGCTTCGCCGACGACGACGGCTGGCGCGGGGAATTCCTCGACATCAAGCGCCGGAACAAAGCCGCGCTCGCGGCCACGATCCGGGAGTGCTGCGGAGTGACCGTGTCCCCGGACGCGCTCTTCGACGTGCAGATCAAGCGCCTCCACGAGTACAAGCGCCAGCACCTGAACCTGCTGCACATCCTCACCCTCTACCGGCGGCTCATCCGCGACCCCGAACTGGACATCGCGCCCCGCGTGTTCGTCTTCGGCGCCAAGGCCGCGCCCGGTTACACCCTGGCCAAGGAAATCATCCACGCCATCAACGCCGTCGCCGCGAAAATCAACGCCGACCCCCGCGTCGATGACCGGCTCAAGATCGCCTTTCTCCCGAACTACGGCGTCAGCGTGGCCGAGACCATCATTCCCGCCGCCGATCTCTCCGAGCAGATTTCCACCGCCGGCAAGGAGGCCTCCGGCACCGGCAACATGAAGCTCGCCCTCAACGGCGCCCTGACCATCGGCACCCTCGACGGGGCGAATGTCGAGATCCTCGAGGAGGTCGGGTCCGAGAATATCTTCATCTTCGGCCTCACCGTCGACGAGGTGGAGAGACTCTGGGCCGCCGGCTATTCCTCCACCGACTACTACTGGCGCGACGAGGAATTGCGGGGCGCGATCGACTGGCTCTGCTCCGATCATTTCAGCGGACGGAAGGGCGCCTTCGACGGCATCCGGCGCAGCCTGCTGGACGACGGCGACCCCTTTCTCGTGCTGGCCGACTACGCGGCTTATGTCGCCGAACAGCAGAAGGTCGACACCGCGTGGCGTGACCGTGAAAACTGGGCTCGCATGGCCATCCTCAACACCGCGCGCTGCGGGAAATTCTCCAGCGACCGCACCATCCGCGAATACGCCGAGCGAATCTGGAATCTCCCCGCCGTGCCGATCCCCGACACCGACTGAACCGTTGCCGCCGCAACCGGCCCTCAGTCCAGCACGATCCCAAGGCCGACGCCGCCTTCCCACGAGGAGAGATCGAGATTCGCGCTCGCCGGTCCCGCCGAAACGCGCACTCCGTCCACCCAGCGATAGCTGCCGTGCGCCTCGAGGTAGAGGGTGCCGGAGTCGTTCAGCGGGAGCATCGCGCGGAGGCCCGCGTAGGCGCCGACCTTCATCGGAGACCCGCAGGAGCGGTCCGTCCGTGAAAAGATCGCGCGCCCGCCGCCGCCCGCGCGATACCAGTCGAGCCGGTGGCTCAAATCGTAGTCGATCACGTTCAGGGTCGCGCCCGCCTCGCACCCGAGCCGAAGCGGCCCGAGCGGACAGCTCCATTCGAGGCCGAGGGGGATTTCGTGCAGGTCCACGTCCAGATCCGCCCGGCTCATGGCGAAAAAGCGGACGCCCTTCTCCGAAGTCGTGACGAACTCCCGGGGCGGCAGCAGGCCGCCATCCAGATCGTTGATGGACACCACGAGCGCGTCCGGATCGTACACCAGCGCGCCGCCGTCCCGACCCGTGCCGTCGAAGGGAAAGCTCGTGCCCGGGTCCGTGGCGATGCCGAAATAGTCGTAGCGATAGGTGTGGCGGGAATGCGTTTCCGTGACCGACTGCCACGCCACCGGCCGCGTGCCCGTGCCGAAGGACGCTTCGAAAAACCCGTATCCCACCACGCCCAGCACCGCGCCCGGACCGATCTCCGCCAGCGGGATCGCCAGGCTCGCGCAGGGTCCCGACACCGTTTCGGCGCCCGCGGATTCGTATCCGGCGGAGCGGAAGGCGTTCGTGTAGGCATAGCCCTCGGAGTGAAAATCGACCTCGTAAACCGGGAGATTCAACCCCGTCGCGATCCGAGCGGTCGAGCGGATCTGCGAGTCCGAATCGATGATCGTCAGCGCGTCGCCCGACGGATCGAAATTGACGGGAAATCCCGAGCCATAGGTCACCCCGTAGTCCGGTCCCGCCAGCCCGTCGGAGTAGGCGATCGGGCTCCCGCCTCGGTAAAGCCCCACATCGCCCGGAGCCGAGCGCGTTTCGACCAGCTTTCGCCACGGCAGCGGCCCGGGCGCCCTGACCTGGAAACCGGCCGAGATCGTGCGAAACGCCACTCCGGCGCGCAGGTGGACGCCTCCTTTCGCCGGCTCGAGCGTGGAAAACGCGGTCGGTGGTTGCGAAAAGGTGTCGTCCGCCCCAAGCGCGGTCGCCAGCAACCCCAACAGGATGCCCACCGGAGATGGGCCGTGAAATTTTCGAAAGAAATCGGACATGTGCAATGGCGGGTCGGACGGAGTCGCGGGCCTGCCAGGCGCCGGGGGCGGGGGAGGAGATCGAACCAGTAAAGGGCAACGAACGGCGGGAACAAGAAAAAACGTCCCCGGAAACGGGGCCCGCGGGCATGAACGCGGTTGTTACCCAACAGGGTTGGGTCGATGACCATACCCTGTTGGGTCGCGAAAGAAACGGGACGGGACGCGATGATGCCCGGCGCTTTGGTGTCGGTTTTCGGGAAGTCTGGCACCTTTTCGGCATGAAAACGATGCATGCGGCGGGGCTGGTTGGATCGGTCTGGATGCTGGCCGGGGCGGCATTTTGCGTCGGAGACGAGATTCGGGTTCCGGAGGATCGTCCCACGATCCAGGCCGCCATCGACGCGGCGGAATCGGGCGATGTGGTGCGGGTGTCGCCCGGGACCTATCGCGAGCGGATTCGGCTGAAACCGGGCGTCATCCTGCGCGGCGCCGGCGACAATGACAAGGCCGGCGCCGAGGCGACAATCCTCGACGGTGGCGGCGAAAACGGCGACGCGCCGGGCGTGACGATGGCGGAGGGCGCGACACTCGACGGCTTCACGGTCACGAATGTCGGGCGCTACGACGAGGCGGTCTGGCAAAAGAACTGGGAGGAAAAAGGCGCGAAGCAGGCCCACGAACACATCGGAAACTTCGGCGTGCCGGCCATCGCCATCGCCGGGGTCGATTGCACGGTGATTCGCAATATGGTGCATCACAACGGCGACACCGGCATCGCCATTCGCGGCGTGGAGGGGAAACGCTGCGCGCCCCTGGTGGCCGATAATCTGTGTTACCGCAACATGGGCGGCGGCATCGGCTCGATGCACGGGTCCACGGCGATTATCACCGGCAACGAATGCCGGGAAAATTTTTACGCGGGAATTGGCCACGACGACGCCTCTCCCCTGGTGATGGGAAACATTTGCCACGGAAACATCCGGGCCGGGATCGGGATCAGCGAGGGCGCCAGCCCGGTCGTCCGGGGGAACCAGTGCTTCGAGAACCGGCGCGCCGGCATCGGCATCCGGACCGGAGCGAACACGCGCCCGGTGGTGGAGGACAACGATTGCCACCACAACGAGATGGCCGGCATCGGCGTCGAGGAGGAGGCCGAGCCCGTGCTGCGCGGAAATCGCTGCCACCACAATACCCTCGCCGGCATTGGCAGCCAGTCAGGCGCCCGCCCCGTGCTGGTGGAGAACCATTGCCACGACAACGCGGCCGCGGGCATCGGCGCGCGATCGGGCGAAGCCATCGCCATTCGCAATCGGGTCGAGAAAAACGGAAGCACCGGCATCGGCGTCGAGGGCGACGCGAGAGCCGTGCTGGTCGGGAACCTCTGCGAGGAAAACCGGCTCGTGGCCGTCGGGGTTCCCGCCGGCGGCGAGGCCGTGTTGGTGGACAATACGCTGGTCCGGACCGGCGGCATGCCGCCGATCGTCGCCATTTTGAAGGGCGCCACGGCCGCGATGGTCGGAAACACGGTCCGCGGCGGCGGAGTCGGCGCCGTGATGCTCGACGGCCGCCTGCGGGCGGTCGCAAACACCCTCGAAGGCGCGAACGGCGGTTCGGGAATCGTCGTCCGGAAAGAGGCGGAGGCTTTTCTGAGCGGAAACACGATCACCGGCTATCGGAAACCGGTCAGCGGCGAGGGACGGGTGGTCGGGGAGCCGGAGGGGCGGGAAAGTACGCGTTGACGGACTGCGCCGGTGGCCGGATTCTTGAATCAGCCGCTGTGAACGCCAAAAAAAAAATGAAAACTCCCGCAAAAGCAGATACCCGTGGGACGATGAAAGTCATTCGGTTGAAGACTTCCTCGACCGATTATCTGACCTATGTGCGGGCCACGACGAAAGTTCTGGGCACGACCGGTCCCGCCGCCTCAAAAACGAAGCCGAACAAGCGGTTGCTGTCGCTCGCGAACTTGGAATCCTGAAAGAGGAGGCCGAGCGTTGGGGGGATTTTCGGGCGGCGAATCCCGATCTCCACTTTGGCACCGAACATGCGGTTGAGTTGCATCCGGCAAGCGCGCAGGTGGTCAAAATCACAAAGCCGCCGGGGTTTGGTTTGACTCCCGCGGTGCTTCGACACCGCATCGTCGATCTGCGGGGAGATCCGTCTTTGCCGGAGTTCAGACGGGCGGTCGAGTTTGTTAAAGCGACCCCCGTCGAATACTTGGAGCGTTGGAGCGACGCAAACGCGGTGTTTTCGGACTCCGTCCGGCTTGCTTCGGTGGTGGCTTGGAAGGATGGAGATGTCTCCTTTGTGATTACCCAACCGCAATACCACGGTCAGAGCGCATCCTCGTGGGAGATCGAATGGTTTTTTGGGGAGTCAGGATGGCGTTCGATTCGGGATCCCGGAGGCCAGCATAGGATTTTCTTTCACGATCACTTCGGCGTCATAGCGATCGATGCCTTGCCCCGGAATTGTTACATCCACGAGGGACAGCTTCTCCCCTTCGATGTGATTCTCTGCCGTCCGACGTCCGAATTGGACGAATACCTGCGTTTGTAGTCGGACGGGTCGCTTCGCGGTCTCACTTCTCCCGCGGCATTAGGTCGGGCCGGCAGTGGTTGAAGCGCAGGCCGCCGTCGACGGTCAGGACCACGCCGGTGATGTAGTCGGCGTCGTCGGAACAGAGGAAGGCGGCCGCTTTGCCGATGTCCTCGGGCAGGCCGAGGCGTTTCCACGGGAGACTCTGGGCGGCCTCGGCGATGAGGTCGTCGGAGAACGTCTCGTGCTCGCCGGGGGTGTCGATCCAGCCGGGGGCGACGACGTTGACGTTGATCTTGTGCGTCATCAGCTCGGTCGCGACGGAGCGGGCGAGGTGGTTGAGGCCGGCCTTGGCGGCGTTGTAGGCGATGGCGCGGCCGAGCGGCATCAGGCTGTGGACGGAGGAGATGAAAACCATCTTGCCGCCGCCGCCGCGCTCGACCATGTGGCGGCCGACGATCTGGCTCATGTGAAAGCCGCTGTTGAGCGTGCCCTGGATGACGCGGTCGTAAAGGTCGGCGTCGTAGTCGAGAAAATCGCCGCGCCGGCTGAAGGCGGGGTTGCTGCACAGAATGTCGATGCGTCCGGCCTCGGCGAGGGCGGCGGCGACGAGTTCCTCGCAGCCCGCGCGGGAAAAGACATCGGCTTCGATGGCCCAGCATTGGCGACCGAGGGCACCGATTTCCTCCGCGGCGGCGGCGATGTCGGGGCTGCCGGGCCTGTCGTTGAGGATGATGTCGGCGCCGTTGCGGGCCAGTTCCAGGGCGCAGCCCTTGCCGATGCCGCGTCCGGCGCCGGTGACGAGAGCGATTTTTTGGGCGAGTTTCATGAATCGGGGCGGGATGAGATAAAGCGCAAAGCGATAGAAAAGCCGGTTTTGGAGAAAAGGAAATCCCGCGTTTCATGGGAAATCGGGACGGATTTCCCTTTCCCGCTTTGCGGAGGCGCCGCGGTCCGGGGGAGAGCGGTGGCGCCGTGTTCGCGCCATCGCGGGAAGGAGGGCGATGGGATTTCCCGGAATCCCGTGGTTCCGGGGATTCGAGGCGGTCCGGCGCGCGACGATTTTTGCGCCGAATCCGGGGCTTCGGCTTGTCGTTTGCCCGGTCCGTCTTTAAGGTTCCGCGCATTTTTCCCGCACGCACCATGTCCACGACGCTGAACGCTCCCCCGAACGATTCGGAACTGACCGGTTCCGACAAGGATACCATCGAAGAACTCAAGAACGCCCACGCGGCGATGCGCGAGCAACTGGAGCGCGTCATCGTGGGGCAGAGCGAGGTGATCGACCAGTTGCTGATGGCGATCTTCTGCCGGGCGCACGCGCTGTTGGTCGGGGTGCCGGGCCTGGCGAAGACGCTGCTGGTCTCGACCGTGGCGCGGGTGCTGGACCTGAGCTTCAAGCGCATCCAGTTCACGCCCGACCTGATGCCGGCGGACATCACCGGCACCGAGGTGCTGGAGGAGGACATGACCACGGGCAAGCGCATCTTCAAATTCGTCCGCGGCCCGATTTTCGCGAACATGATCCTGGCGGACGAGATCAACCGCACGCCGCCGAAGACGCAGGCGGCGCTGCTGGAGGCGATGCAGGAGCACCACGTGACCATCGGCGAGGAGACCTACCCGCTGCCGGAGCCGTTTTTCGTGCTGGCGACGCAGAACCCCATCGAGCAGGAGGGCACTTATCCGCTGCCCGAGGCGCAGCTCGACCGTTTCATGTTCAACATCCGCGTTCACTATCCCTCGGCGGAGGAGGAGAAAGCGATCATCAAGCGCGTGGCGGGCACCTACAAGGCGGAGATCGAAAAGCGGCTCTCGGCGGAGCAGGTGCTGCGGCTGCAGGATGTGGTGCGCCGGGTGCCGGCGGCCGACCACGTGGTGGAATACGCCGCCCAGCTCGCCCGGGCCTCGCGCCCGAAGGAGGCGGAGGCGCCCGACTTCGTCCGCGAGATGGTGGCCTGGGGCGCGGGTCCGCGCGCGGGCATCTACCTGGTGCTCGCCTCGAAGGCGCGGGCCATTCTGAAGGGCCGCTACCACGCCACGACGGAGGACGTGCGGGCCGTGGCCCACCCGGTGCTGCGTCACCGGGTCATCACGACTTTCAACGCCGAGGCGGCGGGGATCGGGAGCGACGAGGTGGTGTCGATGCTCATCGAGCAATTCCAGCCGAAGGCGGAGCTGGAGGTGTGAGATGGGTGGAAGAAGGTCAATGGTGAGAATGTAAAAGGCTGAGTCTCCGACGTTTCCCGCGGCTTTGGTGGAGGTTTTTCCGCCGAAGACACAAAGAGAGTTCCCCTGATTTTTCGGCATCAACCCGATTCCATGCCCGAACTGCCCTCCAACGCCTCCTTTGCCGAGCTGCTGCCGCGCGATCTGACGAACACGATCGGGCGGCTGGAATTCCTCGCGCGGTCGGCCAAGGAAGGCACGGTGACGGGGCGCCACACCAGCCCGCACAAGGGTTTCTCGGTCGAGTTCGCCGAGCACCGGCAGTATGTGGCGGGCGACGACTTGCGCGATCTCGACTGGCGGGTCTATGGAAAAAGCGACCGCTACTACATCAAGCAATACATCGAGGAAACCAACATGCGCGTCACCCTGCTGGTGGACGCGTCGGGCTCGATGGCCTACACGGGAGACGAGGCGACGGAGCTGAACGGCCACCGGCTGAGCAAGTTCGCCTACGCGCGGCATCTCGCGGCGTCGCTGGCCTACCTTTTCATCCGCCAGCAGGACGCGGTGGGGCTGGTGACCTTCGACGACACCGTGCGCCGCCACATCCGCCCGGTCGCCAAGCCCAGCCAGGTGCGGCTGATCCTCGACGAGCTGATGCGGACCGCGCCGGCCGACGACACGCGCTGCGCGGAGACCTTCCACGACATCGCGGAGCGCATCCCGGCCCGCGGGCTGGTGATCGTCCTCAGCGACCTGTTCGACGACGCGGAGGCGATCAAAAACGCGCTTCATCACTTTCGCTACAAGCGGCACGAGATCCTGGTTTTTCACCTGATGGCCGAGGAGGAACTGACTTTTCCCTTCAAGAAATTCGACCACTTCAAGTGCCTTGAGATCGAGAATTTGCGCCTGAACGTCGAGCCGCAAACCATCCGGGTGCAGTATTTGGAGCGCGTTCGCGCCCACCTGAAGGCGCTCGAGCTCGCCTGCGGCCAGATGCAGGCCGACTACGTGCCGGTGAACACGAAAGTGCCCGTCACCGAAACTCTCCTCACCTACTTCGCCCGGCGCAAGGCCCTCTCGAAGCGTTAACTTTCCGGCTTGCCTTTTTTTGACAGGATTGACAGGATTTTTTCGAACCGAAATCCGAAATCCGAAATCCGAAATCCGAAATCCGAAAACTGAAAACTGAAATACTCCCTTGGATTTCAAAAACACCATGCTCCTGATTGGCGCCGCCGGAATTCTCATTCCGATCGTCATTCATTTGCTGAACCGCCGGACCGATCGCGTCATCGACTGGGGGGCGATGAATTTTCTGTTTCAGTCGCTGGTGATCCGGAACCGCCGCATCCAGCTCGAGGAGGCGCTGCTGATGGCCTCGCGGTGCCTGCTCGTCGGGCTGCTGGCGCTGGCGCTGGCGCGTCCCTTCGTGCCGCCGGGCTCGGGGGTGCCGTGGTTGCTCGTCCTGCCGCTGCTGTTGCTCGGGGTGGTCGGGCTCGGCGTGGCGACGGTGCTGCACAACGCCCGGAAGTGGCGCTTCTGGATCGGCCTGCTCTCCGTCCTCGCCCTCGCGGCCTGCGCGGCCATGATCGTTTTCGAAAAGGAACTCAATCTCTCGCGGTTCGGCGGCGGCGGCGGCCGGCAGGATGTCGCGCTGATTATCGACGCCTCCACCTCGATGAGCCTGGAGATCGGGGGCGTGTCGAATTTCGAGCGCGCCGTGGAGGAGGCGCGCGAGCTGGTGAAACGCGCCCCGCGCGGCCATGCCTTCAGCCTCATCCTCGGCGGGCCGGCGCCCTCGGCGAAAATCCTCGACCCCACCACCGACCGCGCCGAGTTGGAGTCCGTTCTCGACGACCTGCAGCCGCTCGACGGTCCCATGGCCACCTACCACGCCCTCACGCTGGCCTCGCTCGGCCTCGCCCGGGGCGACAATCCCGCCAAGCAGATCGTCGTCTTCACCGACGCCCAGAACGTCGGCTGGGAGTCGGGCAAAACCGCGCGCTGGAACTTTCTCCGCGACGCCTTCAAGAATCTCTCCACCGAACCCCAAATCGTCCTGCGGCGCATGCCGCTGCCCGAGAACCTGCGAAATCTCGCCGTCACCGGCGTCGAGTTCTCCCGTGACATCGTCGGCATCGACCGCTCGGTCGAAATCGCCGTGACCGTCGAGAACACCGGCAACGAAGCCGTCACCCCTGACGGGCTCGAACTCCAGGTCGCCGGCGGGCCGAAGCTCGCGGGCCCCGCCCTGGGGCAGATCGCGCCCGGGGCCACGGAGACGGCCACGTTTACCCATCAGTTTACGACGCCGGGCGCGCAGTCGGTGCGCTGCCGGCTCGAGGTGGAGGACGAGATTCCGCAGGACAACATGGCCGACGCGGCGCTGAACGTGGCCGACAGCCTGAAGGTGCTGATCGTCGACGGCCGGCCGGGCGGGCGTTTTTTCGAGCGGGCCGGCACCTTCGCCGCGCTGGCCCTGGCGCCCTCCGCGTTGACGCTGAACCCCTCGCTGAAAGCCAACCAGACCGTCTCCGGCGACGAGGAAGACGACGGCGCCGCGTCCTACGATCCGGCGCTCGACCCGGTGCGCTTCCTCGTCGAGCCGGCCCTGATGCCGGTCTCGGACGTCGCGACCATGCCCGATTTCGAGGCCTTCGACGCCGTTCTCCTGGCCGATGTGCCCCGGCTGCCCGCGGATTCGGCGAGGAAACTGGTCAACTACGTCCGGGCCGGCGGCGGCCTGCTCGTGGCGCCGGGGGAAAAGGCGGTGCCGGCCTTCTACAACGGCTGGCTCGACGCCGAGGGCGCGCCGTTTTTGCCCGCGAAGCTCTCCGAGACGATGCGCCTGGCCGGCGAGGGCGACGCCGTCTCCCCGTCGGTCCGGAGCCTGACCGGTCCCGTGCTCGCCAAGGTCGGAGGGAAAGGCAGGGGCGACCTGGCGAACGCCGTCTTCCGCCACTGGTGGGGGCTGGAGGTGCCCGACGCGCTCTCCGGCGAGACCGCCATCGGCGCGCGGCTGAACACCGGCGATCCCCTGCTCGCCTCGCGCGTCTTCGGCGCCGGGAAGGTGATGCTGCTCGCCGCGCCGTTGGACAATTCGACGAGCAACCTGGCGACCCGCCAGTCCTTCCTCCCCTTCGCGCACGAGCTGGTTTACCACCTCGCCAATCCCGCCGCCTACGACCTGAACCTCGAGCCCGGCTACGACCTCTCGCTGCTGCTCTCCACCGGGCGGCGCGCCGCCATCGGCACGGGCCTGAAGGCCGAGTATTTCGCCGATCACGGCGCGAAAACCCCCGTCGTTTCCCGCGTCGATCCGAATGTCCAGTTCAACTGGCTCATGGGCGCGCCGGCCGAGGGCGTCGGGGTGGACAACTTCCGCGTCGAATGGACCGGCAAGATCCAGCCCCTCGTCACCGACACCTTCACCTTCGAAGCCGAGGTCGACGACGAGCTGGAGGTCTGGATCGACGGCAAATCCGTCCTGAAAGCCACCTACGAGCGCTCCTCCCGCGGACGGGGTGTGAAACTCGAAAGCAACCGCTGGCACGACATCCGCGTGCGTTATCTGGAGCGCGGCGCCGACGCCCGGGCCATTCTCTACTGGGAAGGCAAGAAGACGCCGCGCCAGATCGTGCCGCCCGATCGCCTCCGCAGTTTCGCCGGACCCGCCGATGGAAAAGCCGTCGAGGGCTCCGTCGGCGGCGCGCTGGCGAGCTATTCCGTCACCGGCCCCGACGGCGGCGCCCGGCGCGCCGAGCTGGGCTCGACCGAGCGGGGCACGCTGTTCAAGATACTCGGCGACGTTTCCTCCGGCCTTTACCGGCTGAGGATTCCCGAGGCGCACCGGTCCTACTTCCGCGCCTTTTTGCCCGAGGGACGCGACGCCATCCCCTTCACCGTGAAGCGCGACCCGGGCGAGAGCCGCCTCACGCGGCTGAACGAGGCGGACCGCGCCTTTCTGAGCCAGTTCGTCACTCTGGTCGAGCCGGGAACGCTCGACGATGTGCTCGGCATCCTCACCGGCAACCAGTTCGGCCGCGAGCTGTGGAAATACCTCGTGCTCGGGGCCTTCTTCTTTCTGCTCGCCGAGATCGCCCTGTCCCGCTGGATCGCCGTGAGCCGCCGCACCGGCGAGGAGATCAAGATCGACTTCGAATCGAAGGAAGCCCCCACCGCCGGCTTCAAGGCGCAGCTCGACCGGATGCGCGGCGTCGCGGCGGAGGCGCCGGCGAAATGACGTGAAATGAACCCGGAAGACTACAGCCGCGAAGACCTGCTCTCCCGCGCCGTCGGCCTGCCCTGGCTGGTGGGCGGGCTGGCGCTGCTGGCGGTGGTCTGGCTGGTGACCCTGCGCTGGCGCCGGCGCATCGTCACCGTGCCGGCGCTGTTCTGGTTCGGCGTGGCCCGGGTCGCCATCGCCGGCTGCGCGCTGTGGCTCGCCTTCCAGATCGCGGGCCGTTACCTCGCGCTGGCGACCGCCTGGCCGCTCTGGGTGCTCGCCCTGCTCGGCGCGGCGACCATGGAGTTGCTCATCGGCCTCTACCGGCTGGAGAAAAACCTCGTCGCCCCGCCGTCGCGCGGGCGCTGGCTGCTCGGCCTGCGGCTCGGCGCGCTGGCGGTGCTGCTCGCGGTGCTCGTGCAGCCCGTGCGTTCCTTCCTCGTCGAGCGCGAAATCGACCGTGTCGTCGCCGTGCTGATCGACGACTCGATGTCGATGGATTTGTCCGACCAGCGGCTCGATCCGTCGGAAATGCTCGACCGCGCCGGCCTGTTCGGCCTCGGCGCGGCCGCGAATCGCCCGCCGCTGGGGGCGTGGCGGCGCGATCTGGAGTCGCTTTCCGAGGTTCTCGGGGAGGAACTCGCCGCCGCCGATTCCGAGGCCGGGCTCGAGGCCGCCGTCGAGACGCGCGCCGAAACCCTGACGCAAGTGCTGAACGACGGCGCGGAAAAAGCCGCCGCCCTGGCCGATGGACTCGACGCGTTTCAAAAGGCCTTCCCCCAACTGCCCGGGAATGTGAGAAACCCGTTCGCCGGCTTTCGCGACCGGCTCGCCGGCCCGGTCAAAAACGGGCTCGCCGAGGCCGCCCGCAAGCTCGCCGCGAAGGACGCCGCCGGTTTCCACGCCCAACTCGCGAGCGCGGTCGAGCCGCTCCGGCAGATGACGGCGCCGTTGCCCGCCGCGATCGCCGAAGTTGACCGGGCCTGGTTTGAGGGCCTCCCGGAGCCGGATCGCAAAGCCGTCGCCGAAGCCGCCGCCCGGCCGAGGCTCGAAATCGCGAAGAACCTGCTCAAAACACCGCTGCCCGCCGACCCGACCCAACAGGGTCAGGTCGAGGAGTCAACCCTGTTGGATCGGCTCGGCGGACGCTACAACCTGCGTTTCTACCGCTTCGCCCACGACCCGCGCGAGGTCGCGAAGGCGGACGATCTTTTCGAGGCCGAAGGCGCCCCCGCCACGGCCCCCGCGGACGCCTCGGGCGAGAATTCTCTCACCGATCTCGACGCCGCGCTCGAGCATCTGCTCGACAACACGGCGGCCGAATCGCTCGCCGGCGTGCTGCTGCTGAGCGACGGCCGGCACAACGGGCCGACCCTGCCCGAGGACGCGCTGCGGCAGTTGGGCGTCCGTCGTTCGCCGCTCAACGCCGTGCCGATCGGGGGCCGCCTGGGGCCGGTCGACGCCTCCATCCTGAGCCTGAACGCGCCGGAGTCGATCTATCTCGGGGACAGGATTCTCGTCAAAGCCGAGGTCAAGCTCGACGGTCTCCGCGGCCGTCCGGTCAAGGCGGCGCTCAAGGCGGGCGGGGAAACCGTCGCCGAGCAGACGATCGAGGCGCCCGATATCGATCACCGGACGGAGCTGAGGTTCGTGCATTTCCCCGAGGACAAGGGCATCTTCGACTACCGGCTGGAGCTGGAGGCGATGGACGGCGAGCTTTTCCCCGACAACAACGCCTGGGACTTCAAGGTGGCCGTCACCGACGACCGGACCAACGTCCTGCTGATCGACGGCTTTCCCCGCTGGGAATTCCGCTACCTTCGAAACCTCTTCTACGGCCGCGACAAGTCCGTCCACCTCCAGTATGTGCTGCTGCATCCGGACAAGATCGACAGCCTGCGCGCCACCGCGGCGGTGGCGGCCTCCGCGACGCGGAAATTCGGCGACGCCGAGGCCGACCGGCTGCCGGAAAACGCGGACGAGTGGCGGCTTTTCGACGTCATCATCCTGGGCGACGTGGAGCCGGCGGCGCTCGGAAACGCCGAGTGGCGCGCCATTCGCGAGGCGGTGACCGAGCGCGGCGCGCTGCTGGTCTGCGTGGCCGGGCCGCGCTACATGCCCGACGCCCACGACAACGAGATTCTGCGCGATTTGCTGCCCGTCACCTGGGAGCGCCACGAGGCGCCGCGGCTCGAAGCGCCCGAGGCGGCCTACCGTCTGACCTTGACCACCGAGGGCCGCGGGCACCCGCTGATGGCGCAGTCCTCCAGCCGCTCGCTCAGCGAGCAGGTGTGGGCCGGCATGCCCGAGCTGCGCTGGCGCACCGTTCCCGGCGGGGTGAAAGAGGGCGCCGAGGTCCTCGCCTACGCCCGGCCCGAGGGACCGGGAGGGCGGGCCGCCGCCGCGAACGCCGCGGATGGCACGCCGGAGTCGGTCGAGGCCGCCATTCGCGATCTGGCCAACCGCAAGGAATTGGAGAAAAACAACGCCCTCGTCGTCACCCAGCGCGCCGGGCTCGGGAAGGTCGTGATGATGAATTTCGACCAGACCTGGCGCTTCCGCTACGGGGTCGGCGACACCTTTCACCACCGGTTCTGGGGACAGATGATGCGCTGGGGCGCGGGCGGCAATCTGCGCTCCGGAAACGAGCACGTCCGCCTCGGCACCGACCGTCTCACCTACACCCCGTCGGACGCGGTCGAGATCACCGGGAAACTGCTCGACGCCAGCCGCCGCCCGGTGGTGGACGCGGAGTTGTTCGCCGAAATCTACCGCGCCGGCGGCGGCGAGCGCCTTTCCCGTCAGAAAATGAGCTACCGCACCGGCTCGTCGGGCCTCTACGAGACCTCGGTCGCGGCCCTGTCCGAGCCGGGCGAATACCGCGTCCGCCTCACCGGACCGGCGGTGGACGACGCCCTCGCCGCCGACCCGTCGATGGAGGCGATCGAGACCGAGCTTCTGGTCGTGGCGACGCGGAATCCGGTCGAATTGGCCGAGCTGACCGCCGACCGCGATTTTCTGAATCACGCCGCCGTCACCACCGGCGGCCAGGTTTTCGAGATCGGCGACATCGCGGGCCTGCCCGACGCTTTCGGCGCGCCGAAGGAAACCCTGACCGAACGCCGCAACATTACCCTCTGGGACAAGTGGCCGCTGCTGGTGCTGTTCTTCGGCCTGCTCACCACCGAATGGGTGCTCCGGCGGCGCGGCGGCCTGGCCTGACCGATCGTCTCCGCGGCCGATGCTGATCGCCTTTCACAAGCCCCACGGCATCCTGACCCAGTTCACGCCCGACCGGCCCGGGCAGCGCACGCTGGCGGAGTTCGGCTTTCCGGAGCGGGTCTATCCCGTCGGGCGGCTCGATCTCGACAGCGAGGGCCTGCTGCTGCTGACCGACGAGCGCGGGCTGAACGACCGGCTGCTCGATCCCCGCCGCGGCCATCCGCGCGCCTACCACGCCCAGGTCGAGGGCGAAATCGGCGACACCGCGCTGGAAAGGCTCCGCGCCGGCGGGCTGACGATCCAGGGATACCGGACCCGGCCCTGCCGCGCCCATCGTGTTTTTCCCGGGCATCCAGACCGCGATCCGCCGATCCGGTTTCGGAAAGCCATCCCGACGAGCTGGGTCGAGCTGGAATTGGTCGAGGGAAAAAACCGCCAGGTGCGGCGCATGACGGCGGCGGTCGGCTTTCCCACCCTGCGGCTTCTCCGCGTGCGAATCGGCGCGCTGGCGCTGGCGGACCTCGGCCTGGCCGGCGGCGAATGGCGCGAGCTGGACGACGCCGAACGGGCGCGCGTGTTTTCGTGAATTCTCAGCCGGATCGCCGGGGGCCGTTCTTGCGTTTTCCGGTTTTTCGGGCGGCGGCGGGCCGGGCGTTTTCGAAATAGCGGCAGAACTGGCGTCCCCACTTCGCGGCGGCGGCGGCCCGGGGCCATTCGCGGTCCACGATGTGGTGGATCGACTCGAGCCGGTTGAGGTAAAGCTCCAGGATCGTCAGCTCGTCCTCGCCCATGTCGCGCCCGTCGAAAAGCTCCGGCGGCGAGTCGTTCAGCGCCAGGCCGGGCTGGATCGCGAGCGGCGGCAGCTCCACGCCGATGTCGAACTGGGAAAGCAACAACCGGCGCCGTCGATTTCGGCGCGCGCCGCACTGGTCGAGGAACCAGGTCGGCGACGCGTTTCCCAGTCCCGCCTGCATCAGGTTCAGCAGCTTCAGCTCGAGGTCCCAGAGATCGGTGAGGGCGTTTTCCTTCACGTTGAGCGCGAGCAGTTGCACCACCGTGCGGAGAAATTCGAGGTAGGCCGGCGCGTAGCGTTTGCCGGCGAACACGGGGAGGTGAAAACGGACTTGCAGCTTGGTCACCCCGTCGCGCGAGAGCCGCAGCGCCGCGGCCAGTTCGTCGATGCCGAGCGCGCGGGGGGGCGAGCGCCGCTTCGCCGCGGGCGAGGCGGTTTTCCGCGGCGGAGTCGCTTCGGGAATCGGATTGAGGTTTCCGAAAAGCTCGAGCGACAAGGGAAGCGAGTCCGGAGGGGCGACGGATTTCGGCATGAAATATCAGCTTTAATTAAAAATTCCATAAAATCAATCATTTTAAAGCGGTCTCTGCCGAAAAGAAAGGAGCCTCGATTGACCGTTTTCCGGCAATCTGGCCTTGGCGATTCATCGAACTCCGCCTCGGGCGTTCGAAATCACAGGTGGGGCGAGGCGCTCCTGCCGAGCCGTCGTTTGCCTGGGTGGCTCTCTCATTGGGATGAATACCATCGGCTCTACGGGACCGCGCAACGAAGGACCGGACTTGACAGGGTTGACTCGGTGACCTAACCCTGTTGGGTCGGGCGGGTTTTTCCCCGCGCCGGGGGCCTTCACGGGGCCGTCACGGATATCCCGAGGCGATCGCGGCGTCCACCTCCCGAGCGGTCATTCCCGGGCGCAGGCGGCGGTAGGCGAATTCGACGAGCCGCTTGTCGGCGGCGCTGTGGCTGATGACCTCGCTCTGGCCGCCGTAGAAGATGCTGTCCTCGAAGATCCGGGAATCGTTGGACAGCCCGAGGCTCTGCGTCAGCTCCTCAAGGGTGAAGTGATGAAGGAAATTGCCGGTCAGTTTGTCCGAGGAAATGAGAACGACGGCCTTGTAAATTTCGTTGCGGTCGTTCCAGAAGGTCCAGAAGTAACCGTAGTTGTTCGGCTCGTACTTGAACTTGTGCTGACGCGCGATCCTGTCGAAACGGCTGAGAGGAACGTGGTAGACCAGGATGTCCGCGGACGCGGCACCGGACCGCTCCATCTGGACGCCGCCCAGAGGGGTGCGGACCAGCGTCGCGTTCAACTCGGTCACGCATTTTCCGAGGACGGCGTCGAATTGGGCATTTTGGGATTCCATGATCGACAGCTTCGGTTTGCGAGTCCAGAGGCTGACGATCTTGCCGGCGCCGCCGAACTCGGGACCGAGAACGACTTCCTTGATCCATTTTTTCTCGTCCGCCGATGGGGCGGCCTGGAGCAGCGGAAGCAGGGCGAGACACAGGCCCAGGGCGGGGAAGAACGCGCGACGAAGTTTCGGGATGGATTTCACGGCTTTGGGAGAAGGGTGCGGGCGATACCGATACGGGAAAAGCGGGGATTTTGAAGCCGAAACAATTCCGAACGGCGGCGGACAACACGGTTGAACCGGAACGCCGGCTCCGGTAATCTGCCGCGCATGATGCATCGGCGCGAATGGCTCAAGGGCACCTCGGCGACGGCGGTCGCCCTGCTGGCGGGCCGCTGGCGAAGCGCCGCGGAGGACGCGGCCGCCATCTCGCGGGTCTTTCCCCGGCTGGCCGACGCCGCGCTGGGGAAGGCCAGGGCGCTCGGGGCGTCGTTCGCGGATTTTCACGTCATGGGGACGGAATCGGAATCGCTCTTCGTGCGCGAAGAGATGGTGCAGGGCGTCGACGCGGGCATGTCGGTGGGCGGTTCGGTCCGGGTGCTTATCGACGGAGCGTGGGGATTCGCGGCCAGCGATGACTTGTCCGAGGCGAATGTCGTCCGGCTCGCCGAGTCCGCCGCCGCGGTGGCGAAATCGCAGGCCGGCTGGCGCCGGCGCCCGGTCGAGATCGAGACGCTGCCGGCTTTCACCGACCGGTGGGAACAATCCATCGAGGTCGATCCCTTCACGGTTTCGCTGGAGGAAAAAGTCGAGCGCCTGCTGTCGATCAATCGCGCCGCGCTGGCGAAGGGCGCGAACTATTGTTATTCCCACGTGGCCATGGTGCGGGAGCGCAAGTGGCTGGCCAACACCTTCGGCAGCCGCATCGAGCAGTCGCGCGTGCGGATTCATCCCGGATTCGGCGTGACCGTGATCGACCCGAAGAAGGGCGGTTTCGCCACCCGCGCGAGCACGGCGCCGCCGCGCGGGGCGGGATACGAGCACCTGCGCGACTGGGATTTCACCGGCGAGGCCGCGCTCGCCGTCGAGCAGGCGCGGGAAAAAATGGCCGCGCCCTCCATCGAGCCCGGCCGCCGCGATCTCGTCATCGCGCCGAGCAACCTGTGGCTGACGATCCACGAAACCGTTGGGCATCCCACGGAGTTGGACCGGGCGCTCGGGTACGAGGCGAACTTCGCCGGCACCTCCTTCTGCACGCCGGACAAGCTCGGCGCGCTCCGCTACGGCAGCGAGATCGTGACCATTCGCGCCGACCGCACCGCCGCGAACGGCCTCGCGACGGTCGCCTACGACGACGACGGCGTGAAGACCGACGGCCGGGAGTTCGCCATCGTCGACCGCGGCGTTTTCTCCAATTTCCAGATGGCGCTCGGCCAGGCGGCGCTCATCGGCCGGGACGCCTCGAACGGCTGCGCCTACGCGGACAGCTTCGACGCCTTCCCGATCCAGCGCATGCCGAACATCTCGCTGCGGCCCGGCGCGGACGATTCCGTGACGGTCGGCGACCTGATCGCCGGCGTCGAGGACGGCATCTACATCGAGGGCAACGGGAGCTGGAGCATCGATCAGCAGCGCTACAACTTTCAGTTCACCGGCCAGGTGTTTCATCGCATTCGCGGCGGGAAACTCGACGGCATGTGGCGCGACGTGGCTTACCAGGGAAACTCCGTCGATTTCTGGAACGCCTGCGACGGCCTCGGCGGCGCCCCGACCTACGAGCTGGGCGGCGCCTTCAACTGCGGAAAGGGCCAGCCGCAGCAGGTCGCCCCGGTGTCGCACGGCGCGGTGCCGGCGCGGTTTCGCGGAATCAACATTCTCAACACCGTGAAGGAATCCGGCAAGCAAACCGCCGAGGCGGCGCGCGCCCTTTCGCGACCCTTCAGCGTGTGCCAATGCGGCGGGGGAGGAGGCCGCGACCCATGGGCCTGACGCGCGACGAAGCGAAGCGCCTCTGCGACCGCGTCCTCGGCATGGTGTCGGCGGACTCGGCCGAGCTGTGGCTGTCCGACCGCTCGGACCTGCACCTCCGCCACGCGAACAACGACATCACCTCCAACGCCGTCGCGGACAGCCTCCGGGTGAGCCTTTCCGTGGCCTACGGGAAACGCTCCGCCTCCATCTCGCTGAACCGCACCGATGACGCCGCGCTCCGCCAGGCCGTCGAGAAAGTCCAGGCCATGGCGAAACTCGCTCCCGAGGATCCGGAGTTCATGCCGCCGCTGGAGCCCGCCGCCTTTGCCGAGCCGCTCACCTGGTCCGAGGCCACCGCCACCGCCACGCCCGCCGACGCGGTCGAGTGGGTGCGCCCCGTCATCGAGGCCGCCCGCGCCGCGAAAGTCGAGAGCGCCGGTTACCTGAAACGGTCGGTCGGCGGCGCCGCGCTGGCGAATTCCGCCGGCCTTTTCGTTCACCAGCGCGCGACCTCGGTCGGTTTTTCGCTCACCGCGCGAACGGCCGACGGCAACGGCTCCGGCTGGGCGAGCACCCAGGTCACCGACTGCGCCGGACTCGATCTCGCGCCCGTCGGCGCGCGCGCCATCCGCAAGGCGCTCGACTCGCGGAATCCCGCCGCGCGCGCTCCGGGCCGCGCCACCGTCGTGCTCGAGCCCGCCGCCGTGCGCGACCTCGTCTCGCTCCTGTCGTGGGGACTCGACCGCCGCGAGTTCGACGAGGGCCGCAGTTTTCTCAATGCCCTGGTGGACGAAGGCGCCGACCCCGTCGGGGCTTCGTTGTTCGGGAAAAAGGCCACGCTCCTTTCCGATCCGCTCTACGCGCCCGCGCCTTGCGAGACCCATTCCAACGGCCTCCCGCTGGTTCGCACGCCATGGATCGAAAACGGCGTGCTGAAACATCTTCACGTCGGCCGGTTCTGGGCCCGGGAAAAGGGCATCCCGCCCCAGCCCGGCGCCGGAAACCTCATCGTGCCCGGCGACGGAAAATCGCTGGAAGAACTCATTGGCCAGGTCGATGACGGCGTGTTGATCACCCGGCTCTGGTATCTGCGCCTGGTGCAGCCGCAGTCGCTGCTCTACACCGGCCTGACCCGCGACGGCACCTTCGCCATTCGAAAGGGCGAGATCGCCGGGCCCGTGAAAAATTTCCGATTCAACGAGACCCCGGTCAACGTGCTCCGCCATCTCGTCGCCTCCGGCGTCCCCGAGCGCGTCATGGGCAGCGAAAGTGACATGCCCACCCACGTCCCCCCCATGGCGGTGGCGGATTTCAATCTGTCATCGGTTTCCGACGCCAGCTGAGGTGGGGCGGGGTTTGGTGTGAAAAGAGTGGTGGTCGCGACCCGAGACTTGGCCATCCTGGCCACATCTTCGGAAGAGGGCTTGTTCTTTCGAAAGCGGCCGGCCAACCGTCTTTGGTCCGGTGTTGTCTCAATCGCGCCTGGCGTTCCCGGCCACATTGACCGCCGCCTTCTTTCTCAACCGATTTTTCTTTTCGAAGTGTCCGATTTTTGATAGCCGTAAGGGCGGTCGTGAGAAATCGAACGCGTATCACCAGTTACGACAACGCCACCCCCGGCGCCGGCGTGGTGCTCAACCAGGTCGCCCACGAGCACGACGACTTCGGCCAGTTGACCGCCGACCGTCAGGCCCACAGCGGCGCGGTGGTTGGCGCGACACCCGCCGTCACCTACACCTACGAGGACGGGTCCCTCGGCAATACCGCCCGGCGCACCGCCGTCGTCTATCCCGACGGCCGGAAGATCACCCTCGGCTACGGCGCCACCGGCGGCGCCAGCGACCGGCTCAGCCGCGTGGAGACGCTCAAGATCTTCGGCGACAGCCTCGACACCGCCGCCTACACCTTCGTGGGCGCCTCGCGCTATGTCAGGATCGCCTACCCGGTCCCCGGCGTGGAGCGCACCTACCTCAAGGGCGCCACCGAGCCCGTCGGCGACGCCGGCGATCCCTACACCGGGTTCGATTGTCCTTTCGCTTCGCGAAATGACTTGGAGGAAGGCTCCGCTTCGCTTCGCGATTCATTGTGCGCTTCCGCGCCAGGCCAATGTCCTTTCGCTTCGCGAAACGACCTGGAGGAAGGCTCCGCTCCGCTTCGCTTGCCGTTGAGCGCTTCCGCGCCATGCCAGTGTTTCGGGCGCGTGGTGGACATGCGCTGGCAGGTCACCGCCACCGGGGACATGCGCGACCGCTACCAGTGGGGCTACGATTGTCCTTCCGCGTTGCGGAATGACCTGGAGAGCGGCTCCGCTGCGCTCCGCGCTTCGGTGAGCGCTCACGCGCCATGCCAGTGCTCCGGCAACCGGCTCTGGCGGGAAAACCTCGTCGCCCCCTCCGGGCAGGACGAGTTCTACGCCTACGATGCCCTCTACCAGGTCAGCGACGCCGGGCGGGGCGACCTGAATATCAACCGCACCGCCATCGGCGGGATACCCGCCGAGGCGCAGGCCTTCGACTACGACCCCACCGGGAACTGGTTGCGGACCACCATCGAGGCCGACGGCGTCGAGACCCTCGACCAGACTCGCGTCCACAACCGGGACAACCAGCTCACCCAGATCGATGGCTCGAACGCCGGCATCCTATACGACCGCGCCGGCAACGCCCTGAAGATGCCGCCCAATGCGAGCGGCGATTGGTCGGATCACTTCAACCTCACCTGGGACGCCTGGAACCGCCTGGTCGGCGTGAAGGATTCGCTCGACCAGTTCGTGGCCGCCTACACCTACGACGGCGTCTTCCGCCGCGTCACCCGCACCACGCCCGACCTGTGGGTCCACGAGACCTATTACAACGACCTGTGGCGCCCGGTGGAGGTCCGCTCGATCGGGGAAACGAACTTCAAGCGCCAGCATGTGTGGGGCGCGCGGCCGGGGCACCGGGACGAGCTGATCCTGCGGGACCGCGACACCGACGGGAACGGCACGCTCGACGAGCGGCTCTATTGCCTGATGGACTACTACAACCCCACCGCCGTGCTCAACAGCGCCGGCGAAGTGCGGGAGCGCTACGCCTGGTCGGCCTTCGGGCTGCGGCGCGTCATGGAGGCGAACTGGACGGCGCGGTCATCCAGCGCCCACGGGTTCGACTTCGGGTTTCACGGGCAGTTCTTGGACGGGGAGACGGGGTATTATGATTATGGGTATCGGTATTACAGTGCTGAGATTGGGAGATGGCTGTCAAAGGATCCAAAAAAGGAGATTGGAGGATTAAACATCTATATTTTCACGGAAAATCGGACCGTCAATGAAAATGATCGTCTGGGCTTAGATTTGGAAATTTATGACAAATCTGCACCGTTTGAACGATCTGTTAGACCGAGAGATGAGGATCCCCGAGTTTCGGGATTCACAGAAGGGGACACCGGGGATATTCTATTCTGGGTTGAAAGTACAGATAGCGGCGGTTGCTACCTCAAGGGGAAAGGTGGACTAAATGTAAAAATTAAAGTCTATAACGATATAGATGAAAGAGAGCGTGACCGGCTTGGTTTTGACGTTTTTGAGCACGAGCGCGTACATGAAGGAATAATATCTGGTGGATATAACAAGGCTGCAGAAGTGATAAATTCTACGATTCTGGGAGAATATAAGAACAGAGAGTGCGCGAATATTGCGGCCCAGATCGCTCAACTTACGATTTCTTGGACAAATGTCGGAGCAGATATATCAAATGCCGAATTCGACATTGAGGCGTACGGCTCATCGAGATCGGATTTAGAGACCTTGCGGCTAGAATATAAATTATTTGAACTAAAATTATCAACACAGTATGGCATATTGCGACAAAAAGGCTGTTGATCAAAATAGAGTATTGATTCTATTGATCGGCTCAATGTTGGCATCATCTTGTTCTTCGATAAGTGATGTTGGGGAGGGGCGAGCATTTCCTAAGCAAATGCCCTACAAAAAGTGGATCACAGCGCTCCGAGACCCGGCCCTATCTGCGAATGATGCATTCGCAATTCTTCAAATAAAAATAAGTGATGCAGAAAAATATAAAATGAGAAAAATCTATCCTGAAAATCACATTTTCCCTAAAAAACTAACATATATTGAATGGACTAAATTGTTATACGATCCTGGCCTCTCTCCCGAACAACGTTTGAAGGTGCTTGATATTCAAATCACCACATCGCCTTCCTCTCATAAGGCGATACTCTACAAATACGATTGAGACGATCAGGATTTTTATGAAGATTTTATACCAAAAATTCCTGAACGCATCTCAATCAACAGGGGTGCGGGCGCAATACCTCTGGGGCGTGCGGCCGGGGCACCGGGACGAGCTGATCCTGCGGGACCGCGACACCGACGGCAACGGCACGCTCGACGAGCGGCTCTATTGCCTGATGGACTACTACAACCCCACCGCCGTGCTCAACAGCGCCGGCGAAGTGCGGGAGCGCTACGCCTGGTCGGCCTTCGGCCTACGGCGGGTCATGGAGGCGGACTGGACGGCGCGGTCATCCAGCGCCTACGGGTTCGACTTCGGGTTCCATGGGCAGTTCTTGGACGGGGAGACGGGGTATTATGATTATGGGTATCGGTATTATAGTGCCGAGATTGGGAGGTGGTTGTCGAGAGACCCTGTTGCCGAAAGAGGTGGAACCAATCTCTACGCTGGAATGTCTAATCGCGCCGTCAATTCGAACGACTTTAGAGGAATGTTTTTAGAGCGCGGTCTGGAAGATCCTCCGGATGTAAAACTCTACAAGGATATTTCTTTCGAGCGGAAGTCCGATCCTCCCATCACAGTGCCAAGTAAACCTCCGGCCGCCTGTTGTATCGGTGGGGCCAACATTAATGCCGAAGCCACTTTTTTGGGCTACGATATCATCAATGCCCGACGGTGGATCCCAAATGGCACAGGGGGCGGCGATTGGCTACCTTGGATAGGGCTTTATTCGTTTATTTCTTTCAATATTTGGACAGAGGATGGCAGCAGTCCCTGTTCGAATTTTAAAATAGTTCAATACGCGCAAACTCTTGCCCCCGGTTCGGCAAATGCGATGGGACAAAATGGCCCGGCCGCGATACCTATTTCGGAAGAAGATCATCCATCAAGGTTCAATCGAACGAGCACTTCTGACCCCTATTCCAGGATTGACACCTATGCGGGATATCAGGAATTGAACGGCCCATATTATCCGCTCACATTCGGGAGTATCGGTGCATTGGATTTTCCGGGAGCTCTTAAAGCCGACCTAAAAACGGGTTTGCGGTTGACAACATGCGTAACGGGGATGTGTAGGTCGAGTGATTCAAGCGAGGGTGTGAAGGAGCGTCATATTTTTTGCGCATCGTGGGGGTATTATTCGGTTGGTGGATCTGTCTATATTTCCGAAATTGCACCCAGTGGTTCGTGTGGAAAACCGTCGATCGCCTACGCTGCCATTAGCCAGTGGAATGATATCCATCCAGCAGCAAAGATAGAAATCCTCTAAAAAATGAAACAGACTATTATTATTCTTTCTTTTCTAAAATTTGCGTCTTTAAGTATGGAAGCCCAGGATGATTGGGTTCAGATTCGCATCGATATGACCGCCAGGGAGGTTGTGAATGCGGAAAAAAAGATGCTGGAACTGAATGCAAACGCAGAATTGACAATTAAACAAGCGATTCAATATTTTTCTATTAAAAAACCCGAAGCTGGCGAACGCACAGGCGCGGACGCTCGGGATACAACTTTTCGATATCAGTTGACGGAAGGGTATTGGTTATTTCTATCGTTTGATTCTTTGGATCAAACGTTGATTTTTGCGAGAATTATGAAAGAGGTCGTGATAGAAAAGGAGGAGAATGGCAGCAAGGCGAAAAGCATCAAACTCATTTCGCTGCCCCTTATCTGGGATCATACGGGAGCTTACTATTTTTTTGCTCCTTTTCATCTCAATCGACCTGTTTCTCGGGAATCGAAGACAAAAGATGAATAGATCGAAATGTTCCAGAGTTTGGAACGTTGATCGCAGGGTATTCGATAGTTACAGATTCATCGTTTGTAATTCTTGAAGAAGATGAAAACGAACCGCCGAACCTGGATTTCACACGTCGCCGCCTGGTTTTCGGGCGGATTCGATGGGCGTTTCGCCAAACCCGTTGAGGATCGAAGATTGGAAGGACGGAAGCGGCCGGCGCCGGCCTGCCCCGCCTTCACGAAGGTTGGAGACTCGGTGGGAGTTTCGTCGAGCGAGGCGATTTCATCGAGTTCGTACGCCTCGGGTTCGAGCCACTCCCACCGTCACAGTTCCTGTCCGGGCGCGATGGGTTCCAGCCGGGCGATACATCGGAGATGCCATACGGTGTGGGTCGAATCGGCCGAGGCGCCCGGCGGCTGGCGGGAGGAGCGCTGGGAGGAAACCATCACCGTGGACGAAACGGGGACGGTGGTGGCGGTGGCGAAAAGTCGCGTCGCGGATGGGCGCGGAATGGTCGGGGGTTGAGGGGGGGGGGCGAGACGTTTTTTGAAAGATAACAAACCGCAACCGGAGGTAAGCGGGGAAAATACGCCCCCCGACGACCGCTGGCCGGTTGGTGGAATCGGGTCACGTTCTGGGGATGGCCAAGAAGACCAAATCCAAGCCGTGGCGCGTCGCCGACGTGACCTTCGTCGAAATCGAGATCTCCCATCCCACCGACCGACAACTGCGCGTCGAGTTCGAGGTGCGGCCTGCGCATCGTCATCGCCGAGGAAAGACAGATTCCGCTGGCCGCCCGCCTCATCGATACGCTGCGCGCCGGAAAGGAGGGCGGCCCGCGATGATCGGTTTCCCCGCCGGAGTGCGGCGTCCACCTCGCCGTCGAACCCGAACGACATGCGCAAGTCCTTCAACGGTCTGACGGCCCTCGCGCGGGGAGCTGGTTTCCCGATGCGCCTGGAGGACGGGGCGATGTTTGCTTTTACCAACAAACGGCGCAAACCGCCTGAAAAATACTCTCTACTACGACCGCACGGGCGTCTGCGTGCTGGGCCAAACGGCTCGAGGCGGGCACTTTCCCTGGCCAAAGGCCTCGTCGGCGAGCTCGCCAAGCCTTTCGTTGGCCCCGAGGCGCAAAACGCAGTTGCTCCTCGACGGAATCGATCTGCGGGGCGCCGAAGATGCGCGGCCTTGGGTACGAACGGCGGGAGCCAGCCAAAAAAGATCCGCCTAAAGTGGCGATCGTTCTGGCAATGGGAGGATCGCGTGCTATGACTAACGCATCGAATCCCTGGAGCAAATCATCGCGCGCGAAAGAGGCGCGGGAAATCGAGCTTTCAAGCAGAAGGTCGAGTTTTCTGATGCGCCGTCTCTTTGGATCAAAGAGCAAAAAAGATCGACGAGGCGCAGCTCAAGCCATTGTTGTTGGAGGACGGCCTGCCGCCCGAACCGATATGAAATAAAAACGCCGGCGGCCCTCCGACGGGGACGTTTATATTGGGGAGGCCGACGGAAGTCGGCGGCGCAAAGGCTGATGAAAGCCAGGATGCGGGCGGGGCGGCCACCGCTCGCGCATCACCGGTTTGACAGGCTGGAGGTGGAACTCACCGAGGACATCCCCGCCCTATCTCGAATAGGAAGATCCGGAAGCCTTCGAGCGCTGCGGCGAGGAGGTTACCGACCAGCTCGACGTGACGCCACCGCGCTACTTCATCAGGCGGGTGGTGCGGCCGGTCTTCCGCCGCAAGGTGGCCCGTCACCTGCCGCCGGTGGTGGCCCTGGCGCAAAGTGGGGCCACCCGTTGGTGGGCGGCCTGCCCGCCGCCGGACTGCTGGCTCATCTGCTGGTGGGCAAGTATTGTCGATCACCTGCCGCTTTATCGTCAGCATCGGGGGATTTTTCGGCGAAGCAGGCTGGATATCCCACGGACCTGATCGTCCATTGGATCCAGCGCCGAGGCCATCGAACTCGGTGCTGCCGGTGGCTTTGCCATCCCGGGCCGAGACGCTCGCCTCGCGACTACCTTCAAGTGGACGAAACCACGGTGCGCTATCTGCGTCCCGGAACCGGGAAATCGTGGATGGGATACCTTTGGCAGGCGCGTTGCCCCCGCCAGCCATCGATGGAGTCTTCTATCACTGGGGCGTGGGCCGGAGCCGCGATGAACTGGTCGAGTGCATCGGCGAAGACTTCGCCGGGCATGTGCAGTGCGACGCCTACAGGGTCTACGGAGACCTACGCACGGACCCGTCCCGAGGTGCGGCTCATCGCTTGCCTGGCCCATATTCGGCGTGGCTTTGTCGATTCGCTCAAAGGCGGGGCCCTGCCGGCACGCGGCGTTGGTGGTCCATTTGATCGGGCAACTATACCGGATCGAGGCCGACCTGCGGGAGCGGAAAGCCGGCCCCGCCCTGCGCGAGAGTGAGCGGGCGTGGCGGAGCGCGCCGTTGGCGCGTCGCATCGGCAGGGTGCTGCGGGTGCTGCTGCCCAAACATCGCCCAGCCAGCGCGACGGGCAAGGCGTTGGCTTACGCGGCGCGGCATTGGGAAAAGTTCGAGCGTTACCTGGAGGACGGCCGATTCGAAATCGACAACAACCTGGTCGAAAACGGGATGCGCCCGATAAAGCTGGGGATGAAGAACTGGCTGTTTTTTGGAGCCGAGGGCGCCGGCCACCACGCGGCGGCGATCTACACGTTGGTGGAGAACTGCAAAGCCCAAGGCCTGCCGGTGGAGCGTTACCTCAAGGAACTGCTCACCGTGCTGCCCGGAGTCAACGATCCGGAGATCATCGCCTCGCTCACCCCGGCCCGCGTCGCCAACGCCCGCCGCCCCGAAAGCGCCCGTTACGCGGCGTGACGCGCCCCGTCAAAAAGGGGGGGCATATACTCCGCTTACAACCGGAGGCGCGAAATGGAGAAAGAACGATCCGACGACGCGGGAGGCCTCCTCAGGCTGCCCTATCGCAGATGCGGAGAGTGTGGCACGGGCATCCTGCCCGTGGGCGTTGCCTTTGGTCGGAAGAACGATTCGAAACCGGAGACGCACGATTCGGTGGTGATCGATTGGCGGGGCGGACCGAGGCGTGGCGAAGATCGACGAGGGCGAAGGTCCCGGTCGTGCCGCCGCAAGACCCCGCCGCGATCGAGGATCCCGCCCCATTCCGTCCATCAAACCGATCGCGAAGGAGAACCGGCCGAAAACCCGGGCTCCGGCGAATGGCCGGGGGACGTCCGATGCTTTCCGGCGTCACGACGGCTGAGTATCTCATCGATCCGCGAATTGACTATTTGCAAAGTTATCAGACCAGCGGATTCACGAGTCGTGACGCGGCGGAGAAGGCTCGAATCGCCGATGTTGGGAAAATTTTTGAGTTCTGGCGCATTTATCAGACAAACTATCTAAAAAACATTCTCAATCCACAACACAAGACTGACAGTGCTTCCCAAGACGGTCCAAACCGAAATTGGGTCTTTCACGGCACAGCCGACTGGCATATTCCGGTGGTCCAATATCTAATCAACAACGAAGAACGCCTTCGCGACTCTTTGAATAATCAGCTCAAAACGAAAGGTGATTGCCAATGAAAAAAACATCTTCTCTATTCTTTCCGATAATCTTCGGCTCTTTGGTTTTTGCTTGTTGCAACAAACCAACCCAATACCAGCCTACAAGCGTTATATGTCCGAAATATGTCTATGGCAATCGTTCGGATACAGTTGAGTTCTATTGCGAATCGGAAACCACTCATGCTTTAGTCAACCATTGCCATCTGCGCTTTGATCGAAAGATTTGCGAAACGGAATTGCAAACGACCTATCGATCACTTATGGATTTTGAAAATGATTTTGGAGTAGGCGATGTCTCGAAAACCATGGCCCGCGAATTGGTTTTCCTCTTGATTGCCGTTAGCGAGTTCGATTCCAAAAATAGATCAGTTCTAGGGGTGCTTCACGCCATTTTAGAAAATCCGCCAATGACGCCTCCTGGTGAACAGATATTTTTCCCACATGATATGAAATACCAAGCGTTCATGAGGGCGGCCGTCAACGAGGGCGGAGATCGCGTTTATATTGACGATTCCGACTTCGAGCGTTCGTGGGATTTGATTTTATCAAATGTTCTTTCCAGGATGAAGCTGACAGTCGATGACTTGAGCTGGGAAGCGTCGAATTCTTAATCGAGCGCCTATTGAATTCGAATAAATAAGGTGCCGAATGATAAAGATAACCACTTTCGGGCGGTTCTAATTGTTGGTTCTTGTTTCAATTTATATTTTATCTGCGAATAGAACCATTGATATGAAATCTGCTAAAAAGTTATTCTCTTTCATATTCATTGCTTATTTCTCAATTTTCCTTTTGGTTACTCGAGCATCATTGAGAACCCTTCAAATGGAGGAGGTGGAACCGATAAGTTATTATTTTGTTCCGGTTTCGGCTGTGGTGATGGTGCGGTATTCGAATTTGAGGCTGATTAATCGATTTCTTTTCTATTTCTATTATCCCGCGTGGAGGCTTGATATTTATGTTTTTGGAAGGGGTCCAAAGTGGGTTTAAATTCTTGGGTATGCATATATTGACCGGGGAAGACCGAAGTAATGAAAACGAACCGCCGAACCTGGATTTCACACGTTGCCGCCTGGTTTTCGGGCGGATTCGATGGGCGTTTCGCCAAACCCGTTGAGGATCGAAGATTGGAAGGCCGGAAGCGGCAGGCGCCGGTCTGTCCCGCCTTCACGAAGGTTGGAGACTCGGTTGGAGTTTCGTCGAGCGCGGCGATTTCATCGAGTTCGTGCGCCTCGGGTTCGAGCCATCCCCACAGTCACAGTTCCTGCCCGGGCGCGATCGGGCGGGGTTCGGCGGTGGATTTCAGGGAGCGGCGATATGATACCGCCGACGGAGCCCCCGCCGACGGAGCCCATGCCCGGAGCCCATGCCCGGAGCCCATGCCCGGAGCCCATGCCCGGAGCCCATGCCTGGAGCCCCCGCCGACAGAGCCCCATTCTCGACCGCCATCGATGGCAAACCGCCCCTCCTTCCCTCGAAACGTTTCACCCAAAAAACATCGCCTCCCTTGCGTTCCCTCGCGGTTCCCAAACATCGGCGAAGATCGGCGCAAATCGGCGATTCCTTATCGTTCCCGAGCCGCCATGTCGGTCGTTCACCGCTGCAAGGCCCCGAGCAATTCGTCCAGCTTGTCGATGATCTGCTGCAACTGCGTCGGGTTGTAGTCGAAGTCCGCGATCATCGCCAGCGACGCCACGCCCAGCGGATTTTGCGCCGTGCCCGCGATGGCGTCGTCCAGCGTCTGCTGGCTGACCTCACCCATGGGACCCTCCGTTCCCATCGGCCCCTCCGATCCCGGCAGGCCATCCGCTCCCGGGGGACCCGGAGGCCCCTGTTCGCCCGCCGGCCCTTCCGGACCGGGATCGCCCTGGGGGATGGCCGTGATTTCATCGTGCAAAGCCTGAAACTGCGCCCGCAACGGCGCCGACTCGATCTCGGCGTTCGCGGGAGGATAGTTGGGATCGTAGGGCATCGTCTTTTTGGGTAAGAAGTGGGTTTGGGTAAAAAGTGGGAAAGTGAAAGGTTGGGGCTTGGGGCGGGAAGGGGGCAGCAGGGGGCGGGAAGGGGGAAAGGAACTTGGCTTTCCGTCTGACTTTTCACCTTCCCACCTTCCCACCTTCCCACCTTGCTACCTTGCGCCAAAGGCGCGCCGCCGTTCACGGCGCCATCTTCACCGTCTCGTCGCTCCACGGGCTTTCGCCCGCCGCGCCGACCGCCCGCACCCGGAAGGCGTAGATCGTGCCCGCCGTCAGGTTGTCCACCTTCAGCCGCGCCGCCGTCACCACCTTCACCTGTTCCCAGGGCGAGCCGGCCACCTCGTGCTCCCGGCATTCCACCAGGTAGCTGTTCGCGCCGCGGAGGCGCCTCCACGTGATCACGATCTGTCCCGCCTGCGCGCCCATCTTCGCGAGCACATCGATGGGCGCCGGCAATTCGCCGATCGGGGCCGCCTGGCCCTTCACCTCGAAGCCCGCGCTCACGATCTTCGCCGCGTCGCCGTCGGCCGCCGTTTCCACGTAGTTGCCGCGACCCGTCGTCGCCAGTTCCAGCGCCGCGCGCGCGGCGTCCTTTTCGATGCGCGCCTGCGCCACCGCGTCCTCCAGGTCGCGGAAGGCCGCGAGCTTGGTGGAAAACTCGGACAGCCGGCCGTCATAGGCCGCCGCGTCCGGGATGGGAGCCGCGAAGTTCGCGTTCCCGGTGATCTGCGCCACATGGTTTTCGCAGAAGCTCTTGAAGGCGTCGTCGCCCTTCGCTTTCAGGTTCAGTTTTACTTTCGACATGTTCTTTTTCGGAGTTTGGGGGAGCACCGGACCGGCCGCCGCGTCATACGGAGCGCCACTGTCATAGAGGGTTCCGCTGTCGTAGTTGGCCATGATCCTGTGAGTTCCGGGCTGGAAGATGCTCCCGCGTTCGATGATTGATACGAAACGGCCGAAGCCGATCTTGCAAAAATGTGGAAAAACTTCGTTTCCCGCCTGACCCGACACCTTTCCGGCTTCGCTTGTCGGGTGGCGCGTCGCGATCCCCCTGTTTCCCGCGGCGCGTCCTTCGTTGCCCCCGCCGGTTTCAATCCCGCCCGCGCCGCGCGAACAGTAGGCCGCGCCGTCCCCCGTGTTGCCCGTCCCGTTCCATTCATGAAACACGGGCTTTCCCATGTCTCCGGTGGAAAACCCCTGGTTTCACCCGGCATCCTCCCCCTGTCCCGCGTCACCCCCGATGTCGGAAACGCCGCCGGACATCTGTCGGACAGTGTTCCCCATGCGGAATCCCCCGCGCCCGATGTTGCGGACGCCATTTCCCATGTCGGAAACGATGCGTCCGATGTTTCAGGCGCCGTTCCCGATGCGGAATTCCCCGCGCCCGATGTTGCGGGCACCAATTCCCATGTTGGAAACGCCGCGTCCTATGTTTCGGACGCCGTTCCCGATGTGGAATCCATCGCATCCGATGTTGCGGGCGACGTTTCCCATGTCGGAAACGTCGCATCCGACATGGGATTTCCCGTTTCCTACATCGTTTTCGCAAAATTCAAAACCGCCGGACCGGGCCCAGAAGAGGAGAATGGCGCTGGAAACCAGCGATTTAGGGCGGAAGAAGGCTTTTCCGACACAATCCGGCCGCATCCCGACCCAACCCTGTTGAGTCCCCGACCTGACCCTGTTGGATTCTCGGGCAAACAGGGTTGAATCGTTTCCTGGGAGTTCAATTCACCGTCCGGCGATGACGCTTGAATTGCCTCCGCACTTCCGAACGCCTCTCACTCGAGTTCGAGAATCTTGGTCGTTTCTTCGCCGAACTGGCTAATGACGCGGACAGCGACCTTTCCGCCGGGCTTGATCGCGAAGGGCCGGCTGATGTGGCCGTAAAGGCTTTCGAAGGCTTCTTCGTCGATTTCGATTTTCAGGGTTTGCTCCGCCTTCTTTCGGGTCTTTGCGGCGGCGAGTTTGGTCAGTCCCTTTTGCCAGGCTTTGAACTCGTCCTTGTCGCCGCCGCAGAAGAAGACCTGGCGCACCACGAAGTTCGAACCGTCGTAGTCGTCGTCGAGCATCCAGTAGTTGATATCGTGGACATCGCGGCTGTTCACCACGTCCTGGATGGGATCGTAGATGTCCAGACCGGCGATCTCTACAGTGGCGGTGCCGGCCTTTTCGTCGCGATGGAGGCGGATGTCGGGTTCGCCGATGGTGACGAAGCTGGCGGCCTTCTTGTCCTTCTTCAGCAGACCCTGCTGCATCAGGTCGTCGTGCATGCGGACGAGGCTGACCTGGAAGCTTCCGAAGTTCTTTGTGGTCTCCAACAGGCCGCTCTCGAAGGCGAAGCCGAGAATGAGCAGCCAGTCGGCGTCGCGACGGTCGCGGCAGGCTTTGATCGCCTCGGTCACGGCCTGCTTGCTCACGGTGCCGAACTTGGGACCGATGTGGAGGTAGGCCTTCTTCTCGCCTTCGGCGGCCGGATACCAGCCCTCGGCGTGGAGGGAGGCATGGCTGAGGCGGTCGATGCGGGTGAAGACGGCGTTCTCCCGCTTGTCGCCAGTCTTCACCCCGGCGCTGCGCAGATGCTCGAAGATGAGGTCCTCGAAATTGGCGAGTTCGCTGTCGCTTTCCCGCTGCCGGGCGAGTTCCTCGGGGGAGACGGGTTCGTAGCTTTGGAGCGTTTCGACGGTGAAGGGTCCGGCGACGCGGAGGCGTTTCCGGTCCACCTTCGGCTGGTCGTAGAGGGTTTCCTCGGCGGGCGGTTCGTTGTTCGCGATGCTGCCGAGGGTGATGTGGGGGACTTTCTTGTACTGGAAACCGAGCCGGAGGTCGCAGTGGTCCTGGTCGTAAAGCTCGTAGTAGGGAAAGTTCGCCGTCATCAGCCGGGTTTTGGCGATGTTCAGGGCGATGCGCGAGGTGTCGATCGTGATCCAGCGGCGGCCCCACTGCTCGGCAACGTAGGCGGTGGTGCCGGAACCACAGGTCGGGTCGAGGATGAGATCCCCCGGGTCGGTGGTCATGAGGACACAGCGTTTGACAATTTCAACGTTCGTTTGAACGACGTACACTGGGTTGCTTGCCCCACCAAGGCCATCCCACCAATTGCTCGCCCTCTGATATCCGAAATCGTCGTGATAACTCTTAAAGCGAAGTTGTTTGTCCCCGGCGATTAGCCGTTTCTGTTCGGCCAAAACGGTCATACCTGGTTTCGATCCGTCATCGGTCTGAACAGTCGTTTTCCAACAGTTTCCCGATCCCGGGTTGAAAGTCTGGCCATGAAAAACGAATGGCAGACTTTGGTTTTTTCTGACTCCGCCACTTGTGAGTGGATTTGCTCGAAAGATTCGGACTTTGGGAAAATCGAGAAAAAGTCTTCGCGGGCTAAGTCGATAATCAAAAACGTCACCATCCGGACTTTTCGCATTTGCAACGTCAAACATTGTTCCATCTGGAAGTTCCGCATACTTGTATTCCGTAAGGGTTTCAGAATCCAAAGCCACTCGTTCGAACAATGCCTTAAACTTTGTTAACTTTGAATCCTTTGGGGATCGACCATACCAAATAACGTAATCGTTCACCGCTTCAATGTACTCTGCTTTCTGGGAACCCTTCTTCTTCACTAAAAATTCTGCATAGAAGCATTCACTCCCAAACACCTCATCCATCAAACACCGGACGAGGTGGACGTTTTCATCCGAGATCTGGACGAAACAGGAGCCCGACTCGTGGAGCAGCGCGCGGGCGACGAGAAGGCGGTCGCGGAGGTAGCCGAGGTAGGAGTGGATGCCGAGTTCCCAGGTGTCGCGGAAGGCCTTGATCTGTTCGGGCTCGCCGGAGATGTCCTCGTCCTTCCCATCGGTGACGGTGCGGTTGTTCAGTCGCATCTGCCAGTTCGACCCGTACTTGATCCCATAGGGCGGATCGATGTAGATGCACTGCACCTGACCGGCCATGCCCTCCCGCTCCAGGAGGGAAGTCATGACGAGGTGGGAATCGCCCTGGATGAGGCGGTTGGTCCAGCCGTCGCTGTGGGTGTAGTAATCGGAAACCTTGTCCAGTTCCTCATGGGCGATGGCGTTGCCAAAGAGTTCCGCCGGGGCGAAGAGGTCGGGTTGCTCGGCGTCACCGGCATCTTTCGCCTCCGGCATGGCCTCGACGATCCGATGGAGGGACCGAATGAGCGTCTCGGGGGAAACATGCTCGTGGCGATAGAGGGAACGGATGTCGATGGCGCGGGAGTCGTCATCCCTCAGCGTGTAGCGCTGCTGGATGGTCTCGCGGGTGCGCTCCAGGAGGAGCCGGGCCTCGTCGTGACTGCCGGCCTTGATGGCGCTTTCCAGTTCGCCAAGCAGGCCGGCGAGGCGCTCGTCGGTGGCGTACTTGTGCATCCAGAACAGCTCGGGATCCTGCCCGCGGGTGAGGACGGGATTCAGCGGCAAGCGAACCTGCTCGGGACCGCCGGCGACCTTGTCGGAACCCGCCTCGTAGCCCGCTTCCTCGCCGGAGGGAATGTGGGCGCGGGTGGCGTCCTTGTGCTTGTAGGCTTTGACGGGCTTTTTGGGAGCGGCCATGGCGGATGAATTCAATCAGGGATTTGGGTTCGGCGATGCCGGCGATGAAGGAAGCGTGTAGGGGGTCTCAACGTCGCCGTCGCCTCTCTCGAAATCGCGGCTGTTCCGGGTAATCAAGGGGCAGGCTTCCGCCTTGGCGGTCGCATAGACGATGGCGTCGGGAAGTTTGATCCGGCGGGGATGACTCCGCCGAAGGGCAAGGACTCTTTCGGCCAAGTCACCATTCAGCTCGACAAGCCGAAACTGGCTTAAGAGGTCGCGGGCATCATCTTCTTCAGGGCCGGGATCGGCTCCGGCGAGAACTTCGAGCCAAGTGATCCGGCTGATGACGCGGTCGGTGATCGATGCCCACGTTGCGGCGGCATCAGCGATGCCATTCAACGCGTCAATCAGGATATTGGTATCGAAGACCGCTTTCATCAGTTCGATGCGGGCGCGTCCCATTCCTCGCGGATGGCTCTTTGATATTCGAGGCCGTCAATATTCTTGTGTTTCCAAGCCCCGAAACCGCGCGGAACGCGTTGCGCGCCGATTTCCTGCAGACGCTCGAGGACCAACTTTCGGGCATCGGCGATTTCAACCTCGGACGCCAGTTCCATGAAGTCCCAGGGCAACAATTCGAGGCGGCGATGCACTGCATTGGCCGACGGGAGCCATCGATGTTCCACGGCCCATTTTTTGGCGGTCTTGTCGGAACGGAAACCGGAAACTTCGAGAATGAGACAGATCTCGAAACCGCCGGCGAGGCGGGCGTGAACAATGAAGTCGGGATAATAATCCCGGTCGCGCCCGTCATTGGCGGTGTAGGGGATGCGGAAATTGAGGAAGGAATTCTTAACCCACGAAACGATCAGGCCCTCCTCCGCCAGATCATCGAGCGTCTTGGCGAGTTTGCCCTCCCACCCGCTGTCGATGACGACGACGTTGACGTGGCTGTGGCGGGTTTCGTAGGTTTCCTTGGTGGTCTGCCCCCGGACAAAGCAGGTGCAACTCGTCGGATTGTAGTGATTGAGGATGGGCCGGATGCGGGTTGCTTCCTCCCTCCCTGCGCCGATTCCCCGGGCGACGTGAGCGACCATTTCCTTGGGATTTCGGAAGTAGAGCAGCTTCTTCCATTCCGTTCCCTTTCCCAGAACGCGAACTTTCGTCCCGTACCATTCCGCCACAATCTTCCGCACTTCGTGGAATCGATTTAATTGGAGCCCTTCAGTGCCGGTCTTTTCGGGAAAGTGATCACGGAGCAGGTCCTTGGCGATCCGGTAAACGATTTCCTGATCCCGCAGGGAGAGAACGCTTTCAATGCTAATCGCTTCCTTGCCACCGCCAACGGAACTCAGGATTGTCTTGGTCGGCAGGGTGGAGCCATCGATGGTGTAATCGGGCAGCTTGGAAAAGTCCCAGGTGAGCGGTCCCTCCGGGTATTCGACGCGGTAGCCTTCGATATTCGGGAAGCTGATTTCGCAGGTCTCGGCACGATCCCGGATGGGAAAGACCCGAGTCATCTCCACCGGCGGCGGCGTGGTCGTTTTCCCGCCTTTGAAGAGTTTGAAGGGGACCCCGATGATGTGGGCGTACTCGGGCGGAAACTTCCACACGACATCCTTGGTTCGCCGGGTATTCTGAGGAAGTTGCTCGCCGGTTTCCGAATCGTAGGGAGCGAGAAAGTAGCTGCGCCGGCGGAGGGCGCGGCCCGCGACCTGCTCACAGAGCAATTGGGAACCGAAGGCGCGAACGCCGACGATATGGGTCACGGTGTTGGCATCCCAGCCTTCCGTCAGCATGGAAACCGACACGATGCACCGAACGCCGGCTCCGAGTTTGCCCCGCTGGCCGACGGTGTTGACCACTTCACGCAACAATTGCGCATCCGTCAGGCTTTCCGCGGAGCCCTGGCCATGGATGCGGGCGTAGTCGCGTTTGAACTGTTCGATTTCGGGAGCGAAGACGCGTCGGAACTCATCATCGACGATGTCACCATGCTCCAGAGCGTCGCTATCGATCAGGATGGTCCTGGGCCGGTCGTAGGCTCGGCCGTCGTGGTCGAAGTTTGAGAACAGTTCGAACAGGCCGGGAACGGCGCGAGAAGGGGCGCCGTCTTCACCTTCTTCGGCAATATACCCGCCGAGGTGTTTGTAAACTTCCTTGGAAACGGAGGTGTTGTTGCACACCACGATGAAGACCGGGGGAGCGTCGGACAGTTCGAGCTGGGCATCGCCCGTTTCCCCCAGGGAATAACGGCGCTCGTTGAAGTCCTCCTCGTAGTGCTCGTAGAATTTTTTCAGTGCCAGACTGAGCAAATGGGGAAGCTTGGGGGGAGCTTCCTTGAAAGTCTCGCCCTTCTTTCGTGCGCGGGATCGCCGGGTTTTCTGCCCGGCTTTGGGAAGCTCCTCGCTCGGGATGTGATTGTAAAGATCCCTCAAAACCGGCATCTCCAACTCCTGGGTGTCATCCCAGGTCGGAAGAAAAGGGATTTTCACGAGTCCGCACTCGATGGCCTCGATCAAGCCGAAGTCGGAGACGATCCAAGGAAAGAGACTGTACGGAATTTGCCCGGAACCGGTGAGGTAGTAAGGGGTCGCGCTGAGGTCGTAAACGGCACGCACCTTGAACCGTTGAGCGACGCCACGGACTCCGGAATACCACACGGCGGCGCGGGCGTTTTCGTCCTTCGTATTCTCGCCTTCGGCTTTCCGCTTGTCCGGCAATGGCAAATAGCAGTGATGGGCTTCGTCATTAAGAATCAGGATTCGCGATCCGGGCCGGAATTGACCAAGGAGTCTCGCGATAACGCTGCCGGTGTCTTCGAGGGCGATCTGTTTCGTCCCTTCGGTACCAATTTTGCCATCCAAGGGGGATCGCTTGTTTCCTTTCAGCGTCTTGGGTTCGAAGGCATGGAAATTGGTAATGACGATGTGGCGATTCAACTGGCCGAGGAGGCGGCGCCAACTCTCCGGAGTGCGGGGAACCAAATGCCGCTCGGTGTAATAATCGGTCGCATCGTGACCGCCTCTCGGATCGACATGGAGGACTCCAAGCCGGTCACGAATGGTGATCCCCGGGGCGACGATCAGGAAATGATCCGCAAAACGGACGTCGTTTCCATATTCCTGGCGGTTGAAGAAATGGTAGAGAATCAGCGCCGCCATCACGACGGTTTTTCCGGACCCGGTCGCCATCTTGAAACAGATCCGGGGCAAACGATCGGATAAATTCGGGGAGACGGTGTTTTGCGCGGCCTCCAGCATCCGGAGGATGTGGGAGCCGGGATTGCTCTTTTCGGCGACTTCGTTCAACCAGATGGCCGTTTCAATGGCTTCGCGCTGGGCGAAAAAGAGTGACTGTGTGGGATCGCGGTCCTCGTTTAGAAACCAGAACTGAAGCAATTCCCTTGTGATTCGGGTGGTTTGAGGGTAGCGCGAATCCCGCCAGCGCCCCACTTCCTGTCGGGTGAGGTTGATGAGATGGGTCTTCCATTCGTCATTAACCTCCTGAAGCGAAAGGATTTCGCCCTGATCACCGAATTCAAGTGGAACTGTTCGGACGTCCGGAACAAAAGGGCGGCGGCCTTTGCGTAGTCGATCATAATCCAATTCCCCAGCCGGACTTGTCCAATAGTGGAAGTTCGGTTCAGTGTAGGGATTGTTGAGTACTGGGGTTTTCTCCGGCATTCGGGGTTTAAAAAATGTCCTTTGGCATTTCTTAGGCGAATCGAAATGATATGGCAAGAAGGATGAAATCGATTAAAACGTTCTCTTCCCCCTCTCGGCAACCCTTCCCCCTCTCGGCAACCCTTGCCCGTCGCGGTGGCGGGTCCGGGGGGCATCGCGTCCGGACCTCCCGGCGTGCGCGGGACTTGGTACGAGAAACAACGACGACGGCCATTTTCGGTGGTGGGTAGCGCGGGAGTTGGGAGGAGATAGGTATCCGCCGGTTTGTAATTTCCCTCGCGGAAGCGGCTATACGGTGCCGAGGCGGCCTCGACAACCCGGAAGGGCGGTTTTTTCGCGTGGGTGTCTCGAAGCGCGACCGGCGCGGCGGCGTCCGGGTCGATTTCGCGTTTTGGCTGCCTTCTTTCACCGGATCCCGTGCTCGTTGCGGAGGCGGGTCCAGAGGGCTTCGAGTTCGGCCCATTCGGCGGGGGGGACGCGGTGGCGGAGACGGCGGCGGGCCTTTTGGTAAAGGCGCCGGGCGCGGTCTTTCTCGCCGAAGACGGTGACCAGGAGTTCCAGGGCGCCGCGGTAGGCGCGGGGTTCGTCGGGATAGTGGCGCAGGATTTCCTCGTAGGCTTCGAGGGCGTCGGTGTGGCGCTCCTCCTTTCCGTAGAAATCGGCGAGCTGGTAGCTGAGGGGGGGCTTGCCGCCGTGGTGACGGGGAAAGTAGATGGCATCGACGAGTGCGCGGACGGGGGCGGAGAGCAGGGCGATGACGTCGGGCGCGACGAGGACGGCGGCCACGAGGAGCAGGACGACGAAGCGGGCGACGTGAAAGAGGGTTCCAAACGGGGAGCCCGGGGGAGGGGCGGTCTCTTCCCCGGCGGCGTCGGGATCGGGCAGGAACTCGGCCCCCAGACGCTCGGCGGATTGCCAGGCCAGCCAGGCCGCGCCGAGGGCGAGGACCCAGCGAAAGAGGCGTTGGTGCAGGCTCACGGCGGGGTCGGCGGGTGGGTGGGTCAGCGCTTTCCGTTGCGAAAGTATTCCTCGGTGCCCTGGGCGGTGAGGGCTTTGCCGATGCGGGAGAGGGCGTGGACGTAGGCGGCGGCGCGGCGGTCGATGGCGTGGCGCTGGGCGAGTTCGTCGATCTTCCAGTACTCGCGCTCGACGCGCTCGCGGAGGCGGTCGTGGACTTCGGCCTCGGTCCAGTAGAGGCCGGTGCGGTTCTGCACCCACTCGAAGTAGCTCACGGTCACGCCGCCGGCGTTGGCGAGGATGTCGGGAATGACGAAGACGCCCTTTTCGTGGAGGATGGCGTCGGCCTCGGGGGTCACGGGGCCGTTGGCGACCTCGACGAGGGTGGCGGCGCGGACGCGGGCGGCGTTTTCGGCGGTGATGACGTTTCCGAGGGCGGCGGGGACGAGGATATCGACGTCGAGTTCGAGGAGTTCTTCGTTGGTCAGGGTCTCGGACTCGATGACCTCGCAGAGGCCGTCGCGGCAATAGACGGACTCGAGTTTTTTCCGCTCGTTTTTGGCCTGGATGAGGCTGGGAACGTGGAAGCCCTCCTTTCGGTAAACGCCGCCGGAGGAGTCGGAGACGGCGACGAGATTGTACCCGTCGGCGTCGAGGAGGCGGGCGATGGCCTGGCCGGCGTTGCCGAAGCCCTGGATGGCGACGGTGACGTCCTGGGGATGCCAGCCGCGCTGTTTTTCGTGCTCTTTGAGGCAGTAATAGGCGCCGCGCCCGGTGGCGTCCTCGCGGCCGAGGCTGCCGCCGAGGGGGATGGGTTTGCCGGTGATGACGGCGGGGGTGAACTGGCGGCGGATCTTCGAATACTCGTCGGCCATCCAGCCCATGATCATGGAATTGGTGTAAATGTCGGGGGCGGGAACGTCGGTCTCGGGGCCGATGAAGTCGGCGACGCGCTGGATGAAGCCGCGGGAGAGGCGCTCGAGTTCGAGGGGGGAGAGTTCCTTGGGATTGACGACGACACCGCCCTTGGCGCCGCCGAAGGGCAGGTTCATGACGGCGCACTTGCAGGTCATCCAGAAGGCGAGGGCCTTCACCTCGGAGAGATCGACCTCGGGGTGAAACCGGATGCCGCCCTTGCCGGGGCCGCGGGTGTCGTCGTGGCGGACGCGGTAACCGCGAAAGATGCGCATCTGGCCGTCGTCCATCCGCACGGGGATGGTGACTTCGATGCTCAGTTTGGGGTGCTTGAGCCGCTCGATGGCCTCGGGATGGATGTCCGCGTACTGGAAGGCGCGGTCGAGATTCCGCAGCGCGTCGCGAAAAACGGTGTCGTCCGGCATGGGGGAGGGAGAAAGAGGGAGGGCAGTCGGTCGGTCAGGCGGTCGGTCAGGGCAGCTCGCGCCACCAGGCGAGGAGGCGGCGGGCCATCTGGACGGCGCGCTCGGAGGTGGCGGCGGAGCGGCCGTTGAGGTTGGAGGCCTCGCGGGGGTCCTCGGCGAGGTCGTAGAGTTCCAGCGCGGTGCCGTCGGCGTTGACGAGGACTTTCCAGTCGCCGTCGCGCATCGCCAGCGAGGGGCTTTGGTCGGACTCGAGCCCGGGCCGCAGGTAGGTGGCGTCGCGTCCGTATTCCCAGAAAAGCGGGCGCGCGCGGTCGCGGACGCGGTTTTCGAGCAGGACGGCGGAGAGATCCTCGCCATCGAAGCCGGCGCGGGCGGCGGCGGGCGCCTCGACGCCGGCGAGGGCGCAGAAGGTGGGAAACAGATCGACGGCGCCGCTGACGCTGGCGTTTTCGGCGCCGGCGGGGATGTGACCGGGCCAGCGGACGAAGGTGGGCATGTGGATGCCGCCCTGGTAGAGGCTCCACTTGCGGCCGCGGTCGCCGAAGGTGCTTCCGGCGGGCGGATGACCGTCCTCGTAGTAGCGGGGCCAGGCGGTGGGGCCGTTGTCGCTGGTCAGGAAAACGACGGTGTTGTCGGCGAGGCCCGAGGTGTCGAGGAAATCGAGCAGGCGGCCCAGGTCGCGGTCCATGGCGTCGAGGACGGCGAAGAATCTCACCTCGTTGGGATTTTCGGAGGCGCCCTCCCATTTCGCCAGTTGCTCCGGGCTCGGGTTGTGGCCGTCGTGCACGTCGTTGAGCCAGAGATGCAGGTAAAAGGGGCGTCCCTCGTGCCGGCGGCGCTTCAGAAAGTCGATCGACCGGTCCACGTAGATGGGGGTCTGCTCGTGCTTGGCGACGTGGCGGATCTCGCCGCGCCCGAGTTTTTCGCTGGCGGCGGAAAGGCCGCCCGGCGGGAGGACGCGGTCGCCGAGGCCCTCGAAGGAGACGATCGCCTCGTCGAAGCCGTAGGCCTGGGGCAGGGGGGCCTCGCCGACGTCGCGGCCGCCGCCCATGTGCCATTTCCCGAAGTGGGCGGTGGCGTAACCGGCCCCCTGGAAGGCCCGGGCGATGGCGGGCCGCGCCGGGTCGAGGAAGTCGGCCATGTGGCGCTCGTGGTTGCGGGCGCGGTTGTTGAGGTAGGAATTGACGCGCGAGCGGGACGGGTACTGGCCGGTGGTGATGGCCACGCGCGAGGGCGAGCAGATGGGGGAGGCGACGTGAAACTGGGTCAGCGTCATGCCCTCGGCGGCGAGGCGGTCCATGTTCGGGGTCCGGACATGGGTGTTGCCGGTCACGGACAGGTCGCCGTAGCCCATGTCGTCGATGAAGATGAAGAGGATATTGGGACGGGCGTCGGCGTTGGCGCCGGCATTTTCCGGGACGGGAAGGTGGGGAAAGGCGTAGAGCCCGGCGTCGAAGCCGGCGGCCGGTCCCGCGCCGCGCTCGGCCAGCACGGCGAGCACGTTTTCCCCCGCGCGCAGGGCGCCGGCGGCGTCCTTCAGGATCGTGTGCCGGTAGTGGTGCTGGGGCTGGCGCTCGGCTTCGAGGACGTCGCGGCCGTTGAGAAAGACGCGCAGTTTCGCCCCGGCGTAGAGTTTCAGCGCGATGCCGCCGTCGGGAACCGCGTCGAGGGTGAAGGTCTTCCGCAGCCAATAGCGATTGGCCGACTCGCCCCAGCCGGTGCGGGGATCGATCTCGGACTCCGGCAGGCCGCTGGCGATGGGCAGCAGGGCGCTGGTCCAGGCGCTGTCGTCGAAGCCGGGCTTCGTCCACGCGTTGCCATCCTCCGGCTCGGTCTCGGTGAAACGCCAGGACTGTCCCTCGACTTCGGAGTCCGGCGCGAGCGGCGTGACGGACTGGTTGGGATCGGTGCGGTAAAGGGCCTCGTGCAGGGGGCGCACGGCGGCGGCGGGCAGTTTCACCTCGGCGCGGTCGTAGGTCATGAGTCCGTTGACCTCGCCCTCGACGTCGGTGGTCTGGGTGTAGATGGCGGCGGAGAGGCCCCGATAAACGAGCGGGCGGAGGTCCTCGAGGACGCGCCGGTAGTTGGCGAGCAGTTCGTCGTGGCTCTGGTAGGTGCGGTAGCCCCAGTTGCGTTTCTCCCTCCACCAGAGATTTTTTTCGAGGGGGAGACCGAGCCCGCCGAACTCTCCGAGCACGACGGCGCGGCCGGGGTTCTGCTCCGGCGGCTCCATGCCGGGGCCGGGATAGAGGTGGGCGTCGATGAGATCGCCGCCGCCGCGGTCGGTCCAGCCGCTGACTTCGTTGACGAGGCGGGTCGGGTCGAGGGCTTTGATCTTTTCGGCGATGCGATTGGTGTCGAACTGGCCCCAGCCCTCGTTGTGCGGGACGTAGATGACGACACTGGGGAAGGGGTGGGTGAGGCGCATCATGGCCTCGAGTTCGCGTTCCCACTGGGCGACCGATTCGGCGGGGCGTGTCCAATCCTCGGCGTCCTCGGGCTGGATGCGCTCCTCGGTGGTGGGATGGCGAAAACCGGTCGGCATGTCCTGCCAGACGAGCAGGCCGAGCCGGTCGCAGGCGGCGTACCAGGTGGCGGGCTCGACTTTGACATGCTTGCGCACGGTGTTGAAGCCGAGGTCTTTCGTCACCCGGAGATCGTGGATCATAGCCTCCTCGGTCGGCGCGGTGTAGAGCCCGTCGGGCCACCAGCCCTGGTCGAGCGGACCGTAGTGAAAGAGCGCTTCGCCATTGAGAAAAAGCCGCGTCACGCCCTTGTCGTCCTTCGCGAGGGCGATCTGTCGCATGCCGAAGGTGCTCTCCACGCGGTCGCCGGAGCCCAGCTCGACCCGCAGGCCGTAGAGATGCGGCGAATCGGGCGACCAGCGTTTCGCGTCCGGCAGGGAGAGGGAAAGCGTCCCGCCCGCCTTGCCGGTGGCGCGCGCCACCTCGCGGTCGCCGTCGAGCGCGACGGCCGTCACCGAGTCGTCACCGCCGTCGCCCGCGACTTCGACGGCGAGTTTCAGGGTGTCGGTGTCGAGATCGGGCACGGGGACGAGGCGCTCGACGCGCCGGGCGGGCACGGCCTCGAGCCAGACCGTCTGCCAGATGCCGGTGACGGCGGTGTACCAGATGCCCTTCGGCTCGGAGACCTGCTTGCCGCGCGGGTGCGACTCCGTGTCGGTGGGGTCCCAGACACGGACGACGAGTTCGTTCGCGTCGCCGGGTTTCACGGCCCCGGTGATGTCGAAGGTGAAGGGGTCGTAGCCGCCGCGGTGCCCGCCGACTTTCTGGCCATTGACGAAAACGGTCGCTTCCCAGTCCACCGCGCCGAAGTGCAGCAGGACGCGGCCGTTTTCCCCCGACGACGACGACGGCGGGGAGAATTTCCGGCGGTACCAGAGCGCCTGTTCGCGGCCGACGGTGCGCTGGACGCCGGAGAGCTGGGACTCGACGGGGAAGGGCACGAGCAGGGTGTCGCTCTCCCATTTCTCCGGTTTGGCGGCGCCGCGGGGGACGATGGCGTACTCCCACGGGCCGTTGAGATTGGTCCAGTTGTCGCGGCGAACCAGTTGCGGGCGGGGATATTCGGGACGCGGGAGTTTTCGATCGACCTGGGAAGTCCAGCGGGTCTTCAGCTCGCCGTAGGCCAGGCCGTCGTTCGGCGCCTCGGCGACTTTGACGACGACCTGGGTGATGATGCCGGGAAACCGGAAGGGGCTCCGGTATTCGCCGACTGGCGCGGCGGAGTCGGCGCCGACGATGAGCGGATCGCCCGGCGTGTCGGCGAGCGGACCGGGCATCTTGCCGGCGGCGGCCTCGTCGTCGTTGAGGAACAGTTTCAGGGCGCCGTCCGCGCCGATGTCGAAGCGAAAGCGGAAACCGCTGGCGGGGACGGGCGCGGCGGCCTGGACGCGGTGGAGCGCCGAGTCGCTCCGGACGTAGCCGGTGAGCTTGCCGTCCTGGATGGTGACGGCCCAGCCCTGCACGACGCCGCCGTGGGAGACGATGACGCCGTCGCCGGGGGCGGACTCGACGGCGCCGGTGACGCGGAGGGCGCGGCCGCCGCATTCGGGGGCGCGGGCGCGGGGCAGTTCGTCGCCTTGCGCGAGCGTCCAGGTGAGGTGATCGGGAAAGACGGGGGCGGCGGCGTCCTGGGCGCCGGCGGAGAGGGGGGTGGCGAGGACGAGGGCGGACAGCAGGGCGGGGAACCGGTTCATGGGCGGCGGGGCGTGGAAGTGCGGTGCGGATTCGGAGGTCGACCCAACAGGGTATGGTCCGGGACCCAACAGGGTTGAGTCTCCGACTCCATAGGGTTGAGTCCGAAAGCCCGGGGCGCAAGGGGTCTCTCGCGGCGTCTCACGCGATGGCGCGGCGCTGGCGGCGGTTTTTTGCCGGTTTTTTTTGACCGAATCGTTGCACCGCCGCGAGAGGCCCGTTTCAGGGGCGCGGCTCGATCGTCACCAACTCGGATTCGCCGCCGTCGAGGTAAAAACCCGACACGATCTGCTGCTCGCCGAGGTAGGCGGCGTTGAACTTGAGATTGAGACCGGCGGCGGCGTCGATGTAGGAGCCGCTCACCAGGCCGGTGCGGGCGTTGAAGGTGACGCGGACTTTCTCCGGGCCGTAATAGAGGAGGCGGTTGGCGGAGGTCCAGGTGAGGGCGCGGTCGATGTCGCCGAAGCCGTTCCCGACGAGGCGCAGCCAGGCGTTGAAATAATCGTCGGCGAGGGTGTCGAAAACGGGTTGGGACCGGTCGTAGGCCGATCCGACCACGGCGCGGCTGAGGTCGAACCCGGCGGGATACACGTTGGCGGGCAGGGCGCCGTTCGGCTTGACCCAGCGCAGGGCGCCGTCGAGCTGGCCGACGCCGGGCAGGTCGCGGGCGGTGAGTTTTCCGGCGACGAAACCGCCGGCGGCGCCTTTGTAGAGACTGCGATGCACGGACCACTCGTCGTCGACGGAGACATGGCCGACGAAGCTGGCCTTGGCGCCGTCGGGCAGGATGAGCAGGGCCTTGCAGGTCCCGAGGAAAGAGACGGTGAGCGAGCCGCAGCCGTCCCCGGCGGGCTCCAGCGCGGCGTCGGCGCCGTCGGGCGCGCGGAGGACGAGGGTGTAGAGCCCGGCGTGGGGCGAGGGATTGGTTTTCGAAAGTCCGCTCGGACGGCGCTGGGCGTCGATGCCGAGCGTGTCGCCGTCGATGGCGAGGGTGCCGGTAAACTGAAAGCCGTCCGCCGTCGCGGTGGTGGCGAGGACGAGATCGAGCTGCGCGGGATCGAGCCCCTTGCGCGGGATCGTGACGGACGCGAGGCCGGTGCCGAGGTCGAAGGCGCCCTTGAAGCCGTGGCCGATCCCGTTGACGCGCAGCATCCCGGACAGGGCGCCGGTGGCGGTGAGCTTGACGTTTTCGAGGCCGCCGGTGAAGGCGGGCGTTTCGGTCAAAACTCCATAGTAAACGCCGGCGGCGGCGGGATCGAAGGCGCCGACGGGATTGACTCCGGGCGGGGTGGCCGGGGAACCGGGAACGGCGGGACGCGACAGGGCGCCGGCGGCTTCGCCGCCGGGGTAGGGGAAGCCCGTGCCGGGCCAGACGCGGACGTGGCCGGAGGCCGCGCCATAGGCGAAGGCGCCGGCGGCGAGCTGCTGCTTTTGGAAGGCGGCGGTTTTCAGCGCGAGGCGCAGTTTCGTGGCGCGGTCGAAGAAGGCGCCGCCGACCAGTCCGGTGACGCGGTTGCCGGTGAAGGCGAGGGACTCGGGGCCGTAATAGACGACGCGGTCATTGGCGAGCCAGGAAACGGTTCGCGCGACGGAGCCGGCGTATTCGGCGGGCAGGGAATCGGCGGCGAAGGTGACACAGGCGTTGTAGGGCTGGAGGACCAGCGACTCGAGCAGCGGGGAACCGGCCGGTTGGACGGTCTGGCGGCTGAGCATGAACCAGGCTTCGCGGTCGAATCCGTCCGGGTAACGAATCTCGCGGGTGTCGGCGAATTTTTTCCACTGAACCAAGCCGTGACCGTCGGCGACGTCGGGGGTCTCGGCCACGACGACGCGGCCGCCGATCCGGCCGCGGGCGGGGGTGGAGCGATACAGCTCTTGATAGAGGGAGAATTCGTTCTCGGCGGAAAGGCAGGCGCTCTCGGTGAAGCGGGTGCCGTCGCCGAGGGTGCCGGCGACGGTGACGATGCCGGAGGTGGCGATGGTCGCCGTGCCGCAGCCGTCTCCGCCGGGCTCGTCGTCGCCCCAGCCGTCGAGGGCGGGGATGAGGAAGGTGTGGCGCCCGGCGAGTCCGGGGGGGACGGGATTGTTCTTCGCGTGGTAGGGCAGGCGCGGCAGGTCGGCGACGACGCGGACATTGCCCCAGCGGATGGCGCCGCGGAGGACTTCGCCGGCGTTCGCGACGGTGCGCATGAGCTGGAGGTCAATCTCGACGACGGAGCCGTCGCGCTGGGGCAGGTCGAGGTCGAGCGCGCCGTTGAGGTCGAAGGCGCCGCGCACGGTGACACTCCGGCCGTCGATGCGAAGCCTGGCGGAAACGGCGCCGCCGACGCCGGAGCCTGCCTTGGGTTTTGAGACGCGGACCTTGCCCGAGGCGCCGACCAGCGCGCGGCCGTCGACGAGGTCGCGCAACAGGCCGTCGTAGGAACCGGCGGCCGCGTCGTCCCAGGCGATGGGATCGGCGTCGGGGAGCGGAATTTCGGCGGCGGGGGTGAGAATGACTTTCGAATCGGTGCCGGCCTGGGTGATGGTGTGAAGGCTGGCGCCGATCTGGATTTCTCCGGTGCGGGCGTCGGGGCCGGTGTTTTCGTCGAGGGTGAGATTCAGCGTGCCGTCTCCGCTGCCGGCGGCGGTGTCGACGGACACCCAGTCGAGCGACTCGGTGACGGTCCAGTCGCTGTTCGATGCGACCGCGACGGGATAAACGGTGGCGCCCTCGGCGACGGCGCGGGCGGGGGGATCGAGATTCGTGTAAACCGGGATGCCGTGCTGGGTGACGGTGTGGGTGGCGCCGCCGATGGTGAAAGCGCCCATCCGGTCGGGTAGGGCGTCGTTTTCCAGCACGGTGACGGTGACCGCGCCGTCGCCGGTGCCGGACGCGGGCGAGACATCGATCCAGTCGAGGGCTTCGACGACGGTCCAGGCGGTGTTGGAGTCGATGGCGATTTCGTAGGTCCGGGGGAAACGATCGGTCTCGGCGTCGGCGGGATCGAGATTCGTGAAGGGCGGGGCGTCGAGCTGGGTGAGGGCGAGGACCTGGCCGCCGATGGTGAGATTGCCGGCGCGGGGGACGGCGTCGGGATTTTCCTGAACGGTGACGGTGACGGTGCCGTCGCCGGCGCCGGTTTTGGGCGAAAGGGTGACCCAGGAAAGGCTCTCGGAGGCGGTCCAGTTGGTGTTCGAGTCGACGGTGACGTCGAAGGACTGGGCGCTGTGGTCGACGGTGCGGGACGCGGGATCGATGGCGGTGAAAGGCGGCGCGGCCTGCTGGGTGAGCGTGTGGGTCTGGCCGCCGATGGTGAGCGTGCCGGCGCGGGAGGAGGTGGCGGGATTCTCCGAAACGGTGACGGTGACGGTGCCGCCGTGGTCGCCCGAGGCGGGGGCGACGGTGACCCAGGCGAGGGATTCGGTGACGGTCCAGGCGGTGTTGGAATCGACGACGATGTCGTAGGACTGGGCGGTGCCGCTGACGGTTTTCGCGGTCGGGGAAAGGGTGGTGAAGGCGGGCGCGGCCTGCTGGGCGATGTTGTGACTGGCGCCGCCGATGTCGACGGTGCCGAGGCGCGGGGCGGAGTCGGTGTTTTCCGTGACGGTGACGGTCAGCGAGGCGTTTCCGGAGCCCGAGGCGGCGCTGAGGGTGACCCAGTCGAGGGACTCGGTGACGGACCACGCGGTGTTGGAAACGACGTTGAGGGAGTAGCTCTGCGCGGTGCGGTCGACGGACTTCGAAGTCGGCAGGACGGCCGTGAAGGGCGGCGCTCCCTGCTGGGTGAGGGCGAAGGTCTCGCCGCCGATGTCGATGGATCCGGAGCGGGGCGAGGCCGAGGCATTGGCGTCGATGGTGAGAGTGACGGTGCCGTTTCCGGAGCCGCCGCCGGGCGAAACGGAGACCCAGTCGAGGGCTTCGGTGACGGACCAGAAGGTGTTCGACGTGACGGCGATGTCGAAGGTCTGGGCGGTGTGATCGACGGTCCGCGAGACGGGGGCGAGGGTGATGAAGGGCGGGGCGCCCTCCTGAACGAGCAGGTGGGCGCGGCCGCCGATGGTGATGGAGGTGTTGCGCGAGGCGGTGGTGGGATTCTCGTCGGCGGTGACGGTGACGGCACCGTTTCCGGTGCCCGAAGCGGGGCTGACGGCGATCCAGTCGGCGTTTTCCAGGGGCATCCACGCGGTGGCGGAGGTGACGTCGATGTTGTAGCTCTGCGCGGCGGAGGTGATGGTCTTGCTGAGTGGGTCGATGGTGGCGGTCGGGGCGTCGTCGATGGTGACCAGGGCCTGGGCGGTCTCGCCGATCCAGGCGCCGCCGACGGGGGTGCCGAGCTGGACGATGAAGGTTTCGGAGACTTCGATGGTGCTGTCGTTGGGAATGGCGATGCCGATGTTCTTGTTGGAACTGTCGCTGTTGTTCCAGGTCAGGAAGCCGGTCGTGAGCGGGTAGTCGGAACCCTCGGTGGCGGTGCCGGCATAGGTGGCGTAGCTGACGGACACGGCGCCGAGCGAGCCGCCGAGGCGCCTGACCGGGATGATGAGCGTGTTTTCCTCGGTCACCGAGTAGCTGCCGGCGTCCAGCTCGAAGCGGCCGGCGGGCTGGACGATGCCGCTGTAAACGCGGCGCAGGGTGGTCTCGCCGGCGCCCGTCTTGTAGGAATCGTGGGCGAGGAGGAGCTTGCCGTCGTGTTGGAGGGCGACCTTCCAGTTGAGATTGGGCGCCGATCCGCCAAAGGTCGCGGGGACGAAGGCGTTGAAGGCGGAGTCGAGCGCGCCGGTGGCGAGGCAGCGTCCGACGTAATTGCGGGCGACGCCGCAGAACTGGGTGAAATCGCCGCCGAACACGACCTTTCCGTCGTTCTGGACGAGGACGGAGCGGACGGGGAAGGAACCGCCGGTGCCGACGCTCGCGCCCGTGCCCATGTTCGAGACCCATCCGGAGTCCACGCTGCCGTCGCTGTTCAGCCGGACGAAGCGGTTGGCGTCGATTTGATTGAAGGCGGTGAAGGTGCCGCAGGCGAGAATTTTGCCGTCGGGCTGGACGGCGACATCGTAGAGCCGGGTAACGGTGCCGGGCAGGGTCGACAGGTGCGCGCCGGTGCCGGGATTGAAGGAGGTGTCGTAGGTGCCGTCGGAATTGAGCCGCCAGAGGCCGCTGGTGAAAAAGCCGGGAAAGATCGCCTGATTCGCCGAGTAGATGAGGCCGGCGACGAGAATCTGGCCGTCGGGCTGAAGGGCGACGGCTTCGCCCTGAAACGTGTTCGTTCCGGGAATCGGGGTGGCGAGGAAGGTGGTGTCGAGGGTGCCGTCCCGGTTCAGCCGCGCGATGCCGAGCCGGTTGACCCCCGCGACCTGGGTGAAGGCGCCGGTGACGACGACTTTCCCATCGGGCTGGATGGCGACATCTTTGACCTCGCCGTTGGGGCCGCCATTCGGGCCGGTGCCGATGCGGAAACTGGTGTCGAGGCTGCCGTCCTCGTTCAACCGGGCGACGCGGATCCGGTTGAAGCCGCGGATATTGGTGAAGTCGCCGGCCACGATCAGCCGGCCGTCGACCTGGCGGGCGATGGCGTTCACGGGAACCTGGTTCGCGCCCGAGCCGGCGTTGACGAATTCGGTGTCGGTCGCCCCGTCGGCTTCGAGACGGCCGAGGCCGTTGATGGTCGTTCCGGGGTTGCCGATTTGATTGGCGCGGCCGACGAAGGCGATCTTGTCGTCGGGTTGCACGACCAGATCGCGGATGGAACCGGAGAAATTGAAATTGGGATGATCGAACCCGGCGTCGAGCGCGCCGGGTTCGACGATGTTGACGGTGGCGGTGGTTTCGCCGACCAGGACGCCGCCGGAGATGCCGGTGAGGGTGACGGTGAAATTCTCGGTGCCCTCGACGCTGGCGTCGGATACGATGGGAATGGAGATGATCTGCGGGGTGGTCACGCCGGGCGCGAAGATGGCGGTGCTGGTCGTGGAACTGTAGTCGGCCGGCGCGGTGGCGGTTCCGTTGGCGGTGCTGTAGCCGACGGTGACGAGGCCGCTGGTGTCGCCGGTGCGGGTCAGGGTCAGGACGGCGGCGCCGGCCTGCTCGTCCACATCGACGGAAGTCGCGGAAAACTGGATGCGGCTGTCGAAGGCGACGGCGATGTCGAGCCACTGATCGGTTCCCGAGCCGCCGGAGGCGACGGTGGTGACGTGGATGCCGGCCTCGGCGTCGTCGAAGGTGTCGCCCACGTTGAGGCAGGCATCGAGGGGATTCGTGCCGGGCGAGTCGACGTCGATGAGATTCGAGGGTTCGTTGGTCTGGTAACCCCAGAGCAGGTAGGCGCCGTTCCCGGCGTCGCCGCGGGTGGGGTGCCCGGCGTATTTTCGGCGGTAGCCGATCCAGTAATCCCGCTCGGCGTCGCGGGCGATCTTCAGGGCGAGGGTGTTGGTCTGGTTGGCGTTGCGGTGGTCGAAACGGTAAAGGCGATAGGTTCCGCCGCTGGTGACGGTCTGGATCGACGGGGAGCCGAGCCAGTCGAGACGGCTCATGAACCACGGGTTGAACCAGTCGGGCTGGGTGGCGGCGTCGCTGGGTCCGTCGCCCATCATGTCGAAGCGGTCGCCGTATTCGGTGCTCGAGCCGGCGAGATCGACGGGGTTCGAACTGCCGCCGGGAATTTGCCAGAGATTCGCGTGGCGCAGGCCGTAGGTGTGGCCGAGTTCGTGGCCGGCGACGCGGAGATCGAAGTAGCCGTTGATCCACATGAATTCCCCGCCGACCAGTCCGATCCCGGCCCAGGTGAACTGGGACGAGGCGTAGCGGTCCGGGCCGATGTTTTTGAAGACCAGGAAAATGCGGTCGTAGGAGCCGGTGTTGTAGCCGGCGCCCTCGGCGAGCGTGAGGGCGTCGAGCCGCATCTGGGCGACGGCATTGGTTTGCGCGTAGGTCTGCGCGTTGGTCGGCATGCGCAGCACGGTGCTGGTGACATCGGCGGTCAGGAGGGAAATCGCGGTCTTGCCGTAGGAAGCCTCGTCGTAAAACGGCGCGATCTCGTTCTGCACGAGACCGGTCAGAAAGGCGGGCGTCATCGTCGAGCCGGTCGGCGTGGCGGGGGTTCCGGTGAGGTCGGGAAAATCCACGCGGATGACGAGCACGTCCTTGGTTCCCTCCGTCCACGACGAGGCGCCGAGGTCGAGCGCGCCGCTCCCGTCGGCGCCGCCGCCGGTTTCATCGAGCGCGGCGAGGGGGAGACCGGGACCGGGAGTCGCCTCGGCGGCGATTTGCGAGTCCATCCAGGCCCGGGCGTGCCGGTCGCAGCAGAATTTCAGCACCTCCGGTCCGGAAAGATAACGCGGCCCCGGACTGTCCGGCGCGACGGCGAGGTGCTCGCCCAGCGCGACGGGTTTCGGCTTGGCACCGGCGGGCAATGGCTCGCCCGGCGCCAAAGGGCGCGCGGGCTCGTCGAACAGCGCGAGGCGATCGTCCACCGCGATGCCATTGAGCGGGAGGGAGCGCTTGGTGTCCCTCCCGAGCCGGGCGCCGTGGGTGTGGGCGTCGAAAGTCTCGCCACCGACAACCACCCGGCGAATGACGGGCTCGTCCAGCGGCGCGCCGGGAGCCGGGGTCTTGGCGAGCACGAGAAAATCGCCCCGCTCGTCGACGCGGCGCTCGGCCAGTCGCGCGACGGAGTCCGGCAGCCGGGCGCGCTGGGCCGGCGTCAGCGCGCGGGCGAGGGCGGCCTCGGGGTCGTCGGCAATGAGACGGTAAAGCCGGTCGCGGCGGGCGGCGGCGAGGCGCTGGCCCTCCTCGAGCGCGGCGGGATCGGCGCCGTCGCGTGCGATCCAGACCGCGAAACGGTCAAAGACGGCGTCGTCATCCGAATCGGGAACGACGGGCGCGGCGACCGTGGCCGGCGGCGGCGGTTCCGCGCTGTCGCGCAAGTCACCGAAGTCGCCGGTTCGCGCCGGGGCGGGTTCGGATGCCCGGGGCGCCGAGTTTTCCGGGGCCGGGGAGCGAATCGCGAAAAACAGGAGCACCGCGAGCGCGCCGCCCGCCGTGATCCCGGCCGCCGCCATCGGCCCCCATTTCCGCGTTTTTCCAGACATCCCGAAACTTTCCTGCTAGTGCTGAACGAACCGACGCCCCGACTCGGATCGCTTCCCCGATCGATCCCCGTGAGATTGATCCGGGCCGCGCGGCCGTGACGCGCTTTTTTTCGCCTTCGAACGCTTCCAAGGCCAAGAATTCGAAGAGGTTGGAGGAAAAAACCCCGGCGACGAAAAACGGTTCCGGAATGATACCGGGAAAATCGCCGCGGGGGAAGATTTTTCCGGAGATTTTGTGGGCTTAGCTGTCGGGAAAGCCGGGCGATCCTCAGCCCGGCAGCAGCACCCGCGCGAGCGAGAAATAAATGATGAGTCCCGTCACGTCCACCAGCGTGGTGATGGCCGGGGAGGCGACCACGGCCGGATCGAGCCGGATGGCGCGGGCTCCCAGGGGCAGAATCGCGCCGATGGAGGTCGAGGTGGCGACCTGCGCGGTCAGCGCCAGGCCCACGACACTGGCGATCTGGAGCAGGGAACCCGTGGCGCCCTCCGAAAAGACGGCGGGCAGCAGGAAGCGGATCTGCAGGGCGATGCACAGGCCGAGCAGGCCCCCGAGCATCAGGCCGACGCGCATTTCCTTCCACACCACGTGGAAAAACTCCGACGGCGTCAGCTCGCCGAGCGACAGGGCGCGAATGACCATGGTGGCGGCCTGGGCGCCGGTGTTGCCGCCCGCCGCGACGACCATGGGCAGGTAGAGGGCCAGCACATAGTGGGCCTTGAAAACCGACTCGAAGGTGTGGAGCACGTAGCCCGAGATCATTCCCAGCAGGGCCATCGCCAGCACCCAGCCGAAGCGCCGGCGCAGGTGGATCGTGACCGGGGTCTGGATGTAGGCCATGTCGCGCTCGCCGCCGATCCCGGACGCGCGCTCGATGTCCTCGGTGACCTCCTCCTGGATGATGTCCAGCGCGTCGTCGTGGGTGACGATCCCGAGCAGGCGCCCCTGGTCGTCGGTCACCGGCAGGGCCATCAGGTCGTAGCGGGCGATCATGTCCGCGGCGGCCTCCTGCTCGGCGGTGGCCAGGATCGCGGTGCGGTCGCGGTCCATGATCTCGCTGATGAAGCTCTTGCGCGGGTTGAAGGCGAGGTCGCGCAGGCGGATCTTGCCGAGCAGGCGGCCCCCGTCGTCGACCACGTAGATGCGGCTGAGCATCTCGGGTTCTTCCCGCTGCGCCTCGAGTTGCGCCAGGGCCTCGCGCACGGTGAGATGCTCGTTGACCTTGGCGAAGGCCGTCGTCATGCGGCCGCCGGCGGAATCCTCGTCGAACTGGAGCAGGTCCTCCGAGAGCGCCTGTTTTTCCTCGGGGAGCAGCTCCAGATATTCGGGCCGCTCCTTCTCGGGAACCTCCTGCAAGAGGTCGACGAGTTCGTCGTCGGACATGGCGTCGAGCACCTCCCGCTTTTCCTCCTCGGGCAGGGTGCGGACGCGTTTTTCGAAGTCGGCCGAGGGCAGGTAATCGCTCAGGTCGCTGAGCAGGTCAGCCGGGAGCGCCTTGAGGACCGTCCCGCGCTCCTCGTCGTCGAGCCGTTCGAAGGCCGTCTCGATGTCGCCCGGATGCGCGATCCGGCAAATCTCCGCGATGGCCTCGTCGCTCCCCTCCTCGAAGACCTCGAGGATGTCCTCGATGGTCAACGGCTTGGGAGGGGAGGCGGGATCGGAGTTCGGCATGTCGTGGCATAGTCCGCCGGAGCGACGCATTTACAAACGGGAAAATGCCCGCCACACGGCGGCTCCGGCCCCGGAACAAGCAAAAACCCCGGGCCGCGAAGGCGCCGGGGTTTTCCTCCGAGGCTCAGACGGATAAAAGCGGTTCAGGCGACGGCCTGCGTTTCCTCGGTCACCGTCAGGCTGGGATGCTCCCAGGTGATGCCGGTCCCGGAGTCGTAGCCCACCAGCGCGGTCATGCGGGGCGCTCCCTCGAGCATGAAGGCGGGGTAGAGAAAGGTCTCGCCGAGAATGCGGGCGCTGCACACGCAGTTGCGGCCGAACTTGTAAAGCAGCAGCTCGCAGGGAATCCCCTGGTGCGGCACCAGCGGCGAGAGCGAGAGGTAACCGATCACCCCGCCGCCGTTGGTCAGGTCGCAGACTTCCCCGGTCGCCGGGTAGATCGCCACGGAAACCCCCTGCTCGCGCTTTTCGTCCAGCAGCGCCAGCAGTATTCGCTGCGTGATGTGCTCGTGCTCGATCTCGACACTGAAGCCGATGCGGGCCATCGGTGCGGTGAGGCAGACCTGATCCAGCGCCTGAAGCTGGAATTGACCGATGGAAGGCGGAAGGAACAGCGATTTCATGGATGGGGCTTCTTGGCGGGTTTGGGGTGCGGGTGCGGTGAATGATGGGAGCCGGGAGACGAAACGGGGAGAAAGGCGATACACGACGCGGTCGAGGTGTTTAATTTTTAGAAAATATCAAACTTATAAAAAACTTTAGCGGTTTAATTTTATAAAATCAAGAAATTTATTATTTTTATGGTAATTATTTTTGGCCGCACGGAAAGGCCTATTTTGCGCTTTCGTCGGCCGATTTTTTCGGCCCCGGGCCGCATTCGAGAACGCGACTGAGCGAGCGGCCCCGGTTTTCGCCGTTTCCCGTTTTCCGGCCGCTCGTTCAGGCCTCGCCCGGTTTTTCCGCCGCCTCGAAGCGGGCACGCCAGTATTCGAGCCGTTCGGCGACGCGTTTCTCCATGCCCTGATCGCCCGGCTCGTAGTAAACGCGCCCCTCCGGCAGATAGGCCTGGGGGACGTAGGCGCCCTCGTAGTCGTGGCTGTAGCGGTAGTCGGTGTCCTCCGCGCTGGCGCCGCCGGCCTCCCGGGCGAGTTTTTTCCGCGTCTTCGTCCGCAAATGGGCCGGAACGGCGAGCGTGCGGCCCTCGGCGACATCTTTCAGCGCGCGGTCGATCGCGGCGTAGGCGCGGTTGCTTTTCGGCGCGGTGGCGAGGTAAACGGTGGCGTGGGCGAGGGGAATGCGGGCCTCGGGCATCCCGATGAACTCGACCGCCTGCTGGGCCGCGACCGCGACGCGCAGGGCGTTGGAGTCCGCCATCCCGACATCCTCGCTCGCGGCGATGACCAGCCGCCGCGCGATGAAGCGGATGTCCTCGCCGGCGTGCAGCATCTTGGCCAGCCAATAGAGCGCCGCGTCGGGATCGGACCCCCGCATGCTTTTGATGAAGGCGCTGATGGTGTCGTAGTGCGCGTCGCCGTCGGCGTCGTAAACGATCGTCTTTCGCTGGATGGAATCCTCGGCCACGGCGAGGTCGATGACGATTTTTCCGCTTTCCTCGTCGGGTTCGGTGGTCAGGACCGCCAGTTCGAAGGAGGTGAGCAGCTTGCGGGCGTCGCCGTCGCACATGCGGACGAGGTGCCGGGCGGCGTCCCCGGACACGTCGAGATCGAGTTTGCCGAAACCGCGCGCGGGATCGGCGACGGCGGCCCGGAGGAGTTCCGCGAGGTCTTCCTCCTCCAGCGGCTCGAGCTGAAACACCTGACTGCGGGAGACCAGCGGGCTGTTGATGTAGAAAAAGGGATTGTGCGTCGTCGCGCCGATGAAACGCACCGTGCCGCGCTCGATGTGGGGCAGCAGCACGTCCTGTTGCGCCTTGTTGAAGCGATGGATTTCGTCGACGAAAAGGGTCGTGACCCGTTTCTGCGTGCGGAGGATGGAGCGGGCGGCTTCGACGGCCTGGCGGATCTCGGCGACATTGCTTTCGACCCCGCTCAGGTTGACGAAGCGCGACTCCGTGCGGTGGGCGATCAGTTCGGCCAGGCTGGTCTTTCCCACCCCCGGCGGCCCGTAAAAGATCAGCGACGTGAAACGATCCGCCTCCACGGCGCGGCGCAGCAGCCTGCCCTCCCCGAGGATGTGCCGCTGGCCCACGTATTCGTCGAGGGTGCGGGGGCGCATCCTAGCGGCGAGCGGCTGGTTGGCGAGGATGGCCGATTCGCCGCCCGACTCAACAGGGTTGAGTCCCGGACCCAACCCTGTTGGGTCGTCGGTCCCGGCGTCGGGGCTGAAAAGGTCGTCGCTTTCCATCGCGTGACTCCTTTTTCAGATTCCAAAGGCCAGCATCGCGTCCGGCGAGTCGCGGAGCACGATGTCGTCGAGAGTGACGGCGTTGAGCCGGGCGTTGACCAGCGCGTCGATCTCCGACAAGGCGTCGCGCAGGCCGCGGGCGCCGGTGAACTCCTGGTCGTCCGCGGCCGCATGCGCCGCGAGAGCGCAGAGGCCGCCGTCGACGAGGGCGACGATCTCGCCGATGGAGATTTCGCGGGCGGCCTTGCCGAGCTGGTAACCGCCGCCGACCCCGCGCTTGCTGCGCAGCAGGCCGCCGCGCCGGAGCACCAGGAGGATCTGCTCAAGGAATTTCGCCGGGATACCGCCCAACTCGGAGAGTTCCTGAATCTGCATCGGCTTTTCCGGCGGCGAAGCGGCGAGAATGACCATCGCGCGAAGTCCGTACTCGGCTTTTCGGGAAATCGTCATCGGTCGGCGGGCAAGACCGGGCGCGAGTCACCCGGGCGAATCCGACCAGATCGGTCGGGAATTGTGGATTCGCAAGCGGGAAGGCGGCGATTCCGCGTGAAGCACTGCGGATCGGCCCCGGGAAATCGCTTCAGGGAAGCGAAGGGCTGGGGGGCGTCGCCGCCGCCAGCGTGGGCGCGGCCTTTTCCGGCCCGTGGCCGGGCCCGGACTCGGAGGGACGCAGCGAGGTGAGCCGCACTTCGAAATTCCGGTAAACCGAGCGGGCCACGAAGATCGCGATCGACAGGCCGGTGAGTTTGCTGAGCAGGTTGACCCCCGGAAGCTCCCGCGTGTCGCCGAAGGCGGCGTAGGTGGTCATGAGAATCGGGTAGTGCGCCAGATAGATGGAGTAGGACCACTGGCTGATTCGGGTAACCGGGAGGCGGAACGATTCCAGCGCGGCCGGCAGTTTTTCCCAGGAACCGAGCAGGGGCATCATCAGGGCGAAAGCCGCGGGTGTGGCGGTCAGAAGCAGTTGGGTGAAGGCGGTTTGCCGGGCGGAGTCGGGCAGGGCATGGCGGAACAGGACCAGCGCGAGCAAGCCCGAGCCGGCGAGCGCCAGCCCGATCCGCAGCCGGGGCGAGGGCCGGGCCATCTGGACAAAAACCGCCGCCGCCACTCCGTAGGCGATGGCGTCCATGCGGGCCAGGGTCACAAAGCGCGCCGCGTCAGCCGCCGTCTCCCGGGTGAAGACCCACTGCCGGATCGCCGGGCTGACGCCGAGGAAAACAACCCCGACAATCGCGAACGTGAGAAGACGCGAGCGGGTGAGCCGATGAACCGCCAGGAGCGCCAGCGGAAAGAGCAGGTAGAACCACTCCTCCACGCACAGCGACCACGAGACGCCGAAGAAATCGCCGCCGGAGTCGGTGAGATTCTGGCAAAAGGCGAAGTAAGGCGCGATTTCGCCGAAGGGAGGCAGGCTCCCGAAGAGTTGGTGAAAGCCAATGCTCACCACCAGGAAAAGGAAGTAGTTCGGAAGCGTTCGCCACCAGCGGCGGCTCCAGAAATTCGCGACCGCGGAAAGCGTCCACGGTTCACGATCCGGGAGATTGCGGAAAAGAATGGCCCCGATCAGGAAACCGCTGAGGGCGAAGAAAAGTTCCACCCCGAAAACGCCAATGTCGTGCGATCTCTGGTGAGCGTGCGACAGAACGACCATGGCAATCGCCAACGTACGGGCGGCATCGAGGCCGAAAACGCGATTCATGCGGGGAAGGGGAAGGAAAAGGAAAGCACGAGTTGGATTGTAGCATTGTAATTACCAGAAAAAACAGAAAAATCGAAATTTGAAAAAATTTTCCAGGTTGACTCTAAAAAATGCGATTTACGATCTTTCCGAAGGCTCCGTCACGGGGTTGGGGGCGGGCATCGGCGCGGTGCGGGCCAGGTCCGGGCCGCCGATTCCGGTTCCCATCGCGCGCCTTGACTCGGGGAGCTTCGGACGGTAGTTGAGCGAACCTCATCTCCCTACCCGATGCGCAACCTATCCGACTTTCGTTTTCATCGTCTTTTCACCGGTGCCGCCGTCATTTTTCTCGCCAGCGCCTCACTGGCCCGGGCCGAAGACTGGCCGCAATGGCGCGGCGCGAATCGCGACGGCCTCTCCGCCGAGACCGGGCTGCTCGACACATGGCCTGAGAGCGGTCCCCCGCCGCTCTGGAAGGCCGAGGGCATCGGCGGCGGTTACGCCTCGCCGGCCATCGCGGGCGGCAAGGTGTTCGGTTCGGGCTTCGAGAATGGCGAGGAATTCGTGTGGGCGCTTTCGGAGGCGGACGGCAAGCAACTGTGGAAAACGACGATCGCGAAAGTCGGCTACGAAAACATCGAGGCCAAGTACGCCACCGGACCTCGGGCCACGCCGACCGTGGATGGCGACCGCGTGTATTGTCTCGGCGCGGCGGGCGACCTGGCCTGTCTCGAGACCGAAAGCGGCAAGCTGGTGTGGTCGAAGAACCTCGTGAAGGATTTCGGCGGCGAACTGATGTCCGGCTGGGGCTTTTCCGAGGCGCCGCTGATCGACGGCGACCGGCTCGTCTGCACGCCGGGCGGCGCCCAAGGGGCCGTGGCCGCGCTCGACAAGGCGACGGGCGAGGCCGTTTGGCGCAGCAAGGATCTGGCCGATCCCGCCTCCTACAGCGCGGTGGTGGCCGCCGAAATCGGAGGCAAAAAGCATTACGTGGTCCTGACCGGCGCCAGCCTCGCCGGGATCGATCCGGAAAACGGAGCCGTGCTGTGGCGGGCGGACCGGGCGGGGAAGAGCTTCGTCGTCGCGACCCCCATCGTGGAGGGTGACCAGGTTTTTGTGACATCGTCCGACGTCGGCAGCCAGCTTTTCACGGTCACCGCGAGCGGAGGTTCCTTCGCCGTGGCGGAAACCTACAAGAGCCTGAAACTGAAGAACGACTGGGGCGGCGCGGTGAAAGTGGGCGACCATGTTTACGCCGACAACGGCGCGACTTTCGTGGCGCTGGATTTCAAGACCGGCGACATGACCACCCGCGCCCGGATGATCGGCGAGTGCGGAGTCGGCTACGCCGAGGGGCATCTCTACCTGCAGAATCCCGATGGCGTCGTCGCCCTCGTCGAGGCGAAACCCGACGCCCTGACCGAAAAGAGCCGCTTCACCCAGCCCGAGGCGGAGGGGAAAAAAGGCTACGCCGTGCCGACCATCGCCAACGGCCGTCTCTATCTGCGCGCTCTCGACACCTTGGTGGCCTACGATATCAAGAAGCCGTGACGATTCGGCGGAGCGCGCGCCATGCCGCCGCTCAGAGGAAGTCGTCCGCCACCAGCCAGCAGGTGAAGCCGGCCTGAATGGCGGAGTAGAGCCCCTGGATCAGGAACAGCAGCGCCTTGCGCCGCGACCAGTCGGAGATCAGGGGCAGGGCGGCGACGGCGAACCAGGGCAGGGCCAGCAGGCCGATCAAGGCCCACTCGTCGAAGCCCCCGAAGATCTCGAAAAATTCGAAAAGGCGATCGCCGAAGTCTTCGTGTTTCGAAAAGAAGAACCAGACGTGAAAGCCGATGGGCATGCAAATGAGGCAGAACTCCCAGTCGATGTCGTCGGGGTTTTCGGCGAATCTTGGCAGCAACCCCGACGCCAGCGCCGGCCAGAACAGCATCAGCAGCAGGCCAGCGGCGAACAGCCGCCAGCGGACGTTTTGAGCGCGGTTTGCGATTGGTTTTTCTGGCTCTTTCACGGGGGCTTTCGTCACGCTTTCCGCCTTGACCGGCGGGTTCGATCTCCTACGGTTCGGGCGCCCGGAGTCCTCCGGAAAGGGAACGCCCCTTCGTTTTCCCACAAACCGACGCCTTCGCCAACTCTCAACGCACTCGATCCTGTCATGAAATCGTCCCTCTCCACCCTCGCCGTCGCCATGTTGACGGCGGCCTCGTTTTCCGCCCCGCTGTCCGCCAAGGATTGGCCCGCGTACCGCGGCTCCGAAGGCACGGGCATTTCCACCGAGACCCTGCCGTCGAAGAAAGTGCCGGCCAAGGCGGTGTGGAAGGTCGAAACACCGACCGGTTTCAGCTCCTTCACGATCGCCAATGGGAAGGCCTTCACGATCGTGGTGCGCGAGGTTGACGGGAATCCGACCGAGGTCTGCCTCGCGCTCGACGCGGCCACCGGCAAGGAATTGTGGGCCGCGCCCCTGTGGCTGGGTGGCAAGTATGACGGCGGCGGCAACGCCGGCGACAACGACAACAAAGGCGGCGACGGCCCGCGCTCGACGCCGACCATCGATGGCGAGCGGGTCTACGCGCTCGACGCGCACCTGCGCCTCTACAGCCTGAATATCGCCACCGGCGAGCCCGCCTGGCGGGTGGATCTCGAGAAAGCCCACGGTGCGAAGAACATCAAGTGGCAAAACGCCGCCTCGCCGGTGATCGACGGCGATCGGGTCCTCGTCGCGGGGGGCGGCAAGGGGCAGTCGCTGCTGGCCTTCGACAAGGCGTCAGGCGAACTCCTTTGGAAAGGCGAGGACGACGCCATCACGCACGCCACACCGGTGGTGGCGAATCTCCACGGCGTGCGGCAGGCGATCTATTTCACCCAGACGGGGCTGGTCGCCGTGTCGGTGGAGGATGGAAAGGTGCTCTGGCGCCAGGATTTTCCCTTCAAAGTGTCCACGGCGGCCTCGCCCGTCGTGTTCGATGACATCGTCTATTGCTCGGCCGGATACGGCGTCGGCGGAGGCGCCTACCGCGTCAAGAAGGACGGCGCGGCCTTTTCCTCCGAGCAGATCTGGCGCACGGAAAACGACAACATCAACCACTGGAGCACGCCCGTGGTGAAGGACGGATATCTCTACGGCATGTTCAGCTTCAAGGAGTACGGCAAAGGCCCGCTCGCCTGCGTCGACATCCGGACGGGCGAGAAAAAATGGGCCGAACCTGGATTCGGACCGGGAAATGTCACGCTGACGGCCGACGGCACGCTGATTGTCCTGTCCGACAAAGGTGAAATCGTGCTCGTCGAAGCCAAGCCGGACGCCTATCACGAGATCGACCGCGCCGATGTCCTCGACGGAAAATGCTGGAGCACCCCGACGCTCGCCGACGGCAAGATCTATGCCCGCAGCACCACGGAGGGCGGGTGTTTCGATTTCTCCAAGTGATTGAGGCTCAAGAGCGGAGGTCGGCGGGAAACCAAACACCCTCCGCGGCCATCCCTTCTCCGCCTTGCGAAGCCCTCAATTTTTTCGCGCCAGCACGGCGATGACGACCGCCGCCGTCACGAGCACCGAGCCGCAGACCCGCCACCGGTAGGCGGCGCCGGCCGTGTGGCGTTCGTGGTTTCCCAGCAGCGGACCAGCCAGCCCGATCAGCGCGATCGACCACAGGCCCCGCGAGGCGTAAACGACATTGATCCCCGTGGCGTCGTCGAAGTAGCTCACCGCGAGCCCCATCGAGACCGCCTGAACGCCGATGATCGCCGCTCCGGCCGCGGCGAAAACACCCGGCTTCGCGTTTTCCGCCCGCGGCCACAGCGGGCGCATGCCTTTGGCCAGCCAAACCAGCAGGGACAACACGCCGACGCCCATCGACGAGAGCGCGAGAAAGGTCATGGCGCCGAAGTTTTTCGACCACAGGCGAACGAAGACATCGCAGACCCCGAAGACCGCCGCGCTCAGCAGCGCCGCGCCGATGGCGATCCCGTGACCGGCCGCGGTCTTTCGAAAATCGCGAAAGCCCATCAAAAAAACGCCCGCCGCCGTCAGGATCGCGGCCACCCAGAGAGCCGGCGGCGGCCCCTGGCCGGCGAGTATGGCGATCCCGATCGCGACAAAGACGACCTTGGTGCCCATCAGCGGCGTGACCAGCGAGACATCCGCGCTGCGCATGGCCGCAAAGGTCAGCCACGTTCCGGCGAAAAACGAGACGGTCGTCAGCAGGGGCTGCCGCCACAGATCCCAGCGCACCGGATCGCGCTCCAGCAGCAGCAGGGGCGCGAAAATCAGAGCCACCGCCAGATTGTTGATGTGAAAGGACTGCTCCATCGTCGCCCCGTCGCGCAGGCCCCGTTTCAGGAAAATCGAGGCCAGCGCATAGAGGATCGCGGAGGACAGGGGCAGGAGTAGATACCAGGGCACGCGAAAAAGGCGGAACGGGGGACGACGACGCCAACCATCACCCGCGCCGGCGAAAAGGCACGATCAATTCGCCCGCACCGCCCGGGTGTTTTGAGGCCGAAAATCCGGGTGTCATCTTTGAAAAATGGAGCATTCTCCCGTTCGCTCGTCCGACCCGGTGCCAGACACGCAGCCACAGATTTTACTCGCCGAACCCGGCCGTTTCGAAAGACGATCGGGACCCGCTCCCGAACCCGGGCCGGGCGAAGCCCTCGTGCGCGTGCGCCACATCGGGGTCTGCGGCACGGACATCCACGCCTTCCGCGGACGCCAGCCCTTTTTCGAATACCCGCGCATCCTCGGGCACGAACTCGGCGTCGAGGTCGTGTCGGTCAACGGTTCCGCCGCCTGTCCCGCGCCGGGGACCCGCTGCGCCGTCGAGCCTTATCTGAACGACCCGGACAGCCCGGCCTCGCTTCGCGGAAAAACCAACTGCTGCGAAAGCCTCCGCGTGCTGGGCGTGCATTGCGACGGCGGCATGCGCCCCCTGCTCGCCGTTCCCGCCGGGAAACTCCACGCCTCACCCGTGCTCGACACCGAGCGCCTCGCGCTGGTCGAGATGCTGTGCATCGGGCGCCACGCCGTCGAGCGCGCGCGCATCGAGTCGCCCGACGAGTTCGCCCTCGTCCTCGGCGCCGGACCGATCGGGATGAGCGTCCTGCAATTCCTGAAAACCGCGACCCGCCGCGCCGCCGTGGCCGATCTCGACGCCGGACGGCTCGATTTTTGCCGATCCAGCCTCGGAATCGACCTAACCCTGTTGGTTCCTCGAGGCAACCCTGTTGACTCCGGGGTCCTGCGCGACCTGGGCGGAGACGGCCGGCTGCCCACCGTGATCTTCGACGCCACGGGCAGCGCCGCCTCCATGATGAGCGCCTTCGAACTCGCCGCGCACGGCGGGCGCCTCGTCTTCGTCGGCCTGTTTCAGGGGAGCGTGACCTTTGACGATCCGAATTTCCACCGCCGCGAGCTGACCGTGATGTCGAGCCGCAACGCGACGGCCGCCGATTTCCGGGCCACCATCGAGGCCATCGAGACCGGGAGGATCGACACCGCGCCGTGGATCACCCATCGCCTGGCCTTCGACGAGGTGCCGGACCGCTTCGCCGAAACCATAGAGATTCCCGCGATGCGCAAGACGGTGATCGCGGTGTAGCGATCGGGGAAGATCGGCCCGGTAAAAGGCTTCCGCTCATCCCGCCTTGGCCATCGGTTCCGCGATGGCGAAAAGGCGATTGAGACGAAGCAGATTGACGACCCGCTCGACGCCGGGGTGGAGATTCTGCAGGGAAATATCCGTCGCGCCGGTGGCGAAACGCTGCTTCAGACTGACGAGGGCGCTGACACCGGTGCTGTCGATGCATTCGACCCGGGCGAGGTCGATCTGAATCGAAGCGATGGGGCCGCAATCGGCGAGGGATTCGAAATCGGATTCGAGCGCGTCGGCGTCGGAGCCTTCGAAACGTTGGGAATCGATGGTGATGACCAGGTCGTGGGTGGAAGGATGGAAGTGAACGGACATGGAGGAACGAGGTGTGATTTTCAGAAATTATAGCAATTAATGATAATTTTCGCAACTTCAAAAACGAAGGGCGCAATTATTTTGGAAAATCACTAATAAAGTTGAATTTTCATAATTACTGGACTACTTTTGCCGTCGATTTCTGGCACCATGAAAGGGCGCATCCTTCTCGTCGACGACAACGTCAATCTGACCACGCTTCCCGGCAAAGCGTTGTCGAAGTGCGGTTACGAGGCGCACGCGGAAAACGACTCCACCCTCGCGGTGAACCGGGTCCGCGAGTTGCGCCCCGACCTGATCGTCCTCGATGTGATGATGCCGGTGATGGACGGCGGCGACGTGCTCGCCGAACTGCGCCGCGATTTTCAGCTTCGCGACATCCCGGTGATCATGCTGACCGCCCTGGCGCAGGAGGCCGGCAGCCTGGCCCGGATCGGCGGCGGCAACTGTCCCGTGATCGGCAAGCCGGTCGAACTTGGCGTCCTGGTCAACGAGATCGAGCGCGGCCTCGGCCGCGCGGCGGCCTGATTCGCGAACTCAGCGGGCGGGGGCCTCGGGCATGTCGATCTCCCCGTCGAGGCGGTGGAAGGTCGCGGTGTTTGCGTCGACCGCGTAGGCGCGAAGAATGGTTCCGGGAGGCGCCTGCCGGAGCAGGCGCTCTTTTTCCACAGTGAAGATCCAGCCCGCGTGGGGCGAGAATTCGCGAAAACGGTATTTCTTTTCGTATTTCGGTCGCTTGGCATTTTTCTGGGCGAAGCCCATCAGTTTCTCGGGTTCGCCTGGACGCTCGGCGGTGATGAAGATTCCGTGCGCGCGGTGGCGGTGGACGGTATCGGCCGCCCAGCCGGAAACGATCCAATCGGGCCCTTTCGGAGAGAGGCTCTCGAGTTTCCCGGCCGCGCCACCGGAGTCCTCGCGAAGGCGGGCTCGCCAGGTTGCCTCGTCCACCAGCGGAACCGGCAGGAGATCCGCCTGGCGCACGCGATTTCCCAACCGCCAAAGTTCCGCCGGCGGCGGGGAAAAAGGATGCCTGAGCACATCGCCTTCAATTTCGGGAGACTTGCCGACATAGAGGGGCATCAGTTCGAACGCGCAGCGGATCCGCTCGGTGGCGAAATGGTCCGACTCGATGGAAAGAAGCCCACGCCAAAATCCAAAACCGTAGAGCGCGAGGAGGAGCGGGATCGCGGCACCGGCGAGTCGGCGCGGGAGTTTGCCGACGGGGAAGGGCCAAATTTCGAAAAACAGCGCGGCGGCCCCGATATAGGCCCAGATCGAAAAACTGATATACCGGCCGAGGAAACAAAACGAGGGGGAAAACCGCGTGCGCCCCGCCGTTACCAGAATTCCGGCCGCGAGAGAAAATCCGATTATGGCCAGCCAGGGAGCGATGCGGCGGATTTCCCCCCGAAAAAGCCGACACCGAAGCAGCGCCACGGTTGTGATTCCCGCGATGCAAACGGCGCCGAGTATCCCGACGACAAGACCGACCGTCATTTGCCAGCGGAAGACGGCTTCGGCATCGTCGATCCCGATCGGCGGGAACGAAAAGGGCGAACCGAGCCAGCGGAAGAAGAAGAGCGTGTAGGCGCCGATGCCGACGGGATTCCCGCCGCGCATCGGTTGGCCCGCATGGGAATGCCATCCAGGGATGTAGATCCCGATCGCCAGAATCAGGCCGATTCCGATCAGCGCGATGGCGCGGCGCCAAGGGCGGCTCCAGTGATCTTCCCACGCCGAGAGGAAGGTGAGACCGAAGAGAACGAGCCACGCGAGCCATCCGGACAGGAAAGTTTCACAGGCCAGGAAGCCGAGGACCGCGCCGCCCGCCGCCCTCGCCTCGGGCGGCAGTGGCGTCCGCATCAGAGGGATGATCGCGAATGCCAGCGAGGTGCCGATCGCATAGCAGAGCATGGTCGGAAACGTCCAGTACATGCCCATCGCTGGCCAGAATGTCAGGAGCGAGCCGGCGAGCGTCATGGCGGCGAACGCCCGGGGACGGCGGCCAAAGGCGTGGCGGGCCAGGAGTTCGAAATAAAAAAAAGACAACATCGTGAATGACAGGATCGCCATCGATTCGAGCCGCTGGTTCCAGCCCGAAGAAAGCGCCAGCATCGCGTGAACGATTCGCGCCACGGGCATGCGGGCATCGCCAACCTGGGCGTTCAGGCTTTCCCAGGAAATGTTCCCGGCCCGCGCCTCGACGATCACGGGAGCCACGATGTTCCAGTCGTCGCTTCGGGGCAATACGACCGTAAAATGCCAAGCCACGAAAGCGATGACCAGCGGGGGAAGAAACGCTCCCCAAGCGACCACCCGAGCCCAGCGGATGCCGGCCAGGTGACGCGCCGCGGTATGAAGGAAGCGGGGAGTGGCCGAAGCCTGCGATTGGTTCACGTCGGGCTCCCTTGCCGGGAGCGGAGAACGGCGAGCTTAAAAGGCAATGGAGTGCCTGTCAACCGCGGCTCGCTCGCGTCCGTCGGGCGCAATCACCCGCACACCGCCATTTCGGGCCGCTCGACGAGGGTTTCGACGATGCGGGAAACCAGGGGGTACTCGTTGCCTTGTTTAAGGATGAAGGGGATGCCGTCAAATTTTCAGGAAGAAACATTACTTTTTTCTCGCTTCGTTCCGGCCAGAGCGTATAGGATTTGGCTTGAGATGCGACGGTAAAATAATCGAAGAATTTGATGGTGAGCGATTCGAAGAGACTGTGCATCTTTACCGAATCGAAGCCCGCCCATTGTCATTCGAGAGATGAACCGCGAGATTTTTTCTTTTCAGGACCGGGGGGATCGCGAAGAACAGCAGGACGGAGTTTTGGTTCTGGCCGATCCCAAGCGACACGTCGTGCTGGCCGCGCTAGCGGATGGTGCGGGAGGGCATTCCGGCGGCAAGCTGGCGTCGGAATTAGTGATGAAAGTATTTCGAGAGGCGTTTTTCGGCCATTGGCATCCATTGCGGAATCCGGAGCGGTTTCTTCTCGAAACCGCCGAAAAATGCCACCGAGAAATTGGCCAATTGGGGGACGGGGAGCATTTTTCGCCTCGTTCGACACTTGTCGCACTGTACATCGATCGAAAGCGAGCTTATTGGATTCATTCGGGAGATTCTCGGCTGTATATTTTTCGTGATGGACATCTTTGTCAGCGAACCACCGATCATTCCGTGGCACAGATGCTGTTGACTCGCGGAAAGATTTTGGAGGACGAACTAGGTCACCATCCCGATCAGGGGCGGCTTACGCAGAGTCTCGGCGGCGACATTTATGAATTACCTGAGCGTATGGTCCGAGAAATCGAGCGAAATGAGGAATTCTTGTTGTGCAGCGATGGCCTGTGGGAGCATTTTTCGGAAGAGGAGATGGCGCGGATTCATTCCTACGTAAGGGAAGAGAAGGAGGACGGCGCCAGAAAAGTGAGAAATGCCTGCCTTCAACGCGCCGAAAGCGGAGCGGACAACCTTTCCTTGATCGTGATCGGACCGGACCGGGATGTGGGCTCGAATTCTTTTTCTCGGATCGTCGGACTCATTCTTTTTCTTTTTGGATTGGCGACCGGCTTTTTGATCACCATCCTGACGAACTCGAAATGAAAGAACGAAGGACAAGACAACTTTGAGATAACGATGAAAACGTTTGATCACTTTGGCGAATGCGCCGCGAGAGTAGGAGCGATTTTGATGGGAATCAGCCTTCCGGCATTTGGAGAGATCAAAACCGAGCAGGTCGAGAAATCGGTCGTTCGAGTGATCAATCTTGAGGGTCAAAGCACGGGCACCGGTTTCGTCATTTCTCCAGACGGCTACATCGCGACCAATCATCATGTGGTGGGAGAGGTTCCGTGGGTGGTTGTGGTCCGTATCGACGGGGATCGCATTCGATCTTTTCAGGCCGAGGTGATTTTTCGCGATGAAGGGCTCGACATGGCCATCGTGCGCGCGAAGGAAATGAAAGCGCCCGCGCTTGAGCTGGCGGCGGAATTGCCGGCGAAAGGCTCGGCCGTTTTTGCGTTCGGCTTTCCGGGGCAGTCGGACGATAATCACGCGGTCGCAGAATTGATCAGATTCTGTGCTCGGACTCCAAACGGGGTCGAAAATCTGGACTCGCCCATGAGGCAGGCGCTCAATGTTTCGGTGCAGCGGGGCGCGCTTCAGAACGAAATGAGATATTCCTGGTACGATTCGGTGGGCTTTGACGGCGACAGCGAAGATCCGAAGCAATGGAAGAAGTTAAACATTCTTCAACACAGCGCTCCCGTCAATAGGGGCAATAGCGGCGGTCCCCTGCTGGATCAACAGGGGAGGGTCATTGGGATCAACACAGCCGTCAAATCCGATGCCATGAATGCGTTGCGTCTATCGGGGAGCATATCGGAGCTGTTTGACGTGATTGCGGAAAAAAGAATCAATGCCTCAATCGTCGGGCCCGATGAGTTTCAATTCGATATCAGACTAATTTCGCTGTTGATAGCCGTGATCGCGTTGGTGGCGGTGGGGATCTTGATTGTTTTTCGGTTGAGGGACCAGGGCGCGATCGAGTCTCCGAGCGCGTTGGTTCCCGAACGGTCCCGCCGCGCGACGACGGTCGTTCCGCGTTCGCCGGCTCGGCGGGCGCCTATGGAGAAAGAATGGAGAAGCAAATTCACGCTTTCGGGGAGTGGTTTCCGATTGAGGTTGGATCCAGCCCTATTGAAATCGAAAGGCGGTCGGATACTGATCGGGCGGAGCCCGAAGAGTTCGGACATCCAGGTGGACCATGATTCGATCTCGAAGGTTCACGCGGCGATATTCGAACAAAATGGGGCCTTATACATCGAGGACCGGCAGTCCAGCAATGGCACCCGTGTCAACGGAGAGCGTCTTGGCGGAAATCTTGCGGCGGTGAAGTTGAAAATTGGGGACACGGTGGAATTGGGCGAGGTGACTCTCCGTTTCGAGGTGGGGTAATGTCGGGCAACGAGCCCGTAAGTCGTTTGGGTGTTCTTCGATCGAAAGCGCGGTGAACTCGGAAAACAGTGCTTCCCTTTCTCCGGGGTCTCTTTTGGGCGGTCGATATGTCGTCCAGCGAGTGCTTGGGCAGGGCGGATTCGCGATTACATACCTCGCCCGGGACGAGCTGGAGAGGAACCTGGCGGTTGCGGTGAAGGAATTTTTTCCCGAGGAGATCGTCAAACGGGGCGTTGGAGACCGAATTGCCCTCCGGGGATCGGATTTCGCCGACGATTTCGGCTATATCCGCCGGCAGTTCCTTCTGGAAGGGGAACGAATATGCGGTTTCGATCATCCCAATCTGGTCCGGGGAATTTCGCTCTTCGAGCAAAACGAAACCGCCTATGTGGTAATGCGGTACGAATCTGGAAGCAGCCTCCGGCATCATCTCCGGGTGAGGGGCACTTTTCAGGTTACGCGCTCCACGGTGGCGGGTCTCCTGAAGGGGATGCTCGACGGACTCGAATACGTACACCGGCGCAACTGGCTGCATTGCGACATCAAACCCGCCAACGTTTTTCTCGGCCGGGACTTCGCGCCCGTGATTCTTGATTTCGGTGCCGCGCGAGACAAGATTCGGCAGCGCCTCTTCGAACATTCCGAGTTGATCGTGCCCTACACCCCCCATTATTCGCCGATCGAACAAGACCCGGAGGCACGGCTCGACCTGGGGCCATGGACGGATATTTATCAGGTTGGGGCGTTGATCTACCGATGCGTCAGCGGGGGCAAGATTCCCGCGTCCAGCGAACGAATCAGGGGAGACGCCTATTTCCCGCTAATCGAATTTTTCGGGAGTTCCCCGGACTACCCGCGAGCGTTTCTCGAGGCCATCGACTGGTCCCTTTCCTTGTTGCCGGAGGACCGGCCCCGCTCCATCTCCGCTTGGAAAGCCCGTCTCTCCCAGCCCATGGAGGAAATGCTGCGTCGGGAGGCGGAACCGCAAACCCGGATAACGAAACTGGAGTCGCCCCAGGCGGACGACGATCCCACCCCGACGCGACGGAGCAAACGGTCTGGCGATCGGGCCAGCGGAAGCCGAAAAATTCGTCCGACGCGAAAATCCCGGCGATCAATCCCGGTGTGGCAGGTGCTTCTGTTCTTCCTTTTGCTGGCCGTTGTGGTCGTGCTGGGTTACGTGACACTCCTGAAGGGCGCCTGGTAATGCCGTCACGGCAGGGCCTCGAACGGCTGGCTGTAGGCGCGTGTTCGGTGGCTCCATCCTTCGATCCAACGGGCGTCCTCCGGATGGTTTTCAACCCTTCGGCGCAACATCGCTTCGGCGGCGCGGGAGAAATCCACCACCGCGTCCCGTTCTCGCAAGGCCGGGTTCATCGTTTCCAGGACCTGAAACAGTCCCCAGCCCTGCCCCTCATATCGCTCTTTGGGGTTGGTTCCCTCGCCCTTGAAATTCACGTAATCCATCATCGCGTATTGCCCTTCCGTAGTCCGGGAAAGCGCCGCGAACCGGTCATCGAGATGATTCCTCTTTTCCGGAGACGCCAGTTCGAGAATCTTGCTCCTCGACGCCAACAGGCGCCGATAAACGAATCGAGTCTGTTCGGGCACGGTGGCGAATAAGAATTCCCGGAGTTCGATCATTCGTTTGTCGTCCCGCGCGCCGAGAAATTCATCCCGATTCGCCCAAGGACAGTCCACCGCCATTGTCAGCCAGTCCGGCATCGGTTCCGACGCCGGCAAGGATCGGTAGTAGTCGAGAAATTCCGGGAAGCTCTCCTCGAACTCGAATTCTTTATCCTTGGGGAACCACAGGAAATGGCCAATTCCCAACGAGGCGAAGTCCTCTCCTTCGTTCCAGGAAGTCAGCCCCAGCTTGGTCCCTTCGCATTCGCTTTGCCAGATCCGCTGACCGGCCCGTTTTGCGAATTCGGGATCCAATTCTGTCCTGAGGGCGCCCGCCGGAAAGGCGTCCCCTTGGCGGATGGGTTTCGCGACGATCGGCGAGGACGCCGGTTCGGAAACCATGGTTGTTGTGCCCGCCCCCGTTCGGTCCGGAGAGAAGCGGGCGGCGTCGGCGCTCCCCGTTTCTCCAAGCGGCGCGAGCGCGCCCTCAAAAAGCCGGGAAGCCTCCGGTTTGTCGGTCGGCGCCGCTTCCGCGACACGAGCGGCTCCGACGGGGCCTTCGTCGTCGCTCCCGGGCGGAAGGTCCAGCGGTCGCACCGTCCGCATCCTCGGAGTTGCCTCCGGTGGCGAAGGGGCCGCGCCTTCCGGCGGGGGTTCCCCTTCCGTCGGGGAGGGAGAACGGTTTGCCTCCGCGGATGACCCGGGGCCAAAGCTTGAGGCGGCCGGAGGGGAAGCGGAATCCGAGAGTGCCGCCGACGAACCCACCCCTTCGGCGGTGCGCGCGCCTGCCGTCACCGGCACCGGCGCGCCACCCGTCCGGGAGGCGTTTCGATAAATGCCCAAGGCGACGCCGATCGCCAATCCCGCCAGCCAGATGGCACCATATCCGATCGGTCTTTTCATGGGCGGTCACGGTGCCTTCTTGCTGTTTTCATAGTAAATCCAAGCGGAATTGAGGTCGTCCGAAAACCGGAAGCGGATCGTGACCCGGACTCGACCGGTCTCCGAACGGGAGGCGCCCCGGTTCGCGCGCGAATAGGCCATGACGAAGGAGGCTTCGATCCGGCGATCCTTGAGATCCTCGAATTCGATCGAACCGTTTCGTTCATACCTCCGAATGGGCCATTTGCCGTTCCAGTCATTGTCTTCGGCCAGCACGGAACTCTTGGATACCTTCTCCCCAAAATACTCAACCTCCCAGTCGTAGAGATCGTTGTGGGTCACCCGGCCCGAATAGTCCGAACTCCCGGTGTCGCAAAAAAGATCCACAAACGCCGTCATCCGCTTGACACCCGCCTGGGAGAAGCCGCTGTCCGCCGAATGCTCCCGGGTGGTTTCCACGCCCGTGATCAGGGGCCCGTCGGCAAAGAACCGAACCGTGTATTTTTTGTCGGCGCTTCCCTTGCGGACCGACAACCCGTCCGCCGTGGTGAAACCGAGCCGAAAGGTCGCCGCCCAGTTGTCCAGGTAGCCGCTCACGCTCATCGGCCCCTCGAGCTCGTACGAGCGTATCGGCCAGCGCCGGCAGTAGCTCCGATAATCGTCCGCGACTCCCGATTTCGTCATCGACTCTCCGAAAAAGTCCACCTGAGAGGCATAGTAGTCGATTTGATCGTCGTGGGATCCGTTCGGACTCGAGTTGCCGGCCTCGAGATAGGCGGTCAGCATCTCGCGGACCAGGGTTTCCCTCGATTTGGGTGGCGGGGGCGGCGCCGTCACCTCCAGAGGGCAGGGTTGCGTTTCCAGGTTTTGCTTGCCCGCGAGAAAGGCGATGCGGGGGATCGACCGGCTGCCCGCGGACGTTCCCGTCACTTCGTAGGAATAGGCGTGGGTGTTCCCGCCGCGCTCCGTCTCGGTCAGAAAGCGGATCGCCAGCCCGAAACTCGACACGGTCTTGGGGTATTCGGTCAACCGTCCTCCCCGCGATGTGACTTCGTAGGTCGTCTTGTCGCCTTCCCGGATCGTCCGGCTTGCCAGCGTGCCGACCACAGTGACCACCGGGTCGGGGGGGGGCGCGGGCGTCTTCTTCTCGGGAGGAGCTTTTTTGAGCCGGGGTGTCTCGGAAGGCGAAGCCGGCGGCGGGGTGGGTTCGGGCTCGGAAGCCGGTTTTTGAGAGGGGCTCGGGGTCGGTGGCGCCTCATTTGCCCCTTCTTCGGGTTTCTCCGCCGGGCGCGGGAGTTTCGCTTTCGCATCGACGGGCTCCGCCTGGGGCTCGGCCGACGCCAGTTCGGTCCGTGATGGCGCGCCGAAAAACCCGGTCGTCAACCCCGCCAACAACCCCGCGATCACAATCAAAGCGGCCACCAGCGCGGCCACCAGCCACCGGTTGACCGCCGCCGCCGCGGGCTGGGGCGGAGAAATGCGCTTCGTCGCGGGGATGCGTTTCGTGGCGGGCGACGCCGACGCCGCCGGGCGGGAGATTTCCCGGCCGGCCGGCGTTCGCTCGGTCCGGGCGCTCGGTGGTCTTTCGCGGCTGGCGGGCGGGCCGGGGGAGGCGACCGGACCGGTCTCCTCGGATTCCATTTCCTCGCGCTCGCTCCGGGACATCGCCCTCAGGCCCAGCATCGCCTCCCACCGGGCCACCGTCCGCGGGCGATCCTCTTCCCACAGAGCCATTCCCGCGTCGATCGCGGACAGAAACCCCTCGTCATAGTCCCGGCCGGCCAGTCGTTCCGTCAGCGGAACGTAGGGGTCGTGCTCGGGGCCGTTTCGCGACTGGCTGACCCGCTTCGGCGCCTCCGGTGGTTTTTCGCCCGTAAGCCAGTGGTAGATCACGGCCGAGAGCGCGTAGATGTCGCTCCAGGCGCCCTGCGATTTCGCCTCGGTGTAATACTGCTCGTGCGGCGCGTAGCCCGGGGTCACGATCGATGTCACATGCTGGCTCCGGCCCGAGAACTTCTGCCGCGCCGCCCCGAAGTCGATCAGCACAGGCTGCCGGTCCAGTGTGCGGATCAGGATGTTGTCCGGCTTGATGTCCCGGTGCAGCAGGTCGCTCTCGTGCACCCGGCGCAGTCCGGAGAGCAGGGGGCGCAGATAGTCGTCCAACACACGCTGGCTCGGCGGCTCCCGTCGGCGGATGCGGTGGATGAGCGCCTCCCCCTCCACATATTCCATCACCATGTAGGCGGTTCCGTTGGCCTCCAGCAGCCGGAGCACCCCCACGATGTTCGGATGGACAAGATCCGCGAGGATTCGGGCCTCGTCGATGAAGGACTCCCGCGCCCAGTCGAAATCCTGCTTCCGTTCGGGCGTCTGGGGCACGACCATCCGGCGCAGCCCGCGGGTGGCGATCCCCTCGGGAAACAGCTCCTTGATCGCCACTTTCTTGCCCAGATTGAGATCCTCGGCGAGATAGGTGATGCCGAAGCCCCCTTTTCCCAACACCTGAAGGATGCGGTACTCCTTCAGCTTGTAGTCGGGTGGCAGACCGAGCCGGCTCAGGGTTGTCGCTTTCCGTTTTCGGGGCATGCTGCGTAGGCGGGCGGGTTCGACGGCCCCTCCGGACCGCGCTCCGGTTCCTTCTTAGGGAGTATCGGCGATTTCGTCAACCCGGATTCAGGAAAAGATTCCGTTTTTCCCTCGCTCCTTCCCCTCCTCCCGAGTTTTCCGGTGGTGGAGAATCTGACAGGGTAGGGTCGGCGAGGATACCCTGTCGAATCACGACCGCGTCACGGACGAATTGCCGCAAAGAGGCCAAAAATCACCAGATTGGATTTTTGCGACTTCTACGCCCTTTTTGCGGCCATCCAGTGATTTGGTGAAGAACAGGCGCGGCCTTATCCGGGCTGTCGGGTTTCACGCTCCCGGACCGAGCGCCTTTCGCCACGCCCCGGCCATGCGACCGGCGGTATCGATGCGGCCGTTGACATGGAACAACTGGCGGGGCGCGATCCACCCCCTTTCTTCAACCAATCTCCACAGCACCCGCATCAGTTCCAGCCGCAGGTTCAAGGCATCGAGTGGCGCCGCGGTTTCCGCCTTCGGCGCATAGCGCGCCCGGGTGACATCCTCGATCGCGTCGAGACACAGATTGTCCAGCCGACACCCGAAGGTGTGGCGATGGCTTCGCGGAAACGACGCGGTGCGGTCGAGGGGCCAGCCGGTCAGCTCGACCAGCTCGGTGTGGAGGGGAGGACGCTTGTCAGGTCGCTTTTTCATGGTTCAGAATCGGGCGAATGCCCGCCCGCCGCCAGCTGCGCCGCGCCTGCCGGCTCGAAGTCGTGGCCTCGCCGGAAAATCTCTGGCACGCCGCCCGCCTCGCCCGCAAGCGAAAATCCCGCCGGCCCGACGTGGACGAGTGGTGGCTGCGTCGCGAAACGGCGATCCTTCGCCTCTCCCGGTCCCTCCTCTCCGGGGAATGGCGGCCCGGCGGTTACCGGCTGTTCGAGATCCACGAGCCGAAGCGGCGCGAGATCGCCGCCGCGCCCTTCGAGGACCGGGTGGTCCACCATGCCCTCTGCCGCGTCATGCAGCCGCTGCTGGAAAGGCGCTTCCTGGCCCGCAGCTTCTCCTGCCAGATCGGCAAGGGAACGACGGCGGCGCGCGCGTGCTGCCGGCGGCTGACAAACCGGCACGGCCATGTGCTGAAGTGCGACGTCTCGAAGTTCTTCCACCAGATCGACCACGCCATCCTCCTGGAAAAGCTGGCCCGCGAAATCCGCTGTCCCGGAGCGCTCGATCTGTGCGCCCAGATCCTGGCCAGCTACCGCACCGGCGATTCGCCGCCCCCGCCCCTGTTTCCCGGCGACGATCAGGCCGAGGCGGCAGAGCGCCCGCGCGGCGTGCCGATCGGAAACCTGACCAGCCAGCTCTGGGGAAACTTTTACCTCGACGCCCTCGATCACCGCGTCGCCGAGCGGGAGGAGCACGGCGCCTACCTGCGCTACACGGACGACTTCCTGCTCTTCGGCGACGACAAGGCGCGGCTGTGGGAACTGCGCGACATCGTGGTGGAGGAACTCGCCGCCGTCCGTCTGAAGCTGGCGATCCCGAAAAGCCGCCTCCTCACCACCGCGAGGGCGTGCCCTTCTGCGGGTTCCGCTTCCTGCCGGGGCAGGCGCCCCGCATCCTCGGCGCCACGAAGCGCCGCCACCGGATGCATCGGGAAGGAACACGCGGGGCCGACTTGAGCCGGCGAATCTTTGCCTGGTATCAATTCAGCCGCGAGGCCAACAGCGAGGGCCTGCGGCGGGCCTATGCTGGCTGGCCGATGGAGGGACGCAGACGGAAACGGCGCAAAAAAGACCGCCGGCGCCGGAAACGGAATCGGCACAAGGAATGACGGCGGGGTGACCTTCACTCCGGTTCGGAGAACCGGACCGGGCTACGCGGCCACCCCGCCGCGCCGCGTCTTTTCCCCGGTCCCGACGGAACGGGATTTTCCCCGGGGTGAAGGCGAACGGGTTAGGCTCCCTCTATTGGCGCAGACGGGGAAGGCCAGGTGCCCTCCCCGCAACGGGCCAGGCTTTTCAGGCCGATGTGGTGCCTTGCGCGCGACGCCCACCGCCAACACACAACGGAAACCGTTGTTGTTGTTGCACTGCCCCTTTCTTATCAAGGCGAAGCCTTGCTTTTTCGCAGATCGTGACGCAAAGCGGCAGGATAATTGACGGCGGTGTTGTTGTTGCGGTTTGACGACAACAGATTGTCGGGATTGTTGTTGTTCCACGACGCACCCCGCAACACGCGGGCGCCCGCCGTTGGTTTTCCGTCCGGCTTCTTTTCCGGGTGGCGACGGATGACTCGCACCCGGTCCGTCCCCGGAAAATCCAAAAAAAATTTCCGACCCGCTTCGCGGGTCAGCAAGAGGGTAACGCCGCCTCCGGCGGCGGAAAAGGGTAAAAAGAGGGAGCCTAGCGCGCGACGCCCACCACCAACACACAACGGAAACCGAAGTAGTTGTAGCGAAGGACGGGGGTGAAGTAGTCGCGGTTTGACGACAACAGATCGCCGGGACCGTTGAGGTCCCACGACGCACCCCGCAACACGCGGGCGCCCGCCGAAGACCCGTCGTAGCTGTCCTCACACCATTCCCACACGTTCCCGCCCAGATCGTGCAAGCCCAGGGCGTTCGCCCCGTAGCTCCCCACCGGGGCGGTGAACGCCTGCCCGTCATCGTAGCCGCCGACCACCGAAAAATCGAAGGCGCGCTTCGCCTCGCTGTCCGCGTAGTTGCCCACCCGGTCCGGCGGCGGCCAGGCCGTCCCCCACGGATACACCCCTTCGATTTTGCTGTCCTTTTCCTTCGGCGTCGCGCTCGCGCTCTCCCGGTCCCCGATCCCCACCGCCCAGCTCCATTCCACGTCGCTCGGCAGCCGATACGCGTCCCCGGCGCCAATCCGACCCGCCGCCCGCTCCTGGCTCGTCAGCCACGCGCAGAACGCCTTCGCATCCTCCCAGCTCACGTTCACCACCGGGTGGTCCGGGCCCTGCCCGCGGCCCCTGTATTCGTAATCTTTCCACTTCATGTCCACCCCGGCATTCGCCGCCGCGTAAGCCGCATAATCCTGCACCCGGGTCTCCCAGATCGAGAACAGCACCGTCTTCCCCGCGCTCGGGCCGTTGCCGATCGGGACCGGCACGAATCTCATCCCCAGGCTGTTCTCAAAGGGACTTGCCTTGGTCGCCGCCGCAGGGTGACCCGAAGAGACCAAATCGCTCAACATCGGGACACCACGGGAGGAACTGGCAGTATTTGAAGGGGTTATCGGTGAATCTTCTTCCCTAGGATAGGATTTCGTCGGAGACTCGATCGGATGGTTATCGTTCAGGATCAAGGCGCCTTCCGGGGGAGCCATGGAAGTCGCGTCGGATCTTTTCACGGGGTCGACCAGGTTCCCTTTGGCCTTCTGTCCGGGTTTCTTTTCCGTGCGCGATCTGACCGGAGGAGCACTGCCCGGTTCGATGGTCAACACACAACGGAAACCGCCGTTGCTGCTGCGACGGACGGGGGTGCTGATGAGGCGGTCCGACGACAACAGATTGCCGGGACCGTTGATGTACCACGACGCACCCCGCAACACGCGGGCGCCCGCCGAAGACCCGTCGTAGCTGTCCTCACACCATTCCCACACGTTCCCGCCCAGATCGTGCAAGCCCAGGGCGTTCGCCCCGTAGCTCCCCACCGGGGCGGTGAACGCCTGCCCGTCATCGTAGCCGTCGATCACCGAACAATCGAAGGCGCGCTTCGCCTCGCTGTCCAGGTAGTTGCCCACCCGGTCCGGCGGCGGCCAGGCCGTCCCCCACGGATACTCCCCTTCGATCTTTTCGTCCTTCTCCTTCGGCGTGGCGCCCGCGCTCTCCCGGTCTCCAATCCCCACCGCCCAGCTCCACTCCACGTCCGTCGGCAGCCGATACGCGTCCCCGGCGCCGATCCGACCCGCCGCCCGCTCCGTCCGTGTCAGCCACGCGCAAAACGCCTTCGCGTCCTCCCAACTCACATTCACCACCGGGTGATCCGGTCCCTGCCCGTGGCCCTTGAGTTCGTAATCCTTCCACTCATCGTCCACGCCCGGATTGGCCGCCGCATACGCCGCGTAGTCCCGCACCCGCGTCTCCCAGATCGAAAACAACACCCGCTTCCCGGCGCTCGGGCCGTTGCCGATCGGGACGGGCACGAACTTCATGCCCAGACTGTTGACGAACGGCGCCGCCCTGGAGGCGCTGTTCGGTTCGATGGCCTCGGGCTTCAGCGTGACGCGGATGGCCGGGTTCGATCCCGGTTCCAGGGTCGCGGCGTGCAGGACGGTCTCGTATCCGTCCAAAGCGATCTCCCAGCGCGCCGGCCCGGGCTCCAGCCCCGCGGCGAGGTCGGCCGGGGTCTTGCCCAGCGTTTTCCCGCCGGCGACGGGGCGAATTTCCGCGCCCGGCGGGTCGCTTTCGACCCGCACGGCGACGGGTTCGAAGGCGAAGGCCAGCCGCTCGGTGTTCCCGGCCCGCGCCGCGACGGTCCGCTGCTGCTCGGGCCAGTTCCGATACTGCGCCACCACCCGGTGGGCGCCGACGGGAAACTCGCGCTTCAATGGGCGGTCGCCGGCCAGGGTTTGGCCGATGGCTTCGCCATCGACGAGAATCTTCGCCCCCGGCGGATCGCTGCCGATCTCCAGGTAGGCCGGAGCCGGCGGCGCGCCCGGGTCACCGGGGGCGACCGGATTTGGCGGGCGCGTCCCGATCCGGGCGGGAGTGTCGGGCGCGGCCTTTACTCCCGCCTCCGGGGGGGGAGCCTCGCCGGCATCCGCGACGGTCGGCGGCGGGGGAGGGGCCGAGTCGTGGCGGCTCCAGGCCCACCCGCCCCAGGCGGCCAGTCCGGCGAACGCCAGTCCGGCGAAGATGACCGCGGGCCTCTTCCGCCGCCCGCCCCGCGCGGTCGGCGTGTCCGCCGCCGGCGCCGGGTGGCGGGGCTTCGGGATCGGCGAGGGGACCTTCTCCTTCAGCGCCGCCTGCCATTCGGCCGCGCTCCGGGGGCGCTCCTCCTCGTCGAAGGCCAGGGCACGGTCGATCGACGCCAGGAAACCCTTCCCATAGAGACCGGTGTAACGCCCCGACTCCGAGAGCACGGTGATGGCGTCGTTGCGGACCCGGTCGGCGGACTTCGGCGGGGCCTCGAAGGTGATGGCCCGGTAGAGGACCGCACCCAGCGCGTAGAGATCGCTCCAGGGCCCCACGTTGCCCCGGGTCTGCATCTGCTCGAAGGGGGTGTAACCGGGACTCTCGACCACGGTGAGGGACTTCTCGCTGACCCGCTGCCTGGCCGCCCCGAAGTCGATCAGCACGGGCCCCTTCCCGGTGATCAGAATGTTGGCCGGCTTGATGTCCCGGTGGTAGATGCCCTCGCCGTGCAGTTCGCCCAGGGCGCCCAGGAGGGGGACGAGGAGGTCGCGCAACTCGGCCTCCCAGAACGGTTCATCGCTTTTCTTCCGTTCCTCGATCGCCTCGTCGAAGGGCCGACCCTCCAGGAAGGGCATCACGAAATAGGCCGTGCCGTTGGCCTCGAAGACCCGCAGGATGCGCACGATGTGGGGATGATCGAACTTCGCCAGCGTCCGGGCCTCTCCGACGAAGTTGTCCAGGCTCCACTCGAAGAGGCCGGCGTCCTCGCCCCGGGAGGAATTCGGATAGACCCGCGAGCTGTTCGAATCCCGGAAGGCGAAGACGGGCAGGTTTTCCTTGATGACGACGTCGCGCTCCAGATTCAGATCGCGGGCGAGGTAGGTGATGCCGAAACCCCCGCTGCCCAGATCGCGGAGGATCTCGTACTCGTGGATACGGCGCCCGGCGGGCAGGGCGCGCTGGCTTTTGGACGAGGGCGGGTCGGGCATCGGGGAAAACGGGGCGTGTCAATCCTCCGGGGAGGGATCGAACTTGAAGACGACGACGGTGAGATTGTCCTGCTTCGCCTTTCGGTGGCTCACCACGGCGTCCATGACGGCGATGGCGATCCGGGAGGCATCCTGGGTGGCGGTTTTGGAGACGGCTTTCGCGATTTCGAGCGGCGGGGCGGTGAGAACGCCATCGCTGGCGGCCACCAGGACATCGCCCGGCTCCAGGGCGAAGGGCTCGCCGGGGGTGTCGATCAGGTCGATTTCTTCCCCGATCAGGGCGGAGCGCAATTCGTTCCGGGGGGGGAGGTCCGCGATTTCTTCGTCGGTGATCTTGCTTTCCTCAATCATCCGGTCGATGACCGGGCTCATGGAGTGGTCGGCGTTGAGGCGGCCGATTCGGCCATCGCGGACCAGGAACAGGGGCGAATCGCCGACGCTGATCCACTCGACCAGCCTGCCGCGGACGAGGACGGCCAGCAGGGTGGTGCCCATGGAGTCGGCCCGAAGCCTCTCGGCTTCGGCGCCGATTTGGCGGTTGGCGGCCTCCAGTGCCATGGCCATTCGGGAGTCGTCGGGCTCGTCCTCGGATTCGTAAAAGGTGTGGATAAACCGCTCCACGCCGACACGGCTCGCCACGTCGCCGGCCGCGTGGCCGCCCATTCCGTCCGCCAGGACGATTAGCAGGTCCCGCCGGCCCTCCCCCAGTTCCTCGGGCGGGGCGACGGCGTAGCTGTCCTCCTGGTAATCGCGGCTGCCCCGCCACTGGCGGCCGGCGTAGTCTCGGCCGCTCCGCAGGAGGGCGGCGGCGGCGCCGCTCGTGTCAATCCCAGTCAAAGCTTTCTCCGCAGAAGGGAACGAATTGGAGGACGGTCTGCCCGAGACGGATCTTTTCGCCGCCCAGGATTTCCCGGGGGGCGAGGAGCGGGGCGTCGTCGAGGTAAGCCATATTCGGCCCGTCGCCGCCGGCCTGAATGTAAAACTTTCGCCCGCGCGGGTCGTAGCTCAAAACCGCGTGTTTGTGACGCGACACCTCGGAATCGCCGAAGGGGAGGGGCACGCGGTTGTCTTCGGTCCGCCCGATGGAGTTCATCCCGTAAGTCAGGGTCAGGGAATGTCCTTTTCCGGGGCCCTCGACGATCACCAGCCAGCCGACCGCGGGCTGCTCCGCGGCGGCGCTCTCCTCCGGTTCGTCCGGAGCGGCGTCCCGGTCGTCCGCGGCCGTTTTCGGAGGGCGGGAACGTCGGTGCAACACGGTTCGGTCCGGTCTGTCGCCGGGTTCCTTCTTTTCTTTGCCCAAGAGGCGGGTCGGTGCCTCATCGTCGTCGTCGTCCGAGGAGTAGAGGCGCGTGGGCGCCTCGGGGGAGTCCGGAGGCTTCCGGTTGTCGCGCGAGATCACGGCCGATTCCGGATCGGCATCCTCATCCCCTTGCCGCAGGATGCGGGTGCGCTCGGGATCGTCTTCGCCTTTCCGGCGGCGGCGGATAATTCGGGTCGGGTCGTCGTTCATTTTTTTCTTGGGAATTTGGGATTGGAAATTCGGGCCATCAAGTCCGCGACGGTGGTTTCAAAATCGCCCAGGCGGATGCGTTCGTCCGCGCGGACGTAATCCTGGGTGAGACTGGACCATCGCCCCCCTCGCAGGACGAAGGTTCCGTTGGCGCTCCCGACATCGACGACATAAAAGCGCCCACCGTCGGTCACGGTGATTTCAAGATGGGGGCGGCTGACGCTGTCCTCGCCGGCGGGAATGGCAATGTCACAGGGAACGTGGGAGTTTTTCCTGCCCACGGAATAGATTCCGGCGTGGCAATCGCTTTTCATTGGATTCAGGACCGCCGCGGGTTTCCTCCTTTTGCAATGCCTAGCTGACATCGTAGAAGCGCATCTTCACCTCTCCGAGCTCGATCAGATCCCCCTCTTTGAGAGTGGTCTCCTCGACCCGCTGGTCGTTCACGAAAACGCCGTTCCCCGACTTCAGGTCCGTGATGGTCCAAGTGCCGTCCCGGGCTTGCCGGATGACGCAGTGATTGTTGGAAACGCTGTCGTTGTTGAGCACCAGATCGTTGTCCCGGCCCCGCCCGATGCGGATGTTGGAAATTCGCAGCGGGTAACGGGTGCTTTGCGCGTCGAGCATTTCGACAAAGGCCAAGGGCGGGGTCAGGTGGGCGTCCCCATCCGCGGCGACCACCCTCCCTCCGCGCGGGCGGACCAGGGCGAAAACCGCCAGCAACAGCACCAGCAGGCCCGCGCCGGCAATGACGTACCACAGAGTTTTCGCTTCTCCGGCGGTATCCTCGTCAGGGGCGGCCGCATCCTCCGTTTTCGTTCCGCCTTCCTTCGAAACTTCCGTTCCCGGCTTTTTCTTTCCGTCGGCCTTTTTCGCCTTCGAATCTGCTCCCTTTTCGGGAAGCAGGATTTCAAAACCGAGTTTTCGAAAAGTTCCGTTTTCATCGGTGATTTCCAATTCGACGGAATGCTTTCCGGGCGACTTTAGCGCGGCGATGTCGATGACGGCTTCGCCACCGCCTTCCAGCAAGCCGAAGAAGCGGTCGGGAAACGTCGGATCGAGTTTCCATGTGTCGTATTCGGCCCGGAGATAGAGGCCCCCGGTGTCCTCGGACAGCCGTTCGAGAGGTTGCAGGTACTTCGACTGGTCCTGATTATTGGCGTACCCGATCGCGAACACGGGAACTCCCTTTTCTCTGGATTTTTTCACGACACCGTCGTGCCCGTAGGCGGTGTCCTCGAAAATGCCGTCGGAAAGGATCATCACCGCCTTCCGGGGCGCCTTTCTTTCGGCGAGTTTTTCGATTGCTTGAAGCGTTAGTTTGTAGCCCTGGGTGGTTAGCCCCTCCGGCTTGTATTGGTCGAGTAACTGGAGCGCCCGGCCGGAGGCGGTTCCCTCGGGGGCGATCGAAACAAGCTCCTCCTGCCCCAGAGCGAACACCCCGTATTCGTAGAGGGCTTCCGGGTGGGCTTGAAGCAACGATCGGACCGCCGCGATTTCCCCTTTGATCTGAGCGCCGCGCTTCGCCGGATTGCTGACATCGATCAGAAATGCGATCGAAATCTTTCCCTCGGAGTTGTCGCGAAAGGGTTTGAATTCGAGCGGCAGCTCGGCTTCGCCGGCCCGGGCTTTGATCGATTTGATCGATTCGCCCGGGTCGGGGGTCAACCGGATGGCGACGGTCGGTTTTTCGCCGCGAACAAGGGTCGGCTCGCCGTCGATTTGGGCGGCTTGCCCGGCAAGGGCGAAAGTGGCGAGAAATCCGGTGAGAATGGAGCAAGCGGTTCGCATGGCGGACGCAGATTAGTCTAATCGTCAAAAACACGTCAACAAAAAAGAAACGCGTCGAGTTCACGCCGAATTGAGCTAAAATAAGTGACACCGGAGCGTGGCAAACGAGATTCGGCCTCAAGATGCGACCGTTCTCGAACGCTCGCCCGCTAATCGGCAAGCCGGTCGAACTCGGCGTCCTGGTCAACGAGATCGAGCGCGGCCTCGGCCGCGCGGCGGCCTGAGGCCGGAAAACGCGGGCTTCACCCGCACACCGCCATTTCGGGCCGCTCGACGAGGGTTTCGACGATGCGGTTGTCGCGGTCCACGAGGACGACTTTGGGCTCGACGGGCTTTTCGCACAGTTCGAAGCCCATGATGATGACTTTCTCGCCCGCGTTGATGAGATGGGCGGCGGCGCCGTTGATGCCGATGATGCCGGAGCCGGCCTCGCCCTCCAGAACGTAGGTCTCCAGCCGCGCGCCGGTGGTGGCGCTGGCGACGAGCACCTTTTCGCCGGGCCACAGGCCGACGGCGTCGATCAGGCGCCGGTCGATGGTGATGCTGCCGACGTAGTCGGGATTCGCCTCCGTGACGGTGGCGAGGTGGATTTTCGATCGCAGCAGGAAACGCATGGCTCGGGTGGAAGGAGGGGTAAAGTGGGCGAAAAGCGGCCGGAGTCAACCGTCGCCGGCCGCCGGATCAGGCCGCGAGGGCGACCTCGACTCGAATTTCGCCGTCGACGAGATCGACGCGGACTTTCCCCGCGCCGTCCTGGCCGAAGGTCTGAAAAGCCGCCTCCTCCAGATGCGGAGCGAGCGAGGCCCGCAGTCCGCGCGCGCCCGTTTCGCGCCGCGCGGCGGCGGCGATGATGTGGTCAATGACGGCGTCGGAGACTTCGAGGTCCACGCCCTCGTGCTGGAACTCGTTCCGGTAATGGCGCAGCAGGGTGTCGTTCAGAATCTCGCGCAGCACCTCCGGCTCCAGCGGCTGGAAGGGAACCAGGCGCGAAAAGCGGCCGAGCAACTCGGGTAGGATGCCGTAGCCGGCGAAGGCCTTCGTGTTCTCCAGCAGCTCGGACCCGAGCCGCGCGACCAGCGCTCGGTCGTCGGCGGGCCGGGGCCTGGCGTTGAATCCGATGCCGTAGTCGGCCTGTTGCAGCTCGGCCGTCTCGCTGAGCCCGCTGAAAGCGCCGGCGGCGATGAACATGACGTGGCGCAGCGGCATTTCCTTCCGGGAGCCGTGTCCGCCGAAGCCGAAATCGGTCGCGAAGGGCGACGAGTTTCCGGACAGGAGCGTGAGCAGGCCGCGCTGGACGCCGAAACCGCTCACGTCCTTGGTCGTGCCCTCGCCGGCGAAGCGCGCGCTGGACCGGCTCGCGGCGAGCTTGTCGAACTCGTCGAGGCAAATCACCCCGCAGGAGGCCCAGGCGCGGTCCTGATCGGCGGCCTCGAAGAGCTGGGACAGCAGCATCTGCACATCGTCGCCCACGTAGCCGGTCTCGGAGTAACGGGTGACATCGGCCACGACGGTCGGCACTTTCAGGATGTCGCGGAACAGCAGCTCGGCCAGGTAGGTCTTGCCGGAGCCGGTCGCGCCGAGAAACAGGTAATTTTCCCGCGTCGGCAGGGTTTCCATCGGGATGCCCTCGATGAAATCGCGGCGCAGCCGGGCCATGTGGCGATAGGCGAGCACGGCCCCGGCGCGGCGGGCGAATTCCTGTCCCCGATAGCCGCGGGCGATCAGTTGCCGCTCGATTTCCATCGGCGACAAGGGGCGAATCGCGGCGAGGCGTTCCGCCACTCGCGCGCGCTCGCCGGCGGAAAGGCCGTCGATGTCGCCGGCGGGCGCCGCCACAGGGTCGGTGAAGGGAAATTCCGCCTCGTCGTCCTCGTCCTCGTCCGAATGCGCGGCGTCCGCGTCGAGGAAGGAAACCGGCGCCGTCGTGTCGTCGAGGCCGATGGCCTCGAAGGCGCGCAGGGCCTCGAGAATGAGCGGATCCTGCGTGAAGTCGTCGAATTCGCCGTCGTCGGTCGAGTCAGTGGGAGGAGGCGGTTCGGTTTGGGGTTTTGTGGGTTTTTTCAAGGCGGAGGAGGGTTCATACGATTTGATACCGCATCTCCTTAGACGTTCGAAAAAACCGCAAAAGACACGAATTTCCCACGGAAATTGGCCCCGACCCAACAGGGTTAGGTCATCGAGTCAACCCTGTCGGGTCGGAGCGAAGGCGCGGAGCGCGATTTCGCGCACCCTTCGGTGTCCGCGGATCACTCCGGCACGCGGGCGATCTCGTACTTTCGCGGTTGGGGTTGGGCGGCCTGGTGAATGCGCGTCTCGTGGTCGGCGGCGAGTGTTTTCAACTCGTCGAGGCGGGGCTGGAGCGCGGCGTATTCGGCGGCGAATTTCTCGGGATCGGAGGCGTGTTTCCGGCCCAGCCCTTTCACCTGGCCCCAGAGATCGCGCAGGGGACGCATGGCTTTGTCGTTGCGTTCGCGGTTGAGGGTGGCGACGTCGAGGGCCTGGCGATACTGGGGCGTTCGGGCGTTGGCCTGCAGCTCGACTTTGGCCCCGAGGGCGAGGTGGCTGTAACGGCCGACTTCGACGCCGTCGATGGTCACCGCGTAGTTTCCGGGGGCGAGTCCGGCGACTTTCAGCCGTTCATTGCTCAGTTTGTGGCCGGCGGCGGTGAAGCGGTAGGCGAGGTCGGCGGCGGGTTCGGCCTCCCATTTCTGCGGATCGGTGAAGGCCTCTGCGGGGACGACCCATGGCAGCGCGGAGGCGGTGTGGGTGAAGGTGACGCGGTCCGCTCCGGGGGAGACTTCGAGGTCGGCGACCTCCTTTCCGGCGATCCACTTGCCATTGGCCCTCGGGGTGATGCCGATGGCGCTGACGGCTTTGCGGTCGGGGGTGGCCTGCCGGACGAGTTCGAAGGCCATCAGGAACTGGCCGGCGGCGCCGGGGTGAATGGCGTCGGGGACGAGGGAGAAATCGGGCTGGGCGATGCGGGTGTCGAAGGTGACATCGTTCATCGGACCCCATTGGTTGATGAAGGAAAGGCCGCGCGCGCCGGCGGTCTCGCGCAGCCAGCCGGCGTAGTAGGCGAGCAGGGAATTGTAGTGGGGATCGAAGGAGCGCTCGCGAAAGCGGTAGGTTTCGTCCTTCATCCGGAGGCCGAGCTGGTGATGGTCGAACATGGTGGGCGACATCACGAGGGCCTTCGCGCCGGTCCTGCCGATGCGGTCGAGGATTTCGGTCATGCCGTCGGCGTAGGTGGCGAAGACTTCGGGGCTGAAGGGCTCGTACTGCCCGTCGTTCATGCCGAGGAGAATGCTGACGTGCTTGGGCCGATAGGCCGCGACATCGTCGTCGAACCGCGCGAGGGCGTCGGCCGCCTTGTCGCCGCTGACGCCGGCATTGTGAAAGTGGAGCTTGCGGTCCGGATAGCGGGTGTAGAAGAAATCCTCGATGTACTGGGTGTAGAGACACTGGTGGGTGATCGAGTCGCCGAGAAAAACGAAGGTGTCGCCGTCCTGGAGGTCGATCTCCGGGGCCGGAGCGGGCGCTTTTTGCTGGGCGATGGCGCCGGCGGCGGCGAAGGCCAGCGCCGCGAGCGGGGACAAGGGGAGGATTCGATGGCGGGTGTTTTTCATGGTCGGTTTCTTTCTTTCTGGCGTGGGGAAGCGGGAAGGGGAGAGGATGGGATTTTTCCCGGGGCGGCGGCCGCCTTCATCCGGCGTTTTGTCCCTCGAAGAGGAATCCGGTCAGCGGGCTGGTGGCGGAGGCGGCGGCGCGGGATTCGGGCAGGCCGCATTCATAAGCCGAGCGCCCGGCTTCGACGGCGAGTTTGAAGGCCCGGGCCATGCGGACGGGATCGCCGGCGATGGCGATGGCGGTGTTGACGAGGACGGCGTCGGCGCCCATTTCGAGGGCTTCGGCGGCGTGGCTGGGGGCTCCGATGCCGGCATCCACGACGACGGGCACGGTGGCCTGGGCGACGATGATTTCGATCTGGCGGCGGGTGTCGAGGCCGCGATTGGAGCCGATGGGAGAGCCGAGCGGCATGACGGTGGCGGTGCCGGCTTCCTCCTGCAGGCGCTTGGCGAGCACGGGATCGGCGTTGATGTAGGGCAGGACGGTGAAACCCTCCGCGGTGAGGACTTTGGCGGCGGCCAGGGTCTCGATCGGGTCGGGGAGCAGGTAGGCCGGGTCGGGGTGGATTTCGAGCTTCACCCATTTCGGCAGGCCGGCGGTGGCCGCGAGCCGGGCGAGCCGGACGGCTTCCTCGGCGTTCATCGCGCCGCTGGTGTTCGGGAGGACGAGGTATCTCTCCGGATCGATGAAGTCGAGGATGTTGGCGAAGGGGTCGGCTTCGCTGGAAAGGTTTGCCCGGCGCAGGGCGACGGTGACCAACTCGGTGCCCGACGCGGCCAGCGCGTCGCGCATCGTCTCGTTGGAGGAGAATTTTCCGGTGCCGACCAGCAGGCGGGACTGAAAGGTCCGGTCGGCGATCTGTAGGGGCTCGGCCATGGGCGGGCACCATACATGCGGTTCGCGGGGTGGTGACCCTCTTTTTTTGGCGGAGTCGAGGGGAAATTTTTTCGGCGGGACGGGGCGGCGCGGCACGCGAACCCGCTTCGCGGGTTCGAGCCCCTTACGCCGGGGCTGAGAAAGGCACCTCGATCGGTCGGGCGCCGCGGGTGGAATCTAAAACGGCTGGCGGAGCGGACGGGATTAACGGGCATTCGCCCGTTGTGCGGGTTGGCTCCGGCTTCGCCTCCGCGAGGTTTGCGTGCGCGGACGCGCCGCGGCACGCGAACCCGCTTCGCGGGTTCGAGCCCCTTACGCCTGGGCTGAGAAAGGCACCTCGATCGGTCGGGCGCCGCGGGTGGAATCTAAAACGGCTGGCGGAGCGGACGGGACTCGAACCCGCGACCTCCGGCGTGACAGGCCGGCGTTCTAACCAACTGAACTACCGCTCCAGACCGCCTCGGCTCGCTCGGGGCCTGAGCCCCGGCTGCGAAGGCCGGGATATTAGGCGCGAGGCCCCAAACGCGCAACCGAAATTTGTCATTGCGTTCATTCCATTCAGGGCTATTAATTCCGCCCCCGCTTCCGGCGGGCTTTTCTTTTTCGACCACACCCTCCCAACCAGTCCTCATCATGAACGTCATCCAGAAAATCGAGCAGGAACAGATGAAGCAGGATGTCCCGGCTTTTCGTCCTGGCGACACCGTGAAGGTGCACAACCGGGTGATCGAGGGCGGCAAGGAGCGCATCCAGATTTATCAGGGCATCGTGATCGCGCGTCGCGGCACCGGCGTCAACGCGGCTTTCACCGTTCGCAAGATTTCGAACGGCGAGGGAGTCGAGCGCACGTTTCAGGTGCATTCGCCGAAGATCGCGAAAATCGAGGTCGATCGCCGGGGCAAGGTCCGCCGCGCGAAACTTCACTATCTCCGCGGCCGCGTCGGCAAACAGGCCACGCAGGTCAAGGCGGCGGATTGATCCGGCTGAAATTTCCAGGCGCCGGTTGTGGAATGCCGTGATCGGTGCCGCGCCCGGGGCGGGGCGGATCGATCAGCGAAGCTTCTTCAGCTTTTCCAGCTTCGGCGGAATCATCGCCTGGCAGTAGGGATGGTAAGGATTTCGGGCGAAGAAGTCCTGATGATATTCCTCCGCCGGCCAGAACTTCGAGGCCGCCGTCACCTCGGTCACGATGGGTGAACTGAATTCGCCCGAGGTGTTCAGCTTCCGAATCAGGTTTTCGGCCGCCGCCTTCTGGGCGGGCGTGTGAAAGAAGATCGCGGACCGGTATTGGGGGCCCTTGTCGTTACCCTGCTGGTTCAGCGTGGTCGGGTCGTGGGTGTGGAAAAAGACTTCGAGGATTTCCTCGAAGGTGATCTTCGATGGATCGAAGGAGAACTCGATCGCCTCGGCGTGGCCCGTGGTCTTTTCACAGACCTGCTCGTAGGACGGGTCGTCCACGTGCCCGCCGGTGTATCCGGACACCACATCGGTCACTCCCACGAGTTTTTCCATCACGGCCTCCGTGCACCAGAAGCAGCCGCCGGCCAGGGTGACTTTTTGGAGAGCGGCGGCGGGAGCGGCGGTTTCGTTCGAGGCGGGGGAGTTGTCTTCTTTCTTGTCCACGGCGGGGGAGGTTGAGGGTTTCTGGGCGGCTTCGGGTTCGGCCGAGGCTTTTTCCTGGCAGGATGAGAAAAGTGCAACCGACGCCGCGAGGCAAATGCCGGCTCCCACCACGCGGCGGGCCTTATCGGCGGCCCGGCGGGAGAAGGAAATCGGGAAACAGGAGGAGAAGGAGATCGAGTTCATGAGGATTCGGACGGTGAAGCAATAACACTCCTTTCAATCAAGCGGCAAGGCCGTCAACCGGCACGAACGAGCCCGAAAAGGGGAAAAAACGATTTTTTTGCCAAAAAAAAGCCTGAATCGCGGCAAAAATCTTGACGCAACCCATAGTTATCTGATAAAAATGGCATTCTTATCCGGTTTTAAGGAAAATGGCGCGGCCCAAAAACACTCTCGACACCATCCAGGTGACGATCTCGACGACGCCCCAGGTCAAGGACCTGTTGGAGCGTCTGACGGAGACCGGGTTTTACGGGAAGAACGCGGCAGACACCGCTCACGCGCTTCTGAAAGAGAAGCTGCGGGAGTTGCTGGAGAAGAACGTGATCCCCGGCGGTTGATCGTTGACGGAACACAGCAAAAAGACACAAACCTCACAAACACTATGGACTATCAGAATAACCCCAACCACGACGAAGATCATGGAAATCTTCGTGTTCTCGCCGCCGCCGCCGCCGATCCGGAGGCCGCCTACGAATCGAGTGGAGCGGTGCGCGAAGCCTTCGACGATGAACTCCGCCGGCTTGCCGAAGAAATCGTCGCGCATCACCCGAGTCTGACCCAACTGCTGCTCAGTTTCGGGGGCTCCAGCGTGCAGAATCCGGTCCACGGCCGGAACTGAGTCGCCAACGGCGATCTCATAAGATAGATCCGGCGCGGCGGGCAGGTTGTCGCCCCCCTTCAGACGATCAACCGACGCTCCGGGTGTCGGGAGGGCTTGCGCGCCGAATGAGGTGGGCGGAAGATCGGTTTTCCCGCCGATGGCAAAACTCCCGCGACCCGAAACCCAGATGGCGCTCCCTCTCAAGGCGCGGATGCTGGGGCGCGCGGCGGCGACGGTCATCGGCCTGCTGTGCCGCACCCTGCGGATCGAGATCGAGGATCGCGCGGGCATTTTGGCAAAGCGGCCGGATCACGCCTTGATCTGGGTATTCTGGCACAACCGGCTGCTGGCGATGCCGTCGGTTTATCGGCGCCATTTGAAGGATCGGCGGGGAGCGGTGCTGACGAGTCCGAGCCGGGACGGGGCGGTGCTGGCGGCGGCGATGGCGTGCTTCGGCGTTTCTTCGGTGCGCGGGTCCAGTTCGAAGCGCGGAGCGGTGGCGATGCGGGAAATGGCGGAGTGGATCGGGCGGGGATACGACATGGTCTTTACCCCCGACGGGCCACGCGGTCCGCGATACCGGTTGGCGGCGGGACCGATCCGGTTGGCGCAGAAGACGGGCGCGCCGATTTTTCCCATCCGGGTGGAATACGTCTCGGCGTGGGTATTCCACCGGAGCTGGGATCGCTTTCGCGTGCCGAAGCCCTTTTCGCGGGTGCGGGTGATATTCGAACCATACGAAACGATTGACGCGGCGGCGGAGGGCGACAGATTCGAGGAGGAACGCGGGCGCATCGAACGCGTGATGAATCCCGAATATGAAACGGATTGAAGGAAAACCCATCGCCGAGTCGGTCTACGCGGAGTGTCTGGCGGAATTCGAGCGTCTCAGGACAGAGGGGCACCTGCCCGGCTTGGCGGTGGTGCTGGTCGGCGAGGACCCGGCCTCGCAGGCTTACGTGGCGTCGAAAGAACGAAAATGCCGGGAACTCGGCTTTCATTCGGTGAAAATCGAGATGTCGGCGTTCGTTTCGCAGGCGGAATTGCTGCAAACGATCGCGGAACTCAACGCCGACCCGGCGATCCACGGCATCCTCGTGCAGATGCCGTTGCCCTCGCACCTGGACACGGACGCCGCGATCCGGGCGATCGACCCGTGCAAGGACGTGGATGGCTTGCACCCGGAGAATCTCGGCAAGCTGGCGATGGAGGATGCGACGGGCTTCGCGCCCTGCACGCCGCTCGGTTGCCAGCGGATGCTGATCGAGAGCGGGATCGAGACCTCGGGCAGGAATGTCGTGATCGTGGGGCGCAGCCTTCTGGTGGGCAAATCGCTGGCCCTGCTGCTGATGGCGAAGGGCCCGGGCGGCGACGCGACGGTGACGGTGGCCCATTCGCGGACGAAGAATCTGGCCGAGGTCACCAGGCGGGCCGACATCGTGGTGGCGGCGATCGGGCGGCCGCATTTCATCGGGCCGGATCACGTGAAGGAGGGCGCGGTGGTGATCGATGTCGGCATCAACCGCGTGGACGACACGACGGCGAAACGCGGATACCGGCTGGTGGGCGATGTGGACTACGACGCGGTGGCGCCCCGATGCGAGGCGATCACGCCGGTGCCGGGCGGTGTCGGCGTGATGACGATCGCCATGCTGATGCGCAACACGATTCAGGCCTGCAAGCTCGCGGTGGAGCGGGAGCTGTAATCGGTCGGCAGGAGGCTGGCGGTCCGCCAAAAAAAATGGTCGGGTTGACAGGATTTGAACCTGCGACCCCCACACCCCCAGTGTGGTGCGCTACCAAGCTGCGCTACAACCCGTTCCATTTTTCATCGCGGTGAAAGGGTTCGGACTCCGAAAAGGGGCCGCCGCGATGGAGAAACGTTACCTTTCCCCAAATCGCCCGATTCGCAAGCGGCTTGGCGAGAGATTTTTGGGCGCATCGCTTGCGGGGCATCGAAACGAGACGATGATTCCCGCCGCCATGAACGCCGAGAAGGGACGGATCAAGACCGCCATCGTGGGAGCCAGCGGCTACTCGGGGCAGAACTTGCTCCGGTTGCTGCTGACGCATCCACGCGTCGATCTGGTCTGCGCGACTTCGCGGGCGGAGGAGGGGAAGGCTCTGGACACGGTGTTTCCGCGATTTCGCGGGGCGGAGAAGCTGGCCGGACTCGCCTTTTCGGCGCCGGACATCGACGCCATTGCCGCCACGGGGGCCAGCTGCGCCTTTCTCGCGCTGCCGCACGGGGTGGCCCGCGAATTCGCCGGGCCTCTGCTGGAGCGGGGGCTGCGGGTGATCGATCTCAGCGCGGATTTCCGGCTGCGCGACGCCGCGGTTTACGCGGACTTCTACGGCGGGGAGCATCCGACGCCGGAGTTGCTGGCGGAGGCGGTTTACGGGCTGCCGGAGCTTCGGGCGGAGGAAATTCGCGGGGCGCGCCTGGTGGCTTCGCCCGGATGTTACCCGACCTCGATCCTGCTGCCGCTCATCCCCTTGCTCCGGGAAAAACGGATCGATCCGGCGTCGATCTGCGTCGCCAGTGGAAGCGGCGTCAGCGGCGCGGGGAAGAAAGCGGAGGCCGCCTACCTTTTCGCCGAGGTCAACGAAAGCGTCCGGGCCTATGGCGCGCCGAAGCATCGCCATCTCTCGGAAATCGAGCAGGAGCTGTCGCTCGCCGCCGGCGGGCCGGTTCGCGTCAGCTTCGTGCCGCATCTGCTGCCGGTGACGGCGGGAATCGCGACGACAATTTTCTGTGAACCGGCCGCGGGAAGCGACCCGGGAGATCCGGGCGGCGTTTACGAGGCGGCCTACGGCGCGGCGCCGTTCGTCCGGGTGCTGGGCGAGGGCCGCTTTCCGGACACCAAGCACGTCACCGGAACGAATTTCATCGACATCGGTTGGGTGCGGGACGCGCGGACGGGACGGCTGATCCTGTTCAGCGCCGAGGACAACCTCGGAAAAGGCGCCTCCAGCCAGGCGGTGCAGAGTTTCAACCTGATGCATGGCCTCCCCGAAACGGAAGGCTTGATGATTTTCTGAAAACCGACTATTCGGGTTGTGACCCGCGACGGGAACCCCGGGTCAAAGGAGGGCAAACAGGCGACGATGAAAAGCGAAGGCAAACTGGCAACGATCAAGGGCGGCGTGTGCGCGCCGAAAGGCTTCCGAGCCTCGGGACTCAAGTGCGGCATCAAAAATCCCGATTCGCCGAAGCTCGATCTGGCGCTGATCTACTCGGATCACCCCTCGATCGGGGCCGCCGTTTTCACGCAGAATCAGGTGAAGGCGGCGCCCGTGCGTCTCTCGGCCAATTACATTCGGAGCGACCAGCCCCGCGCCATCGTCGTGAACTCCGGCAACGCCAACGCCTGCACCGGGTCGGTCGGCATGGATCACGCGCGGAAGATGGCCGAGGCCACCGCCAAGGCGCTGAAACTCCGGCAGCGCCAAGTGCTCGTCTGCTCGACGGGCATCATTGGGGTGCCGATGCCGATCGACCGTATTCTGCCGCGGATTCCCGACGCGGCGGCGGCGCTGAAAGCGGACGCGACCGACGCGGCGGCGGCGATCATGACCAGTGACACGAAGCCGAAGACGACCGCCGTGCGCCGGGAAATCGGCGGGGCGGAGGTGCGAATCGGGGCGATCGCCAAGGGGGCCGGGATGATCAATCCGAACATGGCGACAATGTTGTGCTTTGTGACGACGGACGCCGCCATCGATCCCGCCGAGCTGGAGACGGCGACCCGAGAGGCGGTCGACAAGTCCTTCAACCGCATCACGATCGACGGCGACATGAGCACGAACGACACCGTCATCGTGCTGGCGAACCACGCCGCCGGCAACACGCCAATCCGCAAGGGCAAGGCCGGCAGCCGCGAGTTTCGCGAGGCCCTGACCGAGGTGATGGTCCGCATGGCGAAGAAAATCGTCTCCGACGGCGAGCGGGTGACGAAACTGGTGGAAGTGATCGTGAAGGGAGCCCGCTCCAGCGCCGACGCCGAAAAGGTGGCCCGCGCGGTCGCGAACTCCAACCTCGTGAAGTGTTCCTGGAACGGAAACGACCCCAACTGGGGGCGCGTGTTGCACGCCGTGGGCTATTCCGGAGCGCGGATCAAGGAGGAAACGGTGGATATTTACTTCAACGGACTGTGCGCCGCGAAGAACGGCCTGGTGAACCACACGCCGCTGGCGAAACTCCAGCAGGCGGTGTCCCGGGACCGGATACGCCTCTGCATCGATCTGCACTCCGGCACCGGGGAATACAACATCTACACCGCCGACCTGTCGCCGGAGTACGTGCTTTTTAACCGCGAGGAATACGCCGTCTCGAAGCTCAAAGGCTGACGGATTCTTCGCTTGCCGCGCCGGGGATTTCCGGCAAATTTCCCGTTTCCCATAGCCCGCCTCCGCTCCCGCGAAGGCGGGATTTCGCTTTTTGACCCATGAGCGCCGCGTTCCAACCGCACATCGAGAAGGCCGCCGTCCTGCTGGAGGCCCTTCCCTACCTGCAGCAGTTTCGTGGGCAGACTTTCCTGATCAAAGTCGGCGGCAGCGCCATGGACGACCCCGCCCTGGTCCGGCGCCTGCTGCGGGATGTGGTGTTTCTCGAAGTCGCGGGCATCAATCCGGTGCTGGTTCACGGCGGCGGCAAGGCCATCTCCGCGGCAATGAAGGAGGCGGGTCTGGAGGCGCGGTTTGTCGGAGGGCTCCGGATCACCACCGACGAGGCCATGAATCTCGTCGAGCGGACGCTGAGCCGTGAGATCAATCCCGGCCTGGTCAAGGCGATCAACGAATACGGCGGCAAGGCGCTCGGAGTCGCGGGAAACGAGACCTTCATCGGCGAGCGGATGACGGCGTGGTCGGACACCGAGCACCGCGAGGTCGATCTCGGTCGCGTGGGCCGGGTGGTCGATTTCGACCTCTCGAAAGTCGAGGCGGCCATCCACACCGAGGTGGTGCCGGTCATTTCCCCCATCGCGGCGGAGCGGGGCACGGGCCTCGCGCTCAATGTCAACGCCGACCTCGCCGCCAGCGCTCTGGCCGCCCGGCTCAAGGCCGCGAAGCTGGTCTTTCTCAGCGATGTCCTGGGCATCCTCGAGGATCCGAAGGACGACTCGACCCTGATCGATTCCGTCGGAGTCAACAGGGTTGAGTCACTCATTCAACAGGGTACGATCGGCGGCGGGATGATCCCGAAGGTCCGGTCGGCCGTGGAGGCTCTCCACGCGGGCGTGGGGAAGGTTCACATGATCGATGGAAGGATTTCCCACTCGCTTTTGCTCGAAATCTTCACCAAGAGCGGCATCGGCACCGAGATCACGAAATGAACGCCGCGAACGAAAGCGAACTCGACACCGCGGAGATGACCTCGCGTTATCTGATGGGGAACTACGGCCGGTTTCCGGTGGCGTTTTCGCGGGGCGAAGGCGCGTGGCTGTGGGACGAGACGGGAAAGCGCTATCTCGATTTTGGCATGGGAATCGCGGTGTGCTCGCTCGGGCACTGCCATCCGGTCATCCGGCGGGCGCTTTCCGAGCAGGGTGGAAAACTGATCCATTGCTCGAATCTCTACCGCGTCCGCGAACAGGCCGAGCTGGCTCGGTTCGTGGTGGAAAAGGTGATGCGGCGTCCGGGGCGCGTGTTTTTCTGCAACAGCGGCGCGGAAGCCAACGACGCGCTCATCAAGCTGGCGCGAAAATTCGGGCACGACACGGCGGGCGCGAACGATGGCGTGGCCCGCCACGAGATCGTGACCTGCGTGAATTCCTTTCACGGCCGGACGCTCGGCGGCATCGCGGCGACCGGGCAGGAGAAGGTCAAGACGGGTTTCGATCCGGCGCTGCCGGGCTTTACGCACGTGCCGTTCAACGATTGCGGCGCGCTGCGCGCGGCGGTCGGTCCGCGGACGGCGGCGATCCTTTTCGAGGCGGTTCAGGGCGAGGGAGGCATCCATGTGGCGTCGCCGGAGTTTTTCCGAACCGCGGACGAACTGCGGCGAGAGCACAACCTGCTCGTCATGATGGACGAGGTGCAGTGCGGACTGGGCCGGACCGGGGACTGGTGCGGCTGGGAAACGGCGCTGCGCGGCGGCGGGGTGGATTTCGCGCCCGACGCGGTGAGCTGGGCGAAGGGTTTCGGCGGCGGATTCCCGATCGGGGCGATCTGGGCGGGCGAACGGCCGCTTTCCGGCGAGCCGGACGCGCCGCGGCTTTGCGAGGTGCTGGGGCCGGGTACTCATGGCTCGACTTTTGGCGGCACGCCTCTGGCCTCGGCGGTGGGACTGGCCGTTCTGGAAGAGATCGCGCGTGGCGAGCTGTGGAGGAACGCCGAAAGGCTGGGGCGGGACATTCGCGAGGCGGTTCGGGGCTGGCGGCATCCGCTGGTGGCGGAGCTTCGCGGACTCGGCCTGATGGTCGGCTTCGTGCTCGACGAGTCCAGAATCGCGGAAAACGCCGACTTTCGCGCGAGTGGCCGGACGCCGGCCGCCCACGTGGTGACGAAGCTGATGGAGGCCGGATTGATCGCCGTACCGGCCGGGCAGAGAGTCGTGCGATGGCTGCCGGCGCTGAATGTTTCCGACGACGAGGTGGGCGAGGCGCTCGCCATCCAGAGGCGCGTGCTCGACGCGCTGGCCGGCTGAAAAGACAATTTATCCAATCCCCCGCGGGTTCCCATGAAACATCTCCTTTCCATCGAAGCTCTCGGCGGCGCCGAGATCGAGGCTCTGATCGACTCCGGTATCCGGCTGAAGGCGGAGCGCGGCCGGCATGCCGAACAACCGCTGGCCGGCCAGGTCTGGGCGATGATCTTCACCAAGTCCTCCACGAGGACACGGGTGAGTTTCGAGGTTGGGGTGCGCGAGCTGGGCGGCGACGTGATGTTTCTTTCCTCCAACGACATGCAGTTGGGCCGGGGCGAACCGATCAAGGACACCGCGCGCGTGCTCGGTCGGATGGTTCATGGCGCCATTATCCGCACCTTCGCCCAGTCGGATGTCGATGAATTCGCCTCCTACAGCGGCATCCCGACCATCAATGCGCTGACCGACGAGGAACATCCCTGCCAGATCCTGGCCGACCTGATGACGGTGAAGGAGCGTCTCGGCGGTTGGGAAGGGCGGAAAATTGCCTTCTTCGGCGACGGAGACTGCAACGTGGCGCGCTCCTGGGCCTGGGCGGCGGTCCGGCTGGGCTTCGAGCTGGCGATCGCGGCGCCGGAGGCGTTTCAGCCCCGGAGCGAATTTCTCGACCGAATCGGGCGTCCGTCGAATGTGGTGGTGACCGACGATCCCAAAGTCGCCGCCGGGGGTGCCGCGGTCCTCTACACCGACACCTGGGTCAGCATGGGGAAGGAAGCCGAAGCGGCCGAGCGATTGGAAGTCCTGGCGCCCTATCAGATCAATAACGACCTCGCGACCTTGGCGGCGCCTTCCCACATCGTTCAGCACTGTCTCCCCGCTTATCGGGGAAAGGAAATCTCCGAGGCCATTCTTGAGGCCCACGCCGAGGCGATTTTTCAGGAGGCCGAGAACCGCCTTCACGCGCAAAAGGCGGTGCTGGCGGCGTTGGTGCGGGAATAAGCGCGGAATTTCAGCAGACCGCCTCTTTGACCGAAGCGACGGTATAGTCGCGGTTGAGTTTGGCGATCACGGTCGCGCTGATGGATTTCGGGCAGACGGCTTCGCATTCGTACTGATTGGTGCAGTTGCCGAAGCCTTCGGCGTCCATCTGGCGAACCATGGCGAGGGCGCGGCGATCCTTTTCGGGCTTGCCCTGGGGCAGGAGATTGAGGTGGGCGGCCTTCGCCCCGACAAACAGCATCGCGCTCGCGTTCTTGCACGCGGCGACGCAGGCGCCGCAGCCGATGCAGGCCGCCGCGTCGAAGGAGGCGTCGGCATCGTCCTTCGGAACGGGCAGGCTGTTGGCTTCGACGGCGGAACCGGTCCGCACAGAAATGAAACCGCCCGCCGCGATGATGCGGTCGAAAGCCGAACGGTCCACGACCAGGTCGCGCAGGATCGGGAAGGCGCGGGCGCGGAACGGCTCGATGAAGATGGTGTCTCCGTCGCTGAATTTTCGCATGTGAAGCTGGCAGGTCGTGATGCCGGAGTCCTTGCCGTGGGGGATGCCATTGATGGTCAGCGAACACATGCCGCAGATGCCCTCGCGGCAGTCGTGATCGAAGTGAATCGGCTCGCCGCCGCCCTCCACGATCCGCTCGTTGACGATGTCGAGCATCTCGAGGAACGACGCGTCGGCCGGAATGTCCTGCGCTTCGTAGGTCTCGATTTGGCCTTTCGCGTTCGGGCTCCGCTGGCGCCAGACTTTCAGGGTGAAGTTCATGGTCGGTTGGACAGGATTGAAGGAATCTCGTTTTCGGTGGGGCACCTCACTTGTAGCTTCTCACGCTCGGTTTCACATTTTCAAATTCGAGCGTTTCCTTGTGCAGCTTCGGCTTGGAGCCGGGCGCGCCGGCCTCCCACGCGGCGACATAGGCGTATTCGTCGTCGCGACGCTTGGCTTCGCCGGGGTTCGTGTAGCCCGATTTCACGGCCTCGTCGGCTTCGGTGAATTGATATTCCTCGCGGAAGTGCCCGCCGCAGCTTTCCTCGCGGTCCAGCGCGTCGTGGCACATCATTTCCGCGAACTCTAGGAAGTCCGCCACGCGGCCCGCTTTTTCGAGTTCCATGTTCAGATTCCGGCTGTCGCCGGGAATGCGGACGTTCTCCCAGAATTCCTCGCGGATCGCGGGAATCTTTTCGATCGCTTCCCTGAGACCGGCCGCGTTGCGGGCCATGCCGCACTTGTCCCACACCAGCAGGCCCAGTTCGCGATGGAAACTGTCCACCGTGCGCTTGCCGTTCACGGCCATCAAGCGGTCGACGCGGGCGCGGACGGCTTGCTCGGCTTCGTCGAAGGCCGGATCCTCCGTGCCGATCGCGCCGGGTTTTTCGCCGGCGAGGTAATTGGGCAGCGTGGCCGGGATCACGAAATATCCGTCCGCCAGTCCCTGCATGAGCGCGCTGGCGCCGAGCCGGTTCGCGCCATGGTCGGAGAAATTCGCCTCGCCCAGCACGTGGAGGCCCGGGATGTTGGACATCAGGTTGTAGTCGACCCACAGTCCGCCCATGGTGTAGTGGACGGCCGGGTAGATCATCATCGGCATCGAGTAGGGATCGTCGCCGGAGATCTTCTCGTACATCTGGAAAAGGTTGCCGTAGCGCGCGGAGATCGCGTCCTTGCCGAGGCGCTGGATGGCGTCGCGGAAATCGAGATAGACACCCAGGCCCGTCGCGGCGACGCCGCGCCCGTCGTCGCATGCTTCCTTGGCGGATCGGGAGGAAATGTCGCGCGGCGCGAGGTTGCCGAAGCTCGGGTACTTTCGCTCGAGGTAGTAGTCGCGCTGGTCCTCGGGCACGTCGGCGGCTTTCATTTCGCGCTTGCGCAGCTTCGCCGCCACCTCGGGCGATTTCGGCGCCCAGATGCGGCCGTCGTTGCGCAGCGACTCGGACATCAGCGTCAGCTTGCTCTGATAGTCGCCGCTGACCGGGATGCAGGTCGGGTGAATCTGCGTGTAGCAGGGATTCGCGAAGTAGGCGCCGCGTTTCGCCGCGCGATAGGCGGCCATCACGTTGCAGCCCTTCGCGTTGGTGGAGAGAAAGAACACGTTCCCGTAGCCGCCCGTGGCAAGAATCACGCAATCCGCCGCGTGCCGCGAAATCTCGCCCGTCACCAGATCGCGGACGATGATGCCCTTGGCGTGGCCGTCGACCAGCACGAGGTCGAGCATCTCGGTGCGGGGAAACATGGTCACGCCGCCCCGGGCGATTTCCTTCGCGAGCGCCTGGTAACAGCCGATCAGGAGCTGCTGGCCCGTCTGTCCGCGGGCATAGAAGGTCCGGCTCACCTGCGCGCCGCCGAAAGAGCGGTTGTCCAGCAGGCCGCCGTATTCGCGGGCGAAGGGCACGCCCTGCGCCACGCACTGGTCGATGATGTTCGCGCTGACCTCGGCGAGACGATAGACATTCGCCTCCCGGGAGCGGAAGTCGCCGCCTTTCAGCGTGTCATAGAAAAGCCGCCAGACGCTGTCGCCGTCGTTCTGATAGTTTTTCGCCGCGTTGATGCCGCCCTGCGCGGCGATGGAGTGCGCCCGGCGCGGGCTGTCCTGGTAGCAGAAGCATTTCACCCGGTATCCCAACTCGCTGAGCGTCGCCGCCGCCGAGCCGCCCGCCAGACCGCTCCCGACCACGATGATGGAGTATTTCCGCTTGTTGGCCGGGTTGATGAGCTTCGAGTCGTTCTTGTGCTTCGACCATTTCCCCGCGAGCGGACCGGCGGGGATGGCGGAATTCAGGGAGCCGTTGGTGGACATGGTGACGGGAGGAAAGGCGTTTTGGGGAAATTTCGAAACGGTCAGCGCCGCGCGGTGGCCGGGGCCCGCGGGGAGACCGCGGTCGTCGCGGCGGCGCCGGAGTCCTTCTTCAACCGCGTCACAATTGTCACCGGCACCGAGAGAAAGCCCGCCCAGATCGCGATCGCCACCACCCAGCCGAGCCGCTGGATGGCCCGTTCCGAATGCTTGCCGCGCAGGCCCAGCGTCTGGAAGATCGACGCGACCCCGTGGCTCAGGTGTGAACACAGCAGCGTGACCCCGACGATGTAAAAGAGCGACACCAGCGGGTTTTGGAAACCCCTCATGACCATCGCAAAGGTATCGTGCCGCGCCTCGCCGCCGTGCGCCGCCGCGTAGTCCGCGTCTTGCAGCGACGCCAGCCCCGGATCGATCCGCACCGTGAAATGCAGGATGTGAAAAACCAGAAAGGCCAGGATCGTCAGGCCACTCCAGATCATGATCCGCGATCCCCGCGAAGCCTGGACCGTCGCGTCGCATTCGTAGCGGCTCGCGCGCGCCGCGCGGTTCCGCCGCACCAGCGCGACCGTCGCCACGATGTGCAGGACAAACGCGGCCAGAAGCCCGATCCGCGCGAACCAGATGCCCCAGCCATGCGCGAAATGGTGCAGAAACTGCGCGTAGCCGTTCATCGCGTCGCGCCCTTGGAACATCAGCAGGTTCCCGGCGACGTGGCCGATCAGGAATCCCACCAGCATCAGGCCCGTGACGGCCACCACGATCTTCTTGCCGATGGATGAATGCCAGAACTGGCAGCAGGCTTTCCCGAGTGCGTTCATTTTGCGATTGTCCATAAGCATTACGCCGGATGAATGCAAGGAGATGGGGGTATCCGGCGCGATTATGGCGGAATTTTCGCCTTTGCCCGGCCCGGAGCCCCATGCGATCCCGTATTTCCATCATGAAATCTCAGCGCTTTGCCCCCAGACCCTTCGTTTCCGTCCTTGCCGTTGCCATGCCCGCCCTTATCGCCCAGCTCCACAGTGCCCCCGGCAATCCGGACGCCGACTTTCCGAAGTCGCCCGAAGTCCACGCCGACGGACGCGTCACCTTTCGCGTCATCGCTCCGGGGGCCGAAAAAGTCCTCCTGAAAGGCGCCGTCGCGGCCGGGGAAAACGCCCTCGCGCCCGCCGCGGATGACAAAGGTCTCTGGGAAATCACCGTCGGCCCCGTCGAGCCCGGTCTCCACGACTACTGGTTCGACATCGACGGCGTTTACACCCTCGATCCCCACAACCGCGCCTTCAAAGCCTGGCGCCGGAGCGCCAATCTCGTGGAAGTGCCCGCCGATCCGCCCGCCGCCTGGCAGCTCACCGCCGTGCCCCACGGCACCCTCCATCGGCATGCCTACCATTCCGTTCCGCTCCAGACCGAGCGCGAGTGCTTCGTCTATACTCCGCCGGGTTACGAGGACGATCCCGCGCGCCGCTATCCGGTCCTTTTCCTGCTGCACGGCTCCGGCGACGACGCCTCCGGCTGGACCGCCGTCGGGCGCGCCCACTGCATCGCCGACAATCTCATCGCCGCCGGCGTTGCCGAACCCCTCGTCATCGTCATGCCCCACGGCCACGCCCACCGGCCCGGAGTCGATCCCGACGCCATTGAAGATCGCGCCGAGTGGTATCGCGAAAACGACGCCGCCATGGCCGACGACTTCTTTCGGAGCGTCGTCCCGTTGGTGGAGAAAACCTACCGCCTGCAGGACGGTCCCGACCGCGCCGCCATCGCCGGCCTCTCGATGGGCGGCGGTCAATCCCTCCGGATCGGCCTGAATCATCCCGAAAAATTCGCCTGGGTGGCCGGATTCAGCTCAGCCGTGCCCGCCGACGAGAAAGCCGCCGCCGAGCAGTACGCCGCCTTCGATCCCCGGGCCGCGCGCCGGAGGATCTGGATCGGGTGCGGCCGCTCCGATTTCCTGCTGGATCGCAACGACTTCTTTCACGGCTGGCTCGACGCGAAAAGCGTGCCCCACGAATACGTGCTCACCGAGGGCGGCCACGCCTGGCCCGTTTGGCGCGGCTACCTGGAGATCTGGCTCAGGGGGCTTTTCCGGTGAAGCCGCGGCGACCCAACCCTGTTGGGTCATCGACCTAACCCTGTTTGGTGAGAATGTCACAGCCGATCGGTCCAGCGGACGAGGCGGTCGCCCGAGTACTCGAAAAGCCAGAGCCGCCCGTTCGCCCGATGATAGGCCCGCGATTCGTTCCGCGAGAGTTGTTCCGTGCGCTCGGGCGGGCCGATGAGCCATTCGACCTGGGACGGAGTCATGTCGCGGGTGACGAGATCGACTCGCTTCACCGCCGGAGCGGGGCGCGTGCCTCGGGGACCGGCGCACGCGGCGAGCGACAGGGAAACGACGGCGACGGCCGCCGCCGCGACCAGGAAATGGGGGGGATTCGTTTTCATGCGGCGTTTTTTTCTTCGATGTTTGAGAGGGGCGGGGGACTTTGGGCGGTTTTGTCCCCGCCGTGGAAGCCGTGACATCCCGCAAAATCGCGGCCCGGCTGGGTGGTTGACATCGGGGTGATCCGGCGTAGGATCGAGATTCGGTTGCCACGAAGTTTCGCGGCAGGCCAGATGATCGAAATCGCCGGAGTAGCTCAGGGGTAGAGCAACGCATTCGTAATGCGTGGGTCGTCGGTTCAAATCCGACCTTCGGCTCCATTTTTCGCTGAGACGAAAAGGGCCGGAGGTTCAAGTCTCCGCGTCCTGGATTTGGCGGCCCTGTTGTATCCCTTTTTCCGTTGCCTGGATGGTTCGGGCAAGGGATGAATTTTCTGCCAGCGCCCAACACCGACGGCGTCCAATGTTTTTGCCAGGCGCCCTTCGGTCGTGATCGGTGTTTCGGCGGAACGACCGGTTTCAAGAGGGCGGAGCAAAGCCTGGCGAAACGGAATAAGATTCCAACTTCATCGATCGACTTCCGCCACGCGTCTTGGAAGGAAAGCCCGGATCAAGTTGCGGTTCGCGAGCACTTTGCCGTGCCGGCGCAAAATCAACCGCATTTTCGCGATCGCGTTTAGATCCCGTTGCACCATTCGGTCGCCAGCCGTGGCATATTCTCGCGCCAGCTTGGGGGTGAGCAGGGGGATATTGGAAATTTCGACCCAATCTCCGTGATCGGTAAGATCGAACACCAACTCCCGGCGCCGCTTTTGCGTCGGCGAATTCTTCAGCTTTCGGAATAGCCCATGCACATAATTTTCCCATGCCACGCGCATCTGCTGCTCCCTGACCAAAGCGATCTGGCCTCGGAGACCGTCCAGAAACCCACGGAGCGCATAATGGATGAACGGCAGTATGTCCCCGCCCGATTGACTGGCTTTGGCAAGCTCACGGTAATATTGGGTCCGGGTCAGATTGTAGTGATCGCTCAACAGGTGGGCGGCGGGAAGGGGGACGCCGCTGGCGAACAGAACGTGAAACTCCATCATCCGTGCCGTTCTCCCGTTACCGTCTGCGAAGGGGTGAATCCACGCCAGATAGACGTGGGCCACGATCGCCCTAATTAGAGCGAACGGAACGCTCAATTCTTCGTCCGGGGGCGCAAAATCGGTGCCGTTCAGCCAATGGCACAATCGATCTAGAAGGTAAGCGCAATCCTCGGCCGGCGCGCCGCGATACACCGTTCCGACAACGACGGAATGCGAACGGATCTCGCCCGGCACAGTGCTTTCGGGAAGCTCCAAGCCTTTCAAAGCGCCTCGGTTGTAGTCCCGGATCAGATCCATGCACAGATTTCGTTCCGTGACTTCAGGATCGAGAAGGAGTTGCGTCTCCAAATTGCAGAGATCGACAATATTTTGCACTTCCTGCTGAAGATATTTTTGTGACTTCGGCAAATCCAGGGTTCCGTCGATCACCCGTCGAACCTGCTCTTCGCTCAAGGTGTTGCCTTCGATTGCCGTGGTGGCCAGCACCCCTTTGGCGAGATAGATTTCATGCAATTCCGCCGCCACCTCCGGACGCAAGGGCGCGCCGCTCAAGTGCTGCACCTTCGACGAGATTTCTCCAAGGGTCAGCCACAGGCGGGAGTCATCCGGAGGCAATCGGAGCGCAAATCGGAGCCACGGATGAGATTTTTCGTATTTTCTTGGCATGTCGAAGTTTATTAAACGATCTCCGGCACGAGTCGTCAACGCTACTTTACCCCTGAATTGACGTTTTTAGGAGGCTTTTCTGGCGAATTCATGTGGACGCATCTGGAAACCAATTTCGTTTCCGCCAAAGAAAAGACTTTGGGCGCCCCGAACCGAAGCCCGGGACGCCCGCCGCCTTTTGTCTCTGTTTGTGTTTTGGGGTTTTGCCCTGGATGCAGGCCAGATCAAATCCGAAAAGATCTCACTTCACCGTGACTCCGGCCTCGACGAGGCAATCGCGGAGGACGAAGAGAACGAGATTGGTCTCGGGGTAGAGGGCCGCGAGTTCCTTTTTCAGGTCTCGATAGACTCCGACAGCGTTGCGGCGCGGGGAATTGAGTTCGGCGATCCGGCGCCGGACGATCCGAAGCATCTGGGCGCGGGTCGGGTGGTATTGAGCGGCGATCCCGGCGGGAACGCTGTGGTGGGAGTGCCTTGAGACAGGCGGAAATTTCCCGTTTTGAGAGGTCGGCAATCCGGACGTGGGACTGACCCAGTTTTCGTGGTCGGTGTTTTGGAATGTGTAAGTGTTCGTCTTCATTTTGTATTCAATTTGCGGTGACGATGCCAATTTTATCTCAAGAAAACAACACGTCAACTACAAAATCAAAAATTACTCAAAATTGACCCGCAAATACGGAGAGGCGCTTAAAATTGAGGGGATTTCGTTTAAGATTTTGCTCGAAAAATTTTAAAATTGTCGTAAAATCAGTGCTGCCATGCTAACAAAACGGATCCAACAAGTCGTGGACGAGTTGCATTTGTACTCCGAGGACGAACTGAAGGAGTTGCAGTCTCACTTGAATCTCGCGCTTCGCTTCCGGGGGGCGCATTCTGTTCGCGGCGATGGCGATCGTGCGACTTCGGTTGGTCTTGCGGCTGTCGAACCGGGCGACGACGGCGCCGCGGAGGACTGTCAAAAAATGCTGATGGACCTGGAAACGGACATGAGCCTTTCCGAGCAGGCCTTGCTTGCCGGAGTGGTTCTGGCCGATCTCTATCAGTCGAAGGTCTTTTCCAGCCGCCGGGTCAACGATGTGATCGAGGAATGCGGTCGACCCAAGATCGCCCACATCACCTCCGCGATTAACAGCCTGCTGGAAAAAAACTACCTCAGCGGCGGCACCAAGGAACTGCGACTCACGACCGGCGGGCGGGTGCGGGTGGATGCCCTGTTGCGCCAGTGGGCCGAGAGCCGGAGCGCGGCCTGATTTTTTTCGGTTCGACGCGGCGGAAGGTGGGGATCGACTTTTCCGGTTGCCAAGCCCGCGGGGGACGGCTACTATCCGCGCTCTCCGCTTCCGAGGTGGCGTGGGCTTTTGCTCGGTCATCGAGTGGCGTTCGCGAAACTTGGTTCGAACGCGGCGACGACGATCCGCCAAAAACGAGAGCGAGATTAATTTGAGTAAAAATTGAGAACCTGCCCCCTGAGGGCGATCCTTGGCCATGAGAGCTGACATTCATCCCAACTACCAGGAAGCCATCATCCAGTGCACCTGTGGCGCGGTTTATCAGACCCGCTCCACGGTTTCGGACATTCGCGTCGGTATCTGCGCGGCGTGCCATCCGTTTTTCACGGGCGAGCAGCGTTTTGTCGACACGGCGGGCCGCGTCGACAAGTTTGCCAAGCGTTACGGCGATTCGAAGGCGCGCCGCGTGAAGCGCCCGAAGCTGTCCGACCTCAACTAGCGACCAGCTTCTTCAACGCAAAAACGGTGACTTGCCGCGCTTCCGGGCGGGCGGTCGCCGTTTTTTTTGTGCGCGGCGCCAACGTCGAATGACGGGCCCCGGAGGACGACCGAAGACCCGATCCCGCAATCTGAAGACTGGTCAGGGAATATTACTGAAAACTGAATACCGAGAATGGACTACGGCCCCCTGATCGAAAGGAAACGTGAACGCCTCGCCGAACTGGAATCGGCGATGGCGGGGGACGGTTTTTTTTCCGATTCGAAACGGGCGGCGGAGATCAATCGCGAATACAACCGAACCCGCGCCTTGCTGGGGACCTGGGAAAAGCTCGAAAAAACGCGGGCGCAACTGAACGACAACGAGGAAATTGTCCGCTCGGGCGACGAGGAACTGATCGCCATCGCCGAGGAGGAGATGCCGCTTCTGACCCGGGCGATGACCGACCTCGAACTGGAGATCCAGTATGCCCTGCTCCCGCACGATCCGACGGAGGACCGCGACGCGATCGTCGAAATCCGCGCCGGAACGGGCGGGGACGAGGCTTCGCTCTTCGCGGGCGATCTGATGCGGATGTATCAGCGTTACGTCGAGCAGCGCGGCTGGAAGCTGGAGCCCATTGACGCTAGCGTATCCGAAGTCGGCGGTTACAAGGAAGTCGTCTTCAAGGTCAGCGGGGAGGAGGTTTTCCGTTTCCTGAAATATGAAAGTGGCGTTCATCGCGTGCAGCGAGTGCCCTCCACCGAGACTCAGGGCCGCATCCACACCTCCACCGCCACCGTCGCCGTCCTGCCCGAGGCCGAGGAGATCGACGTCGAGCTAAAGCCCGAGGATCTGCACATCCAGGCCACTCGCTCCGGCGGCCCCGGAGGGCAGCATGTCAACACCACCGATTCCGCCGTGCAAGTCACCCACCTGCCGACGGGCATCATGGTGAAATGCCAGGAAGGCCGCAGCCAGGGCAAAAACCGCGAAAAAGCCCTCCAGATTCTCCGCGCCAAGCTTCTCGAAAAAAAGCGCCAGGAGGAAACCGCCAAATACTCCGCCCACCGGCGCAATCTGATCGGATCCGGCGGGCGGGAGGAAAAAATCCGCACCTACAACTTCCCGCAGAACCGCCTGACCGATCACCGGGTCGGCCTGACGCTATACAATCTCGACCAGGTGATGGAAGGCGAGATCGCCGAGGTCATCGACACCCTCCAGGCCTCCGAGATGGAGGATCGCATGCGCGAGGCGGGGATTCAGTGATTTTCAGTATTCAGTTGGACCAGTAAGCCGCGTTCCGTTTTCGGTGATTACTCAAACTGACTCCTGATATAACGGACTACCGGTTTCCCTCGGCGAGGATTTTTCGGAGCGCGGCGAGGTTTTCCGCTTCGTCGAAAATCGCCCGCACGGGCAGAGCGAATCCGGGGATCGTCTCGCTGACCACCTCTCCGGCGGAGAGACGCTCCGTGTCCGGATAGGCGTCGGCGGCCAGGCGAAAGGCTTCGAGCGTCTCGGCCTCGGGATCGACGATCCAGTATTCAGCGACGCCGTGCAGGCCGTAGTCCTGAAACTTGATGCCCCGGTCGCGGGCTTCGGTCGAGGGAGAGAGCACTTCGACGATCAGGTCGGGAATCGGGAAACGCAGCGTGCCGGGATCGAAGGCGGCGGCCTTCACCGCGCCGAAAAACATCACGTCCGGCTCGTAGTCGTTTCTGGGAAAGCTGGTCATCGCCTTTTCGATGTGGACGACGCCGAGTCGGTGGACCCGGACGAAGGCATCCATTAGGATGAAAAGCCGTTTTGTCGCCAGCAGATGGCGGTTGGTCGCGGGGGAATGCATCACGATTTCGCCCTGGATAAATTCCCATTTGTGCTCGGGCGTGATATCGGCGTAAAACTTCTCGCGCAGCAGATGCTCGCGGCCCATCGCGCGCTGCGCCTCCTGGATGAGTTCGGGCAGCACCGGGGACTGGAGCATGGCATCCAACACGGGCGATTTCATCGCGGTAACCATTGCCCGGATCGCCCGAATGCGCAACGCGCCATTCCGGCGACCGAATGGAGGGGCGACGCTTTCGTCAAAGCCACCGTTTCCGCCGGAAAAACCAGAACATGACCGCCGAGATCAGCCCGAAGGCGATCCACAGCGCCGGGTAGGCGAGCGGCCAGTCCAGCTCCGGCATGTGGCGGAAATTCATCCCGTAGATGCCCGCCAGAAAGGTCAGGGGCAGGAAGATCGCCGAGAAGCACGTCAGCACCTTCATGATTTCGTTCATCCGGTTGCTGACCGAGGAAAGGTAAAAGTCCCGCAGCGAGGCGGCCGTCTCCCTCAGATCCTCGGACGCCTCGACCGCTTGAATCGCGTGGTCGTGCAGGTCCCGGAAGAAGGGATGCATCTCGGGGCGCACCAGATCGCTGTCCGGGTGGTAGAGCGCGGTGGCGATTTCCCGGATGGGGCGGATGCCGCGGTGCAGGTGGTTGATGTCTTTCTTCGCCGCGAAGACCGCCGTCGAGTCGATCTGCTCGGGCGTCGTCTCGAGCGATTCCTCCAACCGCGCGAGGGTTTCGTCGATCGAGACCGTCACCTGCAGGTAGTGGTCGACCACCATGTCGATCAGCGCCCACAGCAGGTAGTCGGCGCCCGACCGGCGGATTCGTCCCTTGCCGGTGTCGATCCGCTGGTGCACCGGGTCGAAGGCCGTGGTTGGCGCCTCGCGAAAGGTCAGCACCGTCTCGCCCGGCAGCAGCAGCACCGCGAGATGCTGCACATCGACGTCAGCCCCGTCGGGCGAGTGGGTCAGCAGTCGGGTGATGATGTAAACGCCCTCGGCGTGTTCCTCGATCTTCGACCGGCCGCTGGTGTTGAGAATGTCCTCCTGAATCAGGGACGGCACGCGGAAATGCTCGCACAGCGCCACGATCCGGTCGGTGTCGTGGAGCCCCATCACCTCGATAAGCCGGATCTTTCCCGGGCCGGTGTCCCGGGCGCAGTCCTCCAACGTGGCCTCGGTCCGTCGCTCCACAGTTTCCCGGTCGAAAATCGTCAGCGCGATGCGCGTCTCGTCGAGGCGCCGCTCGCCGATGTGGATCGGCGAGCCCGGCGGCGCGCCGAGCGAGGCCCGGTGGCGTGGACGCCTGGCCGACTTTTCGAAATACGACAGCCAGGCTCGGCGGCGCGGACGTTTCATGACGCCCACTTTACCGGGAAACGGAAACTTTTCAGTCCCGCATTTTCAAAGCTTGGCGAATCCCGGCAGCGTGTCGTCGAGGATCTCGCGGATGCGGTCGCGCTCGCTCTCCGAGAGATGGTCGAAGATCTCCGGCTTGTCTCCACCGCGCAGGCCGTCGGCGAGCCGGGCCAGGACGCGGTCCTTCAACTCCGGCGGCAGGGACGTGAAGGCCTCCGAATAGATCATGTAGCTGCAGCGGTATTTGAAGAGGCGGTCGAGCAGTTGGAAGTCCTTCAGCGAGCGACCGTCCTGGTTGGGCCGCGCGTTGTGCTGGAATTCCGCCGGAAAGCGCCCCTTCGAGTCGACCCCACCCTCGGGCAGCGGCGCCTCGTCGCGATAGACCATGTGCGAGAGGATGCGGTCCGCCTGGCTCTCGATGATGCGTTTGGTCGAGTCGCTGAGTTCGTCCGGGTTGTCCGCCCCCAGCTCGCGGTTCAACTGCCGGCTGCGATAGACCGCCGCCCGCACCGTGAAATTCCCCTCGATCAGCTTGTTGTGCATGCCGATCTGGTGCTCCAGCACCATCAGCGCCACGATGTCGCTGGTCGGCGCCAGGTAGTCGCCGGTGTCGAAGAACGCGTCCAGCGACAGCAGGTTCGCCCCCGGTTCCCGGTCGTATTCCGCGCGGCCATCGGGCAATTCGGTCGCCGTGAGATTGCCCAGATGCCGCGCGTCGCCGTGGAAACCGGTCACATACCAGCCGCCCCAGCGGTTTTCGAAAGGCGTCTCCTGTCCCACCGTGTAGCTGCCCGCCGAGAAGATCGGCTGCCCTTCCCGGTCGGTGAAAAGCGAGCGCACCAGCATCCCCGGACGCCCGCCCGTGCGGCCCGACGCATGGCAGGAAAAACAGTCCGCCGACTCGCGAAAGACTTCGATCTTCGCCGTCTCCGGCTCCCGCTCCAGCAGGTAAAAGGTCGCGCCCAGCTTCGGGTCGGCCGCGATGACCTCGAACTTCTGGCTGCCGTGGGACCAGCCCAGATAGAGATCCTCGTTGAAATAGATCGCCCGCGGCTGCCGCGGATTGATGTGCGGGTTTTGCAGGCTGGTTTTTGAAAACACCAGCACCTGCGACGAGGCCGGCAGGCCCATCTCCTTCGTCAGATCGTCCATGAACTCCTTGTCCGGCGCGCCGGGGCGGAATTTCACCTCGCCCTTCTCCATCGCCGCCTCGAGGCGTGTGATGCTGTCCGACGGCTCGGTGTCCGAGTAGTTGATGGGCGGCATCTCGTAGAGATCCTCCGCGCGGGTGTGGCCGGGAAACCAGGCCGCCAGGGCGAAAAAAGCGAGGCCCGCGAGGGACAGCGGCGGGAGCGAACAGGGTTGAGTCATGGACCAAAGAGGGTTGAGTGGACGACCCAACAGGGTTGAGTCGATTTCACGCCGGGCTTTGCAGATCGGGGGCTTTTTCGCGCTCATTTTGATCCGGGATTCGCGGGTTCGGAAGGCTTGAGGGGTGGAGGGAGAGAGGAGGGAGATCAGGCCGTCGTCGCGGCGGGCGCGGGCGCGGGCGTGCCGGGGACCGTCCCCGGTGTGGTGAGGGCCTTGAGCACCGCGCCGCGCGGCGTGGCGATGTCCGCCAGCGAATACTGCGAGAGATTTTCCAGAAAGGCGTCCGCCGCGCCCGCGAGCATCCCCTTGAGCCGGCAGACCGGCGTCAGGCGGCAGCCGCCGTCGCCCTTGCGAAAGCACTGGGCCATGTCGAAGCCCGGCTCCGTCGCTTTCACCACCTCCGCGACCGTGATCGACTCCGCCGGACGCCCCAGCCGGATGCCGCCGCCCCGGCCTCGTGTCGTTTCGAGAAAGCCCAGGTGCGCCAGCTTGCGCACGACCTGGATCAGGTGGTTGCGCGAGATGCCATAGGCCTCCGCCAACTCCGTGAGCGACACCTGCTCCGGCGAGCGGGCGGCCGCGTAGATGAGCACGCGCAGCGAGTAGTCCGTGAATGCGTTAAGATGCATTTTCCGTGTTGAAAGATGTACTTGAAATGCAACAATGGCAACATGGCGCGATCGAGCAACGCTTTCCTCATCCTCCTCCCGACCTTGGCGCTGGCTTTTTTCGCCGCCGCCATCGGATTCCTTCATTCCGCGGACAACAACGAGCCGCCCGCCGCGGCCTCGGCGTCCGCCTCGGTTTCCAGCGGGACCCTGACCCCCGAGCAGGTCGCCGCCGCCAATGCCGCCGTCGAGGCCGCCAAGGCCGGCCGGGGCGACGCGCCGAACCTCTTCGTCGCCGTCTGTTCCCAATGCCACGGCGAAAAGGGCGAGGGCAAAGTCGAACTGAAAACCCCCTCCATTGCCGGCCTGCCCGAGTGGTATTCCAAGATCCAGATCGGCAAATTCCGCCAGAAAATCCGCGGCCAGAGCCCCGAGGACACCAACGGCATGATCATGCACACCGTCGCCCAGTCCCTCGACGATGCCGCCATCGAGGGCGTGACCAAGGTGATCGCCGACCTGAAGCTCGTCCCCATGCAAAACACCCTCGGGGGCGATCCCGACAAGGGCGAAGTCATCTTTCGCGAGCGCTGCATGGAGTGCCACCGCTACAACGGCCGCGGCGAGATGGCCTTTCACAGCGCCCACCTTATCGGCCTGCAGGACTGGTACATCATTTCCCAACTGCGTAAGTTCCGCGGCGGCGTGCGCGGCTCCATCCCCGCCGATGTCGACGGCGGCAAGATGCACCGCATCACCGAGACGATGAAGGACGAGCAGTTCATCGATGTCGCCGCCTACGTCGCCGTCCTCGCCGAGAAATACGCCGACGAAAAACCCCGTCGCCGCCGTCCCTATCAGCGGCTCGTCGACGAGGCCGAGGCCGACACCAAGCCCGCCCCCGAAGCGGACGCGAAGTGAAGGACACCGGCTTCGTTTCCCCGGGGCTCGGCGGCCTTGGTCAAGGTTTCGCCGCCAGCGAATCGAGCAGCGCGACGGCGGGTTCGTCGCCGGCCGGTGAGGGGCGCGGCTTGACGATGCCGCGGGTCACTTCCACCTCGTCGCGGTAGGTTTCCGACTCGTCGACGAGGCGCTCGTGCACCTCCCGGAGCCGGTACTGCGGCACGTTCGGGTAGATATGGTGGATGAGGTGAAAATCGTTGCCGTATCCCAGCACGGCCCAGTGGGTAAACGGGTCGGCGAGGATGATGCGGGAGTTGTCGATCTGGCCCCGGCCCGCGTTGGCGTGCTGGTAAACCTCGCGCAGCAACATCAGGTAGGGAAACATGTAGATCAGCGGAAAAATCCACAGCGCGATAAAGGCGACGGACGAATCGTAGCCCGTGACCTGGCGGATCGCACCCAGCCCGGCGAAAAGCAGGGTGTAGTAGGTCAGCCGCAGCAGCGCCGCCGTCTTGACCGGAATGCTGAGCCGGGCGCCGCGGAAAAAGGCCGACTCCGGCAAAAAGGCCCACACCGCCAGGGCGACGACGTAAAGAACGCCCACGCCGCCGATGTGCCAGAACCATCCGTGGCCGTAACCGAGCCGCAGGGCGGCCACGATGGCGACCAGATAGAGAATGCCCAGCCAGGTTCCCCGCACCCGGACGAGCTTCGAAGCGAACCCGGACTTTTCGCGCTCCTCGGGCGTGGCGTCGCGCACGGGCGCCGGCGAGAATCCGGAGCCGATGGTGATCACGTCGAGCAGGTCGAGCAGGTTCGCCAGCACGAAGGGCGGCCAGAAGAACTTCACGTAGTACTGGTAGATGAACGAGCGCTTCGGCATCGGAAACTTCGCGTAGAGCCGCTGGGCCTTGCCGTTTCCGAGATTCGGATCCCGGTCCGGATCGTTTGGATAAAGGTGATGGTCGAGGTGTTTCTTCCGGTATTGCATCAGGCCGCCGAAGACCGGGTAAAAACAGAGCAGCTCGGCGAGGATGTCGTTCCATCGGCGATTCGGGACCAGCAGGTGATGCGACGCCTCGTGCCCCATCAGCCCGATGCGGTGCTGCACGCAGCCGTTCACCACCGCCGCCGCGATCCAGACCGGCACGATCCAGGCCGGGTGAAGTCCCCAGTCCCGGTGGTGAATCTGGAAAAAGACCGCGCCGCCCGTCGCGACGATGGCGACCAGGTAGTCGATCGCCAGGGCGCCGAGATTCGCGAAGGGACGCACCCGCGTCGCCTCCCGGACGGTGGCGGCGTCGAGCAGGGAGCCTTCGGCCTGATTGCTGCTTTCGCTCATGCGATTCGGGGGTGGCCGACGGCGCTCGATCGCCGGGGTTACTCCCCGCAAATTGGCGCATAGATTGTCGAAGGCAACCGCGCAGATATTGGACGAAACCCGCTGAAATTTGACCGCCGGAGGTGCCTCCGCCCGCGATTCAACAGGGTTGAGTGAGCGACCCAACCCTGTTGGGTCGGGGAGGAAGCTCGGCTCGTTGGAGAGCGCTCTTCGCCCGCGCGGGCGGGGGTCACGCCCGGGCCACTGCCTCCTGACGCTGCTCGCCGAGGCCGTCGATGCCGAGTTCGATGACGTCGCCGGGGCGAAGGAACCGCGGCGGGTCCATGCCCAGGCCGACGCCGGCGGGCGTGCCGGTCGAGATGAGGTCACCGGGCAGCAGGGTCATGAACTGGCTCAGGTAGCTGATCAGGGTGGGGATCTTGAAAATGAGGTTGCAGGTGTTGCCGTCCTGCATGGTTTCCCCATTGACTTTCAGCCACATCCGCAAGCCGTTGACGTCGGCGATCTCGTCCGGCGTGGCCAGAAAGGGGCCGATGGGGGCGAAACTGTCGCAGCTCTTGCCCTTCACCCACTGGCCGCCGCGCTCGATCTGGAAGTGGCGCTCGCTGTAGTCGTTGTGCAGGACATAACCGGCGACATGCGACAGGGCGTCGGCTTCGGAGACGTAGCTGGCTTTCTTGCCGATGACGACGCCGAGTTCGACCTCCCAGTCGGTCTTTTCGCTGTTTCGGGGAATGACCAGCGCGTCGTCGGGGCCGGTCATGGCGCTGGTGGCCTTGAAAAAGATGATCGGTTCCTCCGGCGGTGTCGCGCCGGTTTCCTTCGCGTGGTCGGAAAAATTCAGGCCGATGCAGACGATCTTGCTGGGCCGGCAAATGGCGGGCGCGAGCCGGGTGCCGGGCATGATTTCCGCCGCCGAGGAGGCGTTGGCGTTCGCCCAGTCGCGGAGCCGGTCAAAATTCGCGGGGTCGGCGAAAAAAGCCTCGTTCCAGTCCTGGCCGAAGCCGCTGGCGTCGATGCGGCGTCCGTCGGGGAGTTGGAGTCCGGGGCGTTCGTGGTCGGGTTGGCCGTGGCGGAGGAGTTTCATGTCAGGAGTCGGGGGTCAGGGGGTTCGAGATGAAGGGTGACGGGGTGGAGACAGGAACCACGGATTTCGCGGATGGGCACGGACTTTTTTGGAGCGGCCTCGGTCGGTGAGATTTGAGAGGGAACCCGTCAAGAAACGTGGCTTCAGAGCGAAACGCCGCGTTTCCAGGGAAGAAAATCGTCCTGGCCGAGATGCTGCGCCTTGGTTTGCCGGCGGCCGGAGGCGACTTCGATGGCGAGGTCGAGGAGTTGGTCGCCCAACTGCTCGACGGTGGCTTCGCCGCGGATGATGGCGCCGGTGTCGAAGTCGATGATGTCGGAGAGCCGGGTCGCCATCTCCGTGTTGGTGGCGATCTTGACCACGGGGACCACGGGGTTGCCCGTCGGGGTGCCCAGACCGGTCGAGAAAAACATCAGGTTCGCGCCCGAGCCGGCCATGGCGGTGGTGGACTCGACGTCGCCGCCCGGCGTGCAGAGGAGATTGAGGCCGGGCCGGGTGACTTTTTCCGGGTAATCGAGCGCGGCGGTGACGGGCGAGGTGCCGCCCTTTTTCGCGGCGCCGGCGGACTTGATGGCGTCGGTGATGAGGCCGTCGCGGATGTTGCCGGGGCTCGGATTTTGATCGAAACCGGATCCGGCGGCCTCGGCGGCGTTCGAGTAGGCGCGCATGAGCGCGGCGTAGCGCGCGGCGGTGGCGTCGGTGGCGCAGCGGTTCACCAGTTCCTGCTCGACGCCGCACAGCTCGGGAAATTCGGACAGGATGACGGCGCCGCCGAGGGCGACGAGGAGATCCGAGACCCGGCCGATGGTGGGGTTCGCCGAAATGCCGGAGAAGCCGTCGCTGCCGCCGCACTCGACGCCGAGGAGGAGCTTCGAGAGCGGGGCGGGCCGGCGCCGGGCGGTGTTGGCGTCGGCGAGTCCGGCGAAGGTCTCGCGCAGGGCGGCCTCGAGCATGCGCTGCTCGCTCGGCCATTTCTGCTGCTCGAAAAACAGCACCGGCCGGTCGTGTTTCGGCGCGCGGGCGGCGATTTCCTCTTGGAGAATGGCGATCTGGGCGTTCTGGCAGCCGAGGCTCAGCACCGTGGCGCCGGCCACATTCGGATGGGTGATGTATCCGGCCAGCAAGCCGCAGAGGGCGCGGGCGTCGTCCTTCGTTCCGCCGCAGCCGAGACCGTGGAGGAGAAACTTCACGCCGTCGAGACGCGGAAACAGCCGGTCCTCGGGCCGGGCGGCGCCTTCAGGGTCGTCGAGCGCGGCCGAGAGGATGGCCTCGCGCCCGGCTCCGGAGCGCTCGAGCGCGGCGAGCCGGCGGGCGTAGGCCTGGTAATGCGTCGATTTGGCGTAACCCAGCGCCTCGTCGAGCGCCTCGCGCATCATGAGCAGATTGCGGTTTTCGCAAAACACCAGCGGCGCCACGATCCAGTAGTTGCCCGTGCCGACGGAACCGTCCGCCCGGTGGAACCCGTCGAAATTTCGCGTCGTCCACGCGGAAACCTCGGGCGCGTCCCAGCGAAAGGCGGGCCGGTTTTCCACCGAATAGGCCCCCGCGAGGTGGGCGAGATTTTCCGTGGTGATGAGCCCGCCACGGGCGATGGGGCGGACCGCTTTTCCCACCGTCACGCCATACAGGGTGGCGATGTCGCCCGCGGCGAAGTCGCGCAGGGCGACTTTCTGCTTCGCCGGGATGCGCTCCGCGGTCTCGACCGGGTCGCCGTCGGCCGAAAGCGGGATCTTTTCGCCCGGATCGAGGTCGCGCAGGGCGACGGCGAGATTGTCGCGCGGGTCGAGGGTCAGGGCGGCGTTCATGGGCAGTGCGTTCGCGCGCGCTCCGTCGGGAGCGCGTCCGCGCGGAGCATAGCGCGCGCGGCGGGCAAGGCAAGCCGCCGCCGGGGGGGCGGGGACGGAAGCAAGCAAGCCGCCGGTTCGGGCCGGGAAAAACCGCCGGATCAGAGCGGGGCGGCCGTGAGCATGCCGGCGACGAAGACCCCGCCGATCAGCGCCAGGAGCACCACGACGAACGCGGCGACGCCGGTGGCGGCGAGCACCGCGTCCGGCAGGGCTTTCCGGGCGGCTTTTTCCGGCGCCGGGGCCAGGATCGCGGGCTGGTTGAGTTCGCGGAGCAGCTTCCGGGCGATTTGTTGGAAGCGCTCCGTGTCGCCCCCGGCGCGGCGGTTTTCCATCGCGTCCCGCAGTTCGGTGACCAGCAGGCGCAGGCCGTAGTATTCGCCGAGGCTCTGCTGCACCCGCGCGTCGTGGGACAGCTCCTCGAGCACCGCGCGCAGCACGCCGGCGAGCCGGTGGGCGTCGCCGGAGCGGCCCCGCTTGGTTTCCACCAGCCCCCGGGCGGCGTGGGTGAGCAGAGGCTGGCAGGCGATGCGATTGCCGGCGACCGGGGCGGAGAGGGAGGCGGGAAGGTTTTCGAGAGCGAGCCGGAGTTCCGGGCTGTTGGGGATCGAATACTGAAAGCAGTTCATGCGGAGAGGGGCGGGCGGGGAAGCGGCGGGCGAGCCGAAGAACTCTCAACAATAATAAAAATGATAAAATAAGTCAAAGTGTTTGTAAAAATTAACCATCTGTTCACCGGGTCGAGGGAAGGTGTTTTTGAAAGATGGGGTTCGTATCGCAAAAAAAAGCCGCGCCGCGCGGGGGTGGCATCGGCGTCTGCGTCCGGTCCACGATCTGGTGGGGCCGGCTCCGTCCGGACCGCGTCGCGCGAAAAGGGGGCCGCGCCGTCCCCCGTGTTGCCCGTCCCGTTTTCATCATGAATCACGGGCTTTCCCATGCCGACGGTGGAGAACCTCTCGATTCACCCGGCATCCTCCCTCTGTCCCGCCTCACCCCCGATGTCGGAAACGCCGCCCGACACGTGTCGGACGCCGTTCCCGACGTGGAATCCATCGCATCCGATGTTTCGGACGCCTTTCCCGATGTTGCGGGCGACGTATCCCATGTCGGAAACGTCGCATCCGATGTTTCGGACGCCGTTCCCGATGTGGAATCCCTCGCACCCGATGTTGCGGACGCCATTTCCCATGCCGGAAACGTCGCATCCGACATGGGATTTCCCGTTTCCGACATCGTTTTCGCAAAATTCAAAACCGCCGGACCTGGCCCGGAAGAGGGGAATGGCACTGGAAATCAGCGAATTAAGCCGGAAGAGGGCTTTTCCGAGGCGGTCGGAGCCGTATTCCCGACCCAACCCTGTTGACTCCCCGACCCAACCCTGTTGGGTTTTGCGGGGAAACAGGGTTGAACCCGGCCTCACTCCACCCAATCGGCGCAGAGCCGTTCCGCCTGCTGGAGGACTGTGAGACCCTGCGAACGCAAGTAAGCGTTCCGCTTGGCATCGTGCTTTTGGCGTGCGGCTTCGGAATGCGGCTCTCCGTCGCACTCGACCACCAATTTTGCCTCATTACAGAAAAATTCGCAGATGTAGTCCGCGAACCGGTGTTGCCGCCGGAACTTTGCCCCCGCCAACTGTCGATCCCGCGGCAACTCCCAAAGCACTTCCTCAGCCGCAGTCTGATCCCGCCGAAGCTCCCGCGCCCTGTCCGCCAGCCCCGAGAAATCAAACCCTCCCCGAAAATTCTGACTCCCTCTCCCACTGGGAGAAGGCTGGGGTGAGGGTGGAGGGAAATCGGCATCGATTTCCCTCCATCCCTTGAACCACTCCTCGCTCGATGTCAGCGATCCCATCCGCGCCTGCAAGCCGTCGCTCACCACCAGGGCCGCGTTGTAGCGGAGCAGCGTCGGGATCTCCGCCTTGTAGGTCTGGAGCTGCTTGTAGGCGGAGAAAATCGTCGCGTCCTCATCCGCCGCGTTCTTCAGCTCGATCAATCCCAGCGGCAGTCCGTTGACGAACACCACGATGTCCGGCCGGCGGTTGTGGGAACCCTCGATCACCGTGAACTGGTTCACCGCCAGCCAATCGTTCGCCCGCACGTCGGAGAAATCCACCAGCCACACTTGGTCGTGCTTCGTGCTGCCGTCGGGGCGCTTGTAGCTCACCTCCACCCCGTCGCGCAGCAGCTTGTGGAAAGCGCGGTTCGTCCGCACCAGCGTGCCATCCGCCACCCGCAACACCCGGCGCAGGGGATCCTCCCGCGCTTCCTCCGGCACCTCCAGGTTCAAGCGCCGCAGCGCCTCGCGCAAGCGACCTTCCAGCACCGCCTCTCCGAACGTCTCCCGCTCCGCCGCCGCTTCGCCGGGTGCCATTTCCGGCCCGTGGCCGAGGGCATAGCCCAGCTCCCCGAACCAATCGAGGGCGGCTTCTTCGACGGTGGATTCGGTGAGATGCATCAAACAAGGCGGTCAATAATCCCGGTTTTGAGACTTTCGTAGGTTGTCATCGGAGGCCCAATCAAGGGCGCAAGCGTATCGCGCATGAATGAATCGGTGTTATTTCCGCAACGTTGCAGTCCAAGGAGCCTCTTTAGCCCGGTGTAAATCTCTCCAGCAGCGGACTTCAAATCGTCGGCCGAATTTCCCCTGATGACACTATTTTCGATGGCCTGTTGTTTGATCTGAAGCGCCTCCGACAGTTTATCCATCTTTCCTTCCTGCTCCAAAAGAGCCTTAATCACTTCATCTGCAAAAAGATAGGATTCTAAATTCCTTAACGGCAAAATCATCGTTCCATTCGCCTCCGCTTCTCCCACTTCCGGCTCCGATTTGTCGTCGCGGTCTGCTAGTGATGCGAATCGAGAGGTAGGCAGGATGCGCCCCAACGCATCCTTAACCGAAACGCCGGTTGCAGCCACCTGACTTGAGGATCCTCCCGACACAAACAAAACCTCAGGATGTCGCGACCCAAGAATCCGATTGTATATCTCGGCATCAAAATCCTTCCGCCGGTTGCCCACGGATGACCCCTCGCAAATGACGACTGAAGCTGGCGCAATGCGCTGCGACAAATCATCCAACGCAATCGAAAGCATTTTCTCCCAAGCAACTCTTCCCAAGCTGCTTGGAATCACTTGGCGAGAGATGTCTGGATCGACGGCATCAAAGTCAATAAGACAAACCGATCCAGGGTTAGCTGCCATCATTTCTTGCGCAGCGCGAAGAACTCCCAGAGAGTGGGTCGTCACCCAAAGTTGCGCCAGCGGCGGAAGAATACCGACCATTTCCTTGAGTAGCGCGCCTTGGATTCGGGTGTGTAAGTGCGTTTCAATCTCATCGATACAATAGATAGCATCCGCGTAAAACTTCTTCTTCACATGGAGGTCAAGTAACAGGTCGAACGCGGCTTTCTCACCACCCGATAGATTCTTAAAGTGATATGACTTCGCTGTTCCTTTACCGAAGAAGAACGCACCCTCACCGAGCGGATCAGAAAGATTGTTCAATACCAAATCTCCGAACACGCGATCCATAGAATCTCTGATGCTTCCGATTAACTCGTCCCGCAAATCCCTAACAGTTTTGGCATCGTTGGCCGTATCGTACAACCCCGCCATTGTATCGTAAACGAGGCGACGATAGTTGTCGGACACAGCGACATCGTTCTGAATAGCTCGTTCGATTCGGGTGTTTGCTGTCGGAACCTCAGGCCGAGTGAAGCTCGTGACCGAAAAATCAGGATCATTTCTGTACGCCGTCCGCAAGTATAGGCATCCCTTTTCTGGTTTAGCGTTTCCGTGTAATGAGACGACGACGCTTTCCTGCCATTTAAATGCTTCTCCGTGGTCTTTCCGATAATACACCTCGTCCTGATTGAATCCAAATCCCACCTTGCTACGATACCATTGCAGGAGTGCGTCAAAGAGGGACGATTTTCCACATCCGTTGGGCCCAACAATTACAACTAACTTCGCACTCGCGGGTATGTCTTTTACCACGAGGTCGGTAAAGCGCTTAAAGTTAAGCAGGCGAATAGATTCGATTCTCATGATACCTGGGGTGGAACATTTGATGCCAACTCCCCGCTCAGCAGCTTCGGCAGCAGCGTGTCGCGCAGGGTGGCGAGGGTGCGGGATTCGGCGTGATTGGAGAGAATGCGGTCGAGAATCGGCTGGCACTCTCGATTGAAGGCGTCGAGAATCTGTGATGACGGTGCGACCAAGGGAAATTCCATGATGGCATCTCCACTGACGTTTGCTTGGGCCGTCCCGTGCGAGCGGGCTTCAACGAATGTGCGGAACTCTGGTTGGCGGGTCGTGCAATACCAGAACGCCAACGACTCTGTTCCCGGCTTCTGCATCACGAACTTGCCGACTCGTTGATTCAGCAGCGGCGGGTTGTCGGACGGAGGAACGAGCCCGACTTCACCGACGTAGCCAGTCATCCCAATAAGCATGTCGCCGGTGGTCAGGCGATAGCGGGAAGCTTGCTCCGCGATTTCCTCCGAGACGTAGCTGACTTGGGTTAGGTCAATTATTCCCGGCTTCACTGAGCCAATCTTCACCACCGGGACACCGTACTCCTGCCAATCCTGACTCTTGAACGAGAAGCCGCTTCGGAAGCCGATGCATGCACCGAGTGTCGTTGCCTTCCACCCCTTCGGAATATGCCCGAGTTCGGAGTCTTGGAAGGAGTCGGGGAAGAGGGCGGCAGTGGCGGGGGCGAGGCCGACGGGCTGGCGGCCGTCGAGTTTGGCGCGAACTGGATCGAAATCAATAAACCAGCTCTGGAACAGCGTCCGCGCCATCGCCTCCAGCGTCGCGTTCATCCGCCGGTTCACCTCGATCTTGTCGTCCAGCGCCCCCAAGCACCTCCGCGATGGCTTTTTGCTCGGTAGCGTATTTCGTGATAGCGACGACCTTGGAGTTAAGTTGTCCTGTGGTGATCTGAGGTTGGGCCGAGCCAGTGATTACGTCACCAAAATCGGTCGCTTGGAGAACGTAGTGAATATAGCGGCTGTCGCGCGGCTTCCTCGGGGGCACGCCATAGCATTATTGCTAATCCATGTTGGCCCAGCAGTGCGTTGCAGCCGGCCACAGTTGCTGCCTCGACAAGTCACGAGGGTGACTGGCTCCTCGTAGGATGGGCGGTCTGTGTAGCCGAGAACACCGTTCGCGCCGATGACCGGAATTGGCGACAACTCGGACTTCACTTCCGACATGTCGCCAAGACCAAGATAGCGGCCTTGCTTGACCGCGCAGACTTCGCCGAACGGCAGATCAAGACGCTCACCCACCATACCCCAGCCCCCCCAGGTTTTTGTTTTGATGGCCTGCTCCAGTTTCGCGGACTCGGTGAACCCGCCTGCGCCAAGGCTTCGGCGGACATGCTGGGCGTTCAGTTCCGCAACGAGGCGCGGCATCTTTTCCGGCGGTTCTACGATCGCGCTCATGGTTTGGGCCAATGGTTTTGAACGCACCCGGTCCACGGATTCAACCCGCCGCTTCGAATCGAAACGAAGCGGTCGAGCGAGTTTGCAAGATCGTGCAATTCAGGGGACATCCACGAGATGATCTCGAGGATGGCCTGATGCCGCACATCCAGATCCCGCCAGTGCAGGATGCGTTCGTGGTGGAAAACCCGGTTGCGGAGGTCGCGGATGTCCTGCCAGCGGCGGTCGAGTCGGGATTGGTATTGCTCCGCGGCGGGAGCGTGGGGAAACGCTTTGCGTGAGAGAAACGCGCCAATGCCGGTCCGGGCGTGGGCGTTGTTGAAGAATCCCGTCCAGAATCCGAAGGTGAGCTCGGCGATGATGCGGCCCGGCGTGAGCGGCTTCCGGTTTCGTCCGAGATTGCCTTTCGCTTCCGTCACCTTGGTCTGCTGCCAGGGAGTGAGCCGCGCCCGCGGCGAGTCATACCAGGCATTGGTGCCGCAGCGGGCGGAGAGTTCCCGGTGGACTGCGTTTCGGAGCGCGATCTCGGCGAACTGGAGCGAGGGGTAAAGCGACTCGCTCAAGGCCATGTTCAGCATGTAGCGGGCGAGCGTGAGCTTGTGATCCGCCCCGTCCTTCCGGTAGGCGTCGATGCGCTCCGTGTGGAGAATCGCCTCGATTTGCTGGAAAAACGCCGGATTCATTGGATCAGCGGGCACATCGCCAGCCTGTAGGAGTGTAAGATTGTAGCGTTGACATATGAACGCCACTGGGCGAGATTCCGCCCGTTGACCCCGGGATCCCTTCCTTGACCGCTTGCGGTTGAGAGGCCCCGGGGTTTCTTTTGGGCGAATTCAGAGCGCATAGCCGAGACCTTTCAGGTTCGCTTTAATCGCCTTTTCCAGTTTCGCCGACTCGGTGAACTGGGCGTTCAGCTCCGCGACGAGGCGAGGCATTTTTTCTTCGAAGGGTTTGCCGTCGTCCTCGGCTTCCTCGGCTTCCTCGGCACTGACGTAGCGTCCGGGCGTAAGGACGAAGCCGTGTTTCCCAATTTCCTCGGTAGTGGCGGATTTGCAAAATCCCGCTACGTCGACGTAGCCGGGATTACCCTCACCCCCTGCCCCTCTCCCAGAGGTAGAAGGGTGTCCCTGCCAGGCGTGGTAAGTGCCGGCGATCTTGGCGATGTCCTCGCCGGTGAGTTCGCGGTTCACACGGCTGACCATTCTGCCCATCTTGCGGGCGTCGATGAAGTGGGTTTCGCCGCGTCGGTCGCGGGTGCGAGCCGAACGGGCATTTTTCCCGTCGTTCTTGTCGCGGGTGAGGAACCAGAGGCAGACGGGGATCGGGGTGGAGTAGAAGAGCTGGCCGGGCCGGGCGACCATGTTGTTCTTCGCTGCGCTCAGGACCTGCGGATTGGCTTCACTTTGAGAAAATGCGCTGTCGCGCAGGGCAGTGTCGCCGAGATCGGCCTCGATGAGGGCGCGGCGGATGTCGCCCTCGCCGGACTGGTTCGAGCTCATGCTGCCATTGGCGAGGACAGCCGGAGCGCAGCGAAGACAGACGAAGTCAACGCCGGCCATGTTGTCCTTCGCTTCGCTCACGACCCGCGGTGAGGCTTCGCTTTGAAGAAATGCGCTATCGCGCGGGGCAGTCTGCGGGGCGAGGTGGTGAATGAAGTGCTGGACCCAGGCGAAGTTGGCGATGCTGTCCCTTGCTACGCTCGCGACCCGCGGATTGCCTTTGGCCTCGTTTGGTGCGCGATCTCGCGGGGCGGTCTTGGGCGGCACGCCGAATTCCTTCGCCGTTCCTTTGCGTCGGGTTGCCATGGGTAAGGGGTTATACCGTGCCGAGGCGGAATCGGCAACCCGGAAACGCCGGAAGATTTTTCGGCGGGGCCCCCTCCCGGGAATGCGGATGGATTCCTGGGCGCGGATGGATTCTTCGGCGCGGACGGAGCCGCGCCCTCCCGGATCGCCGGGGCCTCGGGCGGACAAGACATGGGCCAGAAAATTCGGAGCGCCCCCGCATTCGGCGAGTCACCCCGCGGGCGGCATCTGCCGGGTGGGGCGAGGCGTCCCGGCCGAGCCGTCGTGAGGCCGGACCGCCTCGGGAAGTTCCCGGGCCGTTCGCCGAAGCCGGAAGCCGTTCGCCGAAGCCGGCGCTTTTCCACGTTTTCTCCGCCGCGGTGTTCAGTTTTCAGTTTTCAGCGGGGAGGTTGCGAAACAGACAAGCCGAGGTGAGCGAGGAGAGCGAACCGTTTCGCCCCCGTCAAAGATTTGGGTTCCGCCCTACCGAATTCTGACCCCCGACCCCCGACCCCCGACCCCCGACCCCTGACCCCTGACCCCCGACCCCTGACCCCCGACCCCTGAAAATCGATCACCGCCCCCCGACCACCCTCCGGGCGATCTCCAGGGCCTCGTCGATATGGGCGCAAAAGTGCTCCACGCCGATCAAGTCCACGAGGCCGCTCTTGTAGAGCATCCGCATCGGCCGCGGCTGGACGGCGGTCAGCAGGATGGTCACTCCGTCGCGCCGCATTTTTTCGAACGCGACCTCCAGGGCGTGGAGGGCGGTGGCGTCGATGGAGGGGACATGGCGCATTCGGAAGATCACCACTTTGGGCCGGGCGCCGTGGCTGCGGAGGGCACCCTCGAGTTTTTCGGCGGCGGCGAAAAAGAGCGGCCCCTCGAAGCGAAAGAGCACCACCCCCTCGGGCACCTCCTTGCCGCGCAAAGAATTGGATCCGTCATACTCCGTGTCGCTCTGCGGGGTGAGCGGACGGATCGAGCTGATCTCCTCCATCCGCCGGACAAAGAGCAGCACCGCGATGACCAGCCCGGCCGCCACCCCGATGGTCAGGTCAAAGATCACCGTCAGGGCGAAGGTCAGGGCCATCACCGAGAAGTCGGCCCGGGAACCCCGCCACAATTCCCCAAAGGTGTCCCACTCGGCCATCCGGATCGCCACCGCCATCAGGATGCCGCTGAGGGTGGCCAGCGGGATGTGTCCCGCCAGCGGGGCGGCGATGAAAACGAAGAGGAGCAGCACCGCCGAGTGGACCACCCCCGAGACCGGGGACCGGGCGCCGCCGCGGATATTCGCCGCCGTGCGGGCGATCGCCCCGGTCGCGGCGAAACCGCCAAACAACGGGCTGAGCAGATTGGCGAGGCCTTGGCCGATCAGCTCCGAGTTGGAGTCGTGGCGCGTGTCGGTCATGCCGTCGGCCACCGTGGCCGAGAGGAGGCTCTCGATGGCCCCCAGCGCGGCGATGGTGAACGCCGGGCCGGCCAGATCGCGGAGCATCTGCAGCGACAGGTCGGGCAGATGAATGCCGGGGAAACCGGAGGGAAAGGCGCCGAATTTCGTGGCGATGGTCGCCACCGGCCAGCCCGTGAGTTCGACCAGGAAACTGCCCGCCAGCACCGCCATCATGGCGGCGGGAAAGCGCGACCATGCCTTGGGCCAGAACAGGGCGATCGCCAGAGAGAGGGCGCCGACCACCAGCACCTGCCAGTTGGTGCCGCCCAGATGGCGGGCGATTTCCCAGAGCAGCTCCGGGAGATGGCCGGGTCGCTGAAATGTGAGGCCGAGCCACTCGGGCAACTGGCTGACGAAAATGATCACGGCGATGCCGGTGGTGAATCCCGCGATCACCGGATAGGGAATGTAGCGGAGCAGCGCGCCGAATCGGAGCAGCCCCATCGTCACCAGCAGCACCCCGGCCATCAGCGTCGCCGTGACGAGGCCTCCGTAACCGTGCGCCGCCACGATGCCCGCCAGCACCGGAACGAAGGCGCCGGTCGGCCCCGCGATCTGAAAACGGGAGCCGCCCAGCAGGGCGACCGCCAGGGCCGCCACGATCGCGGTCCAGAGTCCCTGGCCCGGGTTCGCTCCCGAGGCGATGCCGAATCCGATCGCCAGCGGCAGCGCGATGATCCCCACCGTGGCGCCCGATCCCAGATCGCGAAGGAATTCCGCCCGGCCGTAGTCCGTGAACGCCCCGCGGATCGCGGGGCGGTAGGAAGCGAACAGGGATGGTTTCGGTTTTTCCAATGGGGACCGCCGGAGAAAACGGACCGCGTTCTCCAGCGCGGGAGAAGATAGCCGCGAATAGCCCGATGGCGAGGAAAGGAAGGCGGGTCGCTGGCGAGGTTGGAAAACGAGACCCCACGTTGCGGTTTCAGCGCCCCCTGCAACGGTTCTGACGGAAGCCGGGCAATCGAGACGACCGTACAAAAAAGGTGCCCGCCACGGAAGCCCCCCCGTGGCGGGCGGTCATCGAGTGATCGTCTCCGATGCGCGGGGAGAACTCGACTAGACGCGTCGATGAAAACGGATCGCCCGGTCCGGGGCAAGTTTATTTTTTGTCACGCTCCGACAGGGCTCGACGAGGAAGGCTGAGAGGAGGAGGGGGACGACGAGGCCGCCGTCATTCGGCCCGATCGCCCCGGCGGGCGAATTTCTTTCGCAATTCTTAAAAATTTTATTCGCCAAAGTGTCGGTTCCGATAAAATTCCCTCGCCTCCCTCCCTTTTCGCGGCCTCCGGAGACGGTCGAGCGTTTCCGCGCGAGGCCCGGCCCGGGGGGCGCCCCGACGGTTTTTCTTTCCCCTCCCTCATGCCCGGTATTCTCAGCGATCTCTCCCTGCGGCACGCGCCGGTGTGCGGGCGAATCTTTTCGCCCGAGCAGATCCAGCGCGGGCTGCGCTATTACCGGGAGGGACGGGTGGAGCTGGTCACGGCGAACGTGAACGGGGCCTTCGCGGGCATTTTCGGGAAGGTGCGCGATTTCAACGGGGGACCGACGGCGGAGGTCAGCGTGGTGGTGCGCAAATCCAACGGGGGCGACTGGTCGATCGACGGGCGGGCCTCCACCGAGCGGCAGCCGAACACGGACCGGGTGGTCGCCCTGCTGCTGGCGGCCAAGGCGGAAAACGGCGACGCGGCGGAGGTGGACGACCTGGCGATCCCGGCGACGGTCCACTGTTTCCGGGCCGATGTGCGGGCGGGCATTCTGAACTGGGACGACCCGGAGGGGCGCTCGCTGATGGAAAACCTGCCGCTGGCGCGGGTCGGGGGCGGCGACGACCCGAAGGTCGAGACCTGGCTGCGGGACCGCGGGATGCGGCGGCTGGTGGAGATGTACCCGTGGGACGAGATCGAGGCCGCCTGCCGGGAGTGCTACGCCTTTCCGGCGAGGACGCTGGCCGAGCAGGAGCTGCGCTGGGCGGAATTTCTCGCCAACCGCCAGCCGGAGGAGGAGGACATCGGCGCGCGGCTCGATTTCTCGGCGGACTTCGGGCTCCAGATCGTGCAGCCGAGCGACTGGTACGGGGAGCTGGACGACGCCGGCGACGGGCAGATCGACTGGTTCGATTTCGAATACGGCATCCGCCTCGGGCGGGAGCGGGTGAACCTGCTGCCGGCGCTGCTGAGCTATCTGCGGAGCCGGCCGGCCTCCTTCAGCGCCGCCGACTTCGGGGAGGGGATGGGCCGGGCGAAGGTGCCCATCCGCCTGGACGACGGGGAGCGCTACGTGGCCATCCCGGCGAAGAGGCTCCAGGCCATCCTCGGCATCCTGGCGGAGCTGTTCGACTTCGAGCCGCTGGGCGAGTCGGGGAAACTGAAGCTCCACGGCCTGCGCGCGGCGCAACTGACCCAGATCGCGGGGGGGCGCTTCGTGGACCGGGCGCCGGACTACCTGATGCGCCGCGCGGCGGACATCGCGGCCCTGCGGCCCCGGGTGGACGCGTCGGTCCCGGAGGGATTCCAGGCCTTGCTGCGCCCCTACCAGGAGGACGGCTTCCAGTGGCTGCAGTTTCTCCGGGAGCAGGGTCTGGGCGGGGTGCTGGCCGACGACATGGGGCTGGGCAAGACGGTGCAGACGCTGTGCCACCTTTACCACGAGAAAAAGAGCGGCCGGGCCGACCTGCCCTGTCTCATCATCGCGCCGAAGAGTGTGGTGCCGAACTGGGAAAAGGAGGCGAAGAAATTCGCGCCCTCGCTCTCGGTGCTGGCCCTGCAGGGCGAGCAGCGGAAGCGCTACTACCCGGTCCTGAAATACAGCGACCTGGTGGTCACCTCCTACCCGGTGCTGCTGCGCGACGCGCCCGAGCTGCTGGCGCAGAAATTCCACTACGTCGTGCTCGACGAGGCGCACTCGATCAAGAACGCCTCCTCGCAGGTGACGCAGGTCGCGTGGAAAATCCAGGCCCGCCACCGTCTCTGCCTCTCCGGCACGCCGATCGAAAACCACCTCGGCGAGCTGTGGTCGCTGTTCCATTTCCTCATGCCGGGCTTTCTGGGCAGCGAGGAGAGTTTCAAGCGCGTCTACCGCGTGCCCATCGAAAAGGACCGGGACGAGGACCGCCGCCAGCGTCTCGCGCGGCGGGTGGCGCCCCTGATGCTGCGCCGGACGAAGACGCTCGTCGCCAAGGATCTCCCGCCGAAGACGGAGATCGTCCGCACCGTGGAGCTGACGCCGAAACAGGTCGAGCTGTACGAGGCCGTCCGCGCCAGCCTGAGCCGGGAGCTGACCGAGGAGATCGGCCGCCGCGGCTTCGAGGCGTCGAAAATTCTCATCCTCGACGCCCTGCTGAAGCTGCGCCAGATCTGCTGCCATCCCCGGCTGCTGAACCTGCCCTCGGCGCAGCGCGCGCGGAATTCCGCCAAGCTCGACCTGATGATGGAGTTCATCCCCTCCATGGTGGCCGAGGGTCGGCGTATCCTGATCTTCTCCCAGTTCGCGCAAATGCTGAAGCTCATCGAGAAGGCGCTGGAGAAGGAAAAGATCGGCTACATCACGCTCACCGGGGCGTCGAAGGACCGCGGGGCGCTGTGCGACACGTTTCAGGCCGGAAAAGTGCCGGTCTTTCTCATCAGCCTGCGGGCCGGGGGCACGGGCCTGAACCTCACCGCCGCCGACACGGTGATCCACTACGATCCGTGGTGGAATCCGGCGCTGGAGAGCCAGGCGACCGACCGCGCCCACCGGATCGGGCAGAAGAACCCGGTCTTCGTTTACAAGCTGATTTCCCAGGGAACGATCGAGGAGAAGATCCTGCACTTGCAGCAGAAAAAGCGGGCGCTTTTCGAGGGCATCCTCGAGGGCGTGCCGCAAAAGCTGGAATTCACCGAGGCGGATCTGAAAGACCTGCTGGCGCCGGTGGGGAAGTGAGCACCAGGCTCACCGGCCGTTGTCCGCCTCGCGGGGATAGCGATAGTAGGTCTCGAGGCAGAGGAGGGCCAGGGTGGTGTTCATGATCGGCGTGTCTTTGCCCGGAAAGCCGCTGGTGGCCGAAAGAAAGGAGCCGTCCGCGTTTTGGGCGGCGAGCAGCTTGGGGATGAACGCCCTCGAATAGGTCTCCCACCCGGCGTCGCCGTCGGCGAAGAAGGCCAGGGTGTTGTAGTAGGGCGCGTAAAGATTGTTACCCGGGGCGGGGTTCCGATAAATGTCCGCCAGGTAGGCGATGCCCTTTTGGTGGGCGGGCGTGTCTTTGGCGCCCCATTTCAGCAGGTTGTAAACCGCGGCGCCGGTCAGGGTCGATTTCCCGGCGGGGTCCTTCGGCCGGTATTTGAAGGCGCCCTTGTCGTCCTGGATTTTTTCGAGATAGCGCAGGCCCTTTTCCATGGCCCGCGCGATTTTTTCGGTCTCGATGCCGTCGAGATAGGCGGCGCGCAGGGCCTGCATCTGCCAGCCGGTGAGCGACATGTCGGAGGAATCGTCGTTGTCCGCGTAGCCGTAGGCCCAGCCGCCCATGCCGGTCTGGCCGTCGAGGATGATCTTGACGGCCCGGGTCAGGACGGCGTCGAGCTGCGGGATGGAACGACCGGAGTCTTTGGTCATCAGTTGGAGTTCGGCGAGCGCGTAGGTGGCGATGCCGTGCTCGTAGCACTTGTGGGTGCCGTTTTCCCCGTTCCACATCACACCGTCTTTTTTCTGAGCCATCTCCATCAGGTAAAGGGCGCCGTTCGCCACGTTGTCGCCGAACTCCGGAGACTCGGGCGTCTCGCAATGGCCGAGCCAGGCGAGCAGGGCGAAGCCGGTCATTCCCACCGGGAATTCCTCGCCGAGGGAACCGGCGTTTTTGTCCTGCCGGGTCTTGAGCCAGTTCAGGCCCTTGACGACGGCTCCCTCGATCTCGGCGGGGGCGCCGCCGGCGGCGAGCGCGGCCTGGCGGGCGGGGGCGCCGCAGCGCGTTCGAAGAATCGCGGGCAGGCGAGCCAGCTTCGCGGCCTTTTCCATCTCCCGAACCCGGCTCTGGCTGTCGAGATCGAGGTCGGCGGCGGGGTAGGGGACGCGCTGGCCGTTCTCCATCTCGAAGATCACGGAGTCGCCCTGGAGTTCGATGAACCGGGCGGTCATGATCTGGCCCTTCCGGTTCTTCCATTGCTGGAAGCCGTCCTCCGCCGGCACGGTCCCGGCGGACAGGAGAAAAAGCGCCGCCGTGGCGACGATCGCGCGCATGCTCATCACGGTGGGAATTCTCTCCGGCCGGGCCTTTTCGTCAATGAAAAAGGCGGGGGATCCGGGCGCCGCCGGCGCGATTTTTTTCAATCCGCCGCGAGTCGCGAGGCGATGGCGCGGCCGAGGTCCATGAGGCGGGTCTTTTCCGCGTCGGAAAAGTCGTGGGGCTCCAGCTTTCCCACGCCGAGCGTGCCGCACAGGCGGTCGCCGTCGAGCACCGGCACCGCGAGCGAGCCCTGGACGTTGGTTTGCTTGGCGCCGGGCTTGGCGACGCCCGAGGTGTCGGTCTGGAGATTGCAGATCTCGACCGGCTCCAGCCGTTGTGCCGCCGTGCCGGCAATCCCCTTGCCGATGGGGATGGAGGCGATGACGGGCATCAACACCTCGGGGATGCCGCGGTGCGCCACGAGCTTCAGGTGCTGGTCGGAGGGGTCGAGCCGGTGCAGGGTGCCGGTGGCGCAGGCGAAGTCGGCGATGGCCGAGTCGAGAAAACGGCTCCATTCGGCGTCGTCGGGACGCGGGCTCAGGTCGTCGAGGGCGTTCATGGTCGTGTCGGGATGGATGGGTTCGGGAAAACGGGATCGAAAGGCGAAATTCTTGCCTACTCGGCGCGTTGGGCCGCGAGTCCCTCGACGCGGCAGTTGATGAGTTCGACATCGAGGTTCATGCCGGCGCAGGTGCCGAGCACGGCCACGGGCTGGCCCACGGAGAGCAGCGTCGAGCGGTCGTTGCGGCTCACGAGACGTCCCTGGGCCGGGATCACCTCGACGTGGAAGTTCGCGTCGCGGCGGAATCGGCAGCGCACCCGCCCCGTCCCGGCGTCCGCGCCGGCTCCGATCAGGTAGATCTCGACCTCCTGCGTGCCGGTGGATTGGAAGCTCTCCACCGTTCCGATGACCTTGAGGTAGCGATCCTGGTATTGGGACGCGGCGGCGGCGGCGTCGGACTTCCAGGCCCGGATCAACTCGCCCGAGGCGATCTCCGCGGGCTTGAGCATTTCGGCCCGGCTGTCGGCCGCGACCTTGGTCCCCACGGCTTCGCGCAGGGCGGCGTTGTCGGCTTTCAGGGCCTCGACCTCCTCGCGCAGCGCCTCGACTTCCTTGCGCAGGGTCTCGACGGTCTTCGCGGTTTCGAGGTAGGATTCCTTCAGCTCGGTCAACTGCGTCGGCAGGCTCGCCACGGAGTCGGGCACCTTGAGGTCCTTGACCTTGTTGAACAGGTCACCCAGCGACGAGGAGGCCGGCTTCGTGTCGCCGGAGGGGGAGTCGGTGTCCTGGCCGGGGGCGGTGCCGGCGATCGCCAAAACGGAGGCGCACCCGAGCAGGAGTGGAAAAGGGAAAAAACGCTTCACCCGCTCAGTTTGCGCCGGGCGGGTGCCGGTGCCAACCCGATTTTGGACTCGATCACGGTCGCGGCCGCGGGGCCAATCGCCGACAAGCCGGCTTCTTTTCCGGAAAGCGTGGACTCGGTTCGGCCCGACCGACCCGACAGGGTTGGGTCACCGACTCAACCCTGTTGGGTAACAGGGTCCGGAGGCTTCCGCGGGACGTCGCTCAGTCCGCCTCCGCGAGCCGTTTCGCGAGCGCCTGGCTTTCGCGGGAGAGTTTTTCCAGGGGCACCGGGTAGCTTTTGCCGTTTCGCGTCACCAGAAGGACCTCGTTTCCGGACAGGCGGAGAAACCGCGCCTCGATGCTTTTTCCCTCGGTATTGGTCCACGCCCGGAACCGCGCCCGTTCGTCGTCCAGCGGTGTCTCTTTTTCCGCGGCCAGGAAGGCGGCTTCCTTCTCGCTCGGTTTTTTCGCGTCGACGATCGCGCCCCCGGCGATCCACCGTTCGATGATGGCCAGCTCGTCCGCCGGCACGGGCGGGTTTTTCCGGGGCATGAAATCGGAGTGACGGGGCTCGAGTTTCATCGCCTGGAGAAAGCTGCTGTTCGCCGGCTTGCCGGGCTGAATGACGCTGTAGGGACCGATGCGGTCGTCGCGCATGGCGTCGAGATCGTCGAGCGCGAGGTCGCCTTTCACCGACGATTTCTCGCGGCTGTGGCATTTCCAGCAATGCTTCCTCAGGATCGGGGTGACGTCGTTCACGTAGTCGATCGCCCCGGCGCGCGCCGGAGCCATCGCCAGCGCCGCGAGCGAGACCGCGAACGCTTTGACGGCGAGGGAGCGCGGATGTCCCGTCCGCCCGGCCGTCCCGGGCGTCGACGTCCGGTCCGGGCGAGGCGGGTTCGAGCGTTTCCCGCGGTGTGTTGCCATTCGCGAATCCTATACGCTTCGCCGGAAAAAGACCGCCGAAAAAATCGGGACGGGTTTTCGCCGGTCCGCCTTGCCGCTTGAATCGGGGGGCGGTCGGCAGTAACGGGTGGGTGAAGAATCTTTCCGCCGCTCCAGCCATGCCCGACCCCGCCGCCGCCCCCGAAGTCAAGCCCGCCCATCTGCTGAAAGCCGGCGCGGCCCAGTTCGAATACCGCCAGCGCTCCAACCCGCGCACGACCAACCTCGACATGCTCGCCTACGGCACCTTCCACGCCGGGCCGGGCGCGGTGAGCGACGAGTTTTTCCACCGGGCCGAGGAGGCCATCCTGTTCTGCCTGGAGGGCGCCTGCACCGTCGAACTCGACGAGGGCAACGGCGCCGCGCCCCGCGCCGTGAAGCTCGACTACTACGACACCCTCTACCTTCCCCGCGAAACCGCCTACCGTCTCGTCAACGAATCCGCCGACGCGCCCGCCATGCTCGCCGTCTGCCGCGCGCCGGCGGAAAACCGCCACGCCGTGCATCACGCGCGCTGGGAGGAAATCCGGCGGGACGAAAGCCGCATCCGCCATCTCAATCAGAAGGACGTCTTCCTGATGTTCGACGTCAGCGAGGGCGCCGACAAGCTGATCGCCGGCTACACCATCTACGAGCCCCACACCCGCGCCTGGCCGCCGCACAACCACACCGACCAGGAGGAGGTTTACATCTTCACGAAGGGCCGCGGCAGCATGGAGGTCTATCCCGACGAGGAGCACAAGACCTTCGTTTACAGCGTGGACACCATGGACGCCGTCACCATCCCGCTGCTCAACTACCATCCCGTGTTCAGCCAGGAGGAGGAACTCCACTTCATCTGGTGCCTCTGCGGCGAGCGCTACTGGGTCGGCGACAAGCACAAGGCCTTCATGGACGCCTCCGTCGATTCCCTCACGACCTGAGCCGGCGGAGCCGGAAATCCGAGGCGCGAAATCCGAAATCCCAAATTTTTTTCCATGTCCGACATTCGTCCCCTTTATCTGAACGGCCGCTTCGTCGATCCGGGCGGCAAACCGATCGAAGTCGTCAATCCCTCCACCGGCGGGATCTGCGGCCGCGTGGCCACCGTCGACCGCGCCGGCGTGCGCCGGGCGATCGACGACGCGTGGAAGGCCTTCGACGGCTGGCGCGGGCGCACCGCGATGGAGCGCGGCCAGTTTCTGCGGAAAATCGCCGACGCCCTCGAGGCCCGCGTCGACGAGATCGCCCGCACCATCACCACCGAAAACGGCAAGCCGCTCCCGCAGAGCCGGGGCGAGCTGGGCATGACGATCGATCACCTCCGCTGGTTCGCCGAGGAGGGGCGGCGCGCCTATGGCCGCGTGGTGCCGAATCAGGCGCCCGGCAAGCGCCACCTCGTCATCCGCACCCCGGTCGGGCCGGTCGGGGCCATCGCGCCGTGGAATTTTCCGCTCGTGCTGGCGATCCGGAAAGCCGCGCCCGCCCTGGCCGCCGGCTGCCCCGTCCTGCTCAAGCCCGCCAGCGCCACGCCGCTCTGCGCGGTGGCCTTCGCCGAGGCCGTTCACGAGGCCGGCCTGCCCGAGGGCGTGTTTCAACTCGTCGCCGGGAGCGCCCGCGAGATCGCGGCCGAGATGACGGAGAATCCCCGCTGCCGCAAGATCACCTTCACCGGCTCGACCGAGGTGGGGCGCGAACTGATGGCGGCCGGCGCGCCGTTTATCAAGAAACTGTCCCTCGAACTCGGCGGCCAGGCGCCCCTGCTCGTCTTCGAGGACGCCGATCTCGACGCCGCCGTCGCCGGAACCCTGATCGCGAAGTTCCGCAACACCGGCCAGTCCTGCGTCGCCGCCAACCGCGTCTATGTGCAGGAAGGCATTCACGACGCCTTCGTCGAGCGGCTCGTCGAGAAAGCCGCCGCGCTGCCCGTGGGCGACGGCTTCACCGAGGGCGTCGAAATCGGGCCGCTCATCGACAAGGCGGGCCTCGACGCCGCGCTCGCGCACATCGAGCAGGCCGTCGCCGGCGGCGCGACGGTTCGCTGCGGCGGCAAACGCTGGACCGGACCGAACGGCGAGGGCGCCAACGGATTTTTCCTGGAGCCCACCGTGCTCACCGGCGTGCCCGCGGGCGCCCGCTGCCTGACCGAGGAGACCTTCGCGCCCGTGGCGCCGGTCGTGCCCTTTGCCACCGAAGCCGAGGCCATCTCCCTCGCCAACGACACCGAGTTCGGGCTGGCCGCCTACGTCTTCACCCGCGACGTGGGCCGCGTCTGGCGTCTGGGCGAAAGACTCGAGGCCGGCTCCATCGGTATCAACGACGCCGTTCCCGCCACCAGCAACTGCCCCTTCGGCGGCGCGAAACAGAGCGGCCTCGGCCGCGAACTCGGCTCCGAGGGGCTCGACGCCTTCCTGGAAACCAAGCACCTGTCCTTCGCCGGGATCGATTGATTGGCTCAACCCTGTTTGCCCCCCGACCCAACCCTGTTGACTCTCCGACCCAACCCTGTTCACTCCAGACCATGAAACTCCTCCTCGACAGCGCGAAAACCGACGAAATCCAGCACGGCCTCGAAATGTGGAACCTCGACGGCGTCACGACCAATCCCCGGCACGTCATGGCCTCGGGCAAGCCGTTTCGCCGGGTGATCGGCGAAATCGCCGAGCTGGTCGCCGGCACCGACAAGGAGATCAGCGTCGAGGTCAATCCCCACCTCACCGACTGGAAGGAAATGGTCGCGCAGGGCAGGGAACTCGCGGCGCTTTCGCCGAATTTCGTGATCAAGATCGGCGTCAGCGAATCGGGCTGCAAGGCGATCCGCGAGCTGACCGAGGCGGGGATCCGCGTCAATGCCACGCTGATTTTTTCGGTCGCGCAGGCCTGGCAGGCGGCGCGGGCCGGGGCGGCCTTCGTCAGTCCCTTTCTCGGGTGGAAGGAGCAGTACGGCGACGGCACCACCGATTTCATCCGCGAGGTGCGCGACATGCTCGACATCCACGGCTACCCGGCCGAGATCATCGCGGCGGCCCTGCGCAACGCGAAGCAGATCGGCGACGCGGCCGTGTCGGGAGCGCATTGCGTGACGGCGGGCCTGGCGGTTTACGAGGACAGCTTCAAGAATCCCTACACGGTTCACGGCGAGAAGATTTTCCAAGACAGTTGGGACGCGACGCCGCAAGGGTGACGAGGGTTTTTTGAACCGCGGAATTCACGGATTTTTGTTTTTTATGTCGAACGACTCCAACGCCAATCTGACCGCCGACCGGCCGACTTTCGTGACGCACCTCGAGTGCGGGATGGAGGGCGACCGCTACGAGGCGGACACCGTCCACGGCCTTTCGAAGGCGGGAAAACCGCTGCTGGTCCGCTACGATCTCGAGGGGATCGGCAAGGCGGTGACGCGCGAGGAGCTGGCGTCGCGCCCGGCGGATCTCTGGCGTTACCGGGAGTTTTTGCCGGTGCGGAAGACGGAAAACATCGTCAGTCTCGGCGAGATCCAGACGCCCCTGATCGAGCTGCCGCGGCTGCGGGCGGGGAAGGGGACGCTGTTGGTGAAGGACGAGGGGCGGCTGCCGACGGGGTCGTTCAAGGCGCGCGGCCTGTGCCTGGCGGTCTGCATGGCGAAGGAGCTGGGAATTCAACGGGTCGCGATGCCGACCAACGGAAACGCCGGCGCCGCGCTGGCCGCCTACGGGAGCCGGGCGGGGATGGAGAGCTATATCTTCTGCCCTGCCGACACGCCGGAGGTCAACGTGCGCGAAATCGCGGCCCAGGGCGCGAAGGTCTGGCGGGTCAACGGACTCATCAACGACTGCGGCCGCATCGTCGGCCAGGGGAAGGAGGCGACGGGGTGGTTCGATTTTTCGACGCTGAAGGAGCCCTACCGGATCGAGGGCAAGAAGACGATGGGCCTGGAGCTGGCTGACCAGATGGGGTGGACGGTGCCGGACACGATTTTTTACCCGACCGGCGGCGGCACGGGATTGATCGGGATGTGGAAGGCTTTCAACGAGCTGAAAGAGCTGGGCTGGCTGACCGGAAAGCTCCCCCGCATGGTGGCGGTGCAGGCCAGCGGCTGCGCGCCGATGGTGAAGGCCTGGGAGGCGGGCGTCGAGCACGCCGAACTCTGGGAAAACGCCCACACCGTCGCGGCGGGCATCCGCGTGCCGGTGGCGGTGGGCGACTTTCTCATCCTGCGCGCGGTGCGCGAGAGCGGCGGCTTCGCCATCGCGGTGGACGACGACGCGATCGTCGCCGGGCTCGAAGAGGTGTCGAAGACGGAGGGATTCCTGATGTGTCCCGAGGGCGCCGCCACCTACGCGGCCTGGAAAAAGGCGCTTGCCGGCGGGCTCGTGTCGCCGGACGAAACGGCGGTGCTTTTCAACTGCGCCTCGGGCCTGAAATACGAGCTTCCCCGCGCCGACGACGCGCTCGATTGCACGGGGCCGATCGATTACGGGAAACTCGTCGCCGCCCACGCCTGAGTCGTCATGCCCCGTATCCTCGTCACCGAAAACATCGCCGGCAAGGCGATGGACGAACTCCGCGCCGGCGGAGATGTCGCCTTCGAGCCCGAACTGTGGCGCGATCCCGCGGCGCTGGCGGAGGCCTTGCGCGAGGCGGAGGCCGTGATCGTTCGCAACCAGACACGGGTGACGGCGGAGTTGATCGCCGGCGCGCCGAAGTTGAAAATCGTCGCGCGCGCCGGAGCCGGGCTGGACAACATCGACACCGCCGCCGCGAGCGAGGCGGGGATCGTGGTCAGCTTCGCGCCGTCGGAGAACTCGCTGTCGGTGGCCGAGCTGGCGCTGGGCCTGATGATTTCGCTGGCGCGGAAAATTTCCGCCGCCGATCGCGACACGCGGGCCGGAGGCTGGAAGCGCGCGGTTTTCACGGGCGGCGAGCTGTCCGGCAAGACGCTCGGCGTGGTCGGGATCGGCCGGATCGGCACGCTGGTGGCGCGGCGAGCGCGTGCTTTCGGCATGAGGATCGTGGCGCACGACGAATTTGTCGATCCCGAGGCGCCGCATCTGCGGGAGTTGGGCGCGCGGCTGGTGACGCTGGACGAACTGGTGGCGGAGTCGGACTTCATCACCACGCACGTGCCGCTGACCGAGGAGACACGGCATCTGTTTGGGGCGAAATTTTTCGCGGCAATGAAGCCGGGGGCGTTTTTTGTGAACACGTCGCGCGGGGAGGTGGTGGACGAGGCGGCTCTGGCGGCGGCGCTGGAGAGCGGGCATCTCGGCGGCGCGGCGCTGGACGTGCGCGAGGTCGAGCCGCCGGCGGCGGACAGCCCGCTGGGGCGCTTCGACAACGTGATCCTGACCCCGCACATCGCGGCCTTCACCGACGAGGCGCAGGAGCGGGTCGTGGCCGCCGTGTGCCGGGACGCGGTCTCCGTGTTGCGGGGCGAGCCGGCGGCGGGTTTCTTCAATTTTCCCGAACCGCGCGGGCGCGGCTGAGCGGTTTCCGGGCGCGAAAACCGAACGTCATCGCGGCCCTTTTTGAGGGTGGCATTCTCGGGGCACCGCTGCTTTATTGCCTGCGTCTCCCGGCCTTTCGCAAGCAATCGGGCGGGCGCCACGGGGCGCGCCGTCCGGCGGCGGCGAGTTGCCGTGACCGCCGCGAAAGTCCCGAAATTCCCGTTTGGAAACAAGCGATCTTCAATCCATGCGCGTAGTCGATTATCACAAGGACACTTCAGCGACTCCCTACCAGTTGATCAAGGGGGTGGGAATCGTCGCGGGAATCTTCTCGCTGGTGGTCTGGGTCCTCCTGGTGGCCAACAACCTCAGCGTCAAGCGGAGCGATCCCATTCATTCTCCGGGTATTCAGAAACTGATCGAGGAACTGAAGTCCGATCCAAAGAACGAGGCGCTGCGTGACGAGATTCGCCAGCTCGACATGATCGCGCGCAAGGCGTTTTTCACCAGCCAGCGCTTCAACCGGCTCGCCATCTACCTGCTGGTCGGCGGCCTGGTGGTGACGGTGATCGCGCTCAAGGCGATGGAGTCCTACAAGGCGCTGCCGCCGCTTCCCGACTCGTCCGATCCGAAGGATGACCTGGTCGAAAACGCCAAATGGGCGCGCAAGGCCGTCACCTATGTGGGCCTGGTGCTGGTGGGTTTCGCCCTGATGATCGCGCTGCCGTGGCGGAGCAATCTGAACCTTTCCGAGGAGGCTCTCGCGAATGTCCCGGCGACCGAAGGCGGCGGCGAAGCGCCGAAGGCGACCGCTCCCGCCGCCGCGTCCGCGGCCGCGCCAACTCCCGCACCCGCTTCCGCGGCGGCGCCGGCCCAGCCGCCGGCCTCGGCCGAGGAACGGCTGAAAAACTGGCCCGGACTTCGCGGCCCGGCCGCGGGGGTGGCGACGACGGCTTCGGGCCTGTTGACCGAGTGGGACGGCGAGGCCGGGACCGGCGTGAAATGGAAGACCGCGCTGCCGTTGCCGGGCATGAGTTCGCCGATTTACTGGGAAGGTAAGCTTTTTCTCACCGGCGCCGACGAGACGACCCGCGAGGTGTACGCCGTCGACGCGGAAAGCGGCAAACTTCTTTGGCAAAAGAAGGTCGAGGGCGTGTCCGGATCGCCCGCCGCGCCGCCGGAAGTGTCCGAGGAAACCGGGTATGCCGCCGGGACCATGGCGACCGACGGCGTGCGGGTCTTCGCGATTTTTTCCAACGGCGATCTCGCCGCCTTCGACATGGACGGCAACCCGGTCTGGTCGAAGAGCGTCGGGCAGCCCGCCAACCCGTACGGTTACGCGTCGTCGCTGGCGATCTTCGAGGACACGCTGCTGGTGCAGTTCGACCAGGAGGAGGGTTCCTACCTCGGCGGTTTCGATGTCGCGACGGGCGGGGAAAAATGGAAAACGCCGCGCGAGTTCGGCCCGTCCTGGTCGTCGCCGGTGGTGTTCGACTCCGGCGAGCGGTCCGAGGTGGTGTTGTCGGCCGATCCGACCGTCGTGTCCTACGATCCGAAGGACGGCAAGGAACTCTGGCGGGTCGACGCCCTGGAGAACGGCGAGATCGCGGCGCTGCCGGTTTACGGGGAGGGCATGGTTTTCTCGTCGGCCGACGCGGCGAAACTCAGCGCGATCGACGTCAAGACTGGTCAGGTGGTGTGGGAAAACGAGGATTTGAAGCCCGGAGTCTCGTCGCCCGTCGCGCATGAGGGGCTGCTCTATTGCGGGACCGACGACGGCGCGCTGGTTTGCTACGATGTTAAAACCGGCGAGGAGGTGTGGGCGGAGTTCGCCGACTTCGGCTTTTACGCCTCGCCCATCGTGGCCGAGGGCCGCGTTTACCTGATGGATCGGGGCGGAAACATGTTCGTCCTGAAACCCGGCCGCTCCCACGAGGTCGTCGGCATGGGAAAACTGGGCGAGGAAGCCTCCACCACGCCCGCCGTGATCGGTGACAGTCTTTACATTCGCGGAACCGAAAACCTCTATCGCATCGCACCTTGAGCGCCGACACCCTGACCGCCCCGCCCGATTCCGTCCCGGCGAAAACACACGCCTCGCTCGCGGACGCCGAGATCGACCTCTCGCTGGTCGACGGCATGGTTTCGCGCATCGGAAAGCGGTCGCAGGACCTCATTCCGCTCCTCCAGGCCATCCAGAAGCAATGGAACTGGCTGCCGCCCGCCGCGCTGGAACGCCTCGCGGAGATCACCGAGATCACCCCCGACGCCATCACCGGCGTCTCGACCTTTTACCATCAGTTTCGCCATCATCCGGTCGGCAAGCACATCATCAAGACCTGTGTCGGCACCGCCTGTCACGTGCGGGGCGCCTCGATCCTCGACGAGACCTTTCACAGCCATCTGAAAATCCCGAAGGGCGAGCACACCAGCCCCGACAACGAGTTCACCTGCGAGGAGGTCGCCTGCCTCGGTTGCTGCATGCTCGCCCCCGTGGTGCAGATCGACGACACCATCTACGGCGAAGTCGGCGTGGTCGGTGTGCCCGGCTTGCTGAGCGATTTTCGCGCCAGCGAAAAGGCGAAGGCCGGCGATGTCGAGGAGGACGCCGAGCCGGACGCGAACGTGGTCGGCGAGGTGCGCATCTGTGTCTGCTCCAGTTGCACCGCCGGCGGCGCCTTCAAGGTTTACGAGGAGCTGATCAAAGTCGTCGACGACATGCGCCTGCCCGTCCGGGTGAAAAAGGTCGGCTGCAAGGGCGCCTCCTTCGAGACGCCGCTGATCGAGGTGTCGGTGTACAATCAGGCGAGACACCGCTACGGCATGGTCAAGCCCACCGACGTGCGCGGCATCCTGCTGAAGCATTTCCGGCCCGCCAGTTGGCTCCGCCGCATGGGAGCCACCGCCTTCCACCTGCTGGAGACGATGCTCACCGACGAGGACTGGGATCCGCCGACCCGATTTTCCAAGGACGTGCGTCAGACTGTGGACGAGCGCTTCGAGGGACCGCAGATACGATGCGTCACCGAGCACGCCGGGGTCCTCGATCCGCGCCGCATCGACGACTACCTTGCGCACGACGGGTTCGTGGCCATGGAGAAATGCCTCCGCGGCCTCGATCCCGAGTTCATCATCCAGGAAATGCTCGACAGCGGCCTGCGCGGCCGCGGCGGGGCCGGATTCCCGACCGGGATGAAGTGGCGCTTCGCCCGCGGCGCCGAAAACGACGTCAAATACGTCATCTGCAACGGGGACGAGGGCGATCCGGGGGCCTTCATGGACCGCATGATCCTCGAGTCCTTCCCCTTCCGCGTGATCGAGGGGATGGTGATCGCTGCTTATGTCATCGGGGCGGACAAGGGCTTCCTCTACATCCGCGCCGAGTATCCGCTGGCCACCGAGCGCATCCGCAACGCCATCGCCCAGTGCGAGGAGCGCGGCTACCTCGGCAAGGACATCATGGGCACCGGGAAAAACCTCCACCTCGAGGTCGTCGAGGGCGCCGGAGCCTTTGTCTGCGGCGAGGAGACCGCCCTCATGTCCGCCATCGAGGGCGGGCGCGGCATGCCACGCTTCCGTCCGCCTTTCCCCGCCCAGGCCGGGCTCTGGGGGAAACCGACCCTCATCAACAACGTCGAAACTTTCGCCACCATCTCGTGGATCATCCGAAACGGCGCCCAGAAATTCGCCGCCGTCGGCACCGAGAAAAGCAAGGGCACCAAGACCTTCGCCCTCGCCGGCAAGGTCAATCGCGGCGGCCTCATCGAGGTGCCCATGGGCATGACCATCCGCCAGATCGTCGAGGAAGTCGGCGGCGGCATTCCGAACGGCAAGAAACTCAAGGCCGTGCTGATGGGCGGCCCGTCCGGCGGCTGCGTGCCCGAGCACCTCGCCGACACGCCAGTCGATTTCGAGGAGATCAGCAAGGTCGGCGCCATCATGGGCTCCGGCGGCATGGTCGTGCTCGACGAGACCGACTGCATGGTCGATATCGCGAACTATTTCATGCGTTTCCTCCAGGACGAATCCTGCGGCAAATGCACCCACTGCCGCGTCGGCACCAAGCGCATGGGCGAAATCCTCGCCCGTCTCTGCGCCGGCCAGGGCCGGAAGGGCGACCTCGAAAAGCTCGAGGCCCTCGCCGCCATCACCAAGTCCGGCAGCCTCTGCGGCCTCGGCGTGACCGCGCCCAATCCCGTGCTATCCTGCATGCGGTATTTCCGCGACGAATTCGAGGCCCACATCGCCGGCAAATGCCCCGCGAAAAAGTGCGTGTCGCTCGTTCGCTACGACATCAACGACGAATGCATCGGCTGCACCCGCTGCTCCCAGTATTGTCCGACCGACGCCATCCCCATGAATCCGTATCATCACCACGTGATCCAGGATCCGCTCTGCACCCGGTGCGATATCTGCTTACAGGTCTGCCCGGTCGACGCCATCCACGTGGTGGATCTGAAGGAAGACTGAACGGCGAATCGCGAAACCTTCGAAATCCGACCCCTATTCCCGCACCCAACAGGGTTGAGTCACCGACCCAACCCTGTTGAATCGAAAGCCCCCGGAACGAAATGAAGCTGACGATCGACAATATCGAAGTCGAAATCGACGAGCCGATGACGATCTTTCACGCCGCCCAGAAGGCGGGGATCGACATCCCGGTGATGTGCTACAAGGAGGGCTACGATTATTTCACCTCCTGCATGATCTGCGTGGTGAAGGACATGAAGACGGGCAAGACGGTGCCCGGCTGCTCCGCCCAGGCCCTCGATGGCATGGTGATCGAGACGCAGTGCGAGGAAATTCGCGAGGCGCGCAAATCCACGCTGGAGCTGCTCCTCAGCGAGCACGTCGGCGACTGCGAGGCGCCCTGCCAGCGGCTCTGCGCCGTGCATTCCGAGATCCCGAAGATGATCCGCGAGATCAAGGAGGAACAATTCGAGGACGCCATCGCCACCGTGCGCGCCGACATGGCCATCCCGTCAATCCTCGAGCGTTTCTGCAATGCGCCTTGCGAAAAAGGCTGCCGCCGCGCCCAGTATGACGAGGGCGTGTCCATCCGGCACCTGACCCGCTACATTTCCGACTGGGATTTGAAACGCGAGACGCCCTACCTGCCGCCGATGCGGGAGAGCACGGGCAAGAAGATCGCCATCGTCGGCTCCGGCTCGACCGGTCTCGCGGCGGCCTTCTACGCCGCGCGCGAGGGCCATGCCATCACCGTTTTCGAAAAGCAGGACCGCTTCGGCGGGCGCTTGCTGACCGATGACTTCGACCAGAGCCTGATGGAGGACTGGGTCATCGAGGGCGAGCTGCGCCTGCTCGGGCTGATGGGGGTGGAATTCAAGTCCGGCCAGACCCTTGGCGAACAGATTACGCTCGATTCCCTGACCAGGGACTTCGACGCCGTGATCCTGGCGCTCGGTCCGACCGGGAACGACGTTCTCGAAACGCTCGGGATTCCCGCCACCGACAAGGGCATCAAGATCAATCCCAAGACCGCCATGACCGGCGTCAAGGGCGTCTTCGCCGCCGGCAATCTGGTCAAAAGCGGCATGCCCATCCTCAAGTCGGTGCAGGCGGCCAAGGACGCCGCGACCTGCGCCAGCCAGTTCGCCAACGGCGAGGAAATCTCGGGCATCTACGAAATGTACAACCACATGATGGGGCGACTGCAGGAGGGCGAGATCGACATTTTCGTCTCCGGCGCCGATCCCATTCCCCGGTTGAAGCCCGAGAATCTCGAAGTCGAGGGCTACAATCTGGCCGATGCCAAGGTGGAGGGCGGCCGCTGCATGCACTGCGACTGCCGCGCCTCGCACAACTGCAAGCTCCGCATCTACAGCGACGAATACGGCGCCAAGCAGAACGAGTTCAAGGGCGAGCAGCGCGCGAAGTACGTTCACGTCAATCAGGACGCCGGGGCCGTCTTCGAGTCCGGAAAATGCATCAAGTGCGGCCTCTGTGTGCAGGTGACCAACGCCAACGGCGAGCCCTACGGTTTCACATTCGTTGGCCGGGGCTTCGACGTCACCGCCGGCGTCTCGCTCGACAAGACTCTCGCCGAAGGACTCGAGCAGGTGGCCGATCTGGTGGTGGAGGCCTGTCCGACGGGCGCTCTCTCCCACAACGAGAAATACGTGCCCGCCTACGTTCCCGAGGACCAGTACCAGCACGTCGGCGCCGAGTGGAGCCCGGAACACGGCCAAGGCACGGGATGCTGTGGCGGTGGAGGCGGCTGTGGCGACGGTGAATGCGGTGGCGGCGCGGCGTCCCCGCCGGCCGAACTCGCCGAGGCGCCGTCGAAGTGACCGGACAGACCGGGGCGACGGTTCGATAGGAGCCGTTTACGGGCCGTCGAAGCCGAATTGAGAAGGGGAATCCCGCCGGGATTCCGCACGGCAGCCCAGGATTGCCGACAGGCTACCCCGGGGCCGAGCGAGAATCCCCCACCGAACCTCGAGCAGGTTCCGGAGTCGTTTGCTTCGGAGGGATCGCGAACGCAAGTCCTGCAGGCTCGTCACCGGTTCCAACCGATCCGTTCCCGGGACTCTCCCGCACCCCGGGCGATGACCCGAAACGCCGTTGTCGTTATCGATCAGTGCAAATCTGACAGGTCATCGGTCAAAACGGCGTCCGCATGCCGAAGGCCCTGAGCACGCACCAGCCGCGCAGGCCCTCGTAGAGGGCGACCAGTCCGAGCGCCCCGAGCCCGCTGGACCAGAAGACGTCGCCTTTCGCCGCGTAGAGCCAAGCCGCCGCGCCCAGGCAGGCCAGCCCGGCGAGGATGCGGGCGGCGCGTCCTTTGCGGTCGATGTTGCAGGTCCAGAATTCGTCGCTCATGCCCGATTGAATGACGGATTCCGCCCTCCGGCAACCTGGAAATCCGGAGAGATCGCACCGAGGCCGGCGGAGAATCGTGGCATCGCCATCCTGGCCATGTTTTCGGGAAAGCGACTGTTCTCCCGAGAACCCACCGTCCGACCTCCCCCGGGGCGCCGGCGCCGCATGAAAAACCCGGGGCGCCGACGCCGCATGAAAAAGAATGGCAACCCCGTCGGGGGTTCCTTTGAATAGCCCGGAGTCACCGACTCCGGGAGGGCGGTCAAAGGAAGAATCAACCCCGGAGGGGTTGCCCGATGCCCGCACATCGAGCGAGGCGCCGAGGGACGCCAGATCCCTTCTCTTCTCCGTCGGGTAGGGCAACCCCTTCGGGGTTGTTTGTGCGCCCGCGCATTTTCCGGAGGTCTGTGATCTCCGGCTATTCAAGGGCAACCGCTCCGCGGTTTGGAGGGAAAGAGCGGGTTCACAGGGTCTGGTCACCCCTTTTTGAATGTTTCCGGGCGCAAGGCGATCCCACCGAACACGATGCGCCCGACGGTGTTCAGTCATCCGTTTTGAATGTTTCCGTGCGCCGCATTGATAGGTTTGCGCGAATGCACTGGCGGCCGATTCGCGGCGGGGATTTTTCCTCGAATTGACCTCCGCTTTCGACCGTTCCCGCTACGGCATCGCGCCTTGCGGGGAACGGGCAAATTTGCGATCCTCCCGCCATGCGATTCCGGCGATTGTTCACCATCCTCGCGGCGACTTTAACGCTTGGTCCGGCCGTTCTTCACGCGGCCGGCGCGAGGAAACCCAACGTGGTCTTCATCCTCACCGACAACCACGGCGCCTGGACGCTCGGTTGCTACGGCAACCCCGACATCCGGACGCCGAACATCGACCGCATGGCCGCCGAGGGCGCGCGGTTTGCCAACGCCTTCGCCAATAACGCCGTCTGTTCGCCGACGCGGGCGACCTACCTGACCGGGCTGATGCCCTCCCAGCACGGCGTTCACAACTTCCTCGGCGGCGGCGGCCTCCAGACCGGTCCCGAGCCGCGCAACACGCTCGCCGAATTCACCTCGCTGCCCGAAGTGCTCAAGGCGGAGGGCTACGCCTGCGGACTCGTCGGCAAGTGGCATCTCGGAAACAACCTCCAGCCCAACGAGGGGCTCGACGACTACTGGATCACCATGCCCCACGGCGGGACGAGCACTTTTCATGGCGCCCAGATCATCGAGGACGGAAAAATCCGGAAGGAGGAGAGTTACCTGACCGATTTCTGGACGAAGCACGCGCTGACTTTCATCGATCGGAACCGCGACCGCCCCTTCTTTCTCTACCTCGCCTACAACGGCCCCTACGGCCTGTCCGGATACCAGCTCGAGTCCTCGGGCAACCGCTGGGCCGAGCATTACGCGAAGGAACCGATGCCCTCCTTCCCGCGCGGCGTCATTCATCCCTGGGAATTCAACAACCGCGAGTATTTCGGGAACCCGGTGAGCATCCGCCGCTACGGCGAGGAACTCAGCGCCGTGGACGACGGCGTCGGCGCCGTGCTCGAAAAGCTCAAGTCGCTCGGGCTCGACGACGACACGCTGGTGGTCTTCGCCGCCGACCAGGGATGGGCGGGCGGCCAGCACGGACTCTGGGGCATGGGCGACCACACGCGGCCCATCAACGCGCTCGAGTATTCCATGCGCATTCCCATGATCTTCCGCCAGCCCGGCAGGATTCCCGCCGGGCTGACGCCGGAGATCAGCGTGACGAACTACGATTTCATGCCCAGCGTGCTCGGATATCTCGGGCTCGGCGACAAGATGCCGCAAAAGCCGAAGTCGCCCGGCCGCGATTTTTCGCCCGCGTTGCTGGGAAAATCGGACGCGGACTGGGACAACACCGTCTTTTACGAATACGAGAGCCTGCGCTGCGTGCGAACCCCGGAATGGAAATACGTCGAGCGCTTCGGGGACGGCCACGACGAATTCTACCGGATCGACCGCGACCCGGACGAACGGCAAAACCTGATCGGCAAGGACGGCGCCGTCGCCGCCGAAAACACCGAGGCCGCCGCCGCGCTCGGCGCGATGCGCGGAAAACTGCGGAAGTTTTTCGACGAGACCGCCTCGCCGAAGTACGACCTGTGGAAGGGCGGCGAATCCCAGCCCCGCACGCTTGTCTGGGGCCGGGAAGCCGAGGAGCGCCAGGCCGAGCGCGCTTCCCGGCCCGGTGGCGCGCTGCCGAGCGCGATCGATCCCGCCTTCAATCCGCCGCCCTTCGAACTGCCCGAAGGCCTCGTCGCCGAAGTCGCCGCCGCGCCGCCGCTGGTCGAGCATCCCATCATGGCCGCCTTCGACGACCGGGGGCGCCTGTTCGTGTCGGAGAACGCCGGGCTCAATCTCAACAAGGAGGAACTCGAGAAGCAGTTGCCCAACTCGGTTCGGCTGCTCGAGGACACCAACAACGACGGGCTCTTCGACAAATCGACCGTCTTCGCCGACGGTCTGACCTTTCCGCAGGGCGCCCTGTGGCTGCACGATTCCCTCTACGTGATGTCGCCGCCCAGCCTGTGGCGGTTGGAGGACACCGACGGCGACAACGTGGCCGACGTGCGCGAGGAACTGGTCACCGGTTATGAATACACCGGCAACGCCGCCGACGTGCACGGCCCCTTCCTCCACCCGAACGGCCGCCTCTACTGGTGCCACGGGCGCAAGGGGCACACCATCCGCGAGCCCGGGTCGGGCGATCTCGTCGACGAGGGGAAGGGCTCCGGCATCTGGACCTGCAAGCCCGACGGCAGCGACGTGCGGTTTTTCGCCGGCGGCGGCATGGACAATCCCGTCGAGATCGATTTCACCGAGGCGGGCGAGATCGTCGGCGACGCGAACCTTTTCTATGGCCGGCCGCGCGGCGACGTCATCATCCACTGGCAGCACGGCGGCGCCTACCCGCGGCACGACCAGGAGGCCGTGGTCGCCGAGTTCAAGCGCACCGGGCCGCTGCTGGAGGAGGTCCACAACTTCGGGCACGTCGCCGTGTCGGGCATGATGCGCTACCGGACCGGCGCGCTGAATCCGGACTGGAAAGACAACATCCTCGTCACTCATTTCAACACCCAGAAGGTCACCCGCACCGTGCTCGAGACCGCCGGCTCGACGTTTCGCGCGGCGAAGACCGAGACGATCCTGCAAATCGGCAGCCCCGACACCCACATCACGGACGTGCTCGAGGACCCGAACGGCGACCTGCTCGTCCTCGACACCGGCGGCTGGTTCCGGATCGGGTGCCCGACCTCGCAGGTGGCCAAGCCGGAAATTCCCGGCGCCATCTACCGCGTTCGCAAGGCGGGCAAACCGGATCGCGACGGCGACCCGTTCGGCCTGACTTTCGATTGGGAAAAAGAAGCGCCCGAAAAGGTGGCGGCGATGCTGGACAGCCCCTCCCACATCGTGCGCGAGCGCGCCATGGCGGAACTCGCCTCGCGCGGCGAGCCCGTCCTGCCCGAACTCGAGCGCGTCCTCGGCGACGCGGACGCCTCCGCCACCGCGCGGCGCGACGCCGTCTGGGTGCTGGCCCGGATGCGCTTTTCCGAGGCGACCGACCTGCTCGCCACCGCGCTCGACGACCGGGAGCCGACCGTGCGCCAGGCCGCCTGCAACGCCCTCGCCGCGACCCGCGACTGGCGCGCCATCGCCGACAACCAGCCCGACGAGGCGAAGATCGAGATGGCCCGCAACGCCCGCATCGCCGCGCGTCTGGCCGAACTCGCGCGCGCCGACACCCCGCCCGTGCGGCGCTGCGCCGCCGCGGCGCTGGGACGCATGGCCGAGCCAAAGGCGACCCCCGCCCTGCTCGCCATCCTGGGACGGGAGGGGATCGATCGCTCCCTCCAGCACGCCGCCATTTACGCCCTGATCGAGGGCGGCGATCCCGAGGCGGTCAAGGACGCGCTCGGAGCCGAAAACCCGCGCCTCCAGGCCGCCGCGCTCATCGCCCTGGACCAGATGGACGCGCCGGAGGGGACTCAACAGGGTAGGCTCGACAACCTGACCCTGTTGGATCGGTTGGACAATCCGGACGAATCGCTGAGGGAAACGACCGTCTGGATCGCCGGGCGCCATCCGGAATGGGACGCCGCGGTGGCGAACCGTTTCCACGACTGGCTCGACGAAAAGAAGCTCGGCCCCGAGCGGCTTGCCGCCTTCGCCGCGCTCGCGCCGAAGTTTCTCGGCACCCCGCCGATGCGCTCGTTGGCGGGGCAATTCCTCTCCAGCGGCAACGCCGAGTGGAAAGCCGCCGCCTTTGCCGCCATCGCCGCGTCGGACAGCGCCGAATTTGACGAAAGCTGGAGCCCGGCCTTCGCCACCGTGCTCGAAAACCGCGACGAGGCGCTCATTGGCCCGGCGCTCGAGGCCCTCGCGAAGGCGAAGAATCCCGCCTTCGACCCGGTCCTGAACACCCTCGCCAACGATGCCGGCCAACCGGCGCTGCTCCGCGTGCGCGCGCTTCGGGCGCTGGGGAAATCCAACGCCGCGATGGAAAAGCCGGCCTTCGACCTGCTGGTGTCGCTGATCGGCCCGGAGACCTCGCCCCTGCGGCGGCTCGAAGCGGCGCGGATGCTCGGTTCCGCCCGACTGACGGCGGTTCAGCTTCGCGAGTTGGCCGGAAAGCTCGACTCCGCCGGGCCGATGGATCTGCCGCCGCTGTTGAAGGCTTTCGAAGCCACCCGGGACGCCGAGACGGGCCTCGCGCTGGCGGATTCGCTGAAAGGATCGCCCGGCATCGGCAATGTGAACCCCGCCGAACTGAAGCGGCTTTTGCAAAAATTCCCGCCGGAAGTGTACGAGGCGCTCCGGCCGAAGATCGAGGAACTCCTGGCCCGGAAAGATCGCCAGGCCGCGCGTCTCGCCGAGCTGGAGTCCGAGATCGCCCGGGGCGATCCGAAGCGCGGCGGAGAGCACTTCGCCTCGGGGAAGGGCGCCTGCGTCACCTGTCACACGATCGGCGAGACGGGCCGGGCCGTGGGGCCGAATCTCTCCACCATCGGGCGCATCCGGCAGCCGCGCGATCTGCTGGAGTCGGTGCTCTATCCGAGCGAGTCCATCGCGCGCGATTTCGAGAGCTACACCGTGACTCTGAAGGACGGCACCGTGCAATTCGGCCTGATCCAGCGGGAAACGGGCGACACCGTTTACCTCACCAACGTCGCCGGCGAGGAAATCCCGCTCCAGCGCTCCGCCATTGCCCGGATCGAGCCCATCCCGATGTCCATCATGCCTCAGGGCCTCGACCAGGCTCTGACGAAACAGGAACTGCTGGACGTGGTCGCGTTTTTGAAATCGAGACAGTGAGTTTCAAGGTTCAGTGGTCAGTGGTCGGAAACCGGGTGAAAACTGAACCGACAGGTTACTGAAAACCGATCACCGCATCCAAACCTGCCAGGCGATCACCGCCGCGCCGAGGACGATGGCGCCGAGGGGGACAATGCGGTCGCCGCCGGAGCCGAGCAGACCCAGCAAGCCGAGCAACCCGCCGACGCCCGCCGCGACGACGGCGAGGGACGGCCAGAGATCGTCGCCCTCGAAGCGAAGCTGGAAGCTGGGTTCCTCCTCGCCGAGGAGAGTGTTGAGGAAGGCCTTGCCCTCGCGGGCGATCGATTCGCCGAGCCGCTCCGCCGGATCCTGCTGGCGCTGGAGGACGGGCGGCACCAGCGAAAGCAGAACGGAGAGAATGGCGAAGGCGAGTCCGGTTTTGGCCAGACTCAGGGGCGATGCGGCGCGGGAGGAGGATCGGCTCATGGTCGTTTCGTCCTTTTTACCCGGAACCCGGGCCGGACGCACTTCCTTTTTGCCGGGGCGATTGCCCGGTGGACAGCGCCGGGCGATTCTCTAAATTACCGGTTCGGCGCGCCCCGAGGCGAGGCCGGCCGAAAACGCCGATGAACCCAACCGACAGCGAGGCCGAAACGCCGGGGACGCGCTCCGCCGGCGAGGCCGTTCCCGGAAACTGGCCGGGCCTGCGCCCGTTCGAGTTTGGCGAGTGGAAACGGCTCGGCGGCCGCAAGAGCGAGGTCGAAAAGCTCGCCCGCCAGTTTCAGCGGACGAAATCCGGCCAAAGCCCCGTGATCTGGCTCCACGGAGACGCCGGCGCGGGCAAGACCTCGCTGGCGCAGGCGGGGCTGTTCCCGCGTCTCGCGCGGAGGCAGGGAGACGGTTTCGATTGGTTCAAGGTCGAGCCCTCGCCGGAAAAGCCGGCCGACGGCCTGATCTACGAGATCGCGTCGCAAGTCTTCGGCCGCGCGCCCGACACCGACGAGACCGCGATCGATCTCGACAGCCGGTTGCGGCAGTTCGCGCTGATTCTCAAGCAGGATTCCGTGGAGGCCGCCGCCGAATACCTGGCTTCGTGCTACCGGCAGTCGGTTTTCGACGATGGTTCGGGCGGCGCGCGGACGGCCTGCGTGGTTTTCGTCGATCACCTGGAAAGGGCGCCCGAATTCGAGGCCCTCATCCGCGAGGGCGCGTCGGGTCTGGCGGGAAAGCTGGACCTGCTGCTGAGTTTCGTGCAGCAACTGAGCCTCACCGGCCTCTTCCCCGTGGTCATCGGACTGCGCGGGATCTGGGTCGCCGAGGTCAAGGCCGCCCTCGCCCAGGCGGGGTTTCCGACTTTGGGAAGCTGGGTCGCCGTTCCCGGGATCGAGCCCGGCGCCGTTCGCGGCTTTTTCGAGTCCGCCCCGTCCGAGTTGGCCGAGTCCGGAGAGATCCGGGTCGCGCCGGAGCTGGTCGATTCCCTGATCGAGAACGCCGGCGATCGCCCGGTCCGCCTGCCTTGGATTTCGGAGACCCTGCGCCGCCTCACCGAGAACGATCCCGAGACCGAAAGCCTTTCGACGGAGGACGCGCGGTGGTTCGGGGGAATGGAGCGCGCCTGCGCCGACGCCGCCGAGCGCGCCGTGGCCGCGGTCGGGGCGGGGGAGGGGCTCGACGAAACCGCGTTCGATTCGCTGATGGCCGCGCTTTACGCCGACCCGTCGTCGGATTCCGTCCGCGCCATGGGGTTTCTCGACCTGCTCGGCGATCCGGCGGTGGGGCGCTGGGTGCGCCTGTTGATCGATGCCCGCTTCTTGGCTTTGAACGGGCATTCGCTCGATCAGGCCCGCGTTTCCTGGGTGTTTCCCAAGGCACTGAGCCACTGGGCGGAGGCCAAACGCTGGATCGAGCGGCACGACCGTCTCCTTGCCCGCGCGGCGGAGTTCGAGCGGGCGCGTCAGCGCTGGGAGGAGGAGGAGCGCTCCCCGGTCTGTCTGCTGCTGGCGACGAGGGCCGTCGACGACGCGCGCGACCTGCTCGACTATCACATCCGGCGCCCGTTTCTCACCGATCCCCTGATCGAATACCTCCGCGAATCGATCGCCATCGAAGGCCGTCTCGTCGAGGAGATCCGGAAGATCGCCTGGATCAAGCGGGGCGCCGTGGCCGCGGGCGTGGTGTTGCTCGGGCTGCTGGCCTGGGTGGTGTTTTGAAAAGGGGGCGAGTCTTCGATTGGGTGGCGCCGAACGCTACCTCGGAGAATCCTCGACGGTGAAACCCGCCGGGAGCGAGGATTGCCAAACAGTTTCCCGCCGAATTCGAAAGAATGCGAAGGGCATTGCATAGGGAAGCCCGGGGGTGGAACGCCCCCGAGAACGGATGACTCACACGCCGTCAACCCTGCAGGGGTTTTGGAATCGCGACGGCCGCGTGTTCCACCGCCCACGCAACCCTTTCAGGGTTGGCAATCGATCGCCTTCTATTCCCGGGGTTGTTCCAACCCCAGGCTTCCATCCAAAACGCCGTTGGCGTTTACCGATCCACATTGGCGTTTACCGATCCTGCCAACGATTTGCAAGCCAACCGTCGAGAGTTTCGAAATGACCGGACCTCTCATTCGGAACCGGGCAAGCCTCGGAATCGGCAATTTTGGAGAGTCGCGAAAAATGGGGCGGTGAACGTGGCATGGCCATCCTGGCCATGTTTTCGGGGAGGGGCCACTCTTCGGAAGGACCCGCCGTCCAACCGCTCCTGGCTCCTGGCGCGGTGTCGCCCCGTTCAGAGGAGGGGAATCGCCCACGACCTCCTGAAGAATTGAAAATTGGCGAATGGCCCTTTACCATCGGCGCACCGACGGGATCGATCTCTCTGAAATTCCCTGTCAATCCTGTCCCAAAAAATTCGGATCATCATGCTTTTCATCGGTATCGACAGCGGCACCCAGAGCACGAAAGCCATCGTGCTGGACCTCGACTCGGGCGGCCTCGTGGCCGAGGCCCAGGAGAAATACGATCTCATCGACGGCCTCCCGCCCGGACATCTGGAGCAGCATCCCCGGACTTGGGTGGACGCCACCGACGCCGCGGTTTCCCGCTGTCTCGAATCCCTCGGCGAGCGCCGCGCCGCCGTGCGCGGCATCGGCGTCAGCGGCCAGCAGCACGGGCTCGTCGTGCTCGACGAAAACGACGCCGTGGTCCGCCCCGCGAAACTGTGGTGCGACACCTCGACCGCAGCCCAGTGCGACGAGTTCGCCGCGGCATTCGGCGGCCGGGACGGCCTGATCGCCCGCGCCGGAAACGCCATCCTGCCCGGCTACACCATTCCCAAGCTGCTGTGGTTGAAACAGAACGAGCCCGCGCGTTTCGCCGCCACCCGTTCCGTGCTGCTGCCGCACGACTACCTGAATTTCTGGCTCACCGGCGTGAAGCGCATGGAATACGGCGACGCCTCCGGCACCGGCATTCTGAATGTCCGCACCCGGGACTGGGACACCGATCTGGTCGACTTCGTCGATCCCCGCGTCCGGGAAATGCTGCCCCCGCTCGGCTCCTCGAACGCGGCGCATGGCGTCCTGCGCGCCGATCTGGCCGAAAAGTGGGGGCTTTCCGCCGACACGCGGGTCAGCGCCGGCGGCGGGGACAACATGATGGGCGCCATTGGCACGGGAAACATCGCGCCGGGGATCGTCACCGCCAGCTTCGGCACCTCCGGCACGCTGTATGGCTGCGCGGCGCAACCGGTGATCGATCCGAACGGCGAGATCGCCGCCTTCTGCGACAGCACGGACCGCTGGTTGCCGCTGGTCTGCACGATGAATGTCACCGTGGTCACGGAGTTGGTGCGCGGCTGGTTCGGCTGGGATCTCGCGGAAATGGAGCGCCGGATCGCCGCGAGCGAGCCGGGCGCGGGAGGCGTTTCGTTTTTGCCCTACCTCAACGGGGAACGCACGCCGAATCTCCCGAACGGCGCCGGCGTCCTGCACGGCCTCAACGGCTCCAACGCCACCCCGGCAAATCTCGCCCGCGCCGCCATGGAGGGAGCGACCCTCGGGCTGGCCTACGGGTTGCGCCGTTTCACGGAGCTGGGATTGACGCCCTCGGAGATACGCCTGACGGGCGGCGGCACGAAGAGCGCCGTGTGGCGCCAGATCGCGGCCGATGTCTTCGGCGTGCCGGTGGTCGGGCTCGCCACCGCGGAGGGCGCGAGTCTCGGCGCCGCGATCCAGGCTGCGCACGCGGCGGGGCAGGGCGGGTATGAGGAACTCTGCGGCCGCCTCGTCGCCCTCGACGACGCGAGCCGGTGCGAACCGGACGCCGAAGCCGCCGCGTTTTACCGCGAAAAGCTCGACCGGCAGACGCGACTGACGGGCGATTTGAAGGCGGGCGGCTGGCTGTGAAACCCGCGGACCCAACAGGGTTGGGTCGCGGGGTTAACCCTGTTGACTCGGACCGCGAAAAGGCGTGTAATCGGCGCCGGTGGATCGGGACGTCGCCGGCGTTGGCGTTGGCGATTTGGGTCGGTGTCCCGGCGGTTGCCGCGGAGGAAGTCGCGTGGCGCCCCTACGAGGGACCGTCGGCCGCGGGAACGGATGTCTCGACCCTGAAGGGAAAAATCGTTTGCGGTTATCAGGGGTGGTTCGCCTGCGACGGCGATGGGAGCGACCTGGGCTGGGTCCACTGGGCGAGAAATCCGCGTGAAGCGTTGGGACCCGGAAACGTGACCGTCGACCTGTGGCCGGACGTTTCCGAGCTGTCGGAGCCGGAGCGTTTCGCGACGGCGTTTCGGCACGCGGACGGTCGCACGGCGGAGGTGTTTTCGTCGGCCAACCGGTCCACGGTCCTGCGGCATTTCGAGTGGATGCGCGACCACGGGATCGACGGGGCTTTCGTGCAGCGGTTCGCCAACGGATTGAGAAACGAGCGCCTGCTTCGCCAGAAAAACGCCGTCCTGCGCCATGCCCGCGAAGCGGCGAACCGGGCGGGGCGTTCCTACGCGGTCATGTACGACCTGAGCGGCCTCGGGGCGGGGGAAGTCGCGCGGGTGAGGGAGGACTGGATCGTGCTGCGCCGCGAGGGGAGGATCGGCGACGACCCGGCCCATCAGCGGCACGAGGGGAAACCGCTGGTCGCGATCTGGGGCGTGGGGTTTTCGGATGACCGGCGTTATTCGCTGGAGGAATGCCGCGACCTGGTGACGTTTCTGAAAAGCGACGGCTGCGCGGTGATGCTGGGTGTGCCGTCGTGGTGGCGCGAGGGCGCGCGCGACGCGGTGGGCGATCCGCGGCTGCTCGAGACGATCGCCCTGGCCGACATCGTCAGCCCGTGGACGGTCGGGCGCTACCGGACGCCGGATCAGGCGGCCCGGCACGGGGAACAGGTCTGGGCGCCGGATGTGGCGTGGTGCCGGGAGCGCGGGTTGGATTTTCTGCCGGTGGCCTTTCCGGGTTTCAGTTGGCACAACCTGGCGGGCAACGCGCCGCTGGACGCCATCCCGAGGCTCGGCGGCCGGTTTCTGTGGTCGCAGTTTGTCGCGTCGAAACGGGCGGGCGCGGAAACGGTTTACGTGGCGATGTTCGACGAGGTGGACGAGGGCACGGCGATTTTCAAATGCACGAACGACGTCCCGGCGGGCGGGGGCGTTTCCTTTCTCGGCTTCGAGGGACTGCCGCCGGATCACTACCTGCGGCTGACTGGTGAGGGCGGGAGGCTGTTGCGCGGCGAGATTCCGGTCACGGAGGAAATGCCCGTGAATTTCGGACCCAACGCCGCCACCCAACAGGGTAAGGTCGGCGACCCAACCCTGTTGGGAAGTCACACCCCGCCCGCCGGCGACAACCTGCGATCGGTGTCCGAATCCCGTTGACTTGCCGCGCCGCCGGTGTCCTTTTCCCGGCGTTTTCCGCAACACCCGTTCCCTTCGCAAAACCCATGAGAAAAACCCTGATCGTCGGTGCCGGTGGCGTGGGCAATGTGGTGGTCCACAAATGCGCGCAGGATGCCGAGACCTTCGGGGAGATCTGGCTGGCGAGCCGGACGCTGTCGCGCTGCGACGCGATCGCCGCGGACGTGAAGGCGAACACCGGCGTCGAGATCCGGACGGTCGAACTCGACGCCGACGACGTGGCGGCCACGGTGAAACTGCTCCGCGAAATCCAGCCCGGGATCCTGCTGAACATCGCGCTGCCCTACCAGGATCTCTCGCTGATGGACGCCTGCCTCGAGGCCGGCGTTCACTACCTCGACACGGCGAACTACGAGCCGCCGGACACGCCGAAGTTCGAGTACAAGTGGCAGTGGGCCTACCGCGAGAGATTTGAAAAGGCCGGGCTGATGGCCATACTCGGCTCCGGCTTCGACCCCGGCACCACGAATGTCTTCTGCGCCCACGCTCTGAAACACTGGTTCGACGAGGTGCACTACGTCGACATCCTCGACGCCAACGCCGGCGACCACGGCCTGCCCTTCGCGACGAACTTCAACCCCGAGATCAACCTGCGGGAGATCACCCAGCGCGGGCGCTACTGGGAAGGCGAGTGGAAGGAGACCGAGCCGCTCGCCGTTTCGCACGATTTCGACTTTCCCGATCCCGACATCGGGACGCGCCGGATTTACCTCCTTTTCCACGAGGAACTGGAGAGTCTCGCTCAAAATCTGCCGGGTCTGAAGCGCATCCGGTTCTGGATGACATTTTCCGAGAAATACATCGCCCACCTGCGGGTGCTGGAGAATGTCGGGATGACCTCGATCGAGCCGGTGGATTTTGAGGGGCGACCGATAATTCCTTTGCAATTCCTGAAAAAAATATTACCTGATCCGGCGAGTCTCGGTCCGCTCACCAAGGGCAAAACCTGCATCGGCTGTATGATCCAGGGACGCCTGAAAAATTCCGAACGAATCGCGACCAAATTCGTCTACAACATTTGCGACCATCAAGCGTGCTACCGTGAAGTGAAAAGCCAAGCCATCAGCTATACCGCCGGCGTGCCGGCGATGATCGGCGCACGCCAAGTGATCCTCGGGAAGTGGCTCCGCCCCGGGGTATGGAATCTGGAGCAGCTCGACCCCGATCCCTTCATGGACGATCTCAATGCATGGGGCCTCCCATGGCACGTCCTTGAAGTGGATCAATCGTTGTTACCGTAGGCGCGGCGGCCGCTCTTCGCGGAACGCTCGCGCCGGATCCGTCCGAATCCACCGGTTCGTCGCCTCCCCGGTTTCATCCGCGGCGACACATCGCTCCGGGGGCTCTTCGGGATCTGTCAGCCGCCTGTCATGGCCTCTGTCCGCCCGTTTGCGGCAGGGGACCCAGTTTTTCCCAGGCAAATCCGGGATGGGGCCGCGCCGTGTCCCGGGCTTACCAAAACTGTAACGACAATCTTCAGAGCATTCCATACCGCCATGAGCAACACCACCGTTCTCGAACGTCCCAAAAACACCGTTCCCATCGTCGATATCTCGGTTTCCGCCAAAGACCTGCCGGTGACCGATCCCATGCCGCTGTCCGAGGCTTTCGCCGCCAGCGGCCTGGCCACCCCCAGCTATGTGCTGGATCACCGCGCCTTCCACCACAACGGCCGCATCCTGGCCGATGTGCAGAACCGCACCGGGGCGAAGATCCTCCTCGCGCAAAAGGCCTTCGCCTGCTTCCACCTCTACCCGACCCTGCGCAACTACCTCGCCGGCACCACCGCCAGCGGCCTGTGGGAGGCGAAACTCGCGGCCGAGGAATTCGGCGGCGAAGTCCACGTCTTCTCCCCGGCCTACAAGCCGCACGAGATCCCGGAGCTGCTCCGCATTTCCGATCACCTCGTCTTCAACTCGCTCAGCCAGTGGGAGCGCTACAAATTGGAGGTCCTCGCCTCCGATCGTCCCGTCTCCGTCGGCCTGCGCATCAATCCCGAATACGCCGAGGCCGTCGCCGAGATCTACAATCCCTGCGCGCCCGGTTCCCGGTTCGGCGTGCTCGTCGACCAGCTCGAGGGCGCCGACCTCACCGGCATCGACGGCCTGCACTTCCACACCCTCTGCGAGCAGGGCGCCGAGGCGCTCCAGCGCACCCTGGAAGTCGTCATCGCCAAGTTCGACAAATACCTCCGGCAGATGCGCTGGCTGAACTTCGGCGGCGGCCACCTCATCACCTCGCCCGGCTACGACGTGGAGCTGCTCGTCCGCCTCATCCGCGAGATCCAGGACCGCTATCCCCAGCTCGATATCTACCTCGAGCCCGGCGAAGCCATCGCCAGCGGCGGCGGCGTGCTGGTCGGCAGCGTCATCGACATCGTGGAGAACGGCATGAAGATCGCCGTGCTCGACGTGTCCGCCACCGCCCACATGCCCGACGTTCTGGAGATGCCCTACCGTCCCCGCGTGCAGGGCGGCGGAATGCCCGGCGAAAAGGCCCACACCTACCGCTTCGGCGGCCCGACCTGCCTCAGCGGCGACGTCATCGGCGACTACAGCTTCGACGAACCGCTCCGGATCGGCGACCAGATCGTCTTCCGCGACATGGCCCACTACACCGTCGTGAAAAACACCACCTTCAACGGCATCCCGCTCCCCAGCCTCAGCGTTTACCACGAGAGCGGCGAGATCGAGCTGATCAAGGAGTTCGATTATTCGCACTTCAAGTCACGACTCGGTTGACGCGGACCCATTCCTGAGTAGAAAGAAGCGGCGCGGCCGTCCCTCCCCGGGCGGTCGCGCCGTTCGTCTTTTCGAATCCCGCCCCGGAGGCCGAAAAGACTTGCACCCCATTGAAAACCGAATACTTTCCGCCCCGCTATGGCCCGAACAGGAGGTAAAGCTAAAACCCGCAAAGCAGTCGCCAAACGATTCAAGGTGACTGGCAGCGGACGTATTGTGCGTCGTCGTCAGGGCAAACGCCACCTGGCGCGCCGCAAAAATTCCAAGCGCCTCCGTCGCCTGAGCCAGGGCGCCCTGGTTTCGCCCGCGGACGAAGCCAACCTGAAGGAAAATTTGCCCTTCCACAGCAAGTAACACCGCTGAACGAAGGGACCCCGCGGACCGCGACACCGGTCCACGATCGCAGCCGGCTGGCGCCGCGGCGAGTTTCGCGAAAAAACGACGAAAACGCCCACCGACGCCTGATCGAACAGGTGAACCGGCGGATCGACCCGAAAACAACAGCCTGTTCGGAGGATAGCAGTCAATGCCACGTGCCACCAACTCACCCGCCAGTCGCAAGCGCCGCAAGCGCTGGCTCGCCAAAGCGAAGGGATTCCGCGGCGCCCGTTCCAAGCTCTACCGCTACGCCAAGGACGCCGTCTTCAAGGCCCAGACCTGGGCCTATCGCGACCGCAAGACCCGCAAGCGCAACTTCCGCCGTCTCTGGATCCAGCGCATCAGCGCCGGCGTCCGCGAGCGTGGCCTGACCTACTCCCGCTTCATCGAGGGCCTCGCCGCCGCCGAAGTCGAGCTGGACCGCAAAGTCCTCGCCGACCTCGCCGTCAACGATCCCGCCGCCTTCGGCGCCATCGTCGACCAAGCCAAGGCCGCCCTCGAGAAAAAAGCGCAGTCCGCCTGAGGCCGGCGAACGCGGCGAGGCGTAGCACGGGTTTTCAAACCCGTGAGCGTCGGACCGCCCCTGAGAGCGCCACGGCGTGCCCGGAACCACGGATTTCACGGATGGCACGGATTCGAGGGGTGTCGCCGGGGGGCTGATCCTTTTTTGACAGGATTGACAAGACTTCGGAAGATTCCTTCGAATCGCCAATGATCGACCCGACGAATCATTCGAAAAAATCCCCAAAAAAATCCCGTTAATCCTGTCAAAAAAAGCCTTTCGCCCGCCGTGTTAGCCGAACTCGACCAGATCCAGCGCGACGCCCTCGCCGATATCGCCGGCATCGATTCCGACGCCGCCCTTGAGGCCGCCCGCGTGCAGTTTCTCGGCAAAAAAGGCCGCCTCACCGCCGCCAGCGCCGGCATGAAGGACGTCCCCAAGGAGGACAAACCCGCCGTCGGCCAGAAACTCAACGAAGTCCGCGCCGCCATCACCGCCGCCCTCGAGGAGAAGGCCGCCGGCCTCACCGCCGCGCGCGACGCCGCCGCCTTTGCCGGCCTCGATGTCACCCTGCCCGGCCGCCCCCTGCCGAAGGGCGCCCTGCATCCGCTCACCCAGGTGCTCGACCGCGCCGTCTCCGTCCTGCGCCGCATGGGCTTCGCCATCGCCGACGGCCCCGAGATCGAGACCGAGTGGCACTGCTTCGACGCCCTCAACACCCCCGCCGATCACCCCGCCCGGAACGAGAGCGACACCTTCTATTTCGACAACGGCAAGCTCCTGCGCACCCACACCTCCACCGTGCAGATCCGCACCATGGAGACCGCGCCGCCGCCCATCCGCATCATCGCCCCCGGCTCCGCCTTCCGCCGCGACGAGATCGACGCCACCCACCTGAGCGCCTTCCACCAGCTCGAGGGCCTCTACGTCGATGAAAAGGTCACCCTCGCCGACCTCAAGGGCACCCTCGAGTTCTTCTTCCGCGAGATGTTCGGCGCCGACACCGAGCTGCGGTTCCGGCCCCACTTTTTCCCCTTCACCGAGCCCAGCTTCGAAGTCGATCTGAAATTCCACGCCACCGGCCGCGAATCGAAATGGATCGAGATCGCCGGCTGCGGCATGGTCGATCCCAACGTCTTCCACGCCGTCGGCCAGACCCGCCGCGACGACGCCTACGATCCGGAGAAAGTCACCGGCTTCGCCTTCGGCATGGGCCTCGACCGCCTCGCCATGATCACCTACGGCATCCCCGACCTCCGCCTCCTCATCGAGAACGACGTGCGGTTTTTGGCGCAGTTCGCGTAAGGCGGTCCGATGTGGCACAACGCCGGCGCGAGGCCGGTGGGGACGCCCGGCAGGGGCGGCTGGCCCAGCCGTCCGCCATGGACGATCCTCGCACGCCTCGGCGAGGCGTCCCTGCCCGCCTTCATCGATTCCTGTTCATTTTCGGTCCAAACGCATCGGCGAAAGTCAGCGCTTCGCTCCGCCCCGTCCGGACGTCCGGCGGCGGAACGGTTTCCTTCGCGAATTCGAAGCCCCGTTGAATCGGCCGGCTTTCCCTCCGCCGGCACTCCCTTCTCCCCGCGAAGGCCGGGCCGGAGTCTCCGCCCGGTCGGATTCGTTCATCGCGTAGCCCGCGATTTCCGAAACCGGGATGGAGCGGTTGAGCAGGCGCTCGATTTCCCGCAGCAGCGGCCGTTCGTCGGCGCTGACCAGCGAATAGGCGGCGCCGGTTTCCCCGGCGCGGCCGGTCCGGCCGATGCGATGGACATAGTCCTCCGGGACGTTTGGCAGGTCGTAGTTCACCACGTGCGGCAGGCGGTTGATGTCGAGCCCGCGGGAGGCCACATCCGTCGCGGCGAGGACACGCACCCGCCCCGATTTGAAATCGGAGAGCGCGCGCGTTCGGGCGTTCTGGCTCTTGTTGCCGTGGATGGCGTCGGCGGAGATGCCGTCGTTTTTCAGTTGCCTGGCGAGCCGGTTGGCGCCGTGCTTGGTCCGCGTGAAGACCAGCACCTGGTTCCAGCCACCCTCGCGGATGAGGTGGGCGAGCAGGGAGCGTTTGTCGGCCTTTGCCACCGGATGCACCGTCTGGCTCACGCCCTCGGCGGCGGTGTTCCGGCGCGCCACCTCGACGAGGACCGGGTCCCGCAGGATTCCGTCGGCCAGTTCCTTGATCGCCGGCGAGTAAGTCGCCGAAAAGAGCAGGTTCTGGCGCCGTGCCGGGAGCCGTTTCATGACTCGGCGGATGTCGTGGATGAAGCCCATGTCGAGCATCCGGTCCGCCTCGTCGAGCACGAGGATTTCGATCCGGGAAAGATCGACCGTGCCCTGGCCGGCGTGGTCAAGCAGCCGGCCCGGCGTGGCGATGACGATGTCGATCCCGCGGCGGAACTGGTCGAACTGCGGGCGCATGCCGACGCCGCCAAAGATGACGGCGGAACGGAGGTCGAGCCCCCGCCCGTAGGTCGCGACGCTGTCGGCGACCTGCGCCGCCAGTTCCCTCGTCGGGGTGAGCACCAGCGCCCGAGGCACGCGCCGGCCGTGCGGCATCGAATCGGCGAGCCGCTCGAGCAGCGGCAGCGTGAAAGCCGCCGTCTTGCCGGTGCCGGTCTGCGAACCTCCCAAGAGGTCGCGACCCCGCAGGATTGGCGGTATCGCCCGCGCCTGGATCGGAGTGGGTTGTGCGTAGCCTTTGGCGGCCACGGCTTTGAGGAGTTCGGCTCGAAGGCCGAGGTCGGTAAATGACATATGCGTTTTCTGTTTTTCTTGAATTGAATCCGGCGAGGAACCGTTCCCGTGGCGCGCGGTCCCCCTGGCTCCTTGTCGCGGGCCAAGTCAACAGGCCGGGGCGGCGGAGCGGGAAACGTCAGGCACGCCGGGTGAGGGCGTCGGTCGGTTCGTCCAGTGGGTTCACGGGATGACACTGAAGAGTCGTCAATCCCTTCCCCCGATCGTGGGTGTTTGGCGCGCGGTGGACCGGTGAGCGCCCGAGCTTCCGTCAGGATGACGTAGGCGTGACACGCAGAGAAAAGACGCGAATGCCTCCCGTGTCAAATGATCGTATATCGATCCGGGGCAAAAACCACCAGGCGATCGCGCCCACGACAGCCATCCCCGTTCCGCCGATAAGAAGCCGGAAAAACGCCCGTTTACGAAGATTGCCGGTGTCGGCGGCGAGAAGCGCATCCATGCCCGCAAAATCATTCGGTTTTCGGTTCTTCGAATCCATAACGGACTGATTCTTCGCCGGAAAAGCGGAGAACAAAAAGGGAAAAATGTCGCCGATCCGCCTCTTGGTCGCTTTCTGCCTTTCCCGTGTCGTTTCCCGCGGGGAAAACGCGTTTTCCTGGGAAGCTGACGCCGAGGTCGGTGTCGCCTCCGGCGCCCTTCATCTCTCCAGTGCCATCCCCGATGTCGGGAACGTCGCCATTCACGTGTCGAACGCCGCCCCCCATGGGGAATGCCGCGCCACCGATGCCGCGGTCGTCACCACCGACGTTGCGGACGTCGCCATCGACGTTGCGGACGTCGCCACCGACGTTGCGGACGTCACCACCGATGTCGCGGACGTCACCACCGATGTCGCGGACGTCGCCACCGACGTTGCGGACGTCGCCACCGATGTTGCGGACGTCGCCACCGATGTTGCGGACGTCGCCGC
>JACKQC010000009.1 GCA_024233085.1 Akkermansiaceae bacterium
CCCGTTGACGCCCGGATGATCGAGCCCGGAGATCACGGTGAAGCGGTCGCGGAAGCCGCCGATGGCCTTCAGATACTCGGGCAATTCGTAGTTTGCGCCGCTTTGGGAAGGCACGATGCCGTCGCGGTAGATGCCCAGGGGCAGGGCAATCATCAGGAGGCGCTGGGGACCAGCGGCGTCGGCGGCGTGGGCAAAGCCGCCCAGCGAGTCGAGCCACGGCAAGGCAAGGCCGGTGCCGGAGGCTTTGAGAAAATGGCGACGGGAGAGGCTCATGGGGTGTCGGGGGGAATCAGGGTTGGTGGAAAAGATCGCTCTCGATGAGGCGGTGAATCAAGGTCTTCATCCCGCCCCCGGAGTCACGCGTGGCGGCGGAAAGTTCGCGGATGGCCACCTCGTCCGAAAAGTCCATTTCCCGGCCGAGCGCATAGACCGCCAGGGTGCGGGCGACGTTTTCGAAAACGAGATCCTCCCGTGTGAGGAGCTGCCGGCGAAACTCGCGAAAATCGGCGAAGGCGCCGTGATCGGGAAGCTCGTCGCTTGCGTCGACGGGCTGGCCCTCGGAAAGGACGGGGCGCTTGGGGTTCGGGCCGGGTTTGAGAGCGCGATAGTTTTCCCGCCAGGCGCCGATGACGTCGAAATTCTCCAGAGCCATGCCGTAGGGGTCGATCTTGCGATGGCAGGCGCCGCACTGCGGGATCTCGCGGTGCTTGGCGAGCTGGTCCTTGATCGTCGTGGCGCCGCGGATGTCGGGCTCGATGGGCGGAACATCCGGCGGCGGGGGCGGGGCGGGCGTGCCGAGCAGTTTTTCCAGCACCCAGACGCCCCGCACCACGGGAGAGGTGACGGTGCCGTTCGAGGTGACATTCAACACGCTCGCCTGAGTCAGGATGCCACCGCGCACGGTTTCGTCGCGGTTCAGGGCGACGCGGCGGAACTGGTTGCCCTCCACGCCTGGAATGCCGTAGTGGCGCGCCATGCGGTCATTGAGCATCGCCCAGTCGGAGTCGATCAAGTTGGTCAGGCTGAGATTCTGGCGGAGGATTTCCCGAACGAAGGCCCGTGTCTCCCCGACCATGTCGCGTTCCAATTCGGCGTCGTATTCGGGATAGAGATTCGAGTCAGGCTGCATTTCACCGACCCGCTCGATCTTGAGCCATTTTCCCGTGAAGTCGCTGAGGAACCGCTCGGATTTTTCGTCGGCCAATAGGCGGTCCACCTGACGGGCTAGCTCAGTTGGTTGCGACAGCGCTCCGGAGGAGGCGAGGTCCATCAATTCCGCGTCCGGCGCCGAGCGCCAGAGGAAATAGGACAGGCGGTTGGCCAGGGCGAACGCATCCAGGGCTTCGCCGGTCTCGATCTGGTAGACGAAATAGGGCGAGGCCATCATCGCCTTGGCGGTGAGCTTGAACGCCTCCAGCGGCGACAGGTCGGGGCGCAGGGAGCGGTAGAATTCGACGAACTCGCCGACGGTCGATTCCGGCACGGGACGGCGGAATAGTTTCGGCGCGAACTCCGCCAAGGCGGCGGCGGCCTCGTCATCGGTGAGGGTGCTGGCATCGCGCTCGCCGAGCAGCAGCCGATGGCCCTTTGGCGGCCATTCGTCGATGAGCGGTCCCTCCATCTCGATCTGGCGGATGGCCACGAAGGGGCCGGGCAACTGCACGAGCTTCTCGCGGGGCGCCCAGTTTTCGCCGTCGATCATTTCCATCTTGATGATCTGGTTCGGCTGCAGATAGACCCGGTATTCGTAGTCGCGCGGCGTGGCGTCGGTGAGTTGCACCACATCCATCACGTCGGGAATGGTGCCCTGCGCGAAGGAACCGCTGGCGAGTTTCAGGTGAACGGGTCTGCCCTCGTTCGAGGCGGCATAGGCGGTGATCTTGAACCGATACCATCCCGGCTCACGGACCTGGAAATGGCGACGCGTGTCGGGCGCGGCGTAACCGGCATTGATGGCGATGACCGCGTCGACCCCGGAGCCGTCCTCCGGCTTCGGTTCGCGCAGCTTCCCGTTTTCCCACGCGGGAAAGCTGAAGCCGAGATTGGGATTCTCCTTCAACTGGGCAACCATTTCCGTGGTGCGCTTCTGCTCGTCGGGGGTGAGCTGATCGAACTCTTTCTGGCGCCGCGCGATGTCCTCATGGTGCCGTTTCCACGCCTCCTGATTGTAGTCGTGCAGCGTGAAGGTCACCCGCTTCGTCTCGGGGCGCGGCTTGGTCTGGATGGCCCGCTCGAGGATGAAATCGGCCGCCTTGAGATACTGGTCCATCTGTTCGGCCGAGAGAGAGAGGGCCGCGCCGATGTTATCGAACCCGGACGAGCGCGTGTCGGCCGGAAAGCCTTCGGCGAAATTGCCCCGAATCCCGAAGAGATCGTCGACGGTGTATTCGTATTCGACCCGGTTGAGGCGCCGCAGCACCACTTCGCCGCGATGCCCGGCCAGCTCGGCCGCGGCGCGCTTCAGTTCGGCCTCGATCCAGTCGGTCACCGGTGTCAGTTCCGCGAGGGGCGGCTGCGTTTCGTCCTCGGGCGGCATCTCGCCAAGGTGGAGATTGTCGAGCACCAGCTGCCAGTATTCCGCGTCCTCGACCGATTCGGTGAGCTTCAGGGTATCGACGCGGAAGTCGCCCTTTTGCTTCTTCGGTCCATGGCAGTCGAGGCAGTAGCTTTTGAGAAAAGTTTGGACGGCGGGATCGATCGTGTCCGCGGCGCGGGCCATCGTCAGGGGCGCCCCCGCGAGCGTCGCGGCGAGAATCAGTCTGCAAGCGGGGCCTTTCATGGGTCGATATCTCTGCGGCGGCGTGGCGGCTTATGTTCGTCCAGCGACCCGCGCGCCGCCGGAATCATAGCCCACTCCCGTTAAAAACCACGCTTCAGCGGGCCGCGCGATCGCGCGAAGCGAGACGCGAAAATTCGTGCCATCCGCCCGGGCATGGTGAAAACTGAACCCCGCTCTACCCGCCATGGACGCCGCCCTCGCCGAAGCCGCCCGACGCCTCATCGATCTCGCCCTCGCCGAAGACCTCGGCGAACGGGGCGACATCACCTCGCGATTTTTCGTGCCCGAGGAAAACCGCTCCCTCGCCGCCATGGTCGCCCGCGACGAGGCCGTGCTCGCCGGAGTCGAGATCGCGGCTTCCGTTTTCGAAAGTGTCGATCCCGACGTGACGCTGACTTTCGAGCATTCCGATGGCGCCGCCGTTTCGCCGGGCGACACCGTTCTCACGATCGCGGGAGCGTCACGCAGCCTGCTCGCGGCGGAACGCACGGCGTTGAATTTCGTCCAGCGACTCTCGGGTATCGCGACCCTGACGCGCGAGTTCGTCCGCCGCGTGGCCGGCACGGGCGTCGGGATTCTCGACACGCGCAAGACGACGCCCGGTTGGCGCCTGCTCGAAAAAGCCGCGGTCAAGGCCGGCGGCGGCCGGAACCATCGCCTCGGCCTGCATGACGCCGCCATGGTGAAGGACAATCACCTCGCCGCGCTCGGCGGCGAACCCGCCGCGGCGCTCGCCGCCGGAGTCGAGGCGCTCCACCTCGCCTTTCCCGGCACGCTCGTCGAGGTCGAGGCCGACCGGCTCGACCAGGCGCGCGCCTTTCTCGGCGTCGAGGGCGTGTCCGTCATCCTGCTCGACAACATGAGCCTCGACGACCTGCGCGCGGCGGTGGCGCTGCGAAACGATCTCGCGCCCGCGGTGAAACTCGAGGCCAGCGGCGGCGTCACGCTCGACACCGTCGCCGCCATCGCCGAAACGGGCGTCGATTTCATCTCCTCCGGCGCGCTGACCCACTCGGCCCGCGCGGCGGATTTCGGACTCGATTTCTCGGACTGACTCATGGACTCCCCCGAAGCACTCTCGCCCGCCCGGATCCGCGCCGCGCTGACCGAAAAGCTCGGCCCGGCGCTCGCCGCGCGCTTCGAGCCCTGGGTCGTCGCCGAGACCGGCTCGACCAACAGCGATCTGCTCGCGCAGGGACGGGACCACGCCGTCGCCGAGGGCCGCGTCCTTTTCGCCGAGAGCCAGACCGCCGGGCGCGGACGCCGCGGCGACCCCTGGGTCTCGCCACCGGGGACGAACCTGCTGTTTTCCATCCTGCTCCGGCCCGGAGGACCGATCGCGGCCTGGCTCAGACTGCCGCATCTCGCCGGGATCGCCGTCTGCCGCGCGATCGAATCGGTCCTCCCCGGCCTCGAGGAAACGCCCCGGCTCAAGTGGCCCAACGACGTCTTTCTCGGCGAACGGAAAGTCGCCGGCATTCTCGTCGAATCCCGCGGCGGCCTGCGGGAAGACGGCAGTCCGGCGCCCTTCGCCGTCCTCGGGATCGGGCTGAATGTCAATCTCCCGCCCGAGGCCTTCCCGGAGGATCTGCGCTCCCTCGCCACCAGCCTTTCCGGGCACGCCGGTCATCGGCTCGACCGCAACGCCGTCGCCGCCGCCTTTCTCGCCGAGTGGGCCGCGCTTTACCCCGCCGCCCTCGAACCCTCCGCCTTCGGCGAACCGCGCGAGGAACTGCGGCGCCGGAGTTTTCTCACCGGTCGCGAGGTGGTCGTTTTCTCGGGAAACCGCCAAATCGCCGGCACCGCCATCGACGCGGGTCCGGAGGGCGAATTGATCGTCGAGAAAACGGATGGCGAGCGAGAAACGATCGTCAGCGCGGACGGGGTGCGGTGGGCCTGAGTCGAACGCCGAGCCCTCACTCCACCCGATTTGGCGGCAAGTCCTGTTCCATCGACCGGATCCAATCGATGCCCGCGGGAATTCCCTTCTCGATCATCGATTCGTAGTGCCCTCCGGTTGGAACGGTGCGCAGCTTGACCGATGCGTTCATCCGGGAGAGCGCGTCGATGAAGGGCCTCGAACCCTCCAGCGTCGCCAGCGTGTCGTCCTCGGCGAAGAAGAGAAACACCGGCATTCGGATCTTGTCGGCGTGGGTGAGGGGCGAACTCTTGACGACGAATCTCTGTATCCCGGGGTAGACAAATTCAGCCTCGGGTTTGGGCGCCAGATCGGCGAAGTGCTCCGAAAGATCGACCGCCGGGGCGTAGGCGACACAGCCTTTGAGCAGGGGCTCGTGCGCCGCCAGCAGGAGCGACAGCGTGGCCGCCGAACTGTGCCCGGCCGAATAAATCCGGTTCGGGTCCACCATTGGCAGCCGGCTTCTGACGAACATCAGGGCATTGCGCCCGTTCACCGTTCCCGCCCCGGCGCCGGAGAACGCGTGGTACGCGGCCCGGATTTCTTCGACTCTCTCCTCGTCGCCATCCGCCATCTCAGGGTCTTCCCCGTCGATGGAATAGAGCACGACCGCCATCCCGGCCTCGGCGTAAGGCAGGGCCTCGTCGTGGTAGGTGTTCTCGTCGAGGAGTTCGAGACCCGCACCGCTGAGCAGGTTGGTGCCGGCGGGCGCGACGAGCACACACGGCAGGCTCTTGGGATCGGCTTCACCCTTCGGAAGGTAAACGCGAAAGGACATCGCGTGTCCCGGCTGGCTCCCCGCCGAAAGCTCGATCTGGGTCACCCGGACCCCGGACGGTTCCAGCGTCTCGAAGTCCGGGAGCTGGGGAAACAAGGGAACGGGCACGTCCGCGTTGCGAAAAAGAGAGCGACTCTCCTTTTGCGTTTTCACTTCGGCCATCCCCCAAATCACGACCAGCGTCCCCCAGCCGGCGATCCCCAGATATCCGAAGATCAACCCCATGACCGCCAGGCCGCGACCGGCGAGGTTTCCCCGCGCCTCCCGGATCTTCGCCAACCCCGCATGCCCGAGAATCACGCCGACAACACCCAGCCCGGGACCGCAAACGCCCAGCAAGCCGAGGATGAAACTGGTGATCGCCAATCCGCTCGTCGGAATCAGCCTGAAACGTTTGGGAGACGGGGAACTGGGCGCCATGACCGCGATTCTGCGAAAACTTCGCCGCGGCATCAAGGGAGAATTTCGGTCCGGCGCGCGGGCGACCTCACGACGAAGCCTGAGGCAAGATGAGACTGCGGGCGACCTCGCCCCGCTCGAGGGCGGCGTAGGCTTCGTTGATCTCGGTGAGCGGGTAGGTTTTGGTCAGCAGCTCGTCGAGCATTAGCCGTCCGTCGCGATACAGGTCGATCAGTCGCAGCAGGTCGATGCGCGGCCGGGTGGAGCCGTAGATGGAGCCTTTGAGCGTCTTTTCGGCGTAGACGAGGGCGTTGACGTTGATCTTCGCCCGGGCATCGGGCCGGGCGATGCCGACCACGACACAGGTGCCGCCTTTTCGCGTGGCGTCGTAGGCCTGCTCGATGGGCTCGGGCAAACCGACGGCCTCGAAGGCGAAATCGACGCCCAGGCCGCCGGTCAGGTCTTTCACCGCCTCGACCGGATCGCCCTCGCGGGCGTTCACCAGATGGGTCGCCCCGAGCTGGCGGGCGTAGTCGAGCTTTCGCGGCACCGTGTCCACGGCCACGATGCGGGAGGCGCCGGCGATCTTCGCGCCCTGGACGATGTTCAGACCGATGCCGCCGCAGCCGAACACCGCGACCGTGCCGCCGACCGGGACGTCGGCGGCGTTGAACACCGCGCCGAGCCCGGTGATGACGCCGCACCCGATGAGCGCCGCGTGTTCGAGGCTGAAATCGGCCGGGATTTTCACCACCGCGCCCTCGGGCATCGTGGAGACCTGGGAAAAGGTGGAGACGCCCGCGTAGTGGAGAATCGACTCGCCCGCGGCGTTGCGGAACCGCGTCTGGCCGTCGGGCATCAGGCCCGTGAAGCGCATCTTCGTGCCGACATCGCACAGCGCGGGCCGTCCGCCGAGGCAGTATTCGCAGCGTCCGCAGGACATTCGCCAGATGGGGATGACGTGGTCGCCCGGCTCGACCGAGGTGACGCCCTCGCCGATTTCCTCGACCACCCCGGCGCCTTCGTGGCCGAGGATGATGGGCATTTTCATCGGCTGATCGCCCTTCATCACGTGCAGATCGCTGTGGCAGACGCCCGCGGCATGGAGGCGCACGCGCACCTCGCCGCGCTGGGGCGGCAGCACCTCGACGGGCTCGATGCTCAGGGGCTGGCCCACTTCATACAGGACGGCGGCGAGTGTTTCTTCCATGGCGTTCCCACCCTTGCCGGGGCGGGACGGCTTCGGCAAGGCAAAAAGCCCGCCCGGCGCGCGTCTCCGGCCGATTTCGCATAGGCGGCCCGATGCGTTCGTCTCCTCCCCGAGCCTGCTTTCGGTCCGCCAACCCCCAAACCCCCAAACACAAAACCATGAATACCCATCCCCTCAAAACCGCCGTCGCCGGTGTGGCCGCGTTGGCCCTGGCGGCGTTCACCCTCGCCCCGATCACCGCCGAAGCAGGCGGTGGCGGCGGCCCGCGCTACTCGCACCGCTGCGACTCCTGCAACCAGCCCGTCTATCAGCGTCTCGTCGTGGTCGGCCACGACTCGTGCGGTCGTCCCATCATGCGCTGGATCACGGATTCCCACCGCTGCGGCGGGCACCAAAGCAGCCGGCATTTCGACTCCCACAGCCGATACGACCGGGGATGCGACAGTCGCGGCCGCTGTGAAAGCTCTGGCGTCGGCCTCCTGCGCGGAATCATCGAACTGCACGAACAGCATCGCCGCCAGATTTTCGGCCGCTGACTGACTCCCGCGCTGCCCTTCCCCTCAACCCCAAAAAACCCGCCGGCCGGCGGCCCCGGAGTCTCACTCCGCGGTCGCCGGTTCCGTTTTCGACGCCTCGCTCTCGACGCGCGCCTCGAGTTTGGTGAATTTTCCCGAAATTCCCGCGTAGGCGGGATAGGCGTCGCCCCCGGACTCGGGCCGATAACGCCAATGCTTGTACATCCACAGCCAGGGGGCCGGGTTTTCCAGAATAAAGGGCTCGAAGGCGTCCCAGCACCGCTGGGCCATCTCGGCGTCGCTCATCCCCTCCTCGAAACGCAGCGGCGCCAGCCCGCGCACCCGGTAGGTCCCGTCGTCGAGCGGCTGGCAGATGCCCGGGATCACCGGCAGCCGGGTCCGCCGCATCAGCTCCACGTGCAGCGCCGTCACGCAGGTCTTGAAACCCATGCACTCGATGATCGTCGCCGCCTTGCTTGGCTTGATCGTCAGGTCCGTCAAAAAGGCCGCGTGCCCCTGGTTCTTGAGATTCTTCAGCAGGCGAAACATCGACTGCCGCTGCGGAATGACCTGATGACCGCTCACCTGGCGGTTTTCCTGAAAGATCCTCGTCAGCAGCGGATTCTTGAAGTCCTGGGCGATGATCGTGAACCGGTAACCGCGAAAACCCATCACCAGCGCCGTCCATTCGAAGTTCGAATAATGCGGCGTCACCCAGATCGCCCCCGTTTTCAGCGCGTCGGCGACCGCCTCCGGATCGTCGAGTTCGAGCCGGCAATAGCGTTCCCAGTTCTCCGCCGTCAGCCGCGCGCTCCAGAATTGGTCGATCACCGTCCGCGCGAAATGCTGAAACGCCTCGCGCGCGATTTGCCGGCGCTCCGTCTCCGATTTTCCGTCGCCGTAAACCGCGCGGAGATTTTCCAGCGCCGTCCCGCGCCCCCGGCGGTCGGCGAAATAGGCCACCGACCCCAGTCCCCGCGCCAGCCCGCGGGCCCAGCGCCGCGGCAGCAGCGGAATGCCGATCGCCAGCGCCTTTACCGCCAGCCACTCGATGCGATAGCGCGCGCGTTTCCAGAATGACATCGCCGCGCACTCTCCATCGAAGCCGGCGGCGCCGAAACCGTTTTTTTCGCGCGGTTTTTCCGGCAGATTGGGGGCGAACCTTTGCCCCGTAGCCACCGATCATGCACCCCGGACGCCTCCGCACCCTCCTTCGCCAGATCCTCGGTTGCCCCACCGCGCCGTTTCACGAATACCACGTCGCCGCGAAGATCCGCGCCCTTCTCGCCCCGCTGCCGCACGTTTCGATCGAGACCGACGCCTTCGGCAATCTCATCGCCCGCTATCGCCGCGGCCGGAAACGGCCCCTGCTCGCCTTCGGTGCCCACATGGATCACCCCGGCTGGGTGAAAAAACCCGGAGACCGCTCCGGCGCGACCGAATTTCTCGGCGGCGTGCCGGCCGAGCGGCTCGACAAGCATCCCGTCGCGTGGTTCGGCGAGTTCGGCATGTGGGACCTGCCCCCCTTCGAGATTCGCGACGGACACGTTTACTCGAGGGCCTGCGACGACCTGATCGGCTGCGTCGAAATCGTCGCCCTCTTCGAGGAACTCGAACGCCGCGGGATCGAGGCGACCTGTTACGGCCTGTTCACCCGCGCCGAGGAGGTCGGCTTCGTCGGCGCCGTCCATCTCGCCAAGGCCTGGCCCCTGCCCGAGGGCGTTCGCTTCGTCTCCCTGGAAACCAGCGCGCCGCGCGGCGGCGCCGAGATCGGGAAAGGCCCCGCGATTCGCGTCGGCGACCGCCTCAGCGTCTTCGACGACACCGTCACCGCCGAACTCGTCGAGACCGCCGCCGCCGAAAAGCTTTCCGTGCAGCGCTGCCTGCTCGACGGCGGAAGCTGCGAGGCCACGGCGATGAATCTTTACGGCGTGCCCGCCGCCGGCCTGTCCGTCCTGCTGGGAAATTACCACAACTGCGCCGCGGACGGCGGCATCGGCGGCGAATGGGTTTCCTTTGACGATGTGAAAACCCTGGTCCGCCTTCTCGTCGCGACGGTAATCCGCACCGCGGCCGGTTCGTCGCGTTCCTCCGCGAGAGCCGCGCTGAAAAAGCGGCTGGAAACGCGATTGCGACAGTCGAAAAAACACGCCCGCGCCGCCGAGGCCGCCTGGCAAACCGCCGCCGGACCCAACCGATGGTGTGGGGCCGGGAGTCAGCCTCCCGGGGAGGGGGCCTGACTTCGGACAAAAATCTTCCCGAACCCGCGACTCGCGCCCGATCGCCTCACCCCGCACCAATCGAGATTCTCCGCAAAAGCGTCGTTTCCGCGTTTCATCCGCCCGCCAGGCGCAGGTTCGGATCGATGTCCTGACTCAACAGGGTTGGGTCGGCGACCAAACCCTGTTGAGTCGCGGCGACAAAACCGATCATCGCGGCGTTGTCGGTGCAGTAGCGCGGCTCGGCGATCCGCAGCTCCAGGCCGGCGGCGTCGCAGGCGGCCCGCATGGCCTCGCGCAGGCGGTGGTTGCAACTGACACCGCCGCTCAGGGTCACCAGCCTTTCGCCCGTCGCGTGGGCGGCGGCCAGGGTCTTGCCCGTCAGCACGTCGACGACGGCTTCCTGAAACGCGGCACAGAGGTCGTCGACGGTCGCGTCTTCGAGCGGTGGGGGCAGTTTTTCGAGCTGGTAAAAGACGGCCGTTTTCAAGCCGCTGAAACTGAAGTGAAAATCGCCGCTGCCCAGCATGCTGCGCGGAAAATCGTGCGCGGCCGGATTCCCGCGCCGCGCGCGCGCGTCGATGACGGGGCCACCGGGATAGGGCAGACCGAGCATTTTGCCGACTTTGTCGAAGGCTTCGCCGGCGGCGTCGTCCCGGGTCGTGCCGAGCAGCCGGTAGTCGCCGTGCCCGCGCAAATGGATCAGCAGGGTATGGCCACCGCTGACGATCAGCGCGACGCAGGGCCGGATGCCTTCCGGGTCGCCCATGAAGGGGGACAGCAGATGGCCCTCCATGTGATTGACGGGGACGAAGGGCTTGCGCGTCGCCAGGGCGAGGGCCTTCGCGGTGGTGTTTCCGACGAGCAGCGAGCTGGCGAGGCCGGGGCCGGCGGTGGCGGCGAAGACATCGACGGCGCCGAGTTCGACCCCGGCGTTTTCGAGGGCGCGCTCGACGAGGGGGCGCAGGGCGAGGTTGTGATTCCGCGAGGCCAGCTCGGGCACGACGCCGCCATAGGGCCGGTGCAGCTCGATCTGGGTGGAGATTTCGCTGGCGAGAATCTCGCCGCTGCCGCGGACGAGGGCGACGGCGGTTTCGTCGCAGGAGCTTTCGATCGCGAGAACGAGCATGAGCGGGGGGGCGTTGCCGGGGGCCGGTGAAACCGGTGGCGCGGCTTTCCATTTACCCTACTCGGACCCGGACGACCCAGGGGCCTGGGCCGGGGCCGGAGGCTTCGCGGCGGCGGGAGCGGCCGGGTCATCGCCGCCGTGCTGGATCCGGGTGTAAACGAGCGCGCCCTTCATGGCGTCAACGGCGCGGACGAGCTGGATATCCTGAAAGGAGTCGAGTTTCTGCCTCTCCTGGGTCGGGAGCGATTCGCGCTGGAACCAGCGCATGAGCTGCTCCTCCTCGCGGGGGGTCAGAGCGGCGACGATGTTGGGAATGACACCGTTTTCGTGGATGGTGCGGTGGCTGGGGGTGTAATATTTCGCGGTGGTCAGGCGGATGGCTTTGCCGTCGGTTTCGTCGAGGGGCATGATGGACTGGACGGAGCCTTTGCCGAAGGTGGTTTCGCCAACGATGATGGCGCGCTTGAGATCCTGCAGGGCGCCGGCCACGACCTCGGAGCCGCTGGCGCTGGAATGATTGACGAGGATGGCGACGGGGTAGTCGCGGTCGCGGCGCTTGCGCTTGGCCTCGGTGCGGTAGGGTTTGACCTCGCCGGAGCCGGGTTTGCCCTCGGTGGTCAGCACGAGCGATCCGGCGGGAACGAACTCGCCGATGACGTCGACGGCGCTGTTGAGCAGGCCGCCGGGATTGTTCCGCAAATCGAGGACAAAGGCGTCCATGCCCCGCTTTTCCAGATCGTCGAGGGAGTCGGCCAGCTCGTCGGCGGTGGGCTCGCTGAACTGGAGGATGCGGGCGTAACCGATGCTGTAGGGGGCGGTGAGTTTTTCGTCCAGCAGGGTGATGTCGAGGAGGGTCGATTGCTTGATGATCTCGCGCATCATCTCGACTTCGATGAGTTCCTTGGTGGCGGGCCGGCGCAGGGTGAGCTTGAGCTTTTCTCCGGGCTTGCCCTTCAGCAGGGCGACAGCCTCGGTGATTCCGACTTCGTCGGTGAGGATGTTGTTGATCTTGACGATCTGGTCGCCCGGCAGCACGCCGGCCCGGGCGGCGGGGCCGTCCTCGCGCACGGTGACGATGGAGAGGCCGCCGTTCCGGGTGGAGATGGTGATCCCGACGCCCTCGTAGGTGCTGCCGGTGTTTTGCTGCAACTGCTGGAAAACGCTGGGCTGCATGAACTGGGAGTGGGGGTCCAGCTCGCCCAGCATTCCGGTGAGGGCGCTGTTGATCAGTTTCTCGTAGCTGGTCTTCTCCGGATCGACATAAGTCTCGCGGACCAGCTCCAGCACGCGGGTGAAAAGCTCGATCTGCTCGAATCCGGACTCTTCGCGCGGCGCGGGCCGGGGTTTTTTCGCCGGGGCGGCGGTTTCCTTCGGGTTCGCGGGTTTCTCGGGCGCGGGCGCTTTTTTCTCCTGCCCCATCGCGGGACGGGCCGGCGGGACCGCGAGGCTCAGGCCCAGGGCCATCGCGACGGCGGGGGCGAGTCGCGAAAAGGCGGCGCGGGAGATTTTCATGACGGCATTGTCCCGCTTAGGGCGCGCGAATTCAAGGGAACCGCCGGGCTTTTTTTCGCGGCCAACGGCGGCGGCGGACCCGCCGCGCGCTCACCCGATCCATCCCGCCCAAAGGACGGCGACGTAGAGGGCCTTGGTCAGGACGTGGAGCCATTGGTCGGTCTCGAAGTTTGTGCGCTGCTCGCATTTCGCCACGTCGATCATCCAGTGCAGGACAAATTCCACCAGCCCGAGCAGGGCGCTGCCGGTCATCAGCCACACGAACCCGGCGTGGGTCAGCGCGTGGGCGCTCATCAGGTAAATCCACAGGCGCTTCGGGGATTCGTTGCCGTCGGCGAGTTTCGGCGGGGGCAGATGCCGGTTTTTCCCGCGCGACAGAAAATCGCCCTGAAGCGGAAAATCCGCGATGGCGTGCCCGATGACGAGGGCAAAGAACAGGGTCGCCGCCGCGGCCGGATCGAATTCGCCGGCGGGTAAAACGGGGAACATTGGGGTCATGCGGGGATTGGAGGTTTTTCGGGGGAGAATTTTCCGGAGGGGCGACCGGCCGTGAACGCCGCCGCCGCCCGGTCACGACGCCAGGAAGCCGGGGCGGCGGCCTAAAACGCGTCCAGCATGGCCTCCCGGGCCAGCGCGGCTTTTTCGTTGGCCCGCCGCAGTCGTTTGCTCAGTTGCGTCGCCACACTGATGAGCAGCCGGGTCGCGGCGCCCGGGTGGGTTTCGAGGAAATTCTCGAGCCGGGAGCGGTCGATCCTCCACACCTGCGAGAGGGTCTTGGCGATGACGCTGGCGCTGGCGCGGCCCGAGTCGAAAATATTCACCTCGCCGATGGTGTCGCCGGACTTCAACTGACCCAGCAGCACGGCGCGGCCGGTGGTCTCGGTCTGCACGTGAAAGGTGCCGAAGACGATCAGAAACAGCGAGTCCTGCTCCTGGCCTTCGGAAATGATGGTGTCCCCTTCGGTCGCGGTGATGAATTCGCCGAAGCTGCCAAGCGAGCGGCGCTCGTCTTCGTTGAGTTCTTCGGCGAAACCGAGGGCCGGCAGGAGTGGTTGGTCGTCGGGCTGGCTCATGGTGGGCAAGATTTTAGCGCGCTCGCCCGGACATGCCAGCGGGTTTTTGACGGGGCGGACCTTCTCTCGCCGGATCCGAACCCGTTCGCTCCGGGAATCTCGGAAGGCCGCCGGAGGGTGGAAACCGCGCAATTGATCGACTTTTCCGACAAAAGACCCCGTATAAATTGAAAAATATGGTTTTTATGGTATTTTAGGGGCCGAAAAATGAAAGTTTTCTTTCCTATTTGCCTGCCTTTTCGTCGGTGGGTACCCATTGTTGGCGCGGTTTTTTCCGGGTGCTGCGCCGGGGCGTGGGCGCAGCAGGTCGATTTCACGACCGACATCGGGCCCATCATCACCGTCTCGACCGGTTACTTCGACTACAATGGCGACGGCACCGCCACCCTCATCAACGGAGACGGGAAAGTCTCGATGGCCGCCATCGGGATCGACATCACCTCCTTTGGCGGCGTGCCGGTCAGCGACAGCCACATCGCTTTTTGCATGGAATTGGAGCAGGGCATCGGCGCCGGTTCCTACACCTTCGATTTCGAGGACGATCCGGCGAATTTCCGGAACGGTCTGACCGCCGTTCAGGTGGGGCGGCTCAGCTACCTGTTCGACAATTACTATCAGGGACCGGTCCTCGCCGACTGGGGAACGACCAACGGTGTCCGCAACGAGTACATTTTCCAGTTGGCCGTCTGGGAAATCACCCACGACACCGACATGTCTCTGTTCAACTCATCGGGCGACCTCTATTTCACGGGGTTCAGCTCGCCCGTGGTCGAGGCTCAAATCGTGCTGAACGCCCTGAACGCGTCGGGCACGAATTTCAGCGCCTACGAGGCCACCGCCTGGGATATCCAAGGTCTCCAGCACGACACGAGTCAGGACCTCGTCTATGCCGAGGCCATTCCGGAACCTTCCTCCGCTCTGTTGATTCTCGCGGCGGGAACGTTTTTCCTCCTCGGGCGACGACCGGTTCGTTGCGCTCGATGAGTCGGGCCGGCGCAAACGCCGGGCCGCGCGGCGGACGAATGCGCGTCCAATCCCGCGCGCGGCGGTAGATCAGGCCGCGTCCTTTTCCTCCCGGGCCTCCATGCGGGCGGGCCGGTCGCCGGTGACGACGTCGCGGTCGATCGAAACCATCATCGATTCGCCGCTGCTCGGGGCGTCGAACATCACGTCGAGCATGATTCTTTCGAAAATGGAGCGCAGCGCGCGGGCGCCGGTGCCGCGTTCCAGCGCCTGCTCGGCCATCGCTTCGAGTCCTTCGGGCAAGAGGTCGAGTTCCACGCCGTCCATCGCCAGCAGCTTGCCGTACTGCTTGACCATGGCGTTCTTGGGCTCGGTCAGGACCCGGATCAACTGTTCGCGGGTCAGGTTTTCCAGGGTCGAAACGACGGGCAGCCGGCCGACGAACTCGGGGATCAAGCCGAAGCTCAGCAAATCCTCCGGCGTCACGTCGCGCGCGCGGGCATCGGTCTGCTCCGCGGCCGGGGAGGAGGCTTTGCCGCCCTCGCCGAAACCCAGCACCCGCTTGCCGACGCGGCGGGAAATGATGTCGTTGAGACCGACAAAGGCGCCGCCGCAGATGAAGAGAATCTTCTCCGTGTTGACCTGGATGTATTCCTGCTGCGGATGCTTGCGTCCGCCCTGCGGCGGGACGTTGCAGACGGTGCCCTCGAGAATCTTCAGCAACGCCTGCTGCACCCCCTCGCCGGACACGTCCCGGGTGATGCTGACGTTTTCGGTCTTGCGGCCGATCTTGTCGATTTCGTCGATGTAGATGATGCCGAGTTCGGCCCGTTTCACATCGTAGTCGGCGGTCTGGAGCAGGCGCAAGATGATGTTTTCCACGTCCTCCCCGACGTAGCCGGCCTCGGTGAGGGTGGTGGCGTCGGCGATGCAGAAAGGCACGTTCAGAATGCGGGCCAGCGTCTTGGCGAGCAGGGTCTTGCCGGAGCCCGTCGGACCGATGAGCAGGATGTTGCTCTTCTCGATTTCGACGTCGCGCAGGTCGTGGAAACGCGCCCGGTTTCCCTTGGGCGCCTGGAATTGCTGGATGCGCTTGTAGTGATTGTGTACCGCGACCGACAGGACCTTTTTCGCGTGCTCCTGCCCGATGACGTGCTCGTTGAGCTGGTCAAAAATGTCCCGCGGCTTCGGAACCGAAAGCGCCTTGGGTTGCTCCTCGTCCTGATCGTTGAGTTCTTTCTCCAGAATGCCGCGACAGACATTGATGCAGCCGTCGCAGATATAGACGCCCGGGCCGGCAATGAGTTTTTTGACTTCGGCGTGGCTCTTGCCGCAGAAGGAACACATCGTGAGGTTGGAAGCCCGGGCCATGGCGCGATGGAAAGGGAAAAAGCGGAAAGGAAAGAGAGAAGGAACGACGGAACACCCCGGATCGACGAAATCCGCCGGTTGCCGGTGATGGCAAACTTAGCCGAATTCCTACCCTGTTGCCAGAGCTTTTCCTCGCCAAAATTGGCTTTTCCCGCCCCGCCAGGCCGTCGCCGGGTTTCGGCTCAGCCCTTCTTCGACTTGCCCTCGGCGTCGCGCTTGCTTTCCAGCACCTTGTCGATCAAGCCGTAGGCGGCGGCCTCCTCGGCGGTCATGTACTTGTCGCGGTCGGCGTCGATCTCGACCTGCTCGATCGGTTTCCCGGTGTGGTTGGAAAGGATGGCGTTCAGCCGCTTCTTCAGGCTGTACATGAACTCGACGGTCCGCTCCACATCGCTGGCGGTGCCCTGCGCGCCGCCGGAGACCTGGTGGATCATGACGTGCGAGTTCGGCAGGGCGTAGCGCTTGCCCGTGGTGCCGGCGCAGAGCAGCACCGCGCCCATGCTCGCCGCCATGCCCATGCAGTAGGTGTTCACATCGCAGGTGACAAACTGCATTGTGTCGTAAATCGCCAAGCCGGCCGTGACGGAGCCGCCGGGGCTGTTGATGTAGATGTTGATGTCCTTGTTCGGGTCCTGCATCTGCAGGTAGAGCATCTGGGCGATCACGTAGTTGGCCAGCGGGTCGCTGATCGGTTCGCCGATGAAGATGATGCGGTCCTTCATCAGCCGCGACAGCAGGTCGAACTGGATCATCGTGCTGCCCTCCTTCTCGATCACGCTGACATTCTGGACCGGATCGGCGACGCGCCCTTGCAGGTGGGCGGGCAGCAGGGGGGAGATTTCGGAAAGCTCTTCGAACATGGGACTGGGAGGGGGGATCGGGTTGAGGTGGGGTCGAAAAAATTCGGACGTGTCCGGCGTCGAAAGCCGCCGTCAAGCGGCGCCGCCGGCGTCTTCCCCCGCCGGGGGATCGACCTCGGTGACGCTAGCATTCGACTTCAGAAATTCAAGAACCTTACCAACCAGCAGTTCCCGCCGAATCCGCTGGAAACCGTTCGCGTCCCTCAGTTGCCGCGCCACCTTCTTCACCGGACGCCCCGCCTGCGCCGCCATCATGACCACCCGGTTGGACACTTCCCCGTCGGTCACCGCGATCTTTTCCGCCTCGGCGATCTTTTCGAGGATGAAGCTCGTCTTCAGATTCGACGCCGCGCGGGCCTGGGCTTCCTGGACGATCTGCTCCTCGCTTTCCCGAATCGCCTCGTCATCCATGCCGCGGTTGTAGCCTTGGTAAACGAGATCGTTCACCTGTCGCTGCGTCTCGTTGAAAAGCATGTGCCGCGGCAGTTCGAACGCCGTTTCCGCCCCCAGTTTCGTCAAAATCTGGTTCTTGATCAGCCGGTCGCGGACCGAATCGGCCTCCCGCTCCAGATTGGCCCGGATGCCGGCGCGCAAATCCTCGAGCGTCTTGCCCCCGGCGATTTTCGACGCCAGCTCGTCGGTGAGTTCCGGCAGCTTCTCCTCCCGCACCGATTTCACCGTCACCGGAAAGACCGCCGTCTTGCCGCGCAGCCCCGCGAAGACCGCCTCACTGTCGTCAAAAGTCACCTCGACGTCCTTCGATTCGCCCGCCTCGAGGCCCGCCAACTGCTTCGCAAAACCGGGCAGGAAGGGCTCGTCCTCGGCGTCGGCCGCCGGGAGCTTGATCCAGTATTCCTCGCGCGGTTCCAGCAGCCAGCCGCCGTTTTCCTCGTCCGGCCCGTCCTCCGGCCCCGTGTCCTTCAAAGTGGCCGCTTCCCAGGAAATCACCGCGACATCGCCGGCGGCCAGCTCCCGACCCTCCAGCTCGACATACTCGGCATGTTCGCTCCGCATCCGCTCCAGCGATTCGGCCACCCGTTCGTCGTCGACCGCGAATTTCGGGATTTCCACCGCGATTCCCTTGTAGTCCGGCAGCGACACCTCCGGAGCCGTCACCACCTCCGTGGTCATGGAAAAAGTGCCGTCGGCGTTGTAAACCTCGCGATCGATTTTCGCGATGCCGAGGACCTCGAGGTCCCGCGTCTCGCCGGCCTCGCGAAAGACGCGGTTGAAAAGCCGCTCCTTCAACTCCTCGTCGATCTGCTTCGCGTAGCGCTTTTCCACCACCGCGCGCGGCGTTTTGCCCGGCCGGTACCCCGGCACCTTCGCCTGTTGCGAGAAAAGCCCGACCACCAGATCGCGGGTTTCCTTGACGATCTCCGCCGGGACTTCGGCGTTGAGGACGGCCTTGCAGTCGGGCAGGCGTTCGATGGCGATGTTCATAAAATGTTTGCTGTTTTGCGTTCCTTCGGGGGCCGAAGGGCGGGGAAGCTACGGCACGGCCCGCCGGATTTCATCCACAAAATACCCGCCCGCCGAACCGGTTCGGAGCCGCGACCCAACAGGGTTAGGTGCCGGAGTCAACCCTGTCCGGTCCCGCCCGTTTTTTCGGGTGGCGTCGAAGGCGTGGCGCGTTAGGTTGCCCGAAACCCGCCGGATCGCCATGAACTCCAACGAAACCCGCGAACACCTTCGGCTTCTCTCGATCTTTCACTATGTCGTCGGCGGGCTCGCCTACCTCTTCTCGCTGTTTCCCGTCATCCACCTGACGATCGGCCTCATTTTCATGCTGACGCCGATGCCGGTCCCGGCTCCGACACCCGAAGGCGCCCCGCCGGCGACCGAAACCGCCCCGCCGACGCCGGAGGCGGCACCGCCGTTGCCCGAGGCCCCGCCGCCGCCTCCGGGCGGCGACGTGTTTCCGATGCGGGTTTTCGGCGCGTTTTTCGTGGTGATCGCCTCGATCATCATCGTCTGCGGCATGACGGTGGCCACCTGCATCGTGATGGCCGGAAGGCGACTGGCCCAGTTTCGTCGTCACACCTTCTGCCTCGTCGTCGCCGGGATCGAGTGCCTTTTCATGCCCTTCGGCACCGTCCTCGGCGTCTTCACCATCATCGTCCTGCAGAGACCCGAGGCCCGGCGCCTGTTCGGCCTCGATTCCGGCGAGGGGGAGGAAACGGCGGAGAGCGATCCGCTCCCATCGCCGCCGCCGCCCGAGGCGTAAGTTTTTCACCGAACCAGGCGACCAACTCCCCATGAACGACAACAACGAAGACATCATCGCCGAACTCAAGGTCGCCTACGCGATGGAGCTGGAGACCGTGCAGAACTACATCGCCGCCTCGATCAATCTCGACGGTGTCCGTTCCGAAGTCATCAAGAAGGCGCTCGCCGCCGACATCGCCGAGGAACTCGGCCACGCCCAGACCCTGGCCGCCCGCATCAAGACCATCGGCGGCACCGTCCCGGGCTCGCTGTCCCTGGCGCGCGGCCAGCAGTCGCTTCAGCCCCTCGACGACACCACCGACGTCGTCGGCGTCATCAAGGGCGTCATCGAAGCCGAGAACGGCGCCATCGCGCAATACAACAAGATCATTCGCCTCAGCGACGGCGTCGACTACGTGACGCAGGACATGGCCATCGGCCTGCTCGCCGGCGAGGAGCAACACCGGCGCGAGTTCATCGGATTCCTCAAGGAATACGAGAATTGGGCGTGAGGTCCGCCCCTTCCCGCGTGGCCTCGTCCACGTAGCGGGCGTTGGCGGCGAGGTTTTCGGGATTGAGCGTCCCGACAATCACCGCCGTCGTGGCTGGATGAGCGAAAACGAACCGGAAACTCTCCGCCACGCGCCCGGGGTCCGGTCCTCCGCCGCCGGTGTCCCGGATGCCCCAGCCGCTGCCGAGCGCCTTTTTGACCAGCACCGCCCGACCGGCCGCGGCGGCCGCGTCGAGCACCGGCTCCTCCTCCCGATACCCGGGGTTGTAAGCCACCATGACCGCGTCCAGTCCCAGCTCGATGGCCAGGCGGCCGCCCTCGACGGTCTTCGACGAAACGCCGATCGCCCCGAGCTTCCCGGCGTCCCGCAGCTCCCGAAGGACCTCGACGGCGCCGCTTTCCCGGAGGATGCGCGTGTCGTCGCCGTCGCTGTGGAGCAGCAACAGCTCGAGGCGCTCGCGCCCCAGCCGGCGCAGGCTGCGCTCCACCGAGCGCCGGATGGCGTCCGGGCTGAAATCGAAGCGCGATTCCCCGTCCGCGAACTCCTCGCCGGCCTTCGAGGACAGGACCCAGTCGTCCGTCTCGCCGCGCTCGGCGAGCAGGCGGCCCAGGCGTTCCTCGCTCGCCCCGTAGGCCGGCGCGGTGTCGAGCAGATTGACTCCCGCTTCCCGCGCGGTGTCCAGCAGGCGGTGAATGTCTCCATCGGAGGGCAGCTCGAACGACTCGGGGTATTTGACCTGCTCGTTGCGGCCAAATTTCACCGTCCCGAGGCCCAGGGGGGAAACGCGGATGTTTTGAGTGAGGGGGCGCCAATTCATCGTCTCCATCCAATCTTCGTCTTCGTCCCAATCTTCGTCGTTGTCGCCGTCAAAAAACGGTGACGTCCCCGTTTTTCACCCGGACACCTCCCAGGGCGGCCGGCCAACCACCGCGCGCGGCAGGGGCAAATCGAGGCCATCGCCGGCTCCCGGCGATCCCGGATCGCCCAAATCTTTGAGAACGCGCTTCGCCAGGTCGGGTGCGAGGGCGAGTTTGGTCGGCCAGGTCACGGTCACGTTTCCGTGGGTGTGGCAAAAAGCGGTCGAGGGCCGGTGACCGCCGCTTGTGGCCGGTTCGGCCCGGTCGACGCGGTGCACCGACCATTCGGCCCTTCGAAAATCCACCCAGGGCAGCAGGCGCTCCATCAGTTGGCGCGCGGCGTCAATCTGCCCGGCATCGGAGCGCTCCACGCCCGTCTCCGCCAGTTGGCCCCCGAGATACCACAGCGTCCGGCCCCGCGAATCCCGATGGGTGGTGACCACGACCGCGGGTTTCGGCTCGGCGCCGCGGAGGGTGGCGACGGCCCCGTCCCGCCAGAAGGGCAGGCACACCGAATACATCGGCGGCAGGGATGCCGCGCGAACGGCCACCTGACACAGCGGCCGCCGCTGCATTCCCACGCCCGGCAGGCCGATTTGCTCGATCAGGGCTCCGTTTCCCGCCCCGGCGGCGAAAACCCAGCGCGCCGCGCGAAGGGTGACCGCGGGCCCGCCGGCGGGCGTGAGGCGAACATCGCGGACGCAACCGCGCTCGCCCTTCAGCTCGGCGTTTGCCCCCCAGTCGACCCGGTGGGAGAGATCGGCCACGCCCCGCGCGAGGGATTCGATCAGAGTTGCCGGGTCCAGCACCGGTTCTCCCATGCGATACAACTCGCCCCGGTAGCGGGGGCTGTCGAAGGGCGGCGGGTGGGCCGCCCGGTCGAGGCGCTCCGCTTTTTTCTGAAGCCTCCCGCGGGCGATCCCGGCGGCGATCCGATTGAAAAGCCCCGGGGGTCCCCACAGCAGTTGCGTTTCGCTGAGAACTTCGACCCCGTCGAGATTGACCTGTCCCTCCGCCGGATCGGCGGCTCCACCCAGACACCGGCCCCAGATTGCCGGCATCCGGCTGAGTTCCTCGGCCGCCGCGCTTTTCCGGGCGCCCAGCCCGAGATACTTGACGCCGCTGTGAATGACGCCCTGCGCCGCCAGCGATTGGCCGGCGCCCAGTTCCGAGTTGGTCAGCAGGACCGTCGCATACCCGAGTCGCTTCAGCAGATTCGTCACCCACAACGCGGCCACGCCGCCCCCGATGACGACGCAGTCCAAGTCCAGCACCCTCTCGTTTTTTTCGCTCATGAAATCCGGTCTTCCGGTCGGGCGGGGACCGCCGCCGCCGGACGGAATGGCCGCCACTATCGCGGCTGAGGAGGGCGAATCAAGGCTGGTGTGCCGGTTGCGAAAGATCGACGCGAAAGGGCGGCGGGAGTCGTCTTCGGCGGCGGGAACGCGGCTCAATCCGCCTCTGTTTTCGCCAGTCCCGGCACGGCCTTGGGATCGTAGGTCGCGCCTTTCGACACCTGGATCAGGGTCATTCGCACCCTGGTGGGAAAGAAGGCCTCGGGATTGGGGAGCTTGTGGGCGTGGGTGTTGTGATCGTCCTTGAGAACGAGGTGCATTTCCTTGATGCCCTCGCTCCAGACGATGTCGTCGTTCTGCCAGAATTTCGTCATGTCGAGATCCTTTTCGATCACGCCTTTCCCGGTGTAAACGCCCGTGCCGACGCAACCATAACCGTGATTCTGTCCCCTGTAGGGGATGTAGCAGACGCTCCAGGTGGTGGGCTGGTCGCCGGCGGGCTTTTCCAGCACCTCCAAACGCAGATGCACGGTTCCGTTCCGGAAATCGATCGGCGCCGTCCAATCCTTCGGACGCTCCGGATTGAGCCGGTCGCTCTTCACGTAGTAATGCGACTGGCTGGGTTTGGAATTCAGCGCGTCCTCGTGGGTGAAGGTGAAGGTCACGTCGAAAAGCACGAACTGGTCGGCGCGGGCGGGCGCGGCGGCCAGGATCGAACCGGCGAAAAAGAGGAAAACCGAAGGGAAACTTTTCATGGCATTAACATCGCATCGAAGAATCTCCGCCGATCATACCCTGTCGGTTCGAGAATCCAACAGGGTATGATCGCCGACCCAACAGGGTATGATCGATTCGATCGATCCAAGCGCGATTTCCATCGAAAAAGCGGGGTTGCGGAGCGCGGGTCCACGGATTCTTTGACTGCCGGTTCCGCCATGCCCGCCTTCACCCCGCCCCCGCGTCCCGGCTTTCGGTTTTCCGAGGGAAAACTGCGGATTTTTCGCGCGGACGAAGTGATGCTGATCGCGGGCTGGCCGGAGCCGTCGGCGGTGCGGAAATCGGGCGACACGGCGGGATGGGAGGCGTTTCAGCCGGAATTCCGGCTCATCGCGCCCTACCGGCGCTCGGCAAAAAAGAAGGTCGCCTCGGGGAAGGCGGAGTCGGCCGCCAAGGACCGGGCGCATGGGAAAACGGCCGTCGCCGACGGCTCGCAGCTCGCCTTCGACTTCGGGGACGAGCCACGCGCTCCGAGCCACGCGTCACCGCCGCCGAAGCCCGACCCCCGCCGGGAACGGAAGCGCGCCTTCGACGCGTTTCGGTTTTCCCTGCCCAAGGAGGTGGCGCGCGTGCTCGAACCCTTTCGAAGCCACCAGTGGCCGCTGCTGGTGATGCTGCGCGACGATCCGGGCTCGCTCGATCTGGCGAGGAGCAATCCCTGCCTCGCCTTTCTGCTGGCGCAGAAACTGAAGGCGGACCGCGGGCTGATCGCCTCGCTGCGGTGCGGATCGCTGCCACAGCGGGATTTGCTCGGTTTGTTGGACTTTCCGGAGTCGAAGTGGGCGGCGAACGTGTTTCGCAAGGTCCAGCCCGCCTGTCTCGACGGCGAAAACTGGAAGGACCTGCTCAGGCTGTTGCGCACGGAGGACGAGGATGTCCGGCGCCGCCTCTCGCATCTGCCGGCGATCAACCCCGGGGTCGCGGCCATTCTGCTGAATCGCGAGGCCTTCGCCGCGGCCGGCGCGGGCCTGCTGGAGGCCGTGGCGAACGATCCGCGCGAGAACCATCGCGCGGGCGTCGTCCACCGGGTGACGGCGACACTTTCCATGCTCGCCGAGCTGCCCGAGCGGCGGCGGCCGGGGGGCGCGGGTCGGATCGCGTCGCTGGAGCCACTCAACGCGCTGCACGACGCGGTGTCGGCGGCTTATCGCGAATGGATACGCGAGCGCCGGGAGGCGCGGCGGCACGGCCACGAGAATTTCCGGCTGCCGCCCGTGCCGGGCCTGCGGGCGGCAATCGAGCCGCTCCAGAGTCCGGAGGCGCTGATCGACGAGGGCGAGGAACAGCACAACTGCGTCGCCAGCTACGCGGCGAAGGTCGTGCGCGGCGCCGCTTTCCTCTACCGGGTGCTGAAACCGCAGCGGGCGACGCTTTCGCTGGTGCGCGGGGCGGGCGGCGACTGGGAAATCGGCGAACTGAAGGCGAAATACAACGACCCGGTGGCGCCGCGAACCCGGCGTTTCGTGGAGTCCTGGCTGGACGAGCACCGGGTGTCGGCGTGAATCGAGCGTTCGCGCGGCGACGGGGCCGACCCTTCTTCGCCAAAAAAAACGCGGCGCCCCGGACCGGGCGCCGCGCGGCTGAGTATCGTGGGCCGGAGACGCGGCCGGGTCAGTCGAGCACCTTGACCTGGATATCCTTGTAGTGGGTTTCGCTGTCCGGGTCGTGGGCCTGGAGGGCGAAGGTGCCCTCGCCAATCTTGCGACCGGCGAAATTCGAGTCGGGACCGCCCTCGGGCTCGGTGTAGTCGACGGTCGTCTCGCCGTTGACCTTGATGACGATGTGCTTGCCCCGCACGGTGATGTCGTAGTCGAACCATTCGCCATCGGTGCTCGGAGCCTTGTCTCGCGGGAGATGCGCTCCGCCCTTGGGCGCCTCCTGTCCCTCGGCGAGGACGAGGACGTTGACGACGCCGTAGAGGCTGCCGGTTTTTTTCGGGTCTTTGTGGGTGGAGTTGACCTGGCATTCGTAGCCGTTGTCCGGCCAGCCCTCGTCCTGGGGGGTGGTGTGGAAATAGACGCCGCTGTTCGAGCCGGGGGTGGTCATGACCTTGAGCTTCAGCTCGAAATTCTTGAATTTGCCGCCATTCGCCTCGCCGGTGTAAAAGAGGTGGCTGCGCCCGCCCTTGACGACGAGTTCGCCGTTGGCCACCGAGAAGGACTCGGGATTTTCCTTGGACGGTGTCCAGCCGGAGAGGTCCTTGCCGTTGAAAAGAGGCAGATAATCGTCGTGCGCCGGCTTGGCGGCGTCGGCGGACGGCTTCGAATCGGCGCCGGAGTCGGCGGGGGAACAGGCGCCGAGCAGCGCGGCGGCGCCCAGGAGGATCGGGATCGAGGTTTTCATGGGCGGGATAGTTACGTTTGGAGCGCCGGGATTGCAAGGCGAAGGGCGGCGGACCGGATCGGCGGAATTACCCGAATTTTTTTTGCGATTTATGGCTTGACCGACGACGCCAGAAATTGGGAGAGTTCGCCGGTAAACCCCGCGCCGATTCGGAGCGCGGCAAAAACGATGAGCCAGTATTTCAATCTTCCCGACTCTCCCGGGGGCGGTCCCGCCGCCGGCCGGGCGCGGCGTGGTCCCCGGAGATCCGGCCCGGCCGCGGCGTCGCTGTTGCTGGGAATCGTGGGTGCATTGACGCACTTCTGCCTGATCGGATACGCCCTCGGGGCGGTCGCCCTGGTGCTGGGGATCGTGGCGCTGGTGCAAATCGGGCGTTCCAACGGCGGGCAATACGGAAAGGGATTCGCGGTTGGTGGGGTGATCCTTTCGGTGCTGGTGCTTGGGTATGGGGCCCACGATCTTCTCGTGGTTTCGAAAGCCGGGGACATGTCGAAGGCGTCCAACCCCGAATTCGAACAGGCCGAAGACAACATCTCCCGGAAACGCGGCGACCGGGTGGCCTTTGGAAACACGCCCGCCGCGGAGGCGATGGCGGGTCGTTTCTCGGCGAAGTTCAAGAAATTGCGGCAGTCCCTGTTCACGACGCGCGGCTCGAGCGGGGGGATATCGCTGACGGAGGGCGAATTCCTGACCCACTGCGAGCTGCGGGACGGCCGTTGCGCCTTCCTCGTTCACGTGCCGGCCCTGCGGAAATTCGACGACGAGGCCAAGCGCGCCCTGTGCGACCTGGCGTGGATGCTCGCCTGGGCGGAACTGGAGGCGTCCGGCGAGGAGGCCGCCCAGAAGAAACTGGCCGTCGGCGTGAAGGGAGCGGTCCTTTACGAGCGGATCATGACCGGCGTGTTCCGTCCTTTGGGCGAGGGGGAATCGCCGACCGACGCGATCCGTAACAGCAACCAGTCCGAATCGCTGCTCTATCCGTATTTCTCGAATCGGCAGAAGGATTCGGAGGCGCCATCGTCCGCCGCCGAAGGGGAAGAGCCGGCGGCGGCGACCGAGCCGGACCTTTCACCCGAGTCCAAGCCCAACCAATCCTCACCCCAACCCAACAAACCATGATCATCTTCGGAACCCGCGGAGTCACCACCACGCCGGAGCGCGGCACTTTTTACTGCCCGCGCTGCTCGACCAACAAGAACTACAACTTCAAGCGGGTGCGGCGGTTCTTCACCCTCTACTTCATCCCCGTCATCCCGCTGGACAAGCTGGGCGAGTATGTGGAATGCACGACCTGCCAGGGGACCTATGACCCGGCCATCCTCGACTACGATCCCTCCCAGGAGGGCCTGCAACTGGAGGCGCTCTATTTTGTCGCCCTGAAACAGGTCATGATCGGCATGCTGCTGGCCGACGGGGCGATCGAAGAGTCGGAGATCCTGATGTTGCAGTCGCAATACCAACAGTTGACCGGCCAGCAGATCCCCGAGGACGAGTTGCGGGAGGAAATTGCCCACATCCAGCAGTCGGGCGATTCGCCGACGGATCTTGTCGCGCGGCTGGCGCCCCAGTTGAACGACACGGGCAAGGAAACCGTGATCCGCGCCGCCTACAACATCTCGGTGGCCGACGGGGTGATCGACGAGTCGGAGCGGCTCATGCTCGCGCAGGTCGGCCAGGCGCTCGGGCTGACGGCGGCGCACATGACAGGCCTGATGCACGAGTTCCAGAATCCCCAGATCGAGTCCCAGGGTTGAGGACGACGGTCGCACGGCGTTGGCCGGTGGGCTTGGGGCCGGCGATGGCGGGAGCGGCGATCGTCTTCGTCCTGGCGGCGGGACCATTCGCGGTGCGGGACGGGAGATTCGAGGGAACGGGGAGCCGGCCGGCGCTTTTTCTGGCGGCCTGGTGCTTTGCCGAAGGCTGGATGGTGTGCCAAAAGCGGCGCGCGGCCTTTACCCGGGACGTTTCGCGTCATCCGAGGGTCCCCTGGTTGACCGGTTTGCTGGCCCTGATCATCGCCGTCGCCGCGACGGTCGAGTTGTTCCGGCGCGGCGGCCCGGCGGGGAGAGCCTTCGCCGTCGCGGGATGGGGGGTGGGCGGCGCGGGTGTGATCCTGCGGCTCGCTGCCATTCGCGCGCTCGGCGACCGGTTTCGCGACGACTTGTCGCTCGGGGCGGATCACCCGATCGAGTCGCGCGGACTTTACCGCCGACTGCGCCATCCGGCGGAACTGGGATTCGGGCTCGCCGTGGCCGGGCACGTGATCCTGTGCGGCGGCGCCGTCGGCGGCGTTCTTTTCGTCATCGGCCTGGTCCCGGCGATCGGCTGGCGAATCCACGCCGAAAATCGCCTGCTGCGCGAGGCCGCCGCCGCCGCCCCATCGTCAGGCGCCGGTTGATTCTCCCCGGGAACGCGACACGCGCAGTCCGAGCGCCCGGAGTTTCTGGCGCAGAGTCAGCCGCGAGATTCCCAGCCATCGGGCGGCCCGGGCCTGGTTCCCGCCGCTCTGGCGCAGGGCTTCGGCAAAAAGCGCTCGCTCGGCCGCCGCGATCATTTCCGGATGGGCCGCTTCGATTTCCCCGGCCCGCGCGCGCCGGAGACATTCCCGCGCAAACTCGTCGAAGCGGCCAAATCGCCCGCTCTCGCCCGACTCGAACCCCGCGTCGGCGCCCTCGCGGAGAATTTCCTGGAGGTCGGGCGTGTCGATCGCGTATCCCCGCGACAGCAACAGCGCCTTGCGGATGACATTCTGCAACTGCCGCACGTTTCCCGGCCAGGGCTGCTCCTCCAAATAGCGCACCGCGCGCGTGCTGATGGCGGCCCGGCCCAGCCCCGAATCCCGAGCATAGCGGCGCAGGAAAAAATCGACCAGATCCGGAATGTCATCCGGTCTTTCCCGAAGCGGCGGCAGCGCGATGCTGGCGACATTCAGGCGATAGTAGAGGTCCTCCCGAAATTCACCCGCCTGGATCATGCGCTCGAGATTGCGGTGCGTGGCGGCGATGATGCGGACATCGACCGGGATGTCGCGACCGCCGCCGACGCGCTGGATGCGCTTTTCCTGGAGCACCCGGAGGAGTTTCGCCTGGAGCGAGAGATCGAGGTCGCCGATCTCGTCGAGAAACAGCGTCGCTCCGTGGGCCTGCTCGAATTTCCCGACGCGCGCGGAGACGGCTCCCGTGAAGGCGCCCTTTTCATGACCGAAAAGCTCGGACTCAAGCAGGTTTTCCGGGATCGCGGCGCAGTTCACCGTGACGAAGGGCCGGTGCGCCCGGTGACCATGCTGGTAAAGCGCCCGCGCCACCAGTTCCTTTCCCGTCCCCGTTTCGCCCCGGATCAGCACCGTGACCGGCGTCGCCGAGAGGCGGCCGAGGCTTTTGTACACTTCCAGCATGGCGCGGCCGCTCCCGATCAGGGCGTCCTCGTCCGGGGATGGCCCTTCGGCGTTGGCCTTTCCGCCGAACTCGACCGTGGTGGACATGCGGCGCGCGGCGGCGACGGCGCCCGACACGGCCTTCCGGAGTTCGGAGGTATCGACCGGCTTGGCCAGAAAGTCGTAGGCGCCCGCCTTGATGGCCCGGATCGCGATATCGCTGCCCGTGCCGTTCGCCACGACCACGACGGGGAGACGGGGACTCCGCTTCCGGAATTCGGAGATGGGATCGGCGCCGCCGCCGACGGGTTCCGGATCGAAATCGTCGAGCACCACCGCGTCGAAGTTTTCCGCCGCGATCAGATCGAGCGCCTCGGCGATCCGGGGAACGGTGACGAGGTAGGCGTCGTCATTTTCGAAGGACCGGGCCATCGCGGCTTGGGCGACCGGATCGGTGGCGACCAAGAGAACTCTGGCGGAAGTTTTTGGCATGATTCGGCAAAAACCTTACCACATATTGGCAAATTTCTTACCACTTTTCGCGTTCGTTTTGGAAACGGTGTTTTTCGCGGCTCTGAAAATCAGCGGTTTGCCGATTGTTTCGAAACTGGCACGACTCCTGCATCCGTTAAAAACGCAGAAACCTGAATCGCCAACCGATCTACCCGAAAAACCATGAAAAAAATCGAAGCCATCATCAAGCCCTTCAAACTCGAAGAAGTGAAGGAAGCCCTCACCGAAAAAGGCATTCACGGCATGACCGTCAGTGAAGTCAAAGGATTCGGCCGCCAGAAGGGTCACACCGAAATCTATCGCGGCAGCGAATACACCGTCGATTTCCTGCCCAAGGTGAAGATCGAAATCGTCGCCGAAGACGAGGATGTCTCCTCTGTGGTGGACACCATCGTCCAGGCCGCCGCCACCGGGAAAATCGGAGACGGCAAAGTCTTCGTCTCCGCGGTGGAAGACGCCATCCGCATCCGGACCGGCGAGAAAGGTTCCGACGCCATCGCCACGAGCGCCGAGTAACCGCCGACCTCATCCCCGGGCGGAAAATCCGGCCCCAAAAAAATGGCCGCGCCTTCGGGAATCCCCGGAGGCGCGTTTTTTTTGGGGGCGCGTCCTGCCGCCGGACCCAACAGGGTTGGGTCGGTGACCATACCCTGTTGGGTCCGGGGCAAAAATGGCGTCCGAACGCGAATCGCCGCAAAATTCCCGCTGTAACCGCCGGTCCGCGAGGGTAGTCTATGGTCACGATGGGATTTGGCCGTCAATTGTTGTTCGTCAAAGCCGTCGCCGTGCTGGCGGCGCTGTGGGCCGTCGTGATGGTGGTGATGAAAATCTCCGCCGACCACAAACCGACCCCGGAAAAAGTCGCGGCCTACGTGGACGAAAACCGTCTCGCCGACATCGGGGACGCCGACAAAAGGCGCGAGGTGATCGGAAAGGTGGCGACGATGCTCAACCAAATGGAACCGGAACAGTTGCGCCGCTTCGCGGAGGAAGGAGGCGAGCCGGGCGAAGCCGCGGGCGAGGAACGGTTTCGGCGGGAGTTTTTCGAAACCATGACGCCGGACGAGCAGCGGTTTTTCATGGAGAAACGGGTCGGCAAGGCCTTCGAGCAGATGATGGTCGCCTTCAACGACATGGACCGCGACGAGCGCCGACGCATCGTCCAGCGCACCCTGCGGCAGATGCGCGACAACGAGGGCGACGGTCTCGAACTGCGGCGCCTCGAGGAGGCGGACCCCGAAATGGCCGAAAAGATCGTCAACGAAGGTCTCAAGGCCTACTACCAGGGCGCCAACGCGGAGACGAAGCTCGATCTCGCGCCGGTGATGGAGGAGATGCAACGCAACCTCGGCATGCGCCGCCGCGGACCGCCGCCCCGATGAAACGAAACCGCCACGCCAGCCGCCGGCGACGGGCCGGCTTCACCATGACGGAAATGCTCATCGCGATCGCCGTGATCGGCGTCCTGGCGGGCATCGGCATCCCGGCCTACGACCGGGTGAAAAACCAGGCCCGCGCCACGCAGTGCATCGCGAAGCTCCGGGAGATCGGCTCGGCCATCAACCTTTACGGCGTGGAACACGCCATGAAAATGCCGGAGATGGTCGCGGCCCGCGAGGACAAGCACAGTGACGAACCCGCGCTCGACACCGTGCTGCTGCCCTACGTGAACGACGAGTTCTGTTTCCAGTGCCCGGCCGACAGCGAGCGGATCTGGGAACGCACGGGGACGAGTTATTTCTGGAACAGCACGGTCAACGAGCAGGATTTCATGAATCTGGACTTTCTCGGCCTGACCAAAAACCACTCCGGCATCCCGCTCGTGGCGGACAAGGAAAACTTCCACGAGCACGTCGGCGACGAGGTGAACATCCTCTACGCCGACGGCCACGTGCAGCACGAGCTGCAGTTCACGGTGGACGGCGCCGGAGATGACTGACGCTGAAGACGTCCCGTCCGCATGCTCACGGTCGACCATCTCCACAAACGCTTCACCCGCTCGGCGCCGCCGGCGCTCGACGGGGTGAGTTTCGAGGTCAGGAAGGGGGAAATTTTCGGCCTGCTCGGCCACAACGGCGCGGGGAAGAGCACCGCCATCGGCATCATGCTCGGCATGGTCAGCCCCGACGCGGGCGATGTCACGGTCGGCGGCGTCTCGGTGCGGCGGGACCGGCCCGGCGTGCTGCGGCAACTGGGCGCGATTTTCGAGTCGCCGCGCTTTTACGAATACCTCAGCGGCTGGCGAAACCTGAAGGTGCTGACGGCCTTCTCGGGCGGTGTCCCGCGGCGCGAGATGGAGGACATCGTGGCCTGGGTCGGGCTGGAAAAACGCATTCATCACAAGGTCGGCACGTACAGCCACGGGATGCGCCAGCGTCTGGCGCTCGCGCAGGCGCTGCTCCCGCGGCCGAAGGTGCTGATCCTCGACGAGCCGACCGACGGGCTCGATCCCGAGGGTATCGCGGAGTTTCGCCAGCGGGTGCGGGATCTGCGGCGCGACTTCGGGGTGACGATCCTGCTCAGCTCGCACCTGCTCGCCGAGGTGGAGCAGGTCTGCGACCGCGTCGCCATTCTCCAGGGCGGGCGAAAGGTCTATGACGGCGCCGGACGCGGCCTCGGCGGGGATCGCGCGCTCTATCGCTTCGCGGCGGGCGACACGGATGCCCTCGTCGCGGCGGCGGAGCGTTTCGGCGGCCGCATCGAGGACGGCTGCCGGCTTTCCCTGCCGAAGAGCGCCGACCCGGCGGAGGTGCTGGCGGCGCTGGTGGCGGAGGGCGCGCGGGTGCGGGAGTTCGCGCGGATGGAGGAGACGCTCGAGGATCTTTACCTGAAAGTGAGCCGGAGCGCGGAATCGCTGCGCCGGACTTTTTCGGAACCGCGCGGGGAGGGCGGGAAAGGCGGAGGGCGATGAGTTTTCTCCGACAGCTCGGCTGGGAATTGTTCCGCATGTTCGCGCGGCGGCGAACCTACATTGGCTTCGGCGTGTTCGTGTTGGTGGAAATGCTGATGCTCTTCCTTTTCACCCGGACCGGGGTGCGGCAGGGGATTTCCCGCTGGATCGAGGAGGTGGCGGGCGGGCTGGACACGTATTTTTCCGGGCTGACGCTGGCGTTCTTGATCATCGCCTTCACGATTTTCCTGCTCGCCGCGCCTTTTCTGTCGCTGGTGGCCGGCGACATCGTGGCGAAGGAAACCGAGGACGGCAACCTGCGCCTGCTGCTAAGCCGTCCGGTGTCGCGGTTCCGGCTGCTGGCCATCAAGTATGTGGCCTGTCAGATCTACGCGCTGGCGCTCTTCGCCTTCGTCGGAATCACGGCGCTGCTGGTGGGCATCTACGAGCGGGGCGCGGGAGGCGGCTTCGTGGTCTGGTCGCCCGAGATGCCGCGGGTGACGATCTTCGACTGGAACGAGGGCCTGGCGCGTTATTTCGGCAGCCTGCCGGGCTTCGTGCTCGCGTTTTTGCCCGTCACCAGTTTCGCCTTCGCGCTTTCGTGCCTGCGGATCAAGCCGGCCGCGGCCACCATCGTGACGCTGGCCTGGCTGCTGGCCGATTTCATACTCGAAAAAATCCCGTTCTTCGAGGACTACCGTCACTGGTTCATGACGCCGCGCATGAACAACTGGCTCTATCTCTACTATCAGGAGATTCCGTGGCCGGCGGTGACGGAAACCGCCGCGCAGTTGGTCGGGATCGGCCTGACGGCCTTCGTGATCGGGTGGGTCGCCTTCGAGCAGCGCGACATCAAGACCTGAGGCGCGCGGGCGGCTTGAGTCAGGCGGCCTTTTCCGATAACCCAAGCGACTCATCTCCGAACCACCGCCGATCCCGAAAATCGTCCGCGGGGTCAACCGCCTTGGGGATGTTCATCGAACCCTGTTTTTCTTGAAGACACTCACGGTTTCGGGTGGATGAGGATGTTGTGGGGCTCGACAATGTATTCCATTCCCGCGAGATCGCAGGTGTACTTCAGCGCGGCGGCGAGGGTGATGTTCGAGAGCTTCAAATCGATGGTCGGTTCTCTCGTGTCCCCTCCGGAACCCGAGTCGAAGCCACCGCCGGCGAGCGGATCTCCCGCTCTGGCTTCGCGTTTTTTGGGTCTGCCGGTATCGAGGACGAAATTGAGTCCTTTCTTAGAAGTATCCGGCTCGTTGATATCCAAATCGACGGAGCGCTGCTGAAGGAATTCCAATGCGTCGGGCAGCGCGGTCTCGACGAACTCAAGGTGGGGAATGACGATCGAGGTCAGCTTCTTTTCATTCGCCTCGATCTTGGCCTTGGCGGCGGCCAGTCCGCCCGGCGAGCGCGGGGTGGACTTATCGTAGCCGATGACGACGGCGGATTCGTCGACTCTCAGGCCACCGCCCGCCAGTTCGGCGGTGTAGCGCAGCGCTTCGCCGAGGGGGACATCGGTCAATTTGAGATTCACCACCGCATCGCGAATACCGCCGGAGGCGACGACGATGTTGATCCCCTTTTTCGCTGGATCGGGTTCGTCAACATCCAACTCGACGGAGCGCCGCTGAAAGAACGCGGCGGCATCCATGATCGGTGCATCGACGAGTTCCACGGAGGGAAGCGTGATGGATTCGATCCTTCTTAGGTAGGCCTCCACCTCCGGGTCCATGGCCGCCGCTTGGTCGGAGCCCGAATCCAGAAGGGCCTCGATCAGCTCGATCTGGTCCTCTGTGTTTCGGACGATCAGTTGAGATGTTTCCCGATTGTAGATCGCGCTGCCGCCTTGGGGAAAGGTGACTCCGGCGTGGGTGAGAACTTCGAGGGCCGTTTTCGCGTCGTGCCCACCGATATTCATGAAAGTGGGCGAGACCTGAAACACATTCGTGTAAAGCTCGGCAGTTGGTGAAGCCAGTGGAAGGATCACCACGGCCTTCGGCTCGACCTTGTATTTCGAATCCGCCAGTTCGGTGGTGTAGCGAAGCGCCTCGATGAGCGGGACCTTGGTCATCCGCAAGGTGATCGGGGTGTCGCCCGCCGCGTCCGCATCGAGAATGATATCGATTCCTTTTCTCGCCGGATCGGGCTCCGTGGCATCGAGATCGACGGATTTTTGCTGGAGGAAAGCGAGAGCGTTCCGCAGAGGAGTTTTGGAAAACTCCACGGATGGAATGGAGATGTTCTTGAGCTTCTGCTCGATGGCGGCAATGCCCTCGTCGGCAGGCGTCCCTGGATTCGAGGGTTCCGCAACGTCGGCGGCGATGGCTTCGTTGTCGGAGAACCCGGAGATGCCGATCGCAAGCACGGCGAGCAAGGTGGCGATCCCGGAAAGCCGGGAGAGGAGGGTTACTTTTCCACTGAGGATTCGGGGGGATTCGTTCAGGATCATTTTGACGCGGTTTTCTATGGTTCCGGTTTCGGCCACGGCGGTGGCACAGTTTCGCGGGATGGGAGAAACGGATATCTTGGCTTGGCGGAAGAGCATGGCGGCGTAGTTCTCGGAAGAGAATCCGGCGTCGATCACGCGCCAGTCGCAGGCTTCTTCGCGATGCTGGGCGGCCCAATCGATCGCGATCCAGGCGAACGGGTTGACCCAGTTCAGGGCAAGAAAAAGACGGGAGACCAGGACGGCGCGCGCGTCGTTCCGCCGGACGTGCTCGAGCTCGTGAAGGAGAATCATCTCGAGGTCGTCGTCGGACCAGTTAGCCGCCGATTCGGGCAATGCGATGCGCGAGCGAACAAGACCCCATGTGAACGGCGACTTCACCAACGGAGAGAGCAGCAGGGTGATGCGGTTGCGTCGCGGGGAGTCGTTCAACTCGTTGAATTTCGCCAGAATTTTGCCGGATGCCGGTTCCGCGCCGCGCTCGATTCGCCGGAGAAACATCCCGCCGGAAACGGATCGGAGAAGAAGCCATGCGACACCGCCGACCCAGATGGCGAAGAGAGTCCACGGCCAGGAGAATTCAAATCCAGGGTCCGCCGCGGGAACGATCGGAACAGCCACATCGCTGACGGGGGTGTAGCCCGTGGTGTAAGTCACCGGTTTACTCGGCATTTCCAGGACCGGGGTCTCGGTCGGTGGTAAGGTGAAGAGATCGGGCAGAACCTTCCACCGGGGAACGGCCACAAGAAGAACGGGAATGACCAGACTCACGGAAAAGATCCGGAGCCAAAGGCTGTGCATCACTTCCGCCGGGAGTACCCTGGAGATCGCGGCGAGAACCCCGAAACCGATCGCGAGGACGACCGCGGATTTCACGAGGAACTCAACGAGGATGACAGGGATGGTGAGGTCGTTCATGATTCGCGTGGTGGGTTATTTTTTCTTCGCCTCCTCGATCATCTTGGAGATGCGATCGAGTTCCTCGGTCGAGAGCTTGTGCCCTTTTTCACCGAGCAGACTCGAAACAGCTCCGGCGACCGAGCCTTGAAAGAAGGTATCGACGAGACGGCCGATCGCGGAGGAGGCCGCCTCTTCGCGCTCGATCTTCGGCGAATAGACGAAGGCCGCTCCTTGGGTCTCGTGTTCCACGTGGCCCTTCTCTTCGAGAATGCTGAGCAGCTTCCGGACGGTCGAATACGTCCGCGTTTCCCCCAAGGCCGACCAGACTTCGCGGGCGGTCGCGGAACCCTTCTGGAAAAGGACATCCATGACCTCGCTCTCGCGCCGACTGAATTTCGATTCGGCCTTCGCCGTCTTCGCTGCCATGCGAATTTTTTCGCACATGCGAAGGGGGCGGTCAAGAAAACAAGTGCGAATTTTTTCGCACTACGAGATTTTGGGTTTGAGGACGGCGCATTGCAACGAATTTGGAGGGCGCCAATCTGAGCACACCCTCAATAGAATAAGCGGTATTTATTAAAATTTTAAATTACATTGAAATTAACTATCAGGGGTCGTAAGGTGGGGCGTTCCCTGATGAAGACCGCGCTTTCCCCTTCCCGAGCCGCCGCCGCTCCTTCCGTCCGTCCTCCCGAACCGCGGTCGAAGGTTTCCCACGCCGCCGTGCCGGCTTCTTCCGGCTCGTCGCGCAGCCTCCGGCCCTCGGCGGCTCTCCGTGCCCGCGGACGCCTCACGCTCAGCGTGGTGATGCCGGCCTACAATGAGGAGGCCACCATCGCCGAAGTCGTCGAGACCGTGCTGGCCCAGCCGATGGTGACCGAGCTGATCGTGGTGGACGATTGTTCGCGCGATCGCACGGCCGAGATCGTGACCGCCCTGGCGGAGCGGCACGGCGAACGCGTCCGTTTCATCCGCCACCCCGAAAACCGGGGCAAGGGCGCCGCCCTGCGCACGGCGATCGCGGAGGCCACGGCGGAAGCGGTCATCATTCAGGACGCGGATCTCGAATACGATCCGGTCGAATATCGACGGCTGCTGCGTCCCATCGCGAACGGCAAGGCCGACGCGGTGTATGGCTCGCGATTTCTCGGTTCGAACGGTCACCGGGTGCTCTACTTCTGGCACGCCCTGGGCAACCGGTTCATCACGCTGTGTTCCAACATGTTCACCAATCTGAACCTGACGGACATCGAGACCTGCTACAAGGTCTTCCGCCGCGAGCTGATCCAATCCATCCCCCTGCGCGAGGAACGCTTCGGCATCGAGCCCGAAATCACCGCCAAGCTCGCCCGCGCCCGCGCCCGCATCTACGAGGTGCCGATCTCCTATCACGGCCGCACCTACGAGGAAGGCAAGAAGATCGGCTGGCGGGACGGTTTCCGGGCTCTGTGGTGCATTCTGAAATACAATCTCTCGCCGGAAAAACCCGTCACCGCCGCGCGGCCCGAATAGGCGCCGCCGCCGTAGCCATCGCGGCCCGATCATGACCGGGAGTGAAAAACCGCCGTCCGGAGCGCTGCGTTGGGCGGCGTGGTGGATTGTCCTCTGCGCGGCGGGCTCGATCCTGCCCTGGATATTGTCTCCGCCGGGAAGGTTGAACGCCCGGGGTTACCTCGTGAGCCTCGGCCTTGGCGGAGCCCTTCTTTTCGGGTTCCGGCGCCGTTTGGGAACGATTAAACGGCCGCGCGCCGTCCGGACACGATGGTGGCGGCGTTTTCGGCGCGACCCCGTCTTTGGCGTTTTTCTGATTCTCGCCGCGGCGGCGGTGGCGGGCGGCATCCTCTATCCGCCGGCCAATCACGACGGGCTCACCTACCGGTTTCCCCGAGTGTTGAACTGGGTCTGGGAGGGGCGCTGGCACTGGATCGTCCAGCCGGCCGAGTCGCAGATGAATCTTTCCGGCGCGGGCCACGAATGGCTCATGACCGCGCTCTTCGCGCTGACCCGGTCCGACCGGCTCTTTTTCCTGCCGAATATCGTGTCCTATTTTCTGATGCCGGGCGCCTTTTTCGCCGTCGGCGTCCGGCTCGGGGTCGCGCCCCGGGTCGCCGCCCGGTGGATGTGGCTGCTGCCCTGCGGCTATGGCTTCGCCCTGCAGGCCGGCAGTATCGGGAACGACCTGATCGCCGCGCCCTTCGCGCTGGCCGGGCTCGCCTTCGCGCTGCGGGCGCGCCGGAGCGCCGGCGCCATCGACGCGGCTCTCGCCATCCTCGCGGCGGCTCTGATCACCGGCACCAAGCTCTCGAACGCCCCGCTCGTCCTGCCCATCGGGCTGGCCTTGGCCGGAAACCCCGGGTGGCTGCGGCGGCGGACCGCGCTCCCGCTCGCCGCGACGACGCTGGCCGGCCTGGCGGCGTCGGCTCTGCCCATTCTGATCGCCTGTCATGTTTACACCGGCCACTACTCCGGCGATCCGGCGAACGAAAAGCACCTCAATCTCGACAACCCGGTCGCGGGTCTCGCCGGCAACACCCTGCAGATTCTCTCGCGGAACGCCATGCCGCCGCTGAACCCGGCGGCGGGCTGGTGGAACGCCCGCGCCCGCGGTTTCCTCCCCGAAAAGCTGGACGCCCTGCTTCGCCGCGACTACCCGCGCTTCGACCTCGAATGGCGGGAATTTCCGCAGGAGGAAAGCGACGGGCTCGGGCTCGGGCTCTCCCTGCTGGCGGGGTTTTCGGGCGTCGCAGCCGTTTTTTGCCGGCGGAAAATCCCGCGTCCCTTCCATGCCGAGAACGACCGTCTCGTCATCGGGGGTATCGCGGTCGCGACCCTCGTTTACCTCGTGAAAATGGGAAGCGAAGCCGCGCCCCGTCTGCTGCTGCCCTACTACCCGCTCCTGGCGCTCGCGGTGCTGAGGTCCCGCGTCAATGTCCGGCTCGTCCGATCGCGCGGATGGCGGATCGCGGCCTTCGTCGCGGCGTGCTGCGCGCTCCCGGCGGTGGTCCTGTCGCCCTGCCGCCCCTTGCTGCCGATGCGCGGCCTGCTCGGCGCCCTGCCCGACTCGATCCGCGACCGGCCAAACGTGTTTCGGATGCGGACCGTTTACGACACCTACGCCGCGCGAAACGACGCCATGGCGCCGCTGCGTCGCTTCTTGCCGGCGAACGCCGGGCGGATCGGTTTCATCGGCGACGGCCGCTCGCTGCGCGTCGGTCTGTGGCGTCCCTTCGGATCGCGAAAAGTCGAAACCGTCGGTGTGGACGCCGGCGCCGCCGAGCTTTCGGACCGCGGCATCGGCGCGCTGGTGGTTGACGAGCGAATGGTGAAAGACGTCGAAAAATGGGCCGCCGACCGTCGCCTGCGCCTTTCGGGTCGCGCGGAAATTCTCAACTACGCCGGCAAAACGCCGGAGCGTTACCGGGTCTATGTGCCGGAGACGGGGGAAAAGTAACGGGATCCACGGACCTTCCGGCTTTTTCCGACTCCGCGCCCACCCGTGAAATTCGTGGTTAAAACTCCCCGCCGCGTCACTTCTTCTCCGCCCGCAGCGTCGCCAGGAAGGCGACCACGTCGCGGATCTCCGGTTTGCTTAGAATCGCGATCATGGGCGGCATCGTTGTGATGACGGGGCTGCGCTCGGCGATGTCGGCCACGGGAATCTTCGTCGTTTGCCCCTCGGCGTCCCGCAACTCGACCTTCCCGTCCTTTTCCTCGCGGAATTGCCCGGCGATCGTTTCTCCATTTTTCAGGGTCAGCGAAATCGTTCCGTAACCCTTCGCGATTTGCGCCATGGGATTGACGAGGGATTCGAGGAGGTAGGCCCGCTCCCTCAGGCCGACGGACTTCAAATTCGGTCCGACGGTGCTGCCTTTTCCGTCGGCGATCTTGTGGCAGGCCGTGCATTGCGCCGCGACGTGGCTGAGCATGATCGTTTTGCCGCGCCTCGGATCGCCGCCCTCGAGGCAGAAGTCGAACGACGCCTCCACCGGCAGGCCGCGCTTTTCGGCGGCGGCGGCGATGTCGAGCTTCAGCGCGCCGGGCGCCCGGGCGAGATCGGCGGCCCACTGTCCGAGAACCCTTTTCGAGGCGTCGTCCGTCATCGCGCCCAGGGTCGTGAAGGCGCGCTGTTTTTCGCCGACGGCCTTCGCGTTTTCCAGCACGGACTCCAGTTTCGGCAGGGCGGCCTCCGGATTCGATTCGGCAAAAATCGCGAGCGCCTCGCCGCGGAGGTCGACGGACTTCGCGTCGAGCGCGCCGGAGACGGCCGCGGCCAATTCGGGAGCGGCCTGCGCCTTCAGCGTGCCCAGCGCCTCGATGCGCAGTTCGTCCGCCGAGTCGGCGTTGCCGATCACCGCGGTCAGGGTGGCCGGCGGGATCGCCAGATTCAGGTCGGCGGCGAGCCGCATCGTTTTGGCCTGGATCGTGCTGGCGGGATCGGTGAGCAGCGTGTCGACGAATTTCGCGACGGCCCCGGAGGCGATGTGGGGATCGCGGTCGCCGAGGTCGCGGCGGCGGCCGTCCACCCGGTCGAGGAGATCCGGCTTCGTCCAGTCGGTCAGCGCGTCGAGGGCTTCGAGACGCAGCGTTTCGGGCGCGGCGCGGTCGGCGGCGTAGGCGGCCACGCGTCCGGCGCCGGGGGCGTCGCCGATCCGGTGGTTGGCGCTGATGGCGCGGCGGGTGAAGGATTCGTTTTTCGGATGCGTTCCCAGTTTGGCCGCCAGATTCGGCAGCGCGGCCGGGATCGACCAGTCGTCGTGGATCGCCAGCGCGGCCTCGGTCGCGACCCAGGGCGAGGCGTCGTCGAGAAACACGACGACGGCCGCGTCGGCCCGGCGGCGAAGCGCGGCCACGGCGCAGGCGCGCGCGGTTTCGAATTTCGCGTCGGCGAAGCCGGCCAGGATCGCGGTGTCGGCGCAGGCGGTGAGTCCCACGATGGCCGCATGGCGGAGGTAGGGCTCGACGGCGTCGGGCGCGGGCAGAGAATTGGCGAACTCGACAAAGGCGGCGGCCGCCTCGGGCCGGGCGAGATTGGCGAGGGCGAGGGCGGCGTGGAATTTGACGCGGTCGTTCCCGTCCCTCAGCAGCGGAATCAGCCGCTCACTCAACAGGGTTAGGTCGTCGACCATACCCTGTTGAATGGGAAACGGCACCGGGACGAAGGCCAGCGGCGCCCCGAAGCCGTCGCCGATCGTCTTCGCGGCCTGGGTGCGGACTTCCGCGTCGGGATCGTCGAGCCGCGCGAGCAACGGCGCGTAATCGGCGCCGTCCCGATGACGTGTGAGCTGTCCCAGCCCCCAGAGCGCGTGGAGGCGGGCGAGGCGCGGTTTTTCCGCGTCGGCGGCGACGGCCGCGAAGGTGTCGAAGGCCTCCCGGCGGGCGAGTTCGAACTGCGCCTTGAGCCGCACGCGCTGATCGTCGTCGCCGAGCCGCGCCACGAGTTCGCCCTCTTTCAACTTCGCGTAATCGTCCCGCAATTTTTCGGCGGTCTGACGCCGAAGCTCGGAATCGGCCGCGCCCGGCACGTCGATCCGCCACACGGCGCCCTGTTGGTTGAGCGGATAGCCGCCGCCCCAGTCGACGCCGTAGAGTCCGCCTTCCGGCGCGAAGGCGAGCCCGACGAGGGGAATGCCGTCACCGATCTGGCGGTCCTCCGTCATTTCGAAGGTCACCCCCTTTTCCTTCGCGCGGAAGGCCCACTGCTGGCCGTTCGGCGCGCTGGTGAGAAAGAAAAAATCGCGCCAGGTCGGGTCGAGCGCCGTGCCGGGATTGTAAACGAAACCGGCGGGACCGTTTTCGTAGTGCGAGATTGGCGGCACGAGGTGGGCGGCCTGACCGGGGTGTTTGGTCTCCCAGAGGCCCTCGTCGATCCAGGGGTTGAAGTGGGGCTTGCGATACTGCCAGTTGGCGCGCCAGCCGGCGTCCATGTGACGGACGATGTAAACGAAGCGCTCCTTTTCCCCGGAGGCGTCGGAGTCGTTGTCCACGCCGAAGAAGTTGCCGTGCGCGTCGAAGGCGGGCTCCTGCACATTGCGCAGGCCGTGGGCGAAGACCTCGAAGTGGCCGCCGTCCGGCTCGCAGCGCAGCATGCCGCCCTGGTTGGGAAAGAAAAACCGGTCGCCCTCGCGGGTTTTCACGTGGATGCCCTTGTCGCCGATCGACCAGTAAACGCGGCCGTCGGGGCCCACGATGAGCCCGTGCATGTCGTGCCCGGCGTAGGCGATGTGGAGACCGAAGCCATGGGCGAAAACCTCGCGGCGGTCGGCGACGCCGTCGTCGTCGGTGTCGCGGAGCTTCCACACATCGGGGGCGATAGTGCTGTAAACGTCGCCCTCGTGAAACATCACGCCGGCCGCGATGCCCGTGACCTCGGTCCGGAAATCCTCGGCGTAGGTTTTCATCTCGTCGGCGAATCCGTCGCCGTCGGTGTCGGCGACGCGGTGGACGCGCTCGGTCAGGACGGTGAGATCGCGCCAGTCATGGACGCCGTCTCCGTTGAGGTCGTCGACGCGCCCGGCGTTGGCTTCGCTTTGCTCTTTGGTTAGCCTCTCGCGAAAAAAAGCGCGCTTTTCCTCGACCGAGGTGAAGCCGACATCGTTCGGAATCCAGTCCGTGTTGGCGCGAATGTCGAGGTCGTTGGCCTTGCGGCGCTGGGTCTGGGTGACGTAGGCGCGGCCCTTTTCGTCGAAGTCGATCGCCACCGGATCGGGCACCTGGAATTTCGGCGTCCATTTTGTGTATTTGAGCTTGGTCTGGGCGGAGGGGCTGCCGGCGATACGCTTTTTTTCCTTCAGGCTGGCGGCTTCCTCGGCGTCTTCGTTTTCCGCGCCGGTGTCCGCCGATTTTTCCTCCGCCGGCTCGACCGCGGCGGCGGCGGAGGGTTTTTCGACTTCGGTTCCGTGGATTTCGATATCGTCCCACTGGCCCTTGTCGTCGAAGGTGCCGATGCCGACGCGTCCCCAGGCGAAGCGGGTGTCGTGGGCGACCATGGCGGGATTTTCGAGGTCGTCGAAATAGACCTCGATGAGGCCTGTCGCGGCTTCGCGGACGAGTTTGACCGAGTGCCGGAAGTCGTCCTTCCACGGTGTGCCTTCGGTGGTTTTCTCGGAGATTTTCACGCGGGGCGCGTCGTTGACGATGAAGATCTGGTTGGCGTGGTCGTCGGTCTTTTCGCCGAGATGGACGTAGTAGAAATGCGCCGGGTCCTGGAATCCGAAAAACAGGCACATGTCGCGGTGGGCGCGCGAGGTCTGGGTGGTTTTGACCTTCGCCGTCAGCACGAAATCGCCGAGGGTGACGTTTTTGAGCAGGGCGAAATTGACCGGACTGCGGTGCGGCGGCTCGTATTTCGATCCACCCAGAATCTCGAAGACGGCGTTGCCGTCGGTGAGCTTCGCGATTTTCCAGGCGGCGGAATCGGTCGGCTCCCAACGATCCGAGCCTCCGGAAAAGTCCTCCTTCAACACGAGGGGCAACTCGGCCCGGGCGGAGACGGCGAAAAGAACAAGCGAGGCAGAGGCGACGAGGGCGCCAAGCGGCGGCAAAACGCGGGGAGAGGCATTCATGGGGCCGGAATGGTGCGCCAACTCGCGCCGCCGGGCAAATGGGTTGTTTGGCTCGTCCGCGACGGGAGATCGGAGTCCTCGCGGCGCCGGAAATTCATTCGAACCGCCGGTCGCGGGGTTCGCGCTCCGATCTTCGTCTTCATCCTTCATTCAAGGCGGGCATGAGGGCCGGCGATACGGCGGGGAATGGGGTTGAGCAATCGCCGCGGGACGGTAACCTTGGGTCGGATTGGCGATCGCATTTTATTCGCACACCCCGCCGAGTGGCGGGGATTCAAAGGGTGCCAGCCCGTTTTTCTCCCCAAAATCGCGCATCCGCGGGAGGATGCCTGAGACATGAATCCCATGAAGGCTCGAGATGTTGTTCGGAAGTTCTCGCTGGTTACCACGCTCCTGTTCGGCATGGCTTTCGGGTGTCTGGCGGAGGAAGCCGACCCGCTCGACGAATCCCAGTATTATCGTCTGGTCACCTATCCGCTGCCGGAGACGCTGAAGCTGGAGGCGACCGGGGCGGCGGCTCTGCCCGACGGGCGACTGGCGCTGGCGATCCGGAAAGGGGAGATCTGGATTCTCGAGAACCCGCTCACGGAATCTGAAAACGCGGACGATTTTCGCTGGACCCGATTCGCCTCGGGCCTGCACGAACCCATCGGCCTGACCTGGCACGACGGGGCGCTCTACACGGCGCAGCGCACCGAGGTGACGCGCCTGGAGGACAACGACAGGGACGGAGTGGCCGATGCTTACCTCACGGCGGCAAAAGGCTGGGGAGTCACCGGAAACTACCACGAATACGCCTACGGACCCGCCTTCGACGCGAAAGGGAATTTGTGGCTGACGCTCAACCAATCGATGGGAAAGGGGCAGGAGGTCGCGGAGCCGTACCAGGACGATTTCCGCTGGCGCGGCTGGTCGATGATGAAGCCCGCCGACGGCGGCAAGCTGCGACCCATGAGCGCCGGCCTGCGGTCGCCCCACGGGATCGCGACCAACACGGCCGGCGATGTGTTCGCCACCGACCAGCAGGGAAACTGGTGGGGCACCTGCCCGATCCTGCACTTGAAAGAGGGCGTCTTTCACGGCCATGCGGAGGCGCTGCGCGATGTGTCCCGGCCGGAATCGCCGGTGAAGGATCCCGGCGATTTGCCCAAAGGCATCACCACCGCGCAGGCGATCGGCCGGGTGCCGGGTTACACCCCGCCGGCGGTTTGGTTTCCCTACACAAAGATGGGGATGAGCACCACGGCGCTGATCTGCGACCAGACGGGCGGCAAGTTCGGCCCCTTCGAGGGCCAGTTTTTTGTCGGCGAATTCACCGAGGCCTTCGTCAGCCGCGCCTTTCTCGAAAAGGTGAACGGCGAGTATCAGGGCGCTTGTTTTCACTTCCGCAAAGGCCTCCAATCCGCGGTGGTCGGACTCGGATTTCTTCCCGACGGCTCGCTGATCGTCGGAGAATCGAATCGCGGCTGGAACTCCCTCGGCACCCGCAGCTATGGCCTGCAGCGCCTCGTGCCGACGGATCGGGTGCCCTTCGAAATCCGGACGATGGAGGCGCGGCCGGACGGATTCCGGCTCACTTTCACCTCGGCCGCCAAGCCCGACACGGCGGCGAATCCGATCTCCTACGCGATGACGAGCTACTGCTGGGAATATCACAGCACCTATGGCAGCGACGAGGTGGAAACGCGGGAGGTGAAAATCGTGTCCGCCACGCCGTCGGCGGACGGCCTGACGGTGGACCTCGTCTGCGAGGGACTGCGGGCGGGCTACTGCCACGAACTGCACGCCGAGGGCGTCTGGTCGAACGACGGCATTCCGCTGCTGCACCCGGAGGCCTACTACACGCTGAATGCGATCCCGGCGGCCGCGAAGTGAATCCGGCGAAAGGAGGATGACGGAAATGCGCACGAGAAGTCGGTGGCTGGTCTTCGGGCTGGCGCTCGGGGTTCCCGCCGCGGCGGCCGAGCCGGTGAGCTTCGATCGGGATGTGCTGCCATTGCTCGAAAAACGTTGCAACCAATGTCATCGCCCGGAAAAGCAGCGGGGTGGCCTCGACTTGACTCGGATCGAGACGATGAGGCGCGGCGGTGACGAACTCGGCGCCGCTATAGTGGCGGGAAAACCGGACGAGAGCCCGCTGATCCAGGTCTTGACGGGCGCCATCGAGCCGAAAATGCCGGATAAGGGCGACCCGTTGGCCGCGGGGGAAATCGACCTGCTGCGCCGCTGGATCGCGGAAGGAGCCAAGGACGATTCGCCGCTGTTCGCCGCGGAGGAGGTGGCGTTTTTCGAAAAGGCGATCCGGCCGGTGCTGGCGGCGCGATGTTTCAAATGCCACGCCGGCGAAGAGCCCGAGCACGACCTCAGCCTCGCGTCGCGTCACGGAATTCTCGCCGGCGGAAGTCGGGGACCAGCGGCGGTGGCGGGACATCCGGAGCAGAGCCTGTTGGTCAAGGCAATCCGCCAGACGGGAGAACTGAGGATGCCCCGCAACGGCGACCGCCTGAGTGAGGCGGAGGTCACCGCATTCGAGCGTTGGATCGAATTGGGGCTGCCGTGGCCGGCGAATGAAAAGGTGCTGGCCCGCGAAAGGCGGTTCACCATCAGCGACGCGGACCGGGATCACTGGGCCTTTCGGCCGTTGCCCAAGGACTTGCCCGCCGACTGGAATCTCGACGCAGCCTTGCGGACGCGATCCGAACCGGTCGGGTTGTCGCCCTCGTCCGAGTCGGGACGTTATGCTTTGCTCCGCCGCGCGACCTACGATCTCATCGGTTACCCGCCGACCTCGGAGGAGATCGAGGCGTTCGTGAACGACGGGGCGGAAGGAGCTTTCGAGAAGGTGGTGGACCGGCTTCTCGCCTCGCCTCATTTCGGGTGGCGCTGGGGGCGGCACTGGCTCGACTACACGCGCAACGGTTCCACCGGCCAGCCGACCCGTGGACCGGCGCTCGACGCGGACCGCTATGCCTTGTGGGTGGCCCGGTGTTTCAACGAGGATCGTCCGTGGGACTGGTTCGCTCGCGTCCATCTGGCGGGAGACCTGATGCCTGGTTTCACCGGCGAGGACTACTCGATCGACCAGGCGCTGGCCGCCGCCGTGCCGCTGAACGGGCCGCGCACTTTCGAGAAGGCCGAGACGGAAACCTTCGTCCTCATGGACAAGCTCGACGAGGGCATCGAGTTCTTGGGTCGCTCGCTGTTGGGGATCAGCCTGGAATGCGCCCGGTGTCACGATCACAAGTTCGACCCGATCTCCCAGCGCGACTACTACGCCCTGCTGGGTTACTTCCAAAGCAGCGGCTATGCGCCGGTGCCGACGGAAACCGCCACGCGCTCAGAAGCCGCGGCCGCCGCGGAAGCGTATCGAATGGAGGTCAGCGAAAAAGCCCGGCTCCATGGGTTCATCCGACGCCAGGGATTGTTGCTCAATGTCGGCGGCGGGGGCCGGGTGAAACAGTGGCAGGAGACCCGACCCGCCCTGCTCGCCCCGATGTGGCGCCGTCTCCACGAACTCGAGATCGAGGTGCTGCGGGCGGAGCGACATGCCGCCGAAACGAGTGGTTCGGCCGGTTTGGCCAAGGACCTCGCCTTGGCCATCACCGACCGGGAGGAGAAACTGAAGCGCTCCGATACGCCCGACTACGACGTCAGTGCATTCAAGGAGATGGGCTATTTTATCAGCGGCCACAAGAGCCAGCTGGGCCTGATCAAGCGGGCGGAGGCGTTAGGCCGCCAGGATCTGGCCGGTGAGCTGAAAAGGCACGCGGATTACTGGGAGGCCGAGCGGCAGCGCTGGGGCGAACGTTCCACCTTCGGCGGCTATGCCAAAACCGATCCCGAGGTCGCCGAACTAGCCAGGGCCTCGGACCGGATCGCCGAGATTGCCTCCGTGCTTCCCGCGAATCCTGACCAGCCGTGGGTGACCCCGAGACCGGGCTACCTCTATGTCCGCGTGGATGGCGGCCTGCGGCGGGCGGAGGATCTGGCTCCCTTCGATGAAAAAGCGAAGGCGGAGGGACTGCAGTTCAATTCCGACAACGCGAACCGCGTGTTTCTGCATCCCTGGTTCATCGGCGATTCGCGTCTCCTCGACCGCGGCGATGTTCTTTATCCGGATGAACTTGTCACGCGCGGTACCCCGGTATTCTTCGGCGAGTCGGACGGGACCGCCAAAGGCAGCGGGCGGCTGCAACTGGCGGAGTGGCTGACGGCGCCGGAGTCGGTTCAGGCGGCCTTGGTGGCCCGCACCGCGGTGAATCGCGCCTGGCTTCAGCTTTTCGGCGAGGCACTCTGCCGGTCCCCGAAGGAACTCGGCCGGCTCGGCGAATCGCCGGAACTGCCCGAGGTGCTCGACGGCTTGGCGGCCGAGTTCGTCCGCGAGGGTTGGTCGATGAAACGGCTGCTTCGGCGGATCGTGCTCAGCGAGGCCTATCGCCGGGGCACCGCCGTGGAGGATTCAGTTTTCTCGAAAGATGGGCCGAATCGCCTCTTCGCCCGCCAAAATGTCCGGCGTCTCGATTACGAGGCGGTCGCCAACACGGTCTCATGGTGGCGGACCGGAAAGCGGGTCGAAGGACCGATTCGGGACGCGGAAATCGCAAGGCACTTTGATGCTCCTTCTCCCTACGATCTCACCGAACGGCGTGTCGTCTCGATCACAGCCACCCAGGCGCTGTTCATGATGAATCATCCCGAGGCGGCCATGGGTCTTGCCGGCGAGTTGATCGAACGGCTGGGTGTGAAAGCGGATGCGTCCCTCGCCGATTCTCTCGAAGCTCTCTGCCTCGCGATCTTTCAACGCCCACCCACCCCCGCGGAATCCGAACAGGCACTGGCCTTTGTCGAACGATGTCGCGCCGCATCCGGCAAGCCCGATCCGCGGAGTGAGGTGCTTGAGTTCGCCGGTTTACTCCTCTGCGCCAACGAGGCGATCTACCTGGAGTAGGAAAAATTTCTGGTTAACCGCCAAATTGAATCGATGAAAGAAATCCCAACGGGATTTTGGAAGGTAGCCCAGGGTTGCCGACAGGCTACCCTGGGGACGACACCGAGAGATCCGGCCGAACCTCGAAGAGGTTCCGGAGTCGGCGGTTTGACGTCAATCTTCCGCAAGCCCTTCAGGCTTGCCTCTCGTTCCAGTCAATCGAACCCTGGGGTTCGGCAGAACCCCAGGCTATGATCCGAAACGCCTTTGTCGTTTTCTTTCAGAACGAATCTGCCAACTATAAGGAAAGAATTCCGCAATTCCTGTCGAACCTACCGAGCCATGATCTCCCGTCGCCGTTTCGTCACCCGCATCGCCGCCGCACCCGGGATCTTCGCCACCGGTTCCCTCTGGGCGGACGATGCCGGCCTATACGGAGCCGCGAAGGCGCCGCATCATCCGGGGAAGGTCAAAAGCATCATTTTCTACTATTGCAAAGGCGGGCCGTCGCAAGCCCATACCTTCGATCGGCCTAAGCGGGTCGCCGATCCCTCGCTTTACCCGTGGAAATTCTCCCGATCGGGCCAATCCGGACTCGAAATCAGCGACCTTTTTCCCCACCTGCAGGGGGTGGCGGATGAGTTGTGCCTCATTCGTTCCGGATATGGCGCGGTGGCCTCGCACAACGAAGCCGGCATCCACATTTTCACCGGCGCCAGCAAAGCCGGAGCGAGCCTCGGCGCCTGGATGCTTTACGGACTGGGAACGGGGAATCCCAACCTGCCCGGGCACGTGCTCCTCACTGGTCGGGTCGACGGCGACAAGTGGGCCGCCAGCGACGGCGAGGTTCACGGCGGCGCTCGATCCATCGGCGCGGGTGGATTGCCACCAGCCTTGCAGGCGCAGGTGGTAAATGATCTGGTCAAACCGGTGGCGAATCTCGACAGCCCACTCGACGAGGGCTCTCAAGTGCGCTGGCTCGAAGAACTGCGGAGGATGAACGCCGGTTTCACCGCCCGACATCCGCGCTTCGAGGAACTAAATGCCCGGACCGAATCCTTTTTCACCGCCCATCGGATGCAGAGCGCCGCGCCGGAGGCCTTCGACCTCGCCCGGGAAAGTGCCGATCCGCGGATGCGAAAACGGTATGGTCTCGATCCGCAGGAGACGCGCAGCACCGGAACCAAACTGCTGCTCGCCCGGCGACTCGCCGAGCGCGGAGTTCGCTTTATCCTCGTGCCTTCGGTCGGAGTGCCAGGTGGCCGGGGCGATTGGGACACCCACACGCCTGCGCAGGTCAGGGAGGCATTGCCGAAACTCAGCCTCGCCTGCGACCAACCGCTGGCCGGTCTCATCACCGACCTCAAGGAGCGCGGCCTGCTCGACCAGACACTGGTCGTGTGGGGCGGCGAAATGGGCCGGGGCGGACCCGGTCACATGAACCACAACGGGAGCGCCTTTTGTTGGTGGATGGCCGGCGGCGGGGTGAAGGGAGGCCATGCCCACGGTGCCACTGACGAGCAGGGCTTCACCGCCGTCGAGAGTCCCGTCCACGTCCGTGATCTCCACGCCACCATGCTGTGGATGTGCGGCCTCGACTTTCGGAAACTAGAGCACAACGGCGTCGGCTTCGACACGACCTGCCAGGTGGCGCACGGGATCATCGCGTAGAAACGCCTGGGTGAGATGTTTGTTTTTTCAGCGCGTTGCCGCCCTCGACAAGGCAGGGAATCCGGGGCTGAATTTAGGCGTCACCTTTTTTCAATGAGCGCGATTCAGAATCCCACTTCTTTCCCCAATTTGGTGGGAATCATCTTTTCCATTGGTGTGGCGGCCGAGGCTTGGGTCGGAACGCTCTCGGGAGGGGAACCCACTGACGACTGGCACCACGCCGAGTGGCGCCGCTTTCCCGCCGCGGAGGCCAATCAAGGTGTCGCGGTGGACGCGGAATGCTTCTACGCCATCACCAACCGGGCCATAGGGAAATACCGCAAGGACACGGGAGAACGCGTGGCCGGATGGGAGGACGAGAAAGGGGGGCACCTCAAGCATCTCAACGCGGGTGTGGTTTTCGAAGGAAAGCTCTACTGCGCCCATTCCAATTTCCCGGTTCGGCCTGAACAAAGTTCCGTCGAGATCTGGGACACGGCGACCCTGCGGCACATCGATTCCCATCATTTTGAGAATCCCCCGGGTTCCCTGACTTGGGTGGATCGGCGCGATGGCCTTTGGTTCGCCTGTTTCGCCCACTACCGCAAGACCAGCGACCCCGCCCTGTCGCGCGTAATGAGCTTCGATGCCGACTGGAAACCGCTGCAGTCGTGGACCTTTCCTGCCGCGCTCATTGAGCGCTTCGGGGGAAACAGCGCCTCGGGAGGGAGTTTCGGTCCCGGAGGGAACCTGTTCGTGACGGGTCACGACGCGCGCGAGCTCTACGTCCTCGACGTCCCCGAGTCAGGTGACGAGCTGATTTGGCGTGACACCATCGCCATCAGCGCCGCCGGCCAGGCCTTTGCCTGGGACCGGTCGCCGGGTCAGGAGGGTGTCCTCTATTCGATCCAGCGAAAGACGAAGGAGGTGATCATATCGCGGGTCAATTCCGGCGGATTCGATTCCTTGTTCGATGGGAAGACTTTCACGGACTGGGAGCAGGCGGGCAACTGGGTCATTGAGGATGGCGCGTTTTACCGCAAGGCGAAAGGCGGTTCGTTGACCTACACGAAGAGCCTCGTTCCCAACAATTTCGAGCTGCGCTTCGAGTGGAAAGTCTCCAAGGGCTGCAACAGCGGCGTTTATTACCGGCCTCGCCAGTACGAATACCAAGTGCTCGACAACGTGAACAGCCCCTATGGCGAGAATCCCCGTCAGGCCGCCGCCTCGCTCTTCTTCTGCATGGCCCCCTCGAAGGACGCGACGAAGCCCTTCGGCGAATGGAATACCGGCCGCGTCCTCTGCAAGGGGACGGTGATCGAGCATTGGCTCAACGGCGAGCGGGTCCTCTCCTTCGACTACACCGACCCGAAGTGGGCCAAGGAGATCGAGCTGCTTCGCATCCGGGGCGCTGATTTGGCTGATCGTGGTGGGAAACTCTGGCTTCAGGACCACGGTGCCGACGTTTGGTTTCGCAAGCTCCGAATGCGCGAGATTCCCGAGGAGGAAATCATTGTGGCGGATCCTGCCTTCGAACCCACGCCCGTTCCTCCGGCCGCTCTGGAAAAAGAAAACGAGCGCGTCCGCAAGATGCTGGAGGCGGCGGGGGAGAAGAAGCGGGCCGACGAAGCCAAGTGAGGGGGGGCGACGGGAAGCGTGTTCCGTTTCGCCCTGATCCCACTCACTGCCGGTTTCCGGAGGGAATCTCGTTGACGGTATAGTATGCCTTGGCATGCAGGAGTCGGTGTCCCTCCCGATCCCGGAGCGCCGAAAGGTCAAAGTCGTGGATGTGTCCTTCCTGAATGCCCTCGATCGTCAGGTTCACCTCCAGGCCGTCGGCGGAGACTTCAGCCTTCACCACTCGTGGCGTGGTTTGATCGACTTCGGGGCTGCCGTAACCTGCGGAATAGATGTGGGTGTAGGTGGAAAGTGAATAGGCCGCCGATTTGGACGCCGTATCCGGATCGACGGGACGGGTAAAGGAAACCCGGAATCCGGAGGGGCGAATGTTGATCTCCCGGATCTCGAAGGGAACTTCGCCGGTCCAGTCGATCCGCTGGATGGCGAAGGGCGATTCGCCACGGACCGGCCACTGTCGGTTGGTCGTGAATCCCCCGGCGATGAGTTGACCTTGCGGAGTGAACTCGACGTTCATGATCCCGGTGGCGAGTCCCTCGCGGAAGGGGTAGCAGGCTCCCTGCCAGACGCCGTTGACCTCCTCAGTCGTGGCCCGAAGGATGAGGCTCAGGGTGTAGTCGCCAAGAAAGAACTGGCCTTCGAAGGGACCGAACTTCCCGCCGGTCTGGTCGAGTCGAAAGCCAGAGATGGATCGGCCCATCTTGATGTAGGGGAACAGGACCGCCGGGGGAACCAGTTCCCGGACCCGCTTCTTTTCGATCGCAATCCGCGAACTCGAATTCGGCTCCAGTGCCGGGGCTTCCATTCCCTCGACAAAGGGATACCAGTTGTAGCTGGCTGGATGTCCGAGGAAACCGCCGGGCTTGAGGTGTTTCAGGGAGCACGAGCCGTTCCAGGGTCCCTGGCTTTCGATGCAGAACATCACGCCACTCGAGTTGGCGGCGACGCCGGCTGGGCTGCGCAGTCCGCTGCAGACTGGGATCATCTTCCCTTCCGGGGTAACCTTGACAGCCCAGCCGCGGAAGAGATTATGGGATTCGTAGGAGCCGCTCAGGCCAAGGGCCACCCAGATATTGCCGTCCGGATCGTGCTTGGAGCCGAAGGCGAACTCGTGACCCTCGGCATAGCCCCAGTGGTTGGTCAGCGTCTCGAACCGATCCGCCTGGCCGTCGCCGTCGGTGTCAGTCAGCCGTGTCACCTCGCCGAACTGGGTGATGGTGAGCGAACCGTCGCGCCAGGACATCCCGAAGATCTCGTCCTGACCGCTGGCGAAAAGCTGAAAAACGGGATTCGGCGGAGTCTCGAAGGCGCCGGAGACGAAGTAGATGTCGCCGCGCCGGGTCCCGACCGCGAGCCGACCGTCGGGCAGGATTTCGAAACTTCCCGGCTGCATCGGCACCGTTGGGGGAATGGGGACATCCACGATGGGATAGTATTTCGCTTCCGCCTCGGCCGTTCCCCACATGGCGCCGAGGTCCTCCTCCTGGGCGGAGGCTGGCGGCGTCGCGCCGAGCAAGAGAAGGACAAATCCAACTCGAAGTCGAGAGCGGCGCGAAAAGATTGCGGCGGCGGACAGGCCACCGATCCGGGAAAATACGAAGGAGATGAATGCGATCCCCGAGAACGCGGAAGACAGCCTTGCAGCCGGTGCCGTTAAGCGGGCATCCTTCTCGCGAGAGAACCCGTTCAGGGGCCGCTTCAAAACGTCGCACTGAGACCTCGGGCTCCAAAGAGTTAGGATACGGCCGTGACGGGAAAACGCCGAAGGCGTTCCGGAGGAAAGCCCGGGGTTCTCGAACCCCGGGTCGGTGCATTCCCGGTTTTCGCCAATCCCAAGGGGATTGCGCTGGTCTGGAGGATGCGTTTCCGACCGGATCCTTCGAAATAGTTCAGTCCCACGCATAGCGCTCGTCAATTTCCAATCCATGTTTCTCGCAAAACTTTCGGAACTCGGACTGGTAATCCGTCCTCCGGTGATGAGCCTCCTGCGAGGCAATGTAGCGTGTCACTTCATCCCGGGCCGACTCCGAAACCGAAAAAACGCCGTATCCCCGCTGCCAATGAAAATTCGGCACTTCCGGATCGCCGTTCTTTAACCAATCTGTCGTGGCACGCTTCGTTTCCTTGACGAAATCCGCGATGGTGATCGTCCGTGAGATCGCGACGAGGAGATGGACGTGATCCGCGACCCCGCCGATCTGGATCGGCGCGCATCCGAGTTTCCGAATGACCCCGGCCATGTAGGCATGGGTCTTGCGGCGGAGATCGCAGTCGCAGAGAAATGGCATGCGTTCTCTTGTCGAAAAAATGACGTGGATGAGGACGTTGTCGAGCGATTGGGGCATGGCGGGCTGAACTGGCGGAACTCCGTTGGAGTTCACCGATGTTGAGGCACATTGACCCGGGGTTCAAGAACCCCGGGCTGTCGTCCGGAATGCCGTTGGCATTCGTCGTTGGGTCGGGTTCGTCCGGTGATCGGGTTCGTTCGGTAAATCGGGTTCGTTCGGTGATCGGGTTCGTCCGGGGATCGGGTTTGTCCGGGGATCGGGTTTGTCCGGGGATCGGGTTTGTCCGGGGAGGTTTCGAGCCTTTTCTGAACAGATTCGGTATTGGCATCAATCGGGCGACGAAATACCGCTGGAAATGGCGACTCAACCCTGTCATGTCGACGACCTGACAGGGTTGAATGTGCCGCCTGGATTGCCGCTTGCATCGTCGAGATTCGTCCAGCCACCTGGGAAGCGGCGAATTGTCGGGCGATAGTCACCATTGGTAGTCGATTTCAATGACAGTTTCTCCTGCGGGCAAGGTCAGGGGCAGGAGCAGCTCTCCGGGATCGCCTTCCCGAATCTGGGCTTTCACTCCGTTTCCAAGCCGAATGGTCAGCCGATCGATCTTCCATCCACCACTCGCTTTTTCGATTTGCCTTCCCGAGGCGACGCGGAAGAAGAAGGGTTCGGCTGATGAGGTGGTGGAGAAGGTCAAGGTGCGATGGAAAAACGCGTTCCCTTGCCCGTCCAGGCGGTCTTCGAACTTGTCGGAGAGGTTCACCTCGCCGTAGCGATATCGGAAGGCGGGCCGTTTGGACCGGTCCAATTCATAACCGAGATACTGATAACCGTGATCCTGAGGGAAGGCATGGTCGGTTTTCCCCTTGTAAGGCCAATCCTCGTCCATGGAGCCCAGGCGATGGAAGGGAATGCCGGGGGGGAATTCGATCCGGTCACTGCCGCGCGGGCTGAAGGAGCCGTTGTCGATGTTGGCAAATTCGCCTTTCCAGAGCAACCGCAGCGCCATCTCCTCGGTGTCAAAAGCGAGGCTGATCCTCTCAGGGTAGCCTACCCCGATGCCCCGAAAGCCGGCGTTTGAACCGCGGCCCCGGCACATCACGGTTTCGTCGGCGACTCTCAGTTCGTTGGCTTGGCGTGACAGGCCGACGGGCGGCCTGGCGCGGCGACCATCTTCCAGGTAGGTCCAAAGCGCCTCGATCTGCCGTCCGGGATCCCCACCGAGCAGTTCTTTCCGCATCGATTGCCCTCCGGGCCAGTAGCTGGGCATGATCACCGTCGGGTGAAACCGTTGAGGTTCCCTCAGGTAGAGGTGAAACCAGTTCTTCTTCAGGCGCCGGGTGACATCGACCAGATCGAGGGCGCCGGCGCCAGCGGATTTCTGGCCATTGTAATCGTGGCAGGCGATGCAACTGAAACCCTCGACTCCCATCATCGAATAGCCGGCCTCTTTGGATTCCTGGATGTCGACGGTCTTCGGGATGGCCGCCGCCTCCAGCCTGTCGACGCGGTCGAACCGATCCACCAGGTGACCGACATTGGCTTCCCCGAACTGCGGCATTCGGGTGTTCAAGTAGGAGCGTTGCCTGCCCCCGCGGAACAGCACTTCAGCCATCCATCCCGTCGTCAACTTGGCCCCGACTTGGGTCAATGGAGGCGGAATCCGTCCTTGGTTCCCGAGCGCCTCCCGTGTGCCCGTAAAATAGGCATCCCGCGACGGATCGATGCCGCCGAGCCCCTTGCGTTCGTGGCACGAGAGGCAATTGAAGGCGACCAGGGAACTGTCGATCGCCTGTGCGTCGGTGATCATCTCGGTTTCGACGACGGGAAGCGCTGTCCGGATCAGATCCCGCTGCCTGGCACTCAGGTCGAAGCGCGGCACTACCGGTCCGGGTGATTCTTCGAGGCATCCCTTTGCCGGATCGAGTTTGGCCAAGGCGGGGAAAATTGACTCGGGCGGCGCCTTTTCCCTCAGGTCGTCATGACAACGGGCACAGTTTAGTCGTTTGACAAGATCCTGACCCCGGGCCGCGAGATCCGGGCGCGGTGAAAGCGGTTGGAAAGCCGGGATCGGCTCTTCCGAGATGGACAGCCTTGCCGATGGAATTGTATCCCGGGGAAATCCTGGCCCCTCCATTTCGAAACGGAGCCGGGGTTCCCTGCCGGTGTGGAAGTAGGTGAGTTCGATTGGGTTCCAGCCGGCGTGAAGTGTGGCAGTGCCCTGCAGTTTCTTCGGTCCGCGGCGATTGCTGGGCGCCTCGTCAATTACCGCGGCACGGTTGAGACGCAGGCTGCCTCCATTCATTTCCAGGTAAAAAGTATAATTCCCCGGTGCGTCGAGATGCAGGTGGCCTTCCCACCGAATGGCGGTGTGTTGGGGGACCTTGCCGCCTGCGGCGAACGGCTCCAGCGAGAAGTCATCGACTTGTCCGGCCCGCTCCCGTTCCACGTCACCCTCCAGTCCCTCCCAGACTTTTCCGCGCCACAACGTGTAGGTCAGGTGACCGGGAACCTTCGTCCCACGCAAGAGGTAGTGAGCGATTCGTTCCACCTCCGGCCTGGCCAGCCCGAGGTCCGGCATCCGCCCGGAGGGGCGCGTCTCATGGGGCCTCTGGAGAAATGCCACCAAGGTCCGGATCGAATATTTCCCTTCAAGGTCCCCGAGGGGAACCGATGATTCTCTCAAGGTTTCCTTTCCCTCCGGATCGCGAGGAGAGTGGCAGGCGACGCAACCGACGGAGTGAAACAACGCCTCACCGCGCTCCGCCGCCACGGCGTCGGGCGCCTGGAGGGAAAAGGCGTTTGAACCTTGATCCAAGGAAATCAGGTAGTGGGTGATCGCTTCGGCCGCCGCGGTCCGATCTTCCCCCTTGAGACCATCGAGCAGATCGGGCATCAGGGTTCCGGGCTTGGCGGCATGCGGGTCGGCCAGGAAGTTTCGCAGAAAACCGGGTTGGACCCGCGCTCCCACGCCCGCCAGGCGTGGGGCTTTGCGGGAACCGCTGGCGAGGTCGGCCGAGGCCGATTCGTGGCAGGCCACACAGTTCAGTTCCTGGATCAGGATTCTTCCCGCCAGTTGGTTGTCGATCTGGCTACGCTCCAGGGAGGGGAGACGAATCTGCGCGTCCGCGAATGGCGCCATCTCGAAGGCCAAGGCAGCCACGGCGGCAAGGAGGACGCTGGAGCGGTGTCTCGACATGGGGAGAGGGGATAGCAACGAGGATTGGCCTTATCTCGGAGAGTCCAGGGATCGCAGGGACGGTGGAGTCGGATCCGATCGAATCGCGTCCATCGTTTTCCTAACCAGATCGATTTCAGTCCGCAGGCTTTTCGCTTCGGGATGCGCTCCGAGTTGTTTTTCGAGTTCCTCGAGACGGGGAAGGAGAGGTTTGGCGGCGGCGCCATAGAGTTGGAGGGCTTCGAGACTCTTCTTGATCCGGTTTGCCTTGCCCCAACGGTCGATCTCCATGGTGTCCAGACAAAGCGTCATTCCCTCCTCGATCCGGTGCCTGGCGAGCACTTCGAGGCCGCTCAGGCGAATGCCGTCGGCGAACATGATGCCGCTGGGGGCCGGGTCGATCACCGCCTGGCGAATCGAGGGCAGCAGCGGCTCGATTTCTTCGTAGGTAAGCTGCCGGTAAACGGATCCAATGACACCACGGGCCCGGCCATCCTCATTCCGGAGTCCGGCGCGAACGGCGGCGAAAAGCGCCTCCCGGTCGACACCCTCGAGGGAACGTTTCAACAACCCGTCTCGGCGATCGAACAAGGCGAAGCAAAGGTAACGCTGTTGCATGCCACGCGGGTCGGCATCCGAAGCGCCTGTCGCCAGCAGCGCGAGAAGTTCCGGGACGGCGGGCATCGCCGCGTCTCCGATGCTCGCCAGCGCGTCCGCCGCCTTGATCCTCAACCAGAGGTCCTCCGCTTGGAGAGTTTTTCTCAGGGACGGAACCGCGGGGGCTCCGCGAGGGCCGAGCGCGGCAAAGGCCTGGCAGGCACCGAGACGCGAAAACAGGTCACCCTTTTCGAGCATCTCGATGAGGCGGGCCGAGACATCGCCCTTGCGTTCCGCGAGGGAAAGGCCGGATCGCTCCCTAACGACGGGCGACCAGCTCGCCAAGCCGGCGAAGAGCTGTTCTTCCGTCCGATTGGCATAACTGGAGTGCTTTAGCCGGGGACTCCAGCCTTGCCCATCCTCGATCAGGTTCGCGGCGACGGCGGGATCGACCGGAGCGACGATGCTGGGCTTCCTCCCCGCGAGGAGTATCTTGCCCAGTGGTTGGGCATAGGCAAGAAGGTAGGCGCCGGTGGCGTCCCAGCCGCCGTATTTGTCGGGTTTCGCCTCCGGCGCTCCCTGGTGAAGGAAGGAACCGTCCCAACGCCGCGCCAGATCGTAGTACCAGCCGTATTCCTTCATCCACGCACCGCTCGCATGGGGACCGGACAGCGCCACTCCGGGCATGGCCCAGAGCAGGTTGAAGAAATTCCCCGTGTGTCCGGTGTCCCGTTCCGCGCCGTATGAGGCCACGCTCATTCGGGAAAAGAATGAGGCCGCCTCGACGTCGTCGACGAGATGGAACATCAACGCGGCAATCCCGTTCTTGCCGTTGTCATCGTGGGTCTGGATCCAGGGATGATGATCGCCGTAGGGCACGCTTCCTTTCCCCGCATAGAAACGGAGCATTCGCAGGCTCTTGGCGATGGCTTCGTCCAATTCGGAATTCCGGATCCCCGCGTCGCGGGCGAGGATCAGGGAAACGGTCAAGGGCAGGCCGGGGGCGTTCATCATGCCGTAACCACCGAGACGGCCGTCGCTCCCGCTCGGGACGAATCGATGCCCCCAGGAACCCACCGCGCTTTGGCCATGGACGATTTCCATGGTGATCCGTTCCATGTCCGGAAGGAAAGCCCGGTCTCCGGTGGCCAGGGTGTATTCGGCAAGGAGGAGGTTGACCGGTCCGTAAAGCCACGAATGGAGAGTTTTGCGCTCCGGGTCCGAGAACTTCGCGGCCTTCTCGACCTGGCGGCGCACCAAGGGGAGATACTCTTCCCGGCCGCTGGCCAGCAGGGCTAGCGCATTGAGCGAGCGGGTGATTTCGTTTCCCGCGTCGGGTTTGGCTTTCAGGTTCCGCGCGAGGGCTTCGCAGCCCTGTTCCAGAATGCGTTGAGACTTGGGACAGTCGAAAGGGGCTGTCGGGCTGTAACGGCCGAGCACTGGAAGTCGCACCACGATCTCCTCGGTGTTTCCGTTCCGCCATCGAAGCAGTCGGAGCGCCCCTTCGTTCACCTCGGCCTCGCCGATCGCCTTGCCCAGTTCCGTGCGTGGATCATAGCTGAATGGGACACCCACGACGCCGAGGATCACATCCCCCTTCTCAAGGGAGCCGTCGGCGGGCGACCCTTTTTCCACCTGGGTGACGAAGACTTGCCGAGCCTCCGTCGTTTCCAGCTTGTTGGTGTAAATCCATCCGCGGGCACCCGTCGGACCGAGGTTCCAGTCGTGGGTTGCTCCTTCGGGGATGGGCTCGCCCCGGGTGAAATCGGGATTAGCCATTTCGCCTTTGGGTCCCGCCGCCGGGGAGGAGATAGCGAAACCAAGGAAGGCCGCGGCAAGAGCGGCACTCGACCGGAGTAAGGGCTTCGATCTCATGGATTCGTTGGCTTGAGACCCTTGAGATTCCCCATCGCCTCGGCAAAGCCCTTGCCGATCCCGGCCATGATCTTGGCAGACCCGAGGTAGTGGTACTCCTGATTGGAGACGCCCTTTTCGAGGATCTCCCGCTCGTGTTCGGTGAGGCCTTCGGCGCGCAAGGTTTCGAAAATCGCCCGCTCTTCGGCGGGTTTCAGTTTGCCCTCGTTGGCGCGCTTTTTGGCTTCCTGTTTGAGGGCGTTTTCCTTCCCTCTCAACAGGGTCAACTCGGCGTCCCAATACTGTTCGGTCAGGACGGCCGCCACGTTCCCTTTGAATTCGGGCAGTTGGGCCGGAGCCGCCATGGCCGAGCGGAAGTTCTGGTGGGTGGCCTTGTAACGCTGCTGGTCGGGGCCATACGCCGCGACCGGACCTCCCACCCCGAGCACGCCGATGACGAAGGGCAATTTCGGCGTCCCCAGATCCTGGCGCACGTCGCGGATGAAGTCGGCCATCACTTCGCTGTAGGCGTCATAGCCGCCGGGCTTGTCGCGGTCGGGATAGGATCCCTGGTCAACCATGTCGTTCCAGCCCTGGAACCACACAAAGCCGGCCAGCTCATGTCCCCGGGCGGGATCGTAGTCCGGAACCACGCGCTTGAGGTCGGCCAGGACGGATTTCACGTGATCCATCATGAGCCGGTAGTAATGGCCCGTGGCCTCGGCTTTCTCCGCCTTGATCGCCGCGAGATCCTTGCCCTGCTTCGCGAAAGTCTCGAGCTGCTTCTCGTTGAATTCATAGGCTCCGGCGCTGGGCGGCCGGAAGTCGGTGTTCAGGCTTTTCCCGCCCCAGGAGGTCTTGATGAGGAGGACCGGCGCGTCGGTGAATTTCTGGATCGTGATCCCGAACGTGAACTCCGGGCCAATCTTCGGACCGCCCGCGCTGGCACCGAAGCCGGCGGTGAGTTTCCCGGTCTGCTCCGAGTCGGCGCAGCCGATCGATGAAATCCAGACGTCCTCCAACACCTTCGGCGTGCCATCCGGATTCTGCATTTCGGACAGCATGGGAGCGGTTTTCGGATCCATTCCGATGTGCTCGAAGGTGCGGACCTGGGCGTGTCCCTGCATATTCGACTGCCCGGCGAGAATGTAGACTTGGAGCGGTTTCCGGTCCGCCGCCGAGGCGAAGGAGGCGAGAAGGCTGGAGAAGAGAATGATTCGGATTGGAAGTTTCATTTTGGATAGATTGGCGATGCCTGCCACGGGTATAAGCGGGCGCCGGGCGATTGTCCATCCCGCGGAGTGAGGCGAAATCCGCCGACCCAACAGGGTTGGGTCGTTGACCTAACCCTGTTGAGTCAGCGGAAACGGTAACCCACCCCGCGAACGGTCTCGACGATGGCGGGCTCGGCCGGATCGTCGCCGATCTTTTTCCGCAGCTTGGCGATGTGCTGGTCGAGAGTGCGGGACTCGGGGTAGTAATCGAGGCCCCAGCAGCGGTCGAGCAGGTCGTCGCGATGCACGGCCTCGCCGCGGCGCTCGTGGAGCAGGGCGAGGATCGCAACCTCGCGGGGTGTCAGTTCAATCTCGACGCCTTTCCGTTCCGCGCGCAGCTCTTTGGGAAACACGGTCAGCGTTCCCATCGCGAACGATTCGCGCGGGCGGGAGGCCTTGGCGGATGAACCGGAAGCACGACGGAGGGCCGACCGGACCCGCGCGAGCAATTCGTGACGGCCGAAGGGCTTGCGGACAAAGTCGTCGGCGCCGAGTTCCAAGCCAACCACCACATCGATTTCCTCGTTTTTTGCCGACAGAAAGACGACGGGCACGCTCTCGTTTTCGGCGCGAATTTTTCGGCAGACTTCGTAGCCGTCGAGACCGGGCATCATGATGTCGAGGCACACCAGATCGAAGGGTTCGCGGCGCCACCGTTCCAGCGCCTCGCACCCGTCGGCGGCGAGCACGGTGGCAAAGCCCTCGCCGTTCAGGCAGGCGGCGACCGCTTCTCGAGTCACAGGATCGTCTTCGGCGATGAGAATGGTCATGAGGCGCGAGTCTCGGGGAAGTCGATCACGTTTTCCGTGTCGTTGACGGCATCCAACGGCAGCCGCAATTCAAAACAGGCGCCGGACTCGCCGCTAACCGGCGAAACCAACCGCAAGGTCCCGCCCATCCGCTCGGCGAGGTCGCGGGCGATGGCGAGCCCGAGCCCGGTGCCGCTGGAACCCTCGGAGGGCCGATCGTCGAGCCGACGGAATGGCAGAAAGATTCGCTCGCACTCGCCGCGAGGAATCCCCGGGCCGTGATCGCTGACGCGCACCATGGCCTCGCTTCCTTCGATGCTCGCCTCGATGCGGGCGACACCTCCCGACGCGGCGTATTTCTCGACATTGGAGAGCAAGTTGCCCAGGATTTGCGTCAGGGCGTCGGCGTCCGCGGTCGCGGCGATCGTTTCCGGCCCCTCCATGGATAGGGAAAGTCCGCGCCGCTCAAAGGATGGCCGGAATTGCTCGGCGATGTCGGAGATCAAGGGCCGCAGCGCGACGGGACCGGTCTCCAGTTCGATCGCGTCGCGTTCGCTCCGGGAAAAGGTGAGGACATTGTCGATGAGACGGGAGAGTCGCCGCGTCTCCTCGGCCACCATGCCGAGTCGCCGGCGGCCGGCGGCGTCGGCCCCATCGGCGGCGAGGTCGGTGTTGAGCAGGATGTTGGTCAGGGGCGACTTCAGCTCGTGCGAGACGCGGTTGACGAAGGAGACGCGTTGTTCGGCGACGCGCAGGGCTCGGTTCAGATAGAGGGTGCCCGCCCCGGCCGCGATCAGGACGAACATCGCGAGCAAACTGGCGCCCGTCAGGAGCCCGCGGTCGTATTCCACGATCCGCCGCCGGGGATCCCAGGAGCGGATCTGCCAGTCGCCGAAACGAAACCGGAGTTGCATGGCCACATCGGCGGCGCGGTCGGGCACGACTCCGGCGGATGCCGCCAGGCGACCATCGATCGCCACGGCGTCGCCTCCTTCTTTTTGGGCATTCGCCGTCAAGGCTTCTTCCATCCAGGACGCGAGCCACGCCTCGACCGAGGCGGCGGCGGCGGCGCGGTCGATCAGCAGCAGCGTGGTGCGGGAATCCGAAACATTGCAGAAATAGAACAGAGTCCCATCCGGCGCATCCACCCAGCCTCGGGCGTGGGTGACGCCTCCCCCGAAAGCCTCGCGGCCGGAAAACTCGACGGCGCGTCGTCGCCCCAGCGGCAGATGGTCGGGGTCGAAGACGGGAAGCGGCACCTCGGCGTCGTCCTCTGCCACGTCACCCGCCAGCAGGTGGACATCGACTTTGCCGGCGAGATTCAGAGTCGAGAACTGCCGGACACCCACCACGGCATCGACCGCATCGCTAAGGGTGAAGCGGTCGTTGAGGTCCGAGCGGCACAGGGACTCGAGTTTCTCTTCATACTCGGCTTCGAGGGTGTCGAGCTTTTCCTGCAACTGTCGGCCAACGATCCCCAGGCTGCCGCGGTCGAGTTCGATTCGTTCGAAGCGCTCCCGTTTTGCCAGCGACACGCCACCCCAGGCGATCGCCGCCGCGACAAGGGCCGCGACGGCGAACAACAGAACCGGGGGACGCGGAAGGAGTTGGCGCATTGGCGGGCAGTCTCTCACAATTCACGGCACCGCATCAACGCGAGACTGTCAGGAACAGCATGACCTTGCGCGACGCATCGATCCAGCCTTCCGCGTTGGGCGGAGACATCACACCGACGAGCATTGGCGTGTCGAGCGGCACGGCGAGTTGGGTGGTGGTCTTCATGGTATAAAAAATCGGCGAGGTCACGTCGGGCTTCCATTCGCCGTCGATGAATTGCCGATGATGCACCGCCTCGCCATGATGGGTGGTCCACTCGGGCGCGAGATTGACCACCACCGCATTGCCGGAGGGCTCGAAAGTCGGGTCAATCTCGACGGAAATACCGATGTTGTAGGTTTCCATTGCGACCTGTGACGAAAAATTTCCCGCGCCCTTCTCATCGAACTCGGTTGGGCGGATGATTTCCTCGATCGCGTCCACTTTGGCCCGGTTCCCGCTCCGGCACCGCAGTATGCGAGTTTCGAGTGTCTTCGCGCCTCCTTCCAAGGCGGCGCGCCGCAAGTCGGCGAGCGGCTTGCCGAGCCACGCATTCAGGGAAATCTGGTCCGCCTCGATCCACTCGAACCTAAACACACCCTGGGCCACCTCCGGAGCCTTGCCACCCGGGTCTTCGAAAGAGTCCGCCAAGGGCCTGACGAAAATGAGGGTGAGGTGCGTCTGCCGACGGTCGAGAGGCGTCTCCGCTCCGAGCAACGCCCACTGGTCGGGTTCGAACCGGCCGTCGGCAGTGACCGATTGGGAGACGAACAAAGGCCATCGAATGTCTGTCGGTTCCACGCCGGCCCCCTCGGGTCGGGGTGGGCTTTCCCCCCGGTAGTCGACGCGCTCCAAGGCCGCCGCCATGGAGATGCTGCGATCGCCCTCCAGAATCGGATCGAACTCGATCCTGGCTCCGACATTGCGCGTATCCCAAGCAGACGGAAACGGCAAAGAGTCCGCTCCCGGCTCAAATTCCGAAGGATACCACACCGAACGAAACGACTCGACCAAGGCCCGCATGTCCGGTCGCCCCATCACCAACGTCGTCTCCGCCAGTTCGGCGTCCCCCGCCGCGATCCAGGTCTCGACCACTTTCCGCAGCGGCGTGGCGTCGAGCGGCACCGGGTTCTTGTCGAGCCAGGCCTGCCAGACTTCGCGCTTCACATCGATCCACTGGGTGAGCAGGCCGATATTGGTGTACACCTTCGGATCTCCGGCATTCGCGAGGGGATCGGTGGCTGGGCCGGTCGCGGACTTTGGCGACGGCTTTTTGTCGAAGGGACCGTTCGCCTTTTCCGCGGGAGCGGCGGCGGGATCGGGTGTGGACGGAACGGCTTTCGGCGCGGCCGGTTTTTTTGGAGTCCCGCCAGTGTCCTGAGCGGGGAGTGGCGGCGAGCCCACGGTGAAAACCGCGGCGAGGGTGAGCAGAGAAAGAAATCGCGTTTTCATGACCCCGCCACTTTTCCACAAGACGCGGCGGCTTGCGTCAAACGACGGTCTCGACTTTGTAAAAGTCTCGTAAAACGACCCCGAGCGACTCGCTTGGGTAAAAAAATGCCCGCCACACGCACAGCGTGGCGGGCATCTCAAAGCTTCAGCAAACCGCGCGGCTCAGGATTTCTTCACCTTGAAACTGCGGAAGGTGACCGGGTCGCTGTGGCCGGCGAAGCCAATGTAGCCCTTGGTGTGGTCGAGGCCTTTCGGCGGATGGGCGATCTGGCTCCGGTCGAAGGTGTCGATGTCCGCGTCGAGGATCTTGGTGCCATTGAGGGTGACCTTGATCTTCTGACCCTGGACCTCGATTTCCTGGAAGTTCCACTCCCCGGCCGGACGCAGGAATCCATGCTTCGCGCCGACGCAGTGATACAGCGAACCGTGGTACTGATAGGGCTGGAGTCCCGCCTTGCCGGCGGCGGCCTGCTTGGCGTTGTATCCGTCGCTGTCGATGACCTGCAGCTCAAGGCCGTCGGACGCGGAGTGGCCGCCCAGCGGGGTGCGGAGGGCGATGCCGTTGTTGCCGGCGGGCGGGAGCTTGAACTCGACCCGGATGATGCCGTTCTCGAATTCGTCCTTGGTCAGCAGGTCGCCGCCCTTGCCGGGCTTGCAGGTGATGGCGCCGTCCACCACTTGATAGCTGTCCACCGCGCCTTGCCAGTTGGAGAGATCCTTGCCGTTCACGTATTCGGTGAAGCCTTCATCATTTTGGGAGGAAAGCTCACGATTGGCTTCCTCGGCGGAAATTTCGCGGACATACACATTCTTCCACCGGATCTCGCTGCCATGGGTCTGCAACTGGATCGGTCCCTTGGCGTAGATGGGGTCCGGCATCCACCCGTTGGGGACCTTCTCGCCGGAGCCCTCCTTCGGTTCCGGCTGCTTGCCATAGGCGACGTAGCCGGCCTTTCGGTTGGCGAAGAAGTTCTCCAGCACCGCGTTGTTCACGACCACCTCGCCGTTGAAGGTCACGGTGACGCGCTCACCGATCATCTTGATGTGGAAGTGGTTCCACTCGCCGATCGGCTTGTCCATGAGCTTGAGGGGATTCTTCCCCTCGGGATTCTTGTTGTTCCAGAGACCGCCGGACCCGAAGGGCTTGCCGAGGGACACGGCTTTCTCATCTTTTTCGGTAAAGTCCCAGATCTGCACCTGGGGAATGCCGCGGAGGTAAACGCCGCTGTCGCCGAGGGGAAGCATCTTGTAGTCGACCATCAACTCGAAGTCGCCGTAGTCCTTGTCGGTGGTCAGGTAAAGGCCCTTGCCGTCGTTGACCAGTTCGCCGTTCTCGACCTTCCAGTGGGCGGTCAAGTGATCGCCCTTGTCGTTGCCCTTGGCGTCGGTGAGGCCGCCCTCGGTGGACTTTTTCTTGTAATCGGCCTGTTCCTCCGGGCTCATGGCCCAGAGTTCGGCGGGATCGCGCGTGGTCCAGCCATACCAGCCGGAGAGGTCCTTGCCGTTGAAGAGCGCGGTGAAGCCCGCCGGCGGTTCGTTGTCGGCGGCGGAGACGGCCGCGGTCGCCGCGAGGATTGTGATCAATGCGAGGGTCGATTTCATGGCCGCCATTAGAACGCCGGCGCGCGGTTTTTTCAACTCACGCGATTCCAGCTTTCTCGGTCTCTTTCGCGGAACTTTGGAGGGGTTCGAGATCCGCTTCTTTCGCTATCGCACCGCCACGCCGATCGTTGCCGCGCAATGCTCGCACAAAACTTCGGATTCGGCGTCGACCGTGGCGATTTTCTCGGCGCCGTCCCGCATGAAGCATTTCTCGCTTTTGGCGCAGTGGGGCAACCCGAGATTGTGCCCGATCTCGTGGCAGGCCACCTTGCGAAGGCGCTCCCGCAGTTTCGCCTCGTCCACGCCGCCTTTCAGCCGGAAGGTCGAAACGACACAGGCGCGTCCCGGCATCTGGCCCAGTCCGAAGATCCCCCAGTCCTCGTACTTCCACGCGGGTTCCTTGATCCGTTTCGTCTCGAAATCCTCGTACTTGGTCGTCGAAATGTCACTGGCAGTCAGACCGAGGAGGTGATCGCAGTCGTCCGGGAGGATTTCCTCCAGGAATCGCAGGAGCTTGTCGGCTCGATACCGGGGAGATTTGACGTTGGTAAACGCCCCCTCCGGCAGTTTCCGCTCCGGCAGGACCCTGACCGTGTAATGGTAATATCTCTCCAGAGCGGCTTTCGTTTCATCCACATGGGCCTCCGGAATGCCTTCGAACGGTTGAATGCCGATCACCCGGCTCTTCGAAGGCTCGGACTTTCCGCCCCAGAGAAACATCGAGAACAGGGCCCCCAAGGCGATCGTGAAGGGCATGGCCGATTTTCTCATGGGTTTGGCTGATTTCTCCGGGAAAAGGGTTCGATCCGCCCGAAGGCAAGTCGATAGAATAACGCGAATATTTTCGGGGCAAAGACCGGATCGGGACCCCGAAACGACCGCGAAATCCGGTCTGCGCCGCGCTTGACTTTTCACGCGTTCGAACTTCTAATTGGCCGGTCGATTTCCTTATCGGAGAATTTTTGCGTCGCCCTTCTTTTCTTGCCGGATGGGCGTCCTCTCCGGTCATCGAATTCGCCTTCCATGCCGCCCCTCATGCACCGCCTCCCACGCCTCGGCATTCTCGCTGTTGCCGTTGTCGCCGCCATTCCGCCCGGTTCCCGAGCCGAGCCGGGCGCGGGTTCGGGTTGGTCAGTCACCGCCGGCGCGCAGGTTCGCCGGATCGATGTCGGTTTTCAGGTCGATGCGCCCGCGCCGATCAGTTGGAGCGGCCTTTTTTCGCGGCGCGGAAATTCCGGCCCGGGCGATGTCGGGGTCGCCACCAGCGGCTCGGATTTCATCACCTACCTCGATGGCACCGTCGGCATCAATCGGCACCCCATCCGGGATCGAGACACCAGTTTCACGGTCGCCTCGCTTTCGCAGGTCGAGTATGGCATCCCGCAGGCTCCCGGATTCGACTTTAATTCGGCCGGGCATGTGACCTTTCACAGCGGCGGAACCACCTACGAATACGCGAAACATTACCGGCCCAGCCCGTTTTCCGTCGACGACAGCGCCGTCGTCGTCAGCCCGTTGGTCGAGCTGCAACGGACCCTCTTTCAGGACGACGAATTCTTCGTCGATCTCGTGGTCGGCTGGTCCTGGCTGGAAAGCGAACACGCCACCGGCACCCGCACCGTCGCCACCCAGTCGCTGGTGGAAACGAAGACAAACAGCCGCTACACCTACGTCTACGATTTCCCAACCTCCAGTGCCGGGGTTCCCGCGGGATTTCCGCCGACCTTCGACAACTCGTCCGGCGCCACCGGCTTGATTTACGACGCGGCCGACTACAATGCCTTCGGCGGATTCGGCCCGGGAGATGTCGAGTATGTGCGGAACCCGCGCACCTTCGGTTCCCACGGCTCGATGGATCGCGTCATCGCCGTGATTTCGGCGGAGTCCTCCGCCGCGCTCGAGGTGGACGCCCACGTGATCCCGATCCTCCTCGAAGCCCGGCGCCAGCTCAACCCGCGCCTTTTCCTCTCGGTGAGCGCGGGTCCCACGCTGAATGTGATCTCCCACGATCTCGAAAGCCGGACGGACTGGTATCTCAACGGCTCGCACCTGGCGAGCCAACGCGACTCCGACAGCGGCACCGACCTCGTCGTCGGCGCGAGCGTCCGGGGGACCCTTTCCTACGTCCTGAGCGACGACGGCACCTTCCTTTTCGAAACCGGCGGCGGCTACGACTGGGTGCCCACCCAGACGGCGTCCGCCGGAAACGCGCGGGCCGAGTTCGATCTCAGCTCCTGGATCGGCACGCTCGGGTTCTGCAAACACTTCTGATCGCCGCCTCGCCTGGGCCGGAGCCGGTTCACGGTTTTTTCGCGGCGGACTTCGGGGGAGGCGCCACGCGCGGCGTCAGAAAAGAATCGATTGTCGCTTGGTCGGCGTCGCATTTCGCGCCCTCGGCCGGCACTTCGATGCCCGCCGACCAGAGGACGCCGTTGATCACGAGTCGGCGCATGCCGGCGTTTTCCCAGGCTGAATGGGCATCCAACCCGCTGAAACTGAAGGACCGCCCGCCGTCCGCGCGGTCGAAGGTCCACGCCACGATGTCGCCGTTTCCGCCGTCCGGGGAGCCCAAGTGGACTTTCCCCGACCAGACCAGCGGCGTGATGCCCGTCATTCCTTTGGAAAACTGAAAGTGGTTCAGCCAGCCGTCGTTGATGGACCAGGCGGTGACCCCGCGAGTGACGGCATGGACGGGAAAGCGGTCGTGGGTGCTGTCCCAATGGCCGCGGCTCGAAAGCGGCGTGTAGGCCCCGCCGATCCAGGCCATCGACTGCCTCGCAAAGGCCGGGGAGAATTCCACCGCTTGGTGGAGGCTCACGATGCCGACGCCCGCATCGACCAGTTTCTGGATTTTCGCGACTCGCTCCGGTGACGCGAGGTAGGCCTGCTTGCCCGCGCCGTCGGTGTAAAAGACGAGCGCCTTGGCCCCGTCGAAGACCGACTCGTCGGCCGGCCAATCCTTTTCCACCAGGACCGCCTCGACCCCGGGCGTCCGCCGCAGCAGCGCCTGCATCAGTTTGCAGCCGCCCAGGTAATCGTGGTGCCCGACACGGTCCACCTCCTTCACCTGCCCGGCGACGAGTACGATTTTCCGGCCGTCATCGGCACGCGCCGACGGCGCGGAGAAGGCGATGGCCAGCAAGGCGGGGACGATATGAAGAATGTCGGGGAATGGTCTCATCGTTGGGGGAGGATGGAGGAGTCCGGCCATTGTGCACGAGCGAAGGCGGGCGGGAAAGCGGGAAACCAACCGAATTTTCGCTCCGGACCCAACAGGGTTGGGTCGATGACCTAACCCTGTTGACTCGCCTGGCATTCGTTTCCGAGCGGCCTGTTTGCAACCCCAACTCGCCGCGCGGCGTTTCGGCGGAAAGACCGGACGAATCTCTCAATAGACCGTCCGAAACTCGCCCGTGGCCATCAGGGCCTGGAAGAGGCGGCTCCAGCGATCGGTTTCCGCACCGTCTTCCCCCTCGAGAAAGGCGCTCAGGCTTTCCCGTTCGCCGGGTTCCGGCGGCCGGCCCAGCACGGCCTCGCTGGCGGCGGTCAGTTTTTCATCGGCTCGCGCGGTGTCCATTCGGGCGAGCAGGGATTCCGCCGCCTTCCTCGATTGCTCGATCACCAGCGGGCTGTTCATCATGAAGAGCGCCTGGGGCGGCACGGTCGTCAGCCGGCGCTCGCCCACGACGAGGTTCGGGTCCGGCGCGTCCCAGATCGTCATCACGTCGAAGAGCGCGCTGCGGGCCGCCGGCAGGTAAACGCTGCGGTGGGCCACGTCGGCGGTGGCGTCCTTCGTGTAGTAATCGCGCCGGCCGATCTCCCGCTGGAGCGCCTTGGGCTGCTGCTTCGCGATCTCGGCGACCTGCGACCCCTCCAGCGGGCTCGGATCGAGCGTGCCGCCGACAAAGAGCAGGCTGTCGCGAATGACCTCGCCTTCGAGCCGGCGCGGCCGGAAGCGCCACAGCCACCGGTTGCCGGGGTCGGCCGCCTCGCTCGCCGCGATGGCTGTGGAGTCGAGCATCCAGGTTCGGCTCAGGACGATGGAGCGGATGAGCTCTTTCGTCGACCAACCCTCGTCCATGAAGCGCCGCGCGAGGTCGTCCAGCAGTTCGGGATGGCTCGGCTTCGCGCCCAGCAGGCCGAAATTGTCCGTCGTCTCGACGATTCCGGCGCCGAAGAGGTGGCGCCACACGCGGTTGACATACACGCGGGCCGTGAGCGGGTTCGCCGGATCGGTCAGCCACGCCGCCAGTTGCCGGCGACCGCTTTCGGCGGCGGGAACCTTCGGCGAGGCGACGTGTTTTTCCAGCAAGGTCAGCACGCCGCGCGGCACGGGGGCGAGCGGCTTGTCGTGCAGGCCTTTTTCGTAGATGGGCGAGTCGGCGAGGCGCACCGGCGCGGGTTTCTTCTCGTCGGCGGCCTTTTTGACGGCGGCTTCGAAGGCCGCGTCCTCCATCGCGGGCGCGTCCAGCACGGCCATCGTGAACTCGGGCGGCGCGGGGATGGCCTCGCGCGCGGCCTTCACCTTTTCCTGGAAGGCCCGCACCTCGGCCTCGGCGGCGGCGAGTTCGGGGGTGGGGTTCTTTTTCCAGTCGACGCCCATTTTTTCGAGCGGTTCGCGCAGTTCGTCGCGCTTTTTCACCACCTCCAAGTAAGCCGCCCGGGTGTCGTCGGCCTTCTTTGTCAGCTCGGCAATTCGCTCCAGCAGCGCCGCGCCGTCTTTGCCGAGCGGGTGGGCTTCCTCGTGCTCGGCGCGCACGTTGGTCGAGGTCCCGGCGAGATTTCGGCTGCTCAGGAAAATGCCGGCCATCGCGTGGTAGTCGCGCGTCGGGATGGGGTCGTATTTGTGGTCGTGGCAGCGGGCGCAATTCGCCGTGAGGCCGAGGAAGGCGCGGCAGGTGGCGTCGATTTGGTCGTCGGCCACGTTGAGGTGGAACAGCAGCGGCACTCCCTCGTTCAGTGTCTTCGGTCCGATGGTCAGGAAAGCCGTCGCCGTCACCTGCTCGTCTCGCTGTTCGGGCGAGTCGAAGGGCAGCAGGTCTCCGGCGATCTGCGCGCGCACGAAGTCGTCGTAGGGCAGATCGCGGTTGTGGGCCTCGATCACCCAGTTGCGGTAGCGCCAGGCGTGCGGGTAGAGCATGTTCCGCGAATAACCGCTCGACTCGGCAAAACGCGCCACGTCCAGCCAGTGCCGCCCCCAGCGGGGGCCGAAGTCAGGCGAGTCGAGCAGCCGGTCCACCACCCTCGCGAAGGCTTCCCGGTCCGGCGCCGGGTCGGCGAGAAAGTCCGCGATCGCCTCCGGCCGGGGCGGCAGCCCGGTCAGCAGCAGCGTGGCGCGGCGGATCAGCGTGCGGCGGTCCGCGTCGCCCGCCACCGCGAGGCCCTCCGCCTCGAGGCGTGCCTTCACGAAAAAATCCAGCCGGTCGCGCGGCCAGTCCGCGTCCCGCACGGCGGGCGGCTCGGCCCGGGAGAGCGGCTGGAAGGACCAGTGCGTCTCCGCCTCGATCTCGCGGGGCAGCTTCGACGTCCCGTCGCGCGGGTCCGGCGCGCCCATGGCCACCCAGGCCTCGAAATCGGCGATCACCGCGTCCGGCAGGCGCCCGCCCTTTTCCTCGGGCGGCATCCGGAGTTTCTCGTTGGTGTAACGAATGGCCTCGATCAACTGGCTGCCCTCCACGTTGCCCGGCACCACCGCGTCGCGGCCCGAGGCGCCGCCCCGGCGAATGCCCGCGCGGGTGTCGAGAAGAAAGTCGGCCTTCGGCTTTTCCGCCCGGGCCGAATGGCAGGCGTGGCAGCGCTCGATCAGCACGGGCCGAATTTTCGCCTCGAAAAAATCGCGCTGCGCCTTCGTCAACGGCGCCGGGGACGATGGATCGGTCTCCGCGGCGAAGGCGGGAAACGCGCCCAGGACGGCCAAAACGACGCCGGTCGCGAGAAATCCTGTGGTTCGGCGGGGCATCGGCGTTAAGATTACGGCCTCGCGGCCGGCCCCACCCAGTCCGCGAACGCGTCCGCCGGGTCGGCGGCGCGCGAATTTTTCTCCCCCGAACGAAGCCGCTTCCGGCGCCCACCCGAATCCGCGATGTTTTCCCAACTTTCCGACAATCTCGAAGGCGTTTTCAAAAAACTCCGCGGCCACGGCCGCCTCTCCGAAGCCAACATCGCCGACGCCCTCCGCGAGGTGCGGCTCGCCCTGCTGGAGGCCGATGTCGAGTTTACCGTCGCCAAGCAGTTCATCGCCGCCGTCAAGGAAAAGGCCCTCGGCGAGGCCGTGCTCAAGAGCGTCACGCCCGGCCAGCAGATCGTCAAAATCTTCAACGACGAACTCGTCGCCCTCCTCGGCGGCGACGCGGCCGGCCTCGATCTCAACCCGCCCGGGCGCATCCTCATCGCCGGTCTCAACGGCGCGGGGAAGACCACCAGCTGCGGAAAGCTCGCTCTGCATCTGAAAAAGCAGGGCCGCCGCCCCCTGCTCGTCGCGCTGGACCTGATGCGCCCCGCCGCCATCGATCAGCTCGCCCAGATCGGCCGTCAGATCGACGTGCCCGTTTTCACCCCGGAGCCCGGCGAGCGCGACGCCCTCAAGGTCGCCAAGGCCGCCCTGAAATGGGTCGAGACCCAAAACGGAACCGTCACCCTCATCGACACCGCCGGCCGCCAGGAAGTCGACGAATCCCTCGTCGCCGAGCTGAAAGAGCTGCGCGATTTTCTCCAGCCCCGCGAGGTCCTGCTCGTCGCCGATTCCGCCACCGGCCAGCAGGCCGTCAACGTGGCGAAGACCTTCGACGACGCCATCGGCCTGACCGGCATCGTCCTGACCAAGCTCGACGGCGACGCCCGCGGCGGCGCGGCCCTCTCGATGCGCGCCGTCACGCGCAAGCCGATCAAGTTCGCCGGCACGGGCGAAAAGATGGAGGCCCTCGAAGCCTTCGACCCCTCGCGGATGGCCGGGCGCCTGCTCGGAATGGGCGACGTCGTCGGCCTCGTCGAGCGCGCCGCCGAGGCCATCGACGAAAAGGAGGCCCTCCGCATGGCCGAGCGGATGAAGAAGGCCTCGTTCGATTTCAACGATTTCCTCGCCCAGATGCGGATGATGAAAAAGATGGGCGGCCTTCAGGACCTGCTCGGCATGATCCCCGGCATGGGCAAACAGCTCGCCAACCTGCCCATCGACGAGTCCCGCATGAAGCGCACGGAGGCCATCGTGCTGTCCATGACGCCGAGGGAGCGCGGCCGTCCCGAGATCATCAACGGCTCCCGCCGCCGGCGCATCGCCCGCGGCAGCGGCACCACCGTCATCCAGGTGAACCAGTTGCTCAAGCAATTCGGTCAGATGCGCAAGATGATGAAGAGCAAGGGCAAGATGAAGCAGATGCTCTCGCAGTTCGGCGGCGGCGGTGGAGGCCTCGGCGGCTTTCCCGGGATGCGGTGAACGGGGGAAAGTCGGAGAGCGGTGTTTTGGGAGCCGCGCCGGACCGGGAAAAACCGCGAAGGGACGCGAATTCCCGCGAATCCTCCGGTGTTTGGAGCCGGCGGCAGGCAAGTTTCCGTCTTGGCTTCGGAGGCGATTTCCGTTTCACTTCCCGGGAAATGAAACGTCCGCCCGCTCGCCCGCGTCTCCGGTCGCCGCTTGGCCTCGCCGCGATCCTTTTTCTCGGACTCGGCCCGGTCTTCGTGGCGCGGATGTTTGCCCAGCAGCCCGGGACGGAAACGCCGGCCTACCGGATCTGGACCTCCGCCGACGGGCGCGAGATCGAGGCCGCCATGATCGACGGCACCGACCAATCCGTCACCCTGCGGCTCAAGGACGGGCGCCGCTACGAGCTGCCCCTCGAGAAACTGTCGCCCGCCGACCGCGAGCGCGTGGCCGAGGCGCTCCGCCAGGCCGCCCTCGACCGCCGGCGCGAACTCGGACTCACCGAAGGCCCCTATGCCGCCCACCTGACCGGCGAATGGGAAAAGATGACCGCCGAGGACGGGCTGCGGTTTCACTTTTTCGCCGGCAAAAACCTCAAGGCCGGCCGGCAATATCCGCTCTGCGTGTATCTCCATGGCTCCAGCAACACCGGATCGAACCTCGAAAAACGCGAGCCCGGCGCCAACGGCTTCGCCGCGCCCGAGGTGTACGAGGCAAATCCCTCCATCGTCATCGCGCCCGAGGCGCCCGAAGGCACCCGGGCCTTCAAGGCGATCGCGCCCCGCCTGCTCGCGCTGATCGACCACCTCACCGCCCATCTGCCGGTGGATCGCGACCGCCTGTATGTGACCGGCTACTCCATGGGCGGTCGCGGCGCCTGGGCTCTGCTCCTGGCGGACGGCCAGCGCTTCGCCGCCGCCGCGCCCGTGGCGGGGCCCTTCGAAAACGGCGACGAACTCTCGCGACTGCCCGCCATCCCCCTCTGGCTGCATTTCGGGGAACTGGACCGCGCCGAGGAATTCCGCGCGCTCGCCGCGAAACTCCAGGCGCTCAACCCGCGCTTCCGCTCCACCGAATGGCCCGGCGCCGACCACACCGGATTCCATTCGAAAGTCGCCCGCGATCCGGCCTTTTACGAGTGGCTCTTCGCCCAGCGGCGCGGCGCCCCCGCCGCCGAAGCGGAATGACGCCGCCCCGGACCCAACAGGGTTGAGTCGCCCACCCTACCCTGTTTGGTCACCCTGATCCGCCGCCGGCGTCAGGCGCGCGGATGGGCCTCGTCATAGACGGTCTTCATCCGCTCGATCGAGACGTGGGTGTAGATCTGCGTGGTGGAGAGGCTGGCGTGGCCGAGGAGGGTCTGCACGCTGCGGAGATCGGCGCCGTTGTCGAGGAGGTGGGTGGCGAAGCTGTGCCGCAGTTTGTGCGGGCTGATGTTCACGGGAATGCCGGAGCGTTCGTGGTATTTTTTCACCACATCCGAAACGCCGCGGGTGGAGAGGCGCTTGCGCAGCTTGCTGATAAACAACGGCCCCTCGTGGATCTTCGCCGCGTTGCGATAGCGGTGGATCGCCTCCACCGCCGGTCCGCCGACCGGACAGACGCGCTCCTTCGCGCCTTTTCCGAAGACGCGGATCGTCTCGTTGAAAAAGTCGAAGTCCCGCACGTCGAGCCCGGCCAGCTCCGCCAGCCGGAGGCCGGAGCTGTAGAACAGCTCGAGGATGGCGGCGTCGCGCAGCGGCAGCCAGTCGGGCGCCTGTTTTTCCGGGGGAATTTTCAGGGGCAGCTCCAGCAGATCGTCGACCTGCTTCCGGGTGAGGACGACGGGAAGTTTTTTCTCCGGCTTGGGGAGCTGGACCTCGACGAGCGGGTTTTTTTCGAGGCCCTTGCGGTGCTTGAGAAACTTGAAAAAGCTCCGCAGCGCGGCGAAATGCAGCCGAATGGTCGCCCGGGCCCAGCCCGCCTTCATCACCTCGAACAAATAGCGCCGGAACAGGTCGGCCGAGCATTCCCGCCAGCCCGGAAATCCGCGGCAGTCCCGGCGAAACTGGGTCAGGGCATGGTGATAATTGGCCAGCGTGCGGTGGGAGACGTTCCGCTCGACGGCGAGAAACTCCAGAAACTCGTCGCGCAACTCGTCCGGCGGCGTCTCCGCCGGGGAATCATCGGAGGTCGCGGACATGGAAACCGAAGCAGGTCAGCGGTGGAAAGAAACCGGCTCCGTCCGCTCCACAGTCGGTGGAACGAACGGAGCCGTCGATGAGCACGAAAACAGGAAATCCGGAACCGGATCAGATGCCGGGCGGCGGCGAAAAACCACGCCGTTCGACGGGCAGCGACAGGGGCATGAAAAGCGACGCGCGATAGTCGAGCCCGGAGCTGGCGCCCGCGTAGCCGCGGCGGATCGCCACGGGCGGCAGCTCCGCCGACACGGTCGCGATGGATTGGAAGGATTCCGTGTCCAGCCACCCGAGATTGAAGCGGTACCACCGTCCCTCGCCGTTGAGCGGCACCAGCGCGTGCCCGGCCCGGTGGTGAAGGATCAAGGTCTCGGTGTCGCCGGCGGCGTTCGTGTGCCGAACGCAGAGGCGCGAGCCGGAGTGGGGTGGTTCGCTGGTCTGGGTGAGATCCCAGAAAACCGCCACCGAACGGGCGTCGCGCACCTGCACGGTGAACAAGCCATCACGGTAGCAATCCGGCAACATGGGGTCGATAGTTTGAGCCAGTGGATTCATAGCGGCGGAAGCTGTCAAAAAGCAACTATCACCATTTCTTTCATAATTCCAGAAAATTTAGCAATCTTAAGTAATTTATTTTCCGCGGGTTTTTTTTGCCCCGTTTTGACTCCCGAGCCAATTTCTCCGCTCTTTCCCACTCCACCGTCTCCATGCTCACCAAACGCATCATTCCCTGCCTCGATGTGACCGGCGGCCGCGTCGTCAAGGGCACCAACTTCGTCGATCTCCGCGACGCCGGCGACCCGGTCGAGTGCGCGGTCGAGTACAATCGCCAGGGCGCCGACGAACTGGTGTTTCTCGACATCACGGCCTCCTCCGACGAGCGCAAGACGATGGTCGAGGTCGTGCGCCGGACGGCGGAGCGGTGTTTCATGCCCGTCACCGTCGGCGGCGGCATCCGCACGGTCGAGGACATGCGCGAGATGCTCCTGGCCGGCGCGGACAAGGTCGGCGTCAACACGGCCGCGATCCGCGATCCCGATCTCATTTCCCGGGGAGCGACGGCCTTCGGCAGCCAGTGTATCGTGGTCGCGATCGACGCGAAACGCCGCGCCGACGGCTCGGGCGGCTGGGAGGTTTACACCCATGGCGGCCGAAACCCCGCCGGCCTGGACGCCATCGAGTGGGCGCGCGAGGCGGAGAGGCGGGGGGCGGGCGAGATCCTGCTCACCAGCATGGACGCGGACGGGACGAAGGACGGCTACGACATCGAGCTGACCGCCGCGGTGAGCGAGGCCCTGCGCATCCCGGTGATCGCGAGCGGCGGCGCCGGGACGCTCGCGCATCTGGCCGAGGTCCTGGATCGCGGGAAGGCCGACGCGGTGCTGGCGGCGAGCATTTTTCACTTCGGCCAACACACCGTGGCCGAGGCGAAGGACTTTCTCGCCTCGCGAAACATTCCGGTGCGTCCCGCCGACGAAGTGACGACCTGAGCGGGAATTCCGGCCCGCGTGCCGCTCACCACAGTTTCGGCGGCTTTTCGCCGGTCTTCGGGTGGGGGAGCAGTGGATTCGCGCCGACTTCGCGCCGCCAGGCGTCGAGCTGGCCCAGCATTTCCTTGACCTTGTCCTCGTAGAGTTGGTCCAGATTGTTGTGCTCGGAGGGGTCCTCGGACAGGTCGTAAAGCTCGATCCCGCCGTCCTCGAGATCCTGGATCAGTTTCAGGTTGCCGGCCCGCATCGCGCTGGCGGGAAACCCGCCCTGGTTCGAGTAGTGCGGGTAGTGCCAGTAGATTGGACCGCGGTCGAATTTCGCGAAGGGATTGCGCAACAGCGGCACAAGGCTGACGCCGTCGAGATGCTGGCCCGGTTTCAGCGGCAGGCCCGCGATCTCGAGCAGCGTGGGATAGAAATCCGTGCTCACCGCCGCCACATTGCAGCGGGTCCCGGGGGGCGTGACCCCGGGCCACTTGACGACCACCGGCTCGCGAATGCCGCCCTCGTACATCCAGCCCTTGGCCCCGCGCAGCGGGAGGTTCGAGGTTGGATGCCCCTCCGAGGTGGACACGCCGCCGTTGTCCGACATGAAGACCACGACCGTCCTGCCGGTCAGGCCCAGTTCCTCGACGCGGTCGAGCACCCGGCCGACCGAGGTGTCGAGGCCCTCGACCATCGCCGCGTAGGTGGCGTGGTTCTGGCGGATGCGGACCTTTCGCGGGCTCTTGTCCTCCTTCCAGACCTGTCGTTCGCGGCCCGGGTCGAAATTCGCCTCGTCCGCCTCCGACATGCCGAGGCGCCCCGCCTTTTCGCGGTATTTTTCCACCACGTTCGGCGGAGCCTGAAGGGGCGTGTGGACGGCATAGAACGAAAGGTAGAGCAGGAAGGGAGAGGGCTCCTTCGCGGCGGACTCGAGGAAGTCGACCGCCTCGTCCGCGAGCCGGGCGGTCAGGTATTCGCCGTCGGGGCCGGGCTCGAGGTTGTCCACGTTCTTGTAGGGCGAGAAATAACTGCGCGGCAGGCCGTTCTCGCCGCCGCCGCGGTTGAGGTCGAAGCCCTGGTCGGTCGGCCAGTTTCCCTTCGGGCCGAGGTGCCATTTTCCGGCGAAAAAGGTGCGGTAGCCCGCCTCCTTCAGCGCCTCGGCCAGCGTGACCTCGTCGAGGCTCAGCTGCGTCTCGAAGTCCGCCGGCGCGAAACGCCCCTCGCGCCGTCCGCTGAAAAAATTCGTCGCCTTCAGCCGGGCGGGATATTTCCCGGTGAGGATGCTGGCCCGGGTCGGAGAGCAGACCTGGCAGGCGGCGTAGAAGTCGGTGAAAACCATCGCGCCCGAAGCGAGACGGTCGAGGTTCGGCGTCTCATAAAAGGTGTTCGGGTTGTTGAACCCGACATCCATGTATCCGAGATCGTCCGCGAGAATGAACAGGAAATTCGGGCGGTCCGGCTGCTGGCCGCGGATCGGAGCGGCGAAGGCGACGACGAAAAGCGAAAAACCCAGCAAGCGAACAAGAATGGACTTCAACATACCGAAAAACCTCTGCTTCGAACTCCACTGTCTCACGACGACCCGGCGCCGCCAAGCAAAACGCGGGGTGTGTTTGCGTGACGCGGCGCCGGGACTTTTTCCTGTCACAGGCCGGGCCGAATCGGGTAGGGATGGGCCATGCGCGCTCGTTTTCCGACCCTACCCTGTTGCCTCCTCGGCCTGACCCTGTTGGGTCCGGCGCCCAACCCTGTCCGGTCCGATCCCGCCCCGGCGCCGCCGCCCGCGGCCCCGGGAAAATTCCACGTCTTTCTCCTCGTCGGCCAGTCGAACATGGCCGGACGCGCCGCGATCGAGCCCGAGGACGCCGCGCCCCGGGAAAATGTCTTTCTCTGGAACGCGCCGGAAAAGCGCTGGGAGCCCGCCCTGCCGCCCTACAACCGCCACTCGCCCCACGGGAAAGACGCCGCGATGCAGAAGCTGAACCTCGGCCCGTCCTTCGCGCGCGCCTGGCGCGAGTCGCATCCCGACATCGCGGTCGGCATCGTGTGCATGGCGCGCGGCGGCACCGCGATCGCCGAATGGGAAAAGGGTCGCCAAAAGAACTGGCCGCTTTACGACACGGCGGTGGCCGAGACGCGCGAGGCTCTGAAGGCCGGCGGCGAATTGAAGGCCATCCTCTGGCATCAGGGAGAAAGCGACGCGAAGAGACTCGACGCCTACCCGGACCGGTTGAAGGCGCTCGTGGAAAACTTTCGCGCGGACCTGAGCGCGCCGTCGGCGCCCTTCGTCTTCGGTCAGGCGGGCCGGTTCAACGCGGACTACGCGGGATTCAACGCCATGATTCTCGAGCAGCCGAAGGCCATTCCCCACACCGCGGTGGCGACGACGGAAGGCCTGAAGGCGATCGATTCCGCCCACTTCGACACGATCGGTCAACGTGAACTGGGCAGGCGCTACGCGGCGGCTCTGGAGAACTTGCTGAAGCGCCCGTGAGCGCGGTGGCGCCCGAGTGCCGGCCTACTCGCTCTCGTGGCCTCGGAACTGGAGATTGTAAAGCCGCTGATATTCGCCACAGCGCTCCAGCAATTGGGGATGCGGCCCCTGGTCGAGCACGCGGCCGTCTTTCATCACGACGATCTCGTCGGAATTCAACACCGTGGACAGGCGGTGGGCGATCGCGATAACGGTCTTTCCGCGACTTAGCACTTCGAGGGCCTCCTGGATATTGCGCTCGGACTCCGAATCGAGCGCCGACGTGGCCTCGTCGAGCAGCAGCACGGGCGCGTTGCGCAGGATGGCGCGGGCGATGGAGACGCGCTGCTGCTGGCCGCCGGAGAGGGTGCAGCCCTTGTCGCCGAGTTCGGTGTTGTAGCCGTCCTTCTGCTCGACGATGAACTCGTGGGCGTGGGCGAGCCTGGCGGCGGCTTCGATCTCCTCGCGGGTGGCGTCGAGGCGGCCGTAGCGGATGTTGTTGTAGATGGAGTCGTGGAAGAGGAAGGTCTCCTGGCTGACGAGACCGATGTTGTCGCGCAGCGAGGTCTGGGTGTACTCGCGGATGTCGCGGCCATCCATCAGCAGCGCGCCGGCCTCGGGGTCGTAGAAGCGCATCAGCAGCGACATGATGGTCGACTTTCCGGCGCCGCTCTGGCCGACGAGGGCGTAGGTCTTGCCGGCCTCGAAGCGGAGGGAGACTTTGTTCAGGGCGGGAATGCCCCTGGCGTAGGAAAAGGTGACGTCCCTCAGTTCGATCTCGCCGCGGGCGTTCTCGAGTTTCACCGCGTCGGGGGCGTTCTTGATGTCGGGCTCGGTGTCGATGACCTCGAGCACTTTCGAGGTGGCGAGGAGGGCCTTTTGCAGCATCACCTGGATGCGGCTGAGCTGCTTGGCGTGGGGATAGATGGACATCAGCGCCATGTTCAGGACGAGGAAGCGGCCGGCGTCGATCTGCATCTTCCAGGCATAGACCAGGCCGACCGCCATGCCGAAGGAGGCGACGGTCTCGACCAGCGGGCCGACGATTTCCATGGCCTTGCCCCAGCGCATGATGAACTCGAGCATCTTTTTGCTGCCGATGTTGAACCGGTGGCGCTCGTACTCCTCGCGGGCGTGGGATTTGACGACCCGGATGCCGGAGAAACACTCCTGCATGGTGACCATCATCATCCCGGCCTCCTCCTCCTCGCGGCTGCCGGCCTTGCGAACCTTGCGGCTCACGTGCATGACGGGCAGGATGCAGGCGGGAAAGACGATCAGGGCGCCGAGGGTGTAGATGGGCTCGAGATGGAGCAGGACGGCGAGGATGGAAAGAATGGCGAGCGGGTGCTTGATGAGGGCGCTGAGGATCTCGGTGCCGAGGTTGCTGACGATGCGGGTCTGGTTGAAGACCGTCTGCATCAGCTCGCCCTGCTTGGCCTTGTTGTAAAAGCGCTGCGATTGGTTCAGCAGGTTGGTGAAACACTCGTCCCGGATCTGGTAGAGGATCTTGTTCCCCACCCAGAGCATGCAGTACTTGTGCAGGTAGTCGAAAAGGCCGCGGATCAGGATCAGGACGGGCACCGTCAGACACACCGCGATGACAAAGTAGAGCTGCCCGGAGTCTGAAATCTGCGGCCGGTCGAAGGAGATGGAATCGAGGCCCGGCAGGCCCTTGAAGGGGTGGAAGGTGGTCGGCAGCGGCTTGTTCGGATCGGGCGGCAGGACCACCGTGAAGACCGACCGGATCGCCAGCAGCAGGATGCCGTTGAAAAGGCTCCCGGTCACCCCGAAGAGCACCCCGGCGAAGAAGCGCTTCTTGTGGGGCGCGATGTAGGAAAGGATGCGCTTGTAGGGCACCCGGGCCGCTTCGACGAATTCCGACGTGGACATCGCGGAGATGTCCTTGCGCGAGAAACGCTTCACCTTTTCGGCGGAGTTGTCCGGGTTTTCGGCCATGCGGGACGGAGACGCTGCGGTGGAGAGAAATGCGCGGGGCGGGGCTCTCGGGGTTTCCGGCGACAGCCCGCCGGGAACCGCCGGTGGAGCGATCAACCTTCGATGCCCAGATAGTCGAGCCAGTCCGCCGGCAGCGGGCACTGCTCGATCCCGCTCGCGATGCGGCCCTCGAAGGGCGGGTGAAACACCGTGCTGGTGCCGTAGGCCATGATCACGTTTTCCGATCCGGCTGTCCGCAGGGCGTGGGCCACGCCGGCGGGGATGACGAGCCCGATGTTGTTCGGTCCGGGAATGTTGTCGCCGTCGATGATGAATCGCATGATGCGTCGCGGCATGCCGGCGCGCTCGTCCGCCAGCAGAAACTCGATCGTTCCCTGGATGAAAAACATGCTGTCCCACTGCTCCAGCGCGTAGGGACGACCGGCGTGGTCGGCCGGATTCTCGACATAGAGTTTCCGGAACCACTCGGCCGCGTCCGCGTCGTCCGGGATGGCCGGCGGATGAATATGGAAACCCTTCGCCGTTCCCGCGAACATCGTGGCCGTGGCCCACTGTTGCGGCACCAGCCCGATGTCGTGCAGCCGTCCCTCGGTCAGTCGCGTGAATTCGCCGAACCACCCGCGGTGCCGCTGCTGGAAGACGCGCCGCGGAAAAATCTCCACGCCCGGTATCCACTGCTCCTCGAGCCCGGCTTTCGGTCCCGGGCTGTCGGTGGCGATTTCGCCCGCCTCGACGCCGGTGGTGCCGAGGCGCGTCGCCAGATCGGCGCGGGCGTAGCTGCGGGTGTCGATGGCCCGCTGGGCGCCCTCGCTCAGGGCGCGCCAGAGTTTCTCGGGATTCTGCCTGGGTTCGCTGCTCATGGATCGTGTCGGAATCGGAGCGCAACTCCTAGCGGAGAAACTCCCCGCGCGCAACCGTTCACCCCCCCCGCCCGGCGATTCAATCCCGCGTCACTTCCGAAACCCAGCCCAGGTATGCCGCCGCGCCCCGCTCGATCGGCACGGCGACGATTTCGGGGTTCGAATACGGATGTTTTTCCCGGATCCGCGCCTCCAACTCGGGGTAGTTGTTCTCCGTGGTCTTGATCAGCAGCATGGCCTCGGTCGAGTTCTGAATTTCCCCCTCCCAGCGATAGATCGACTCCACCGAAGGCACCAGATTGACGCAGGCGGCGGCTTGCAACTCGATCAGAAGCGTGCCAATTTGTCGCGCTTCCTCGGCGCTCGGAACGGTGCAGAGGACAAGCAAATAACGATCCTGAGCCATGGTGTCACTCTACCCGAAAGCCCGGCCCGCAACAGGGCAAATCCCCGGCGGATTGACGCCGCGATCCTGACGCTCCCCCTCGCATGAAAACCGGGTTCATCGACAAATTCATCGACCGCCTCGACCGGGTCGATCCCCACGAAATCCAGAGTTACGTCCTCCGAATCGTCCAGGAGAAAGGTTTCCTCGAAAAGGTTTTCGACGCTCTGCGCGAAGGAGTCATCGTCACCGGCGCGCGCGGCACCATCCATTACCTCAACCGCGCCGCCTGCGACCTGTTCGGCATCGAGCGCGCCGACTCCCTCGGCCAACCCATCGCCACCCGCATCCGTGGCCTCGACTGGGAGGGCCTGACCCGGTCCGGGCAGGTCGTGAGCCGGGATCTTGAAGTGTTCTATCCCGAAAACCGCTACGTGAACTTCTACATCGCTCCCCTCGAGGGCGACGCCGCCAGGGAAGGAAACGCCCCATCGTCGCCACCGCCCGAGGACGAGGACGAAACGCTCGCCGGCTATGTCCTGCTGCTGCGCGACATCACCGAGTCCCGCCAGGTGGAACGCGACACCATCGAGTCCGAAAAACTCAACGCCCTCACCGTGCTCGCCGCCGGCGTCGCGCACGAAATCGGCAATCCCCTCAATTCCCTGAACATCCACCTCCAGCTCGTCGAGCGAAAACTGCGCAAGAAGGCCGAACCCGCCCTGGCCGAGGAACTTGGCCGCTCGCTGGAAATCGCCCGCGACGAGATCAAGCGGCTCGATTTCATCGTCGAAAAATTCCTCGGCGCCGTCCGACCCACCCAGCCCCGCCTCGAGGTCGCCGACCTCAACCAGATCGTCCGCGAGTCGGTCGAATTCCTCGCGCCCGAAGTCGCCGACCGCGACATCCGGGTCCGGCTGAGTTTGCGCGAAAATCTCCCGCCTCTCCGGCTCGACCGCGACCAGATGAGGCAGGCCTTTTACAACCTCATCCGCAACGCGGCCCAGGCGATCGGGTCGGGCGGCGAGCTGACCGTGGCCACCAACTGCGACGACTATCAGGTGTCGGTCTCCTTCGCCGACACCGGCCCCGGCATTTCCCCGGAAAACCTCGGTAAAGTCTTCGAGCCCTATTTCACCACGAAAAAGACCGGGTCCGGCCTCGGGCTCCTGATCGTGCACCGCATCGTCCGCGAACACGGCGGCGAAATCGAGTTCGCCAGCGGCGAAGGCAGCGGCACTACCGTGAAAATCTACCTCCCGCGCGTGGAAAAACAGATGCGATACCTGACCGGTCCCGGCGGCGAATCGGCGGCCGCCGAGGAGGTGATCGATGTCGAAGCCGCGGCGGTCGATTGAGAATGGAACGATCGCGTTCTGGTCCCAACCATCGAAAAAATATGACCGACAAAACAGTCCTCATCGTCGACGACGAAAAACACACCCGCGACGGCCTGCGCTCGGCTTTCGAGGACGAGTTCGATGTTTATGTCGCCGCCAACGGCACCGAGGCGATCGAAGTGCTGAGAAACGACAGCATCGACGTCATGGTCACCGACCTTCGGCTCGGCGGCGAGGACGGCATGGACCTCATCGACCGCGCCCTCAAGCTGCCGCGGGCGCCCATCTGCATCCTCATGACCGCCTATGGCTCGGTCGATATCGCCGTCGAGGCGATGAAACGCGGCGCCTACGACTATGTCAGCAAGCCGCTGAACATCGACGAGCTGGAGCTGACCATCAAGCGCGCCATTCGCAGCCGCGCCGTCGAGACCGAAAACATCGCCCTCAAGAAACAGGTCGAGCGCCAATACGGCCTCGAGCGCATCATCGGCGAGTCCGCCGCCATGCAGCCCGTGTTCGACATCGTGCGCCAGGTCGCGCCCACCCGCGCCACCGTCCTCATCGAGGGCGAGAGCGGCACGGGAAAGGAACTCGTGGCCCATGCCCTGCACAATTTGAGCGGCAGGCCAAAGTCGAGGCTCGTCATCGTCCATTGCGCCGCCCTCAGCGAGCAGTTGCTCGAAAGCGAGCTTTTCGGCCACGAGCGCGGCGCTTTCACCGGCGCCAGCGAGAAGCGCATCGGGCGCTTCGAGGAAGCCGACGGCGGCACCCTGTTTCTCGACGAGATCGGCGAGATCGACCCCGGCACACAGGTGAAACTCCTCCGCGCCCTCGGCGAGCGCACCATCGAGCGGCTCGGCAGCAACAAACCCGTCAAGATCGACGTCCGTGTCATCGCCGCGACCAACAAAGACCTGGCCGAACTCGTCGAGAAGGGCCGGTTTCGCGAGGATCTCTTCTTCCGCCTCGACGTCGTGAAAATCTCCATGCCCCCGCTGCGGGAGCGGCGCGAGGACATCGTCCTGCTGGCCGGCGCCTTTCTTCGCGAGTTTGCCGAGGAAAACGGAAAACCCGTCCGCGACCTGACCGCCGACGCCCTGCAGCGGCTCGTCGACTACGACTGGCCCGGCAACGTCCGGCAGCTGCGCACCGCCATCGAGCACGGCGTCGTCATGAGCAACGCCGGCAAGATCGCCCTGCGGCATCTGCCGGCCTTTCTTCAGCCCGACGCCGGCGCGGCGACCGGCGTTTTCGCCGTGAAACCCGTTCGCGGCGCGGTTTCCGCCGCCGCGGGCGCGGCCGGGACGGGGGGGAGCGCTCTTCCCGGCGGCGATCTCGATCTCGCGCGGATGGAGCAGGTTTTCGTCGAGGAGGCGCTCCGCCGCACCGGCGGGAACCGCACCGAGGCCGCCCGGCTCCTCGGCATTTCCCGGCGCACCCTGCAGCGCAAGCTCAAGGACGACGACGAAAACGAGCCGACCCAACAGGGTTAGGTCAGGCAGTCAACCCTGTCGGGTCGGGCCGGTTTTCGGGCTTGCCAGGGGTCGGGGGACTTCCTACGATCCGTTTTCGTTTTCCAAACGAACCCGAAGGAACCGCCATGAAATGTCTCCCCCTGTTGTCGGCCGCCGCCGCCGCTCTCTTTCTCAACTCCTGCGCCAGTTTGCACTGCGCGCCGGAGAAGACCGCCGCGCCCTGCGAGCGTTGTTTCGAGAAAATTTCAAACGCCTCGCACGGCGACAAATACCCGTTCTGGGTCACCCGCTCGCCGGGCAAACCGGTGCTCCTGCTCCACGCCATGAACGGGCTCAGCCCCCGGACCCTGGAGCTGGCGCGCGAGATGGAGGGCTGGGGTTGCCGGGTCTATCTCCCGAGCCTGTACGGCCCGTCGATCAAAAAGGCCAACGACGCCTACGGGTTTGACGACGTCGGCGGCGCGGGCCGTTACCTGAAAAAGAGTCCCGACTGGAACACCGAATGCCCCGGCGACGCCGGGCAAATCCTCGACGACATCCGCGGCATGGCCGGATGGGTCAGCCGCCGCGAGGGTGGACGCGACGTGGTCGTCATCGGCAACTGCCTGACGGGCATGTATCCCCTCGTCCTGATGGACGAGCCTTTCGTGAAAACCGTCGTGTTGTGCCAGCCGGCCACGCCTTTGAAGAAACTGGGCCAGGTTCTCCTCGATCTGCCGCAAAAACCCGGGCTGGCCGCCGCGCTGGGCTTGCCCGAGGAGCAGGTCGGGCGCGCGCTCGACGCGATGGGACAGGATCGCTCGAAGCGCGTCGTCGGCTTTCACTACACGCACGATCCGCTCGGCGCCTTCGAGAAATTCAACACAGTGTCGCGGCGTCTCGGGGAACGGGGGTTGGGCGACCGGTTCGCGACCTATCTGCTGGCGCCAATGGCGGATCGTGATGCCGTCGCCGCCGCGGGATCGTGGACCGAGGTCGGCTCGACCCACCAGCGCCGCACCCTTCTGCTCCCGCATTCGACCATCATCAACGCCGCCACGCCGTGCGATCGCTGGTGGTTCCGCGAGCATTTGCGCGCCGCGCTGGCGGCTCCGTGAGACAGCGTGCCGGGTTGGCGCCTTTCTCATGGCAGCGCCAGCAACCCGAGGATGACCGTGCGGTTGAAGTTCTCGCCGACGCGGTAGGACTGCCGGTTTTCGGAAAACTCCCGGACCATGCGCGCCACGGTGGGGCGTGCCCGTTCGCGCAGCGCGGGATCGTCGGCGAGGAGGGCGCCGTGCAGCGCCACAGTGGCGAGTCCGTAGCCGAGCTTTTGCATGACTCCGTGGCTCGGCGACTCGGGCCGGCTCCACCATTGCCGGTCATAGGCGCGATACACTTCGAGCACGTTGAGGGGGTGGTCGAGATCGTAGCCGAGCGGTTCAATCAGGGCGCGGGTGGCGGCTTCGTCCCGGTTGCCCGCCCAGTCCAGCCGCCGCCAACAGGCCGGATCGAAGACATTGGAAGTCAGGGCGCGCTCGGCCCAGCGCCGCTGAAACTCCGCGATCCGCCGCGCGCGGGCGGGGTCCTTTTCGAGGCGGCGCAGGGCGGTGAGGGACTGGCAGAATTGATTGGCGTAAAGCGTGAGCGGCTGACCGCCGTCGACGGCGTCGGGGTGAAGCCAACGAGTCCAGCGCTGGCCTTCTTTTTCCGCGCCGAACCGGTCGTAGAGTTCCCGCCAATGGGGATTGCCGGTGGCGTCCGCGACCTGGGCGAGGGCGCTGAGCAGGCTGATCGATCCGACACTGGTGAACTGTGCCCAGGTAAATCCGACATGGGCCTGGGCGCTGCCGTCTTCGTTCAGAATTTTCCAGTCGTTGCGTTCCAACCGGGCGGCGATCGCCTCGAGCGTGACGGCGACGAACCGCTTGTCCGCCTCGGTCGCCAGCGGGCTGACGCTGTAACGCCACAGGGCCTCGATGTAGGCGGCGTGCTGGTCGCGCGAGGAATCCGGGTAGTAACTCCTGCCGTCGGGATGGGGGCCTCGGGGAACGAATCCGGGCTCGGGGCTGATTTGTGCCAGGGCGCGAAGGGCGCCGAATAGCGATCGGGATTTCTCCGCGAAATACTCGTCGCCGGTGGCGTCGTGGGCCTCGCACAGGGCGAAAAGCAACTGGCCGTTTTCGAGCGCGACATCCTGGATGCCGCTGCCGTATCCCCAGGGCATGGGCTGGCCCCTGACTTCGCGGCGGGCGATCTCGGCCGGCGAACTGAGGACCGAAATGCCGTTTGGGCCATTGAGGCGGTTGTGGTAGACCAGACCGGTGGAGGGATGACCGAACGATTTCAGATAGCTGTCGAGCAGCGTCTTGACCGGTTCGGGTTTCAGTGGGGTTTCCTCCGCGGCCAGGGCGTTCGACAGGGCCGCGATGAGAAAGGCGACGGTGGCGGTGGTCCGGGGCATGTTTCTTTTGAAAGAGGGTGGCGCCGTGAAGGACCGAACAGGAAAAGGGTATCCGGACATTGTGCAACCGGCGAATCTCCCGCATGTTCCCCGGCTGAATCTTCGGGCGCGAGAGTTTCTTCGACCAAGGCGGGAAATGCCCGGCAACCGTCGAAACGCCCGCGCCGACCCCGCCCGTCTCCCCATCACCATGAAAACCCATGACTTCATCGTCGTCGGCAGCGGGATTGCCGGGTTGAGTTTTGCGCTGCGGGCGGCGAAGCACGGGAGCGTGGCGATCGTCACGAAAAAGGGCGCCGCCGACACGAACACGGCCCAGGCGCAGGGCGGCATCGCCTGCGTGCGGAGCGAGGAGGATTCCTTTGACCGGCATGTGGCGGACACGCTCGACGCGGGCGCGGGGCTTTGTCCGGAGGACGTGGTGCGCACGATCGTCAGCGAGGGACCGCGGGCGATCGACGAACTGATCGCGTGGGGCGTGGATTTCGACAGCCGGGAGACCGGGGACGGCGAAACGGAACTCGATCTCGGGCGCGAGGGAGGCCACACGAAACGGCGCATCCTGCACTCGAAAGACACCACGGGCCGGGAGATCGAGACGAAACTGCTGGCCGCGCTGCGGGAGACGGAAAACGTCACGCTGCTGGAGCGGCACTTCGCGATCGACCTCATCACGACCGCGCGGCTGGGATTCGCGACGCCGCCCCGCTGCGTGGGTATTTACGTGCTGAACGAGGACTCGGGGGAAGTCGAAACGCTGCGCTCGGACCGGGTCGTGCTCTGCACGGGGGGCTGCGGCCGGGTTTACATCTACACGACGAATCCGTCGGTGGCGACGGGGGACGGGGTGGCGATGGCGTGGCGGGCGGGCGTCGAGGTCGCAAACATGGAGTTCGTCCAGTTTCACCCCACCTGTCTGTACCACCGGGAGGTGAAGTCCTTTCTCATCACCGAGGCCATGCGGGGCGAGGGAGCGATCCTCGTGGACCAGGACAGGCGCGACTTCGTGAAGGAATACGATCCGCGCGGCTCGCTGGCGCCGCGCGACATTGTGGCGCGGGCGATCGACCGGGAACTGAAGCGGACGGGCCGGCCCTGCGTTTACCTGGACATCACGCACAAGCCGAAGGATTTCATCGCGGAACGTTTCCCGCACATTTACGAAACCTGCCTGGATCTGGGGATCGACGCCGCGACGGAGCCGATCCCGGTGGTGCCGGCGGCGCACTACCAATGCGGCGGGGTGCGGACGGATGTGAACGGCGCCACGAGTCTGGCGGGTCTGTGGGCGGTCGGCGAGGTCGCCTGCACGGGCCTGCACGGGGCGAACCGGCTGGCGAGCAATTCGCTGCTCGAGGGCGCGGTGGTTTCGGACCGGGCGCTGCGGGACGCTCTGGCGAAGCGGCCGCCGTCAAAACCGGCCGAAACCCTGAAATTGCCGGAATGGATCAGCGGAAATGTGACCGACGTGGACGAATTGGTCGTCATTTATCATAACTGGGACGAGATCCGGCGACTGATGTGGGACTACGTGAGCATTGTGCGAACTTCGAAACGCCTGCAACGCGCGGCGACGCGATTGCAGAACCTGCAGCGCGAGGTGCAGGAGTTTTACTGGAATTTCCGGGTCACACCGGAGCTGCTGGAGCTAAGGAATCTGGTGGAAGTCGCGAGTCTGATCGTGGACAGCGCGGCGCGGAGGCGAGAGAGCCGGGGTCTGCATTACACGTTGGATTACCCGGAGACGGACGACAAAAACTGGCGAAAAGACACGATTTTGCGTCGCTTTTAATAAAAATTCTGGTAATTTTGGCTCCCTTCGGCTTGAAAAGGGGGTGTTCGTGATCGAAAGGTCAGAACGCCCACGGTTGGAAAATCCCCCTTTCTGAAACCATGGTTCGATACGGCGTCTACACAGGCTTGGTGGCGAATGCGGTGGCGATGTTTCTCGTTTCCGGGAACGCGCGTGCCCAGACGCTGACGCCCGGGGCCGCGGCGGCGGCGACCGCCTCCGGCGCGCGGAAGGCGACCGCCGAATCCGTGATGCCGGCGGCGGCGGTGACCTCGGTCGCCACGGCGGGCGCGGCGATCACTCCCACCGGCCCGGCGGGCTTGCCGGGTTTCGCTCCGGACCGGCCGGCTTTGCCAAAAGTTTTCGCCCCGACGCGTCCGCGGACGCTCTACACCCGTTATCCGTGGAAGCGCGGGATCGTGGCGACGGTTTTCTGGATCGGCGAACTGCCCACGGAGAACAACCCGACGCCCAACACGAAGAGCGCTTGGGATGTGCATTGGGTGAGCAGCTACGGCGGCTATGACGATCCGAAACCGGCGGGGCGCGAGGGCTATCGGCCCAAGGCTTTCGAGCCGGGACAAAACCCCTTTTACATCGCCCTGCCCTACAACGACCTGCGAACCGGCGCCAGCGGCACAAAAACCTCCGCCCGCCACGTCGTCCCGTGGTTCGACAAGGAATTCCAATACAGTGGAAAGACCATCGTGCGCGGCCATTGGATCGCGATCCGGCGGGGCTCGAAGGTCTGCTACGCGCAGTGGGAAGACGTGGGTCCCTTCGAGACGGACGACTGGCAATACGTGTTCGGCGACGCGCGGCCGAAGACCTCCGGCAACGGCGGCGCCGGGCTCGACGTGTCGCCGGCGGTCCGGGATTATCTGGATTTTTCCACCAAAGCGATCTGCGACTGGCGCTTCGTGGATATCGAGGAAGTCCCCGAGGGTCCGTGGCGGGAGTTCGGTTCGAACAATCACTTCGCCCGGACCGGCAACAAAGGCAACGGATCCGGCGAAGCGACCGCCGAACGGGAGATTGAGCGCATCGTGAAACTGCGCGAGCTGAGCGACGAATATCTCTCGGAAATGCCGATGGCCCGCTGAGAAGTTAGGTGGTGAATCGCCCCCCGAGGCGCGGGATTGACGATCTGAATTAGCACGGCTAATCGTAATGCCGTCATGCATGTGGAAACCTTTCAGGTTTTCTGCGACTTGGTCGAGACATCGAGTTTCTCCGAAGCCGCCGAACGCAACGGCATCACCCAGAGCGCCGTCAGCCAGCAGATTCGCGCGCTCGAGGAACGTTACCGCGTGAAATTGGTCGAGCGCGGCCGTCGGCATTTCGCCGTCACCCCGGAGGGCGAGGCCTTTCTCCGCGCGGCGCGGGAAATCGCCGACCTGCACCGCGGCATCGACGCCCGGCTGCAACAGATGCGCGACGTGGTGGCCGGGCCGCTGCGAGTGGCGACCGTTTACAGCATCGGCTTCCACGAGTTGCCGCCCTACCTCGCGGCCTTCCGTGCCCGGTATCCCGAGGTCGAACTGTCCGTGCAGTATCGCCGTTCCAACCAGGTCTACGCCGACGTGACCGATTCCCGGGCCGACCTCGGACTGGTGGCCTATCCCCGCTCGAAAAAGGGAATCGAAGTCGAGCCGGTTTGGAAAGATCGTCTCGTCCTGATCTGTCCGCCCGGTCACCCGCTCGCGAAGCGGAAAAAGCTGCCGCTGTCGGCGCTCGATGGCGGGCGATTCATCTCCTTCGAGCCCGACGTGCCGACTCGCCAGGCGCTCGACGGCCTTTTCGAGAAAGCCGGCGTGAAGGTGCGGGTCGTGGTCGAGTTCGACAACATCGAAACCGTGAAGCGCGGCGTGGAGATCGAAAACGCCCTCTCCATCGTTCCCAGCGAGTCGGTCAGGCAAGAAGTCGCGGCCGGAACCCTCGCGAAAGTCGAGCTGGAGGGCCCGAACCTCTGGCGGCCCCTCGGCGTGATTCGCCGCCGCGCGAAAGCCGTCTCGCCCGCGATGCGCGAGTTGGTGACCCTGCTGAAAACACCGCCCGGCGAAATCGCGGAAAAGCCGCCCGCTGCCGTTTTTCCTAAGCGATAACGCCCTTCACAACGTTCCCCGCGACGCCGGTCAGGCGCAGGTTGAGGCCTTGGTAGCGGAAGGTGAGCCGCTCGTGGTCGATCCCGAGCAGATGCATGAGCGTGGCGTTGAAATCGTGCATGGGCACCGGGTCGACCGCCGGTTTGTAGCCCAACTCGTCGGTCATGCCGTGCTCGTGGCCCTTTTTCACGCCGCCGCCGGCCATCCACACCGTGTAAGCCTCCTTGTGATGATCGCGGCCGGCCTTGGTCTCCTTGCCGTCACCATTGGCCCCCTGTGCCATCGGCGTGCGCCCGAACTCGGCCGACCACACGATGAGCGTGTCGTCGAGCAGCCCGCGCTGGCGGAGATCCTTGATCAGGGCGGCCACGGGACGGTCCACGTCCTTCGCCTTTTTCGGCAGCGACCCGAAGACATTGCCATGGTGATCCCAATCCGCGTCGAACAACTGCACGAAGCGCACCCCGCGCTCGACTAGGCGGCGGGCCAGCAGGCAGTTGTTCGCGAAGCTCGTCTTGCCGGGCTCTGTGCCGTAAAGCTCGTGAATTTCCTTCGGCTCGTCGTCGATGCTCATCAGCTCCGGCACCGAGGTCTGCATCCGGTAGGCCATTTCGTACTGGCTGATGCGGGTCGCGATTTCCGGATCGCCCACGTCGGCGAGGCGCAGGCGGTTGAGCGCGTTGATGGCCTCGACCGATTTCAGTCGATCCGCGTCGGCGATGCCTTTGGGATTCGAGAGATACAGGACCGGGTCGCCCTGGGTGCGGAACTCGACGCCTTGATGCACAGTTGGCAAGAAGCCGCTGCCCCACGCGCTGTTCCCCGCCCCGAGCACTTGTCCCGTCACCAGCACGACGAAGGCGGGCAAATCCTCGTTTTCGCTGCCGATACCGTAGCTGACCCACGATCCGATGCTGGGCCGGCCGAAGCGGTTGAAGCCTGTGAGCAGGAACATCTGCGCCGGCGCGTGGTTGAACTGCTCGGTCTGGAGCGTGCGGATGAAGCACATCTCGTCGGCCACCTCCTGAAGATTTGGCAGCAAATTCGACAAACGCAGGCCCGACTGGCCGCTCGGGTTCATCGCGAACTGATCCGTCGCCGGCGTTCCCAGCAAAGTGGGCTGCGAGCGAATGAACGCCAGTTGTTTGCCGACAAAAAATTCGTCCGGGCACAGTTGGCCGGTTCGCTTTTGCAGCTCCGGTTTGTGCTCGAAGAGATCGAGGTGCGACGCCCCGCCCACGAGGTGAATGTAGATGACATGCTTCGCCTTCGCCGGGTGATGCAGGCCGTCCTTCAGTTTGTTGGGTGCGCCACCGCTCACCGCGCCGAAGCCGTCCCGCGCCAGCAGCCATTGCAACGCCACGCCACCCATCCCCATCCCGGCGGTCTGGAACATCTGGCGCCGGGATTGAACCAAGCCCGAAGCGGAAAAGTCGAAGGCGGCATTCATGACTTCGTGATGGTTTCGTCGAGGTTCAGAAGGATGTTCGAGAGGAAAAACCACGCCGCCAACTCGCGGCGGTCGCCGGTGAACCCGGCCTTCACCACCGTCAGAGGCTCGGCCAGCAGCTCGAGCGCGGCTTTTTCGTCGAGGGCGCCGAGGCGCTCGTTATAAACGGCTTCCAGTTGCTTCCGCTCCGCGTCCGAAGGCGTCCGTTGCAGCGCCAACCGGTAGGCGAGATCGAGCCGGCGCCCGAAATCCGCCGAGGGCTCCGACGTCAGCACGCGGTCCGCAAAGCCGAGCGCCATTTCGAGATAGGCCGGATCGTTGAGCAGCGTCAGGGCCTGGAGCGGCGTGTTGGTGCGACCGCGTTTTACCACGCAACTGCCGCGGTCCGGCGCGTCGAAGTTCACGAAGCTCGGGTAGGGCGCCGCTCGACGGTAAACCACGTAGATGCCCCGGCGAAAGCGGTCGTCATTTTTCGCGTCGACCCACACCGGCTCGTTGCGGCCGATTTGCCGCCACAGTCCCGGTGGCTGGTAGGGCATGATGGGTTTGCCGCCCATCCGGGTCGAGAGCAACCCCGCGACGGCGAGCCCATTGTCGCGAATCATCTCCGCGCTCATCCGAAAACGCGGGCCACGGGCGTGGAGGACGTTGGCGGGGTCTTTCTCCAACAATTCCGGCGTGACGCGCGAGCTTTGACGGTAAACCGCCGAGGTTACCATCAGCCGCAGCAGGTGTTTCATGTCCCAGCCCGAGTCCATGAACTCCACCGCCAGCCAATCCAGCAGCTCGGGATGCGATGGCGGATCACCCTGCGCGCCGAAGTCCTCCAGCGTCCCCACCAGGCCGTGCCCGAAAATCTCGTTCCACCAGCGGTTCACCGTCACCCGCGCCACGAGCGGGTTTTCCCGGTCCATCAGCCACTTCGCGAAACCGAGCCGGTTCTTCGGCAGCGTCGGGTCGAGCGGGTGCAGTGCCGCGGGCGTGCGTGCTCCGACCTTTTCCGCCGGCGCCAAGTAGTTGCCGCGGGTCATCACATGCGTCTCGCGTGACTCGTCCATTTCCACCATGACCAGCGTCGTGTCCGGCTCGACCGCCTTCAGCGCCTTTTCCACGCCGGCGATCTCGCGGTGCAGGGCCAGCAGTTTGGGATTCGCTTTCGCGAACTGCTCGTCGAGCGTCTTCTTGTCTTTCGCCGAACGCTTGCCGGCCGGCTTTTTCAGGATCGCGGTGAGGTCCTCGGGCAGGTCCGGCGCCGCCGGCTCGTCCGCCGTCACCGAAACTCGGAGCCGGCCGATGGTCCGGCCCCCGCCGTAGTTCTGGTCGAGCGCCAGCGTCAGCAGCGTCCCGTTTTCATTCGCCGGAATCGGCCCGCCGGTCCGCACCGTCATCCAGTGATCTTTCCCGAACTCAGGATTGATGGCCCAGCCCGTCTTCGGGTCGCCATCGACGGCGCCGCCGACATCCCAGTTATTCTGCGAAAAATCCGCCACCGCCCCGTGCAGGGCCACCGGCTCGTCCTTGCCGCCGCCCGTCGCCGCCGCGAGCCGGATCTCGTTGACGATGATGTTCGGCCGGTCCCCGCGCCCGGGGCCTTGATCGGGCAGCGACTCGTGGGTCAGAGCCTCGATTTTCACCGCGCGGATGCCGTTGACCTTTGTCCACGCCTTCACCGTGTAGGTCGTTTGCTTCGGGAGTTCCCCCTTCACCAGCAGCGAGCCGTCCTCCAGCCGCTCGCAAGTCTCTCCGCCTGTGCCGCTGAAATCTTCGATCTCCAGCGTCTCCCACACCGGCGCCTTCGCCGCCGAGGCGAGAAGCCGTGACTCCCACTCGGCCCGGTCTTTCTCGTTCGCGGCGGCGAGCGTTTTCTGTCTGCCTTTCAGCTCGTCCAGCTTCGCGGTCAGGCTGGCGCGCTCGGTTTGCTTCGCCGCGTCGAGCGGCAGCTCCATCTTGGGCCCGTAAAAGTCGAAACTCACACCCTTCCCACTCGGGTTCTCCACCTCGACCGGCGTGTTGTTGAAATAGGCGAAGATCGAATAGTAATCCGCCATCGAGAACGGGTCGTACTTGTGGTCGTGGCACTGCGCGCACTCGATCGTGCTGCCCAGCCAGACGGTGCCCGTCGTGTTCACCCGGTCGACCACCTGGTTGACGCGGTTTTCCTCCGGATGAACTCCCGCCTCGACGTTGCAGGTGACGGTGCGGTGAAAACCGGTCGCGATCTTCTGTTCCACCGTGGCGTACGGCAACAGATCGCCCGCCAGCTGCTCGATCGTGAACCGGTCGAAGGGCATGTTTTGATTCAACGCACCGATCACCCAGTCGCGGTAGGCCCAACTATCCCGGAGCTGATCCGCCTGGAAACCGTTCGAGTCCGCATAACGCGCCAGGTCAAGCCACGGACGCGCCCAGCGTTCGCCGAAGCGCTCAGACTTCAGCAGCCGGTCCACCGCCCCGGTGTAGGCCGCCTCGGGATCGCTCTTCCATTCGGAGAGGAAACGGTCCAGCTCCTCCGGCGACGGCGGCAGCCCCGTCAGGTCGAGGGACACGCGGCGCAGCTGCGTCTCTGGCGCCGCCTCGGGCGACGGCGCCAGGCCTTCGGACTCCAGTTTCGCAAAGACAAAACGGTCGATCTCGTTTTTCACTTGGGCCTTCACCGACGGCAGAAGCTCGGCTCGTACCGGTTTTTCGTAGGCCCAGTGCTTCTCGTAGGCCGCGCCCTCCGCGATCCAGCGGCGGAACAGTTCCTTTTTCTCCGGCGTCAGATCCCGCTTCGCCTTCGGCGGCGGCATCACCTCGTCCGGATCGTCATGATCGACGCGGAGCCAGATCTCGCTCTCTTCAGGCTTGCCCGGCACCAGGGCAAAATAGCCGCCGAGATCCTTTTTCGCCTCAGCCTCGATGTCGAGCCGCAAGTCCGCGTCGCGCGTCTCCGCGTCCGGTCCGTGGCAGTGATAGCAATGCTCGGAAAGAATGGGCCGGATGTCGCGGTTGAAATCGACTTTCTTTTGCGGCGCCGCCGCGCCAACGGCGGAAACGAAAGCGGCGACCGCCGAGGGAATTAAGACGGCGTTCGGGACAAAGAAACAGGGGCGAATCCAACAGGGTTGCATCGGCGACTCAACAGGGTTCGATCGAAGGTGGTAGCCTGCCACGTTTCGCCCCTCGATTCGAGCCCGCGCGGCGGCGTGTTTGCGTGAAAATCGCGACAGAACCGGCTTCACAAGCCGTCCGACTTTTCCGATAAAAGAGAAAAATTCATGGAGACCATTCGCGGTTATCGAAAGCATTCCCACGCCGCCTGGGCGAGCGGTTATCTGGCCGCTCGGGGCGTTACGAATCGGGTCGTTTCCACCTCGGCGACCTTCACGACGCTTTCCGGCGGTTCGGAACACAAGATTGCAGTGGACGAAAACGACACCGAGGAAGCGATTCGCCTTCTCGACGAGGCGGGCGACCCGAGTTCGCTGGATGACGATTCCCCGGCCGAATCCGACACGATGCCGGTTTGGCCGTGGCTTCTCGCCATCGCCGGTCTGCTTTATGTGATTGCCCATCGCGAGGATCGTGACACCCGCAACGGCTGGTTCGGATCGACATGGACCCTGGATCGCAACGGCGACGGCGAAGCCGACCTCAAGGCGGGCCACGACCACGCCGGCCGAATGACGGGGTACCAGGCGGACGACAACTTCGATGGCCAATTCGATTTTCGTTCCCGCTTTGAAGACAATGTCGTCGTCGAATCGGATCGCGATCCGGACTTCGACGGTGATTTCGACATTCACACCGTTTTCCGCCACGGGGTGGCGGAAACCTCGGAATTGCGGCCCGACGGCGACACGCGGCCACCTCTGCGCCGTTGGCGTTACGATAATGGCGTTCTCATTTCAGAAGAATACGACAAAGACCGCGACGGGAAGATCGATCAGGTCGAGCGTTTTTCGCCATTTGGAGAGGCCGTTTCGATCGTGCCAACGCCGACGAAATAACCGATTTGAAGCCTTTTCTGGAGAAATCTTCGCCACGTTCCTCCACTTCGAACTCTGTTTCGCTCGCCCGCGAATCGCGTTTTCAGTTGCGACTTTCGGCGGCCGCGGCGAGGGCTCTATCTTAGGGGGAAGGCCCGTTCTTCGCCGTTCAAGATTCTCTTCAGCCCTTTTCCATCCGGTTCCACCCGGTCCTCGAAAGTTTGCCCGCCCGCCTCGTAGAGGAAGGTCGGCACCCCTTTTTCATCGAGCCGAAAACCGAGAAACTCCGCCTCGGTCGCGGGGCCCGGGAAGGCGGCGCTCAGGTCGGTGACGCCTTCTCCCAGCGGCTCGGCGGGCGCGCAAAAGCGGTCGTCCCACGTGCTCATCGCGTCGAGAAAGCGCCCCCGCCACGCGATCCGCCAGCGGCACTCCCGGGAGTCGAACGCGGCGTGCACGCCCTCCGGAAATCCCACCGCGACCGCCTCGGTGCCGACGCCGCTCAGAAAGGTTCGAAACACGATCGGTTTACCGTTTTTTTCCGGCTTCAATTCGAAATCGTCCGTGCGCAGGAGACCGTCGGGAAGGCGGTTTTGGTCGATCTCCTTGAGGTAGGTCCAGATTTGCTCGACTTCCTGGTCGGCCTTTTTCCGACCCGTGAAGAGCGGAGGCATCATGGTGCCGGGCTGGGTGTTCACCGGATCGAGCAGCAGCTCTTTGAAATAAGCCGGCTGGATGCGGAAAACCGTGTTCGTCAGGTCGATCACCGGCGCCCCGAGCGCCCGTTGCCCCTTGAGCCCGTGGCAATTCACGCAGCCGACGCCCTTGATTCCCATCAGGTCGCGGCCGTAGGGCGCGCGCTGATGCCGGGGCAGGCCGCTGACGTCGATCTCGATAGGCGGTACCCGCGCGTCGGCTTCCTTGATCTCGGCAATCAGCGGACGGACATCATCCTCGCGAAAAATCGGCATCCGCGCCTCCATGTATTGTCTCACCTCACCGTCACCGCCGTGGCCGAACAGGATGCGATCAAACCACGCGTCAGTCAGCTTTCGGCCCACCTTGTCCAGGGGCGGCGGGATGTTTCCCCAGCGGCCGATCGCGAGCGCGCCCACGTCGTTCACCGCGAAATAGGGCTCTCGGGCCGTTTCCGGCGCCCCTTTGCCGCCGCGGTCGTGGCAGGCGTAGCAATTCAGCGTCGTCATCGTCCAGTCGATCCGGCCGTCCCGTTCCAGCGGGGTGAACTGGTCGAGACGCGCCAGGGCGGCTTCGATCGCCTTCCTCTGCACTTCGTCGAGGAAAAACGCCGGCACGCCACCGCCGACCGGTTTTTCGGAAAGGCAACCGTTCCGCGCGGCGGGGTCGGCATTCAACTCCGACAGCGGCTTGGCTTGCTTGGGCCTTTCCGTAATGCCCGCCGGTGCGGGCTGGTGACAGGCGACGCAGTTTTTCGAGGCGAACAACTTTCTGCCTGCCTCCGCCTTTGCCGGATCGAGGGTGAACGCCGCGTCCGCCTCGATCTGCGCGGCCAACTCAGGCGGCAACTCGGGCTTGGGCCCGGCCTTGAGATAGGCGGCAAGGTCGGCGGCCTCTTGTTCCGTCAATTTGAAGGATGGCATCCGGCCCGAGGGGCGGGTCGCATGCGGATCAAGCAGGAAACGGGCAAGCGCGGTGGCGTCGTATTTGTCGGCGAGGTTCATCGGCACGCTGGGCAGCCCAGTCAGCTCGATCTCGATGCCCTCGGGCAAATCCTCGGGGCGATAGCCGATCTCCGGCGCGTGACAGGCGACGCAGCCGATCCGGTGATAGAGGCGGCGCCCCGCGTCAATGTCTCCCGATTCCTTCAGTAGCTCAGGCTCAGCTTTCAGGGAAACGAGGAAATGTTTCAGCGCCTCGACCTCGTCCAGATCCCGATCCGGACCTGCGAACAGGCTCGGCATCGCCGTGTCCTGCTTCACGAAGCGCGGATTGCGGATGAACAGTTCCAGGTCCACCGGCGCGAGCCGCGATCCGACTCCGTCGAGTTTCGTGGCCGGACGCCCTGTGAGGCGATTCTTCAGGGATTCCGGCGCGGCGTGGCACGCGATGCAGTTCAGCTCGTTGAGCAGCACCAGGCCGCCCTCGGCGAGGTATTCCAGATTGTCGTCGCCGGAGTAGAATCGCTCGAACCCGACGACGAAGGGGTAGTTGACCGGTTGGGCGTGGGCGGGGTGGGCGCGGAGATTCTCCGGGCTTCCCAGTATCATCAGCCCCAGCGCCGCCGCGAGCGCGCGACCCAACAGGGTTGAATCGCCGACCCAACCCTGTTGGATCGGAAACGGCACGGGCGATTCCATCATGCTCCGGCGTTGGCCTGTTTCGCGGCGCGCGCTTCGTCGAGCAGCGCCATCCATGCGCCCATGTAGTGGCCATGGTCGTGGAAGGTGCGGCCGCTGACGAGATTGCCATCCACCACGCAGGGTTCGTTGACGAAAATGCCGCCGCAGACTTCGAGGTCGAACTGGCACTTCGGCACCGTGGCCATGCGGCGTCCCCGCACCCGGTCGGCCCGCGCGGGAATTTCAACGCCGTGGCAGACGCTGGCGCAGGGTTTGTTTTCGTCGAAGAAATGCCGCGTGATGCGGATCAGGTCGGCGTCGTCGCGGATGTATTCCGGCGCCCGGCCGCCGCTGAAGAAAATGCCGAGGTAGTCGTTCGGATCGATCTCGGAAAAGGCGACTTTCGCGTCGATCTGGTAGCCTTCCCATTCCTTCGTGATCGTCCATCCGGGCCGGCGCTCATGCATGACCATTTGGTAGAGCCGCTTTTCCGGCGCCGCGACGACGGGCTCGTAACCGCCTTCGATGAGTCGGTAATAGGGATACAGCGTGTCGACCGTCTCGGTCGCGTCGCCGACGATGATGAGGACTTTTTCCGGGGCTGACATGTCAACTATCTGAGTGAAAGAGAACTCGCGCGTTTCCAAAATCGCGCCAAGGGACAAATAAAGGCGAAATTCCGGTGCTTCTCCAGCCATCATTCGCGCAAATTTGCGCCCCCTCGGGGCTAACACCAAGCCCGTTCAAAACAGTTCCGCCTGACCTTCGTCGGGACCAGACGCTCGCGAGCGCGCCTCGCGTACCGCCGCCGCGATCACCGGGTTCTCCGCCGTGAGTTCGCCCGGGATGGAGCCTATCAACGCGTCGATGATCGTCATTTCGCCGTCGGCGTCGCGCATCAGATTCCCCGGATGCAGGTCGCCCAAGAGCCAGGGGCGGGCGTTTTCGGAGTGCCAGATGATCCGGAGTTCGCCCCGAATCGACGTGGAAGGAACCAAAACGGACCCGAGCTTTCCAGCCGCCCGGGCGCGTTCCGCCGGACCGATCGGGACATGTTCGGCGGCGGGTTGTTTGACCACGAGATGGTCGCCGGTGAGGAGGAGTCCGACGATCTCGGTGGGATGGGCGCCGCATTCGTCGAGGACGATCAGTTTTTCGATCGTCTCAAAAAGATTCGCGTCCGCGACTTCGATTTCCCAGTCCTCCGGAGAAGCGGCGCGGCTGACGGCGAGTTTTTTGCCGAGTCCGCCTCCGGTTCGCAAATCGAAAAGCTTGTAAACGACGCCCCGGTCAGCATCGAGGAAAGGTTGCGCTTCGGCGCCGCCGGGCAGCGCCTTCAGGAATCGCGTTCCCCAGAGTCCGTCCTCGTCGAAGTCGATGCCGAGGCGTTCCGGGTCGACGAAAGGAAGTCCAAATTCCCGGCTGGTTCCGGCGATTGCGGCACGCCGAGCATCAACATCAGTCGGTTCAAGGGCGAGAGTTCTCTGACCGATTTCACGGATTGCGCCCGCTCGTCGTCGGTTAAGGCGGGCGCGAGCCTTTGCTCGCCTTTCCCGTTCTCCTTCTCCGCCGCCGCCGGAAGGTCCGTCGATGGTGGTTTGGGCGCCAGTGAGAGGGTCGATTTCATAGAATTCGCCGATCACAGATAACTGTTCATGCTTTCACGGAATCAAGTCGCTGTCAACCGGATCGTCGGTTCGAAATCACCGAGGTCCTCTTCGAAATAGGCAATGCCGCCCGGAACACCGCCAACTGCCGCGCAACTCTTCAACGAGTGCTTCGAGCGGGATTGGCGCAAGGTTTCCGGATTCCACATGCGTGAAAGCTAATCGGTTCCTCCTCCGCCCGCAATGCCTGATTGCCCAGGGTCAATGGGCGAGAAGGCTTTCCAAATACTGCCGCCCCCGATTGATCTCGGCCGTGACTTGCGCGGCGGTGGGGAGGATGGGAATGCCGCGCGGGGTCGGGTGCATGAAAATCTCGGTGTAACCGCGATACTCGATCTTTTTCAGGGCCGCGACGAGCGGGCCGAAGTCGAGGTCGCCCCTGCCGGGCATCTGGAGCAACTCCAACTCCTTCGGCATCGGCTTCATGCAACTGTTGCCGTATTGCCAGGCATAGAACATGACGGTACGGTCGCCGAGCGCGGTGATCAGGTCGGCCAGCATGGGGGCGTCGAGTCCGAGCGCTTCGAGGTGATACGGCGCCAGCGCGATGCCGATGGCCTCGTTGGGGCGGAATTCGGCGAGCCATTTCAGCGAGTCGGGGGAATCGATCAGGTTGTTGCCGTGGTTTTCGATCCCGAGGCGGACTCCGGCGGCGGCGGCGGCTTCGGCGTGGGGCTTGAGTTTTTCGCAGAACTCTTTCACCGCGGTTTTCAGGGCGTCGCCCTTGGCGTCCTTCGGGCCCGATCCTCCGGTGACGATCAGGTCGCCGCCGAGGCGGGAGACAAAGGCGATCTCGTCGGTCAGGCCGAAGGGGCCGAGGTCGTAGCGGGTCGAGCAGGCGAGTTTGACGCCGTGCGGTTTGAGCATCGCCGCAAAGGCGTCCTCGCCCATCTCGGTGACCTGCTCGCGCTGGTTGCCGTGCTTGCGCGGCCAGATGTCCAGAAACTCGGCGCCGGTCTTCGGCACGTCGGGCACGATCTCGGCGAGGGGCAGTTCGCCGTACATCGACGAGCCGACGATGTAGCGGAAGGCGAAACCGGATTGGGCAAAGGCCGGCCATGCCGCGGCGGAGGCGGCAGATGCGGTGGCGAGGAATTGGCGTCGATTCATGGGGGAAAGGGTATACTCGGCATCCATTCGTAGCGCGCCGATTTCGGAATGGCCACTCGGATTCGATGGCCGATTGGCGTCATGGACTTGGCAATCCGCGTTTGACCAGATGGTTGCCGAATTTTTTCTGAGCCCAGCGGAAAAAACTATTCGTTTGGTGACTTTTCCGCTAGCAATCGAGTCAGGAGCATCGCGGAACCGCTTCACCCTGTTAGCACTAACCATCGACTGAGAAACATCGCTATGCTGAACGAATTCAAAAAATTCATCCTGAAAGGGAATGTGGTCGATCTCTCGACCGGCGTCATCATCGGCGCGGCCTTCACCGGGATCGTCACCGCCTTCACCAAGGGAATCGTGGAGCCCATCCTCGCCTTGGCCGGCAAAGGGCCGAATCCAGAACTGAAGATCCCGATCATGAAGAAGCTGGTCGAGGTCACTGAAAAGGGACCGGATGGGGCCGATATCACGAAAGAGGTCCTGAAAATGATCGAGTTGGATCTCGGTATCATCATCGGCGCGTTCATCAGCTTCCTGATCACCGCCGCGGTGGTCTTCTTCGTCATCGTGAAGCCAATGAACAAGCTCGTGGCCATGGCCAACAAGCCTGAAGAACCCGCCGCGCCGCCGGAGCCGAGCGAGGACGTGAAGTTGCTCACCGAAATCCGCGATCTGTTGAAAGTGAAGTAATCGAACGGCAACGACTTCTCACTTCAAACTCCGCCGCGCCAGGAGCCCTCGGGATCACGGTCGGCGGAGTTTTTCGTTGCCGGACGGTCAAGGAACCTCCGCAAACCGATAGGCGAATAGGTCCGCGTCCCGCAGCGCAAATCGGAGCCGCACCGTCTTCCCGGCCAACGCGGAGAGGTCGGTGCCGGATTTCCAGGCCACGGTTCGTTCCAGCGAGTCGCCGAACACTTCCGGGCAATCGTCGAGCGCGAAACCGGGCAGGGGTTTGCCGGATTCGTCCTGGATTTCCACCCGAATGCCGCCCGCCGCCGAACTGGAGAAGTTCAGCGCGAGACGCTTGCCCGAAAAGCGAATCGGTTTGGTGACGAGTTCACCGCCGGAGAGCGGCGCGTTGGCCGATACGAAACCGTCGAGCCGCAGGGCGTAGCGCCGCAGCACGCTGCTCTTGCCGGTCCAGTAGCTCTCGGTCGCGTAGAAGGACAGCTCGTTGGGCGCCCCTTCGAGGGTGGACTGGGTCTCGACCGGGTGCCAGGCGAGGTATTGATGCCCATAGTGCCACGTGCCGTCGCGCTCGATGCCGGGACGCAGGAAGGCCTCATTCCAGCGCTTGAAGTTCACGCCGTCGCGGCTCGCCATCATCAGACCCTCGGTGATCGCGGTGCCATAGCGCTGGCTGGCCTTGGCGCGATCCTCCCGCGCGGCCAGTTCGGGCAGGGCGCGCATCGAGTCGGACCAGCCGCGGTCGATGTAGCGGGTCGGAAACCCGATCAGCAGATGCGGTGCGCGGGAATAGGGCTTCACGCCCTTGGTGTAGAGTTCCTCCTTCGGCGAATCGACGTAGGTGAGGTCCTTCCACGGCTCCCAGTGGACGAGGTCTTTGGAAACCGCCGTCCGGATCGCCCTCACGCCGCCGGGTTTCCAGTTCTCGGCGTCTGTCTGGCCCTCGGTGAAGACGCGCCAGTAGGCTCGGTAGGCGCCGATGTTGGGATCGAAAAAGGCGAGGTTCTGGGAATCGAAAGCACCCTCCGTGATGACCGGCTCCGGATGGGCGAGGGACCAGTGCAATCCGTCTGGCGACTGGAACACCAGCAGCCCGTGGGGTTTCGCCGCGCGGATGATCGCCTTGTAGCGCGCCTCGGGCGGGCAGGCGGGGTTGTCGTCCCGGAACACCGCCGGATGCCCGGGATCCGACTTCACTTCGCCAAAGGTCTCCGGCGCCAGCACAATGTTGTTGGCTTTGGAACCCTTGAAATCGACGAGGTCCAGCTCCGGTTTGCGCCAGTGAATGCCGTCGTCGCTTTCCGCGTAGCAGCAATAGAGCGGATGCGATCCGGTGTTCACCTTGCCGTCCTTCACATCGAGGTGCCAGGCCTTGTAATACATCCGGTACTTGTCGCCATCCCGGAAAACACTGTGGTAACCACTGCCCGTGCCCTCCCACGGCGCGTCGTGGTCGAGCGCGATCTCCCGCGGCTCCGGGTGATGTAAAACGAGTCGCGCGCCGCCCGACACCGACTCGATGAGGGCGTCGTCGACGAACAGTTCGCGCCGCGTGCCGATGTCGGTCGGGTCGGCGGCGTGGGCGCGGACGGCGGCGAGGATAAGCAGGGTAGGTAGAACGGATTTCATAGCAGGGAAGTTTTAAGGAATGGGGGTGCCGAGGGGAGAAATGGGTTGCTCGATCGTGACCTGGTCACCGCCCGCCAGCGGCACGAGGTCGGGCAAATCGTAGTGGCGCAGCACGCCGTGGACGATATTCACCGCCTGGTCGTGCGTCTCGCCGGCGCCGACGAGGGACTCCCAATCGGGAAGCATGCCGCGAATCGAAACGGACTCGAACCGCCCGGCGTCCAGCGCCGCCGCATGCAGGGCCGGGATCGCCGCCTCGCCGATGGCGACGAGGTGGAGTGCGTTGGGCCTCGGTTCCCAGTTCGACAACACCCGGGCCCAGCGTTGCGCGTCGCCGGTGCGCATGCCGACGTAGCTTTTTCCCATCAGGTAAGCCGTCAAAATGTCGAGGTTGTCCGGACCGAAGCGGCCTTTGCCGAATTCGTTCTTTCCATGGCCCGTCTCCGTCTCGCCGATCCCACGCAGCTCGGCGGCGAGGACGACCTGGCCCGCTTTCACGAGTGCCTCAATCGGGTTGCCCGGCGCGGCGTCGGCCGTCATGCTGGAGCCATGCAGGTAAAGCGTGGCCGTTCCGGCGGGATGATCGGGAACGAAGGCCAGGGCGGGCAACACCAGGCCGGGCTCGACTTCGAGGGTTAGTTTCTCGATGACATAACCCTGTCTGGTCACCGACCCCACCCTATTGGGTCGCGGATTCGACAGGGTCTCGTCGCCGGGCGAACCGATCGTGTCGCGGATCATGGCACGCTTTTCAGCCTCAGAGAGAGCCTTCCACTCCGGCGCCCGTGACTTGCGCAGGACGGCGGCGGTGTCGGCGTTGATTTGGAAAACGGAATGCTCTCCCTCCATCAGCAGCACCTGGCCGGCAGGCGAGCATTGGAGCTGGTCCTGGGTCCAGTCGGGCTGGTTCCACTCGCGCAGTTGCTCGTCGTTGAACGAATCCGGTAGCGAATCCACCTCGCGGACGAGTTTCTCTTTTCCCAGCAGCCAGCGGTGCATCCAGCTTGCGACCGCCTCGCGCTGCTGAAGGGTGAAGCCGTGGGGCGCGTCGGGTGCGTTGATGTCGACCGCGTCGGTGCGGCCGAGCCGGGAGTAGAATCGCTTCACGTCTTTGAAAAGACCCCAGGTGCCGTTGAAATCGAAAGTGGCGTCGCGCGTGCCCGCGATGATCAGCGTGGGCTTCGGCGCGCGCATGATGCAGTAGTCGGCCTCGTCCATGCCGAAAGCGATCTGGCCGAAAATATTCTGCTCGCCGTCCTGCGGTCCCTTCGTGTCGATCAAGGCGCGGAAGGTGGTGAGATAGCAGCCGGGCGCGGCGGCCACGATGCGGTCGTCCAAGGCCATGAGGTAGGCCGTCTCCGTGCCGCCACCGGAGTTGCCGGTGCAGCCGATCTTGTCGGGCAGGATGTCGTCGCGGGTCTGTAGGTAATCGATCACCCGCATCCCGTCCCAGACGCGAAACTGCGCCGTGTTGGCTCCGACCAGCGCGCTGCCGAGATTCATCATGGTGTGCTCGGTGGTGCAGAGGAAGCGGACGTTCGGGTGCGGCACCGGCACATGGGCCGCGTCGTCAAAGGAGGTGCGCTCGTGTGCGAGGTCGAGCATTTGGTAACGCTCGCCTTGTCCCACAGGGTCGTAGCAGATCGCGGCCATCCCGTGTTTCGCGAGGAGAATCGAGGCGCGCTGGTATTGCGCCACCGCCTTGCCATCGTGGCTGTGCCCGCAGGGAACCAGCACCGCCGGCCAGGGCGCGGGCGAGTCGGGGAGGTAGAGATTTGCGGTCAGATGAAAGTGGGGTCGTGTTTCGAGCAGGATCTTTTCGACCCGGTAGCCATCGCCCTGGAGCTTGCCGACGATTTGGGGATTCAACGGAGTGCGTTTGGGCAAGCCGCCGATCCGGTCGAGGAAAAAGGCGCGCCGATCCGCCTGCCATTTCCGGCCGGCGGCCTCGCTTTTGATCATGGTCTCGAAGGCCGCGCTACGGGCGTCGACGAGGCGGTAAAACTCACGCTTCAGCCATTGGGTGAGCTGCTCGCCGGGCGGGACGCCATTGGCATCCGGTTTCAGGACGGTGAGGTCTTCGGCGGCGAGTGCTGGTTTCGAAGGCACCGCGGAGGCGCACAGCATGCAGAGAATCGCGGCTGGAATACGGGAGTCGGGGACCATTGGGTTCCGGGGAATTCGATCCAGATTGGGAAATTGCGGCCGGTTCGGCAAGCGTTCCGCGGCCCTTCATCGCGCCCCGTTTGCCGGAGGAATGCGTTGCCCATTCCGCGCGGTTCGTGCCATGCTCGGGGCTGGCGACTTTTTATGAAAAGAAAGACCATTCTCTGCTTCGGCGACTCGAACACCTGGGGCTTCATTCCCGGAACCGACTGCGAACGCTACGCCCCGGAGGTCCGCTGGCCGGGTGTCATGGGCGCCGCGCTGGGCGACGGATTCCGTGTCGTTGAGGAGGCGCAAAACGGACGCATGACCGCCTGGGACGATCCCTGCGAGCCCTTCGTGAACAAGTGCGGCGCCGTCCATTTGCCGGTCGTGCTCGAATCGCAGAAGCCCATCGACCTCGCGATTCTGATGCTGGGCACCAACGACCTGAAAAATCACATGGCCCACAACGCGATCGCCATCGCCGACGGCATGGGAGCCCTGGTGGACATCGTGTTGGCGAGCGACGCCGGGCCGGGAAAGGCCGCCCCGCGCGTGCTGGTGGTGTCGCCCGTCCCGGTTTCGGCGGAGGGGAAATGCCCCTTTGGCCGTCTCTTCGATCACGCCGCGTCCCTGTCGCGGGAACTGGCCGCCCTGTATCGGGAGGTCGCCGACGACCGCGGGGCGGCGTTTCTCGAAGCCGGCGCCCACGCGAGCTGTCCCGCGACCGACTGCATCCACATCGACGACACCGGCCACGCCGCGATCGGCCGGGCGATGGCGGACGCGGTGCGGGAGATTTTGGGTTAACGGGATACGAGCATGTCCTGGTTCCTCGCGTGCCGCGGCGTTGGATTTGTCGCCTATCTGCTGGCGGCATTCGCGGCGCATGGGAAAGGATGGTGATCGGAGTCGGACGAGTTCTTTTTGGTTCCCGCGACGTTCTGGTTTTGGCCGCTTCTGATTATTTGGCCCGTCCTTCTGCCGCTGCAGTGGCGGGACGCCGCGAAGTCCGCTCAATTGCGCGAGGACGATCGCTCACCAGACAGGGTTGACTCCGAGACCTAACCCTGTTGAGTGGGTTGGCGGATTGGGAAACCCGCCGGCCCGGGCACGGGTCGAAAGCCCGTGCCACTTCGAGTCACGACGCGGTCGCCTCCAGACCGGCGATCACCTCGGCGCAGCGCGGGCAGAGTTCGCCGGCCAGCGCCAGCGAGCGGCGGCAGCGTGGGCACTCGGGGTCGGTCGTCTCGGCGGCGGTGACTTTCGGCTCGGCTTGCGCCCCCGTGACGAGTCGAAAGTCGGACAGCATCAGGAATTCCAGGGCGTCGTCGCGCGCGTCGGTCAGCAGGGGCCGGCCCGGATCGTCGGCCGCGAGTTCGAGGACCACGGCGGCGCGCTCGCGTTTGCGGAAGGCGCCGGCCTTGATGGCTTCGTCGATGGCGACCTGGGCGGCGTCGCGGATGCGCTGCAGTTGCGCGACTTTTTCCGTCGCGGCGGTCGACGCGGCGAAGGCGGGATCGGCCTCGGGAAAGGTTTCCAAATGAACGGAGCCTTCGTTGCCGGCGTATTCCCAGGCTTCGTCGGCGGTGTAAACGAGGATCGGTGCCAGCAGGCGGGCGAGGGCGTCGAAGACGCGATGCATCGCGGTCTGGGTGGCGCGGCGGCGCGGGGAAGCGGCGGCGTCGCAATACATCCGGTCCTTGGTGGCGTCGATGTAGAGCGCGCTGAGATCGACGGCGCAGAACTGGTTCAGCACGTTGAACACCTTGCGGAACTCGTAGTCCGCGTAGGCGGCGCGGCATTCGGTCACCACCCGGGCCAGCCGCTCGAGAATCCAGCGGTCGAGCAGCGTGAAATCCGCCTCGGCGACGGCGTCGGTGCCGGGGTCGAAGTCGTGGAGGTTCGCCAGCAGGATGCGCAGGACGTTTCGGAAACGGCGGTAGGGCTCCGCGGTTTGCTTGAAGAGATCCTCGCCGAAGGGGACCTCGTTCTGCCAGTCGACGCTGCCGACCCACAGCCGGAGAATATCGGCGCCATACTTGTTGTAGAAATGCGCGGCATCGATGGGTTTCCCGGCTTTCTCGGCCTCGGACTTGGAGAGTTTCTTCTTGTCCTGATCGACGACGAAACCGTGGGTCAGCACGGCCTTGTAGGGAGCCGCGCCGCGGTAGGCGACGCTGACCATGAGCGAACTCTGGAACCAGCCGCGGTGCTGGTCGGTCGCCTCGAGATAGAGATCGGCCGGGGTGTGGAGTTCGGGATGACGGTCCAGCACGGCGACATGGCTGGAGCCGGAGTCGATCCACACGTCGAGGGTGTCGTGCCCCCGGGTCGTGCCGGCGGGGAGCCCGAGTTGCTCCGCCCACCAGGCGTCATCCTTTTCGAACCACAGGTTGGTGCCGCCGGTCTCGGTGAGATCGGCGACCCGGCGCGCGAGACCGGCGTCGATGAGGGCGTCGCCACCGCCGGCCGGGTAGAAGACCGGGAGCGGCACGCCCCAGGTGCGCTGCCGGGAAATGCACCAGTCCGGGCGCGACTCGACGGTGCCGTAAATGCGGTTGCGGCCCCAGTGCGGCAGCCATTCGACGCGGTCGATCTCGGCGAGCGCGGTCTGGCGCAGTTCGTCGATGCGGATGAAAAACTGCGGCACGCTGCGAAAAATCACGGGCGTCTTCGAGCGCCAGCAGTGCGGATAGCTGTGGCGGTAGTTTTCCCTCCCGAGCAGGGCGCCTTTTTCGGCGAGCAGCCGGATGATGGGGCCGTTGGCGTCGAAAACGTGCGTTCCCACCAGGTCGGGCAGGCCGGCCTCCTCGGTCAGGTTGCCGGCGTTGTCCACCGGGGAAAGCAGGCCGAGGCGGTTTTCCATCCCGGCCCGGTAGTCGTCCGCGCCGTGACCGGGGGCGATGTGCACCGCGCCGGTGCCGGTTTCGGCGGTGACGAAATCGGCCACGATGACCTTCGAGGTCCGGTCGAGAAAGGGATGCCCCGCCTCGGCGCCGGCGAGGTCGGCGCCCTTGACGGCGCTCAGGCTGCCCGAGGGAGCGAAGCCGGTTTTTTCCGTGAAAGCCTCGAGCAGTTCCTTTCCGATGACGAGATTCTCGACGCGGCCGTCCTCGGCGCGGGTGAATTCGCCCCACACGTAGTCGAATTGCGGGTGCAGCGCGATGCCGAGGTTCGCGGGCAGGGTCCACGGAGTCGTCGTCCAGATGACGAGCGCGGTTTTCCCGGCCAGATCGCCGGTCACGACCGGGAATTTCACGTAAATCGCCGGGTCGGATCTGTCCTCGTACTCGACCTCGGCCTCGGCGAGGGCCGTCTCGGCGCCGTAGCTCCAGAGAACGGGTTTTTCGCTCTGGTAAACGAGCCCTTTTTCGACGAAGGCGGCGAAGACGCGGATGATGTCGGCCTCGTACTCGGGCGCGAGGGTCAGGTAGGGATTTTCCCAGTCGCCGAAGACACCCAGGCGGCGAAAGCTCTGTCGCTGGATGTCGAGGTATTTGCGGGCGTAATCCTCGGAGCGGCGGCGGATCTCGGCGGGCTCGAGACCGCGCGACTCCTTCACCACCTTGAATTCGATCGGCAGCCCGTGGCAGTCCCAGCCGGGGACGTAGGGACAGTGAAAGCCCGCCATGGTCCGGCTCTTGATGACGAGGTCCTTGAGCACCTTGTTGAGCGCCGTGCCCATGTGGACGTCGCCGTTCGCGAAAGGCGGGCCGTCGTGGAGGATGAAGGTCTCGCCCCCGGCGGCGCGGCGCCTCTCGACGATGCGCCGGTAGAGGTCTTCGGACTCCCATTTCTCGAGCCGCGCGGGTTCGCGCCGCACGAGGTCCGCCCGCATCGGAAATTCGGTCAGCGGCAGATTCAGGGTCGCCTTGTAACCGGCGTTTTCGGTGGCGTCGTCGCTCATGGTCGTCGGAAGCGTGTGGGGCAGAAGCGCCCAAAAAAGAACGCCGGGCTCTGGCTGGCGAGCCCCCGGCGCGGGCGCGCGAAGGTAGCACCCCGGTTCCGGAGGGTCAACGAGTCGCGGTCGGTCCGGATTTTGGGATGCGCGACGGCTTTTCCGGCGCGACGATCCAGCCCGTCCGCCGTCGCCATCCGATGACTGAAAACGACACCCTGTCCCCCGAGGCTTCGCCCGTCGCCGAGCGCTGGCTGCCGGCGGTGCTGCTCGGGATCGTCCTCGCGGGCGGGGTCGCCGTCTTCGCCCAGATCGGCGGCTTCAAATTTGTCCAGTTCGACGATCCGCCGCTCGTGACGGGCAATCCCTACGTCGCCAGCGGGCTGACTCTCGACTCCGCGGTCTGGGCCTTCACCTTTCGCGAGGCGCCGGGCCGCCCGCCCGTCGAGCCCATGGCGCGCGAGCTGTGGGCGCCGCTGAGCTTTCTCTCCCACGCGCTCGACGTGTCGCTGCTGGGCGGCGATCCGGGCCGGCACCACCTGATGAGCCTCGCGCTGCACCTCGCCGCGACCGCGCTCGTTTTCGCGCTGATCCTCGGCCTTTCGGCGCGTCCTTTCGCGGCGGCGCTGGTGGCGGCGGTGTTCTGTTTTCACCCGATGCGGGTCGAGTCGGTGGCCTGGATCTCCGAGCGCAAGGACGTGTTGAGCGGCCTTTTCGTCCTCGGAGCGCTGAATCTCCACGCCCTCGGCGCGCGACGGCCCGAACTCGCCGGGCGTTGGTTCGTCAAAATCGGCACGCCGCTCCTTTTCCTGCTCGCCTGTCTCGCCAAGCCCACCGTCCTCGTGGCGCCGGTCCTGATGCTGCTGATCGACGGCTGGTTCGCCCGGCGCGGCCGCGATCCCGGCGCGAACGGGACGGGCGGCGCGATCGCCTTCGCGGCGCGGAAGATCCGCGAAAAGTGGCCGCTGTGGACGATCGCGATCCTCGTCGCCGGGGTGACCATCGTGCTGAACCGTCTCCACGGCCATGTCGCCGACGGCGCCGAACCCGGGCTCGGCGACCGCCTGGCGCGCCTCCCGGCCGCCATCGCCTTCTACCTCGAACGCACCGTTTGGCCGGCCCGGCTTTTTCCCGTGTATCCGGGATACCCGCGCTCCTTCGCCCTCGGCACCGTTCTCGGCATCGCCGCGCTGGCCGGACTCACGGCGCTGGCCTGGCGCGGGCGCGCGGCCTTTCCCGAGTGGCTTTTCGGCTGGCTGTGGTTTCTCGTCTGCCTGGCGCCCGTACTGGGAATCGTCCACGCGGGCGACAGCTTCACCTCCGACCGCTACACCTACCTCGCCCACATCGGCCTCTCCTACGCGCTTGCCGGGTCGCTCGCCCGCCTCATGGACGAGCGGAAAAAGCTCGCGCCCCTCCTGTTGTATCCCGTCCTGGCCGTGGTGTTCGCCCTCGGCATCGCCGCCCATCGCGTCACCCGTTACTGGCGCGACTCGACCTGGCTCTTCGAGCGCGGCGCGCGGGTCCAGCCCGATTCGGCCGCGAACTGGAGCAACCTCGGCGCCTGGCTCGCCATGACCGGCAATCCCCAGCGCGGCATCTACTGCCTGCGCGAAGCCGTCCGCCTCGGCGGCGAGCCCGAGGCCCTCTACAATCTCGCCGACACCCTCCGCGAAACCGGCGACGGCGAGCTGGCGGAGATCGTCGCGCTCTACCGCGACTGCCTTTCCCAGAATCCCGAGCACGCGTGGGCGATGCGCGACCTCGGGCGCGTCCTCCTCGAGCCCGCCGCCGGCGAATTTCACGATCCCGAGGAAGGCGCCGCCCTGCTGGAGAAAGCCGCCGCCTGGTTCGCGGCCCAAGGCCGGGCCGACGAAGCCGCCGCCGTTCGCGCGTCGCTGCCGGCGCCGCGGAAGTGAATTTTCCGCAAGTTACCGACTCCTTTTCCCATGTCAGACCCGACCCTCTCGATTCCGTGGTGGCGGCTCGTGTTCGCGCTGCCGCCCGCCCTGCTGACGATGCTGTTCCTCTTCCGCTGGACCGACCAGGGAAAGGCCCTGCTCCACGCCTCGGCCCGGATGCTGGCGCAGCTCACCTTTATCGGGTATGCCCTGGTGTGGGTGTTCCGCGCCGACCACTGGGGCTGGGTGCTCGGCATGCTCGTCCTGATGGCCGGCGTGGCCGGCTGGATCTCGTTGCGGCCGCTCGATTCCGCCCCGCGCCACCGGCTCTACCGCAAGTCGCTCGCCTGCATCGTGGCCTGCGGCGGCGGAACCCTGGCGCTCGTCGTGTTCGGCGTGCTGCAACCCGCGCGCTGGTACGATCCCCGTGTCGTCATCCCCCTGGCCGGCATGATTTTCGCCGGCGCCATGAACCAGATCAGCCTCGCCGCCGAGCGATACACCGCCGAGCGCCGCCGCGGCGAGGAGCATCCCGCCGCCCGCGGCGCCGCCCTGCGCGCCTCGCTGATTCCGCTGCTGAACGCCTTTTTCGCCGTCGGGCTCGTGCAGTTGCCCGGCATGATGACCGGCCAGATTCTCGCCGGCGCGGACCCGCTCGTGGCCGTCCGCTACCAGATCATGGTGATGCTGATGCTGCTCGGCGGCGGCGGCCTGGCCTCGGCCATCTTCCTCGAATGGGCCGGCCCCGAGTGCCACGAGGCGGCCGGGACGGAAGGCTGACCAAACAGGGTTAGGTCTCCGACCCAACCCTGTTGGGTCCGCGACCGCCTATGGGCCGTCAAACCGGAGCCCGCCGAAGCGTTTTTCGAACGCGGCCCGCGCCTTTTCCGGGTCCACGCGGAACCGCTTTTCCATCTCGCCGTCCTCGCCTTCCTCGCTGGCCTCCTCGGCCCATTCGCCGAGGTCGCCCATCCTCACCGCCTCGCCTTCCGTTCCGAAAATCTCCCAGAACCGGTTGAAGCAATCGTCCGCGAGGGCGCTTGAAAACCGTTCAAAGAAGAGCCGGTAGGCTTGGTGTTTCCGTTCGGTGCCTTCCGCCACGGCGGCGGCGTAGCGATCGCGAAAACATTGATTCATGTTGTTGAGAAAACGCAGGATGCGTTCCTTCACGTCGCGGCTTCGCAGGCCGCCTCCGGTCTTCAGGATCACCATCAGATCCTCCGGCTTGCGTTCGCCTTTCCCCAGTTTCACGATGGCGTCGGCTAATTCGAAGCCGCAGTATTGGTTTTCGACGCATGCCTCCCTCAAGCGGTCCTGAGCGTCCCTCGCTTCGGAGTCGAGACCTCGGGAATCGCGTTCGGGCCGCAAAACGGCCTGGGTGCCGGCCAGATAACCCTCCGAGATTACCAGCAGCATCCGGTTTTCACGCAGGAGGCCCTTCAAAAAGTGGTCGAGCCGTTCCAGTTCGCCGAGGTCCGCGTCGCGACGCCTTCGCACATCGGGATCGAGATACCAGTAGGTTTGCACTCCGCCGCCGCCCAGCCATTTGCGGAGGGCGCGCACTTCGTCCGCGTCCCGACCGCTGCTGGAAATGCCGAAGGCGTCCCGCGTGACGAAGCGGCCGAGGTGAAATTCCGGGCCCAGATCGTGAGCCTGGGCTTCCCGAATCTCCGGTGCAAAACGGCCCGCGAAAGGACTGTCGGCGCCAGAGAACAGCGTCTCCAGCCATTCCCGCAGGGCCGCGAGCGACGGAGCGTCCACACCGTAAAGGACGGCGTCCACGGTGCCCGTATAGGCGGTTTCGTCGCCGCCTTTCGGAATCCAGCGCATCCGGAACAGTCCGGGAATGCTCCTCGGTTCGGCGCATTGCACCGAATTGCGGAAATAAAACGCGTCGCGCAGCCCCAGATCCCGCGCCACCAGCGCGGTGAGATCGCGATACTCCAGTTCCGTGATTTCCAAATCCTCGAACCGAAACGATTCGGCCGCGAATTCCCGCGCCCGATTCTTGTGGAGTTCCATCTCCTCGTCCGCCGTTCTTCGCAGGCGCCGATCCTCTTTGGTGCAGATCTCCAGCTCGTCGTCGGAGGGATACTCCGGCAGGAGCCAGCGGCAGTTGGCCAGATAGACGTCGTCGTCCGAGATCGAGGCTTCCCGGTCCGCCAGTTTCACGACGTGGCGGCACTCGGCCATGTAGGCCAGCAGGCGTTTCTTGACGCGTTCGTCAAGGTCGCGCCAGGCCTCGCTCTCGCCGATGTCCCGACCCAGGAAGCGGCCCCGGCCATTTCGGACCGCGTCGTAGAGATCCCCTCGGGGGTCGAGCATTTCGTAGATCAGTTGCGCCGCGGCCTTTTGATCGACCAGCACGGCCCGTCCGCCTTCTTCGCCCATTTGGAAAAGGTCGCCCACTTCGTGCAGGAAAGTCGTCACCGATTGGACATCGGTTTCGGTCAGTTCCGGAAAAGACGGATTGGTCTCCCGGTGGAAGCGGGTCAATTCGCTCACCCAGTCGTCCCACTCGAACAGCAGGGTCTTGTCCCGGGCGTGCCGTTTTCCGGCATTGGAAAGGAGGATCGACTCAATGAACGCGCTGGTGTCGGCGAAAAACTTCGGCTTGATCAGTCTTCCGCCGAAATTGGCCTCGTCGAGGCAGGCGGTGTGGACCCATTCCTTCAGTGTGCGCAGGCCCGCGATTCCCCGACCCGCCTTTCCGGGATCTTCCTTCACGGTTTCGACATAGTCGCATTCCGGCAGCGCGTTCGCCGGCAGGCCCGCCGCCCATTTCGCCAGCTTGTCGTCGCCGGGATTGCCGCTAGGGCAGTGGGTGCAGGCCAGCCGGGTGTGGAGGGCGCGATGCCCCGCCCGCGCGCTCCGGATGTGGGCGAGATAGTCCGTCCAGTAGCGCAGAGGAAGCGCCCGGTTCCACTCGCGCCATTCTCGGCCGGAAATGTTGGGGGGGCAGGGTTCTTCCTTGGGCGGCTGGTGAGTCCAGACGATCAGAAACACCGAGCCCTCCCGCGCGAACACGCGGTGTGTGGCGTGATACAGCTCCTGCCCGCCGAAATCCCAGATCCGCACCGTGCCCCGAAGTTTCCCCGCGTGCTCGCCCGCCTCCACCAGCGGGAGGCGCGGCCGGCGGGCCTCGTCGATCGCCTCCCATTGCTCGTGCAGCCAGTCCGGCATCTCGAAAAAGGTTTCCCATGTCTTCAGATCGACGCTGTGGGTGTAGGGCTCGCCCTCTTTGGGTTTCCATTTGGAATGCATCCGCTGGACGGCCTCGGGCAGGTCGTCCCACACCAGGCGCTTGGCCAGGGTGGTCTTCCCCATCCGGCCGTTTCCGAGCAGGAGCAGCTTCGCGTGGGGCATCAGCGCCAGTTCCTCGCCAAACTTGAGGCGCGTGTAAAAATCCGTCGCCACGTTCTGGTCTTCGTATCCGAGATCGGCCTCGCCGACGGTCTGTCCGTGAAAGGTCCGCAACTTTTCCGCCCCGTGAAGATAGAGATGCCGCAGTCCGTCAGGCAGATCGGGCAGGTGCGGCAGCGCCACGCAATCCCGCAGATCCAGGTGATCGAGTTCAGTCATTTCGACGATCTTTCCGGCGTCTTCCAGGCGGGCGCAGCCCCGGAGGACCAGTTTCCGCAACGACAAGGGAAACCGGTCCAGGTTTTTCAGCTTCCGGTTTCCGGAAGCGTCGATCTCGTCCACCGGCGCATCCTGTTCCGCCAAGTGTTCGAGAAAGGTCTCCGCGTCGAGGTCCGGGCAGGCGTTCAGGTAGAGGCGCTTGAGCTTTGGCGGCGCGTTGCGGGGGAGCCTGGGCAATCCCCCGCACCACCCCACATCCAGCGCCTCCAGCGTGTCCGGCAGCTCCGGCAAAGCGGCGATCTCCGACCCGCGCAGGTCGAGCGTGCGCAGCTTCCGCGGCCAGTGGCCGCCTCCCGCCGATTCCAGGATTCCCGCCACGTCTTTCACCCGCCAGAGATGGAGACAGGTCAGCGTTTCCCAGTGCGCCGCCATGTCCGCGCCCAGCCCCTCTCCCACCGCGATCCGATCGCCGGGATCGACGGCCTTTTTGTTTTCCCTGGGCGGCTCCTTCCCGATCACGATCCGGCTCACCGGCTCGCCGGTTTTCTCGTCGAAATCCCACGCCGATCCGTTCTCGGACGATAGGGAGCGGGTGGGAGGCGGAGTTTCTTCGTCGTGGTTCATGATGCGGACAGAGGTTCGGCGGTCGATTCGAGAGCGGCGAGGAGGCGTTCGCCATGGGTTTCCAGCCGCCCGGGACCGAGTCCCCCGATTTCCTTCCACGCCGCGAGGCTGGCGGGATGGACGCGGGCCATGGCGGCGAGCTGCTCGTTGGTGAAAAGGGTGTAAACCGGCACCGCCAGCTCGGCGCCGATCGCCTTGCGGGACTCGCGAAGGCGGCAGAACCGGGCGAAGGTCTCCGCGTCCAGCACCTTCCGGTAATCGACCCGCGCGCGCCCCGCGCCGGCGCCCGGGTCGCGATCCCCGTCACCGGCGACGCTCTGGACGACGAACACCAGCATCGCGCCGCCGGGCTGCGTCACCACATGGTGCTGCACGCTCACCACCCGCCGGCTCGCCAGCCACGCATTGAGGTCCGCCAGTTCGGGCGGGGCCGGCAGGGGATATTGGAACACGCGGTAGTTCATTCGATTGTCTGGCGTCACTCAGTTTCCGTCGCCACCCGGAAGCCGGGGCAGGCGGCTTTTTTCAAAAAAATTTTCGGCCGGCGCGGCGGCGCCGTCCTCCGCCTTCCGCTCCGTCCCGTCGCTCCCGGCTCCGGACCCCGCCGCCGCGCCTCCCTTTGCTTGTCTTGCTGGGTCGCCGACCCCGGAAACGGGAGCCAGCACGAGGCGGAAGCCCAGGATCCTGAGGCGGATGCCGGGCCTCCCCCAGTCGCGGTACGCGGAGCGGCAGATCCACGCGGGGTTGCTCCACGAGCCGCCGCGGATCGCGCGGTGCGGGCTCTCGTCCGCCGTTTCCCAGGCACGCGCCACCCAGCCATCGCCCCGTTTCCGGTAAGCGGCGGCGTCCCATGCGTCCTCGCACCATTCTTCGACGTTACCGTGCAGGTCATAGAGGCCCCAGGCATTCGGGTCCAGCTCGCCCACCGGATGGGTCGAGCCGCCCGCGTTGCCTTTGAACCAGCCCACCCTCCGTAGCGCCGCCTCCCCGTTACCGCTGTGGTATTCGGACGTCGTTCCCGCCCGGCAGGCGTATTCCCACTCCGCCTCGCAGGGCAGCCGCGCCTCCAGGCCGGCCGGGAGGCGTCCGCTCTTATTGAGCCAGCCGGCAAAACCCCGGGCGTCGTCCCAAGTGACCTGCTCCGCGGGATTCCACGGTCGCTCGGGGAAACCGTTCACATGATCGGGGCGAAAGACGGCAAACTGCCGCTGGGTCACGGGAAAGAAGCCGATGTAAAAGTCCCGGGCTATCCGCACCCGATGAATCGGCTCTTCATCACCGTATTCGCCCCGCGACCCCATGCGGAACTCCCCGGCGGGGAGACGGCGGAAAAACATCGGCACGGTCCGCTCCGCGTCGAGCCAGATCGTCAAGCCGCCGTGCTCGGGGACCGCGCGCCCCGCCGCCTCGAGCCAGCCGCGTGTCGGAGCGTCTTTGGTTTTTGCCGCGCTCATCGGTGGCCGCCTCCTTTCCGCGGGGACGGGCGGGTTGGCGCCGCCCCGCGAGTCTTCGCCGCCGCCATCCGGCCTGGGCTCTCGACTCGCGGGGCGGACTGACCCGGGGTTTCGTCCCCGGCGCCGGCCCGCTCCGCAATCAGTTCCTTCCTTCCCCCGAAGGTCAGCATGTCATCAATGTGGCGCGGGTGACGCCGCGCCTTCAACCCCTGTTTGAATAAACCGACCCTTGAAAAGGCGGCGCGTGGATCGGGCACAACTTTGTGTCCCGGATCGCGAAGAATTGGCGGCCGGTCAAAAGGAATCCAAAGGGGATTTCGCGGGGTAGCCCAGGGTTGCCGGCAGGCTACCCTGGGAACAACCGGGAAAAACCCGACCGAACCTCGAAGAGGTTCCGGAACCCGTCGATACCGTGGATCCCGCGAATTGGTAAACTTGGCGCAAGAGGCAGTTGGATGGTGGCTCTTCAAAAGAAATGCCCCTTCCCCGAATACATGGCCAGGATGGCCATGCCACGGTCCAATACCGCCGCGGTCGCGTTTCCCCCGCGCCGCCCGCCACGCGGCGGCGGCCACGTTTTTGCGGTCGGCGATGCGGTCGAACAGATTTCCCACGCGTTTCATGACGGGTCAGGTTTCCTCCCGCCAGCGCGGGTCGATTTCCGGCAGGCGGCTTTTTTCAAAAAAATTTTCGACCGGCGCGGTGGCGCCGTCCTCCGCCTTCCGCTCCGTCCCGTCGCTCCCGGCTCCGGACCCCGCCGCCGCGCCTCCCGGCTTGCTTGGCTTGCTGGGTCGCCGACCCCGGAAACGGGAGCCAGCACGAGGCGGAAGCCCAGGCCCCTGACGCGGTTGCCGGGCCTCCACCTGCCGCGGTACGCGGAGCGGCAGTCCCACGCGGGGTCGCCCCACGAGCCGCCGCGGATCGCGCGGTGCGGGCTCTCGTCCGCCGTTTCCCAGGCACGCGCCACACAGCCATCGCCCCGTTTCCGGTAGGCGCCGTCGTCCCACGCGTCCTCGCACCATTCCCACACATTTCCGTGCAGGTCATAGAGGCCCCAGGGATTCGGGTCCAGCTCGCCCACCGGATGGGTCGAGCCGCCCGCGTTGTCCCCGAACCAGCCCACCCGCCGCAGCGCCGCCTCCCCGTCCCCGCTGTGGTATTCGGACGTCGTTCCCGCCCGGCAGGCGTATTCCCACTCCGCCTCGCAGGGCAGCCGCGCCTCCAGGCCGGCACCGGCGTCGCGCCAGTCGGCGGGCCAGGCGCGCGCTTTTGGGGACAGGAAATCCGCGCACCGCTCCCGCAGCCAGTTGGCGAAGGCCCGCGCCTCCCACCAGGTCACGTTTTCCGCCGGATTCCGGGGCCGGTCGGGGAAGCCGTCGGTGTGGGGTTCTACAGTGTCTTTGTGGAATGACGTCTCGCGAATTCGCTCCGCGTTCGCCGCGAACCACTCCCGGTAAGCGTCCGTCCCCGTCCAGCGGGCGAACATCGCCTGGGTCACCGGGACGCTGGCGCAGAAAAAGGAACGCGGAATGACGACCCGGTGGCGCGGTTCCTCCGCCGCGGCGTAGCCCCGCGATCCCATGAGAAAACCCTCCGGCCCCGAGGCGGGGACGAGGCGGAAGGGGAGAACGAGATCGTCCCCGCCGGCCGCGACCCCGTCCTCGCCGGGCGGCAGCGGCAAAAGGAAATCGGCCTCGTCGAGGAGGCGGGACGGCGGGGCGGCGGCACTCATGAGGAAAGCTCCCTCGGGGCGTCACCGAGGGAAGAAGACCCTAGCCGCCACCGCTGACTTGAAAAGGAAACTTTCCGGCCCGTGGCATGGCCATCCTGGCCATGGTTTTCGCGACCGCCGCTTTCTCCGGAAAGGCCCGCGTTCCCAAAGCCAAAGCTCGTGACGTTGGGGGTTGAATCAAAGGGGAGGCGCCATCTACGCCGCGAGCCGGATCATGGCACGCCAGAGGCGGTGGCATGGCGGGTTTCACAGGAGAAAAGTCTCTCCCCGAAGACATGGCCAGGATGGCCATGCCACGGTTCGCGGCCGCCTCCCCCCGAACTGTCGCCGATCCAACAGGGTTGCCTCCCGGACCCAACCCTGTTGGGTCGGGTCAGAGAACGATCGACACCGGGGTGCCGACGCCGACTTTCTCGAAGATCAGGGCCTGGGCCCGTCGCGGCACGCGGATGCAGCCGTGGGAAACCGGATTGTTGGCCACGTAGCCGACATGCATCCCGGCGCCGCCGGGGGTGACCTTCAGCCAGTAGGGCATCGGCGCGCCCTGGAACTGGGCGCCGCCATCGCCGCCCGACGGCCGGTCGCGGCTGTCGCCGTCGCGCGCGAGGAGTTCGCCCGTCTCGCCGTCGACCCAGACGCCGTAGAGGTTCGACTCCTTGTTCCGCAGTTTTTCCAGAATCTTGTATTCGCCGGTCGGCGTTTCCTTGCCTTTCATCCCGGTGGACACGGGTGTCTCGATGGCCAGCTCGCGGCCGCCGCCGCTCGTCCGGTAAACGCGGGCTTTCTGGTCGGAGAGATCGATGACGATGCGGGCGTTCGCGGGATTCAACGAGTGGATAACCTGCTCGTTGATGTAAACGGAGGAGGCGGGATCGCCAGCCGTGGCGACGGCGCCGGTTTTTCCCGGCTCGACGGTGAAAGTCGGATCGTTGAGGTCGGCGCAACTGGAGAGCAGCAGGCCTCCGAAGGCGAGGAGGAGTAGGATTGGGGTGAAGCGCATTGTGATCGCGGGTAGGGAGAAGGCAGGATTGAGAAGCGGTTTTGAGAAAATTATCAGTAAATAAAATAATTTTGATAAATTTCAAGCTGAATTTTCTGAATTTTGGATGGTGGATAGGCTCCTGTCGTGGCTTGGCCATCCTGGCCAAGATTTCGCGGACGGAGCGTTCTCCGAAAGGCCCGCCGCTTCATCACCCCGGAATCGGAGACCGAGAACGGCCTTCGTGTCGCGGTTACCGGCGGATTTCGATGGCCTTTCGCGGCTGTTTCGTTCAGCCTTTCACGACCTTGATCTCATGAAACGCCGCGCCTTTTTCCTCAACGCCACCGGTGGTTTCATCGTCGGCACCCCGCTTTTCGCCGCCGTGAAACGCGATGGCCTGGAGGCGGCGGCGGAAATCCTGAAGGCGGCCACGGCCAGCGGCCAGATCGACGCGGCGTCGCTCCATGTGAGCCAGGGGGACACGGTTTTTGGCCGGGTTTTCGGCACCGCGCCGTCGTCGGTCGAAGACAGCGTTTTCCTGCTGGCGTCGATTTCGAAGACGATCTCGACGGCGGCGGTGATGACGCTATTCGACCAGGGGAAATTCGCGCTCGACGATCCGGTGGCGACATTCATCCCCGAGTTCACGGGTGAGGGGCGGGAAAAAATCACGATACGGCAGTTGCTCACCCACGTCTCGGGGTTGCCGGATCAGTTGCCCGAAAACGCGAAGCTGCGCGCCGGCCACGCGCCGCTGTCGGCCTTCGTCGAGGCGGCGATCCGGACGCCGCTGCTGTTCGCCCCCGGCGATCGCTACAGCTATTCGAGCATGGCGATTCTGCTCGCCACGGAGGTTGCGCGGCGGCTCGGCGGCAAGCCCTTCGCCACGCTGGTGGACGAGGCGATCTACCAGCCGCTGGGAATGAAACACTCGGCGATGGGCGTCGGCCGGCTCGATCCCGCGTCGCTGATCCGGAATCAGGTCGAATTCGGCGCGCCGGAGTCGGGCGCGGGCGATCCCTCGACCCAGTCCTGGGACTGGAACAGCGACTACTGGCGGCACCTCGGGGCGCCGTGGGGCGGGGCGCACGGGTCGGCGCCGGACGTGGCCCGTTTCCTCGGCGAGTTTCTTTTTGCCTCGGGAAAAGCCCTCAAGCCGGAGACGGCGCGGCTCATGATCCGCAATCACAACGCGGAGGGTATCCGGCCGCGCGGGCTGGGCTTCGATCTCGGGGCGGAACTCGGCGGTCCCGGCGGCGGCGCAAAAACCTTTGGCCACACCGGCTCGACGGGCACGCGCTGCTGGGCCGACCCGGACAGCGGCACGATCTGCGTGATCCTGACCACCCTGCCGGCCCGGGCGGTGACGCCGCACCCGCGCGACCTGGCCTCGCGGAAAGTGGCGGAGGCGGTGAGTTCGTAAGGAAGACAAAAATGGAAGCACGACCTCCATTCAGGGGCGATGAGAACGCGGGCGACGCCGGAAACTTGCGGGTGCTGCTGCTGTTGCTGACCTTTCCGCAAAGCGTCCTGGTTTGGCTGGTGGTGAGCGCGTTGGGATTTCCGGCGAAGGTTTCCTATGAGGACCTTTTGGTAGGCAGAGTGTTGCCACGACTCACCGAAGGGTTGGTCGATTTTGCGCGCTCGCTTGAACCCGTCGGATTCATGCTGGAGGAGATCGCGACCGCGATCGCCGCGCTCCATTTTTTCGGGTTCATCTGGCTGATCTGGTCCACGCGGGAACGGGTGCGGATGCTCTATCGCTGGCACATTGCCGCGACAGTTGGGTGGTTCCTGATTAGTTTTTGGGTGCTCGTGTTTGGCGTGGGCTTGATCCTGCCCTTGATTGATGTCGTGCTGGGCCTGAAAATCGCGCCTCCGGAGCCCTTCTGGAGAAAGGAAACCGTGGCGACGCTCGGGCTCTGCCTGTGGGTGGGAGCGCTCGTTTTTCTCGCCTTTCGACTTCTCAAACGAAGCCGCGAGAAACGCTCGGCGTGAGGAATGCGCCCGGGAATGCCGGCGATTCCCGGCCCGATGGTTCGATCCCCGAAGGGCGCCGCCTCAACGCTGGCGCAGTTCCCGGTCGAGCAGGCCGTTGTAGATTTTTTTCCGCTCGTCCATCCCGAGACCGCGGTTGCGGTATTCGTACATTTTCACGTTGATGCTTTCGCGCTGCTGGATGGAGAGCCGCGAGATTTTGTCGACGACATCGGACGGGATGGTTTCCCGATCGCCGTAACCGTCGGCCTTGAACCCTTCGCGAATATTGCGGGCGGCGTTGCGGGCGTCGTTCAGTTGATCCGGGGTCAGCACGCGGGGGTCCGGGCCGCCGTGGGGGCCGGTCCCGCCGCCGGGGGTCCCGTTTCCGATCCGGGAGGAGACCACCACGCCCCGATACCCGTGGGCGGGCGGCGGCGCCTTTTCGTAGCGGATCGAGACGATCTCGGCTCCCCCGACCTTGATCCGGGCGGTGAGGGTCTCGAGGTCGGACTGGTTGCCTTTCACCTCGACCAGTTGCCAGCCCTCGAGATTGGCCTCGCGGGAGACGATGTAGGATTTCCGGGTGTCCACATCGAGCAGGGTGGCGTAGGCCTCGTCCTCGATCCAGGCGACGCCCGTGAGGATCAGGGAATTCGAGAGGTTCAGGTTGCGGAGAAAGGGCGAGTGCTCCAGCAGCTCGGCGAAATGGTCGTCGGTGACCGGGGCCGGCAGACAGTCGCCGGGAGGCTCCGGCATCGAATCTCCGGCGGCCGCGACGACCTCGGCGCTCGAGGGCGCGGCGCCAACCGGTCCCTGGGCAAACGCGGCGGCGGCCGGCACGAGGAGAGCCCCCGCGGCCAGGGCGCGGCGCAAAGTCTGGCGATGACGAAGCACGTTCAAAACAGGGGCCGGTAGTTTCCGCACGGATGCCGCCCGCGGCGAGTGACGGGTTTGCGCGCCCCCGGACCGCGCCGGTCACCCCTTCGGCTTGAGAAAAAGCACGTCCGCGCGCTCGATCCAGCCTTTGCGGAGGTCCATCCGAAACCAGCCTTCGCCGTTTTTCGGCTGAAAGCGCACCGGCGAACGCGGCCCGCAGTCGGCCAGGTCGTATTCCACCCAGGTCCGGCCGAGATCGGGTGACCAGGCGATGCCGGTCTGGAAGGTCGAGGCCGGGGCGCAGTGGCCGGCGACGATGACGCCGTCCTCGATCAGCATGTTGGCCATTTCGAACTCGGCGTCGAACAGGCGGGTGTGTTTCGAGCGGTCGGCGAGATCCGCCGGCGCGCAGCGGAAGATGCCGCGGTCGTGTTTCTGATTCGGCAGGGCGGGGCCGTTCGCGTCGGCGGCCCAGTAGAGCCGGCCGTCGACGAAGTTGATGCCGCCGGACTTGTAACGCGAGTTCGAGTTCACCGAGATCAGCACCTTCCAGTCCCAGGCGTCGGAGGCGGCGTCGTGGGTGCCGCGCAGCCAGTGGCACTCGTTGCCGTGGCCGCGGTGGATGTCGCCCGTGCAGGCGTAAAAGGCGCGCTCCGCCGGATGATAAGCCACGCAGTGGACATGACGGGCGATGACGGAGTTGTCGGGATTCCCGAGCCAGGACTCGGGCGGGGAGTCCTTTTCCTGGAATTTGGGATTTTGCCCGAAAGAATAAGCCAATTTCACCGTTTCGCCGCCGTCGGTGGAATAGTAAATGTTCACCGGCACCGGACCGCCGAGCACATTGCAGTAGTTCCCCCACACCAGCATTTCGCGCCCGTCGACGTTCCAGGTGTGGACGCCGTCGAGCGAGTGAAAATACCAGCCCGGGAGATTCGGATCCTTCGGCGTGTGTGGACGGTAATCGCCACCGTCGGGCCGTTTCACCACGATCTCGCGGTGGCTGGCCAGCTTGTCGGTGCTAAGAAACAGCCGCTCCCGCGTGGCGAAAAGAATGTTCCCGTTCTCCAACAGCACGCTGAAGGTGATGTTTTCCGCCTCGGGAAACGCCGCCGCATGCGGCCAGGTCCTGCCATTGTCCTCGGACAGGAAAATTTTCCCGTCACCGAAGCCGAAGGCCCGGTCGCCGCGCTGGGAGTCGATGTAGGGACCGTCCGGGGCCCCCAGCCGCCAGAAAAAGTGATCGTTTTCGCCGGACAGGGCGGCCGCGGCGCGGGCGTCGTGAAGGAGACCGGCGCCGGCCCAGGCGCCCGCCATCGCCGAAGCGGAGGCGCGCAGGAAACGGCGGCGATCGGGAGGGGGGAGGGAGTTCATGGCCCGACGATTGTTTCGGATTTCCGCCCGAGCCACCAGTGGAAACTTTGCCGATGGGCGTGCCACTGTCGAAAAGCGATTGGTCTTGCAGTTTGGGACAAAATTCGATCAAATGCCGGCCAATCCAATGAGGAACTCCACAGCCACCCACGCATCCAAACCCATCGCCGAACGGTATTTTTATACCATCGCCACCGTTCTGCTGCTGGTGGTGACGCTCATCGGCTTCAAGATGTTCTATTTTCACGGCCAGATGCATCCGGGCCGTCCTCTGACGCCTCCCATCAAGCCGCTGATCGTCACGCACGGGGTGGCGATGTCGTTGTGGTTGTTGCTGGCGATCGCCCAGCCGTTTCTGATAGCGAAGGGCAACCGCAAGCGGCACATGGCACTGGGCAAAGCGGGCGCCGTCATCGCGGGGTGCCTGGTGTTCCTGGGGTTCAGGTTGGGCATCGCCTCGATCAAGCTCGCGCCGCCGGACATGATGTATGGAGAACTCACGCCGAAGCAGTTCCTGGCCGTGCCGATCCTGGATGTCACGCTGTTCGCGCTGTTCGTGGCGGTCGGGGTCTCGATGCGCAAACGCTCCGAGATCCACCGGCCCATGATGTTCATGGCGTCTCTTGCCGCCGTCGGCGCGGCCATCAGCCGCATAGACTTTCTCAGCCATCTCTACGCCGGCACGATTTTGGAGAAATGGTTCGGGTTCTTCTTTTTCACGGTTGTCGCGGCGGTGTTGTCTTTTGTCGCCCATTGCCTGGTCTTCCGGAGATTCGATCGCTGGTTCGCGGTGGCGGTGATGATCCTGACCGCCTGGTTCTGGATGGTGACCCAGTGCGCGAAAACCCGAGCCTGGGACGCGATCGCCGGTTTCCTGCTGGGGTAGGACGCCCGAAAGTGCCTTCCCCGGGAGCCCTCGATCCACGGCCCTCGGCGCGGCCGAATATCGCGGCGGTCACCACCGGAAACCGGAAACCGCCGGCCGCGGAACGACGGGTTTTTTCGCCCTCGTTTCCCGAGGACATCTCATCCGTGTCCGGTACGGTCTCAGTGAGAGGGGCGGCCCCTCATTTGACGAAAGTCACGGTCACGCCGGGCAGGGCCGCCGCGACTTTCGCCTGAATGTCTTCCGGGTAGCCCTGCTTGCGGTCGATCAACTCCAGCGCCTTGAGGAAGGCGAAGTTCTTGAGCATGGCGACGCGTTCTTCAGTCAGGGGAAGGCTGGAAAGAGTCAGTTCTTCGATCTGTTTCACACCGGCGAGTGCCTCGAGATCTTCGTCGGTGCAGGAATCGGCCTGGATCTTGAGGCGGCGCAGCGTGGGAAGCGAGGCCACGGTGGCGATGATCTCCGGCGCGGGCGAGTTCACCCCGTATTCCAGAGCGGCATATTCGAGGGGCACCGTTCCGATGTCCTTGAACAGACCGGCGGTCGCCTTGTTGCAGCTGATCTCGATGCCTTTCAGCTTGCCCAGTTTCCGCCAGTGCGCGGCGCTGGCGTCGGTGATGGCATGGGAGTGCCAGAGCTTGATGAACTCGAGGTTCGGGAATTTCTCGCAGACATGGCCCAGGCCTACGTCGTCGAGACCGTTGGAATGGAAGTTGATCGATTTGAGCCGGGTCCAACCCTCGAATCTGGCGAAAGCGTGCCCCGGAACGGAACATCCCCGAAAGGCGAAGGTCTCCAGTTGCGTTAACCCGGCGAGTTTCTCGAGTCCGGCGTCGGTGGCCTTGCCGAAGTAGGCCAGCTCGAGGTGGGTGAGATCGGGGCACTCCTTCAATTGGCTGAGTTCCGCCAGACTCGCGTCGCCCAGCCGGGCACGCCCTTCGATGGAGAGGGATCTCAGCTTCCGGAGTTTCAAGAGCGGCGACAGCCAGTCTTCCTGGATTCCCGTCGCCACGATCTTGACGGATTCCAGAGTCGGGATGTGCCCGAGATGCTCGATGAAGGCGGCGTCGTAGGGGTCCGTGTCACCCTCGCGATAAGCATGGGCCTTTCCGTTGAGAATGCCGGTACTGACGAGAGTGAGGGTGTCAAAGAGCGCGAGTTCGCCACCCGCCGCCTGTTTCAGAGCCTCGGGGGTGGTGTTGACCTTCTCGAATTTGCCTGGCGCGATCTCGATGGTGCGGATCACCGCCTGAACGTGCGGATGCCGTTCGGCGGCGGCAAGGATGGCATCGGCGTGGTCGGAGAGCGCCTCCTTCAAGGCGTCGTCTTTGGTTTCGGCGATGATCTTCTCCAAATCGGCCCGGGAGGCGACCCCGGACAGATCAGGCGCGGCAGCCAGGCCGAAACTTGGCGCGGCAAGGAGCAGGAAAAGAAGGACTGCGTTTCGTTTCATATTCCGGGGTCTGAGGTCAGTATTTTGGAAAGATGTCCGGGCTCGGGAAGCGCTCGTCGACGCTGCCGGCTCCGTCCCGCAAGTATTCCTCCCGCGGCAGGTGGACGTCGGGCCAGGTCGCGGGACGGACGCGGACGATTCGGGTCGGACGGATGCCCTCGGTGATGAGGTCCGTCTCGAATCGAACCTGAATGCCGCTGCTCCCGAAAGGGGCCTCCTCGGTTTTCGTGACGGCGAGGATAGAGCCTCGCGCGGACATCTGGGTCGGACCGGCGCTGCCGCCCTCGGTGTGCTTCAGGGTGTTCTCGACCGGATTCATCAGCATCTGCCCGCCCTTGGTGAAATTGGCATAGAGGGAGGCGTCGATCCCTCCGAAGAGCGTCGCGGTCACCGTGGCCCGACCGAATTGGCCATACTCCACCGCATCGATCCACGCGGGCACCCAGCGACCGCGAATGAAGGCCTTATGGACCTCGGTCTGATTTTCGGCGGACCGTTCCATCGCGATGTCGTCCAGCCAGATGTCGGAAATGTGAAAGCGGGTGAAGACTCCGCCCGGGGTCGGCCTCCAGGCGATCCCGAGTTGGACGGCTTGGCCATCGAGAGCCTTCTTTCCCCGCTCGGGCCAAGCGCCCTCGGTAATGAGATCGGCCACCCCGAGGCGCTCGCGCCCGCGCCAGATGCGGGTGGCGGCATCGAAGCTGAGCGTTTCCTCCTCACCCCTCGGTTCACGCTTCGCGACGATCGTTCCCTCGTTGTTTTCGAGTTCGAGTTCCTTCAGCTTCCAGACCAGGCCTTCGCGTTGGCAATGGCTCGGCTCGTCTTCGAGAAGGAGTACGTGATTCTCGGCCGGCGCGGTTCCCACCTCACCGTGGCCCGACTTTTTTTCCTTGTTGTCCACCGGCAGGACCGGCACCGAGGAGATCTCCGGATCCGGGGGGAGAAAAGCGCGGACATGCAACACGGTGCCGAGCGGGATGTCCCGCAGGTCGGCCGGGGCGCCGTGATAGCGGACGATGGCGTAGGGGAGCAGGGCGAAGGGTTGTGGCTCGTTCCGACGGAACGCGCCCTTTCCCTCGATGCGGAGGCTGCCGCGGCGGTTGGCGTGATCCACGAAGACCAGCTCTCCCCGGTAGGAATGCGCCTTTTCGAGGGGCGGAAACTTTCCGGGCTCGGGTCGAAAAATTTCCCCGCCAGGTTCCTCCGCGCCGACGGCCATCGGGACGGCCAACAAACCGAAAATCAAGAACCGCGAAGGCGAACCCATCAGTATTTCGGAAAGATGTCCGGACTCGGGAAGCGTTCCTCGATGGTTTCCCGGAGGTATTCCTCCCGTGGCACCTGCACCTGCGGCCACTCACCGGGCCGGACGCGAACGACTCGGCCGGGGCGGATACCTTCGATGATGAGGTCGGTCTCGAAACGGATCTGGATGCCGCTGCTGCCGAGCGGTGGTTCGCCCGGCGTCTGAATGACTTCGAGAATGGATCCCCGCGAGGCCATGTGGGCGGGTCCGTAGGCGCCGTGGGTGTGTTTCAGGGTATTTTCGACCGCGTTCATCATCGCGGAGGAGCCCTTCTTGAAATCGGCGTAGAGCGAGGGATCCATGCCGCCGAACAGGGTCGCGGTCACGGTGGCGCGGCCGAACTTGCCATATTCGACATCGTCGATCCACGCGGGCATCCAGCGGGCGCGGATGAAGGCCTTGTGCGTCTCGGTCTGGTTGTGGGCGGCGCGATCCAGCGATTCGTCATCGAGCCAGATGTCGGAAATGTGGAAGCGGGTAAAGATGCCGTCCGGGGTCGGCTTCCAGGTGATGCCGAGCAGCACGTCCCGACCGTCGAGGGATTTCTTACCGTCCGCGGGCCAGGTGCCCTCGGCAACCAGGTCCTCGATGCCGAGGCATTCACGACCGCGCCAGACGCGGGTGGCGGCGTCGAAGGTCAGCTTTTCCTCCTCGACCTTTCCTCCCGCGCCCTGTTTTGGAAGGCGGGCGGCGACGATCATGCCGGCGTTGTCCTTGATCTCCACTTCCTTGAGCTTCCAGACCAGGCCCTCGCGCCGGCAGTGGCTGGGTTCGTCCTCGAGGAGCAGAACGTGATTTTCCGCGGGCAGGATGCCGGCGCCGCGGTTGTGGTTCGCGTCCTTCGATTTGTTGTCCACGGGCAGCACGGGAACGGCGGAGATCGTCGGATCGGGCGGGAGAAAGGCGCGGACATGCATCACGGTGCCGAGCGGGACATCCCGCAGGTCAGCCGTGGCTCCGTGGTAGCGGACGATGCCGTAGGGCAACATCGCGAAGGGATGGGGATCGTTCCGGAAAAACATGCCGTCCCCCTGCACGCGGATGCTGCCGCGGCGATTCGCATGATCCACAAAGACCAGCTCACCCCGGTAGGAATGCGCCTTTTCGAGAGGCGGGAATTTCCCGGCCAGCGGCCGAAAAATTTTCGCTTCGGGCTCCTCGGGCTTCGCCGGTTCTTCGGCGACGCCATTCGGTCGATCGGCGAACGATCCAAGGAGAATCAGCCCCATCGAAAAAACCGAAAACCGGGAACGGAAAACCGGGTGCCTCCTCATATCGCGATCGCCTGGTTGCTGTCGCCGAACCGGTCGGTCTCCACGCCCATGCGCTGGGCCATGAGGAGGAGCAGGTTGCTCATGTGCGCGTCCGTGTTCACCGGGCGGCTGCAGATCTGGTAGTGCGAGGTGGCGATTTTCCCGTCCTCGCCGACCGCGTATCCCTCGAAACCGGCGGCCTCCCGGTTGAAGTCGAGGTGGCTGCCGTGCTTCAGTCCGAGATCCGAACCCCCGGCTAGCACGAGAGGCAGGTTGGCGTTTCCGTGGCTGTGGCCGTAGCACATGCCGCTGCCGAACAGGGCCATCGTCGTGCCGAGGAGCGGCTTTCCGTTCAGGTCCTTCGTCTCCGAAAGGCGGTCGAGGAAATAGCCGAACTGCTCGATGGCGAAGGTGTCGTAGTTGGTCAGCTTTTCCATGTAGCCCTCGTCGCCGCCGTGGTGGCTGAGCTGATGGCGGGACTCGGTGATGCCGATCTCGGGAATCGAGAAGGCATCGCCCTCGCCGCCGAGGCTGAAGGTGGCGACGCGGGTGACATCGGTCTGGAAGGCCAGCACCATCAGGTCGTAAACCGTGCGGAAATACTCGCCCGCCTGCGTCTGGGGCACGTCGCGATCGGTTCGCTTGCGATCGGCGTCCGAGATCACCGGCAGCGGCGTGTCGAGCCAGGCATCGGCCCGCTTCGTCCGGATCTCCGCCTCGCGGACCGAGGTCAGGTACTGTTCGAGGCGGCCCTTGTCGGCGCTTCCCATCTGTTTCTCGAGCCGCCGAACTTCGGCGAGATTGTCATCCAGGACGCTGGCCTTGCGGCGAAGAGCCTTCCGCTGGGCTTCCTTGCCGCCTTTCGGTTCCTCGAAGAGCGAGTCGAAAATCTCGCTGCAACGGCGCAGCGCGGGCAGCTGCACCCCGTCGGCGGTCCAGGCGAGCGAATTCTGGGTCAGCGCGATCTCCATCGATGGGTAACGCGTATATTGGGCGGTGACTTCGGCCATCTTCTGATCCACCGAGATGGTGTTGCGATCCGAGGGTCCGAGCTTGCCGCCGGTGAGCCAGATGTTGATGCAATTGTGATGATGTCCGAGTCCGCCCGGATGATGCAGTCCGCTGATCGGCGTGATGGAGTCGCGGTGTTTTTCCAGCGGCTTCAGGGAGCGCGAGAACTGGTAATCCCTGCCGGGCGTGGTGATCTGGTAGTTCAGCGAATGGACGCCGTTGGCCAGATAGATGAAGGCGCCGCGCCGCGGGGACTCGGTCGCTTTCTCCGCCGCGCGGAGCGGCACCATGCACTCGAGAAACGGCAGCGAGATGCAGGAACCCATCGCTCGGAGAGCATGACGGCGGTCGATCCGCCAGGATTGGGAGAGGTAGTTCATGGTTGTTGGCTCTTGGCTGTCGGTTAGCGCTTTTGGATCAAATCGGAAACGGCCACCGCGCGGACGATGTCGCGGACGCCGCCGGGGGTTTTCTTCACGTGTTCGACAATCGAACGGATGTCATCCTCGTCGTCCACCGTCATCACGCGACGAAGCGCGTAGGTGCAGAGGTGTTCGATGAAGGCGCGCTGGAAGGTCTTGCGATCCTCCAGCAGCAGTCGCTTGAAATCGTCGGCATCTTTGAAGGCGCGCCCATCGGGCAAAACGCCGGAGGGATCCGCCAGGGGATCTTCTCCCTTGCCGGTCGGGACGATCTCTCGGTCGCGCCACTGTCCGATGGCGTCGAAGTTGTCCCAGGCCAATCCCAGGGGATCGATCTTGGAATGGCAGGCGAGGCAGTTCGCGTCTTGGTTATGCACCTCCAGGCGCTTCCGGACCGTCACCTTGTCGCCCTCCGGCGGAACCGGTTCGATGGGGTCGACATTCGCGGGAGGGGGTGGCGGCGTCTTGTTGAAGATCGCCTCGCTGAGCCAGACGCCGCGGTGCACCGGGCGATGCCGCGTGCCGTCGGAGGTCAGCCCGAGCACCGCGCCCATCGTGAGCAGGCCGCCGCGCCGGTCCTCGGGCTTCAGCGAGACTCGCTGGAACTTGTCCGATTTCGGTTCCGGCAATCCGTAGAAATCGCAGAGCCGGGCGTTCGCCATGGTCCAGTCGGAATTGATGAAACTCTCGATGGGCAGGTTCTTCGCAAACATCTCGCGGAAGAATTCCACCGGCTCGGTTCGCATGCTCGTCTCGAGCCAGGCATCGTAGGTGGGATAAAGTTTCTTGTCCGGAGGGAACATGCCCACGCGATGCAGTTGCAGCCACTGACGTGAGAAATCGTCGATGAAACGCTTCGCTTTCCCGTCCGCGAGCATCCTGTCCACTTCCTTGGCGAGGCTTTCGCCGTTGAAGTTGCCGCCACTTGCGGCGTCGGAGAGCGCCTCGTCGGGCATCGAACTCCAGAGGAAATAGGAGAGCCGGGCGGCGAGTTCCCACTCGGTCAGTTTTTCGCGGGGCACCGTGTCGCCCTCGACGAGGTAGATGAAGTTTCTAGAAGTCAGCACGCTCTGCAGCGCGGTGCGGTAGGCATCGGCGACTTTTTCGCCTGCTTCGCGATCTCGCTGGTAGGTCTTCAGATAACCGTCCAGCTCCGCGGGCTGAACCGTCCGGCGCCACGCGCGTTCGGCGAAATCTTGCAGATGCTCCGCGATCACTTCGGGCGTTGCATCGTCCGGCGGCAGGACGCCCTCGCGCCGGTTCATCTCGTCCTTCGAGACCAGCGGTCCCTCCCACTCGATCCAGTCGAGCAGCACCGTCGAGAAGATGCCGTTGCCCTTGTCGTCGAACATCTGCGGCGCGTTCGGATTCAGCAGCAGGGTCTCGCTGCTGTGGGTGAAAATGTAACCGCCCCTGCTGGAGAGCGCGTTGCGGAAAGCCGCGCCGGCCCGCCGATCCACCACATCGGTGGCCACCACGCAGAAATGCAGATTCGCCGGCATCTCGAGAAATACCTCGAATTCGTAGACCTGCGGGCTGTCCTCCGGCGCCGTGATATCGAATTCGACGAGTCCATCGACGGTTTCCTCGCTCGTCCGGGTTCCAATGCTGAGATGGGCCGGTTGACCGCCGGGCGGGCGGACGCCGCTGGCCTGGAGGCGGAGCTTGTAGAGGCCGCTGTGTTCCGGTCCCGTCCTTCCGAGGGTGCTGGATGACAGCGCGCTCTGGACGGTGCCGGGAAACAACAGGTAACGCAGCGGCCGCTTGATGCCGAAGCGATCCAGCGCCGCCTTCTGATCTTCGCCTCCGCCGTAGCGCAGTTCCGCCGCCGTCTTGAGGACCTTGCGCGTCTCGCCGGCCGCCTCCGTCGGAAAGGCGCGGTCGAGCACGATCTCCGCCGCGCGGTAGTAGCGGTCCACATGCGAGGGCGAGAGCGACAACTCCGAGCCGATGCGTTCGAATCCGTGCCAGAGCGTGTCCTCGTTCAGCTCCCCCGGTTTCGCCGGATCGTAGCGAACGCCGAGCAGGTCGTAGACCGTGTTCTGGTATTCCTTCCGGCTCAGTCGATAGTGCGACACCGGAGGCCGCGCCGCCATGCGCGCCGCCCGGCCTTCCTTGATCTTTCCGTCGAGCCTTGCGACGAAAGCCGTGATCTCATCCTGCGCCGGCCGCGGTTCGTCTTCCGGAGGCATGTCCCCGGCGTTGATCTGCTCGAGGACTTCGGCCCACAGGTGGGCGTCGACACCCAGCAGGAAATCGCGCGAGAGTTCGTCGATGCGCAGATCGCCCTTCTCCTTGTCGGGACCGTGGCAGCTCACGCAGTGGGTCTGGAGAAAGGCTTCGAAGGGTTCGGACTCGTCCCCGTGTACCCAGCCACCCGAGCCTGGGCCGGCCAGGAGCATCAACGAGGCAGCGGGAAGCAATCGGACACGAAGACGGGAAAACATGGTCGCGAAGATCGGAGGCGCCGGGGAAACGGCTATCTTGCTCTATCGGAGGGATCACCGCCACGCTTTCCTCTCACGTTTTCACGCATCTGGCGGGCGGGCCAGCCGCCCCGCGAAGAATCAGGGTGGCACGGGGTCCTCCACTGACCCGGCTCTCCCGTCCAAGAAACCAGCGAATAAAGCAGAAGAGGATTTCACGCACTTCCACGCTGAAATCCCCCTTGGCCCCGCGGCGCCTTCACGGTTCGATGCCACGTTTCCAACCGGCATGCGCATTGACGACGAAACCCGCGCCGAAAAGGTCGGCGATCGCGGTCAGGGAGGCGGTCAAGAGGGAAGCATTCCAACTCATGGAGTTCAGTTCAGGACCGGCGGACCTTTGAGCCTTCCTATGGAGGTAATCACGGCGGGGAAGACTGGCTACGGCAGGTCTTCCACCCCTGAACCGTCATCCATGCCGCGAATCCCAGCGAACCGGCAGCGGCGGCGGCGTAGAGGCCGAGACTGAACCAGTACAGGGCCGGCTCCGTTTCGCGTGGCACGGCTCTGCGCTGCGTGGCCTTTGCGGATGGCAGGGTTACTTGTTTCGCCTCCCATCCTCCCTTGACCAACCAGCCGAGGTATCCGGCCAGCACCAGAAAGATGCCGACGCAGAGAATCACCGCTCCCATCTGCCGCGCGGTGCAACGGGAAGGCCTGGCCGGATTGGTCGCGGCAAGCACCGGACGGTCCGTGCCGCCGGCAGTCGTATTCACATCCAGCGCATATTCGTACTCGGGTTCGCGAAACTCGCTCTTGATGCGCGCAAGGATTTCATCCCGGCGATCCCGCGCCCATTCGGGCAATTCCCGCCAAGCTTGCGGGGAGGGAAAGTAGATGACGTGGTGGGCCGGCCCCGTCAGCATCTCCCCGCTTAGATTGATCCGTCGCCATCCGTCCTCCCGCCATTCCTCGTAATACATCCTGTCACGGCCCGCGTGCCCGACCCGCCAGCCGCGCGCCTTGTCCGGAAGTTTCGGAGGTTGCGAACCCGGCCGGGTGGCGGATGCAGGAGACGGCTGCTTTCTTCGACTCCAGCCGAACTCGCGCCGAACACCGGGCATCCAGACGTAAATCAGCAACCCGGCGCACAGGACGATGGTCGGCACGGAAAATTGCGGTCCGGAATGGTACTCGGTCGTCTTCACCCCGCTCGGCGAGACGTGGGTCCGCACCGCGGGTTCGGGGGGGCGGGTGAACTCGAACAGGCTTACCAGCAGGAAGCAGCCCAGCCCGGCGACCAGGCAAAGCCAGGCCCAGCGCCGGCGCCGGAGCATGCCGATACCGGCCACCAGGGTAAACGGAGGCGCCACCACGACCAGAAGGAAACCTGGCACGTCCGCCGTGTTCGTTCCGTAGCTTCCGACGATAATCATCAGCAACGAGAAGAAACTGATGATCGAAAGAATCGCGCCGGCGACCACCATCATCCATCCCAGGATGGTGACCACGACGGAGGGACGGGGGGAGCCGGAAGGCTGAGCGATACTCACGGATGGCGGGGAAGCTGAACGCGCAGGGCGTCCGCCGCCGCATTCCTCGGGCCGTCGGCGGCGACCACAAGGGAAAAAACGGCAAGTGGCGGCTTGGGGCGCATGAAAGAAGAGCGGGTCGATCCTCCGGTCTTCCATCCTTTCGGAATCGCCGGGGAGCGGGAGAACTATCGTCCTGTGACGGCCCTTTCGTCAACAGGCGGACACTCGAACGCGAACACTTCACCGCCGAGGCCGGCACATCCCGAACCACATTCCGGTGGACATCGGGTCGGGCGAATGGATCCCTCCGCGGGAGTGGTTCACCTTGCGCGCGGTTTTTACCCCCCGCCGGAGCGCAGCCAAACTCCACAGAACCTCGTCCCCACGAGTTACAACAAGAAAACCGTCACGGCTTGACGGCGTTTTTTTTGGCGACCCGTACGGGACTCGAACCCGTGTTGCCGCCGTGAAAGGGCGGAGTCCTAGACCGCTAGACGAACGGGTCACTGGTTTTCGATGATCGAAAAGATTCGAACGTCATTCGGCGGAGCCTCGCGGCCTGCCGAGCGGGCGGTAAATTCACGGTTTTCCCGCCAAGTTCAAGTCAAAATCTTTGGCTCCGCCAAAAGGTTTTTCCGTCTCAGGCTTCGGTTTGCGGCGACTCCCAGCGGCGGGTGTCGAGGATGGCCTCGGCCGTCCGCGCGGCGGATCCGCGATGCGAGGCGATCGCCGCCCGGCCCCGCTTCGCGGCGATTTCTCCCTCGGCGGGTTTCGCGAAAAGCTGGCGCAGCGATTCCGTCAGCTCGTCGGCGCTCCCGAGCTGAAACACGCCATGGTTGCGCACCAGGCTCGCCATGATGGCGTCGAAATTTCCCATGTTCGGCCCCGTGACGACGGGACGTCCGGCGACCACGGCCTCGACGGGGTTTTGCCCGCCCCGCCCGAGCAGGCTCTTGCCGATCACCACGACGCTGGCCAGGTGGTTCCAGGCCCGCAGTTCGCCGGTGGTGTTGGCGACGAGGCAGGTCGGTGGATCCTTCCCTTCGCCCGGGGTGTTCCCTCCCTCCTCATCCAATCCCGGAACCGGAACCCGGAAGACGGGGCGCAGGCCCGCCTCCGCCAGTTGCGCGGCGACAGAGCGGGCGCGCTCGGCGTGCCGCGGCACGGCGACATAGGCCAGCGCGGGAAAATCGGTCAGCAACTCGCGGTAGGCCCGGCCGATCAGGGCCTCCTCGCCCGAATGCGTGGCCGCGGCGAGCAGCAGGGGGCGCTCCGCCGTCACGCCGTGCCCGGCCAGCCAGTCGCGCAGCTCGGCGATTTTCTCTTCCGGCCGCGCGGCTTCGTCCTCGTCGAATTTCACGCTGCCGGTCCGCACGATGCGGTGGCGGGGCACGCCGAGGTTTTCCCAGCGGGGCACGTCCACATCGAAGGTGACGCAGACACGGTCCAACTGCCGAAAAACCGGCTCGGTGAACCAGCAAAAACGGCGGAATCGGCACTCGGACCGGGACGAAAGCCGCGCGTTGGCGAGAATCACCAGGGCGCCGGCCCGATGGGCGCGGCGGACGAGATTCGGCCAGACCTCGGCCTCGACCAGGACGAGCCGGACGGGACGGATGAGGCGGATCGCGCGGCCGACGACGAAGGGCAGATCGACGGGATTGTGGATGACGATCGTGTCCCCTCCCGCTTCGGCACAGGCGATGCGGTAGCCGGTCGCGGTCGTCGTGGACAGGACGATGGAAATGTCCGGCGATCGCTCGCGGAGAGCGCGGATGATTTTCACCGCCACCAGCACCTCGCCCACGCTGACGGCGTGAATCCAGTGGTGATCGTCCCGGGCGAGAAGTTTCTCGCGCAGTTCGGCCCGGTAAAATCCGAGCCGCTGGCCGAAATTCAGCGCCAGGCCGCCCCGCTGGACGCCCTTGATCAGAAATCTCGGCAGACCGGCCAGCAACACCAGGGGGAGCAGCAGATTGTAGATCGCCTGGACGAGAAAATATCGCATCGAGATCGGATGGCCTTTCAGTCCCGTTTCTTCACGAGATAGTGGATCGACGCCGCTCCGTAGCGGCGGGTGCGTTCAATATGCCATGACGGCGCGGGCGGCAAGTCCCCGCCGGCCCGCGTCTCGAGGACGAAGAGCCCGCCGCCGGCCAGCAGGGCGGGCAGCGCCTCGTCCGCGAGCAGGCCGCCGAGTTCCTCCGCCTCGGCCTCGCCCCGCGCATAGGGCGGGTCGGCGAACACGAGGTCGTAGGCCGGTTCCCGGCGGGATCGGCTTAGAAAGGCGGACACCGTTTCCTCGCGCACGCGGCCGTTCTCGAGCCGGGTCGCCGCGAGGTTTTCCCCGATGGCGCGGCAGGCTTCGCGATGCGACTCGACGAACACGGCGCTGGCGGCCCCGCGGCTCAGGGCCTCGATCCCGTAGCCGCCACCGCCGGCGTAAAGGTCGAGCACGGCGGCGCCGACGACCCTTTCGCCCAGGCTGGAAAACACGGCTTCCCGCGCGCGGTCCGTGGTCGGTCGCAGATTCGTTTTCGGCGTCTTCAGCGGCAGGCCACCCGCTTTTCCCGCGATCACACGCATTCGGTCCTTCGTTGGGTTTCTCTGGGGTGGGCGGGCGCGAAAAAGGGAATTCGCTTCGCCGGCCCGCGTTTCGGAAAAATGGCCGCGAACCATAGCCGAAAGCCCCGGCTTCGCGAGCGGCGATTGCATTTCCCGCGCGAAAACCGGGGCGGAGACGACGGTCCGATCGATCGTCAGGATGCCACGCGTTCGGGCTCCGCTTCAGGTTCGCGCCGGGCGGCTTCGGCGGCGGCCCGGGCGCGGGCGGCCTCGATGCGGCTGAGGAGAATTTGTTCGACCGGCCGCAGGATGCGCTCCAGTTCGAGGAGGGAACGCTCGAGGTGGGCGATCGCGTTGAGTTGCGGCTCGTATTTCTGACGGTGTTCCTGGCACACTCCCCGGAGCGGCTCGAAGAGGCGGACAAAATCCCGGTAAAACTCCCCGACCTTCGCGGTGAAAGTCCGGCGTTGCGCCTCGCCCATGGCGACGCGCTGGCGTTCCAGCTTCTCGGTGTAGAGATTGCGGATCTGGTTGGCGGTGCGATTGCCGATCCACGCGCCGATGAGCAGGGAAAAAGCCGCCACCCCGAAGGCGACGGCGTTCCACGGGAAAATCCCCTTCCATCCCAGCAGCGCGCCGACCGCGGCGGCCGCCAGACCGCCGATCAGCGTGGCCCACATCCAGCGGTTGCGCCCGGCGAGGGAACGCTGCAAGTCGTCGCGCAGGTTCAGTTGCTTGAGCACCTCGGCCGTTCGCGTTTCCACCGCCGCGCAGAGGCGCTGCCGTTGCTCGGTCCAGTCCGGCCGTCCCGTTTCGCCGACGCTGAGCTGGAGATTGAAATGCTCCTGCAAATCCGCGGCGACCCGTTCCCAGAGGTGCCGCACATCGTCCTCCACGGCTTCGGCGCCGCTGGCCACGGTGCGGCGCACCGCTTTCATCGTCGTCGCGAAGACGAGGTTCTCGATCTCCTCCGGCGTCTTGCCCGGCGGCATCAGGGTCGAAAAGATTCGGAACCGCGACTCCAGCAACGGCTCGGCCTGCAGGCCCGCGCCCATGAAACTCTGGTCCAGCGCCTCGAACAAGGGCTCGAATTTCAGGCCCGTCCGCTGTTCCTGCTCCCGCGCCGACTGCTCCAGGCCGCTGAGCAGCTCCGTGTCCGCCCGGATGATCTCCGCGGCGGTCGCGAGGCGTTCCTTCACCTCGCCGAGGATGTAGCAGGCGCCCCGCCAGGCGTTAATCAGCTTCGTCAGTCGCGTCTCGGAGGATTCCACCACGTCCGAGATGAACTGCTCCAGGTCCGCGAAGCCGCTCGCGTGCCAGAGCCGCTCCTTGTCCACCGCCGTCGTCTTCGCCATGAAGGCCTGCTTCGCCGAAATCGAAAAGATCGGGAACTGCTGCCCGAACCGGTGCGCCGCCGTGCGCCGCAGGTGTTCCATGATGGCGGTCACCTCCTCCTCCGTGCGCAGGTCGCATTGCTGCAGGATGAAGACGATCTTCTTTTTCCACTGATGGTGGATGCGGTCCAGCAGGTCCCACGCCGTCGCCCCCCACGGATTTGTCACCGAAAAGACGAACAGCACCAGATCCGCCATCGGCAAAAACTGCTCCGTGATCCGCTGGTGATGCAGCTCGATCGAGTTCGTTCCCGGCGTGTCCACCACGTTGAAATCCTTCAGAAACTCCGCCGGCCGGTAGATTTCCATCAGCGTGTCCGAGACCTCGAATTCGTGCGGCTCCTTCCCGTACCGGAAAAACCCGATCCGGTCCGTGGTCGGCAACACATTCGTCGAGCAGAAATCGTCGCCAAACAGCGCGTTGAGCAGCGTCGACTTCCCCGAGTTCACCTCGCCCACCACCACGAAGAGAAAGGGATCCTTCAGGTTGGCCATCAGATTCCGCAGGATCGCGATGCGGGAGGGATCGACCCCGGCATGCTCCGCCAACTGGGAGAGCGCCTCGATCGCGGTGCCCAGCTTGGAGCGGGTGTGAAAGTAATTCTTGCCCAGCATGGCCGTGAGTGAGCTTTGAATCTTGAACGGTTCTGCTCACTTTGCGAATCGAAAAATTACGGAAATGCGAAACATTTCCCGTTTTCGCGTGACCAAATCGCGAAAACCGTCGCTCGAAATCCGAAATCCGGACAGTCGAAATCCGAAAAAACCCTTTTTGCGGCTTCCGCGCCTTTTTGCGGCGGGAAAATCCGGCCCCCGACACCAAACCCCTCCCCAAATCCTCAGCCCCGACCCTCCAGCGAGATCAACTGCGTCACCGTCACGAAGCGGAAGCCCTTCGCCAGCAGTTGATCCAGCGTGCTGGGCATGGCGTCGATCGTGGGCGAGTGAATGTCGTGCGCCAGCAGGATGCCGCCCGGCCGCGCGCCGGACACCAGGCGGCTCGTCACCACGCTGACACCCGGCCGTTTCCAGTCCTCCGGATCCACCGACCACAGGATCGACGGATAGCCGAACTCGGCCTTGATCCACGCCTTCTGCTCGCTGGTCACCGCGCCGTAGGGCGGACGGACCGTGCGCGGCGCCACGCCCGTGGCGCTGACGATGGCCTGGTGCGTCACCGACAATTCGCGGCGGATGGCGTCCGAGGAAATCTTCGTGAGATAGGCGTGGCTGTCGGTGTGGTTGCCGATTTCGTGTCCCTCCGCCACCATGCGGCGCAGGATGTGCGGGTAGCGCCGCGCGTTCGACCCCACCACAAAGAAGGTCGCCTTGATGTTGCGCGCCTTCAGGATGTCGAGCAGCCGCGGCGTGTTCGTCGGGTGGGGGCCGTCGTCAAAGGTCATCGCGAGGATCGGTTCGCTGATCGGCACCCGCGAGTAGGAATTCTGCGAGCCCACCCCGCCCCGGGGCAGGTTCAGCGAAGGATTCCAGCCCGTTCCCGCCGTGTTGCCGCCCTCCTCGCCCGTCTTCGAGCCGGCGATGAAGACATTTTTCCGTTTCTTGAGCGCCACCTCCTCCGGCGACTTGCAGCTCGTGGCCAGGATCCCGGCCAGAAAGGCGCAGGCGAGGGAAACGGAGAAGAAACGGTTCGTCTTCAAAACGGAAGGCGGATCGGGGTGTGTGCGGGGGCGAACAAAAAGAGCCGGCGGAAATCCGGCCACAAAAAAAGGGCCCGAGGCCCGGAAAGCCAAACAATTTAAGGAATTTTAAAAAAATCTCAAGCGAGATTCCAATTTGGCGACAATAGGTTATATTCCCGCCCCGTTTTCGGGACGGCGCAACCTATTGATATTCAACTTCCACGCATTTTTTCCCAGTCGATGCAAGTCGAGCGTTTCACCGGCGGCTACTTCCAGACCAACAGCTACCTCCTCACCGGAAACGAGGGCGCCATCCTCTTTGACGCCCCCGAGGGCGCGCTGAGCTGGCTTGCCACACTCGGTCAGGAAATCGACGCCCTCGTCCTCACCCACCTGCACTACGACCACATCATCGACGCCGCCGCCATCGCCCGGCAGCACGAGTGCCCCGTTTACGCCCACTCCGCCCCGACCGCCGACCTCACCCTCGAGACCGTCCTGCGGGACGCCGTCGGCTGGCCCGTCGAGATCGAGCCCTTCAAAGTCAGCCACCCGCTCGCCGGCGAAAGCGCCGTCCGCATCGGCGCCATCGATCTCGCCATTCTCCACGTGCCCGGCCATTCGCCCGACAGCCTCTGTTTCGGCCCCGTCCCTCTCGACGGCGATGGGAGTGCCCTCATCGGCGGCGATGTCCTTTTCCGCGACGGCATCGGGCGCACGGATTTTCCCCACGGCGACCACGCCCTGCTTCTGGCCGGCATTCGCGAAAAGCTCTTCGTCCTGCCCGGCGACACCCGCGTCCTCCCCGGCCACGGCCCGGAAACGACGATCGCAACCGAGATGGCCTCCAATCCCTTCCTGACCGGGGAATAGGAACGGATTCGGCCGGTCTTTCACGGACTTCCCGCCGCGACCGAACAGGGTTGGGTCAGTGAGTCAACCCTGTTGGGTCGTTGGCGTTTTTGGGCGCCGATCGTCCGGATTTCGGTTCGAACCCGCGGGCTTGAACGCTTGGACGCTTCTTCACTCCCGTCCTCCCGCGTGACGCGGAGCCCGTCGGCGGGGAGGAGGTTCCGGTTCCTCGGGAAAGGTCCGCCGCGCTCGAATTCACGCGCCCGGCGGCGGCCTGGGTAAGTCACCGTTCAGGGCTCTCCGCGTTTGTCCGGGAACCAACCCAAAAAACCCTGTCCGGTTTTTCCCCGCGATTCCGCCTCTAACCCATGAGAAACCGATTTTTCCAATTTCCGAAGTCGTTTTCGCGAAACCACGCATTGATCCCATGAAAACCAAGATTCTGTACTTCGCCGCGCTTGTTTTCGTTTTTTCCCCGGTCATCGTCGAAACGTCAGCCGCTGACGCGCCGGGGATTCTCAGCCATCAAGGCCGCATCGCGGTCGCCGGAGAAAACTTCGACGGAGCGGGCCAGTTCAAATTCGCGCTTGTCAACGCCGCCGGCGACACTGCCTACTGGTCCAACGACGGCACCAGCACGACGGGCGACGAACCGGTCGCGGCGGTTCCCGTTCCCGTGAGCAAGGGGCATTACTCCGCGCTGCTGGGAGACGCCCCGATGGTGGCGATCCCGGGTTCGGTCTTCGCCGACAACGCCGACGTCCGGCTGCGGATCTGGTTCAGCGCGGACGGGGGAACGACCTTCGAGCAGCTCGCGCCGGACCGGCGGATCGCGTCGGTGGGCTACGCGCTCAACGCCACGGCGGGACCCGAAGGACCGGCGGGCCCGGTTGGTCCGCAGGGAGTGAAGGGCGATACCGGCGACACGGGACCGCAAGGCCCGATCGGAATGACGGGAGCCGCCGGACCGAAAGGAGACACAGGCGATGCAGGTCCGGCTGGGCCACAGGGATTGAAAGGTGATACTGGCGACGCAGGCCCCGCCGGCCCGCAGGGAGTGAAGGGCGATACCGGCGACACAGGAGCGCAGGGTCCGCAAGGCTTGACCGGACCCGCAGGACCTCAAGGTGCCAAGGGTGACACCGGCGATGCAGGTCCGACTGGTCCGCAGGGACCTCAAGGTGTGAAAGGCGATACCGGCGCCCAAGGACCCCAGGGTTTGACCGGACCCGCAGGACCGCAGGGCGTCAAAGGAGACACCGGCGATACGGGTCCCGCCGGTCCGCAGGGCGTGAAAGGCGACACCGGCGACACGGGACCGCAGGGGCCGATCGGGATGACAGGTGCGGCCGGACCGCAGGGGCCCCAGGGACCGGCCGGGGTGGCGGGACCGAACACCGTCAACGACAACACCTTCTACATCGGGTCGGACGAGGACGCCGACGAGGCCGACTCGATGCTGCAGTTCGGGACCGACGCGACGCCGCTGATGACTTTGTTGGAGAACGGGAATCTCGGGATCGGGCTCGACGATCCGGCCACGGCGCTGGAGGTCGACGGCATCGTCACCGCCACGTCTTTCGTCGGAAACGGGGCCTTCCTCACCGGTCTGGACGCGGGCAGTCTCACCGGAACCCTGGCGCCCGGGTTGATCGGGAACGGGACGATCACCGGGGCGCATCTCGCCGCCGGCGCGGTGACGGGGGCGAACCTTGCGGACGGGGCAATCACCTCGGTCCATTTCGCCGACGGCGCGTTGAATAGTCTCGATAGTCCGGATGGCTCCCGCACCGATGTCCTGCAGGTCGCTTCGGACGGCTTCGTGGGGGTTGGGACGGCGACTCCGGAAGCCGGTCTGCATGTCAGCGGAGGGGCCCTGGCACCAGCAGCGATCAAGGAGATCTTCGATGGAACGGCCCCCTTTAACAGACTCGCGGGAGCTTGGGGTATCGCTACCCACGGGACCTATGCCTACGTCGGCGGGTATCTCGACCAAACCTTGACGATCATCGATGTCAGTGATCCGGCCAGTCCCGTCTTGATCGGCGAACTCACCAACAACGCCCTGGCGGGGATCGATTCGGTAGCTGTGTCGGCGGATGGAACGATCGTCTGTGTGGGGGCTCGAGACTCGGACAAAGTTTCGGTGATCGATGTCAGCGATTCCGCGAACCCGGCCTTCCTCGCTCAACTTCAGGATGGCGTCGGGGGCTTCAACGATCTGCGCGATCCGTTGGATGTCGCCATTTCCGGGACCACATTGTTTGTCGCAGCGCTTGGAGATGACGCTTTGTCCATCATCGACATCAGCTCACCGGCAAGTCCGAGTCTTCTATCCGTGGTGAAGGACGGAGTGAACGGGTTCAATGAATTGGATGGGGCTGTATCGGTGTTCGTCTCCGGTTCACACGCTTTCGTGACGGGGTTGGATGACGATTCCGTGACGATCATCGACATCAGCACGCCTGCCTCGCCCGGTCTCGTCGGTGTGGTGAAAAACGGGGTCAACGGGTTCACTGCATTGGACGGCCCGAATGGTATAGAGGTATCGGGAAACTACGCCTACGTGGCTTCGGGAGGTGGGGATTCTTTAACGATCATCGATGTCGCGACCCCTTCTTCGCCAACACTTGCTGCCGAACTCAAGGACGGCGTCAATGGATTCAACTATCTGGATGGTGCGAATGACGTCGCCATCGCCGGAGATGTAGCTTGGGTCACCGCATACTTTGATAGTGCCGTTACCGCTTTGGACATCCGCGACCCGCACAATCCCAAATTGATCGGGGTATTGCGAGATGGAGAGGGTGCCAATGGACTGAATGCCCCCCTTAAAATCGCAATGATCGGCGCGAATGCTCTGGTCACCTCGTTTATTGAGGATGCCGTTTCAATCTTTGGTCTCAAGGAGTTGAGGGGTCTCGTCGTCGATCGACGGGTCGGAATCGGGACCAGCACTCCAGAGACTGAGTTGGACGTCGTCGGAACCATCCGTGGAACGACGCTGATGGGAAATCTTGACGGGACTTACATCAACAACGGATCGCTCGTTGGATCCAAGCTCGCCGACAATGCCATCACCTCGTCCAAAATCCAGGACGGGTCGGTGGCCACGAGCGATCTGGCCAACGGTTCGGTGACGGCGGCGAAACTGGGATCCGACGTCGGACTGTGGTCGGTGAACGGTGGCAATGTCTACCGAAGCAGCGGCAATGTGGGGATCGGGACGAACAGTCCGAGCACCACGCTGCACGTCAAAGGCAGCACGACCTTCCAGAACGCGACGACGGGCACCGCCTACGGCTTGACCTTCCTCGACGGTGCGAACACTCGGTTCGAAGTGGGGATCGCCGCTGTCGCGGGACAGTACAGCCAATCCGCCCAGGCCGGAGACACGACCTTGCGCGCCGCCGCGGGAGAACGGCTTCACCTCCAATCGGGTAACGCGGCATCCGCCATCACCATCGACAGCAACAACCGGGTGGGGATCAACAATGCGAGTCCGGAAGCTCCGCTCCACGTCTCGGGGCTTGTCAATCTCAGCTTCTATCTGGAAGCTCTCTTGAACGGAGGTGGGGCGCTCGATACCGCCGGCCCAACCAGTGCCGATTTAGGAATCATCTCTGATAAAAGCGTCAGAGCCCAACAGTTCCTCGTGCTTTCGGACAGCCGCATCAAGACCGACAAGCACGTGTCCGATTCGGAGGCCGACCTCGCCACCCTGCTCGGCATCCAGATCACGGATTACACCTATATCGACAAAGTGCAGAACAAGGGCGCGCAGAAGAAGGTCATCGCCCAGCAGGTGGAGGAGGTGTATCCGCTCGCGGTGGGGCGGTCCACCGGCGTCGTGCCCGACATCTACCGGGCCGCGACCGTCGCGGACGGCTGGGTCGATCTGGAGACCGATCTGAAGGTCGGGGAGCGGGTCAAGCTCATCGGCGACGGAGGCGCGGGCGTCCACGAGGTCCTCGAGGTGACGGAGGGCAAGTTCCGCACTGCTTACGAGCCCGGGGGCGACCGGGTCTTCGTCTACGGGCGCGAGGTGGACGACTTCCGCTCGGTCGACTACGAGGCGATCTCGATGCTGAACGTCTCCGCCACCCAGGAGCTGGCGCGGCGGGTGGAGACCGGACGGGAGGAGAACGAGGCGCTGCGCGAAGAGAACGCGAAACTCAAGCAGCGGCTCACCGAGTTGGAGGCCGGGGATCGTTTGCGGGACACCCGGCTCTCCGCTCTCGAGGCGGCCCTGAAGAATGCCCTGGAGGGGGCGCCGACCCGGACCCTGCCGACCGGCGGGACGACGAACGCATCCTTCACCCAGTAGGTTATTCCAAAATCTTGTCCGGTTTTTCCAACCGATTCCGCATGTAACCAGTGAGACACCTTATTTCAGATCGTTGGAAAAAACCTTTCGCCGAATCAATCGCCATTCTCATGAAAACAATGCACAACCGACTTGCTCTCCTTCTCTCCGCCCTCGCCTTTCTCGCGGCGCTCGATATGAAAGCCGGCGACGCGCCGGGAATCCTGAGCCACCAAGGCCGCATCGCGGTGAACGGGGCCAACTTCGACGGGGCGGGCCAATTCAAGTTCGCGCTCGTCAACGCCGCCGGCGACGCTGCCTACTGGTCCAACGACGACACCAGCACGACGGGCGACGAACCGGTCGCGGCGGTTTCCATTCCCGTGAGCAAGGGGCATTACGCCGCGCTGCTGGGAGACGCGCCGATGGTGGCGATCCCGGGTTCGGTCTTTAGCGACAATGCCGACGTCCGGCTGCGGATCTGGTTCAGCGCGGACGGGGGAACGACCTTCGAGCAGCTCGCGCCCGACCGGCGGATTGCGTCGGTCGGCTACGCGCTCAACGCCACGGCCGGTCCGAAAGGCGACACGGGCGACACGGGAGCGCAGGGCCCGATCGGAATGACGGGAGCGCAGGGCCCGATCGGAATGACGGGAGCCACCGGTCCGAAAGGGGATACGGGCGACACGGGACCGCAAGGTGTCGCAGGTCCCGCTGGTCCGAAAGGGGACACCGGTGATACGGGACCGCAAGGTGTGGCTGGTCCTGCCGGTCCGAAGGGCGACACCGGTGACACGGGACCGCAGGGTGTCGCTGGCCCCGCCGGTCCGAAAGGGGATACCGGTGATACGGGACCGCAAGGTGTCGCTGGTCCCGCTGGACCGAAGGGGGACACCGGTGACACGGGTGCGCAAGGCGCGGTCGGCCCGGCTGGCCCTGCGGGGCCGCAGGGAGTAGCCGGTCCCACCGGCCCCGCCGGCGCGAAGGGCGATACCGGGAATACCGGTCCGGCGGGTCCTCAGGGCAACGTCGGCCCGACCGGTCCCGCCGGGCCGAAGGGAGATACGGGAAATACAGGGCCGACCGGTCCGCAAGGCCCTGCCGGAGTTGCCGGGCCAAGTGTCGTCGACACCAACACGTTCTTCATCGGCTCCGACCAGGATGCCAACGAAGCCGGTTCCTCGCTCCAACTCGGGACCGACTCCAGCGCGATCATGACGATTCTCGAAAGCGGTGATGTCGGCATCGGAACGATTCCGGATACTCCTTTGTCCATCCTTGGAAACGGTGCAACCAAGCAGGTAGGAATTACCCAGAATCAAGTCGGCGGGGGATCCACGATGGAGTTCACTACCGAGGATTTGGACGGCGACCAGGCGACGCGGTTGTTGTTCACGGGAGGTGTCGACTCTCAGAATACGCAATTCTTCCGCGGAGCCCGCGGAAGCGAAGTCGAGACGATGAGAATCGACACCGCCGGCGATGTCGGCATAGGAACGACCAGTCCGACCGGAAAACTCTCCGTGAAAGCGCCTCCCAGTAGCGGGGTGACAGATCCGAACGGCGGACTGCGTCTCGAGGAAGACGACAACACGACGGCTTGGAACCTCTTCTACGATACCCAGAACGACAATCTGGTTTTCCGCCACTCGGCTGAGTCTACCGACGCGATGGTGATAAAACAATCCAATGGACTAGTTGGAATCGGAACTTCCATTCCGAATACGCGACTCGACCTCAACGGCGCCGCCCGCCTCCGCGATACCGACCTTTATTTTCGCGGTCCGAACGGCGGATCCAATGTCGATGTCGGACACGGAATCGGGTATTACGGGATCGTGACCGGGCTAAGCAAACCGTTCGCAGGTGTCGACGTGGACGGGCCGGTCGTCTACGGCTATTCCGGCGGTGCCTTGGGAACCCGTTTCAACGGTAGCGAAAACATCGCCCTCCGGTGGACGGGAGGCGGGGTAACGGTATACGGTTCTTTCGTCAACAACAGCGATCGCAACGCCAAGGAAGACGTGCGCGATGTCGAAAATTCCGAGATTCTCGACCGGTTGCTGACCCTTCCCGTGTCCAGTTGGAAATACAAGGACAGCGTGGGTCGTCGGCACGTCGGCCCGATGGCGCAGGATTTCCACGCGGCCTTCGACGCCTTGCTCGATTTGAAGTCCGACGACAAGACCATCGCACCCCTCGACGAGGCGGGCGTCGCCTTCGCCTCCATCCAGGCTTTGAACGACAAGCTCACCAACGAGATCGAAGCGAAAAACCGGAAGATCGAGTCATTGAAAGAGGCCAACGAGTCTCTCTCGGAGCGCCTCGAACGCCTCGAGAAACTAGTCCTCGGCAACCAATGATTTCGACCCGAATCCTTCAAGTCGACACCTGGCCCCTCACGATCTTCGGCACCGCCGCGATCAAGGAACTCGATGCCGAACTCCGGGAGAAGTCCGGAGTCATCGAGTCTCTCCAGAAAGAGAACTCCGAGTTGAAACGACGTCTCGAGCGTCTCGAGAAGCTGGTTCTCGGAAACCGGTGAACCGAGTTTCCAAGAGAACGACGCCCCTCGATCCGCCACTCATGAACCCTGAAATTCCATCCGCACCGGACTTGCCGCGCGCCCGCTTCGATCCGGGCCGAACGGGCGATGACATTGCGTCGCGGTTGGGAGAGCGATTCGATCGCAGGATGTCTTTCTTGTTGTCATCTCGAAACGAACCGGCTTGATTCATTTCCATCGATTCTTCCTCTTCAACGTCGCGGGATTCCCCCGGGTTCGATTCGGACGAGATGATTCTCCGGGTCTACGGGGAGCTTCGCCGACTGGCCCGGGCCAAAATGGCGGGCGAAAAGCCGCAGACGCTGCGGGCGACGGCGCTGGTTCACGAGGCCTACCTGCGGCTCAAATCCGAAGGGGGCGGCGAGGAGAGGCCCTGGGAAAACGAGCGCCATTTCTTCCACGCCGCCGCCGAGGCCATGCGCCGGGTCCTGATCGATCGCGCCCGCGCCCGGCAGGCGCTCAAGCGCGGTGGCCATCTCGACCGGGAAGACCTCTCCATCACTCGCATCGCCGATCCTAATGAGGCGAGCGGGGATGATGAGATCGTCGCCGTCAGCGAAGCTCTGGATGCTTTCACCAAGGCCGACCCCGAAACCGCCGAACTCGTCCGCCTGAAGTACTTTATCGGACTCTCCTGGGAGGAAATCGCGGAGCTGACCGGCCAATCCACCCGGACGCTCCGGCGGCGGTGGAACTACGCCAAGGCCTGGCTCCGGGCCGCCATCAACAAATAGTAAGTCACCGCCCGCGATTCCATGAGCGACCGCGACAAGCCTCATCCGCTGGAACGGTCGATCTACCTCCAGGCAGCGGAACTGGAATCACCGGCCGAGCGGGTGGCGTTCCTCGATCAAGCCTGTGAAGGCGACGATCATCTCCGGGAACGGGTCGAGTTGCTCTTGAATTTCTCCGAGGCGGAGAGCTTCGGAGTGGCTTTCCAACATCGCGATCCACTGCTGGATGACGAGGCGACGCTCCCGGTCACGGGTGGGCGGACTGTGCCGGAGCCGTCTCCGGTCGCCGAAGACAACTACCGGATCGGACCCGAACTGGCGCGCGGCGGCATGGGCAGCATCCGGCAGGCCGAAGACCGCAAGCTCAAGCGATCCGTGGCGCTCAAGATCATGCACTCGCATGTCGGCAGCGATCCCTCGTCGCAGGCCCGCTTCGTTCGCGAGGCAGAGGTGCTGGCGCTGCTTTCCCATCCCAACATCGTTCCCGTCTATGACATCGTCTGGGAAAACGGGAAACCGCTTTTCTACACGATGAAGCTGGTCAAGGGCCGAACCCTGCAGCAGATCATCAACGACCTGCGGGAGAAGAATCCGGCGACCCTGACCGAATACCCCTTGGATCATCTCCTCGGGATCTTCCTCAAGGTCTGCGACGCCATCGCCTTCGCCCACAGCCGTCAGATCATCCACCGCGACCTCAAGCCCGAGAACGTCATGGTTGGCGAATTCGGGGAAGTGCTCGTGATGGACTGGGGCATCGCGAAGATTCTTGGGAAGGACGAGTCCGCGCAGGGAGGGGATCCGATCGACCCGGGCGCTGCCGAACTGGGTGCGACTCTCGAAGGCTCTGTCATGGGCACGCCGCAATACATGAGTCCCGAGCAGGCGGCGGGAGAAATCGCGGAGATGGATGCCCGCTCCGACATCTATTCGCTGGGAGCGATTCTCTACGCCATCCTGACATTACGCCCACCGGTCGAGGGGGCCAACGTCCACGAGGTGCTGGAAAAGGTGCAGAGCGGCGACCTGACTCCGATTACCTCCTACCACACCACGTCTCGGGCGGGAGCCACGAAGGAAGGCGGCGAGATTCAGGAGGCGCGGAAGATCCAGCCGGTGCCTCACGTCGCGGGAGGCAGAATCCCTTTGGGCTTGTCGTCGGTCGCAATGAAGGCGCTCTCGCTGAGAAAAGAGTCCCGCTATCAGGCCGCCGCCGCCCTCGGCGCGGACATCGAGAAATTCCAGGGCGGCTTCGCCACCGACGCGGAGCAGGCGGGTCTCGGCAAGCAGGTCATGCTTCTCTTGAAGCGGAACAAAGGAATCTTTTCGACAGCGGCGGCGGCCTGGCTTCTCATCACCGGGCTGGCGGTGTGGTTCGTGATCGGTTTGCAGAAAAAAGAGCGCCGCGCCGTCGCGGGTGAGGAAGCGGCCAAGGCTTCCGAGGCGGTCGCAATCATGGAAAAGGAGGCGGCCCGCCGTTCCACAGCGAGCGCCCAACTCGCCCTCGCCGAAGCTGCCTTGCGTGAGGCCAACGGATTGCTCGTGAAATCCGCGCTCGCCGAAGTCGATGAGGATCTCCGCTCCGCCGATTGGCATTATCTGCTGGGCGAGGCCGACTCCTCCGTGACCAAAGTGGACCTGCGAACGTTCGCCCTCTTCGATGTCGCGCCCGATCCGACCCGTCCCGGCGTCTTCGCCTTCTCGGACGATCTTCTCCGGGTCACGATTCTGAATGCACGCAGCGGGGATCGCCTGCTCCAATTCGATGGGGCGCTCAAAGTAAGGAGCGGAAAACTGGAGCTTGCCTACTCGCCCGACGGAAAGTGGCTGGCGATCGGAGGGCGGGACGGGATCGCGAAGCGGAAGGGGGAGATCACCGGAGGAATCGCGATCCGCAGCGCCCGGGACGGCACCCTCCTGCGTCAATGGGATGCACCGGTCTCACGCGATCTCAAGTTCAGTGCCGACGGAAAGACTCTTTTTCAGACCTATCAGGCCAGAGGAGATTTCACGAAGGATCTCTGCGCCTGGGATGTCGAGAGCGGCAAAGTGATCTGGGAAGGAGAGCGAAAGTTCGGAAGCTTCGGGATGCAGGTGGCCGCCGATACCGAAAACGTGATCCTGTATCCCTTCAACGGGAGTATTCTGGTGGTCTCCGCAAAGGATGGGTCTGTTCTGAAAACTTTGCCGAAACCCGAGTCCTTCACGGCGGCGCTTCACCCCGCCGGTGGGCGCCTGGTCGTCGCCCTCCAGTCCGGTTCGATTCAATGCGTCGATCTGCACGACGGCAAGATTCTCTATGAAACCGATCGGATCGGGATGGCGGACCATCTGGCCTTTCGAGCGGACGGACGACGATTCTTCAGCGTCTCCTCGACGAAAGAGGGCAATCAACTGTGCCGGATGTGGGATGCCGATACGGGGATTCAGTTGAGAACCGAGTTGGGAGGGGAAGGTTACCCGGAAGCCGTTGCCGTTCACCCGCTGTCGGATGAATTCGCCATCGTGGGCAGGCAGTCGAAGATCTACGATGTCGGTGGAATGGAAAAATGGACGGTTGCGAGGAACAGCCAATTCCAAGCGGGACGTTTGTGGAGAACGGACGGCTTGTTTCTCGGGGCTGTCGACGGGTCGCTGGGACTCCTCCGACTCGATTCCGCCCGACCGACCCCGGTCTGGAAGGCCGATTCCGGGCTGGGGCTGGAAAGGACGGAGATCAGCGTGGTTGGAAATCTGGCGGCAGCCGTTTCGGCGAATGCCACCCCGTCCGGGGTTTTGCTCCGCGACCTTGGCGAAGAGATCGAAGTGCTCCGTTCCTTTCAACTCCAGGACTTCGATTTTGCCCGGCGAATTTGGCTGAGTCCTCAGGGTGACAAAGTCGTCGTGCGCCGACGCTTCAGCCCGGACGTTTACATCTTTCGCACCGAAGACGGAGCGAAATTGACTTCGTTGGTGAAATCGTCCGTTCGAAGCATCGGCGATCTCGGCTGGATCGACGGGGGAACGAGGATTCTCGGACTTGCAACGACCGAAGCTCACCGAGGTTTGCCCGGGTCCGAGGAGTGGCTGATGGTGTGGGACGCGGAATCGGGCGAGATCGTCCGGAAGATGTCCCATCCGACTCAGATGGACGCGCTCGCCTTTTCGCCGGATCAAAAAAGGTTCGCCGAGGCGGGAGCGGACAAACGGGTCCGGATCCGGAACACGGAAACGCTGGAGATCCTGCAAGAGTTCCGCGCCCACAACGGAAGCATCACCGGAATCGCGTGGCATCCCGACCATCCCATTCTCGCCACCTCTTCAGAAGATCTCAGCATCCGTCTGTGGAACCTGGACACGGGCGAGCGTCTTGAGGAACTCCATGGCTCCAACTCCACTCCCGGCGAACTCGCCTTCGGTCCCGAGGGCACCCGGCTGATTTCGGCGGATCGAAAGTTTCATCGTATCTGGGAGCCCGAGTCGCTCAAGCGATGAAGAGTCCTTGGAATCTTCAATCCGGATCCATCCAGGTGCCCTCCGCCTTGCCGGCACCGAGGAGTGGAGAGTCGTTCGCATGATGGCGGAGCAGGCTCTCGATCCGGGCGCGGACTTTGGCATTGCCACCACAACATTCTTCGATGACGGCCTCGCGCCGCAACGGGTCCGCTTCGTCGAGAGCGGCCAAAAAGATATCCCGCTCCACCATTTCATGATTGGGTTCTTCGGCCATCGCTTCCTATGAAGAGATGCGGAAACGGAGGGAGAAACCAGACAAGAATCTTTCACGAATCCCGAGATCGTGCGTCGCGGGCGATGGCGAGCCGATCTCCCGGAGCATTGATTCGACGACCCAACAGGGTATGATGGCTGACTCGACCCTCTTGAATCGGCGGGTGCCGATCGATTCCGGAGCGCGACCCTTTCAATCTCCGGAATGCAGGACTCCCCACCGAACGACGTGACCGAGAGGAGGCTTTTCCTGAGGGCCCTGGATGTTGCCGATGCTCGGGAACGCTTGCGCTTTGTCGAGTCGGAGTGCGCGGGGAATACCGTGCTTTACCACCGCATCGTCCAACTGCTCGATCACGCGGGCAGCGAGGATTCCGCGCTGATCGTCCCGGGCGAAGTCGCCGCCTTGCGATCCGAATTTGGTTTTGGAGAACAGGCTGGGGATCCCATCGGCAACTATGTGCTGATCGAAAAACTCGGCGAAGGCAGCTTCGGCGATGTCTGGCGGGCCGCCCAGGATCGACCGGTGAAACGCGAGGTCGCCCTGAAGATCCTGAAGCTCGGCATGGACACCCGCGAAGTGCTGGCCCGCTTCGAGCAGGAGCGGCAGGCCCTCGCGCTGATGGATCACCCGAACATCGCGAAAGTCCACGACGCGGGAACCACGCCCTCCGGCAGGCCCTTCTTCGCGATGGAACTGATCAAGGATGGACGCACCATCCGGGAGTTCTGCGATGAGAACGATTCGAGCATCGAGGAGCGGATCTCCCTGATTCAAACCGTTTGCCGCACCGTGCAGCACGCTCATCGCCAAGGCGTGATCCATCGCGACCTGAAGCCGTCGAACATCCTCGTTTCGGGGAAGGGTGATGGCGGAATCAAGGTCATCGACTTCGGCATCGCCAAAGCCAGCGCCGGGACGGTGCTCACCGACCTGACCATTCAGACGATCGCGGACCGCCCGATGGGCACACCTGCCTACATGAGTCCCGAGCAGTTTGCCGGTGGCGGCGAGGTCGACACGAGGAGCGATGTCTTCAGCCTCGGGGTGGTGCTCTACGAACTGCTCACCGGCGCGAACCCTTTTCTGGATGATTCCTCGAAGAGCGCTACTTCCGATTTTCAGAGAAGAGGCTCCTCCCATCGACTCGCGAAGAAGCCATCGTCGAAGGCGAAGACCTCGGGTGGGATCCGGGACGACCAGATCGCGTCGCGACTGAAGGGCGACCTCGACAGCATCACCCTGAAGGCGCTCGAACCCGAGCCCGATCGCCGCTACGAGTCGCCCGGTGCCTTGGCTGACGACCTCGATCGGTTTCTCAAGGGCGAGCCCGTCCTGGCCCGTCCGCACAGCGCCTGGTATGTCGCGCGGCTCTTCGCGCGGAGGCATCGCGGGTCCGTGGCGGCCGCGGCGGCGGTCTTTCTCGCGCTGACCATCGGGCTAACCGTCGCCTCGGTGTCTCTCGTCGGGGAAAAAGCCGCCCGCGAAACCGCGGACCGCGAACTGGCCCGCAGCCGGAAGGTTTCCGAAATCCTGAACAACACGCTCCGATCCGCCGGCGTGTCTTTTTCCCTGGGCCGGGACGCGACCATGATGCGGGAGATCCTCGGCAAGACCGGCGAAGGTCTCGAAGCCGAACTCGCCTCGCAGCCGGAAATCGAGGCGGAGATCCGGATGATTCTCGGCGAGACCTACCAAGACCTGACCGACTACGAGAACGCCACGATTCACTTTTCCCGCGCGGTCGATCTGCGTCGCGAACTGTTCAAGACTGACCAGGACCGGATGTTGCTGGGCGAAGCGATCTATCAGCTCGCCGAGAATCGTCTCAGTCTGGGAGACCCGAAGCAGGCGGAATCCCTCGCGCGCGAGGCGATCGTGATCTTCGATGAGCACGATTGGGAAGACCCCGTGGAAAAACGCATCAAGATCGCCCAGGTCGAGAGTCTCGTGGGATGGATCATGTTCCAATCGGGGCGCGGAAAGGACGCCGAGGAGATGATGCGCCGGGGATACGAACTCTGGTTGGAACATCCCACCAACAACCTCCTCCACCACGTCACCAAGACCTACGGCACGCTTCTGTGGAGGATCGGCAAGTCACCCGAGGCGGAGGTCGTCTTCCGCACCGAGCTGGAGCAGTTCCGCAAAAACTACGGCCACGACCATCCCGACGTCTGCGAGAGCCTCGTCAATTTCGCGACCATTCTGATCACCAACGGCAAACTCGACGAGGCGGAACAGCTCTGCGAGGAATCGCTGAGCCAGGGCCGGAAATTCTTCAACGATCGCAATCCTCACGGAGACCACGCGCTCGGTCACCTCGCCACGATTGCCGCCAAGCGCGGTGATTTTCAGAAGGAGCTGGAACTGCGCCGGGAAGCGGTGGCGTCATGCAAGCGGACCTATCCCCAGAACAGCGTGCATCGCCGGGGACCGATCAATTCCATGGTGCAGGTGCTTTTCCGACAGGCCGAAAAGGCCGCGACTGAGGGCGATTCTTCGACCGCGAAAAGTCTCCTGCTCGAAATGCGAACTTTGGGGGAAGAGAACCCGGAGGCGAAGATCGATCCTGAGCGGCTGCGGGTTTTGAACGAACAGCTTGGCCAATCCGGACGGAAAACCCCCTGAGGAGCCCCGAGATGTCCCCTCGGCGACCGAACAGGGTTAGGTCAGTGAGTCAACCCTGTCGGGTCGGGGGCGTTTTTGGGCGCCAGTCTTCCCCGGTCGACGCGGCGGCGCCAACGAACAAATCTCCGGGCACCTCGTGTCAGTCGGGATTCCAACAGTATTCCATTCGCGCCGCCACCTCATCGGCGACAGCCGCGCCGAGAAGCCTGCCGACGAGGTGTAAGCTCATTTCGATTCCCGCGGAGATTCCGGCGGAGGTAATCACCTTGCCGGTATCGATGTACCGGCGGCCCTGAGATACTTTGGCGCGGGGGGCGATCTCCTCGAGTTCGTGAATGCAGCGATGATGGGTGGTCGCCTCCAGACCATCGAGCAAGCCCAATTTCCCCAGGAGAAGCGCTCCGGTGCAGACGGAGGTCGTGATTTGCGCCACTGTGGCCTGTCTGGCGATCCATGCGGTTACGACCGGATCATGGAGCAGCGGGCGAACTCCGGCGCCTCCCGGGATGAGGAGCACGTCCGGAGCCGGACAATGCTCGAGCGAATGATGTCTCCGCACGACGAGGCCGCCGCGCGCGACGACGGTTTCCGCGTTGGCGACGGTGTAGATCCTAAATTCCGCCGGTTCCGTGTCCCGATTGGCGACGGAAAAGACTTCGAAGGGGCCGCAGAAGTCGAGGACTTCCACGTCGTCGAAGATCAGAATGGCGAGATTGAGGGGCATGACCTTTCTCAGGTTTTGCGAGCCACGGGACGCAAAAAATGGCGCTCGTAACTGAGGATGCATCGCGTTTTCTCCGCGAAGGCGTAGGCCTCGAGACAATCGGGGTCGGACATCGAGCGGGTGCGATAGTCCTCGTACGCGGCGAGGGAGGAAAAGCTGAAGATTGCGATCGCAAGGTCGCTGTCGCTCTCGTGGGGGAGATAGTATCCGTGATGAACGCCGCCGAACCGTTCGACGAGCGGCATCCACAGTCGGGCGTAGTGTTCGAAATTGGCGACTTGATACATGTCGATCCGGTAGCGGAGGTGGCAGGTGACCATGAGGAAATGAAGCAGGTTAGGAAGGGATCCCGTCGCGGGAGGCGGGGGCTCGGTCGGGGTGAATCAACCGATTTGCTTGAGAAGTGGAAGGGTCAATTGCGAGAGTCGCCGGCTCTGCCGGCCCGAGGCGTCGAAGTTCTCCGGAGCGAGCCATGTTTCGAATGCCTGGCGCAGTTCGGGCCACTCCGCGTCGATGGCGGCGTACCAGGCGGTGTCGCGGTTGCGGCCCTTCACCACGGTGTGTTGGCGGAAGACGCCCTCGTAGGACAGGCCGAGCCGCTGGGCGGCGCGTCGCGACGGCGCGTTCAGCGCGTGGCACTTCCACTCGTAGCGACGGTAGCCGAGATCGAAAGCGTGCCGCATCATCAGATACATGGCTTCGGTGGCCGCCGGGGTGCGGCGCAGGCGGGGGGAGAAATTCAGGTGCCCGACCTCGATGGAGCCGCTCTCGGGTTTGATTCGCAGGTAGCTGGCGACTCCGACGGCGGTGTCGCCGGCGAGATCGCGAATGGCGAAAAAGAGGGGATCGTCACCGGGAGCCGCCGTTTCCAACCATCGAAGGTAGGCGTCGAAATCCTCGAACGGTCCGTAGGGCAGGTAGGTCCAAAGGCGTCCCTCGGCATCGAGCTGATTCGCGGCGTGCAGCTCCTCGGCATGGGCGGCGGCGTCCAGCGGCTCGAGCCGGCAGTGGCGGCCCTCCAGCGCGGCCCGAGGCGGGCGGGGGGGCGGCGTCCACCGCGGCACGATGTCTCCCAGGGGAGGGTTGTCCGCGTTCGGCCCGGTATTCATCCTCAACGGAATCCATGGTGGCGAAGGGATTGTCAACGCGGAAAAATCGGCGCGGGAACTGCGGAAAAAAGGGCCAAAAAAGTGCGTGGGTTTTGCGTCCGGCTGTCGTGTCTTCCTGGAACGAACCCACACTACCCATGATGATCCGTCTGCTCTGCTGCCTCGTTTTTCTCTCGATCGCCACCGCCCGCGCCGGGATGAGGGAGTGGAAATCGGCGGATGGCACCCGGACGCTGGTGGCCGAGTATGTCGAGTCGGAGAATGGCCACGTGACGATCCGGCGGCAGAGCGATGAGCGCACTTTCACGATGAAGGTGACCGAACTGTCCGGCGCCGACCAGGCCTGGATACTGGAGCGGGAAAAGGCCGCCGCCGCGCCGTCGCCCACCGGCGAGAGCCCGGTCCCGGGCGGAGCCGCGGAGGCCGCGCTGGTGCCCGATGCCGATCCCGCCTTGGCCGATCTGCTCACGGGAGACTGGGAGAGGGCGGAGGCGCACGGGATGAAGTATCGCCTCTATGGCGATCGCAAGCTGAGACGGTCGAACGGCACGGGCTACCCCCTGGTCCTTTTCCTGCACGGCAAGACGATGGACGTGATGACGCCCTCCGAACCGTGGGCGGCGAGCGCCTTCAGCGACGCGAAAAACTACCGCCGGCGCGAGTGCTTCATCGTGGTGCCGCAGTGCCCGGATGAAAACGGGTGGGCCCGCTCCACGGGCGATCGCGTCATCGAGATCGTTCAGGACCTCGTCGTCAGGCTGCCGGTGGACAAAAGCCGGATCTACGTGACCGGGTGGTCCATGGGCGGGTCGGGCACCTTTTACATGCTATCGAAAATGCCGGAACTTTTCGCCGCGGGCATGCCAGTCTGCGGGGGGTGGAACCCGGCGGCCGCGGACCGGTTCGAGCGGATACCCGTGTGGGCCTTTCACGGTTCCGATGACGACATCGTGCCCGTGGACAGAACCCGGGCCATGGTCAAGGCGCTGACGGCCGCCGGAGGGCATCCGAAATACACGGAGTATCGCGGCGAAGGCCACGGCATCGAGGGGCGGGTCTACTACCAGGAGGACGGCGTCCACGAGTGGCTCTTCGAGCAGAAGCGGTCGGGGTGAGTGGTTGGGGGGGGTGTCGGCGGAGTGGGTCCGGCTTTCCATCCGCGCCAATTTCACGTCAACCCAATCGCGCTCTCAGAGTTTGGTCAGGGCCAAAGGCCCGTCATCATCGTAGCCTGGGGCAACGCCCCAGGGAACGGGAACCGAGAGTTTTACAGTTGGCTGAAGGCCAACTTCAACGGTCCGAATGGTGGGATCGCTTGATCGCAAAACTTCGCCGAGCGGCGAGCGAGCGTTTTGAATTTGGCCTTCAGCCAAAGTCCATTTGGGGGGCGTTGTCCCAGGGGCGGCGCTTTCGCTCTGCCCCAGGCTGGGATGAGAAAGACCTTCGGCCTTTTGCGCCATTCTGTTCGAATTTCGCCAAATAGGGTAAGCTAAGTCGGGTGGGAAATCGGTTCCGAATCTGATGGCGCGATCAGCGGGCGAGGATCATCACTTCCTTGCTGCCGTCGGCGAGGGTGAGCAGGGCGATCGGCCTGTCTTTGAGCAGGGAGAGGAGCTGGGCGTCATTCACGGTGGGGATGGTTGCGACGCTCTCCCGGGTCACCGGAGAAGAGAGGGGCGGCGGCGGGGATGTCGACTCGACCACGGCGGGTGGCGCGGGCTTTCTTTGGTGAATCACCAGACCCACGACCAGCCCGGCGATGACCAGGGTCGCGAGGCCCTGTCTCCGCCGGCGTCGCTCGCCGCGCTGACCGCGCAGCTGCCGGATGACGTCGTCGAGCGCGGGCTGCACGGAGGCGGCCGCCGCTTCGTCGACGGCGTCATCGGTGTGGTCGGCGTTCAGTTGCTTCCACAGGGATTCCAGGTCTTCGGGGTTCGGTTTCATGTCCGGGATTCGTTTTTCAGTTCCTGGGCGACACGTTGCCGCAAATGTTTTCTCAATCTCGCCAGCCGCCCCTCCACCGCGCGTGTCGAAATGCCCAGCCGCAGGGCGAGGGCATCCAAAGATTCGCGGGTGAAGTAGCGGCTTTCAATCAATATTCGCTCGTCCGCGCTTAGCTGGGAAATCACCCTGGCGAGGGCGTCCAGTTCCTCGGCGCGCGGATGCTCCGGAGTCCTCGGCACGGGCGGCGGCTCGCGATCCCGCCACCAGGCGGCCAGGCGATGCAGCGCGCGATGGTAGCGGCCCCGGGTGCGGCGCTCGTCGGTGGCCGCGTGGCGGGCCGCGCGGACGAACCAGCACCAGAGCGCCTCCTCGCTGGGGAGTTCGCGGATATGCCGCATGATCCTCAGCCACACCGCCTGCGCCACATCGCCGGCCAGGGTGGCGTCGCCATTCGCGATGGCCAGGCAGTAGCGGTCCATGCGCCCCCGCCAGTGCGCGTGCAGCCAGTGGTAGGCGGCCTCGTCCCCCTGTCTCAGGGCACGGGTTAGCCGCGGCGTGTCCGAGAAATCGTAGCCGTTCGGAGGCCCCGCGCCGTCGGGCGGGGCCGGTGCTTCATCGTCCGGGGGCATCGGCGGCGCGTCCCGGGAGGCCGGCGCCCCGCCGCGGGGTGGCTCGGACTTCCGGGTCTGAGGGTGGGTGGATCATTGGGCGGCGGGCACTCACTCTCGGCGTGCCGGACTTGGAGGATGCGCGCCACTCGTCAACGCGAGGTGGAAAACCCGGCGGGGTCGCCGCTCATTTCCGCGGACAGGACCAGGGAATCGTCGCCGACCAGGGTGCCGGACAGTTGCATCGAGTAGGTGGTGCCGTCGTCCCGGCCGAGGGCGATGGTGGCCTGCTGGCCCTCCCGCATGAGCACGGTGGGGGACGCGATGGTGTCCGGTCCGGCGTCCGGATGGTCCGGGTGCAGGACGGTGGTTTCCGACCGGAAAACCAGCCGCGTCTCTCCCGAGTCCGCAACCATGGAGGCGGGCGTGACGGTGGTGTAGGCGATCCTGCCGTCGTCGTAGGCGAAGACATCGCACAACACCGGCTGCCCCAGCCGGACCTCCTCGGTGACCCGGCGCGTGTCATCCATGGGGCGATAGATCGCCTCGAGTTCCCGCGGCTCGGACGCCGTGAGGTCCGCGTGATCCACGGCCATCAGACCCTCCTTCACGGTGGCAGCGCCCTGTTTGTCCGGAGACGCGACCGTGGGTGGCGGGATCGGCGTGGGGCTGGGAGCCCTCCGCGGCTGGCGTAGGAACCAGACGAGGAAAACGGCGGTGGCGGCCAGAACGAGGAAGGCGAGGGGGCTTTTCATGAGGTGGGGAGTTTGGATTTAGGAGTGAGGAGAAAGGAGTGAGAGACGGCGACGTCAATTTCCGCCGGGAGAGCCCATGCGCGAGGGCAGTGGTTCTTCGGGCAGCGCGCGCATCGCCTCCACGGCCTGCTCCACGATCTGGTGCTGCGCCCGGGTGCCGGAGACGATGAGGGATTGTGAGGCCTCGTGGATGAAGATCTTTAGCTTCTTGTTCTCTTCGACATTCCCCTGCATCGTCACGGCCTGCTGGACCAGGTCGAGCAGGGCCTCCGACTTCGTGGCTCGCAGCTCGTCGCGGCCCGCCAGGATGTGGGCGATGGGATAGAGATTCACGACCGGTGTGTCGTCCGCCGCTTGCCCTGCGAGGAAGGGGGAATTTCCGTAAACCACGATCCCGCGCCGGTCGGAGGTGGAGTCGGGATTTTCAATGATCCGCACCGAGGTGATGCCGCCCGGCAGCTCGAGCGGCTGCCGCTCCAGAGTCAGCACGCGCGGCTTAGCGCCAAAGAGATCGCCACCCGGCACGATCTCCAGCTCCACCTTGGTGCCCGCCTTTCCGCGGATGCGGGCGACGGCTTCCTCCAGCCGCACGCCCTGGAGTTCGAAGTCGCCGGCTTCGGTGCGGATCCGCGCCACCTCATCGCCCTCGGCGATCTTTTTCGATTCGCTGGCCGGGGTATTCGGCAGGACTTTCGCCACGTGGATGCGGCCATCCTTCGCCTCCAGGGCGAGGCCGATCCCGCAGATGTCCGGCGACTCCCGCGGGGGCTGGGGCTCCGGAGAGGTGCCGGCCGGCGGGATGGCATTGGTGGTTTTCGGATCAAACCCGCCCGGATCAGCAACAGCACTAGCGTTAGGAATCGTGGAGCCCCCTCCGTGGCCGGCCCCGGCTTTGCCCTCCCAATACGAGGGATCCGCGCGCACCACCCGATAGCCGACAATGGTCTCCACCGGGGCGGAATCCGATTGCACTCCCGTCGCCGGAACCGAGATGGGAACCAGGCGCAGATCGACCGAGGCCAGGATCAGCGCCACCGCGCCGAGAGGCTCGACCCCATACAGGCTCAATCCGCCCGGCACATGGATCGCCTCCGGGTCGAGATCGCCAAAGACCAGATTCGGCGGGCGCCAGGGAGCCTGATCGGGAGCGAGGTCATTGCGGTGGTCGATGAGGTCGTCAAAGATCGCCATCACCTCGCTCAGCGATCCCTCCGGCAGCTCCACCGGCACATCATCGAAGGGGAGCACCGCTGGAGTGCCGGGCGCGGGTGCCGGAGCGGCGAGAGCGGTCGATTCCTGTCCCGCCAGGCGCATGCAGGGAAGAAGGCAGAAAGCAAAAATGAGGAATGCGTTCCGTGGGTTCATGAATGCGGTGATTTTGTTTCAATAGAGACACGATGGTCGCGAGATTATCCCATGAACTTTTCTTTCCGTGATTTCCGTCGCGTGTCCACGACGCGGGAACCACGCCTTCCGGCGAGCCCTTCTGCGCGGATGGCCAGATGGGAACGCCCGCCTGCACGGGCCTCGAACGGATCGCCGGCGGCGGCGAGGTCGACACGAGGAGCGATGTTTTCAGCCTCGGAGTGGGGTGCTACGAATGGCTCAGCGGCGTGAATCCCTTTCTGGATGATTCCGCGAAGAAAGCGACTTCCGAACTCGGCCGCGCTGAGCCAGGGGCGGAAATTCGTCAACGACCGCAATCCCCGCGGAGACCACGCCCTCGGCTACCTCGCCACTATCGCGGCCAAGCGCGGTGATTTTCAGAAAGAGCTGGAGTTGCGCCCGAAAGCGGTGGCGTCCTGCCAGCGGACCCACCCCGTGAACAGCGTGCATCATCGAGGACCGATCAATTCGATGGTGCAGGTGCGTTTCCGGCACGCCGAACAGGCCATGGCGGAGGGAGATTCTTCGAAGGCGAAAAGTCTTCTGCTCGAAATGCGAACCATGAGGCGAAAACCGATCCGGAACAGCCGCGCGCTCTGAACGAACAGTTTGGCCAATCCGACCAGAGCGTCCCCTGAGGAGCCCGGAATTTTCCGCCGCGACCGAACAGGGTTGACTCAATGATCTAACCCTGTTGAGTCGGAGCCAATTCTAGCAAATCGCCTGGCTTTGCGAGCAGGCGGGCGGCGCCGGCGGCGCGCAGTTCGTCCGCGTCGCGGAAGCCCCAGAGGGCGCCGACGGGGGTCATGCCGGCGCGGCGGCCGGTCTCCATGTCGATGCCGGAGTCGCCGAGAAACACGCAGTCGCGCGGCGCGAGGCCGAGGCGCTCGGCGATCTCGAGGGCGCCGGCCGGGTCGGGCTTGCGCGGGAACCCCTCCCGCAGGCCGAAAACGAAGTCCCAGTGCCAGGCGCCGAAAAACTCGGCCATGCATCGCTGGGTGAAGGCGTGGGCCTTGTTCGAGAGGACGGCGAGCCGCACCCCGTCGGCGGCGAGAGCGTCGAGCAGGGCGGGAATGCCGTCGTAGGGCCGGGTGGTGGCGTTCCAACGCGTTTCATAAGCCGCCATGTACTCGGCGAGCGCGGCGGCGTGCTCGTCGGGGTCCGGTTTGCGGTCCTCGGGGAAGAGGCGGTAAACCTGCGCCGCGGTGCCGTCGCCGACAAAGCGCCGGAAGGCCTCGACGGGATGCTCGGGCAGGCCGCGGCCGCGCATCACGGCGTTCCCCGAGGCGGCGAGATCGGCGAGGGTGTCGAGCAGGGTGCCGTCGAGGTCGAAGAGGACGGCGCGAAACGGTGGGGTCGGCATTTTTTTGGCGGGAATCGGCGGTGAGCAATTAACAGGTTTTTCCCGGACGAAAAAGGGTTGGTTGTCGCGGGTGGGCGAAGGAGGGTGGCGGTCAACCTGGCGGCATATTCCGGCGGCGAACCGGGCAACGGCGCGCCAAGGGCGATCGGATGGGGGCTTCTCGGACAACGGCCCCCTCCCCGAAAACATGGCCAGGACGGCCATGCCACGGGTCGCGGCCGTCGCCGTGAAGAAAACGGTGCGTGCCGGGGCGATTTTTGATAATCGTCTTCGCATGCAATCTCCATTCGTAAAACGATTTCGGGTGACTCGGTGGGCCCTGGTTTTCCTTTTCGGCGTTCTGGCGCTGGTTCTGAAAATGGCCGCGGCGGAGCGGCCGAACATTCTCTTCATCTACACGGACGATCATTCGTACCGGACGGTGGGCTGCTATCCGGAGGCGCATCCGTGGGTCAAAACGCCGAACATCGACACGCTGGCGGCCAATGGCGTCCGCTTCACGCACGCCTACATCGGCACCTGGTGCATGCCGTCGCGGGCGACGCTGCTGACGGGCTTCCACCCGTGGGGCGTGCGATCGATGCGGATGGAGGGGCCGTACCCGGGCTCGGAATACGATCCGGAGCGGATCCGCTTCTGGCCCTCGGTGTTTCGGAAAAACGGCTACCAGACGGCGCACATCGGCAAGTGGCACACGGGCACGGACACCGGATACGGCCGCGACTGGGACTACCAGATCGTGTGGAACCGGCCGCGTTTCCCGGAAAACAGCGGGCATTACTACGACGACCAGTTGATCGAGAAAAACGGCGCCCCGGCCGTGATGACGAAGGGCTACTCGACGGACAACTACACGGACTGGGCGATTCGCTACATTCGCGGCGAGGAGGGACGCGCGGGGGACAAGCCGTGGTATCTGTGGCTCTGCTACGGCGCGGTGCACGGTCCTTTCACGCCGGCGAAACGGCACAAGGGCAACTTCGCGGCGGAGTCGGTGGAGACGCCGGCGGATATTTTCCAGCCGCGCAACGGCAAGCCGGAATACGTGCGGAAGATGGATCTCTGGGTGCCGGGTCCGGACGGCGAGCCGGTCCTGAAAAAGTCGCCGAAAAAAACGCTCGCCGACGCCGTGCATCAATACAACGAGGGCGTGCTCGCGATCGACGAGGGGGTCGGCCGGCTCGTCGCCGCGCTGAAGGAATCGGGCCAGTATGACAACACGCTGATCGTTTTCACCTCGGACCAGGGCTTCGCGTGGGGTCAGCACGGCTTCAACAGCAAGCTGGCGCCCTACGACGCGACGATCCGCTCGCCGCTGATCGTTTCCATGCCGGGCCGCCTGCCCGCGGGCAGGGTCTGCGCGCAACCGGCGGGCGGCATCGACCTGCCGCCGACCTTTTTCGCCTTCGCCGGGATCGACCTGCCGTGGGACATGCACGGGCGGGACCTGACGCCCATGCTGGAAAACCCGGACTCGCCCCCGGCGCGCTCCGTCCTGACGGCGCTGACCGGCGCCAGCTACGGGACCGACTGCGACGCGGTGCCGGACCCGGCGAAGGAGAAGGACAAGCTCCTCCGCGGCAACGGCATCCCGTGGTGGGTGTCGTGGCGCGAGGGGAAACACAAGTACATCCGCACGCTGGTCGCGGACGAGATCGAGGAACTCTACGATCTGGAGGCGGACCCGGAGGAACTCGACAATCTCGCGCTGAAAAGCGGCTATCGCGACACGGTGCTGAGGTATCGCGAGGCGACGCTGGGCGAGCTGCGCCGCACGGGCGCGAAGATGGCCGACGCGCTGCCGCCGGTGGCGGGCCTGCCGGAGTGACGGGCTCGGCTCTCAGCCTTTCACGAGGGACTCGCAGCCCTTGATGTCGAGCTTGCCGGAGGCGAGCAGGGGGATGTCGGGGACGTCGACGATGGTTTTCGGGATCCACAGGCTGGGCAGGCCGCGGTCGAGCAGGCGGTAGCGCAGATCGGTGGCGTCGAGGCCGGGCACGGCGCTGAGGAGGACGAGGGCTTCGCCCTTGCTCTCGTCGGGGACGCCGACGATGGCGATCTTGCGCTCGGACTCGGTGTCGTAGCCGAGGGCCTCGTTGATGGCGGCCTCGACGGTCTCGTGGGGGACCATCTCGCCGCCGATCTTGGAAAAACGCGACAGCCTGCCCTCGATGTAGAGAAAGCCGTCCTCGTCCATGCGGCCGATGTCGCCGGTGCGCAGCCAGCCGTGCCGGAGCATCTCGGCGGACTTTTCCGGCAGGCCGAGATAGCCCTCGAAGATGTTCGGCCCGCGCAGCCAGATCATGCCGGGCTGGTGGAGCGGGAGGGGTTCGTCGGTGTTGGGGTCGGTGATGCGGACGGCGACGCCGGGGATGGGTTGGCCGACGGATCCGGGCCGGTGGCTGGGGACGGCCGGGCGGCGCTCGACGGCGTCGGGATCGGGGAGATTGACGTTGGAGACGGGCGCCGTCTCGGTGAGGCCGTAGCCTTCGAGGACGGTTTTGCCGAGTTTTTTCCGGAAGGTTTCGGCGACGTTCAGCGGGAGTTTTTCGGCGCCGGTGATGACGAGCTTGACGCTGGCGAACTGCTCGGCCTTGGCCTTGCGCAGGTAACCGCGCAGGAAGGTCGGCGTGGCCAGGACGAGGGAGACGCCGTGTTTTTCGATCAGCTCGGCGAGCCTGGGGGTTTCCAGCGGGCTGGGATAGGTGACCAGGGTGACGCCCTCGATGACCGGGTACCACATGGTGACGGTGCAGCCGAAGCTGTGAAAGAGCGGCAGGCAGCCGAGCACGCTGTCGCTGGACTTCAGGTCGATGCGGGAGCCGAACTGGTTGACGTTCGAGAGCAGGTTGCGATGGGAAAGGATGACGCCCTTGGGCTCGCCCGAGCTGCCGCTGGTGAACAGGAGCACGGCCTCGCCCTGGCCGCCCTTTTTCGGGATTTTCAGCAGGGTGGCGAGCAGGCCGGCGGGGAGCAGCTTCGAGAGCAGAAACCACCAGGCGGTCTTGAGCTTCAACTGGGGCAGGAGCCGCTCGACGAGGATGAGTTGCTTGTTCGGCGGCCAGCGGAAGCGCGACATTTTCCGGACGAAGGGATCGACGGTGAGGAACTTGTCGAGCCCGGCCTGGGCGACGCAGGAGGCGACGGCCTTGTCGCCGGCGGTGAAGTTCAGGTTCACGGGCACCTTGCCGGCCAGGAGCACGGCGAGGTTCGCGAGCAGGCCGGCGCGGCCCGGCGGCAGCAGGATGCCGACGCGGGGCTGCTGGGTGGCCTTGCGGATGTGCCCGGCGAGCACGATGGCGGCGGCGAGCAGCTTGTCGTAGCGCAGCTCGGAGTCGTCGGCCCCGTCGACGATCTTCGCCGAGGCGCCGTGTTTTTTCAGCCCGCGCAGGATGGCGTAGGGGAGGCTGATGCCGAGCACCGGCCGCCGGCTGAAGGCGGCCTCGCCCGCCTGCATCAGGTTTTCCAGATAGTTGGAAAGGTTCACCGCCTCGCGCTCCAGCACCCGGCCGAAGGAAAGCACGATGCACTCCGTCTCGGCGCGCGTCTCGATCCCCAGGGCGGTGTCGGCGGGGTGATCGACGAAGAGCGGCAGCACCGGCGCGCCGCCCCGGGTCAGGAATCCCAGCACGTTCGAGGGGACCGTCGTGTTCTGTCCGGGCCGCGCGGCGGACTCGCCCGGGACGAAGACGATGACCTCCGACTCGGCGATGCTGGCGTGGATCTGTTTCTTGAAGGCGTCGAGGAAGGGTTCCTCGGCGGCGAACTCGAGCGCGACCACATCCTCCTTTTCCAAATGCGCCTGCAGGAGCGGGTCGTAGTCGAAATTGCGCTCGATCAGGTAGGAGATCTTCCGCTCCCCGAGGAGTTTCTCGAGATGGAGCAGGTCCTCGAATTGCAGGCGGTTGGGAACGATCAGGACGCCTCCGTCGGGGATGTTTTCCCTGCCGATCGTTTCGAGTTTCTGGTTCATGCGGCTGTGTCCTGGAAACGCTGCGGTCGAGATTTTCGGTCCGGCGCGTGGCCGGCCCCTTCGAGGGGAAAAGCGCCCCGCCGACCCTTTCGCCGGAGCAAGTGCCTATTCTTGCGTTCCCGCGTTCCCGGATTCAACCCCCAAAACGTCGCCGGGCAAAAAATCTCGCGCTTTTCGGCGGCGAAATCCGGACTTGCCACATCCGGCCCCCGTCCCTAGCCTGCGACCCCATGAGCGACAAGAAATCAACCAACGAAGAAGCCTGGCGCGCCATCGAGGACCGCCCGGAATTTCGCGAACTCCTCGCCGCGAAGCGCCGGTTCATCCTCCCGATGTGCCTCTTCTTTCTCGCCTATTACTTCGCGCTGCCCCTGCTGGTCGGCCTCGCGCCCGACCTGATGGGGAAAAAAGTCCGGGGCCCGGTCAATGTCGCCTACCTCTTCGCCCTGAGTCAATTCTTCATGACGTGGATCGTCGCCATCGTCTATTCGCGCGCCGCCGCGAAATTCGACCGGCGCGCCCACGAAATCGTTCACGACCTCGAATCCTGATCCCGCCTCCGTCACCCGTTTTCTTTTCGTCTCTCCATCCCTCCCTTCCCCCGGTCAAAACCCCCGGCATTTCCCGATGAATTCGTTTTCCCTTTCCCCGTTTCTCGCCCAGGCCGCGCCCGCGGCCGACGCCGCGCCCACCGTTTCCGGCGTGGCGGTTTTCATGTTCGCCGCCTTTGTCGCGATGACGCTGGCGATCACCTGGTGGGCCGCCCGCAAGTCCTCGGGCGCGGGCGCCTTTTTCGCCGCCGGCCGCCGCATCACCGGCTGGCAGAACGGCCTCGCCGTCGCCGGCGACTACATGAGCGCCGCCTCCTTTCTCGGCATCGCGGGCATGATCGCCTTCTTCGGCTTCGACGGGTTCCTCTACTCGGTCGGCTTTCTCGTCGCCTACCTGACGGTGCTGCTGATCGTCGCCGAGCCGCTGCGCAACCTCGGCAAGTACACCATGGCCGACGTGCTGGCCTTTCGAAACCGCGAGGTGCCCGTCCGGGCCCTGGCCTCGCTCAGCACCCTGTGCGTCACCATTTTCTACATGATCGCCCAGATGGTCGGCGCCGGCCTGCTGGTCAACGCCCTCATTCCCGGCGACCACTACAACGCGGCGGTCACCGTCGTCGGCCTGCTCATGATCGTTTACGTCGTCTTCGGCGGCATGCTGGCGACCACCTGGGTGCAGATCGTCAAGGCGGTGCTGCTGATGCTGGGAAGTTTCGCGCTGAGCCTGATGGTCATGAACCACTTCGGCTTCAGCATCGGGAATTTCTTCGACGCCGTCGGCGCCGTGAGCCAGGGCGGCGAGACCCGGGATTTCATGACGCCGGGCTTCAAGTTCAAGGGCACCCTCGACCTCGTGTCCCTCTGCCTCGCGCTGGTCATGGGCACCGCCGGCCTGCCGCACATCCTGATCCGTTTCTACACCGTGCCCGACGCGAAGACCGCCCGCTCCAGCGTCATCTGGGCGACGATCGTCATCGGCCTGTTCTACCTGATGACCACCTTCTTCGGCTTCGGCGCCGCCACCATCATCGGCCCGGACAACATCGCCAACAGCAACCTCAGCGCCCCGCTGCTGGCCCAGAAACTGGGCGGCGAAATCTTCTTCGCCTTCATCTGCGCCGTGGCCTTCGCCACCATCCTCGCCGTCGTCGCCGGCCTCACCATCAGCGCCTCCACCTCCTTCGCGCACGACATCTTCGTCAACGTCATCCACCACGGCCGCGAGCACAATCCGGGCGAGGAAATCCGCGTCGCCCGCGTCACCGCCTTCGCCGTCGGGATCGTCTCCATCCTGCTGGCGATCGTGCTCCGGAAAGCCAACGTCGCCTTTCTCGTCGGGCTCGCCTTTGCCGTGGCCGCCTCGGCGAATCTCCCGGCCATTCTGCTGACCCTTTTCTGGAAGCGCTTCAACACCAACGGCGCCGTCTGGGCGCTGGCCGTCGGGCTGGTCTCCAGCATTGTGCTCATCGTTCTCGGTCCCAGCGTGATGAAGGAAAATCCCGTCTTTCCCCTCGGCAATCCCGCGCTGGTCAGCATTCCGCTCGGCCTGGTCGCCGCCGTCATCGGCACGCTTCTCAAGCCCGAGCCGTCGTCCGAGGCGAAATACGCCGAGATGCACGTCCGCGCCCACACCGGCCTCGGCGCCGAGCAGGCCGAACCGCACTGACCGCCGGCGGGGACGCGTCAGTTGCCCGTCGCGAAGGCCTCCCAGCGCGCTTCGTTCGCGGCTTTCCCGGCGACCTCGTCGGCGATCACCAGCCGGTAGCGCAGGGTTTCGGTCGCGCCCGGGGCGATTTCCCAGCCGGTCTCCTGGATCGGCACGTAGTTGAAAAACACCTTGCCGTTGTCCCAGGTGCGGACGTGCTGGGGCGCGTCGTGGTTTTGCGGATCGCACAGGAAGGTCACCGTCGCCTCGCCGCTTTCCGTCGGCCCGTGCATCGCCACCCAGCGGGCGCGGGTCGTGTGGCTGTTCGTCCGGTCCAGCCCCTCGGAGGTCAGGTAGTCGCTGTTGTCCTTGTCCCAGGTGTGGGGCGCCCGGTAGGCGATCCCGCCGCCATACCGGTAGGCCGGCAGCACCAGCGGGGCGTCCGTCACGTTGGTCTGCGCCACGGTGTAGTCGATGACGTTCGCCCCGTCGTCGAACCGCGCGGCGATCGTGAATTTCTCGCGCAACACCACGGTCTCCTCCGCCGTTCCCGGAAAGGCCACCTGCTCCTGCTCGACCGTGAAGCCCGCCGCGCCGCCGTCGGCCGCGTTGGCGACGGCCAGCGTTTTCACGAAGCGCACCCGGCCCGTCTTTGCCTTGAGATTCCAGAAATCGACCTCCTTCCCGCGGAACTCGCCATGCACCCACGCGTGCCACAGCCCGAGGTGGTGATAGTGGTCCTCCGGATGGATGCCCGTCACGACGCCGCCCGAGGGCGCGTGCAGCGGATGGATGAAACCGCTCCGCGTGAACACCGGATCGACGCCCTCCGGCGGCGGCACGTCCGCCTTGTGGTAAACGAGGACCGGCACCCCGCCCCGCGAAATCGTGATCGTTTCCTCCGTCTCGACCGCGCGAAGCGGTCCCGGCGCGGCGGCGGGCGGCGGCGATGGAGAATCGGTCGCGGTGGCCGTTTCGCCCTCCTTTTGGCAGGAGGACACCGCCCAGGCGGCGGACAGGAGAACCAGAGCCAGCGAAAGCGAAGGGCGAAGTCGGGGTTTCATGCCACCGACTAAACAGGGTTGGGTCCGCGATGCAACAGGGTCGGGTCGGTCGAGTCCAACCACCCGAAAACAGGGGCGAACCCCGCTCGATCGCGAATAGCTGTTTTTGAAATTTCCGGGTTGACCCATGCCTGATCGGCTTTCAGACTGCGACCGCAATTCGCAACAGGAGGACGGCAAAATTGCTGGCGGTCAATGACTCGCACCGGGAACCGATCCGGTCGAGGCCCACTGACCGTTGAAAAAAGGTCCTCTCGTTTCCAGACCATGAAGAGAGTACCCACCACGAAATCGTACGCCTTCGTCAGCCGCTTCGGCGGATGGACCGAAGGCATTCGCCCCGCGTTTCAATGCCTCGCCGGCGTGGCCGGTCTGATGCTCGGCCTCGCCGCGACCCCCGCGCAGGCGGCCCCGGAAATCACCGTCCAACGCTTCGGCGGCCAAACTTTCGTCGACAACGACGCCCACGACGACCAGCTCAACGACGGCACGGTTTTTCTCCAGGCCAGAGCGGTCAATGTCGGCACCGATCGAGTCACGATCGAGATCCGCAACGACGGCACCACGGACCTGACGGGAATTTCGGTGGGGCTTTCCGGAGCGGACGCCGACCAGTTCGCGCTCAACACGGACGATCTGGTGACGACGCTTTCGCCCGCGCAAACGACCACGTTCGACATCGACTTCGCGCCGACCCGGACGGGCCGTTTCAGTGTCCAGTTGGCGATTCAGAGCAACGACGGCGACGAGAGTCCCTTCGACCTGCTGGTCCGCGGCGAGGGGGTCGATCTCCCCGACCCGACGCTGGTGGTCGATCTCGCCGACGACGAGGACGACGGGAATTTCGGCGCCGGAGACCTCAGTTTTCGCGAGGCGCTCAAGTTGGCCGACGCCGCGCCGGACCTGACTACGATCCTGTTTTCGCCCCGGCTCAACGGCGTGCCGATCTCGCCGGAGAACCACGATTGGAACGTCGGGTCGGCGGTCAACATCGTCGGAAACGGCGCGCCGGCGACGATTCTCGACGGGCAGAACCTGCTGCGGGTGCTGAGCTTTCAGGACCAGGGCGGCCTGGCCTACGACGCAACGATTCAGGGCGTGACGATCCGGAACGGCAACGCGTCCGACGGTCCCGGCGGCGGCCTTTACAGCACGATCCGCCTGACGGTCGCCGATTGCCTGGTCACGAACAACACGTCGCAGAGCGGCGACGGGGGAGGCATTTTCAATTTCGGAAACCTCACCGTGACCGGCTCGACCATCGCCTCCAACAGCGCCCCGGCGGGCAACGGCGGCGGCATCGAGCAGGGTAATGGCACCCTGACCCTGCAAAACTGCACGGTGACCGGCAACTCCGCCAACAACGGCGGCGGGATCAACCAGAACGGGAACGGCGCGATCCTCAACGGCACCATCGTCTCGAACACGGCCGCGACCTCCGGAGGCGGCCTGCGGATCAACGGGGGCGCCCCGTCTCTCGACAACACCATCGTGGCCGGCAACACGGCGACGGGAAGTCCGTCGGATATCTTGATTCCCTTCGGCAATTTCGCCTCCGGCAGCGGCCACAACCTGATCGGCGACCCGGCGACGGCCGGCGGCCTGGGCCACGGCACGGACGGCAACATCCTCGGCGACGGCTCCGGCGGTCTGCTCGCCGTGGGCGGCATCGTGGATCCCCTCGGGCAGAATGGCGGTTTCACCCCGACCCATCATCCGGCCTCCGGCAGCCCGGCCATCGACAACGGCGACAACACGGCGGCCGCGGCCCTGACCACCGACCAGCGCGGCGCGAGCCCGCGGGCCAACGGCGGCGCGATCGACATCGGCGCGGTCGAGAGCGGGGCGACGGTGCCCCCGGCCGAGATTTCCGTGCTCGATCCGGACGGAAACGAGCTGACCGACGGCGCGGGCGGCCTCGACTTTCCGCTGACGGTGACCGGCGGCTCCCGGCCGTTCACGGTCACGATCTGGAACCTCGGCGCCAGCGATCTGGCCTCCCTGTCCGTCCGCATCGCGGGACCGGACGCGGGCGATTTCACCGAGGAGGTCGGGGGCATGGCCACGACGCTGAATCCGCTCACGAGCACGACTTTCACCGTCACTTTTTCGCCGACCACCCCCGGCGCGAAGACGGCCTCGCTCACCATCGCGAGCAATGACGCGGACGAGAATCCCTTCGACATCGCCCTGTCCGGCGACGCGATCGCCCCGCCGCCCGCGACGTTGCTGGTCGAAAGCAGCGGCGACACCGACGATGGAAACTACGGTCCGGGCAACCTGTCCCTGCGCGAGGCCATCATTCTCGCCAACCTGCTCCCCGACGCGACCACCATCAACTTCGACTCCGGGCCGATCACGCTTGGCTCCGCCCTGCCCGCCATCGCCACGGAGACGTCGATTGTCGGGTTCGGCGCCGTCTCGAACATCGTCGACGGCGGCGGAAGCGCCCGCGTCTTCACCGTCGACGACGGCAACGCCGGCATGGCCATTCCGGTGACGATTTCGGGCCTGACCATTCGCAACGGCCTCGGCGCGCCCGGCGAGAATGGCGGGGGCATTTTCAACGCGGAAATGCTCACCATCTCCGAATGTGTCATCGCCGACAACCACGCCCGGGGACCGGGCAACGAGGGCTCGCCCTTCGGCGGCGGCATTTACTCGACCGGCAGCCTTTTCGTGGAGCGCTCCACCATCTCCGGCAACGTCTGCGACAGCGTCGGGGGCGGCATCTTCGCCGCCGGACCGATCGCCACGATCTGGAACTCCACGGTCTCCGGCAACAGCGCCGCCACCGCCGGCGGAGTCGCCATCGCCGGCCTCAGCGGACCGATCGACGCCCACATCCTCAATTCGACCCTGGTCGAAAACACCGGCGGCAGCCAGCTCTTCGGCGGTCCTTTTGGCGGGCTGACCGTTTTCGGGGCCAACGCGATCCTGGACAACAGCATCGTCGCCGGCAACAGCGAAGACGGCGCGCCCGGCGACATCGTCGTCCAGTCCGGTGGCACGCTGGCCGGTTTCAACAACCTGGTCGGCCACCTCGGCACCGCCGGCGGCCTCGAGCACGGCACGGACGGCAACATCCTCGGCAACGGTTCGGGCGGCCTTCGCGCCCTCGGCGCGATCGTGGGTCCGCTCTCGAACCTCGGCGGCGGCACGACGGTGCGTCCGCTGGTGTCCGGCAGCCCGGCCATCGACCATGGGGACAACATCAAAGCCGCCGACCTGACCACCGACCAGCGCGGCACGGGTTTCGACCGCGTCGTCGGCGGCACGGTGGATATCGGCGCCTTCGAACGCGGAGCCGGCACCGGTGGCGGGAACACCCCGCCGAGCGTGACCTTGACCGGAGCCAACCCGCTCACCTTCGAGGCGGCCTCCCGGTACACCGACCCCGGCGCCACCGCCTTTGATCTGGAGGATGGAAACCGGACGCCCCGGATCACGGCGAACGACGTCAATCCCCGGGTCCCCGGCGCCTACAGCGTGACCTGGACCGCGACCGACAGCGGCGGCCTCACCGGCACGGCGACCCGCACCGTGAACGTGGTCGACACCACACCGCCCGTGATCGCCAACCGGAAAACCGTCACCGCCAACGCCACCAGCGCCGCCGGCGCCACGGTCAATTTCACCCTTCCGGGCGCCACCGACATCGTCGGCGTCACCTCGATCGTCGCCAGTCCCCCGAGCGGCAGCCAGTTCCCCATCGGCACCACTCCGGTCTCCGTGACGGCCATGGACGCCGCCGGCAACACCTCCATGTCCACCTTCGACGTGGTCGTCCGCCTCGTCGACGGGTCGCCGCCCGTCATTCGCCTCACCTCGCCGACCGGCCGCTCCTTGACGGGGACCTACGACCTCACCGGCACCCTGACCGAAAACATCGCCATGACCTCCTTCACCGTGACCGTGAACGGAGTCGTGCGGACGCTGGACACCGATCCGCTGACCGGATTCGCGCCGAAAACGCCGATGCCTTTCGCGGTGAACGGGCTCGACCCGGAAAACGGCCCCAACCGAATCGTCATCGAGGCCGTCGATCTGGCGGGCCGCGTGAGGCGGTTCACCAAGACCGTGAACTTCGTCAATTCGCGGCCGGAACTGGCCGGGATCCACGACGCCTTCATCGATCCGGCCGGCACGCCCGACGTCGACACCGCCGGCCGTGTCCTCGTGACCGTCCGGGATAACGGGCTCTTCACCGGCCGCGTTTACATCGGGAAAAGCGGGGTGAGTTTCCGCGGGTTTTTGAAAAACGACGGCACCGCGCGTTTCCTGAGCGCGCTGGAGGATTCGCTCGAAATCGCCTTGGGACGCGGCGCCGGCCGGCGCACGATCGGCTTCCTTTCGTTCGTCATCGACGCCGGAACGGGGATGAGCGGCGACCTCGACGACCAGGCCGGCGGCGGCGGAAGCACCCTCGCCAGTTTCGCCGGCGAGGTCGCGCCCCACAGCAACACCAACCCCGTTCCCGACGCCCTGCTGAATGTGCTGAGCCGCGGAAGGCTCGTCAGGGGCAACTACAACGCCGTCTTCGGCGGCAAGGCCCAGACGCCCGTCCTGGCGACGAATCTTTTCCCGCAGGGGGACGGCTTCGCGCGGATATTTCTGGACCGCTCCGGCCTTGCCCGGGTTTCGGGTTACCTCGCCGACGGCGCGCGGTATACCGCGTCGGGCCGTCTCCGGAAAGACGATTCCCTCGTCCTCTTCAACGTCCTCTACGCCAGGCAGGGACTCTTCGGCGGCGAGGTCGATTTTTCCGACCAGACCGACAGCGACCTGGCCGGAACCGACCTGCTCTGGATCCGCAACGCGCAGACCCGGTCGCCGATTTATCCCGCCGGCTGGCCGAATGGCGTCCGCGTCGATACCGTGGGCACCTTCTTCCAGCGGCCGGACTCGCTCGACTTCGGACAAGGCGCGGCCGACACCGTCAACGGAAACGCCAACCTGATCTTCGCCGATGGCCTGCTGTCGATGGCGGTAACCCACCCGGTGAGCATCGATCCGCTGACCGGAAGAGTGGTGCCGGTCCCCGCCGGCACCAGAGATTACCGGCTCGGGCTCTCCGCCGGCTCGGGCCAGTTCAGCGGGTATTTCAACCACGACGGCGGCTACCGGGCCACCTATCGCGGCATCCTGCTGAGCAAGGGCGCGAACAAGGGCGGCTTCGGCTTTTTCCTGAGCCGCGGCCCCGACGGCGAGAGCGGCGGCGTGTCGATCGCCCCGCCGAGTTCCTGAAAAAGTTCGCCGACCCAACAGGGTATGGTCACCGACCCAACCCTGTTGGGTCAGGAGGCGATGGCCGCCTCCCGTTGCTCGGCTTCCTCGGCCAGCAGGGAGGTCCGGCACAGCAGGGCGTAGTGGCCGTCGCGGGCGAGGAGGGTTTCGTGGTCGCCCTCCTCGATGACGCGGCCGCCGTCGAGCACGTAGATGCGGTCCGCGTTGCGCACCGTGGAGAGGCGGTGGGCGATGACAAAGCTGGTCCGGCTGGTCATGAGGCGTTCCAGGGCGCCCTGGATGAGTTTTTCGGTCTCGGTGTCGACGCTGGCGGTGGCCTCGTCGAGCAGGAGAATGGGCGGGTTTTTCAGGATCACGCGGGCGATGGCGATGCGTTGTTTTTCGCCGACGGACAGTTTCACGCCGCGCTCGCCGACGTTGGTTTCGAGGCCGTCGGGGAGGGCGGAGACGAACTGCTTGGCGTTGGCGACGGCGAGGGCCTCCCACAATTCGTCGTCGCCGGCGTCAGGCCGGGCGAGGGCGAGGTTTTCGCGGACGCTGCCGTTGAAGAGGAAGCTCTCCTGGGTGACGTAGCCGACGGCGGAGCGGAGCGATTCCTTTTTCAGGTCGCGGATGTCGTGGCCGTCGATGCTCGCGCGTCCGGCGTCGTATTCGTAGAAGCGGGTGAGCAGGTTGATGATGGTGGACTTGCCGGCGCCGGTGTGGCCGACCAGGGAGACGGTTTCGCCGGGCTCGGCGCGCAGGGAAACGCCGGAGAGGGTCGGCATCCTCCCGGTGTAGGAAAAGTCGACCGCCTCGAAGACCACGCGGCCTTTCACGGGGCGCGGCAGCTCGGCGCCGTCGTCGAGCCCGGGCTCCTCGACGGCGTCGACGATCTCGAAGACGCGCTCGCCGGCGGCGCGGCCGGCCTGGACGATCTGGTTGAGGGAGTTGAGCCGCGAAATGGGCTCGTAGAAGAGGTTCAGCGCGACGAGGAAGGCGAAAAACTCCCCCTGCAGCGAGGGGTCGCGCATCACCCACCAGCCGCCGAAGCCGACGACGAGGGCGTAGCCGAGGTTGCGGAAAAACTCCATGCTCGGGTTGTAGGCGGCCCAGACGCGCATGACGTGGAGGGTGGCCCGGCGGACCTTGTCGCTGGCGGTGTTGAAGCGGCCGTGCTCGGCGGTTTCGCGGGTGAAGGCCTTGATCTGCTGGATGCCGTCGAGGTTGTCGTGGAGGAGGGAATTCATCGCCGAGGTGGCCTTTCGCACGCGGCGGTGTCGGGCGGGCGCGGTGCGGGCGTAGGCGATGGCGCCGACGACGAGGAAGGGCATCGGGATCATGGCGATCAGGGCGAGCCGGGGAAACTGCCAGAAAAGGAAGCCGCCCACGACGAAGACCTGGAGCAGGGCGACGGCTCCCTGCTCGATGCCGTCGATGAGCACGCGCTCCATGGCGGTGACGTCCTCGGTGACGCGTGTCATGAGATCGCCGGTGCGGCGGTTGTCGAACCACCGCATGGGGAGTCGCTGGATTTTCCGGTAGAGATCGGAGCGCAGGTCGAAGATGACCTTCTGCTCGAAGGTGTTGTTCAGCACGATGCGCAGGCCGTTGAAGAGGTTGGTGCAAAGGAAGGCGCCGATGGCGATGAGGGTCATCGGCGGCATGCGCTCGAACTGGCGCTGGGGAATGATCTCGCCGGTGACGATCTTGATGATCTGGGGAAAGACGACGACGAGCACCGTCATCAGGATGGCGCAGGTGAGCTGGGCAACGCCGAGAACGGGGTAGCGTTTCAGGTAGGCGAAGACGCGCAGGACGGTTTTCATGAATACGATTTGGACTTCTGAAAAGGCGATGCGATTTTGGTTCGAACGGCGCCGCCCGCGCGGGAGCGTTGGGCGATTTCCGGCGTTTCGCAACTTCTTAGGCGATCCGACTCCGTTCCCGGTGTGGGACGCGGATGCCGCGTCGGCCTTTCCGATTTTTTCCCCTCCACCATGCCCCGCAAACCCGGAAAACGCCCCCTCTTTTTCCGCTGTCTGCTCTGGGCGGGCGCGGCGGTGGCGGCGCTGGTGATCGGGAGCAACGGCTGGATCGTTTTTTCGGCGCGCGGCCGGGTTTACGACTCGGTCGAGGAGATCGAGGCGCGTCCGGTCGGCATCGTGCTGGGAACCTCGAAAAACGTCGCCAAGGACCGGCCCAATCCGCATTTCGAGAACCGGCTCAAGGCGGCCGCCGCCCTCTACCAGTCGGGCAAGGTGGGCGGCTTGCTGGTCAGCGGGCATCGCGACTCGAAATACTACGACGAACCGCGCGACATGGAGGCGAAGCTCAAGGCGCTCGGGGTGCCGGCATCGGCCATTTCCGCCGACAGTTCGGGGGCGCGGACGCTGGATTCGATGGTCCGGGCCCACGAGGTCTTCGGCTTGTCGAACGTGACGGTGATCTCGGACGATTTCCACGTCGGGCGCGCGCTGTTCATCGCCGATCGCGCCGGGTTGGACGCGATCGCCTTTCGCTGCGAGCCGGTGCCCATCGACGAGTCCGTCCAGGCCCGCGTCCGCGAGTATTTCGCCCGGGTCAAGGCCGTGCTCGACCTTTACCTGCTGCATCGTCCCGCCGCCGCCACCCGGGCGAAGCCGGTCGAAAAACCGGCGACGGACCGTCCGGCGCAATAACGAGGGAATGCGGCGGCGAGTCGCGCCTACTGAGGCTGCTCGGACAGGCCCGTCGCGACGCCGGCGACGAGGATCGCGCCAAAGATCAGCAGAAAGACCACGCCGATCGCCAGGCCGACGTAGCCGGTGATCAGGCCGGCCAGGGACATGCCCTCGCCTCCCGTCCGCCCCTCCCGCCGGGCCTTCCGACGGGAAAGGTGGGCGCAAATCACCGCCGCGAGGGAGACGGGCAAACCGAAGCCGTAGCAGAAATTTCCCAACAAGCCGAGAATGCCGCAAACCAGGCTCGCCACGGCGAGACCGTCGGCCGGCGGAGCCGGAGGCGGCAGCGGCGGCATGGCCGAACCCGCCGGCGGTGACGGCACCGGGAGATTTCCGGAGGAGCCTCCCTCGGCGAAGACCGTCGCGGGATCGAAAGCGGGGGCTCCGGGATTCACCGGCATCGAGGCGGCGGGCGCCTGGAGAGCGGGCGCCGGAAACCACTCGGGCTTTGCCGTGCCGGCTTCGGCCCAGTCGGGCAGGTCCTCGCACCAGATCAGGGTATTGGGGGTCACCAGGCCGCCGGCGATCATCCGCCGCAGGGTGTCTTCGTCGGTGGCGATTTGCTCGTTTTCGGGGGTGGCGTAGTACCAATCCATGGTGCGGGTGGGTTGTTTTGTTTGGGTGAGGCGGGCGAGGAATCAGGCGTTTTTGCCCACCCCTCGCCGGTCGCCGAGCATTTCCCCGATCATTCGCCGGAGATCCTTGGGAGGGTAGGGCTTGGGCAGGACGGCGTCGAACCCGAAATCCGCCGGCCGCGCCATGGCGGGCGCGTCGGAATACCCGCTCGACACGATGGATCGCACCTCGGGATCGAGCCGGCGAAGGGCGCGCATGGTTTCCACGCCGCCCATGCCGTGGACAATGGTCAGGTCGCAGAGCACGAGGTCGAATCGCTCGCCGGTCTCCATCGCCTCGCGATACACCCGAACCGTGTCGCGGCCGTCGGCCGTCTCCACGACTTCGTGGTCGTCCCGGCGCAGAGTCACCGCGATCAGGCGGCGGATCAGGGCGTCATCCTCCAGCACGAGAATCCGCGCCGGCGCGGCATCCGGAGCGGGCGCGGAATCTCCCGGCGGCGGCGCGCCGTCTTCGCGCGCGGGGCGCCGCGGCGGGAGGGAAACTCCGGTTTGCGAGGCGTCGTCGGTCCGGCCTTCGTCCCAACCCTGCGCCTCCAGGGGTGAGCAAAAGGTCGCGATGGTGCCCCGCCCCGTCTTCGACTGGAGCACGACGAAGCCGCCGTGCGCCTTCGCGATGGATTCGCAGACCGTCAGGCCGATGCCGGTGGCGTTGGCCCCGTCGCGGGTGGTGAAATAGGGGTCGAAGGCGTGGGCCAGTTCCTCCGGCGTCATGCCGCGACCGGTGTCGATAATCTCGATGATGAGATAGTCCTCGTCGGCGGGAATGGGGGCGTCTTTCAGGCGGCCGGCATCGTCTCCGCGGGCCGCGGAACAGCGGGCGATCAGGGCGCCGCCCCGGGGCATGGCCTGCTCGGCGTTGGCCACGAGATTTTCGATCAGCCGCGTGACCTGCCTTCGGTCGAGCACCGCCGTCAGGTCGGGCCGGTTGCACTGGAACTGGTAGCGAATCGCCGGGTGCCGGTGGCGCCGTTGGCGCAGGATGTGGCGCAGCAACTCGGCCACCCGAACCTTCTCCCGAACCGGTTGCCCGCCCCGGGCGAAGGTCATCAACTGCTGCACCAGATTCCGCCCGTCCTCGGCGGCCCGGGAGGCGTTTCCGACCTCCTCCTGGACCTCCGGATCGTCCGGGCAACGCTCGCGCACCAGCTCGAGATTCCCGATCAGGACGGTGAGCAGGTTGTTGAAATCGTGGGCGAAGCCGCGGGCGAGCAGGCCGAGTCCCTCGAGCCGCTGCACGCGGGTGGACTCCATCTCGAAGCGCTTGCGGTCCGTCACGTCGCGGAAAATGCCCACCAGGCCCTCGCCGGCGGCGTAAAGCGACACCTCGAGCCAGGTCCCGCGCCGCTCGTCGCGCAGCTCGACGGTCTGGCGGCGTTTCCGCGCCGGAAACGGGCGGGTGAAGGACACGAAATGGGCGGCCTTGACCTCGTCGTCGAAGCAGGACCAGAAATCGCGCCCCAGCAGCGGGGTTTTTCCGCCAAAATAAGCAAAAGCCTCCGCGTTCGCGTGCGTCACCACCCAGTTCTCGTCGATTCCGAGCAGGGGATCGGCGATCTCGTCGATCAATCCGCCGTGGAAAGTTCCCCCGCCCGGCGCCGCCGCCGGTGGTGTCTCCGACTCCAGCGACTCGAACAGCGATCCGGCTTCGTCCTCCGGCGCGGCCGGGGTTCCGCCCCCGTTTTCGCCGCGCCCGCGCGGTCCGAGCAATTCCCGAAAGGAGGGCCGCCTCGCCAGTTGACTCGCCCGTTCCAGGGCCGACGCCCGCGCCGACGGGTCCGCCCTGGGGGGCTCGATCTGGGTGGCGCGCGAGGCCAGGGCGCGTCGTGTCGCCGCGTTTCCCAACGCGCTTTCCAGGCTCGCGATCAGTTCGCCCTCGCTGAAGGGTTTTCGCAAAAACCCGACCGGTCCCAGGTCGCGAACCCGCTCGAGCACCGCGGCGCCCGAGTAACCCGTCAGAAACAGGATCGGCACCCCCCCGTCGGCCGTCAGCGCGCGCGCCGCCTCGATGCCGTCCCCCTCGCCGGCCAGCCGGATGTCCACCAGCGCGAGGTCCGGCTTCACCGCCGCGCCCAGCGAGAGCGCCTCCGCGGCCGAACGCGCGACTCCGGCGACCTCGTAGCCCCGCGCCTCAAGGGTGGCCCGCAGGTCCATCCCCACGATCCGGTCATCTTCAACGACCAGGAGCCGGGGCTTGGAGTCGGGAGATTCCGCGGACATGATTCCGCTAATTTGCCGTGGGAATCCAAACCTGTAAATTCGCACTTTCGCCCTCCGGCACCATGCGCACACTGGCCCGCATCTGCTGGATCAGGCCTTTCAGCGCCGCCAGCGAGGCCGTCTGAAAGACCTCCGACCCGGCTCGCGCGGTGAGACGGAGATAGCCGTCGCGTTCCACGATCGTCAACTCCATCGGCAGCCCCTCCCCGTCGGGATGCGACCGGCGGTGGCTCTCGGCGGCCAGGGCGATCTCCACCGCGTAAAGACCGATCGAAATGGCGATCTCCGCGGGGCAGACGATCTCGTCGTCGCCCGTAACCCGCATCGGCGGGGCGTCGCCGCTCTGGGAAATTCGCTCCACGTCCGAGGCCAGCGTCCGTGTCAGGGCCGTCATGCGGACCGGACCGTCCGGCTCGACCGCGAACTCCGGCAGCCGGGTCACCACCCGCAGCCGGGCCTGAAATTTCCGGAGCAGGTCGCGCGGATCGCCACCGTGAACCGCGGCCTCGCCCGCCTCGAGCGCGAAGAGACTGCCGACGGTCTGGAGCTGGTTGCGGAAACGATGCCGCAGGCGCTCGCTCGCCACCGCGTCGAGGCTCTCCTCCGTGGTTTCCCGGTGGATGCCCAGCAAGGAACGCGGGCAACCCACCTCCTCCACCGGCAGGAACACCACCTCGCAGGAGGCGATTTCACCGTTCTTCCGGCGAAAAGCCCGCCGGTCCCGCCAGCAACCGTCGCGGGTCAGCGAGTCCGACATCGCCTGGTTGAAATGATCGGCCTCGTCCTCGGGCACATAGAGCGTGGCCAGCCCCTGGCCGACGATTTCCTTCGCCGAATACCCGAAAATCCGTTCCGCGGCCGGATTCCAGTCCACGATCCGTCCCCGCACGTTCGTCAAGATCACGGCTTCCGTCAGGTGGCGAAAGGCGAGACTCCGCCGCACCAGCGCCTCGTGCGCGCGCGCCCGTTCGGTCACGTCGGAAATCACCGCCACCGCCGCTTCCGAGCCGCAGGGCGCGATCCGGATCGAGTAGGTCAGCGCGCCGGCGTCGATCTCCGAGGAAAATTCCCAGGAACTCACCTTTCCGTCGTCCAGCGCCCGGCGGATCGCCTCCTTCACCCGCCGGCCCAGCTCCGGCCAGAAAGCCGAGACACTGCCGCCGATCCATTCCTCGTCCGCGAGCCGGCCGTTCCAGGGACCCGTCGGCGGCATCATGTCCTCGATGGTGCCGTCCGCTTTCAGCAGGAGAATCAGGTCCGGAATCGCCTCCAGCAGGGCCCGGTTCTGCTCCTGGCTCTCGCGCAATTCCCGCTCGCCCCCGGACTCGACCGGCGGCAGCCATGGATCGTCCTCCAGGGAGCGTTCGATGGGATCGATCGAATCGGACCGCCCGGTCTGCATTTCCCGGACCAGATAAGCAACATAGTGAACCTTGCGGTCCGCGTCGCGAATGGGCGCCAGCGTCACCTCCGTTTCGGCGATCTCGTTCGTGTCGCCCCGCCGGAAGCGCGCCCGCAACACCACGTCGTTCGCCGATTCGCTCGACAACAGCGACTTTTCCGCCGCGATCAGCGGCGCGCGATCCTCCGCCACCACCCGGTCCGTCAGCGTCTGACGCCGCAGCTCGGAACGCGGAAGATCGATCAGGTTTTCCACCGCCGGATTGGTCTCGACCAGCCGGCCCGTGCGATCGACCAGCGCGATGCCCACCGGCGCGTGGTGAAAGACGGTGTTGAACTTCGCCTCGGTCAGCTTCAGCGCGTCCTCCGACCGGCGGCTCTCGGTGACGTCGAACAAGGTCAGCAACAGGCCGCCGTCCCCGAGCAGCTTCGCGCGAAACTCGATCTCCCGCAGTTTTTCCTCGGCCGTTTTCAGCGAAAACGCCCGCGTCAACTGCTTGCGCCACAGGTGTTCCCACCAGGACTGGATCACCTTTTTCGCGTAGGCCTCGTCCCGGCAGCCGCGCGTCAGCCACTCCTCGATCCCGCCGCACTCGCGGATGTCGAACCCGAGCAGCTTGCGATGGTGAGGATTGGCGTAAACCACTCCGCCGTCCCCGTCGAAAAGGATGACGCCGAAGGGCAGGTTGTCGGCGATCTCGTGCCCGGTCATGGTGTCCCCGGAGCCGAAGCCGGGACGCTTCGGCGAAGACGACGGGGCCGACACACTGCCCTCCGGCACCTGGCCGGATGTCAGCATGTCGTCTTCCGCATCGGACTCGCCGGAGGACCCGGCGTCCGAACCGTAGGGACGGGAAACCACGAGGACGCAGATTTGAGAATTTTCTAGACCCTGATATTTAGGAAAGGCAAACTAATTCGGCAAGCTGAATCGCCGAAAAATTCGTGAAAATGCGAAATAAATCGCCCTTTCCGCTCCGAAACGGGCTTATTCGCCGCGTTTCCCCCGATTTTCCGCCGCCGGGCGCTCAGTAGGCGCCGACCATGGCGCCGTCGATCAGGAGATTCTGCCCCGAAACGTAGGCATTCGCCTCCGAGCACAAAAACGCGACGATTCGCCCGAAGTCCGCCGGCTCGCCGTAGCGCCCCAGCGGGATGGCCGCCTCGCTCTGGCGGCGCTGCTCGTCGTAGGCGATTCCTTTCTGGCCGGCCCAGAGAGTGTCGAGCTGGGCGACGCGCTCGGTGTCGACGCGGCCGGGACCGACGGTGTTGACGAGAATTTTGTCCTTTCCCAGCTCCCGGGCCAGGGTTTTGCCGAGACCGACCAGGCCGGCGCGGAAGGTGTTCGAGAGCAACAGTCCGTCGATCGCCTGCTTCGTCGAGGCCGAGCTGTTGTTCACGATTCGCCCGCCGCCGCCGGCGCGAAAATGCGGCAGCGCCGCGCGGATCGCCCGGACGTAACCCAGCAGCGTCAGATCGAAGGCCGACCGCCACGCGTCGTCGTCGAACTGGTCGAAGCCGCCGGCCGGCGGTCCGCCGGTGTTGTTGAAAAGCGCCCACAGGCCGCCGAACTCCGCCGCCGTTCGCTCGACCGCCCGCTCCACATCGGCCGCGACGGTGATGTCGCCCGCCGTGAAGAGCGGCTCGTTCCCCGTCTCCGCGGCGATGGCGGCGGCGGTATCGCGCAGTTTTTCCTCCGACCGGGCGAAGAGCATCACGCGCGCGCCCTCGCGGGCGAATTCCAGTGCCACCCCGCGGCCGAGACCGCCCGAGGACGCCATCACGAGCACCGGTTTGTCCTTGAGACCGAGATTCATGGTGGCCGAGGATAGTGCAGGGCGGCCCGGTGGCCAATCCCGAAAACGGCCGGTCTTCGGCGGCCCGACCCGACAGGGTTGACTCCATGACCTAACCCTGTTGGGTCGTGCGCCTCGCCTCGCCTCGGCTTCCCGCCTTCATCGGCGGGGTGGGATACCGGCGGAAAATGGTCGATTGTCTGGTCGGTCACAGGTTTCACCCCTTGCACATGGCATTCGACGGCTCAGCGGGGACGCTTCGCCCCACCCGGCTTCGCGCCTTCGGACAATCAAGGTCCCACCGATCGATCCTGGCAAGTCCGCCTCGAGCGGGGCGCTTCGCGTTGCGGAACGGGTCCCTCCGTGACATTTTGCCGCCCGCACTCCGCGTTCGCGCGCGGTGTTTCCGGGAGGGATTTCGATGAACGTGGTTTTCGTCAATTTCGGCCAGTCCGACAACAACAGCGCCTACCACATCCAGGGCTTCGCGCGCGGTCTCGCGGCGCGGGGGCACGATGTCGTGGTGGCGGCGGTCAAGGCGGCGCCGGACGGCGAATACCCGGCGCGCGACGGCCACCGGCTGGTCTCGCACCGCACGGCGCTGCGGCTGGGCGTCCCTTTCGCCGATGGAAACGGGGCCGACATTCTGCATGTCTGGACGCCGCGGGAGATCACACGGCTTTTTGCCCACATCTACGCCGAGGTCTGGGGGCCGGTGGCGCTGGTGGTGCACCAGGAGGACAACGAGGAGGCGATCTTCGAGCGTTACACGGGGCGAACCGTCGAGGAGGCGGCGCGGGAATTCGACGACGACCGCGACTGGTCGCGCGGGCTCATCCATCCGCGCCGGCACCGGGAGTTCGTCGCGGCGGCGCAGGGGGTGACGGCGGTGCATCGCTGCCTCGAACCGCTGATGGCGCCGGGCCAGCGCTGGATCGAGCTGCCGCCGGCGATCGACTTCGAATTTTTCTCGCCGGGCCCGGCCGATCCCGAACTGCGGGAGGAGTGGTTTCCCATCACGATTCCCCGCGCCCTGGCCACTTACAACGGGAACGATCACCCGGCCGCGATGTGGGACGTGCGGCGGCTCTACGAGGCCTTCGATCTGTTGCTGGAGGACGGGCTCGACATCGGCCTGCTGCGGACCGGCCACACGCTGCGCAACGCCTACGACGGGGTCTATTGCCTGTCGGGCGACCGCTACCGGGAGCTGGGATTCGTCGACCGCGATTTCCTGCCGAAAATCCTCCGAAACATCGACTTCGCCATCCAGCCCGGGGACGACGACCCTTTCAACGCCTGCCGCCTGCCCGCGAAGGTTCCCGAATACCTCGCCATGGGCGTGCCGCTGATCGCGGGCCGGGCCAACATCGGCCGGGAACTCGAGGCGGCGGACGCGGCGATCGTTCTCGACCGCACGACGCCGGCCAACCTCGCCGACGCGGCGGAGTGGCTCACGGAACACCCGGCGGAGGCCGCCGAGATGGCCGGGCGCGCGCGGCGTTTCGCGCGCCGGCGATTCGGGGCGGAAACGATCCTGCCGACGCTGGAGGCGTTTTACCGCGAGTGCCTGGAGGGCGGGGCGCGCTTCGACCCGGCGCGCTGACGGGGGGGCGCGCCGTTTTTTCGCGCTTGCCATCGCGGGCCGCCGGACCTGTAATGGTCCCCGTTATGGGAACCGCAACGAAACTTCACAGGCTCGCCCCGGCGATTTTTTTAACGGTGGTCCTTTGCTCCTGCACGGCGCACCGCCAGTTTCACACCGACTTCAATTTCGGTCCCGTCGGCGGCCCCCGCGGCGAAGGGGACGAGCGCGTTTTCGAGGCGCACGGGAAATACCTCCTCGCCCACGTCGAATTCGACGACCAGGGGAAGTACTGGGAGACCGACCTCGGCCGGACGGCGGGCGGGCCGGTGAACCAGATCGAGGCGCTCGAAGCCGTGGTGAAGGCCGATGTCGCGGCCCGGCCCGCGCGTTATCGGAACGGCGCGGTCTTCGTCGCCTACGCCCACGGCTGGCGGCATGGGGCGCGCGACGGGGACTCGGACCTGCTCCATTTCCGCGAACTGCTCGAGGGCGTCGCCGACGAGGAGCAGAAGGGCGGGAAGCGGCCCGTCATCGGGGTTTATCTGAGCTGGCGGGGCGGGAGAGTCGACGAATTGCGCGGCACTCCGGTCGAGAAAGTCGCCGCGCCGGTGCTCGCGGTTCCGGCCTTCCTCACCTATTGGGATCGGAAGGAGACGGCCCACCACATCGGCACGCACTCCTTCGGCGAAACCCTGACGCGCCTTTACGAATTGCGGAACCACGTGATCAGGCATGGCGAGGGGTTGGAGGAGGATGACCAGAAACGCGCCAAGACGCGCCTGATCGCCGTGGGCCACAGCTTCGGCGGCGCGGCGTTGTTCTCGGCGGTGTCGCGGTTCTTCGAGGACGAGTTGATCCGGGTCGAAACGGGCGAGAAAAAGTGGATCAAGCGTCGCTGGGACCTCGTATTGCTCGTGAATCCGGCCTTCGAGGCGCTGCGCTACGAGACGATCCACCGCTACACCGCGCGCATCGACCCGGCCGCGAGTTCGCCCTATCTGCACCTGCCGCGAATGCTGGTGGTCAGCGCGGGAAACGACGGGGCGAACCACTTCGCGCTCCCCGTGGGCCAGACGCTGGGCGATCTGCTGCGGCCGAAGCAGCGCGACAATCCGCGCCTGAACGAGGAGAAGCAACTGACGACGGCGCTGGGATTTCACGACGCCTTCCGCACCCACAGGCTGATCTACGACGAAAACCCCGCCCCGGGGAAACCGCGCGTCCAGCTCGAATTCGACACGAAGACTTTGGCGGATCGCTCCGCCTTCGCCGAGGCGGACTACGCCCCGACGCGGGCTCAGTCGTATCTGAGGGCCTTCGACCCGGTTTTTGTCGACGGAAAGAGCCCGCGCCGGGTCCTGCCTTTCATGGTGGCGCGCACCGATGACGTCCGCATTCTCGACGGCCACACGGGCATCTGGCGGACGCCGTTTCGGGATTTCGTCATCGCGTTTCTCGCGGCCCGCGAGGAGGCGGTGCGCGGGCTGTGACGCCGCCGGCGGTGATCAGCCGATTTCGGCGTCCTTCAGGAACAGCAGACGCAGGCTGTTGAGACAGACGATCACCGTGCTGCCCTCGTGGGCGAGCACGCCGAGGGTGAGGTTTTCCGCCACGCCGAGGATCACCGCTCCCGCCATCGCCACCACGGTGCCGAGGGAGACGACGAGATTTTGCCGAATGATGCGGCGGGCGTGCCGGCTGATGTTTCGCGCCGTGAGGAGCTTTTCGATCTTGTCGTTCATCAGCACCACGTCGCTCTGCTCCAGCGCGGCGTCGCTGCCCTTGCCGCCCATGGCGACGCTGACGAAGGCGGCGGCGAGACTGGGGGCGTCGTTCACGCCGTCGCCGACCATGGCGACCTTGTGGCCGGCCTCTCCGAGTTCGCGGATCGCCTCCACTTTGTCCTCCGGGTGCAGGCCGGCGCGCACCTCGCCGACTCCGAGCCGTTTGGCGACCTCCTCGGCCGCGCCGCGCCGGTCGCCGGTGAGCATCAGGGTGCGGATGCCGGCGGCGGCCAGCGTTTCCAGCACGGGCCGGCTTCGCTCGCGCACCTCGTCGCGCAGCAGGATGCGCCCGAGGAGGTCCTTGCGCACCACCCAGACTTCGGAAAACTCGATGGGCGGCTCGGGCACGGACCCGATCCAGTCGCCGAGATCGCCGCGCTCCATCAGCTCGCGCCTTCCCAGATAGCTTAGCTCGCCCCCGGCCCGGCCGCGCAGCCCCTTGCCGCTGAAGGAGCGGAATTCGTCCAGATCGAGCGCCTCCACTCCCGCCGCCTCGGCGTGGGCGACGATGGCGCGGGCGATGGGATGGGTCGAGTGCCTTTCGAGAGTCAGCGCGATGGACAGCACCTCCGTCTCCCTCCCGGGGGGGAAGCTCTCGATGCGTCCGACGCGGAGTTCGCCCGTGGTCAGCGTGCCCGTCTTGTCCAGGGCGACGGTGTCGATGATGTCGAGGTTTTCCACCGCCGCGCCGCCGCGGAAAAGCACGCCGCGCCGCGCGCCGGAGGCGATGGCCGCGAGAATGGCCGAGGGGATCGACAACACCAGCGCGCAGGGACTCGCCACGACCAGCAGCATCATCGACCGATAGAACGCCGAGGGCGCCTCGCTCCCGGAGCGGAAGGGCGCCAGCCCGAAGCCCAGCCACCAGACGAAAAACATCGCCACCGTGGCCCCGAGGATCAGCGCGGTGTATTGGGTGCCGAAACGGTCGGTGAACCGCTGGCTCGGCGCGCGCAGGTGCTGGGCTTCGCGGATGAGGCGGACGATTTTTTGCAAAGAACTCTCGGCGGCGGCGCGCGTGACTTTCACCGTCAGCGCGCCCCAGAGATTCAGGGTGCCGCCGTAGACGGAGTCGCCCGCGGCCTTCGGAACCGGCTTCGCTTCCCCGGTCAGGTTCGACTCGTCCGCCGCCGACTCCCCGGACACGACTTCTCCATCGGCGGCGAAGGCTTCGTCCGGCTTCAACTGGAGGAGATCGCCCGCGCCGAGCCGGTTCACCGGGCGTTCCTCGATCCGCCCGTCCGGCAGCAGCACGCGCGCGGTTTTCGGCGCGGCTTTGGTCAGGGCGTTGATCTCGCGGTGGGTTCGGTGCAGCGCGTAGTGTTCCAGCGCGCCGGAGAGCGAGAAAAGAAACAGCAGGAGCGCCCCCTCCGTCCAGGCGCCGATCGAGACCGCGCCGGCGGCCACCGCCAGCATCAGGAAATGCACGTCCAACTGGCGGAGGCGGATCTTTTCCCAGGCGTCGCCGGCCGCGTCCCAGCCACCCGCGAGCAGGGACACGCCGAAAAGCGATCGCACGAGCCAGCTCGGGACGGCGCCGAATTTCTCCAGCACCGTCGCCACGACCAGCGCGACACCGCAGATCGCGGCCTGGAGCGCCAGCGCCTTCCATTCCTCGCGGCTTTGGCGCTCAAGTTCCTCCGGCTCGGGCCAGGCGAACTCGCGCCACTGCCACAGATGCGGCGCGGTGGGGCAGGTGGGCTTTTCGAGCAGGGCGCCCCGGTCGCCGCTCTGGTAGTGAACGCCAAATCCCAGGGTCGCCGGCGCCTCGGGCGGCCGCGTGTCGAGCAGGTGCTCTTTTTCCAGGCCCGCGAGCACCGTTTCCAGCCGGTCGCGGAGGGCACCCATGTCCACGCTGCCGAGGGTGGCCACGGAGACTTTCCGGCGCACGGGATCGACCCGCACCGCCTCGACATGATCCTCGCGCACGAGAAACTCGGCGAGACTGGCGATCCAATCGGTGGCGTTCGGGTTGGCTGGGGAGGAATCCATGCTCCGGCGGAGAGACGGCGGGGGAGGGCGGATCGAAGGCGCAGTTTGCCCGTTGGAACCCGGTCCCGCAACCGCTGCTTTCCGTTTGCCCGGGCTCGCCGATGGCCGATTCTTCAAAGGATTCGCGTTCCGAAACGTCTTTAGTCGCAATGGCTCCAAACGAGCTTCCCACCACCGCCGACAGCAACGGCGCCCGCACTCGACCGCCGAGCCGGGGCGCCTGGATCGCCCTGCTGGCCTTTGTGCTGGTGCTGCACCTTTTTGGCCTGGGAAAACACGGCTTGTTCGAGCCCGACGAAGGCCGCTACGCCAACATGGGCGCCGAATGGACGGAGTTTGACGATCATTCCTGGCTGGAGCCGACCCTCGCGGACGTGGGCCATTTCGACAAACCGCCGCTCATCTACTGGTTCACGGGATCGAGCTTCCTGCTTTTCGGCCGGAACGAATGGGCGGCCCGCCTGCCCTCCTTCCTCGGCGGCCTGCTCGCCCTGGCCGGGATCGCCCTGCTCGCCTGGCGCGCGTCCGGTCCCCGGGCCGCGTGGTGGGCCGTGCTGGCGGGCGCGACCACGATCCAGATCTGGGCGCTGTCCCACCTGCTGTCCCCGGACATGCTGATGGGCGGGTTTTGCACGCTCGGCGCCGGACTGGTTTTGTGGCCCCGCTCGGAAGATTCGTCCCTTCGGCGCCGGGCATATTGGATCGCCGGGGCGCTCTGCTGGAGTCTGGCGTGGTGGACGAAAGCCACCGCCGCTCTCGTCCCCCTCGCGGCCATCACCGCCGCCCTGGCGATTACCGGGCGTCGCGATCGCCTGCGGGCACTCAAACCCCTCCGCCTGCTCCTCGTCATTCTTGCCCTCGGATTGCCGTGGTACCTGCTGATGGCGCACCGGCACCCCGAGCTGTGGGATTTCTTTTTGCGCCGGGAATTGGCGGGCCGGGTCGTCGGGCATCCGGACGATCGCGACGAGTTTTTCGGCTTCCAGTTTCTGATCGCCGCCCTTTTCTGGCTGCCTTGGTGGCCGGTGCTCGTCCGCCCCATCGTCCGGGCCTGGAAAAGCGCCTCCGGTGCCGGGCGCGAGCGCCTCAAGGGTCTGCCCTGGGAACCCCTGGCCGCGGTCCTGGTCGTGGCCGTCTACTCGCTGATCGCCTCCAAACTGCCGACCTACACGCTGCCGGGCGCTCCCTTTGTCGCCGTCGCTGTGGGCGGACTGTTGGCGCGCGAATCCTTCACCTTTCGCCGCTGGCCCGCCCGCGCCGCCGCCGTGGCGACGCTTGGCCTGGTCGCCGTCTCTCTGGTCTCGCCGCGCATCGAGAGTTCGATCGGGGGAAACTCCAGCGTCCGGCTCGCCATGGCCGAGGCCCGGAGCCGCGGCGCCGACTGGATCGTCTGCGACGAATTCTGGCCGGGGGCCGAGTTTTACTTTGGCGAGAATGTGCTCTACGTGGATGAAGCCGACCATCTTCAGGTCGCCGGTTCGGCGGGCCAGGAACCTGCCGAGCATTTCGTCTCGAAGCGGGACATTGCCGGTCGCCTCGCCGGCCTCGAGGGCGAGATCTGGATCGTGGACCGCTTCACGCCGGAGCCGTCCCCCCGCCACTGGCGGGAAACGGTGCTGGGGACTGAGTCCGGGAGCGCCCGGCCCGAACCGGTCCGGGTCGGCGATTTTCGGCTGCAAAAAGTGACCCCGTCCGGTTCTCCGGCGCGCTGACTTTCACGCGGATCGATTCCCTCATCGGTTCCGTCCGAAGAACCCGAAACGTTTGGCCCGTGACCCGGCCGATTCCGATGACGGGGCTGTCTCGGCGGGTTGCGACGGATCGGCGACCCCGGACGGCGTCTCCTCGGCGGCTTCGGAGGGGGTCGGCGCCCTGTTTTCGGCCGCGGCTTCGGCTGAGGAAACCGGCTGACCCAGCGCGGTGTAAAGCTGAATCTGGGCGAGGTTGTAGTCGATCACCGAATCGAGATAGAGGGTGCGGGCGGAGACGAGGGACTGAATCGCCTGGAGCACTTCGATGGGAAGTCCCTGGTTTTCGAAGACGCGGGAGCGATTCAACTCGTAGGAACGCCGGGCGCGGGCAATGGCGTCGCGCCCGATGGCGATCCGCGCGTCCCGGCTGCGGGCACTGGCGAAAGCGGCCGCGACTTCCGCCGCCACGGTGATCTCGACATCGGAACGGGTGATTTTCGCCTGCTTCCAAAGGGAGGACTTCTCCCGCACCCCGGCGTGCTGGCCGAGTCCAAGGCCGTGGATCTGCCAGTAGAGCGCGGCGCTGACATCCGTGCGCTGGTCGCCGCTGCCCGGCGAGGTGTCGTTGTCGCCGCCGAACCCGCCCGTGCTGGCGCCCACGGCCAGTTTCGGAATCAGCGGGGAATAGCGATGGCGCTCGAGATCCCGCCAGGTGGCGGCGAGTTCCGCGTCCGAACCGGCGAGTTCGGGCCGGGATTTGAGGGCGAGATCCGTGAGGACCGCGACATCCTCCGACAGGTCGACCCACTCGGACCTGGCATCGGCGCTGCCCACGGGAGAGAGTCGGGTGGCGGGATCGATTCGCAGGAGCGCGGCGAGCCGGATGGACGCCAGCGCGAGATTTTCGCGGGCGACCTCGGTGTCGCGTTCGCGCACGAGCGCTTCGACGGCGGCGCGTTCGCTGTCGGATTCGAGGCCCTGGCCGGTTTCGGCAAAGCTGTTGGTGGCGTCGGCGAGAGCTTTCGCGTTTTCGTGGGCCTCCCCTGCAATCTGGAGGGCGCCGCGGGCGCGAAGCAGCTCATACCAGGCGGCGGCGGTTTCGAAGAGGACGCGGTTGCGGACGGCGTCGCTCTCCGCCCGGGCGCTGTCCGCGCGCTGACGGGCGGCGAGGGGGGCGTAAAAGGCTTCGGCGAGGTCCACTTTCAACCCCACTCCGGCGATCTGGACATCGCCCGCTCCGACGGCGCCGGCGCCCAGTCCGGCGAAGCGGGAGGAGCGGTCAACGTCGAGAACGTTGCCGTTGGTCTCTTGAAGCGGTCCCTCGTGCCGGTGATAGCTGGCGCCGGCGCTGAGGTCGGGAAGCAGGAGCGTCCGTGCTTGCAGGAGCCGGGCCTCGGCCTCGGCTATCTTTTCGCGCGCGAGGGCGACCTTGGTGTTGTCGAGGTCGGCGAGTTTCAGGGCCGTCGCGAGATCGATGGCGAAGGGGTCCCGATCCGTTTCGCCGGCGGACCCGGACGGGGCGGCGGCGAGGAGAATCGACAGGACGGCGGCGAGGCGAAGGCGTTTCATGACGGGTTGGCGCGTTTCAGCAGGGAGTAGGCGCAGGGCACCAGAAAAAGGGTGAGCACGGTGGAAACGGCCATGCCGCCGATGACGGCGCGGGCCAGCGGGATCATGGCCTCGTTGCCGGGCAGGAGGGCGAAGGCGAAAGGCGCCATCGAGGCGAGCAGCGTGAGCGTGGTCATCAGAATGGGCCGCAGGCGGACCCGCGCGGCTTCGAAGGCGGCGTCGAACGGGTTGCGGCCCTCGCGCAGCCGGGCGTTGGCGAATTCGACGAGCAGGATGCTGTTGTTGACGACGATGCCGATCAGCATCAGCGATCCCATGAGCGACTGGATGTTCAGGGTCGTGCCGGTGAGGAAAAGGGAGGCGACCACCCCGGCCAGGGCGAGCGGCACGGCCAACATGATGAGCAGCGGGTCGACGAAGGACCTGAACTGCGCCATCAGAATCAGGAACACCAGGAGGGAGGCGACCGCCAGGCCGATCCCGATCTTTCGGGCGCCTTCGCGCATCGTGTTGACGGGGCCCTGCAGGGAGACCGTCGTCCCCTCGGGCAGTTCGACCCCGGCGAGGCGCGCCTCCACCTCGGCCACCACCGATCCGACATCCCGCCCCTCGGCGTTCACGTAGACGTTGTAGACGCGGGAGATGTCCGCGCGGGCGATCTCGCCGGGTATATTGACCCGCCGGATCTCCGCGACACTCGAAAGGGGAACCGTCATCGCTCCGCCGGCCGACTCCACCCGGAGGGGCAGGTTCCGCAACTCTTCGAGGGAATCCGCCACATTGTCCCCGAGCTGCACGCCCATGAAGAAGTCCTTCCCGTCCGGGGCGATCCAGATCATCGAAACGTAGCCGGTGCTGGAGCCGTAGGCGGTGAGGACGTTTTTGGCCACATCCTCCTGAGACAGTCCAAAATAGGCGGCGCGTGTGCGGTCGACCCGGATGTCGAGCTGCGGATAGTCCAATGCCTGCGCGATCTGGACATCGACCGCGCCGGGAATGACCTTCAGGGTCGCTTCGACGGTTTCGGCGGCTTTTCGGCCGGCATCGAACTTGCCGAACTTGATCTCGACGTCGATGGGCGTCGGCGCGCCTTCGTTGAGGGCGGCATTGACGATGCCGCCGGTGACGAAAAGGAATTTTTCGGAGGGAAACTCGGTTTTCCACCGCTCGCGCAGGCGTTTCACGCAGGCCGCGACGCTTCGCCGGCCGCCGCCCGGGTGGAGATTGACGATGAGATAGGCGGTGTCGGGACCCGAGTTCGAGCTCAGGATCGTGGAAAACCCGGCGCCCTTTCCCACCGGCATGCCGATGTTGGAGATGATGGTCTGGACGTGTTCCTCCCCGACGGTTTTTCGAATGGAATCCTCGATCCGGGCCACGAGTTCCTCCGTTTTGTCGAGCCGTGTCCCGGGGATGGTCTTCAGCCTGACCTCGAAGGTGCCCGCGTCGACTTCCGGAAAAAGCTCGCTTCCAAGCGCCGGAAACAACAGCAGACATCCGGCGGTGGCGGCGGCGACGACCACGACACTGAGCAGGGCCCGCTTCATCGCCCCGCCGAGCAGGCGCGCATACCAGCCCTTGGAAACGCCGGCGGCGGTTTCGGCTCGGGCGGGGGCGGCGGCGGACTTTCCGAGAAAATTCGCGCAGAAAACCGGCGCCACCGTCATGGCGATGAAGTAGGAGGCTCCGATGGTGATGGCGGCCGCGAGCGACAGCGGGACGAAGAGAAACTTCACCATGCCGGTCAGGAAAATGGCGGGCACGAAGACGGCGAGCGTGGTCAAAACGCCCGCGAGCACCGGGGCCGCCACCTCGCCGGCGCCCTCGAGCGCGGCGGTCGCGGCGTCCTTGCCCATGGAACGGTGGCGCATGATGTTTTCGACCACCACGATGCCCGCGTCGACCACCGTGCCCACGGCCAGCGCCAATCCGCCGAGCGTCATGACATTGATGGATTCGCCGGAGAAAAAGAAACCGAGGATCCCGATCAGGAGCGCCAGCGGCAGCATGAGGAGAATCGCGAGGGCGGGCCGCCAACGCCGGAGAAACAGCACCACGATGACCACCACCAGCAGCCCGCCGAGGCCGACCTGCATCTTGAGATTGCCGATGGCCTGCCGAATGTAGGTCGACTGGTCGGCGACGAGATCGACTTGGGTGACCTCGGGAATGTCGCCGCGCTGTTTCATCTTCGGAATCTCCTCGGCAATGCCGGCCCGGATCCGGTCGACGACCTGGATGGTGTTCTCGCCCGGCTCCCGCAGCAGGGGCACGTAAACCGATCGGCCGCCGTTGACCCGCACGATGTTGTATTGCAGCGCGGCGTCGTCTTTCGTCGTCGCGACATCCCGGACGAAGACGGCTTTTCCGTCCCGCATGGCGACGATCACGTTGTCGATGTCGGCGGCGGTCTTGAGCGTGTTTTCCGGATGGACCTGATAGTCGGTGTCGCCGATCTGGACGGTCCCGCCCGCGAGGACGAGATTCGAGCGCCGGAGCGCGTCGACCACATCCGTCAGCGAAAGCTGGTGCGTCGCGAGTTTCGCCGGATCGACATAGGTCATCATTTGGCGGAATTTCCCGCCGAAGGGGTGGGGAATCTGCACGCCGGGGAGTCCGCCCATTTTGTTGCGAACCGCGTAGTACCCGATGGTGTAGAGTTCGGACTCGCTCAGCCCCTCCCCGGAAATCGCCCCGAGCAGCACGGGCATGTTCGCCGGCTCGCTGCGGAGGGTGAAGGGGTGTTCGATCCCGGGCGGCAGGTGAAACATGTCGCTCATCTCGTAGTTGAAGATGTCGTTCATCGCGGCCGAGGGATCGGTTCCCGCCTCGAAAGTCACCTTCAGCAGCGCGGCGCCCGGCACGGTCCGCGACTCGATGCGCTCCCGGTTTCCGGCCAGAGTCAGCGCCCGCTCCACGCGGGAGGTCACCGATTGTTCCATCTCGCCGGTGGGCAGGCCCGGGTAGGAGAAGAAACTCATGATGACCGGCTTGCGAAAGTCCGGCAAAATGTCCGCCGGAATCTGCCGAAAAACCACGAAGCCGAGGAAGGACAGGCCCAACACCGCGGCAAGAACCCCGTGGGGATTGCGAAGAGCGAAACGGACGAGGTTCATGGCGGGAATCGAAACCGACCGCGGCGCGGAAGTTCAGGGAGCCGGCGTCACTTCGACGGGTTGTCCATCGGCGAGCCCGCCGACCACTCCCGCCACCACCGATTCGGCGCCGGTCAGCCCCTCGGCAATCTCCATCCGATCCCCGAGATCGAGCCCGACCCGAACCGGTACATGCCTGGCCGCGCCGTTTTCGACGACGATCACGCGCGCCGTGTCTCCCGATTCGTCGAAACGAACGGCGCGCGAGGGCAGGACGAGCGCCCCCTCGTGCCGCTCCAGCACAATCGTCGCCTCTCCAAACATCCCGGGCAGGAGCGCCCCGTCGGGATTGTCGAGATCGAACTCCACGGTCATCGTCCCCGATCCGGCGTCGATCGATCGCGCGGATCGCGCGACTTTCCCGGGGAATCGGCGCTCCCGCAGCGCCCGCGACGCGAATTCCGCCCCGTCCCCCGCGTCGACCCGCACCGCCTCCGTTTCCGGGACCCGCACCCGGACGCGAACCTTGTCGATTCGCGCGACGCGGAGCAGGGATTCGCCGCGATCATCGACCCGGACCAGATCGCCGGGATCGATCTCCCTCAGCGTGACGACTCCGGCGAAGGGCGCCCGGAGACTGGCGTAACCGATCATGGTTTGCAGTTCCTCCAGCTCCTTCTCGGCCACATCGATCTGGGCTTCGGCGCTTTTCGCCTCGGCCTCCGAAACCGCCAGACTCGCCTCGGCGCTTTCGTGACGGCTTTGGGATTCGTCGCGCACCTTCTCGGTGACCGCGCCGGTCTTGACCAGGCTCTGGACGCGATCGAACTCCATTTTCTGCGCCCGCACGAGAGCCTGCGACGCCCGCACGGAGGCTTCCAACTGGTGCTTGCGGCTCGTCAGCAGACGAATTTCCGCCTCCTTGCGCTCCGCCTGAATGCCCAGCTCGGGGGCGTCGATTTCCGCCAGCACTTCGCCGGCCGCGACCGAGTCGCCGATGTCCACCTTGACCGCCTTCACGTAGCCCCCGACGCGCGAGGCGAGATCGGCCTCGAAATAGGCGTGAATCGTCGCCGGCTGCGTCGTGGTCAGGGTGATGTCCTCGCGAACCGGGGTGACCGTCGAGACCCTCACGCTCTCCTGGGCGCCCACCGGCGCGCCGATCAGCGCGAAAATACCGCACAATGCCGGCACGACCGGACCGGGCGGCCTCCGGCCGCTGAATACGTCTGCGTTCATGGTTTCGTTTCCGCGAACCGATCCGCGGACGGTCTCGATGCTTGGCCGCGCCTCCTCGCCAGTCAAGCGGATTCGCCCGCCCGGCCCGGGTGACGAATTCGTCACACCGTTCCGCTGTCGCGATTCGCGTTTCGACGCCAAAAAAGGCCGCGAGCGGTTCGCCCCCGGACGGAAAACCGCCCGCTTCCGAAATTGTCACACAAAAACGCTGGCCCCGCGAACCGTCAGCCGCAATGACTTGAATCGTTCGCAAACCACTCTCATCCGAATTCACTCAATCAAACCGACACCAACCAATCCGATGAAACTCCACCCTCGATCTCTCACCACTCTTGTCCTCGCGCTGGGCGCCATGGCTCTCGGCGGCACATCCGCCTCCGCCGGCGATGGCGGAAAAGTCGTCGATACCCTGCTCGAGGCGGACCAAGCTTCGTTCTGCGACCTTTTCGACCTGGCCACGCTTTACGAAAACAAGGAAAACCCCTTCATCCAGAAATTCGCGCTCTCCGGCCGTCTCCAGGCTGACGCGGCCTTTTTCGACGCGAATCAGGGCGATTACGACAGCCTCCATTGGCGGCGTTTTCGCTTCGGCTTCAAAACAAAGCTCTTCCAGGATTTCACGCTCCACTCCGAGGCCGACCTCGACCTGAACGATCCCGACCCGCTCTACCACAAATTGACCGACACCTATCTGGAATGGTCGAAAAGCGAGGAGTTGGAGGTGAAAATCGGCAAGCAGGGCGCCTCCTTCACCGCCGACGGAGCCACCTCCTCGAAAAAGCTCATCCGCCTGGAGCGCAGCCTCCTCTCGAACAATCTCTGGTTTCCCGAGGAATACTTCACCGGCATCTCCGCCAGCGGCGAGAAAAACAACTGGATCTACAACATCGGGATCTTCTCCTCCGATGGCGGTCCGGAATTCGGGGATTTCGAGTCTGGATTCTTCGGCCTGTTGTCGATCGGCTACGATTTCGCCGACGCCTTCGGGCTCGACAAGGCGGTGATTCGCGGAGACTACGTGAACAACAACCCCACCGGCGAGGGCGACCTGAACACCCGGCCCCTCTATCAGGTCGGGTCGCTGGTCGGTCACTTCGAAAGCGGGAAACTCGGCCTGATCACCGACATCGCGGCGGGTGAGGGCTACGGCACTCAGCCGAACCTGTTCGCCGTCGCCATCATGCCCTACTACGACGTCACCGACCAAATCCAACTGGTCGCCAGCTACAACTACGTGAACAGCGCCGGTGGCAACGGAGTCCGTCTCGATCGCTACGAGAGCCGCATCGTTGGCGGAAAAGCCGATGAAGCCCACGAATTCTACGCCGGGGTGAACTACTACCTCTGCGGTCACAACCTCAAATGGCAGACCGGAGTCGAGTACACCACCGCCTCCGACAGCGCCAACGACGGCGGAGCCTATGACGGTTGGGGCGTCTCCTCGGGCATCCGTATCAGTTGGTAAGGAATCGATCCGTCGACTGTCGATTTTCTGACACCCTTGGTTGCGTTGACAATTGAGGCGGGGGGCATTCCCCCGCCTCTTTTTTTGTGCCCGGTTTCGAAAACCGCCTATCCTTTTCCCGCGGTTTGAACATCCAATCCGGGCCGATTCGATAAACGTCGGCGGACCGCCAGACCCGAAATGTCATCGCTCGACGAAAAAGGCCGATCGGAGGGGCGTAGTCTCACGGATTTCCCGATTCGCGCGCTGCCCGGCCTGTGGCTGCTGCTCCTGCCCATTTTCCCGCTCCACGCCGACGAATATCGTGAACCGGCGCCCGTCCTCGAATCGGGGGGTGTGGACTACGCGTCGATCTGGAAAAAGGCGACGCTTTACAGCGATCCCGAGGGTCCGATTCTCCGGGAGCTTTCGTTGACGGGGCGCTTCCAATACGACTTCGCCGGCGTCGAATCCGATCGGGGCGACTTCCTGGGCGGCTCGTTCCGGCGGTTTCGGGTCGGATGGAAGGCCGTGCTGCCCGCCGATCTGGCCCTGAAAAGCGAGGTCGAGTTCGACCTCGACGATGCCTCGCCCCTCTACAAGCGCCTCACCGACTCCTACCTGCAATGGACGCCCGGCGAGGATTGGCGTTTTCGGCTCGGGAAGCAGGCCGCGGCTTTCACGCTCGATGGCGCCACTTCCTCCAACGAACTGCTGACGATCGAGCGGAACAATCTTTCCAACAACTTGTGGTTCTCCGAGATTTTCGCCCCCGGCGCGCTCGTCGACTGGTCCCCGGACGCCTGGCGATTGTCCGCCGGGATCTTCTCCGCCGGCGGACAATCGCCGGAGTTTGGCGACTTTGACGGTTCCGCGTCCGGGTTGATCAAGCTGGGCCGCGATTTCTCCGAAAACCTCGGCATCCGGGAGGCGCTCGTCGAGGCTCACTTCGCTTGGCAAGACTACCGGCCGGAGAACACCATCGCCGGTCCGAACGACCGTGTCGCGTCGCTGGTGGCGAGGTTCGAGGGCGATCGCTGGGGTTTCCGGTCCGATCTCGGCGTTGCCCGCGACGCCCCCGGCGAAAACACTCTCGCGGGTATCGTCGCCATGCCCTTTTTCAATCTCACCGATGACTGGCAGTTGGTCGCGCGATTCACCTGGCTGGAGAGCGAACACGACAACGGGCTCCGCCTCGGCCGGTACGAGAACCGGATCGTCGAGGGCCGGGGGGATCGCTACCTCGAATCCTATTTCGGCCTGAACCGCTTTCTTTTCGGCCACCAACTCAAGTGGCAGGCCGGCGTTCAGCACGCGCGAATGACCGATTCGGCGGCCGACGGCGGCGCCTATGACGGCTGGGGCCTCGCCACCGCGCTTCGCGTCAGTTGGTGAGCCGCCGGGTCTCGCCTCAACACCTCAATCCCACATCACGGAGCCGGCGCCTTCCCGGGAATCTGGCCGGCCTGCTTTTTCTCCTCGTACTCCTTGCGGGCGTCGCTTTCGTACGGGTTCTCCGGCAGCAGGGTGGCCGGGATGGGCGCGCGCCGGTAGAAGGCGTCCGGGCCGTAATTCTCCGAAAGATAATCGATGATCTTGCCCTCGATCTCGGCATCCAGTTTCCAGAGCCCCCCGGAAGTCTGCATCCAGCCGAGGATGTCGGTCCAGGTGGACCGGGTGCCGCGCTGCCGAAGAAACTGCTGCGACGAATGACAGATGACACAGTGCGCCCGGATCAATTCCCAGTTTTCCGCCATCTTGATGCCGGTGGCCGGATCGACGGGGATTTCCGCCTTCTTTTCCTCCTGCGATCTTCCCGGGGGACAAAATGCCACGAAGGCGACGGCGAAAACGGCGATGGCGACGAGTCTCATGATGTCCTTTCGCGATGAAATGGGGTGAGGGGAGGGCGGCGACACTCAGACCGCCTGAACCGCGACGCGATGGCAGGCGTTGTTGAGGTAACCCTTCGGGTTCCATCCGGGCACGATCATCGGCTGGCTGCGTCCCTGGCTGTCCACGGCCCGCGCCCAGACCTCGTAGTAACCTTTCTGGGGAAACCTCACCTCCGCGTTCCATCGTTGCCAGGCGAGCCGGTTGGCGGGCTTGTCCAGTTTTGCCTTCGTCCAGGTGGCGCCGAAATCGATGGAGACATGCACTTCGCTCACCTCGAGGTCTCCCGCCCACGCGTGCCCGCGACAGGACAAAGGCTCGGCCAGCGGGTGGCTCACTCCCGACTTCGGAAAAGTCACGATCGATTTCACCGGCATCGACTCGATGATGACAAAATCCTCCTCCGGAACCGAGGTGCCCGGCGCCACCGGGTACTTCGGCACGCGGTAGGAATGGCCGGTCATCTTTTCGCCGTCGTGAACCCGGTCCCGGACCACGATCTGTTTCACCCATTTGCCCGAGGTGGAGGCCGGCCAGCCGCCCGTGACGATGCGCAGCGGGTGTCCGTTGAGCCACGGAATGTCGCCTCCGTTCATCGCGAAGGCGATCAGCGACTCGTCCTCCAGCGCCTTCGCCATCGGCACCCCGCGCGAGATCGGTTCCTTTTTCGGATCGCCGGACAGGTGCGTGTCCGCCGCGTGATACCCGATGTAAACCGCGTTCTTCGCGACCCCGCAGGCCTCCAGCACATCGCGCAGGCGAACGCCCGTCCACTCCGGACAGCCCACCGCCCCGACGGCCCACTGATTGCCCGAAGCCGGCGGGTTAAACTCGCTTCGGCCGTTCCCCCCGCACTCGATCTGGAGACGATAGGTGTGATGCTCGAACTTCGACTTCAACTCGGGGAGGGTAAAAACCGTCGGTTTCCCGCAGGCTTCGCCGGCGATTTCCAGCGTCCATTTTTCAGGATCGATCGATTCCATCGGCGGCGGATGCCCGTTGTTGCGGACAAACAGGCGGTTCCCCGGCGTGACCTCGTCGTCCAGCAAATGCGGCGGCGTTTCCGCGTTGATGGGACGGTCGTTCAGGACGATCAACCCGTCCTTGCCGGGCAGAGCGAAGGGCTGATCGCTCTGCGCGAACGCCGCCGGGATGAGGCCGCCGGGCATGTTTTCCCAGAAAACGATTTCAGCGCCCAGCGCGGTCGACATCGCCGCCAGACCCGCCCCGCGGAAAAATCCCCGCCGACTTACCGGGTCCATCCGCCGCCCCCAGAGACGCGCGTCGGCTTCGTCGGGATTCGACGCGTAGAGTTCGTGGATTCCGATGGTTCTGTCCGATTCGGGCGGGGATTGATCTTTTTTCATCATGCGCCCTCCACCAAATCAAATCATCGGACGGGTGACAAGCGTTTGCTTTCCATGGGCGGGCACGGATTGGCGTCAACTCGGATCGAAAAAAGCGACGCCCCGTTTCAAATACTCATCGCCACGCGGCCGTTCCATCTGGTAAAAACCCACTCAACCCTGTCGAGTCCCCGACCCAACCCTGTTGACCCAGGGACCCAACCCTGTTGGATCGACCTCCGGACCGAAACGCCATGAACGCCATTCCTCTCAAACTCGCCCTCGCCGGAGTCTGGATCGTCACCGTGGCCGGCGCGTTTTTCGCCGGGAACCGG